>CAVOYX010000006.1:0-741877 GCA_963700795.1 uncultured Alphaproteobacteria bacterium | reverse complement strand
GGAACATTCCGGCCTGTTGCGAACGACATCCGTTGCATGCCCTGCAATGATAAACTCGCACTCGGGATACCTGCGCTTGATGGACTGCGCTGCAAGCGCCAGCCAGGCTATGCCTTTGCGCAAATTGGCTGTTCCTGCAAACAGGATACGACCGCGAACAGGTGTCGCATTTTCCGTCATCCTCAGGCTGCTGGCGTAGGGGACAATTTCGCAATGTGTCGTCAATCCGATCTTGCGAATATCATCGCGCACGCATTCAGATGGACAAATCAATACGGTGGAATATGCCGCCAGACGATGAACCATGTCCTCGATGCGCTTGTGTGCATCCGTACCATCGGCCTCCCATCCCGGCCATTGCCTGCGTAGGTCCTGTTCAATCTGACGAACCAAGGGTGTGATGAAAATATCCGCTAGAACCGGCTTGCCAAGATCACGTGCACGCCTTGCCGCGTCCAAGGCGCTACCAAGCATGACATAGACCGCGTCGGCTGCAGCAATATCGTTCTGAGCGATGGCGCGGCCAAGCAGGAATTCTTCTGCGGCGTCGCGCCGCCATTGCATTGCACGCGGTATAAGACGCGGTAACAAGCCTGCATGCCAATGGGCCCGCAGCCGGCCCCTGTCGATGTTTGCGATCCGACGCCGTCCCGAGCCAGCTTCTTGCAGAAGGTGTTGCATAATAGGAAAGCGCTGCAACGTTTCTTCGTGCAGGCATAGGTCCGTGTGAAACGACGACAGGGCGCCGCGCCGTGCAAGGGCTTTCACCATGGCATAATTGTGCCGGGCGCCGGACTGGCAAAAAAGAATCCTGGCAAGCGACTGGGAAGTTTGTGTCATTGTCCGGCTTGTTCTGCTGACACAATATTGCCTTGCAATGCCTTGCCTAGGCCCGGCATACGCTCAAAAAGCGGATCGGCCGCAGTTTCATAAACAAATTTTCGAAGTGCTTGGCCGCGCAGTTCCGCCTTTCGCATTGCAAGCGTCTGATCGTCAATTTCACCGACAGATAGCAGAGCCGCAGCGACTGCTTCGGGGTTTGACGCATCGGCAACATCGCCCAGCCCATTGTCACGGATTATTTTTGTCAGCCCCGGAAAATCCGAAGCGACCACGGCAAGGCCCTGCCGCAGATATTCTGTCAGTCGTCCCGGCGCCTGGTAATAATGGCCTGTTGAGCCATGCGGATAAAGCAACAGGCCAATGTCGCAGGCGGAGAATGTTTCCATCAGTTCATCAAATGGAAGAGGCGGCAACACAACGACACGCCCTGTTTGCCATTGTTCCTCTTTTGCCATTCTTTCAAGATTACCTCGCGCCAGCGATGTCTCTCCCATATTGGTAAAAACAAGCACATAGTTTTCCGGCAATTTTTGAAAAGCGCGCAGCAGTTCAGGCGACATCCGGCCAGGATCGAAGGCACCGCCTGCGGCGATTATACGGGCGCTGTCGATGTTCTTTACTCCGGCGTTGCGAGCAAGCGTCACTCTGCGTTCGCTGCTGTTTCCGTATCGTGGCCACCATGCCGGCAGGTATGTGGGGATGACATTTGGAACTGCTGGCAAGTGATAGCGTCCGGCAAGGTGCTCTGCGCGGTTTGGTTCGTTTGCGATAACTACATCAGCACGTCTGGCGAGCATCCCTTCGCAGAACGCGTACAGGCGATGACCGCTATCGGGCAATAGATCCTGCGTATGATAAATGACTGTGCCCCCGCGAACAAACAGGCTGGCGAGCAACGCCAGTGGTGCTTGCGGTGCGCCTTGAACATAGAGAATTTTGCGTTCAGAATTTTGCAGGCTTCGCACGATTTGGACAACCGCCTGAAGCAGGGACATTATGCCTTTGCGTTCGATCGTGCGGAACGTGATATTGACAATATCGGCGGGCTGCGTGCGCCCCCTGGACCAGGCGATGAATTCGATTGCCAAACCTCTTCGCGCCATATGCAGCGCAGCCATACATTGATGCGGCGCTTCGCGATCCGTATGGCCATAACCAAGATACACCATGTCTGCAGAAGTCTTTGTCACTGAAACCCGCCCATGGTGCGGCCGCATCGCTGAGCCGCATCGAAAGACTTTGAGCGCAGTGGCGTCTTGCACCCGCTATGCATAGGCGGAATTTGCGGTTGCAGGAGAAAGCTTGGCGGCGCCGGGAATTCCTGCGCCAGTTTCCCGTATGCAATAATAGGCGATGGTCAGGAAAATCAGCAATTGCGGTAATTGAATCGAGACATAGAAGAATACGGGTGCATAGGGAATTGTTCCCGGAAGACTGAGAAACAGACACAGGAATAAAATGGCACGCGGATTTCCATCAGGCTGAGCCAGTTTTGCGACATTGCCGAAAAGCCGCCCGATCAAGAACACGACGAATGATCCGAAATAGTAGAACTCGCCAAAAAGATCCGAATAGCCGGTCTTGGATGTATAGAAAGCTACGCCGGTTGGATAAATTTCATTGACCCAGTCGTAAGAAATGCCGGGGCCAAGCCGCAGGCTATTTTTTAGATCGTGCCCGATCAGCGAGCCGGGAACATATAGTTCGATAAGATTGTTGTAGATCGAAAACAATCCATATCCGAAGCGCCCTGTAAGATCGTATGCGCCAACAAGCAACATGGCATCGACCACTTCGAGCACCTTGCGGTTGTCCGGCGCAAACAGGTTTGCAACGATTTCACTGAGCGGTACATCGCTGACAATATCGAGATAGGCATCCTGCCCGAAACGGTCGCGCCAATACGGGAAGGCATAAACGATGACAAAGGCAGCTACCAGTCCCAGAACGATGCTCCATCGCGGAATTTTCAAGCGGCCGGCAAGGACAAATGGAGCGATCAGCGTTATCGGCAAAAGAAGCGATGCCGATCTGCGGCCGGATTGCAGCACTTCCTGCGCTGGGAAAATGCACATGACTATGGCCAGTAGCAATTGGAGTTTCCTGCCAGAACGTACGTAACAAAAAAGCAGCAGTGAAATGCCGGCCAGATTCAATCGCGAAAGGGTGGCCCAATAGACAGGCCAGCCGCGCCATTCAGTTACTTGACCTAATTGCATGAGTTGCCACGAGCCGAATGCGCCGGCAGCACTCACCGCGAAGGCGATTCGGAAAAGAGCCTTGTCATTGACTTCATAGGTTCGTGGGGTCTGCGTTTGTGACCGGCCGGCAGTCAGGTATCCGGCAAAGAGTGCAACCGTGCATAGAATGACCATGATTGCGAAGGTCTGGAATGCTTCGTCGGGAACGCGCCAGGGATTGGCAATTGTGATGTAGATTTGCGGCAGGACGATAATCAGCAAGCCGATAGAATACAGCATCGGCGCTTCGATGATCCGCCGGGTGTCGCGCATGCCCCAGACGATGCCGCCAAGCGCCAGCAGCGTTATCAGAATGAACCAGCTGTCCCGATCCAGAAACATGCTCACGCGTCTCCGTCGCTGCGCCGACGCAAGTTTGTGACGCCGCGCATCATGCCGGCGGCTGTGCTCGTGATCACAGCCCATGTTTCGTTGAGTTGCAAGAGTTTCGCGCCAATTCCGTTCGGGCGGAAGAAATATCTGTTGACCCAATATATTGTGATGGCTGCATTGCCGAATTCGAGGACTACCAGCAGCAGTCCAATGACGGGTGTACCGGTACGCATCGCGGTCAGCGTGGCTATGCCAACTGCAATTGCAGTGAGTAAGGCTATCGCGATGATTGCTGCCTGGATACGGTTGGCCGCCAGTAGCAGCACCGAAGCTGCAGAATGAAATGGAAAGGCCAGAACGCTGATAAAGACGAAGGCGGCCAGAGCCGGGTGATAGGTCATTTGTGCACCCAGCCACACCGTCATGATCTTGTCGCCAAACAGAAGAAGCGGCACGATGATGCACAGCGCTGCTACAAGGCCCACATGAATGGCTACTATACTCAACTTCTGTATTGTCCGGGTTTGCTTGCGGCCAATGAGAACCGGCAATTCCTGTGCAACCGGGACATTGATGGTTGTCACGACACTCTTGACCGAATTTGCCAACGTCCGCAGCGCCTGAAGATTGCCGGCCACTGCTGGCGAAAGGCACAAGCCTGCAACAAGAGTAAGGCCATGTGTCTGGAAACCATTGACGACTGGGGTGAGCGCCTGTCCTGCGGCTGCACTTCCCATGGGCGCGAGGAGTGCAATTGCACTGCGTGGACCAGGTGGTCTGGCGGCAGCGAAAATCCGTATGTCCAATCGGCGCGCATCGATCCACAGTACAAAAAGCAGTATCGCGCGAAACACCAGTAGCCAGGATGCGAAGTGCAGAGGTTGAGCGCCTGTGCCTATGATGATCATGCCACCAATGAACTCCAATGCAAGCCCCATCGACAAGATGAGCGACAGTCGCGCATTGCGGCCGGCAATCTTGTAGACGGGTGAGAGCATGAAATATTGCTGTGCGATCACCAGGCTGGCGGCCAGCAAGGCGACGATGGCGACGAACTCGCCGCGGCCAAAATGTTTTGCGCCAACAACTTCGGGGCCCGTCATTGCGGCCAGGGCGACAACCGCCACAGCGAAGCAACCAGCGAGCACCGGCAAATATACAAGCGTCGTGCGAAACAGCCGGGCGGCCTCAGGCTCCTTTCCTTCCACCGCAAGCCGGGGAATGTGATTGCCCGCTGCATGCGCGAAACCGAGATCCGGCGATAGCATGCCTGTTGCTACCAGCGCGGAAATGAGCACCCATTCTCCATACAGGTCCGGACCCCAGCGCCAGACCATCACGGGAAGCAGCAGCAAAGGTGATAGCGCAGCGATCAGTCGCCCCAGAAAGGTCACCTGTAGATTGACCAGAAGAGCCCGGCGCAGACTATGGGCAGGAAATTCCAAGATGGTGCAGCAGGGCGCGCGCTATTTCGTGCGGATGGTGGCGCGCCAGATGTTCTGCAGCTCCGGCCATGAGAGATGTGGCCATGGCAGGGTGTTCCAGCACGGTTCGCAACTTGGCAGCCAGATCAGCTGCATCGCCATTGCGGAAAGTCATGCCACACGTGCCGACAGCTTCCGGCAGACCACCGGCTTTTGATGCGATGACCGGGCACCCCGCCGCGATCAGCTCCAGCGCCACGATGCCAAACGGCTCCTGCCAGCGAGACGGTACAATTCCGTAACGGTGACTGGCCAGCAATTGCGCCAGCGCTTCGCCGCGTTTGACGCCTGCAAAGTCGATGTTTTCATGAATTCCGAATTGCGTAGCGAGCGCTTCCAGCTCTGGCCGCGAATGGCCATCGCCGATGATTGTCGCTGTAAAGTCCACATTCTCTTGGCGCAGTATCTGCAGCGCATGCAGCATTGCGTCCACGCCTTTGTCCGGAACAAGCCTGCCGAGAAAGACAAAATCGCGGGTTTTGGCAATGCCGCTTGTGGCGGCAAACAGGGGGGCATCGAATGGATTGGGAACAACGTCGTGCGAGCCGATCTGTCCAGCCAGGAATGCGCTGCATGCAACATTGCGTGTCCGGCGCATCAGGCAATGTTGCATCATGCCCTGCACGGCGCCGCCCTGATGAAAAATCAATGATGGCTTGTTTTGGAAAAACACCGGCCATCCCGTTCGCACGGAGGGGCCAAGGATGATGCTGCCATCGCATTCCCGAAAGTGCTGCAACTGGAGCATGGGGTTTGTGGTGCGCACGACAGGATAAGAAAAGTTCTGCTTCGCCGCGCCAGCGTCCTCGCTGGTAAGAAGAACGGCCTGACAGCCGAGGTCGCCCAGCGCCTGCATCAGGAGATCGGCAATCACCGGTATGCCGCCAAGGGTGGGAAAAAACTGGTGCGAGGCCACCAGGATGCGTGGATGACTGGCTTGCGTTTTGGTCGTGCCTTGCGGTTTGGGCAAGCTACCGCCGTTCGGGTGCAACGATGTTGCACCCGTTTTCGGCGTTGATGACGATCCTGCAGGAAACGCCTGAATTTTCAGCGTTCTCCGCGCATGTGCAAGGACTGGATCATGGCAACGAGTGCTGGCATGATTCCCGTGTCTGCGTCACGGCCATGCGGAATGGCTAACCTGCAAAAGGTTCGCCTTAAGGTAATAAACCGATACGCCGCAGGGCTTCAGGTGACATGCCCCTGGTTCCGGCAAGAAGCGTTTGCATGTCGATTCGCTCTTGTTCGGGCATTGCAGCGATGACCAGCGTCAGTCGCGACACATGCCAGGCTGTCATGTGTTGCCAGCCAATGGCGGTATCTCGAGCGACGCGCTCTTTCAGGGAACGGTCGAGTTGGCTCCAGTTTGCAAGTCCAAGCATGACACGTGGAAGGATGACATTGCCTTCGTTTGGCGCAGCAAGAAATGCCATCGACAAAGCCTGCCGGAAAGTGTCTTGCTTTCCGCTTTCACGGGCGGCGGTTTCTGCAAGCATCAACCATTGAACGGCCGCCAGCGGCCGTCTCTGGAGCACGTCTGCAGCTGTTTGCGTGCCGCCGAGGCAAAATGGCTGGCAGGCCAGATCGTGCAAGGGACGGACAGCCCGGCAAGTCTTGCAGCCTCGGGCGCTGCGAGCCAGAGCATCGCAAGCGCCAGTATGAATGCAATCGCACCGGTCAATTGCCGCATGGCCAACCCTGGCGGAAAATTGCCGGGAAACATTTCCGGCGTGTTTGTAAAAGTCCGGCGATGCCCAAGCGCTGGCTAGTTGGAATAATACTTCCCATAGGGTTTTGTACCGTAACCGCTGCCATAACCATAGCGGGCATATTTGCGCTGCTTGCTTTCATTGACGAAATTCAGCACCGCACCGGAAATGCGCTGACCTGATTCCAGGTCCCGGATGGTGCGTTGAACGGCATCGCGATCAGTTGTTCCCCAGCGAACCACAACAACAGTGTTGTCGACCAGTCGCGACAGCACCTTGGAGTCGACCACGGGCCCCACGGGCGGCGAGTCCAGGACAATATAGTCAAAATTTTCCCGGGCAGAATTGAGCCAGGACTTCATGCGCTCGGAACCGAGCATATCTGAAGGATTGGGCGATTTTGTTCCCGCCGGCATGGCGTAGACGCCCAATCGGTCCACATAGCGGATCGCTTCGCTGGCATCGGCCGTTCCGGCCAGCACGTCGACGAGGCCCTTTTCGTTTGACAGGCCAAGATACCTGGTCGTTGCGGGATGCCGCAGGTCGGCATCGATAATCAGGACTTTCTGGCCCGCCAGTGCTGCAGAGGTGGCCATCGACATAGCGATGGTTGTCTTGCCTTCATTGGGGAATGCAGACGTGACCAGCACCACTTTCACATGATGATCGACGTCCGACATCTGAATGCCCGAGCGCAGGGCGCGGATCGATTCGGAAAACTGCGACAGCGGTTTGGCAATTACATAGGCGGCCGGGTCAAGCGACTGGCCATCGACAATCAATTGTCTGTTCTTGAGTTCAACAATGGAAGCCAGCAGGGGAACACCGAGAATGGCTTCGATCTGGTCGGGCCGTGTGAAGCCTCCATTCAGTTGTTCACGCAAGAAAGCTGTTCCGATTCCGGCAAGCAGCCCCATCAACGCCGAGAGAAACAATATGCGGTTGGAACGCGGCGCAGTCTGGCCCGCCCCGCGCGCCGGTGTGATCATCCGTGCTTCGCGCGCTTCGAACGTCGATTGTTCTGATGCGATTTTGGCCTTCGTCAGGAAGTTTTCGAACAATGTCTTGTTTGCGGCCGCCGAGCGTTCCAGTTCGCGCAACCGGATCATTGTTTTCTCGTCAGCACCGCCCTGGCCGGTAACTTCGCGCAGGCTTTTCTCAATCGCCTCGGTACGCGCCAGCGCCAGCCGGTATTCGTTTTCGACGTTGTCGGCGATGCGCTTGATCTCTCCATTGATCGCGCTTTGCACGTCGGCGCGTTCGGCGCGAACATTCACCACCAGCGGATGGCGTGCGCCATAGCGTGCGCCCAGATCGGCCTCCCGTTGTGTAACAGTCGACAATTGAGTGCGCAGATTACTGATGGTGGGCGAACGCATGACATCCGGGAGCGATGCCAGATTGCCTTTCTTCTCGCGCACCGCACGCACAAGATCGACGCGTGTCTTTTTCTCGGCCAGATCGGCCCGTGCCGCAACCAGACGGCTGTTGATCTCGCCGAGCTGTTGCTGGGTCATCGTGACTTGTCCGCCGGCGCCGATTAGCCCGTTGCTTGAGCGGAAATCGGCAACTGCGGTTTCCGATAGGCGCAATTGCTCGCGCAAGGACACGAGGCGATCACTGAGCCATACAGATGCACGCTTGGCTGCATCCAGCCTCGCGTCGAGCGTATCCACGACATAGGCATCGGCCACCGCATTGGCCAGGCGCACAGCCTTGGCCGGATCACGCGAAGATACCGAAATGATCAGCACGTAAGAATAGCCTGAACGCCTGACAGAAACCGCGCCGGCCAGACGCGCGGCGCTGGCGTTAGCCTCGTCATCGAGGTTTCGCGATTGTGCTTGAGTTGGCTTGGCGGCAGGGCTTTCCTTTGTCTGAACTGGAAGCAGGGACCAAAGTGAGGCGATCCATGATTTGCCGTTCTTGCCTGCGCTATCGCCTGTGCCGAATTCAGGATCCCTGACAAGATCCAGTTTCTCCACAACGCGACGCAGCAGCGAGGAAGAATTGATGATTGCAATCTGGCTCTCGATTGTCCCGACGTCGTAAAGATTGAGCTGCGGTGTTGTTTCACCGGAATTGGGGTTGTTTTCCTTGCGCGGGTCGAGCAGCACTTGCGCCGAGGCTGTAAAATAAGCGGTTTGTCGCGACAGGTGTACGACCCCGAGCATCAGGCCAGCCAGGGTCATGAACACGATCAGGTGATAATGACGCCAGGCAAAGCCAACAAGCTCACGAAGATCAAAAGAATCTTCCGAGTTTCGTTTCAGACTGCTGATGCGCAAGTTATTCAGCAAATCGGTTTCAGCTCCTGTGCCCTGTCGTCCTGATTCGGGCGTGCATTGTAGCGCGCCAATTACGCTGCGTCCCGCTGGCGCTGGCTGGGGTGCTGCCATGCAGCGCGTATCTGCCGTGCACGGTCTCCGCAGGGCAATTCCTGCGATCGCTCGTCGTCAGCTTTTGGCAATCCAATCCTTAAATCCGTGAGCTTGTTCTGATGCTGAAAAAAGGGCTGACGGCTCTTTCAGCGCCAGTATCGCCCGGCGACAGTCATTGTCCCGATGACGGGTCGCCCGTGTCCTGGCTGGACGAGAAGGATTGCGCCAGCCCGGCCCCGAGCAATGCGGCAAAATGCAGGGTAATAGCTTGCAACTGCAATGAAAAATCCACGCATGCGTGGCTCGCGATCAGTGCAGCGCTTGCTACAGCTACGGCCGGCACTTCTATAGCCCTGTGCCGTGCCCGCGCGCCGCGCAGGATTTTCCACACAATTCCCGAGATACAAAAAATAAAGGCCAGGCCCGCCGGTATCCCCAATCCATGCAGGGTCTCCAGCCAGGAATTATGTGCTTTGTCCCAAACATAGCGAATATCCAGCGACCCATCCCGTACCATGGGAAAAGCATCGGCAAATGCGCCATAACCATATCCGAGCCATGGATTGGCAAGGATAGCGTTCCAGATCATCGGCCAAACCGCCTTGCGGCCACCGTCAATGACGCCATCCTGCGCAACGCGGTTCATCAGGAGGTCGCCGTAGAGAAATAGGCCACCTGCAATGGCGAGGGCGGCGATGGCAAGCAGTTCGCCCCTGCCTTCCCCTTCCGACCGGCGCGAAGCCAGAGCGCCCAGCACGGCCACTCCGACCGCACTGGCGGCGATTGCACCACGTGATCCGGTCAGCAGGAGTGACACGAACAGGAGCATTGCTGCTGTTGGCAGGAGCAAGCCGGTCGTTTCGCCCAGGTTCAGTAGCGCGCGCAAACGCATTCGTATCCCGGTTCCGCCCGAGTCCAGCTCAGTCCTGCGAGCCCGCAGGATAAGACCAAGAGCGGCGATCAGGCCAAGGCCTGCATAGGCGCCATAATGGTTCCTGTTTACGAAGGGGCCATGAAACCATCCGCGCGTTGCCTGATCCTTGAACCAAAGGGTAAGGTCAGGCGCAAACGCCAGCCAGAAAAATCCGGCAGCGGCATAAAAGCCGGCCGAAAGCGCGATCCAGCGCAATAATTTGTAGGCAGCGGCCGGCGTGCGCGCCATCTGTAACGCCAGCCAGAAAACCGCGCCTGCAGTGCATAGCCGCAGCAGTGCAAGGACGGTTTGCTCGGTGCTCACGCTGATCCGGCCTGGCAGAGGCGTTCCATGGGCGGCGCTGGCAAGTTTCCAAACCGGATGATGCCAGCTGTCGGGAGTAAGGGTCGAAATCTGTGCGATGATCCAAGCCAGCGTGCATGCAAAGAGCAGCAGTGGCCAACCCGCATGCCTCAGGCTCACCTCATGGCTGCGGCCGCCGATTATGCGTGGAAGCTCATAAGCAATGAGAAGCCCGGCGAATACAATGGCATTGATAGTCCACATAACGGGATGATTGGAACCGAGAAATGCCGGTGTCGCCACCAGCCCTGCCAGAAAGGTGCAAAATAGCAGGCTGTGGGATTCTTGCCCTGCGGATGCTGACACGATTGCAAACTGTCCTTCCGTAGTGGCAAGCAATCCTTCTGACTTCAGTTGCTTCCAATCACTGCGGACGTGTCGATATCGACAATGACCTGACCGCCCATGATGTCGAGCAAACACCGCGCACGGGCTTTTCCGTCGAGGCGTTCCAGTGTGCCGATGGAGCCGGCAAACGGACCTGCGAGCATTTTTATCCTGTCGCCAGCGTCAAGCAAGCTGTCCAGCCGCATCAGTCCGTCGTCTGCGGTAAGGTCTTGCAGGCATTCGACTATTCCATGGGGGACGGGCAATGGCTCGCAATTTCCCATAACGATCGCGCGCACACCAAATGTATTGTTGATCGGGCGCCAGCGATCTTGCGAACGGTCCAGCCGCACAAAAAGGTAGCCGGTAAACAGCGCGGCACGGCTGGTATGCAGGCGTCGCGCGTGACGGACTGTGCGCAGCGTCAGTGGCAGAAAGCATTCATATCCTTGCCGTTCAAGCTGGCTCAATGCTGATGTTTCGCAATGCGGCTTGGTGTTTATCGCGTACCACCGCTGGCCGGTTCGAGTGCCTGTGCCAGCGGAATCTTCCAGCCCGGAAGCAATCCGGTGCGCCTTTGCAGCTGATGTCAGCGCGCGATTCATGGCACAGTGTGTCTGCTGATCGGCCCACCTGAAATATTGCTCGGGCTGATAACTGCTGGAAAGCTGGTCGAAATGCTTGAAAGGCCCAGTTGCGCCAGAAGCGAACCATCCGCGGCGACGTAAGCTGCAAGCACTGTCGGCTCGGCGCAGGCAAGGAAGGCTTTGAACTTTTCCTCGAGCAATGGTTGCGTCTTGACGGCGAGGCGGAGTCCCGCACCGATAGCTATTTTCTGGCGATCATTCGAGCCAGGAGGACAGAAATAGCCGGGCGCCGCCTCGGGTTCCCGTCTCACGTGCTGGGCCACGTCGCGGGCCATCGCATATCCGCCTTCGGGATACTGGCGCAGCAGCTGGACGACTTGCGGGTGCGTGCCGCAACTGCAAGCACCCCTGTCCTGACGTGGCGACATATCGGCTGCGTATGCGGACGATTGCAGTGGCAAGGAAACAAGCAGAAACGAGACATGCAGCAAAGCGCAGACGCCGTTGAGCAATCGCAGCAATGTCATTCCCGTCTTCTCCTCTGGCGCAAGCCCGACGTCAGTATCTATACGTCAGGCCGACAGTGGCAATATGATTGCGATAACTGGCTCCTGCCAGATTGGTGTTCAGACGAACGAATCTGTAGTCGAAAGCCAGTCCCCAATTGCTCATGATATTGTAGTTCAGAGTGGCACCGATAGTCGACTGGAAGTCCCTGCGGGTCGAGGGGACATATTGAGTGCGGCTGTATCCAAAGCGCAAGGCGGCGGACCAGTGCCTGGCCAACCTGTATTCGACGCGCAGGCTCGATGCGATTGTGTGCGATGCCGCGCCACTGAAAAACGGCGTAATCTGCGCATTGATGCCCATGGATTGGTCGACCTGGGCCGCCACGGTGATGTACCGGGTCGGATACCAGAAGATCCTGCCGCCAAAGACGCCTTTCGCCAGGGTCGGCAAAATGATGCTGGCATAGCTTTGCTGCTCGATACCGGCGAACAATTCGCCGCGCAGCAAACCCCGGCGGTTGATGCCTATGCCTGCAACGGCGCGCTGGCCATGCGAGTCAAAGTTGGCCAGATCGTAACGTTGCATGTTGGCGGCATATTCGGCGAACGCATACATCTGCGGCGCAAACCAATAGCCAACGCGGCCGGACAATGTGTGTACAGTCCCGCTGGAGGCGACGTTGTTTTCAAACGTGAGCAATTGCGTGCCGTACCCGAGAGACACAAAGGCCTTGCCGAACGATTTGGTGACCGACACCGCACCGATGAAGCGATTGATTGCCGGGTTCGTGCCGACAATGACCGGCAGATTGTTCTGGATCGTACCGTAGGGATTGCCATAATCCTGCGTCCGGCTGTAGCGCGTTTGAAAGCGTACGACGAGGTCGCGCTCGACCTCCCAGATGTGGATAAGGCCGATATTGGCGTTGAGGGAGGAGCCGCCTCTGCCCGTGGCCAGCGTGCCATCGGCTTGCAGGAACATAAGTGTTCTGTGAGGTCCGTCATAGCGTTCGGCCACAATGCTCGGCCGGACCCGTGCCCCCCAGTTGTTGTCGCTACCCGTCAGGCCACCATAGGCGTTTTGGCCATAGCTGACGCCGACAAACAGGCTGGGCGAGACCAGCCAGGAACCCAGAACCAGAGGCTGATAATCGCGGTTGCGCTGGTGCTTGCGTTCGAATTCGGTTCCACGCGCTCCCGATTGCGGCGAGCCATAGCCGAAATCGTCAGCTGCCATTGGGGACAGGTCGCTGATGAATATGTCACCCGGATCGCGGGCTCCAATATCTCCCGGAACGTTCTGCGCGAAAACTGTTGCGGAAAAGACCAGCGCGCAGGCAAACGACAACAACCCCGCGCTGCGGCGGGGCAGGGCAAGTTGAAACCGGGCAAGGAACGGTTTGCTGTTCGCGTCGTTGATCACGTCACCAAGGAATTCACGTAATTGCAGTCTGTGCCGATGCAATGAAAAGGATTATTGCGCGGCGTCAGGGTACTGAACCTGTGCTTGCGAAAGCAGAAACCTGCCTTCACGAAGATTCAGGCCAGTGGTTACGCGGAACTGGTTACTTGAACGCATCAAGACGTTAACAGAATGGGTTAACGAAATCCTTACAAAGGTTGCTGTTTGCCAGGGTTCCTGACTGGAATTCTGCTGCAACAAACCTGAATCGCTGAAAAAAATACACCGTATTCCAAGATATGGCTCGCAAGCTAGAAATAACGCTGTGGAACGCGAATCAGATCGCCAGGCAGGACAGGTACAAGATCGGCAGTCGAATATTCGCGAAAGCCGGTTTCGCCCGCCCTGCGGATCAGGATTCGCGACTGGCTGGCCCGATAGGTCAGACCTCCCGCAAGTGCTGCCGCGGAAAGGGCGTTAAGACCCAGCTTGTAGGGGTATTCGCCGGGTTTCTCGACTTCGCCGAGCAGGTAGATCGGCCGGTAGGCGGCCACCTCGACAGTTACCTTGGGGTTCTTCAGGTAGTCGCCCCGGAACTTGCGGGACAGGGTCTGCTCCAACTGAAGCTTGGTCAGGCCACCAGCCTTGACGGTGCCGGCCAGCGGCAATGACACCGTGCCGCCTGAAATCGATCGTATATTCGCCAGAGAGGCGATCCTCTCCGAATACAGTGACCTTTATTTTGTCGCCGTTCTGGAGCTGTTGGGGGCCTTCCGCAGCGCTTTTCAGCAGAGACTGCTGCTGTTCAGCGGACAGCGGCGGCAACGTATCGGACTTGTCACACGCGCCCAGCATAAGGGCGAGTGCCAGCACGGCACAGTGTGAAATTCTCATCCGGTACATGATTTTCGCCGCAATTCGGTAAGCCTTAACAAACGCCATTATAGCGAAAGTTCGCTCGCGATGGCTATCCTCATTCTGTAACTGTGGATATTCTTGATTCGAGTCGAAAAATGGGCGTTTGCCTGTCTGGGAGAGCATTTCGCCAATCATGAAAACAGCTTTGATTACCGGGATCACCGGCCAGGATGGCTCCTACCTCGCCCGTTTCCTGATCGACAAGGGCTATCGCGTACACGGCATCAAGCGGCGCAGTTCCCTCTTCAACACGCAGAGGATTGATGACCTCTACGAGGATATTCACGTCGATGATCCCCGGCTGGTGCTGCATTACGGCGATATGACCGACGCCACCAATCTGATTCGCATTGTGCAGGAGACCCGGCCGGACGAAATCTACAATCTGGCTGCTCAAAGCCATGTCCAGGTAAGCTTCGAAACGCCTGAATATACGGCCAATTCCGACGCCCTCGGACCATTGCGCCTGCTGGAAGCGATGCGGATACTCGGCATGGAAAAGACGAGCCGATTCTATCAGGCAGCAACGTCCGAACTGTATGGCGATACGCGCGAATTCCCGCAGACCGAAACCACGCCCTTTCGCCCGCGCAGCCCCTATGCAGCCGCAAAGCTCTATGCCTACTGGATGGTGCGCAATTACCGGGACGCCTATGGCATGTTCGTGTGCAACGGCATCCTTTTCAACCATGAGAGCCCGGTACGCGGTGAAACCTTCGTGACAAGAAAAATTACCCGCGCAGTTGCGGCAATCCGCCACGGCACGGAAAGCAAGCTCTGGCTGGGAAATCTCGATGCAAAACGGGATTGGGGCCACGCAAAGGATTTCGTCGTGGGCATGTGGCAGATGTTGCAGCAAGACAAACCCGATGACTTCGTACTGGCCACAGGCGAAATGCACACTGTCCGTGAATTCGCGGCACTGGCATTTGCCCGCGCCGGTTTCGAGCTCGACTGGCGCGGCAAGGGTGTTGAGGAGATTGGCGTCGATCGTGCGACCGGCCGTGTGCTCGTGGAAGTGGACAAGCGTTATTTCCGCCCGACCGAGGTAGATGCGTTGTGCGGTGACGCGTCCAAGGCGCGCAAGGCATTTGGCTGGAGCCATCGCGTATCGTTTGAGCAATTGGTGCACGATATGGTCGATAGCGATATGGCAGCTCTTGGTCTCTGACCTGGACCGCCTGCGGGCATTCGACGGGAGCACGGTGTGAACATGGCATTGCCGGTCTTTTCAATCGCGGGAAAGAAAATCTGGATTGCCGGCGACCGCGGCATGATCGGATCTGCGCTTGTACGCCGGCTGCAAAGCGAAAACTGCCAGACGATTACCGCCAGCCGCGCAGAAGTCGATCTGCTGCAGGCCGGTCAGGTCGATCATTTCATCCAGACATGCCAGCCGGACGCAATCATTCTCGCTGCAGCGAAAGTCGGCGGCATCCTGGCCAACGACAGCCGGCCGGCGGATTTCTCTATGAGAATTTGATGATCGAAACGAATGTGATTGGCTCTGCTGCACGTCACAAAGTGGCAAAACTGGTGTTTTTGGGTTCGTCCTGCATCTATCCGCGTGACGCCATCCAGCCGATCCCGGAAAGTTCGCTGCTGACCGGCCCGCTCGAACAAACCAATGAATGGTACGCCATCGCGAAGATTGCCGGGGTCAAATTATGTCAGGCATTTCGCAAGCAGCATGGCTGCGATTTCATCTCTTGCATGCCAACCAATCTGTATGGCCCAAACGATAATTTCGATCCCGTTTCATCTCATGTACTTGCCGCATTCATTGCGCGTGCGCACGCCGCAAGAAGCCAGACGGGTGATACGTTCACAGTCTGGGGCAGTGGCCGGCCCTTGCGCGAATTTCTGCACGTGGACGATTGCGCTGATGCAATCGTTTTTCTGTTGCAGAATTATTCGCAGGCAGATCCTGTGAATATCGGTTCTGGCGATGAAATCTCGATTGCGGATCTGGCGTGCGAAGTCATGCGCGCGGCAGGCATTGAACGGGAACTCGTATTTGACGCGACAAAGCCTGACGGGACGCCGCGCAAGTTGCTTGATTCCAGCCGCCTTGCAGCCATGGGGTGGAGTGCAAGAACAAGTCTGCGGGACGGATTGAAGTCGGCCTTTGACTGGTATGCTGCCAATCACCAATCACTGCATCCATCGCGCGGCGGAATACGTGCATGACGGCGCAAAGAGCGCTGCGCCGCCGCGTGTTTTTCATCAATCGTTTTTTTTATCCCGACCAGTCGGCAACAGCCCAGTTGCTGACGGATCTGTGCAGCGAACTGGCCGAAGAATATGATATCCATGTCGTAACAAGTCAGGCCTCGCGCAGCGGGCAGCAAGCTTTGATGCCGGAGACAGAAAACGTGCTGGGTTGCACCGCCCATCGATTGCCTGCAGCGCATGGCGGACATGACAATCTGCGTGCGCGGGCGATGTCCTACGCCCGGTTCTACATGCAGGCCCGGCGTTTTCTTCACGTCAATTTACAGGCAGGGGATGTGGTCGTCGTCAAGACCGATCCGCCCGCGCTTTCTGCATTTCTGGCGCCGGTTATTCGAAAACGCGGCGCTTTGCTCGTCAACTGGTTGCAGGATCTGTATCCCGAAGTTGCAACCGTACTTGGCGTGAAACTTGGTCCGCTGGCGCCCATTCTGCGCGTCTTGCGCGACCGGGCATTGCGCCTCGCGCGGATGAATGTTGCGCTGGGCGCGCTCATGGCAGACAAAATTGCCGGGTGCGGTGTTGCCAGCGAGCACATCCGGATTATTCCGAACTGGTGCGACGATCACACAATTCAGCCTGTCGCCGCCAAGGAAAATCCGTTGCGCGACAAATGGGGATTGGGCGATGCATTTGTCGTTGGCTATTCTGGCAACCTCGGGCGCGCGCACGAATTCGATACAATTCTGGCCGCTGCGCTGCGTCTGAAACATCGCAAGGACATCAGGTTCCTGTTTGTCGGCGGCGGACATTTTTCCGCGGTCTTGCAGCAGCAGGTTGTTAAGGCCGGCTTGCAGGACATGTTTGTCTTTCAGCCCCACCAGCCGCGTGAACTGCTACCGCAAACCCTGCCGGTAGCTGATGCCTGTCTGGTGTCGCTTCAGCCGGCGCTTGAAGGTTTGATCGTACCGAGCAAATTTTATGGAATTCTGGCCGCTGGCAGGCCGGTGCTCAATGTCGCCTCTCCGGAGGGGGAATTGGCAGAAATCATTTCCGTGGCCCGATGCGGCTATTCGGTTTCGCCGGGCGATGATGCCAGTTTGGCCAGCATTATCGCCAACCTTGTGGAAAACCCTTCTGCGGTCGCCGATCTCGGCCGTAACGGCCGGGCATTTCTGGACGGCCATTACACGCGGGCCATGGCCTTTGATCGCTGGCGCGAATTACTGGCCGGCTTGCCACCGGCCTGATTCTTCCAATTCTTGCCTGGCGAATTGCAAATTCAACATTGAGGCTGCAAATCGAACCGGTTGCCGGCCAAATTCGATCTGGCGCTGGGCCTGCAACTGCCCTATGCGGTTTACATGCTTGGTTCATTTCTGAAATCCGGAAAGAATTCCTCTCGCAGGTCCAGCATGGCTGCGCCTGCAGGGACGCGGATTTATGCGATCGGCGATATCCATGGCCGCGCCGACCTGCTCGCTGATATGAAAGACAAGATCGCAAGCGATATGGCCAGCGCCAACGCATTGCATAAGGTCGTTGTGTTTCTTGGCGATTATATTGATCGCGGCGTCAATTCCCGCGGCGTGATCGACATGCTGACGGCCTGGGATGTTGGCGACGAGATACATTGCCTGCGCGGCAATCACGAGCAGATGTTGATGAGCGTTTTGCAAGATGCGACCCAGCTGCCGGCATGGCGCCGGTTTGGCGGGTTGGAGACGCTGCAATCCTATGGTCTTCCGGCGGCCGACATTCAACGCGATGAGATGTTGGGCGAATTGCGTGATGGGCTTGCTGCAGCAATGCCGACGGCACATCTTACGTTCTTGCAAAACCTGCCATTGTATTTTGAGGCCGGAGATTATTTTTTCTGTCACGCAGGCATTGACCCGCGTGTGCCGCTCGACCGCCAAACAGAAGAAGCATTGTTGTGGATACGCGAGGATTTCCTTTATAGCACGGTGATGTTCGACAAATGTATCGTGCATGGCCATTCACCTTCGGGAGGCCCGGACGAGCAGCCCAATCGTCTGGGTCTGGACACAGGCGCCTATGCCAGCGGCATTTTGACCTGCGCGGTCTTGGAAGGTCAGGAGCGGCGCTATTTGTCGGCCAGTGCGAAAGTGCTTTCCGATGCCAGGCGCCGGGACGGGGCAGGGCCCGCATCATGAATGTCCAGGACAACAGGAGTTTGCAGAATATTGGCTGTGGCGCCGGTTCCGGCAAATCCTTGCTGCGATCGACAGGGGCGCTTCAGTGAGTGCGGGCAAGCCCGTCCAGTCCATGGCGCGGCCGGTTGGCGCCATCGCCGGTCTTTTCCGCTTTGTGCTGCAGCGGTTGCCGATGCTGCGGATTTTGCTTTTGAGTGCGCTGGTTCTGCTTTCCAGCCTGACAGAGGGATTTGCTGTCGCGCTGCTGCTGCCGTTGTTGCAGATCATCGAGGCCGGAGGCGACAAGGCAGAGGGTGCGGTCTATCTCCAGACCATTCTTGGCATGTTTTCCGGCCGTCCGGGTCTGGGCGTGGTGTTGTTGCTTTTTCTGGCAATGGCAATTGCCAGAGCCGTCCTCATGCGGATCAGCCAGCTCATGGTGGTGCGGACACATTTGACGCTGTTGCGTAACGTCCGGCTTGAACTCTATTCGGCGATTGCGCAGGCTAGCTGGACGCATTTGCGCAGGCGCAACAATGCTGAATTTCAGACCGCGCTGACATCGCAGAGCGGGCGGCTGGGTCAAGCGATACATTTTGTACTCGCCATGCCCGCGCGCCTGATGATGCTGTGCATCTACATTTTGATCGCCCTGGTTCTGGCGCCTGCGATGACTGGCATGGCAATGCTTTGTGGCATGTTGCTGCTTTGGCTGACACGGCATTATCTGACCCAGAGCATGGAGGTGGGGGAGCGGCTCAGCGAATCTTTCCAGAAATTACATTTGCAGATGGGGGAATTTCTGGCTGGCCTGAAAGTCGCCAAAATGTTCGGCGTCCAGGACCGGCATATAGCCACATTTTCCGATGTGCTGGAAAACGTTGATCGCAACATGGTGGATTATGAGCGTGGTGCGGCCAATGCCCACCTCGTGCAGAATGTCCTTTCGGCAATGCTGGTGGCAGTATTCCTGTGGGCCGGTTACACGGTGTGGGAACTGCCCATAGCCGAATTGTTGGTGCTGGCCCTCGTCTTCCACCGCATTCTGCCGTTGCTGCAATTTCTGCATCAGGCCGCTCAGGAGCTTCTCTACAATGCAGACGCTGTCGTTTCGATTGCCCGCCAGATTGAAGAATGCACCAGCGCGCGCGAGATCGAGCGCTCCGATGACGCGCATGATTTTTCCGCCCCCGCCCATATCATCGCCCGCGAGATTGCGTTTCGTTATAGCGATGCTGGACCGCTCGTCCTCGAGGGGATCGATCTGGAATTGAAACCGGGGTCCCTGACAGTCATCACGGGAGAATCGGGCGCCGGGAAAAGCACCTTGCTGGATATTCTGTGCGGTCTGATCGAACCTGCTTCCGGCACGCTGGTCATCAATGGGGATTTGCTTCAGGCAGACCATTTGATGGCCTGGCGAAAGCGTGTCGGATATTCGGCGCAGGACTCGCATTTGTTCGACGCCACAATTCGGGCAAATCTGGCCATTGCGGACAATGGCGCGGGAGAAAGCGAATTGCGGCGCGCGTTGACGGCAGCCGGCGCCATCGATTTTGTGGAGGCGCTGCCGCTTGCTCTTGATGCGCAGACTGGACCGCATGGCGGCGCGTTTTCAGGTGGCGAACGTCAACGGCTCGCGATAGCCCGCGCCCTGGTGCGCCGACCGGCTCTGCTTGTTATGGATGAGCCGGCAAGTGCGCTGGACCAAAAAAACGCGGATTTCCTGATGGCAGGCATTGCGCGTTTGCGTGGTGAAACAACCATCGTTCTGGCGACCCATCATCCCGAACGATTGCTAACGACGGCCGATCAGATTTTATCGATGCAGAACGGCTGTTTGCAATCATGGCGCGCGGAAGAAAACAGGCTTGCGCAGCGGGGCTAAAACTCACGCGAAATATTTGCGTGATTTTCGCAAATCAGTGTAAAGATTGGCGAATCACAACCTTCCCTTGCGGCAATCGACGAGTGCCGCGCCACCGAGTCTCCCGTATGACCTTTCGGAAGAGACCAGTTTCCAAGCAGCCACCACTCATCTGGGTGAGATCCTTTGATCTTATGATGTTGATCCTGTCGCCGTCTTGCGCACTTTTGCTGCGCGACAATACCTATTTGCAGATCAATCATTTCTCCTATCTGCTTGGTTATACGGCCATCTCTACAGCAGCAACCTTGCCCTGCATGCATTATTTTGGCGTCAACAGGATCGCAGAAGGATATTTTGCGGGCAGCGACGCGGTAAAAATCTTCAAGGCCGTGTTCGCGGGAATTTTGTTGACGCTGCTGATCGGTTTCACGATCTCGCGTTTGACAACTCTTCCGCGGTCCTTGCCGATCATTCACTTCCTGCTGCTTGCCGGCGGCCTCATCGCCAGCCGGGTGTTTGTCGCCCAACGTGCGCAGCAGGCCGGTCTTGGCAAGTCCGCAGGCAGGGATGCAAATAACAGCATTTCAAATGTCCTGATTGTTGGCGCCAACCGCCACGCCTTCCATTACGCGAGTTTGCTGGAGGCTATAGGTCCTGCGAGCAAGCGCGTACTCGGATTCCTGGCGGAAGACCGGCGAATGCTGCACCACTCGCTGGGCGGACGCGAAGTCCTTGGCGATATCGGCGACTTGCCAAAACTGATCGACGAATTCGCCGATCACGGCATGGCAATATCCGAAATAGTTATCGCCATCAGACGAACTGCGATTTCAGCCGAAGCCTTGGCGAGCATTTATGATGCTGCATCCGCGCGTGACATTTCAACGGTAATGGTCGAGGATTTGCTCGGTGTGCGGGACGGTGTTGCGCCGGGGGGCGTGTCAGCCGCATCGCCAACGCAAACACTATCGGGTGAAAGCGGCGCCCGCCCGAACAAGACATTCTATTGGCGTGCCAAGCGGACCTTCGATTTTCTTGCAGCTGGCACGGGCCTAGTGTTGCTGCTGCCCGTGCTGGCCTTGATTGCTATCGCCGTGTTACTGGATTGCGGTCGCCCGCTCACTTTTTGGCAGGAACGTACCGGCAGGTTCGGCCGCAAGTTCTTCGTCTACAAGTTCCGCACGATGCGGCCGAAATTCAACGCAGAGGGTCAGGAAATCGATCGCGCCGCGCGCATTTCCGCCGTCGGTGCATTTCTGAGACGTACGCATCTGGATGAACTGCCGCAATTGTTCAATGTAATCACTGGCGATATGGCGCTGGTTGGCCCGCGTCCACTGCTTCCTGTTGATCAACCCGAGGCTGCGAGCCGGAGACTTTCCGTTCGTCCGGGATTGACAGGTTGGGCGCAAATAAATGGCGGCGAGCGCCTGAACTCTCTCGCCAAGGGGCAACTCGACGAATGGTATGTCGCCAATGCAAGCATGATGCTTGATTTGCGCATCATTGCAGCAACCGTCATCGGCGTATTGCGTCATGCCGTTACGCCGGATGCGCGCGGCGCAAATGCAGGAAGGTCCAAGTCCGATTCGGAAAAGTTGTTGCCCTAGATATTCACGTTTTCATCGCATTGATGAAAGGTGCAATGGCTATGGACGATCTTCAACGTTTGCGTGCAGGATAACAAAAGGTGTTGGGGTCTTCGCCCGGACGCGTTTCAACCACCAGCGAACAATCAAAATTCTTGTCGACGGCAGCCCGCGGCACAGACGTTTTGCCGGGCGCGGGCGCGCTCACCCAGGGGCCTGAAGGGGTTGAAACTCCAGACCTCTGCCGCACGAGAGCTTGTGTTTTGCGCGAACGCGACGCCATTTTCCGCAAGACCGTGCGCGTTGAAAATGCCATCGGGCCGCGCGGTCCAAGCGGCACAACATCGGCCTGGCTGGACGACCTCACCACAATGCGAAAACCGTTGCCGCGCACCATGAAGCAGATTCCCCTGGGTCCGCCTTTGCAATCCATGGACGATGCCGGCACGATGTTGCAGCGGCCGCGTCCGTAACTTCTCTCGCACGCCGCTCGGGTCGGGAACGCGGGCATCTTTTCCTCGAACTCGGCGCGTGCGTTGATTTCCGCATTCTGGCAAATTTCGGATGAGAACTTGCCCGAACTGCTGCATTGCGATGCAGAAAAATAGGTATAGCTCCCGGAGGGTGGCAGTCCCGATGCCGCA
This sequence comes from uncultured Alphaproteobacteria bacterium, assembly GCA_963700795.1. Classification (GTDB taxonomy): domain Bacteria; phylum Pseudomonadota; class Alphaproteobacteria; order Rhizobiales; family Beijerinckiaceae; genus Terripilifer. The sequence goes on along the minus strand of CAVOYX010000006.1, from coordinate 719,437 downwards.
CATGCAGTGCCGGCGATCAACATTCCGGCAAGGCAGATGCCCGCAGTGTGATGCCAATGTGACAGACACCAGGCCGGTGAACGCCGGGCCGGCGCGTGAAAGATCATTTGATTGCTCCGCGGCGCGGCGACCACGCTCCGCCTGCGGACAATGCTTGCTGGAAATAGGCGATCGTGCGCTCAAGACCGGCCTTGAGATCTATCTTCGGTTCCCATTGGAAAAGGTTGCGCGCGCGGCTGATGTCCGGCTTTCGCTGGACCGGATCATCGGCCGGCAATGGCAGAAATTCCAGTTTCGAGCGAGAGCCTATCATCGCGATCACTTGTTCGGCCAGTTCGCGGATTGTGAATTCATTGGGATTTCCCAGATTAACCGGGCCGGTAATTTCGGGGTTAGTCGCCATCATGGCAAATATGCCATCCACCAGATCATCCACGTAGCAGAAGGCGCGCGTTTGAAGGCCTTCGCCAAAAATCGTGATTGGCTCGTTCTTTAATGCCTGCACCACGAAGTTCGACACGACGCGTCCGTCGTTCAACTGCATGCGCGGTCCATAGGTATTGAATATACGCACAACCTTTATCTCAAGATTGTGCTGCCGCCGGTAGTCGAAAAACAAGGTCTCGGCGCAGCGTTTGCCTTCATCATAACAGGAGCGAAAACCAATCGGATTGACATTGCCCCAATAGTCTTCCGATTGCGGATGAACCTTGGGGTCGCCATAAACCTCCGATGTGGAAGCCTGCAGAATTGGAACGTGCAGTCTTTTGGCCAGCCCCAGCATATTGATGGAGCCAACCACATTGACCTTGGTTGTCTGCACCGGGTCGTGTTGATAGTGCACGGGCGATGCCGGGCAGGCGAAATTGTAGATTTCATCCACCTCGACAAACAGTGGCAGGGTGATGTCATGGCGCATCAACTCAAACCTGCTGTGCGGCAGCAGATGCTCCACGTTCTGCCGTGTCGAGGAAAAGAAATTGTCGACACACAGAACCTCATGCCCCTCCTCGAGCAGACGTTCGCAGATGTGCGACCCAAGAAATCCGGCGCCGCCTGTCACCAGAACACGTTTGCGGGCTCCTGAATGATTGGTCATTGCGCGGATTCGAATCCCCTGTTTGGTCCGAACCTTTTGATGCAGTTCTATTGCCCATGCGTCAATATCGGAGGCAGTTTTCATCCGGGCACAGGACGGCTGGTCAGCTAAATTGCGGGAAATACGCCAAATGCGGCAAAAGCGGCCAGCGGTATGCCCGTTGTGGGCTTGATATTGCGCGCCCGTCGAAACTGCGATTATCTCTGCTGAAAATCAATCGGGTGCGAATACAGCCGGGAGACGGAAAATGTCCATCACAGATTCGAATGCTCCGGCAAGGGGGCAGAGATACGATGTAGATCTGGCCACAACAATGCCCGGTACTCCCGGCGGCATATTCATGCGCCAATTCTGGATTGCCGTTCACGACAGCGATCAGTTGCAACCTGGCCGTGCCAAGCCGATCCGTATCATGGGCGAGGACTACGCCATTTTTCGCGGCCGGTCCGGCAAGGCGCAGGTGATTGCCTATCGCTGCCCGCATCGTGGCGCGCAGATGCATCTGGGCAGGGTGGGAGAGGACTCCATCAGTTGCGTCTATCACGGGTGGAAGTTCGATTGCACCGGCCGCTGCATCGAGCAGCCTGCGGAAGAGCCGGGCTATAATGAAAAGGTCCGCATCCGCACCTATGACACGCGCGAACACATGGGTCTGGTCTTTGCCTATTTTGGCGAAGGCGAAGCCCCGCACTTTCCGCCGTTTCCCGAACCCGAAGGCGAGGGTGTGATTGATGTGCGTCCATCAACGAAAGTGCCGTGCAATTATTTGCAATGCTTCGAGAACAGCATGGATGAGGTGCATGTGGCTTTCACTCACGCACCCGGTGGCAGTCATGCGAAGATTGCAAACGACTTGCCGATCATCACCGCCGAGGAAACCGATTGGGGCATGATGCGCTATGGCCGCCGCAAGGATGGTCAGGTCCGCCATACGTTGCACTATGCGCCCAACGCGGTACGCGTGCTTGTTCCACCTTATTCCGGCATGGAAGATGTTGGCGGCTGGCCTGAAATGATCCTGATCTTCACCCCGGTTGATGATGAGAATTGCCGATGGTTTGCGACCACGAAGGCCTTCGTGACAGGCAAGGCTGTCGAGCATTACTGGGATAAGCGCGAGGAACTTGTCGCGGCCGTCGCCTCCATGCCGTCCATCGACGACATGGTGCAGGAGTTGTGGGACGGCAAACTTGTCTTCGACGAGGTGCGCCATCCCATGCTTGCGCGCCTGCAGGACATTGCGGTGCAGGCAGGTCAAGGCCGCATCGCCGATCGCGAAAACGAATTTCTTGGCCGCTCGGATGCCGGGATTGTTGCCTGGCGGCGGATATTGCTGCGTGAATTGCGTGCGATTGCCGGTGGCAGGCCAACAAAGACCTGGGCTACACCGCCGGACGATGTTGTCCCGGTCATGGGTGCATGATCGAACGGCGCTACAAGCAGGCTATTAGACCCTGTGCTATTCCATTGATGCAAACCGTGTTCTAAAGTTCGGAAAACACGGGAGGAATGGTGTGGCAAAGGCGAACCGGAAAAACACTCCATCAAAAGCAGAACATGGCCGCAATGCCTTGCCGCCGGGTTCGGACCTGCGCCACTGGCTCAATCATCTTGCAGACACGGACCGGCTGTCCATCGCCAGACCCGGTGTGGATTTGACCTTTGAACTGGCGGGCATCGCCAATCGGCTGGACGGAACGAAGGCAACATTTTTTCCGTCGCCCGGAGGCCATGCCATACCCGTTGTGTCCGGCATCGTGTCGGATCGGGGATGGATGGCCGAAGCGCTGGGCGTCGAGCGCGGCGAATTGCTGAAGCGGTTTCAGAACGCCATGGCAAAACCGATTGCGCCGGTCGAAGTCGTGGACGCGCCCTGTCAGCAGGTTGTTCACACCGATGTCGACATTGCAAAAGTATTGCCACCGCCCACGCATAACGAACTCGACAGCGGGCCGTATATCACGGCCGGATTGATCATCGTGCGTAATCCCGAGAACGGTGTGCAAAATGTCGCCATCGTTCGCCTGCAGGTTTCCGGTGGCAATCGGCTTGGCGCGCTCTTGTTGCCACGGCACACGCTTGCCTTCACGGACATGGCCGAGAAGGCCGGCAAGGATTTGCCTGTTGCGATTGTTGTTGGCGCCAGTCCGGCAGAATTGCTGGCCTCGCAAGCCATAGCGCCGATCAATTTCGACGAGATGGGCATTGCCGGCGGCTTGCTTGGCGAAGCGGTATCCGTCGTGAAATGCCGCAACAGCGATATTCGCGTCCCGGCCAACGCGGAGATTGTTCTGGAAGGGCGGATGGCTGCCGGCGAGCGCGCGCCAGAGGGTCCTTTCGGTGAGTTTCCGCAATATTATGGCGAGCGCGCCGATCGGCACGTGATCGAGATCGACTGCATCACCCATCGTGACAATCCGGTCTTTCACACCATTGTAGGTGGCGGATTGGAACATTTGCTGCTCGGCTGCATCCCGCGCGAAGCGACAATTCTTGACTCGATCCAGCGCAATTTTCCCAACGTGACCGATGTCGCGCTGTCACGCGGTGGCGTGCATCGCTATCATCTTTATATCCAGATGAAACCGCGTTCGGCCGGAGAAGCAAAGAACGCAATTCTCGCAGCATTTGCCGCGCATTACGATCTCAAGCAGGTCATCGCCGTGGACGCGGACGTAAACATTCACGATCCCAAGGAGGTCGAATGGGCCGTCGCCACGAGGTTTCAGGCCTCGCGCGATCTCATCGTCATCAACAATTCGCAAGGCTCGAAACTGGATCCCTCGACAGATAATGGCGTGGGGTCAAAAATGGGGCTGGATGCAACCAAGCCTGTCGACGCGCTGGAGTTCACTTACAAGCGGATAGCTGTTCCCGGCCAGGATGAGATTGATCTTGATGCGAAGATTGATCCGCGCGCGGCACTGGACGCGCGTTATCGCAACGATTGAAATACGACTGCTCGCAATCATCAGGCCAGTATCGGCCAATAGGAAGTCCGGTCATGCGTATCGATATCCACCATCACTTTCTGCACAAGGATCATATGGCCGAAGAGGCTGCACGCCTGAGCATGGCCCATGGCCTGTCGCGCGAGAAGCTCTTGTCCTGGACGCCCGCTGTTGCGTTGGAAACAATGGATCGCAACAACATTGATATAGCGATCGGCTCCATCTCAACACCGGGCGTCTGGTACGGCGATGTTGCAGCCGCTCGCCGCCTGTCGCGTCGCTGGAATGAGGAAGGCGCAAAGATCGTGCAGACCTGGCCGAAACGCTTTGGCATGTTTGCGGTGATTGCACCGCCTGATATCGATGGCGCGCTGGCGGAAATTTCTTATGCGCTTGATGTACTAAAGGCCGATGGCATTGCCCTGCTGTCGAATTACGACAACAAATATCCCGGCGATCCGGTTTTCGCGCCCGTTCTGGAAGAATTGAATCGCCGCAAGGCCGTCGTCTTTGTTCATCCGACCGTGTCTGTTTCCGGCAAGGTATTGCCGGATATCCTGCCGCAGGTCATCGAGTTTCCGTTCGATACGACGCGTGCGATAGTCAGCCTTGTGGTCAATGGCTGCGTGGCAAGATATCCGGACATACGTTTCATCTTTTCGCATGCAGGCGGTGCAACGCCCATGCTCGCCGCGCGTATTGATCGTATTCTTGGCAGGCGTCCGGACAAGGCTGAGCGTTTCCCGGACGGCGCACGCGCAGCCATGCAATCGCTGTATTTCGATGTGGCCAGTTCTTCCTCGCCCGGCGCAATCGCTGCTTTGCGCGAACTGATGCCGGTGGATCATATATTATATGGCTCGGACGCGCCTTTTGTGACACCGGACGACGAACTTGCGGAACTCGACCACGCGTCGTTTTCGAAGGATGAGCGCAAGATCATGGAAGACATCACGCCGCGCAAACTGTTGTCGCGCTTTGCGTGAGGATTATTCCTCGCGTTTCCATGTAACGATCACGCGAACCTTGCGGCCCGGCAGGTTTGGATGGGGCATGACGGCACTCTGGATTTTCAAGGTGTCGTCGTCCTCAAAGCGAATGAAGCGAACTTGCTCGCCACCAACCCACGCTTCATTCCATGCCGCTTCCACCTTGGTGATGATCTTGCCGTCTTCAAATCGGTAACGGCCCGTATAAGCGATCATCGTTTGCAGCGCTTTGGCGCGTTCGGCATCGTTTTGCGGGATGGATCGCCCCTCAGCCGTGGCTAGTGCGATCCAGCGGCCGCCTTTAGTGGCGATCTGGCGGCCCTTCGGGTGATCGCCAAAAACGGGCATTGTTTCCCCGGTTTCGGCATCCTCATATATCTGGGACACCATTCCCCAAACCCCGACGATCAGTTCTTCTTCCCGCGTCATGCGCATGCCTCCCAAGGTTTGCAAGTTGTGAGAAAAACATAAGCCACTTCTGAAATTTTTTGCTAGTCTTCCATTCAAGAGGAAACAATCAAGGCTCTGTCGAATGGCATGGCTCAAATGAAATTTGGACTTTTTTCAAATAATCGCCGCCCTGCGCGTAGTCTTGGAGATGCGTGGGAAGAGGATATTTTTGAGATTGTTACCGCTGACAGGTTGGGCTTCGATGAGGCCTGGGTCAGCGAACATCAGACACCGGCTGAATTGATCATTGCCAAGGCGGCGGCTTTGACAAAAACCATCCGCATGGGGTCTGGCGTGCGTCCGCTTGGCTATTATCACCCGATCCAGATTGCATTGGAAGCCAATGCGACGGACCAGCTTACCAACGGGCGCTATATGCTCGGCATCGGGCATGGCTTTCATGCCAGGCAGATGGAATGGCGGGGGCGCGATCCCAGTGAAACGCGCGCAATGGTTCAGGCCTCCATTGAGCTGATCCTGAAACTCTGGAATGCCAGGGAACCGCTCGACTATGACGGCCCTTTCTGGACTGGCAAGCAAATGGTGTTGCAATGCCCGCCGGTGCAAACGCCCCATCCGCCCGTGGCGATTGCCTGCATCACATCTCCGTCCTCGGCTGAACTGGCCGGGAAACTGGACCTGATGATGCTGACCGGCGATTTCATTCCCGTGCCGCGGCTGGCCGGTTTTGGCGATATACTTGTTCAGAAACAGCAAGAGGCAGGCCATCGCCAAAGCCGCTCCAGAATTCGCGCGACACGAGTGATTTATGTGGCCGAAACCGACAAACAGGCGCGCGCCGACATGCGGGAATCCTATGAGGCAACGATTGCCTGGGAGGTGGTCAACACGCCCCATCACCAGGTCGAGCGTATCCCCAGGGGCGGCACTTTGCAGGACATAACCTTCGATTATCTGGTCGATACCGGAAATGTCTTTATCGGTTCTCCCGAAACCGTTCGTCAACGTATCGAAGAGTTTTACGAGACCAGCGGCGGCTTTGGCACATTGCTGTTTCATGCTGGCCGGGACTATGCAACGCGTGAGAAACGGGCGGCATCCATGGAATTGTTTATGCGCGAAATTGCGCCTAGACTGGCCCATCTCGATCCGGACAAGAAGCCGGCCGGGCGAACGGCAGCTGCACAGACAGCGCCGTCAGGGAGGTAAAAGCAACAGCAATGGCGCCCAGGGACGAAATCAAGATCGCCAAAAATGCTGCGACCAAAAACGCGTCAAAACGTGCTGCGCGTGCCGATGCAATTGATCTGGCCACGACGGAGCCCGGCACGCCGGGCGGCATCTTCATGCGCCAGTTCTGGCATGCCGTGCATCGCAGTGAAGACCTTGCAGCAGGGCAGGCCAAACCGATCCGCATCATGGGCGAGAATTACGCGCTGTATCGCGGCGCCAGCGGCAAGGCGCAAGTCATTGCGTCCCAATGTCCGCATCGCTGGGCGCCCATGCACCTTGGCTGGATTGAGGGCGATGACATTCGCTGTGTGTATCACGGCTGGAAATTCGACTGCAGCGGCCAATGCATCGAACAGCCGGCTGAGGAAGCCGGGTTTGCCCGCAAGGTGAAAATTGCAACCTGGCCGACGCAGGAATATCTGGGACTGGTCTGGGCCTATTTCGGTCCCGGCAAGCCGCCGGCTTTTCCTCCGTTCCCCCACCGCGATACCGAAGGCATAATCCAGACGTGGAACGTCGAGCACGTGCCCTGCAATTATCTCCAGAGTTTCGAAAACTCCATGGATGAAGTGCATGTCGCTTTCACCCACGCGCCAGGGGGAAGCCATGCAAAACTGGCGATGGATCTGCCGATCATTTCGGCAGAAGAAACCAGCTGGGGCATGATGCGCTATGGCAAGCGCAAGACCGGGCTCGTGCGGCAGACGCTCCATTATGCGCCCAATGTGACGCGCGTGATCGTCCCGCCGGTCGCGGGAATGGAGGGCGTTGGCGGCTGGCCGGAAATCTATTTCAGTTTCACGCCGGTCGATGATGAAAATCACATCTGGTACATCACCAGCCATATCGAGATATCGAAGTCGGGGCTTGCCGCCTATCGCAGACAACGCAGGAAATATGAAAAGCAGATCGCCGATGCGCCAGCATCCGTTGATCTCGCGCGCGAGTTGATCGCCGGTAAACATCGTTATGCGCAAGTGTCTCATCCGGATCTTGCGATCGTTCAGGATGTGGCTGTGCAGGCCGGGCAGGGCCGCATTGCCGATCGAAGGAACGAGCGTTTGGGACGTTCGGATGCAGGCATCATAGCCTGGCGCAAGATTTTGACGCGTGAGTTGCGGCTCATTGCCAGCGGAAAAAAACCAAAGAAATGGAAAACGCCACCGCCTGATGTGAAGCCGTCTCTGGGTTTTTAATGCATTGCAGATTTTCCAGACAAAAAACGAAACGGGAGGAAAGCAAATGAAAAAGCTACTGATACTGGCAGGTCTTGCCGCTTTGGCAGCAGGCGCAGCGAGTGCGCAGACAGTAACGCTGAAATTGAACTCAGGTGCACCGCCGCGTTCTTATCTGCACTCCAAGGTTTTCGAGCCGTGGGCCAAGGCGGTGGAAGCTGACTCGGGAGGCACGCTGAAAATCCAGCGCTTCTATGGCGGCACACTGGGCAATTTCCTCGTGACCTATGACCGCGTGCTCGATGGTGTGGCTGATATCGGATTTACGCTGGCAGCGTTGACTGGCGGCAAGATGAAACAGCAGGGCGTTGCAGGTCTGCCGTTTGAATCGAAAAACTCAAACGAAGCCTCCGAAGCGCTTTGGAACATCTATGCCAAGGGCGTGACCGCCGGCGAGTTCGACAAGGTGCGCCTGCTGGGCATATGGGCATTTCCGAATGCCGCCATTCACAGCAAGACACCTATCGCAACATTGGCCGACGCTGCAGGCAAGAAGCTGTCGATCTCCAGCGCCATCGGTGCGAAAATCGTGATTGGCATTGGCGCAACACCGGTGACCCTCCCGCCGAACCAGGCCTACCAGGCCATCAGCCGCGGCATTACCGATGGTACGTTGATGCCTTTCACGGGCATGGCGACCTTCAAGATCAATGAAGTTGCCAAGAGCCATCTGGATGCAGCGCTTGGCGCCGACAGCGCTGTTTTGTTCATGAACAAGCAGAAATACGACAGCCTTCCAGCCAAGGCGAAAGAAGCCATCGACAAACATTCCTACCTCCCGCTTTCACGCAAGCTGGCCGATGAAACGCAGAAGGAATGGGAGCGCGGTCGCAGCATTGTGAAGGCAAGCGTCAAGGAATTGCCCGATGCGGAGGAAGCCAAGTGGCGTGCCGCTCTTGCAAAGGTTGCCGATGAATGGGTGAAGACGACACCTGGTGGCGACAAGGTCCTTGCGGCATTCCGCGAGGAAATAAAGGCTCTCCGCGCGAAAAAATAATCGCAAGATTGACACGGTAGAAACGCGCTCATGACCGACATCTTTGAGAGGCTTGAACGGCGATTGGTTGCAATCACGCAACGCATCGCTTTTGCAGGCGTCGTGGTAATGCTGATCCTGGCATTCCTGACAACAATCGACGTACTCCTGCGCTGGCTGATCAACGATCCGATGAACGGATTGAATGAAGTTGTGGCCATGGGCATCGCTGTTGCAGTCGCCTCGACCTTTCCGGCCGGGGCGGCGCAACGCGTTAATCTGACTATTGACCTGCTGCACGGTAAAGTGCCGATCAAGGCCATGAACTGGCTGAAAGTAGCCGCCGCATTTCTGCTGCTGGTGTTCTACATTCTTCTGGCATGGCAGATCGGTGTTTATGCGTCGAAATTGCAGGCGCGCCATGCCACGACAATCTATCTCCTGATGCCGACCTTTCCCTTTGTCTGGATTGTTTCGGCCTTTGTTGCATTTGCGGCGCTCGTTCAGATACTCATGATTTTTTCAACGGTGCGCTATGCGCTCGCCGGGGTGGACATGCCACCGGCCTGGTCCATTGGCGGTTCCGACGATACAGCGCCTGTACACACTGTGCCGCAAATAGCGCCCGCTCGCGTGTGGATGACGGGTCTGGGTGTATTGTTTCTGGGAGCAGCCCTTGTAGCCGGATTCTACAACGGGCTGGATACGATCAGCGAGTTTGCCCGCAACGAGCCGTTCGCTTTCTCGCTCATTCTCGTCGGTGTTCTGTGGCTGGCATTGATTCTGTCGGTGCCGCTGGCTGCGGTAATGGGCCTCCTGGGGCTCTTTGCAACCATCTGCTTCCTCACATTGGATCCCGCGCTCAGCGTGCTCGGCAATGCGCCGGTGGAATTTCTGACGAATTACGAAGTGGCTGTCCTGCCGATGTTTCTGCTCATGGGCAGCTTTGCGGTGGTGGCGGGCATGTCCAGTGACATTTATGAACTGGCGCACAAGTTGCTGGCGCACAGGCGCGGCGGCCTTGCTCTGGCGACCGTCGGTGGTTGCGCAGGATTTGGCGCGTTGACGGGCTCTTCCCTTGCCACCGTGGCAACCATCGGCCGCGTCGCTTTGCCGGAGATGGCATCGCGCGGCTATTCGACAGGACTTGCAGCAGGTTCTGTTGCAGCCGGCGGCACACTCGGTGCATTGGTGCCACCGTCCATACCGCTGGTTTTTTATGCCTTGCTGACGGAATCATCCATCGGAGACCTGTTTGTCGCCGCTGTCATTCCTGCCGCGATGGCGGTGGTGTTTTATCTCACGGCAATCGCGATACTGGTGCGCGTCGATCCGGGCGCAGCTCCAGTGGCAAGTGCGCGGTCACGATTTTCCGAAATCTGGGCCGCATTGAAAAAAGCCTGGACGGCGCTTGCACTTCTCACCGTGGTCGTCGGCGCCATTTATTCCGGTATATGCACCGAAACGGAGGCCGCTGCAGTTGGCGCAGGTGGCGCGTTCATTGTTGCACTGGCGCGGGGACGCATGAACCGCCAGTCGATCCTGCAGGTCATGGGCGAAACAACAGCGACAACCGCCTTGTTGTATCTGATCATCAGCGGCGTTCTGATGTTCACGTTTTCCATGGGGGTGACAGGCCTTCCGGAAAAGATCACATCGCTGATCGCGGACATTAATGTGAAACCGGTCTTCATCATCATCATGATCCTGGCGGTTTATATCGCGCTTGGGGCAATCATGGATTCGCACACGGTGATGTTTGTGACGATCCCCATTATCACGCCGGTCATTGTCGGCATGAATTATGATCTGGTGTGGTGGGGCATCGTCAACCTGGTCGTTCTGGAACTGGGCCTGATAACGCCGCCCTTCGGAATCCATCTGTTTGTGCTGAAAAGCATTGGTGGAGCTCATCTGACGCTCGGCCAGATTTATCGTGGTGTCATGCCGTTTGTTGCAGCCGACATGTTCAAGCTGCTGCTGCTGATTCTGTTTCCGATGCTGGCGCTCTGGCTGCCATCGACCATGCCCAAGTAGCTGAGGGGATATGCAATGCAGGTAGGACTTGTCGGTCTGGGACGCATGGGCAGCGCCATGGCCGGGCGCTTGGCGGGCTTTGATATAAAGCCGCTGGCCTGGGATATTCAGGGGCAGGCGCGCAGCCGTGCGCAAGCAGCAGGCATTGCAATTGCAAAGGATGCGCAAGCGGTTGCTGCAGCCAGCGAAATTGTGTTGACGTCAATCACCGAGGACAATGGCGCACATGCGCTTTACGCCGGCGAAAACGGCTTTCTGTCTGGCGATGTCTCTGGAAAACTCTTCATTGAAATGAGCACGCTGCGGCCGCAGACGGCGCGCGATCTGGCTGCATTGCTGAAGCCACGCGGTGCAAGTTTCATCGATTTACCAGTGCTTGGAACAATTCCTTCGGTGACCGATGGCAAGCTTGTGGCCCTTGTCGGCGGCGCGGCCGGTGATCTCGACCGTGCGCGCCCGGTACTGGAAAAGCTCGCCATAAAGATTGTCCACATGGGCGGTCATGGTGCGGGATATGCGATGAAGCTCGCCAATAATCTCACCATGGCTGCCTATGTTCAGGCAATCGGTGAGGGCCTGGCGATGGGTCAGGCGCAGGGGCTCGATATCGACAAAATGCTTGAAGTCATTGCGGCATCGCCGCTGGCGAACGGCATATTTGCCAACAAGAAAGGCAATTTCCGCGGTGATGGCGGACCGCTCACTCTCGATATCCGCACCCTTCGCAAGGATATTCAGTCTGTCACCGCGACAGGATCGGGTGCGGGCGTTCCGATGCCGGTGGCTTCGGCAACGCTCGACATGCTGGCAAGTGCCGTGGCAGCCGGCCTTGGCGGAGAAGACATTGGCGAGATCGTTCCGTTTATCCGCAATGCAATGGTGCAAAAGTTCTGAGCAGGTCACATGCCCGATCAAAAATATGACATGTTGGTGGAAACAAACATCGCCATTCCAATGCGTGATGGCGCCAGGCTCAGTGCAAATGTTTATCGCCCCAAAGCAGATGGCAAGTTTCCCGTCATTATGACGTTCGGTCCTTATGGGAAAGACGTTCCCCTGCGCCAGTTCATGCAGGAAGCATGGGATCGCCTGAACGAAACCTATCCGGAAATTCTCGCGGCCTCGTCTTGCAAGCATCTAGTGTTCGAGCGGCCGGATCCGGAAGTCTGGATTGCCGATGGCTATATCCTGATCAATGTGGATTCGCGCGGCGCGGGAAAGTCTCCCGGCAAGCTCGATCCAAATTCACCGGCTGAATTTCGCGATTTTTTCGACGCCATCGAATGGGCCGGTGCGCAAGGATGGAGCAGCGGGAAAGTGGGCCTGCTGGGCATTTCCTATTATGCCGCCAGCCAATGGTTTGTCGCATCCATGCGGCCCAAATATTTGGCGGCCATGCTGCCCTGGCAGGGCACTTACGATTTTTACCGCGACCGCACGCGCCTTGATGGAATTTACTCGGCAGGTTTTCTGAAACGCTGGTGGAATGTCAGCGTGCTGCGCAATCAATACGGTAACCCGAAAACGAATTGCACGGATATCTACACGGGCGAACGTGTTACCGGTCCCGCCAGCCTCTCCGATGAGGAATTGAAAGCCAATGCTTCGGATTATCTTGAAGACGTTCTGGCCCATCCGCTGAACGACGAATTCTATCGTGCGCGTACACCGGACCTGTCGAAAATAGACATTCCAGCATTGGTGGTTGCCAATTGGGGCGGGCTTGGCCTGCATCTGCGCGGAACAATTCGCGGCTTCATGGGATTGGCCTCGAAACAAAAGTGGCTGAAAGTGCAGGGCGGCTCTTATTTCCACACGTTCCTGCAACCCAAGAACGTAGCCTTGCAAAAGCGTTTCTTCGATCGCTTTCTGAAAAATATCGATAACGGCTGGGACAAGGAACCGCCTGTTGAGGTCGAAGTGCGCGCACCCGGCGACACAATCAAGCACACCCGGCGTTCCCATGTCTGGCCCTTGCAGGAAACGCAATGGACAAAATACTTTATCGACAATGCGGGCAGTAGCCTGACGCCATCGGCTCCGCCTTCGGCCGCAAAGGCCACATATCCGGCATTGAGCGAGGGCGTGACGTATTCGACGCCGGCATTTGAGAAGGAAACTGAATTTGCCGGCCCCGTTAAGGCGAAAATTTTCGTGTCATCGACAACGCCGGACATGGATATCTTTGCCACGCTCTGTGCTTTCGATGCAGAGGGCAAGGAAATGACCTTTATCGCGGCGCCGGAACCGCGCGCGCCGCTCACCCAGGGCTGGCTGCGCGTCTCGCAGCGCAAGATTGATCCTGAAAGATCGAAGGAATTTCTGCCGTATTATCCGCATGATGAGCGTCAGCCGCTGACCCCCGGAGAGGTTTACGAAGTCGATCTTGAGATCTGGCCAATGGCCATCACGCTGCCACCGGGCGCGAAACTGGCGCTGACCATCCAGGGCAAGGATTTCGAGCGGCCCGGTGCAACCGGTCCGATGCGCGGCGTTGCATGGTTCACCCATGACGAGCCGCGCGACCGCCCCGCAGAACTGTTTGCAGGCGAAAACACGCTGCATACAGGCGGTCAATATCAGTCCTATCTGCTATTGCCGCTGATTGTTTAAGCAAGGCAATCCCGGCAAGGCCGGACAGGATTGAAAGCCGCGCCAATCAGAATAGCGGTTGAACCATACCGGCGATCTGGCGCAAGTTGCATGCCAATGATTCGCAATGGTTGACACATGACCGCAACGGCGCGCGCCAACTGGAAAGACACGCTGCTGGCCTTCCGCGACTGGCGCGTTTTGGCCATGGCTTTTCTTGGCTTTTCTGCTGGCATTCCGATCCTTCTCATTTTTTCGACGCTTGGTATCTGGTTGCGGGAAGCCGGTATCGATCGCTCGACGGTGACGATGTTCAGTTGGGCCGCGCTCGGCTATTCGTTCAAATTCGTCTGGGCGCCATTGGTTGACCGGCTGCCGGTGCCTTTGTTGACGCGCCTTCTGGGTCGCAGGCGGTCATGGATTTTGCTGGCGCAAATCATGATCTTCATTGCCATCGCATGGATGGGCTCGACAAATCCGGCCGCCGGCGAGTTTAGTCTTACCCTCATGGCTTTTGCTGCGGTGTTGCTTGGTTTTTCTTCCGCCACCCAGGATATCGTCATCGACGCCTACCGGATTGAGGCAGCCGAGCCCGACCTGCAGGCAATGATGTCTGCTGCCTATATCGCAGGATACAGGATCGGCATGATTTTCGCCGGAGCCGGTGGCCTGTTTCTCGCCGATTATTTTGCGTCCGCTGTAGGCGCTTATAAATATACAGCCTGGCGCAATGCCTATTACATCATGGCCGCATTGATGCTGATCGGAATGGCGACGACATTGCTGATTCCGGAACCAAAACGCAATGCGGGAAAGACGGCGCAATATACGACCGGTCAGTACGCTGGTTTTTTCTTTCTGTTTTTGCTCGCAGCGGGAACCTTTGTCGGAATGTTCTGGCTGACGTCGGCAGACAGGCTGGCTGGATTTTCTGCAACGATACACAACATGACCGGCAACAAGATACTGGCCGGCGTTGTTCTGGAAAGCGTGCGCTTTGCATTGGCAGTGGGAGCTGTTTCCCTTGTTGCAAAGCTGATCATCGCAACCGGAGCGGTGAACGGTGGCCTTGTCCGCGAATCCTATGTCGAGCCGATCGCGGATTTCTTTTCGAGATACGGCTTTTCCGTTGCCCTCCTGCTTGTGTCGCTGGTAGGCCTGTATCGCATTTCAGATATTGTTCTGGGCGTAATCGCCAATGTTTTCTACGTCGACATCGGATATTCGAAAACGGAAATCGCCTCCATCGTCAAAACCTTCGGTCTTGTCATGACCATCGCCGGGGGCTTCATCGGCGGTATTCTGTCCCTGCGCTTTGGCGTCATGAAGACCCTGTTCCTGGGCGCGCTGCTGACGGCTCTGACCAATCTGCTGTTTGTGTTGCTTGCCAAGGCCGGTCACAATATTCCGGTTTTGTATCTTGTCATTTCCGCAGACAACCTGACGGCAGGCATAGCCAGCGCGGCTTTCATCGCATTCCTGTCGAGCCTGACCAATGTAAAGTTCACGGCGGTGCAATATGCAATTTTCAGTTCGCTGATGACCTTGTTGCCGAAGATTGTCGGCGGATATTCCGGCACGATGGTCGATGCACTCGGCTATGTGAATTTCTTCATCATTGCCTCGTTGATGGGCGTTCCCATCCTGTTGCTGATTTGGGTGGTCGGCCACCGGGTCGACCTCAAACCTCCGGCCGCAGCCGAAGGGGCAGAAGCAACGCCAGCACCAGTGTCCGCAACAAAACAGAGCGCGTGAAGGTCAACGTCTTTCGCAAGCGCGGGAATGTGGCTACACTCCGTCCAAACGGCATCTTCAATGAACCGGCATTGACATGGGACGGAGGAACGCATGAGCGACATAAAGGCATTGATCAAGGATCTCGTAGCGGCCAATCACATTCTGTCCAATGAAGGCATTGTCGATGCCCTCGGCCATATCAGCGTTCGCAATCCGGACAATCCGAAAACCTATTTCCTGTCCCGCTCGCGCAGCCCGGAGCTGGTGACCGAAGCCGACATCCTCGAATTCAATCTCGACAACTCGCCCGTCAAGCCAACCGACATGCCGATTTATATTGAACGCCCCATCCATGGAGCGGTGCTGTCGGCGCGGCCCGACGTCAATTCTGTCATTCACAATCATTGCGAGGAATTGCTGCCTTTCGGCATCACCAAAACGCCCATGCGGACCGCCATTCATACGGCCCGCCGTATCGGCGTGTGCGTGCCGGTCTGGGATATACGCGAGAAATTTGGTGATACCGACCTTCTCGTTACGACCAATGATCAGGGCGCGGACATGTGCGTCTGCATGGGTGGCAACAAGGCCGTGCTGATGCGCGGGCACGGCGCCACGGTCACGGGCAAGAGCATCCAGGATGCCGTTCATTCTGCCATTGCGATGAAAAAGAACGCGCGCGCCATCGCCACCGGCATGCAGTTCGGCGAGATAACCTATCTCACCGAAGGCGAAGTGAACGCTGCTTCCCCGGGCCAGACAAACCTGAAGGGCCATGACAGGGCGTGGGAATATCTGTGCCGCCGCGCGGGCGTGGTTTAGGAGTATTGATGTTAAACGGCCTCACCGCCATGCATCGACGCTGACGGTGGCGACGTATTTTGCGCCGAATATCTTCCACGCACCCTGCGTGCCGCCACCAGTGACGACAACATTGACCTGCCTGGCCTGATACATCTCGACGATATCATCAGGTGCCGCTTTCAGCCGTGACGCATAGGGCTCGACACCGGCCACGCCATGCGGGCGTATCAATGTCTGCATCCACTGGTCGTCCCAATATTCGCGTGCGGGCAGTTGTGCGTGTTTGACAACCCAGTCAACGAGTTCCTGCTTGGTATGAATGCCCTTGCCTGCAAACAGTTTCGCGACAATAGGATCCATTACAAGGCACGGCGGCAGATAGGCTGAGGCCTGCAATGATCGGGTAAATTTCTCTTCCCATGTATCGCGCGGGCCGAAGCCTTCATGCATGTAGCGATTGCCGACAAAAATGGTAACCGCGCTTTCATCTTTCTTCATGCCCTTGCCGACATGCAAAGGCTCCCACGGGCTTGCCTCTTCGTTTTCGGCGTAGACGAGGGAATATGCCAGCGGGTTGCCGAGTGTTCCCATATAGGTCTCGCCGGGAACCGAGCCGCCCTGTCCATGTTGCGACAGCAGGCTGTAGGCGCGCCCAATCGTGACATTGGCATGGTTGTAGGGACCCATGGCGCCGATGCCGTAATTCATGCCGATTTCATCGCGGATAGGGCCGTTGACTACGGACATGCAGGTCTGCGACGTGGTGCTGCCCTGACGCGAAGTCTGGTTGGACGCTGCCAGCGCCAGGATCACGGGAAAATATTCAGGCTTTGCGCCGGCCATCACTGCGCTGACCGCCACTTTCTCGACTGTATATTCCCAAGCCTCGCGAAAGTTTCCCGCCCGCATGCGCCCGACAACCTTGTCCGGCGGCTGGCTGGTTCCTTTCAGCATGGCGGCCACCCGTTCTTCCGTGGGCAGCACGATGGGCATGAAATCGGTCCAGCGGTTTTCCTCAAACAGCGCGCGCAGATTTTCTTCCGTGTCAGGCGGCAGCAGGCGCGGCGTTGTGCGTTCGAATGTTTCGCCGGTCAGATCGGCGCCTTCGAGCGGCCGCAGCAGACCTTCCATCACGCCCTGCATGAAGGGCTGTCCGGAAACCGGATCGATGCCTTCGATATATCCGCGCAATTCTTCCGCGCTGCGCCCAACCACGGGTTGCGGCACAAAGGCATTGCGCAGGGTTGGAAAACCGCGCAGGCGCGAGCTGGATTTTGCAACACGCGCGAACACATGCGTGTGAATGGCGATGCTGGGCACGCCCATTTCTTCCATTAGCGAGGCGAGCCCGACGACCGTCGGGCTACAGGAGCTTCAAAGCCCGACACCCAATATGGCAGCGCTGCCATCGGCTGCGATTTTCTTGCGCATGTCCGGATCATCGACCCAGCTTTCCCGCGGGCGGATGATGCGCGTTTCAACGGCAGGCATGTTCCGGGCGAACCATTGCCGCAACTCGTCGATAAAGGCGGCAGAATTATCGAACAGGCAATCGACCAGATAGACGATCTTGCCATCAAGGTTGGGCAGGCGGGAGGCGAGCTGCTTGCCCGTCACCTTGGGCGCGTAACATGTGGGATTGTGAACCGTCAGCATCGCGCTCATTTGCCTCTCCTGCGCCCCAGCCTTGCAGCGGCCCGAACGGCGTTTCCTGCCGGTTCTGCCCGGCTTACTGGTCAAAAACGTTAGGTTGCCGTGCGGGGTGTGTCAAACGCCTCGCTGGCGGTGCAGGTGGAAGGGCGTTGCCTGCGGTTGCCTACCCTTGCCCTCCTCTGGTAGGAGAAGCCGATTGGCAGTGAGGCGGCCTTTGGGGTGCGATCTGCGTGAGTTCCGGGCTGGGCCAGCCCTCGTGTAAGGATCGAACCTGTGACTGCCGTTTCCTCCAGCCAGTTTGTGGAAGGCGCGCTTTCCGGCGTTGAGACGCCATCGGCTGGCCCAAAGAAACTGCATCCCCCGCCAAACGTCGGCTTTACCATCGAGCGTGAGTTTCACTTTGCCGGTGCGGACATCCGCACCCTTGCAACGCTCATCGGTGACGATAACGAATTGCACCACGATGCGGCGCAGGCCACGGGCTTTGCCTTCAAGGATGTCATTGTTGCTGGGGGGCACACAACAGCGGTCATGATGGGCGCCATTTCGACGGGCCTGATGGAATTCTGGCCGAATATCGGCCTGGGCTATTCATCGCGTTTCCGCCGCGCCATTCTCGCCGGCGAGACGGTGAAAATCCATTGGCAGGTTGTATCCTGCGAACACACGGCAAAGCTGCGCGGCATGGTCGTGAAGTTTGAAGGCTCGCTGATCAATTCGACTGGCGAAACGGCGGTCATCGCGTCCTGCGATACGCTTATCCCCGATGGGGGATATCTCGCTGATTAGGCATCGCCGCGCGGGTTGAGTTAACGCCGGTTTCTGACACAATGCCGGATGACTTTTTCAGGGAGGTGCCGATGACTGCTCATGTTGCCATCGAATCTGGCGATGCGTGTATCGCGCCGCCGGTCGACAATGTTCCGGTTTCCGGCATCGATCCCTATCACGCCGATGTTTTGACCGATCCCTATCCGTATTACGAGGAACTTCGTGCGGCCGGGCCGGTCGTATGGATGGAACGCTACGGCGTATTCGCCCTGACCGGATATGACGAGGTGAAGGATGTTCTGGCCGATCACCAGACGTTCTGCTCCAGCGCCGGTGCGGGGCTGAGCAATTTCCACACCGAGAAACCATGGCGTCACCCCAGCATCCTGCTGGAGGCTGATCCGCCGGAACATGACCGTACGCGCCAGCAGATGGTGCGGGTTTTGAACCCGGCCAGCGTGCGCGAATTGCGTAGCCAGTTCGAGGCAGAAGCCCGCCGCAATGTGGCCAGCCTGCTCGAGAAAGGCCAATGCGACGGTGTGAAGCATCTTGCCGAAGGCTTTCCCATGAAAGTGTTCGGCGATGCAGTCGGCCTTTCGGCCGATGGGCGCGAAAACCTGCTGCCTTATGGCGACATGGTATTCAATGGTTTCGGGCCGACGAACGCTCGCTTTCAGCAATGTCTTGCCGGATTGACAGAGCCACTGGCCTGGATTGCCAATGCCTGCAAGCGCGAAAACCTGCGGCCCGGCGGGTTCGGTGAGCAGCTTTATGTCGGAGTTGATCGCGGCGAGATAACTGATGAAGAGGCAGGTTTGCTCGTGCGTTCGCTGCTGTCGGCCGGGCTTGATACCACGGTGTTTACCCTGAGCAATGCCCTCGTCAACCTGGCCCGCAATCCCGCCCAATGGGCGTTGCTGCGTGATGATCCTTCATTGGCCCGCAATACATTCGAGGAAGTGCTACGATACGATGGAACGTTTCATTCCTTCTATCGCACGACGACCCGCCCCGTTGAAGTGGCTGGCGTACCGATGGGCGTGAGCCAGAAAATTCTCGTGCTGACAGCGTCGGCCAATCGCGATGCAAAACAATGGCACGACGCCGACAGTTTCGACATCACACGCCGCACGACCGGGCATATGGGCTTTGGTTTTGGTATTCATGCCTGCGTTGGCCAGATGCTGGCGCGCATGGAGGGCGAGGTCATATTGACGGCCCTTGCCGAAGCGGTGGAAAGCATCGAGTTGACCGGCGAGCCTGTGTTGCATTTCAACAATACGGTGCGCGGATACAAGGCTGCACCGATGCGCTTCACGCCCAGACGGCGGCACTGACCTGTTTGTTGGTTGTCGGCGCGATGGTTTAGCCGGGTACGTGTTCACTATTTTGCAGGGAGAGATTACGTTTTGGTCTGTCCGGCAGAATAGCGCCGTGACAATGGATCAATCACGAGTTTCTCGCCAAGCACGAAGAGAATGACGATCGCCAGACACGTCGCAAAGACAGTCGTTGCATCGGCTATGGTCTGTGCCTGTTGCAGAAGATAGCCGAGGCCGCTTTCGGTCCCGAAAAGCTCTGCAACCAATGCAATCTTCCAGCCAACGCCATAGGCGATGCGCAGTGCCGAAACGAAATACGGCGCCAGAAGCGGCAATGTCACCTTGAACAGGATGCGGACGGGCTTGCGGGTGAAACTGCGCGCCATCTCGATGATATCGCGATCAATTTCTTTCAACCCCTCGGATACGTTCACCAGACAGAATGGCGTCAGGATCATCACCATGATGAATATGACCGTAAAATGGGAGGGGCCGAACCAGATGATCGCGAGAATGGCCCAGCCGATGGAGGGAAAGGAATTCAGGAATGGTTTTATTCGCTCGTGCACGATGACCTGCGTGACCGGAAACCAGTGCGGCAGAAAGGCCAGCAGGGAACCGATGATTACGCTGAGCGCCACAGCGAAAATCAGTCGCAGCGAACTCGTGGCCACATGCACAAGATAGTCCGGATCGGAAAACAGCGCGACGATCCTTTGGCCGACCTGAGCGGGTCCAGGCAATACAAAGTCGGGCATGGTGCGCGCAAGCAGCCACCACAACACGATGACCAGGACGACAAATCCTTCCGCGACCAGCCGCATGGCACTGCCCTGTCCGGCGTTTGCGGATTGGTTTTCACTATGCGCCATGGTGCCTCGCAAGCCGGGCCTGTATGGGCGCGAATATCCAGCGGTCCGTCGAATACACGAAGGCGATGATGATGGCGATGATGGTCAGAATGAGCGGCGTATCGAAATTCGTGCGCGCAAGATTCAACAGATAGCCAAACCCCGTATTGCCGCCGAACAATTCTGCCGTGAGAGCAATTTTCCAGGCAACGCCGAAACTGATGCGCAGCGTTGCAAAGATGAACGGATAGAGCATCGGCAAAATGATCTTGAAGAAGCGGCGGCTTCCCGATCGCGTGAAGCTTTGCGCCATTTCGATCATTTCCGAATCGAGATTGGCGAGCCCTTCCTGCATGTTGATAACGGAGAAGGGGATCAGCACCATGCAGATGACAAAGATCACCGTCATGTCGCCGATGCCAAACCAGATGATTGCCAGAAATGTCCAGCCGATGCCGGAGAAGGAGTTCAGGAACGGATTGAGCCTGCCGAAGATCATGAGCCGGAAGACTGGCAGGTATTGTCCCTGAAAAGCCAGCGCGCTGCCGATAAAGAACGATATGATCACGGCCGCAATGATATGACCGAAAGAGTAGAGCATGTGTTTGAATTCATGCCAGTCGCCCAGAAATTGCCAGAGGCGAAATGCGACATCCCGAGGTCCGGGCATCGTGTAGGTTTCAACGCTGAGGGCATACAGGCCCCAGATCGCGATAAAGGCGATGACGAACAGATGTCCTGCGAGGCGCGACTTGCGCCTCGCGTCATTCGCCGTAATTGCGGTCATGGGGCTCGATCCAGACGGGCTATTTGGTCAGGGCATGTTCCCAGATGTGCTTGTTCACATCCGGCACATCCTTGATGATGCCCATCTCCTTGGACTGCTCCCACACCACGGTCATGGCCTTCTTGTCGCCTTCGCTCACAACACCGGGGAAATAGGAATAATCCTTGATCCACGCGGCGAAATATTTCGGATCGACTTTCGACGTCTTGGAAATGGCCAGCCCGACGGCATCGGCGTTGGCGACTGCATATTTCACCGATTCCAGCAGCATGCGGTCGAATTCCTTGAAGGCTTCCGGCTTGGCCTTCAATTTGTCGGGATAGGTCACGTTGACTGCCGAGACCGGATCGACGCCAAACTTCTCGTTGATGTCTTTGCTGGTCTGGGTGAGCGTCCGGTATTTACCGGTGCTGCGCGCGGCAAACGCCTGGGAATGGATCAGCGTCGCTGCATCAACACGTTTGGTTTCCAGGGCAGAGAGCAGGGCGGGCGCGGGAATCTGCACCCAGTTCGAAATCGCCTCCCTTGTAGGAAACGTTGGCGTTGAACTTGCTGCGCAGGGCGATGCGGATCCATGTGGTGCCGGTCGATGTCAGCGCGTAATTGCCGATCTTCTTACCCTTGAGGTCGGCGATGGTCTTCAGGGGGCTGTCCTTCCGCACCCAGATGCCTGCGCCCTCGCCGCCCACGTCACGCAGGGCAGTGGAGAGAATGACCAGTTCCAACCCGCGCTGCTTGGCCAGCGGAATGGCCATCACCGCGTTCATGATGACGTCGTAACGCTTGGTCGGCGTCGATTGAATCAACGCCGGAATGGCAAGCGCCGATGTCTCGATGTCGATCTTGTCCGATTTTACCTTGCCGCTCTTGATTGCATACAGGATGCCCTCAAGCGCCGGATCGGCCAGATAGGCGTAGGTGATCTTGTCCTTGGCGATCGCCTGTGGCGAGAAGGCAAGGGCCGCAGCGATTAGGACGCTTGCAGCAATTGCGCGAGGTGCTTTGGTATCTGTCATGTCGATCTCCCTTCGATGATATGTAATGGAAACCTGTTCAGGCGGGTTCGGGTTGTTGTTCCAGCTGCTGGAATAAAGCAACGAGATGATCCTTCTTTGCCTGAAGTGCAGGCGAGGCAGAAATATCGCGCGGCCTTGGCTCGGAAATATCAAGTATTTCCATCGTGCGCGTCGGCTTGTTCGATAAAAGCAGGATCCTGTCGCCCAGCACCAGCGCTTCCTCAATATCGTGTGTGACGAAAATAACTGTCTTGCCAGTCTCCTGCCAGATGCGCACGATTTCTGCCCGCATGCGCAGGCGTGTATTCATGTCGAGCGCAGAAAACGGTTCGTCCATCAGGATAATGTCGGGATCAACGCTGAGCGCGCGGGCAATGGCAACCCGTTGACGCTCGCCGCCCGACAGCATCGCCGGATATTTGTCCATGTCCTTGCCGAGGCCCACCAGCGCGAGCAGGCGTCTGGCGCTGTCCAGCATCTGCGCTTTTGGTTTTGCGTCGAAGCGCAGTTCCATCGCCAGCATCACATTGCCGATGGCATTGCGCCACGGCGCAAGGCGCGGGGACTGAAAAACATAGGCGAGCTTGTTCCAGCCCTGGGCGGGCGGAGCGCCGGCAATCGACACATCTCCGGAATCAGCTTGCAAGAGGTCGCCCATCAGCCGCAGTGAGGTTGATTTCCCGCAGCCGCTTGGCCCCAGTATGCACAGGAATTCTCCCGCGCGGACCGAAAACGACAATCTGTCGTAGATCGTTTCGTCGCCAAACGTGACTGTTACGTCCCTGAATTCCAGTATCGGGTCTGCCATCTGTCCACTTCTGTATCTTCTTGCGAACCTTGCCACAGGGGGCGGAGCGTGTCGATTCAAGCATTTGAGGCCATTGAAATTTTACGGTCAGGCGACAATCGCGATTTATTTCAGGCTTAAAACATTTAGGCTTGAAATAAATTCCCGTGTGTGGGAGCCTTGCTCAGCAAAAGCAGGAAACAGCCATGAAAATTGCCTGTCTGGGAGGCGGCCCCGCCGGCCTCTACTTCGCCATCAGCATGAAACTCCGCGATCCCGCCCATGAAATTGTCGTGTTTGAACGCAACCGGCCCGACGACACGTTTGGCTGGGGCGTCGTCCTGTCCGACGAAGCGCTAGGCAATCTGGCGCAAAACGATCCGGTAAGCGCTGCCACCATCCGCGAGAATTTCGCCTATTGGGATGATATCGCCGTGGTATATCGCGGCGTTCGTACAGCGTCCGGCGGTCATGGCTTTTGCGGCATTGGCCGGATGAAACTGCTGACGATCCTGCAGGGGCGCGCGCGGGAACTGGGCGTTGATCTGCGATTTGAATCCGAATTTGCCGAACCGGATGTCTACTCCCGCGAATTTGATCTCGTTGTGGGCTGTGACGGGCTGAATTCAAAGGTCCGCTCGACCTATGCCGAGCATTTCAAGCCGGAAGTGGATGTGCGTCGCTGCAAGTTTGTCTGGCTCGGGACGCATCAGAAGTTCGACGATGCCTTCACGTTCATTTTCGAGGAAACCGAACACGGTTGGGTCTGGGCGCACGCCTATCAGTTCGATGCCGATACGGCGACTTTCATCATTGAGTGCTCGACAGAAACCTGGGAAAAATTCGGTTTCGGCGAAATGACCAAGGAAGAATCGATCGCCACATGCGAGCGAATCTTCAAGGATCACCTTGCCGGACATCCGTTAATGTCCAATGCCAACCATATCCGCGGTTCGGCCTGGATCAATTTTCCCAGGGTCTTGTGCGAGCACTGGTCGCACAAGAACATCGTGCTGATGGGCGATGCGGCAGCTACCGCGCATTTCTCCATCGGATCGGGAACACGTCTGGCGTTCGAAAGCGCTATCGCACTCGCCAGCTATCTGCACAGCGAAAAGGACATGCCCGCCGCCTTCAAGCGCTACGAGCAGGAACGCAGGCTGGAAGTCCTGCGCCTGCAGTCGGCCGCGCGCAATTCGCTGGAATGGTTCGAGGAGATCGAGAGATATCTGCATCTCGATCCTGTCCAGTTCAATTATTCGCTGCTGACGCGTTCGCAGCGTATCAGTCATGAAAATTTGCGCTTGCGCGACCGGGAATGGCTGGAATCGGCTGAACGCTGGTTTCAGGCAAAGGCAGGCGGCAACAAGGAACATTTGCGCCGGCCGATGTTTGCTCCCTATCGCCTTCGCGACATGAAACTGGCCAATCGCGTGGTTGTTTCGCCCATGGCGCAATACAGGGCGCAAGATGGCTGCCCGACAGATTGGCATCTGGTGCACTATGGCGAACGCGCCAAGGGCGGCGCGGGCCTGCTCATCACGGAGATGACGTGCGTTAGCCCGCAGGGCCGCATTACTCCCGGTTGCACCGGCTTCTATGCACCCGGACATCTTTTCGCCTGGCGCAGGATCGTCGATTTTGTGCATGCCGAATCCGAAGCGAAAATCTGCGCGCAAATCGGTCACTCCGGGCGCCAAGGGTTCGACGCAACTGGGATGGGAAGAAATGGATGCGCCGCTGTCCGGCGGTAATTGGCCGTTGCTTTCCGCTTCGGCCATTGCCTGGTCGGATCGCAATCAATTGCCGCGCGCCATGACACGCCAGGAGATGGACGAAGTGCGTGACCAGTTCGTGGCCTCTGCGCAAATGGCCGGGGAAGCTGGTTTCGACATGCTGGAACTGCACATGGCGCACGGCTACCTGCTGTCGTCATTCATAACGCCCTTGACCAACAAGCGTTCCGATGAATACGGCGGCAGTCTGGAAAACCGCATGCGTTATCCGCTGGAAGTCTTTCATGCCGTACGCTCCGTGTGGCCTGCGCAGAAGCCGATTTCGGTTCGCATATCAGCCAACGATTGGGTTGGCGAAGAGGGGGTAACTCCGCACGAAGCTGTGCATATCGCCGCCATGTTGCAGGAGGCAGGCGTCGATATTTGCGACGTGTCTGCCGGCCAGACCTCGCGGCGTGCCCGCCCTGTGTATGGTCGCATGTTCCAGACGCCGTTTTCCGATCGCATCCGCAATGAAACGGGCATGGCTACCATGGCGGTTGGCAACATATTCGAACCCGATCACGTCAATTCCATCCTGATGGCAGGACGTGCCGATCTGGTGTGCTTGCGCGTCCGCATCTGTCCGATCCCTATTGGACCTTGCACGCTGCTGCCGCCCTTGGCGATGCGCAGCAAAAATGGCCTGATCCCTATCTGCCCGGACGCGATCAATTGAGGCGCCTGGCCGGAGCGGGCTGAAGCGCAGTATGAAAGTGTGAGCGAGAAAATCCTGCAGGGGAAAAAGCGCCTTCATCACAGGCGGCGGAACCGGCGTTGGCGCAGCCATTGCACTGGCTTTTGCGGAAGCTGGCGCGACTGTCTGGATTTCCGGCCGCCGGGATGCACCTTTGCTTGAACTGGCTTCACGCGGGGAATGCATAAGAACGGTAACCGGCGATGTGACGGACGAAAATTCCGTGCGCGCCATGTTCGCCGAGGCGGGAAAACAGGACATCGTCATTGCAAATGCCGGTTCCGCTTCCAGCGCGCCCTTTGGCAAGGCCAGCCTCGATCACTGGAACGAAATGATCGGCGTCAATCTCACCGGAACATTTCTGACCCTGCGCGAAGGCATGAACAACCTGCGTGACAAAAAATGGGGCCGCCTCATCGCCATATCGTCAACTGCGGGATTGCGTGGCTATCCCTATGTCGCAGCCTATTGCGCTGCCAAACATGGGGTCATCGGAATGGTGCGTGCGCTGGCAAGCGAAACCGCGGCAACCGGAATCACGGTCAATGCCCTGTGCCCCGGCTATACGCAAACGCCAATGCTGGAAGGCACCATCACCAACCTGCGTGAAAAAACCGGTCGCAGCCGCGAGCAGGTGCTGGACGCACTGTTGTCAGCAAATCCGCAGAAAAAGCTTATCCAGCCAGAAGAGATTGCACAGGCGGCACTTTGGTTGTGCGGTCCCAATTCGGCAACCATCACGAGCCAGTCCATCGCTCTCTCGGGTGGAGAAACCTGGTGAGATCCAAACGCAAACCATCCGCCGCCGATCTGCGCAAACAGAAATTGCGGGTGTGGCTGCAATTGCTCAAGACGACGCCGGATGATCGAAAGCGATGTACGCGAGCGATTTCGCACGCAATTCGATACGACCTTGCCGCGCTTTGACGTATTGTCTGCGCTGGAGCGCAATCCCAAAGGTTTGAAGATGAGCCAATTGTCGCGCGCTTTGCGGGTATCCAACGGCAATACGACCGCGATTGTTGATCGCCTGGTAGCCGATGGGCAAGTTGTGCGGCGTCACGATTGACGGCGACCGGCGCGCATCGCTTACGCGTCTGACGCCAAGAGGACAACGCGATTTCGCAGCCATGGCCGCGGAACACGAAAACTGGATTGACGAAATTATCGACAGTGCCAACATGGAAGGCAGTGAGGATCTGCCCGTCACGTTGCGATTGCTGGTCAAGGAGAGGAATCCGGCTCAATGAGTTCGATGGCCAACTACAGTCCCAAGCACTTTTCCTGGCGCATGGACGGACGCATAGCAATTGTTTCCCTTTTGGGGGCTGCGCGCAAAAATCCGCTCACATTCGACAGCTACGCCGAATTGCGAGATACGTTTCGCGCGCTGGTGTATGCGGACGATGTTGATGTGGTCATTTTCGCGTCGAACGAAGGAAATTTTTGCTCCGGCGGCGATGTGCATGACATCATTGCAGCCGCTGACCAAGATGGACATGAAGGAACTGTTGGCGTTTACACGCATGACCGGCGATCTGGTCAAGGCGATGATCCATTGCGGCAAGCCGATCATCAGCGCAGTCGACGGAATTTGCGTCGGCGCGGGTGCAATTATCGCGATGGCATCGGACCTGCGCCTTGGCGACGCCGTTGGCAAAAACCGCGTTTCTGTTCACCCGCGTCGGGCTTGCCGGTTGCGACATGGGCGCTTGCGCCATGCTGCCGCGCATCATCGGGCAGGGCCGGGCCGCCGAACTTGCTATATACCGGTCGCACCATGAGTGCCGACGGAGGGCGAACGCTGGGGCTTTTTCAATCGCCTGATCGATCCTCGCGAAACCTCGAGAAGCAGCGCTGACACTGGCGCAGCGCCATCGCTGCCGGCCCAACCTTCGCGCATGGAATTACCAAGACGCAGATCAATCAGGAATGGAACATGGGCCTGGAACAGGCGATCGAAGCCGAAGCGCAGGCGCAGGCGATCTGCATGCAGACCGCCGATTTCGAGCGGGCCTACAAGGCTTTTGCCGCGAAACAGAAACCGGTGTTCGAGGGCAATTGATGGCCGACCAAAGCTTTCCTGAACTGGCCGTTTTTCGAGGAGCGTCATCGCGAGCTCGCCGCGCGCTCGAGGCATGGTGCAACGCCAATCTGCCGGTCGATCATGACGATGTCGGATGCGGCGTGCCGCAAGCTTGTCGCCATGCTTGGGAAAGGGCGGCTGGCTCGAGCACAGTCTTCCAGCGACGACGGCAAGCTGGATGTGCGCAGCCTGTGCCTGATCCGCGAAACGCTGGCGCGCCACGACGGGCTTGCCGATTTTGCTTTGCCATGCAGGGCCTGGGCACCGGCGCAATCACACTTTTCGGCAGCGCCGCGCAGCGGCAATGGCTCAGGAAAACGCGTGCGGGACAGGCATTTCCGCCTTTGCGCTGACAGAGCCACAATCGGGATCCGACGTTGCCAATATTACAACGCAGGCAACAAGAGATGGCGATGGTTGGGTTGTGTCGGGCGAGAAGACCTGGATTTCCAACGGCGGCATCGCCGACCTCTATGTGCTTTTCGCGCGAACCGGTGAGGCACCGGGCGCACGTGGCCTGTCAGCGTTTCTCGTGCCGCGGAAATACGCCGGGTTTGGTGATAGCCGAGCGGCTGGAAACGATTGCGCCACATCCGTTGGCGCGCCTGCGTTTCGACAATATGCGTCTGCCGGCCGACGCGTTGATTGGCGAGCCGGGCCGCGGCTTTCAGATTGCCATGGCTGTGCTGGACGTCTTCCGCTCGAGTGTCGGCGCTGCCGCACTTGGCTTTGCCCGTCGTGCGCTGGATGAGAGCACTGCTGCGCACGCAGAACCGTCATCTGTTCGGTGCACCCCTGCGTGACCTGCAGATGGTGCAGGGACATATTGCGGATATGGCTCTGGACATAGATGCAGCAGCATTGCTCGTCTACCGCGCGGCATGGACCCGCGATTCCGGCGCACCGCGTATCACGCGCGAAGCGGCAATGGCAAAATTGTTTGCAACCGACAAGGCGCAGGATGTGATTGATCGTGCCGTGCAGCTGCATGGCGGCGATGGCGTGCGCAAGGGTCATATTGTCGAAGCCTGTACCGGGAAATTCGCGCCTTGCGAATTTACGAAGGCGCTTCGGACGTACAAAAAGTTATCATCGCACGCCAGACCTTGCAGGGAGGCTGACATGGCCGCGACACATAGCCTTGGACCGAGCGGACACGTGGACGATTTCACGCGCCGCAATTTGCCGCCCGCCGGCCAGATGCCGGATTTCTGCTCGAAGGATTTCAATACCGGACTACATCAATGCCGCTGTCGAGCTGACCGACGCAATGGTTGCGCGCGGATTTGGCGATCACGTTGCGCTGATCGGCAATGGCCGCCAACGTACATACAAGGAACTGGCGGACTGGACGAACCGGCTGGCGCACGCCTTGATCGAACATTATGGCGTCAGGCCCGGCAATCGCATTCTTATTCGCTCTGCCAACAATCCTGCCATGGTGGCCTGCTGGCTGGCCGCCACGAAAGCTGGCGCGGTCGTGGTCAACACCATGCCCATGTTGCGCGCGGGAGAATTGAAAGCCATCGTCGACAAGGCCGAGATCGGACTGGCCCTTTGCGACACGCGCATGATGGACGAGATCGTCGCTTGCGCCAAGGATAGCGCATTCCTGAAAAATGTTATCGGCTTCGATGGCACTGCCAATCACGATGCGGAACTTGACCGCATCGCGCTCTCCAAGCCGGTAAAATTCGAAGGTGTTCGCACGGGCAGGGATGATGTCGCCTTGCTTGGCTTTACATCTGGCACGACGGGAGAGCCCAAGGCGACGATGCATTTCCATCGCGACCTGCTGATCATCGCCGACGGCTATGCGCGCGAAGTGTTGCAGGTAACGCCGGATGACGTGTTTGTTGGATCGCCGCCGCTTGCCTTTACGTTCGGTCTGGGCGGGCTTGCGGTTTTTCCTTTGCGCTTTGGTGCAACGGCAACCTTGCTGGAAAATGCTTCGCCCCCCAACATGATCGAGATTATCGAGACCTACAAGGCGACGATCTGCTTCACGGCGCCCACGGCCTATCGCGCCATGCTGGCGGCAATGGACAAGGGCGCGGACCTCTCGTCATTGCGTGCGGCCGTGTCGGCAGGGGAGACATTGCCAGCGCCGGTGTATGATGAATGGATGCAGAAAACCGGAAAGCCAATGCTGGATGGCATTGGCTCAACGGAATTGCTGCACATCTTCATTACCAACAGGTTTGGTGATTCCCATCCTGCCTGCACGGGCAAGCCGGTTGCAGGGTACGAGGCCCGCGTGGTCGATGAAAACATGCAGGAAGTCGAGCGCGGCAATATCGGACGCCTTGCCGTGCGCGGGCCTACAGGTTGCCGTTATCTGGCTGATACACGTCAGAAGAACTACGTGCGCGATGGTTGGAACCTGACCGGAGATTTTTTTATTCAGGATGCAGACGGATATTTCCACTTCGCGGCACGTTCTGACGACATGATCATCTCGTCCGGCTACAACATCGCGGGGCCTGAGGTGGAAGCAGCCCTCTTGTCTCATGCTGCGGTCGCAGAATGCGCGGTTATCGGCGCTGCCGATGAACAGCGCGGCCAGATCGTTCAGGCCCATGTGGTGCTTGTGCAGGGTTTTGCTGCCGATGGCGAACTTGCACGCCAGCTGCAGGACCATGTGAAAGCGGTGATCGCGCCGTACAAATATCCAAGGTCCGTGCTGTTCGTGGAAACCCTTCCCAAGACGCAGACCGGAAAAATCCAGCGCTTCCGCCTGCGCACGCCCTGATCCGGACCTTGTGCGCCAGCGCCAATTCAGAAACGGAATATTCCATGAGCAATACAATCCATGAGATACTGCATCCCTCAAGCTGGAAACCTGCCAAGGGCTATTCCAACGGCATGTTGGCGCGCGGGAAATATGTCTTTCTTGGCGGGCAAATTGGCTGGAACGGTAACCAGGAGTTCGAAACGGATGATTTTGCAGGGCAGGTGCGCCAGGCGCTTGCGAACATCGTCGCCGTGCTCGCAGAGGCCGGCGCCGGCCCGGAACATCTGGTGCGGCTGACATGGTTTGTGACCGACAAGCGCGCATATCTCGACAATCTGAAGGCCATCGGCGCAGCCTATCGTGATACCCTTGGCAAAAGTTTTCCGGCCATGACGCTTGTTCAGGTCGTTGCGCTTGTCGAGGATCGTGCCAGGGTTGAAATCGAGGCGACGGCCGTATTGCCCGATTGATGCCTATTGCTCCAGCCACTTTGTCCGGATAGGAACCCTGCTGATCGGGAGTTTGCCAGAGCTGCCCCGTTGATAAAAATGACGAGCGGCAGGTATCACGCGGGCAGGGGAAACGAATGGGCGATTGCCGGCTTGCGGTTGATATTGGCGGTACTTTCACCGACGTCGTGCTCGAAGTGCCCGGCGCGCGCCATTCCTGCAAGGTGCTGACCACACCGGATGCACCCGAGCGGGGTGTCGTGGACGGTGTCTTGCGCGTGCTGGACATTGCCGCTGTTGCGCCCGCGCGCATAGCGCTGACAGTTCATGGAACGACACTTGCGACCAATGCCATCATCGAGCGGCGTGGCGCGCGGACGGCCCTGCTGACCACCAGGGGGTTTCGCGATACGCTCGCCTTTGCGTATGGCCACCGCTTCGATCAATACGATCTTTCTCTCGTGCGGCCGGAACCTTTGATAGAGCGGCCCTTGCGTTTCGAGGCTGCCGAGCGGATGGCTGCAGACGGGTCGGTTCTTCTGGAGCTGGACGAAATTGAATTGCGCGCGACGACGAAAAAATTGCGCGAGCAGGACATCAGGTCGGTCGCAATATGTTTCCTGCATGCCTATGCAAACAATGCCCATGAACTGCGCGCCGCAGCCATTCTTCGCGAAGAAAGTCCCGGTCTCTATCTGTCTCTTTCCCACGAGGTGTGTCCGGAAATCCGCGAATACGAGCGCACCGCGACCACTGCCAGCAATGCCTATGTACAGCCGCTGATGGCAGGCTATCTCGGCAAGCTGGAAGATGCACTCAAGGCCATTGGCGTGACATGTCCGCTGTTGTTGATCACGTCCGCTGGATCGTTGACATCAATTGAAACAGCTATCCGTTTTCCCATCCGGCTTGTTGAATCAGGGCCTGCGGGCGGCGCAATTTTTGCGCAGAATGTTGCGCGTGAGTTGGGCGCCGATCAGGCCATAGCTTTTGATATGGGCGGCACGACCGCGAAGATTGTGCTCGTGAATGATTATCGAGCCGCGCCACAGCCGCTCCATGGAAGTTGCACGCGCGCATCGCTTTCTGCCCGGCAGCGGCATTCCTTTGCGCATTCCCGTGATCGACATGATCGAAATTGGCGCTGGCGGTGGATCCATTGCGCATACCGACGCTCTGGGCCAGATCGCAGTTGGTCCGGAAAGCGCGGGTTCTGTTCCCGGTCCCGCCAGTTATGGCCTGGGTGGCACAAAGCCCACCGTCACGGATGCAGATTTGCTGCTTGGCAAGCTTGATGCAACGCGTTTTGCCGGCGGCAAGATTGCTCTGCACAGGACTGCCGCTGCAAACGCCGTGGCGCAGAACATTGGCGAAACGCTCGGCTTTGAAGAGAGTGCTGCGGCGGCCGGCATAACGGAAATCGTCGATGAGAACATGGCCAATGCCATTCGTGTCCATGCAGCGGACAATGGCGACCAGGTCGAAACCCGAACGCTTGTGGCAACGGGCGG
Source organism: uncultured Alphaproteobacteria bacterium (assembly GCA_963700795.1). Taxonomy (GTDB): domain Bacteria; phylum Pseudomonadota; class Alphaproteobacteria; order Rhizobiales; family Beijerinckiaceae; genus Terripilifer. The sequence goes on along the minus strand of CAVOYX010000006.1, from coordinate 686,934 downwards.
CGCTGCGCCCCTGCATGCAGCGCGTATTGCGCAAAAGCTCGGCATCCCCCGCGTCGTAGTACCATCGGGAGCAGGTGTCGGCTCCGCCCATGGATTTTTGCAAGCCCCAATTGCCTATCAGGCCGTGCGTTCGCGCGTCGTTGCCCTGCATGATTTCGATGCGCAGACCGTGAATGCGATTTTCGCCGATTTGCGCGCCGAAGCAGAAGCGATCCTGAAGCTGGCATCGCCTGAGCGGACATATCGCGAGCGCCGTTATTCGGACATGCGTTATCAGGGACAGGGGCATGACCTGAGTGTCGAAATACCCGGCCGTGCCTATACAACCGAAGATGGCAAGGAACTGGAAGCGTGCTTTCATTCGGTCTATCGCAAATTCTACAACCGGACGATCCCGAACCTGCGCGCCCAGGCGCTGACATGGACGCTCATTCTCTCGGTGGACGTCCGACGGCGTCGAGAAGTTCGCCAGTCACTGCGGAAACGATCCGGTGCTGCGATGGCTCGCAATACCTCACCGGTCTTTGACGCAGGTCGTCGGCGCATTCGTTGATGCCAATGTATTCGATCGTGTCGACCATCGTGTCCGGGCAGACCTTGCGGGGCCTGCACTTGTCGTCGAGGAACAGACCACAACCTATGTCCCGCCGGGCTTTACGGGCCACATCAGCGCCGGGCGATCATCTCGGTTCTCGATCAGCAGGAGGACGCATGAGCGCGAACTTTCAGGCCATTCGCCATCAGGTGATGTGGGACCGGCTGATCAATGTTGTCGAGGAACAGGCGCGCACCATGATGCGTGTTGCATTTTCGCCGGTTGTGCGTGAGGCGGGTGACCTATCTGCCGGTGTCTTCAATCCGCAAGGAGAATTGCTCGCACAGGCCGTCACCGGAACGCCGGGCCATATCAATTCCATGGCGCGTTCCGTGCGGCATTTCATGAATGTCTTTCCGCCTGAAACAATGCAGGAAGGCGATTCCTACATCACCAACGATCCGTGGAAAGGCACGGGCCATCTGTTCGATCTGACGGTCGTTACGCCGGCCTTTCACAACGGCAAGCTGGTGCGCGCTGTTTGCCTGCACGGCCCATGTTGCCGACATCGGCGGCAATGGTCCCGATCCGAATTCCCGCGACGTGTTCGCCGAAGGCCTGTTCATTCCAATCATGCCGCTTTGCGACGAGAGGTGAAATGAACGCCTGGCTCATCCAGCTCATGCGCGCCAACAGCCGCGAACCGGACAGGCTGGAGGGCGACGTCTATGCCCTTGTCGCCAGCAATGAGGCCGGCGCCAGCCGTCTCAAGCGCATGATGGAAGAATATGCGATCGCAGATCTGGATGCGTTGAGCGTGCACATCCTGCAGACCAGTGATCGCGCCATGCGCCATGCGATTGAAGCGCTTCCCGCGCGGCACGTGGTCGCATGTGCTGCGGATCGATGGATTTAACGAGCCTGTCGACCTGGCCACGACACTGACGATTGACGGTGAATTCATTCACATCGATTTCACTGGCACGTCCGGCGTGTCGCGCTACGGCGTCAATTGCCCGATGTGTTATACCGACGCTTACACAAGCTTCGGCGTCAAATGCCTGGTTGCTCCCCATCTGGCCAACAATGCTGCGGTTTTGGCGCGCATTAAGATCACCGCACCGGAAAACTGCATCGTCAATGCGCCTTACCCTGCACCAGTCACAGCACGTGCGGTGCTGGGCCAGATGCTGCCAGATGCGGCATTCGGTTGTTTTGCAGCCGCCATGCCTGATGCGGTTCCTGCCGAGGGGACGGGAGCCAGCTGGAGCCTGCGCCTTGGCGCGGGGCGGGGGCTGGGCGGGCGCGGCGAAGCGGGTCAACGCTCCTACATGTCGCAAAATTTCCAGAGCGGCGGCATGGGTGCCCATCCACAGCATGATGGGCTGGCTGCGACGGCCTTTCCGTCCGGAGTGCGCACGATCGCGATGGAAATCACCGAAGCGATGACGCCGCTGGTGTTCTGGCGGCGCGAATTGCGACCAGATTCCGGCGGGCCGGGCAAGTTCCGTGGCGGCATGGGCCAGGTGGTGGAAGTAGCCAGCAGGGATGGTTCACCCTTTGCAATATTTGCCCAGTTCCAGCGCGTGGCCTTTCCGGCCAAAGGCCGCAACGGCGGCCGGGATGGCATGCCCGGCAAGCTGTATCTCAAGTCTGGCGCGGCATTGAAGCCAACTGGCATGCAGATCATTCCGCCAGACGATGTGCTGGTCGTTGAAATGCCCGGAGGAGGAGGTTTCGGCGACCCGGCCGGGCGAGATGCGTCTGCAATTGCTGCAGATATAGGCAATGGCTTTGTGAGTCCGGGAGTTGCGCGCGAAGACTACCCTAAGCAGGCCGGTTTGCCCGGCAAATCGGGTTGACTTTGCAGCCCTGCTGCCGTCTCTAGCCTGTGAATGGAACAGACCCGCTGGCGCGCAGACCGGCCGGGACGAGGAGGAAACAGCATGAGCAAGGCGCCTAAAGTCAATCGTGATTATTCAGGCCGCGAAGAGCCGCAAGGGCCGCTCGCCAACAAGGCCGGCTTTGGCAGCGATGTCGTCGCCGAAACCCTGCGCGATCTGGACCTTGACCTACATCGCTCTCAATCCGGGCGCCAGCTATCGCGGTCTGCACGACTCCATCGTCAATTACCTCGGCAACAAGAACCCCGAAATGCTGCTGTGCCTGCACGAGGAGCACGCCATCCATATCGCGCAGGGCTACGCCAAGGTCACCGACAAGCCGATGGCCTGCGCGGTCCATTCCAACGTCGGCCTGATGCACGCCACCATGGCGATCTTCAACGCCTGGTGCGACCGCATGCCGATGGTCATCATGGGCGCGACCGGTCCCGTCGACGCGGACATGCGCCGTCCGTGGATCGACTGGATCCATACCTCGCGCGATCAGGCCGCGATGATCCGCCAACTACATCAAGTTCGACGACATGCCTGCTTCGCCCGCCGCCGCCCGTGAGGCGCTGGCCCGCGCCAAGTGGATTGCCGAGACGGCGCCGAAGGGCCCCGTCTACATCAATCTCGACGTGCACGCTGCAGGAAGTCGCCGCTGGCCAGGAGGAACTTCCCGCCTTCGACGTCGAACCGCTTGCGCCGACCGTGTCCGTGGGCCCGTCGCCCGCGCAGGTCGACGAGACTCGCAAAGCTCGCTCGCAGGACGCGAAGAACCCGCTGCTCATCTACGGCCGCTTCTCGCGTTCCGCAGAAGGGCTGGGCGGAACGTGTCGCGCTTGCCGAAAAGCTCGGCGCCGGCGTCATGTACCGACCTCAAGATCGGCGGCAGCTTCCCAACCGACCATCCGCTGCATATTGCGTGCGCCGGGCATGGGGCCGAACGAAGCTGACCAAGGCTGCTTCATGAAGCTGCCGATCTCATCCTCGCCTTCGACGTGGTCGATCTTGGTGGCCTGATCAAGACGAACTTCAACGGGCCGCGCCCAAGGGCAAGATCGTGCATGTCTCGATCGATCATCGCATCCACAACGGCTGGATCGATGGATCATCAGGGCCTGCCGCCGGTCGATCGTGTTCGTTTCGGCCGATACCGATCTGGTCGTCTCGGCGCTGCGTCGAGGCGCTGGCGGACGTCAAGGCGCCAGAAGATGATGCGCCGCGCAAGCGCGAAGTACGAAACTCCGCGACGGCAAGACGAGCGTCCGCTCGTGCGCGATCTCGCGCTGTCGCTCCACAAGGCGCTGGGCGACCGCGACGCCTGCCTGCTGTCGACCACCATTGCATGGCACGAGGACTGGTGGCCGATCCGTCATCCGCTCGACTATACCGGCGGCGCTGGCGGCGGCGGCCTTGCGGCTGGTCCCGGCATTTCCGTGGGTGGCGCACTGGCGCTGCAAGGACGACAAGCGCATGGCCGTCGGCGTCGTCGGCGACGGCGATTTTCTCATGGGCGCGACGGCGGTGTGGACCGCGGTGCGCTACAAGCTGCCGCTGCTCATCGTGATCTCGAACAATTCCTCGTTCTACAACGACGAATTGCATCAGGAGCGCGTCGCCATCGCGCGCAATCGTCCGGTCGACAACAAGTGGATCGGCCAGAAGATGATCGAGCCCGACGTCGACATCGCCGCGCATCGCGCGAAGGACAGGGCGCCACGGGCATCGGTCCGGTGCATTCCATCGGCGAACTGGACGGCGGCATTCGCCAGCGCCATCGCGGTTGTCGAAGCCGGCGGCGTCGCCGTCGTCGACGTGCGCGTCGTGCCCGGCTACGCCTGACCTGGAAACGCCTGATCAGCACTGTTACGGATCAGGAAGGCCGCGCCCTGGCGCGGCCTTTTCGTTTCAGGCGAAGGTTTGCGTGAAGAATTCGTGCATCATTTTGAAGGATTGCTTGCACAGTTTTTCGTCGTAACGCACCGGTCCCGCATGCACGGTGGGATCGCAGAACGAATGGACTGCGCCACCGAACATCATGATCTGCCAGTCGACCTTTGCCGCAGTCAGCTCGCTGGCGAGCGCGTCCATTTGCGGCTTTGGTGTTATCGGATCATCGGCGCCGTGAATGGCAAGTATCCTGCCCTTTATGTTGCAAGCCGTGTCTGGCACCACCGGATTGGGATTGGTGGTGTGAAAGGCAACCAGCCCGCGAAAATCAGCGCCCGCCCTTGCCTGTTCAAGCGCAAATCCAGCTCCAGCGCAAAAGCCGATGGCGCCGGTACTCTGTTCTTCGATCAACCCACGTTTTGATGCTTCCAGGGTAAGCGCTTTATAGGCTGCATTACCGCAGGCAAGCGTGAAGGCAAGATCGTCATGAACGGCAAGCATGTTGGCGCGCAATTCTTCCTGCGAGTGTTCGCTCTCGCCATAGCCTTTGCCGAACATGTCCGCCATCAGCATGACATAATGCGACCCGGCAGCCGTTTGCGCTTGCGCGATCGAGTCTGCGCACACGCCTTTCCAGTCTGGCTGTGTGAAAATCGCCGGCCTCTTTGTCTTGACGCTGTCGTCGAAAACGATTGCGCCTTCGAACTGGCGGCCGTTCAATTCATAGGGGACGCGGATCGTGGTCATGTGCCAACCCTGCAGCAATTCTGGCAATATTGCCCGATGTCCATCATGGACGACGGCTGTTACCGGCAAATGGCACGATTTGACGTCGGCTATTGCCCGGCGAGCCACTGCCACGATACATTGCGGGCCAATATGTAGCAAAGAGGAAACTGGTGGGAAAAGTCCGCAACATCCTGTTCATCATGTGCGACCAGCTCCGCTGGGATTATCTGTCCTGCTACGGGCATCCGCACTTGCACACACCGCATATCGATGGACTGGCCGCCAAAGGCGTGCGGTTTGACCGCTGCTATGTGCAATCTCCGGTTTGCGGTGCATCGCGCATGAGTACCTATACCGGCCGCTACGTTCATTCCCACGGTGCAAGCTGGAATTTCGTTCCATTGAAAGCCGGCGAAATGACGATTGGCGATCATCTTCGCCCGCTGGGCGTGCGTGCTGCGCTATGTGGCAAGACCCATATGCGCGCCGACAGTGCCGGCATGGCACGACTGGGCATCGATCCGGATTCGCTCATCGGTGTGCGCATTTCCGAATGTGGTTTCGATCCTTTCGAGCGCGACGACGGTATCCATCCGCGCTCCGGGCACGATCCGTATCCGCGCTATAATGAATACCTGCGCGACAATGGCTTTGATGGTGAAAATCCCTGGGAAGACTGGGCGAACTCCGCCGTTGATGAAGATGGCCGCGTAGTATCGGGATGGTTCCTGAAATATGCCAGCAGACCTGCGCGGGTGCCGGACGAACATTCCGAAACGCCTTACATCACGCGCCGGGCGATCGACTTCATGAAGTCCGCAGGTCGAGCAGCCGTGGGTGCTGCATGTTTCCTATATAAAGCCGCACTGGCCGTATATCGTGCCCGATCCCTACGCCAGCATGTATGGACCGGAACATTTGCTCGACCCGGTGCGCTCGGAACAGGAGAAAAATAATCCCCATCCGGTCTATGGCGCGTTCATGAACCACAAGGTCTCGCGCAGTTTTTCCCGCGATGACGTGCGGCAAAGCGTACTGCCTGCCTATATGGGGCTGATCAAGCAGATCGACGACCAGATGGGTGTGCTCTTCAAACATATGGAAGACAGCGGCCTCATGGACAATACCATGATCGTCTTCACCTCCGATCACGGCGATTATCTCGGCGATCACTGGCTTGGCGAAAAAGACCTGTTTCACGAACCCAGTGTGCGCGTGCCACTTGTCATCTACGATCCCGATAGCCGGGCAGATGCAACGCGGGGAAGCGTCAACCGCGATCTGGTCGAGGCAATCGATCTCACGCCGACGTTCATAGATGTCCATGGCGGCGTGCAATTGCCGCATATCATCGATGGCCGTTCGCTGCGCCCATTGCTGTTTGGCAAGCGTCCCGATGACTGGCGCAGTTACGTCATAAGCGAATACGATTATTCCTTCATGGACGCGGGCAAGGAATTGAAAAAGCCGGCGATAGAATGCTGGCTGCGGATGATTTTCGATGGCCGTTACAAATATATGCTGGCTGAAGGGTTCCGGCCCATGCTGTTCGACCTTGGAACAGATCCGCAGGAATTGACAGATCTGGGCGAAGACCCGGCCTATGCAAACGAGCGCGCGCGCCTGCACGAACAGCTGTTTGAATGGGCGCGGCGACCGCGCCAGCGTGCAACCGTACCCGATAGCGCAATCGATTCAACGCCTGTGCAGCAACGCATTACGCAGCAGGGGGTGTTGATTGGTTTTTGGGACGAAGCCGATCTCGAAAAGGAACGCAAGGGCTGGCGGCCGGTCATGGCGTCATGGAATCCAAAGACACCCGCGACGCTGGCTGCATTGGGACAGGGGCCACGCAAGGCAGATGCTGCCGTCAAGGGCAAGAAGGATGAAAATTCATGAGTCAGGAAATCGCAGGAATTACAGCCGCCATGGAGGGGCTGGATGGCGTGAACTGGAATATTCTTGGACAGATCTATACGCCCAAACAGATTACCACCGAGAGTTTTTCCTGGCACGCAACCTTTCCGATCGAGACATTCGTGCCTCCGCATATCCATGCCGACCAGGATGAATACATCTACATGCTCGATGGTGAATTCGATCTGCTGCTGGACGGCCAGCACAAACAGGCGCGCACCGGCGATCTCGTGCGCATGCCGCGCAAGATACCACATGGCATTTTCAACAATTCCGGACGCGTTGTGACATGCCTCTTCTGGGTAACGCCTGCAGCGCAATTGGTAGAGCTGTTTCGCGCCTTGCACAATGTTGGCTCTTCGGCCGATGCGGTGCGGATTTCGGCGCAATACGGCGTGGATTTCCTGCCGCCAAAATTGGCCTGATGGAATTGCAATGACAGGATTTAAATGACGGACACGCAGGATCGTCAAAAGCAGAAGAGCAAACCATTGCGCGGCCTGCGCGTGCTCGACTTCGGCCACACGATCATGGGTCCATGTGCAGGGCTCATTTTTGCCGATCTCGGCGCGGACGTCATCAAGGTCGAGCCTGTTGATGGTGATTCCACCCGGCGGTTGCCGGGATTTGCTGCCGGTTTTTTTGCGACCTTCAATCGCAACAAGCGCAGCCTTGCCATTGATCTGAAGACGCCGGACGGGCGTCAGGCGCTGCACCGCATCATCAAACAGGCCGATGTCATTCTGGAAAATTTTGCGCCCGGGACCATGGAGCGTCTCGAATGTGGCTGGGACACCTTGCACGCGCTGAATCCGCGCCTCGTCTATCTCGCACTCAAGGGCTATCTGAAAGGCCCTTACGAACAGCGTGGCGCGCTTGATGAAGTTGTCCAGATGCAGACGGGCCTTGCCTATATGACGGGACCTCCCGGCAGGCCTTTGCGCGCAGGCGCCTCCATCATTGATATTCTGGGCGGGGCATTTGGCGTGGTCGCCGTGCTGGCCGCGTTGCGTGAGCGCGATGCAACCGGACTCGGTCAAAGGGTCGGTTCATCGCTGTTTGAGAGCGCAGCATTTCTCATGGGGCCTTTCATGTCAGGGTCTGCGGTGACCGGCCAGACGATGCCGCCCATGCCGTCTCGCAAAAGCGCATGGGGCATTTACGATGTCTTTGACACTGGCGATGGCCAACAGGTTTTCGTTGGCATAACGGCGGAAGGCCAGTGGCAAAGATTTTGTGCGAAGGTTGATCGCAAGGACTGGGCTGCAGACGAGCGCCTTTCCAGCAATTCCCTGCGCTGCGACGCGCGCGATTGGCTGATGCCGCAATTGCAGGCATTGTTTGCAGCACGTGACTTGCAGGCCATACTCGAATTGTGCGAGCAGGCCGATATCCCGCATGCGCGTATTGGCAGGCCGGACGATCTGTTTGCCGATGCGCAGATGCTTGCCAATGGCGGCCTGCTGGACACGTTCATTGCTGCCTCCGGCACAGGGCTCGTCGGCCTGCCGGCATTGCCCGTCGAGTTCGGTGGCGAACGCACGCGCATGGGGCTGGAACTGCAGCCGCCGCGCATTGGCGAACATACGCAGGAAATTCTTTCATCTGCCGGTTACGCACCTGCAGAAATAGACCAATTGCGCGCGCGCGGGATTGTAGCCTCGGCGCAATAGTTCAGTGTTTTGCTGCTGCTACCAACGCGGCAACATGTGCGCCGAATTCCGCTGTGCCCATTGTCCCGCCAAGGTCAGGGGTGCGCGAAGCGGGATTGGCGATTGCGCCATCCAGCGCGTCTTCAATTGCCCTGGCGGCTTTCGTCAGTGCCGGTTCGTTCCGGCGTTCACCGAGCCAGGCCAGCAGCATGGCCGTGGAACCGATCAGCGAGGCGGGATTGGCGATATTCCTGCCGGCGATATCGGGAGCTGAGCCATGCTGTGGCTGGGCAATTGCATTGTCGGCGCCTTCGTTGAGCGATGCGGCCAGGCCCAGGCTGCCGGAGATTTCGGATGCAAGGTCCGAGAGAATATCGCCATACATATTGGTTGTGACAATGACGTCGAAGCAGCTTGCATCGCGCACCAGCAGCGCTGCCATCGCGTCGATGATAATTTCCTCGCAGGCGACATCGGGAAAGTCCTTGGCGACCGCCCGCGTGCATTCCAGAAACAATCCGTCGGAAACGCGGAGTACATTGGCCTTGTGAACCACCGTCACCTTTCGCCGCCGGAGCCTGGCGAGCCTGAAAGCTTTTTCGCCGATGCGCATGCAGGCCTGCCGGGTAATCTTGCGCACGGCCAGCGCAATGTCGGGCGTCGGCATGAATTCGCCCGGTCCCAGGAACATGTTGCGGTCGGCATAAAAGCCTTCGGTGTTTTCGCGCACCACCACCAGATCGACAGGCTTGCCGCAGCGGGGCGGAAAGCCGCCGCGTGACAGGGCCGGACGAATATTGGCGTAAAGATCGAGATGCTTGCGCAATTCGCCTGATGGGTTCAGTCCGCCTTCGGCGGTGGGTGGGTACTGGTTGTGCGACACGGGACCGAGAAGGACCCCGTCGCTGGCCCGCGCCCTGTCCAGGACGCCCGCGGGAAAGGTGGTTCCCGCCCGCGCATGTGCTTCAAGCCCAATGGTCGACTTTTCGATATCTGCAGCAAAGCCGAAGCGGCGCCCTGCAGTCTCAAGCACGCCAAGCGTTGCCGCCATGATTTCCGGGCCGATGCCATCGCCATCCAGTGCCAGAAGTTTCAAATTCGCCATTTCGGGACCTTTCCTGCCGCCTGATTAGTCAATCCCGGGCCCCCTGTCACGCCTAGCTTGCCACCAGCTCCGGCGCGCTTGACGGCGAGCCTTCCGCGTGTCCCCATAGCCCTGCAAAACAGTTTCAGGGAGCGAAACATGACCCGGATAGCCGTCCTCAAGCGCGAGGATATGAACGCCGACCAGGGCAAGGTATTCGATGATGTGAAGGCAGAGGGTGGACCGCTCGGCGGGCCATACTGGGCCTATATCCGCAATCCGAAGCTTATGCGGCAGTTGCAGGATGTCAGCAACACGATCGGCCAGGGCGGTCTGTCCAAAAAGGAACGCCAGTACGCGATGATGGCGATCATCCGGTTCTGGGGTGCTGAATACCCGTGGGCCGTGCAGACCCGTGCCGCGCTCGCCATGGGCATGCCACAGGAGCACATCGACACGATCAATGGTGGGGGCACGCCGAAGCTGGATGATCCACGCGAAAAAATGGCCTACGATGTGGCTGTGGAACTTTTGAACAAGCGCAAGCTCAGCGATGCAACTTATGCGAATGCGACCCGCCTGTTCAACGAACAGGAGATGGTTGCACTGATCTCCACAGTCGGGCAATTTTCCATGACGTGCCTGACCACCATCGCCTATGAATGTACGCCGCCAGCCGACGTGCCACATCGCATCAAGCACTGAACCAATTTTGAAACGGGAGGAAACGATGACAGCAGAAACCAAATCCGAAACACCAGTACGCCCGTCGATCAAGCCGACGTTCATTTCGCATGGCACGCTTGCCTCGCGTGATCTGGATCGTACGCGCAAGTTTTATGAGGAGTTTCTGGGCCTGGAATGCGCGCGCACAAGCCCGATCTCGATGATGATCCGCCTTGGTGGGCATCATGTCTATGCGGTCGTGCAGTCCAAGCTGGAACACACCATGCCAATGCTCAACCACAATGGCCTGGATGTGGATACCGATACTGAAGTGGATGAGGCATGGCGCACTGTGACAGCCAAAAAAGACGAATGGGGTCTGGAGCGGATCACCCGGCCGATTGCCCAGCACGGCACCTACAGCTTCATGTTCTGGGACTTCGACGGCAATTGCTGGGAAATTCTCAGCAACCCCAAGGGCGGCTACACCTGGATATTCGACAAGGGCGATCTGGAAGGCAAGGGCCATATGGACCGCGCATTCCGCCAGAACCGCCCGGACTGATACGCCGTTTCAGAAAACGCAGGCCGACGGGTAGTGCGGAAAAGCGCTGCCGTCGGCTTGTGTGTCTGGTTTCCGGCCGCCACACTGGTGGTTCAAATGACAAGAGATGCAACAACGGGAGTTACGCATGAGTGATCTGCGCTACGAGGCGCCGGATAATGTGGATGCAGCGGTAAAGCTGCTGGCCGGTGCCGGGGGAATAACCAGGGTGCTTGCAGGCGGCACGGATGTGCTGGTGCAGCTTCATGCCGATCTTGTCGAGCCTGAACTCGTGGTCGACATCAAGCGCATTCCCGAACTGCGCGGCATCAAGCGCGAGGCTGGCGGCTTTCGCATTGGCGCAAACACGACCGGAATGGAAATGATGGATCACGCCGCATTTGCCGGTGCGTGGCCGGGCATCATTGATGGCGTGAAGTTGATTGGCTCCATGCAGGTGAAAGGCCGGGCAACGGTTGCCGGCAACCTGTGCAATGCCTCGCCCGCGGCCGACAGCGTGCCGCCAATGATGACCTCTGGCGCCGTTGCCAGCATTGCGGGTCCGGGCGGCAAGCGCGATGTGGCCGTCGAGGACATTGCTATCGCTCCCGGCAAGACATCGCTGGCCAAGGGCGAAATCATAACCTCGTTCTATATTCCCGATGCGCCGAAACATTCGGGCGGGGCTTATCTGCGGTTTACGCCACGCACGGAAATGGACATTGCAGTTGTCGGCTGCGCGATCAACTTGACGCTTGATGCAGGTGGCAAATGCACCGCCGCGCGCATGGCGCTGGGCGCGGTGGCCGAACGCTGCATCCTTGTGAAGGAAGCTTCGGATGCGCTGGTCGGCTCTTCCGTCGACGAGGCGGCTCTCGACAGGCTGGCGGAAGTTGCGCGTAACGCGTGCAGGCCAATCGATGACAAGCGAGGAACAAAGGATTTCCGTATCAAGGTGGCGGGTGTACTGGCGCACCGCGCGGCGAAGATTGCGCTGGAACGGGCGAGGGCGAACTGATGGCGAAGTATCAAGTAAACGCGACAATCAATGGCGATGAAGTCGACTATCTCTGTGACCCGACGCAAAGCCTGCTGGATGTGCTGCGCGACGAACTGGAACTGACTGGCACCAAGGAAGGCTGCGCGACCGGCGACTGCGGCGCCTGCTCGGTGCTTGTGGATGGCGTGCTTGTCTGCTCTTGCCTTGCCATGGGCGCTGAAATGAACGGCAAGAAAATCGAAACCATCGAGGGCATGGCCAAGGGCGATCAGCTGCACCCGTTGCAGCAGAAGTTTATCGATCACATAGCCCTGCAATGCGGTATTTGCACACCGGGTCTGTTGATGGCGTCGAAAGCACTGCTGGATCGCAATCCCGATCCCGATGAAGAAGAAATCCGCTTCTGGCTCGCCGGCAATCTTTGCCGCTGCACAGGTTACAACAATATTATCGATGCGGTTAAAGCCGCGGCAAAAGAGATGAGGGGAGCCTGATATGGGACGCGCACCTACACCCTTCGGGACGATGATCAAGTACGAGGAAAAAGACCTCAAGATTATTGGCGGCAAACCGAAAGACAGACCCGATGCCGTCGACAAGGTGACGGGCCGCGCCCGTTACGCAGCCGACATCAACCTGCCGGGACAATTGATCGGCAAGGTGCTGCGGTCGCCGCATGCCCATGCCAATCTGGTGTCCATCGACACCTCGGAAGCCTTGAAGCTGCCAGGCGTAAAAGCCATCGTGACGCGCGACGATTTTCCGGAAATGGAAAATCGAATATGCAGCATCAGGCGAGTTGACGATCAACTACAAGGACGTGACGCGCAACATGATCGCGCGCGAGAAAGTCCTTTACGATGGCCATCCGGTTGCAGCGGTTGCGGCAACATCGGAAGTGATCGCCAAGAAGGCGCTGAAGCTCATCAAGGTGAAGTACGAAGTCCTGCCGCACGTCATCAATGTGGTGGCTGCGATGCAGCCGGATGCGCCTGTGCTGCATGACAACATGTTCACGCGCGGCATCGAGCCGAAGCCGGAAAAGCCATCCAACATTGCCCTGCGCATGACAAGCAAGCTCGGCGATGTGGAGGCCGGATTCAAGAAGGCCGATATTGTCATCGAGCGGGAATACAACACTGCCGCAACCCATCAGGGTTATATCGAACCGCAGGCATCCGTTGCCAATTATACCGATGGCGGTACAGCGGAAGTGTGGACGGGAACGCAGGGGCATTTCGTCTTCCGCTCCCAGATCGCCAAACTGCTGAAGATGGACGTGTCCAAGGTCAATGTCACACCCTGCGAACTGGGTGGTGGCTTTGGCGGCAAGAACAACGTCTATCTGGAACCGATCGCCGTGAAGCTCTCGCAGATTGCACGCCGTCCGGTGAAAATGGTCATGACGCGCGACGAAGTTTTTCGCGCCACGGGTCCAACGTCGGGCACCAATGTCAAAGTAAAAATGGGTGCGACCAAGGACGGCAAGATCACTGCTGCCTACGCGGAAATGAATTATCAGGCTGGCGCCTTTGCGGGCTCTTCGCTTGGTTTGGCCGCGATCACCGTTTTCACACGCTACGATCTGGAAAACGTGCTGGTGGTTGGTCATGACGTTGTCTGCAACAGGCCAAAAGTAGCTGCCTATCGTGCACCCGGTGCGCCGATGATTGCTTTCGGTGTTGAAGGCGTGATGGACGAACTGGCGGAGGCGCTCAAGATCGATCCGATCGAGATCCGTTTGCGCAATGCTGCCAAGGAAGGCACGCAAACCCACTTCGGACCCAAGCTTGGTCGCATCGGATATATCGAAACGCTGGAACGCGCGAAGCAGACGCCGCACATGAAGGAAAAGCTGGGCCCCAATCAGGGCCGCGGCATCGCAACCGGTTTCTGGTTCACGCTTGGTATGGAAACCTCTGCCACCATCAACATCAACGAAGACGGAACCGCTTCGCTGATATTCGGTACAGTGGACGTGACCGGCGGAATGCGCTCGGCGTTTTCCATGATCGTTGCCGAAGAGCTCGGCATCCCGGCGGAGAAGGTACGCTCCATTCCCAGCGACACGAGCGTGCTTGGATTCAACTTCATGACGGCCGGTTCGCGCGGCACGACTGCGGGGTCCATGGCTGCAATCAAGGCAACGCGCGGCGCCATAGCGCGCATGTGCGAAGTCGCTGCGCGCAAATGGGAAGTGGAACCCGATCAGGTCGTCTGGGAGGATGGGCACGCCCGTCCGGCCGGCGCCAATGTCGGCAATTTCGAGCCTCTGTCCGTCGCGCAGATCGCCAAGGAAGCAGCCTGGTATGGCGGCACCATCGCCGGGCATGCGGAAATCAACGTCGTCAATCAGGGGCCTGGTTTTGGCACCCATATCGTTGACGTTGAAGTTGATCGCCAGACCGGGGCCGTCAAGGTGTTGCGCTATACCATCGTTCAGGATGCCGGCAAGGCCGTCTATCCGGACTTTGTGAAAGGCCAATGGCATGGCGGCGCGGTGCAGGGCATCGGCATGGCGTTGAATGAGGAATATATCTACAACGACAAGGGTGTGCTGGTGAATCCGGGCTTTCTGGATTACCGCGTGCCGGTGGCTTCGGATGTGCCTTATATCAGCGCGGAAATTGTCGAAGTGCCGAACCCCAATCACCCCTATGGTGTGCGTGGTGTTGGCGAAGTGCCGATCATTCCGCCCATCGCAGCGATCGCCCATGCAATTTACGATGCGACTGGCGTGCGCATGTACGAGCAACCGATGTCGCCACCGCGTGTGCTGGCTGCTCTTGATGCAGCTGCACCGAAGATGGCTGCAGAATAAACAATACGATAACCTTGAAACAGGACGGGCGCTGTCTATGCAGCGCCCGTTTTGCTTTACAAGCCGTCCGGTCAAAAAATATCCCACATGGGCACCGCCCAGATCACCTTCATCAATTGGCCAAACATGAAATAGAGAATGATCCAGGCGGCAAGGGCTTGTCCGATGACGATGGGCCATTTCTCCTTGCCCCACCACGCCAGATAAACCGCGATCATTACCGGCATGGCGATGAGCTGGCCGAACAATTTTGTCAGAATAACCATGCCGACGATGAATGCGAACATGGTTGCAATGCGCTGTGGCGACATTGCGTCGTCCGCGGGTGCGCTAACCGGCGCAATATCGGCTGGAACCTTGTTCGCTTTGCTCCATTGCAAGTAAGCTAAGGCGAATATCGAAACAGTACCGGCAATACCCAGCATGCCGATTGCGCGCGGGAACATGGCCGCGTCCGTGGACCAGTCGCGCGCCAGCCACATGGCGACCGCAAACAGGGCCAGCAACAATGCAGCCATGATCATGTCATGCACGCCTGTGTTTTTCTGACCGCCTGTTTCACCCGAAGAATTGCCATCCATCGGGACAGGAAGTGGCTCGCGCCGCATCTGGTGCTGGCGGCGCATCTCGAAAGCGAAGGAAATTGCGAGAATGACGATCATCGTCAGAACGAGCGGCCTTGTTACAAAGCCCCATCCGATGGCCTGTAACGTCAGGTCCAGATTGCTTTCCATGATCGGGCCCAGCACAAAGCCAAGAATGATGGGTGGTCTCGGCCAACCGTTTTCCTTGAACCACATGCCGATAATGCCGAAGAGCAATAGCACCATCCAGTCGCCCATCTGGCTCTTGTTCATCCATGCGCCCATGAAGGCAAACAGGATGATCGCAGGCACGATCAGATTGGCGCGCAGGAATACGATCTTGGCGATTTGCCGGCTCCACAACATCAGGGCCAAAGCGCCAACGACATTGGCAATGACAAGCGTCCAGACCATCGAATAGGTGAAGCTGAGCTTGGTTGTCAGCATTTCCGGTCCCGGACGCAACCCGTGAATTAGAAAGGCGCCAAGCAGGATCGACATCGCCGCCGAACCGGGAATGCCGAAGGCGATGGTCGGCACCAGATCACTGCCCTTGACCGAATTGTTGGCAGTCTCCGGCGCGATGACGCCGCGCACGTCGCCCTTGCCGAATTGCGATTTGTCTTTTGCCGTGTGCACCGCATGACCGTAGGCGACCCAGTCGGCGATTGCCGCGCCAACGCCGGGCAACATGCCGATATAGATCCCGATCAGGCTGGAGCGCAGCACCAGCCACCAATGGGTGAAGGCATCGCGAATGCCCTGCATCATCTGGCCCTTGGTCGAAGCCTTGTCTGCATGTTGCGCAATGGGCAGCCCGCGGCAGGCGAGTTCGACAATTTCGGGAATTGCGAAAAGGCCAAGCGCCAGCGGTATCACGTCGAGCCCGTCGAGCAGGTAATTAATTTCGAACGAATAGCGCGCGATGCCACCTTGTGTGGAATAGCCGATGGTGGCGATCAAAAGACCGAGCAGCGCCGCGACCAGTCCCTTTGAAATGGACCGACCGCTCAAGCGCGCCGACGTACATCAGCCCGAGCACGCCGAGCATGAAAAATTCCGGCGGTGCGAAAGCAAGGATCAGCGGCTTGATGATGGGCAAGGTCAGAGCCAGCGACAAAGCCCCGAAAACACCACCGATTGCCGATGACGTATAGGAAGCGCCAAGCGCCCGCATCGCTTCGCCACGCTTGCGTCATCGGATAGCCGTCGAGAACTGTGGCAGCGGCTGCCCCTGTGCCCGGCACGCCGAGCAGGACTGCAGTGAGCGTATCCTGATGTTGTCGTTACCGCATACATGCCCAGCAAGAGTGCGAACGCAACGACCGGATCCATGCCGAAGGTGAAGGGCATCAGCATGGCAAAGCCGACCATGCCGCCAAGGCCTGGCACCGCGCCCAGATAGAGCCCTATCGCGCATCCCAGAAACAACATTCCGATAGCCGGCCAGGCCAGCACCAGTCGCAGCCCTTCGAAAAAAGCGTCCATCGCACTGCTTTCAGAAAAAGGCCGGACGCATTTCACGCCCGGCCGCATTGTACTTAAAGGAAGGAAAGGCGATCACTTCCGGCCGGTCATTTTCTTGCCTTCCTCGACATAGGCCTTGAAGAATTTTTTCAGTTCTGGCTTTACGTCGAGTGCTTTCAACATGGTTTTCTGCACCCTGTCGCCGCCGAAAGCCTGAATGCCATCGCCCATGGATTTCTTGGCATCGGCGATAAAGCCGGGGTCCTTGAGGGTGGCGGGCACACCTGCGCGCAGCGCATAAATTGCTGCCTTTGGCGCGTTGGGGCTCAGCGCAATGGAGCGCTGGGAGACCGCATAAGGTCCAAGCACTGACAAAAGTGCATCCCACTTTTCGCCAGCGGGGTCCTTGCCGAATTTCGCCTTGTAGAATTCATGAAAGGTCGGGATATCCGGAAGCGAGGGGTCCTTCAGCGTCAGGTTTCCGCTGTCGTCGAGCAGGCCGGTCTGAAACAGGGGCACCATATCACCTGTCTTCACCATAGTCGGCATGGTGATCGTGGCGAAACTGGCGACGGCCTCGGTATACAGATTGATGATGCCCTGGCGCATGGCGGTTCGCGCAGCGCCATCACCGCGAATGCCGGTGACGTAACGGTATTTCAGTCCCAGCATGTCGGCGAGCAACCGCTCGGGAATGTCCTTGGCGCTCGACACAAGAAAGCCACCCAGAACCAGGCCTTCGGCCTTGAATATATCGGCCGGGGATTTCATGCCGGGCTTCACGTCCTTGCGGACATACATAACCTGACTGTCGGCAACGCCGGCAATGAAATGAAACTTCTTCAGATCGACACGCAATGCCGGATCGTCGAGGATCGGCAGCAATATGCTCAACGTGCCGCAGACTGCCGTCTGTCCGTCCGGCCGCGCCACTTCGCCCACGTAGTTGATGGCATTGGAACCGCCCGCACCCGGCATGTTGCGAACAATGATGGTGGGATTGCCCGGGACATGTTTCGTCAAATATTTCGCAAAGACACGGCATGACAGGTCAGACCCGCCACCGGGTGCATAGCCTACGATGAAGCTTATGGTCTTGCCCTTGTAGAAGGGATCAGCTGCCTGCGCTGGCGCAATGGCCACCGTGGCCAGTAATGCGGTGGCTGCAAGCCATCCGGGCGCATTCTTGGCGATCGATTGCATGGTTTCCTCCAGTTGCTGGCGCTTGATGAGACGCCTTCGGCCCTCCGGGCTTTTGTGAATATTGAACGAACCGGCCCGCTTTGCCTACCCCGATGTGGCGCCGGATGTCCGAAATCCTGTCATCCTGATTTGGTCCCCCGCGCACTGAATGGGCCGGGCTTCGGGGGATTTGCCGGCTCTGTGCTGGAAACAATTGTCTTGGACGGACAAAATGGTATGACAAACAATACCGCGCGGTCCCAAGAAACCGGCAAAGCCAGCGGCTGGAGGACAACCCATGGACGATGCAAAGCCTGATCATTTTGGCATTGGAGCGCCTGTACGCCGCAAGGAAGACATGCGGCTGCTGACCGGCAAGGGTCAGTACACCAGCGACCAGTTCCCGAAGGGGCTCTGCCATGCGGTTTTTGTGCGTGCGCCGCACGCCCATGCACAAATTCTCAAGATCGACACTGCTGCGGCAAAATCTGCACCCGGTGTTCTGGCTGTTTACACTGGCAGGGACCTCGTGGCCGATGGCTTGAAGCCGATACCCCACGATCCGAGCTGGAAGGGCGGGGCGGATGTCAAGCTGACAGTGCTGCGCGATGTTTTCCTGACCGATCATTGGGCGATGCCGCCGGACGTCGTGCGCCATGTCGGCGAGCCTGTCGCTGTGGTCATTGCCGAAACGCAAGCCCAGGCATCCGATGCGGCAGTCCTCATCGACGTGCAATACCAGTCTTTGCCGGCGGTCATCATGGCGGTTGACGCCATCAGGCCTGGTGCGACGGTTTTGTGGGAAGGCTGCTCAGACAATACCTCGCTCGATTGCGAAGTGGGTGACAAGGCCGCCACGGACGCTGTCTTTGCCAAGGCCGCTCATGTGGTGAAATTCGATACCCAGATCAATCGCGTGACCGGCACGCCCATGGAGCCGCGCACCGCGATCGGCGACTATGATCCGAAGACGGGCCAGTATTCGGTCCGTGCCGGTTCTGGCGGCGGCATGGTGCGCGAGCAGGAAACACTCGCCGGCATGCTTGGCGTGGCAAAGGAAAAGGCGCACGCCATTTGCGGTGACATGGGTGGAAATTTCGGCACCCGCAACACGTTCTTTTCCGAATACGGCGTGCTGCCATGGGCGTCAAAGAGACTGGGACGCCCGGTCAAATGGGTTGGCGACCGCAGCGAAAGTTTTCTCACCGACTATCAGGGCCGCGACCTGAAATCCGTTGCGGAATTGGCATTGGACGAGAAGGGCAATTTCCTTGCCGTGCGTGGCGACAACATCAGCAATATCGGCGCCTATACCGCTCATTACACACCCTTGCGCAAGGGTCTGGGCATCATGCAGGGCGTTTATGCAATTCCGCATGTCTATTTCCGTGGCCGTGCGGTGATGACGAATACCGTGCCAACGACACCTTATCGCAGCGCCGGCCGGCCGGAAGCGATCTACATCATCGAACGCCTGGTCGACATTGCCTGCGACGAACTGGGTTTCGATCCGGTGCAATTGCGCAAACGCAACCTGATCAAGGCCAACAAGTTTCCGTACAAGAATGCAGTCGGCATCACCTATGACAGCGGTGAATATGCATTGGGCATGGATGAAGCGCTGGCGCTGGCCGATTACAAGGGTTTCGCCGCGCGCAAGCGCGAAGCAAAAAAGCGCGGCAAGATGCGCGGCATCGGCATCGCCAATTACATTGAAGGTGCTGGCGGCTTTCCACGCGAGCGCGCCGAAATAACCATTGACCCTTCTGGCGAAGTTGAACTCGTCCTCGGCACGATGAACAGCGGTCAGGGACACGAAACCAGCTTTGCCCAATTGCTGGTGGAATGGCTTGGTGTCCCATTCGAGAGCGTCAAATACGTTGCTCATGACACGCACCGCGTAAAAGCAGGCGGCGGTTCGCACTCCGGCCGCTCCATGCGCATTGCCTCGCTTGCCATTGGCGAAGGCGTCGACGAAATCGTCGCCAAGGGCAAGAAGATCGCCGCGCATGTTCTGCAAGCGCAGGAAAAGGATGTGAGCTTTGCCAAGGGCGTGTTCAGCGTCAAGAACGGTGGCAGTATCGGCATATTCGAAGTGGCGCGTGCAGCTTCGGAAAAAGATGCCGTGCCGAAAGACTTGCGCGGCCCGTTTGGCGGCGTGGGCGACCATACGACACCGGAAGGCGCCTATCCCTCCGGTACGCACATCTGCGAAGTCGAGATCGATCCCGACACCGGCTATGTCGACCTGGTGAAATGGTCGGGCGTCGATGATGTCGGGCTGGCGGTCAATCCGTTCATCCTGCATGGCCAGACCCATGGTGCAGTTGCCTGCGGCGTTGGCCAGGCGATGTTCGAAGATATTGCCTACGACAAGGCAAACGGCCAGATGCTCGGTGGCTCGTTCATGGATTATGCCGTGCCGCGTGCCGATACCATGCCTAACGTTGCCGCCAAACTGCTGGAGATTCCTGCGACCTCGCATCGCTTCGGGATACGTCCCGGCGGCGAGGGCGGAACGACACCTGCGTTAGGCTGCGTGATCAATGCAATCGTAGACGCATTGTCGGAGATCGGCGTGCGCCATGTGGAAATGCCCGCCACTCCCGAACGTGTCTGGCGCGCTATTCAAGAGGCCAAAGCCAATTAGAAAAAATACCGCAGCGCTATATCGGCGCAGCGGACATGCGAACAATCCGGATGATACCGGTTCCTAGTGGGAGAGAATTCATGGCTGCCAAAATAGAAAATCGCGGTGACTTCGATTTCGACAAATACCGTCTGCGTAAATTTGTCGACAAGCTGATCGACCTGAATGAAGTCGAAGTGCACGACGAGCAGGTACCCCTGCGCGATGTTTCCGCAACGATCGAGAAGACGCCCAAAGCGGTCTTGTTCAAGCAGGCCGGTCCGGAAAAGGTTGAGATGATCGCCAAGGCGATGGCCAGCCGCAAGCGGCTGATCGCGGCCTTTGACAGTAACGAAGAGAAAATCCTGACGGAACTACCCAGGCGTCTGGGCAATCCGCAGAAGGTTGTAGAAGTGCCGTCGGACGAAGCGCCTGTGCATGCCATCAAGCTGATGGGCAACCAGATCGATCTGCTGAAGCTGCCATTCCACCCGCAGCATGAGTTTGATGGCTCCTGCTATATTTCTTCCGGTATCGACTACACGAAAGATCCGCTGACAGGGCGCACCAATGTTGGTAGCCGCCGCCTTTCGCTGCGCAATCACACGCAGACCGGAACGAACATTACGGCGCCCTCCGACCTGAAGCGCATTTACGAAGGTTGCGCGGCTCGCAAGGAGCGTTTGCCGGTTACCTTCACGCTGGCTTCGCATCCGCTGGACATGGTTGCGGCCACAACGCGTATCCCCGGCGATGAATTGAGCCTTGTCGCTACATTGCGCGGCGAAACAGCTCCCGTCGTCAAAAGTCTGACCAACGATATTCTGGTTCCTGCCGATGCGGAAATCATCATCGAAGGTTATTTTGACGAGCGCGGGTATTGCGAGCCGGAAGGCCCGTTCGGCGAATACATGGGCTATTACGGTTCAATCCACATGGATCCGGTGTTCACCTGTACGGCTATCACCATGCGCAAGGATGCCATGTATCAGACCCTGCAGCATGGCTCTGGTTTCGTGCTGGACCAGACTGATTCAGCCAACATCACCGGGTTGCGTATTGAAACGACCGCGATGGAAATTCTCAAGCGAACCATTCGTGATCCTCGCGCTGTCTATTCGTTGTCAGGTACTGGCGGCTCGGGCACATTGCGCCTGTCCATGAAGCAGACCGAACATGGCGAGGCGCGCAAGGCTTTGCTCGCCCTGTTTGCTTCGATCCGCAATCTCAAGCACGTTTGGGTATTCGATGAGGACATCGATATCTACAACGATGCGCAAGTCGAATGGGCCATCTCGACAAGGTTCCAGTCGGACCAGGACATGGTGGTGATTCAGGGCGTGATGGGCCAGACAATGGATCCCTCGCTTCAGGGCCGCCGCACGGGAGCAAAGACCGGTTTCGATTGCATGTTGCCGTTCGGCCGTCACGACGAAATCGTCATGATGCGCTGCGCAGCCAAGCAATTCACCGGCGCACCGCCGCGGTTCCAGACAGTCGAGCAGGCTCTGCAAAACGGGCCGCTGTATTACTCCCATGTTGTCGAAGCCGTGGGCAGCAGCGATGGCCGCGAAGTGGCTCTGGCGCTTGACGAGCTGCGCGACAAGGGCAAGCTGGGGCGCGATCGCGACGGGCGTTATCACTATGTGGAAGACGGGAAGTCCGGATACACGGCAAGGGTAGGGCATTTCTACCACGACCCGAACGACGGCGTGTGATGCGATCCGTCAAGGATGCGCTGGAACTTCGTTTCGGCGACATGGACACATCGTGTGAGGTTCCGGCGGATGCTGCCGGAACCTGGCAAAGGCTGGCCAATCGCGGTGTCTGCCGCCGTTTCACCGCTGACATTGTTGCCCCGCAGGTTGTCGACACGCTCTGCGCTCTCGCCTTGTCGTCGCCGACCAAGAGCGATTTGCAGCAACGTGATATTTTGATCGTCGAAGACGCAGCAAAACGCGCGCGCATCAATGAACTGCTGTCCGATCAGGACTGGTTGCCGGGTACGCCGAATTTCATCATCTTTCTTGGCAACAACCGCCGCCAGCGTCAAATTCACGGCTGGCGCGACCGTCCGTTTGTCAATGATCATCTTGATGCCTTCTTCAACACTGCGGTAGATGCCGGCATTGCACTGTCTGCATTCGTCATCGCCGCTGAAGCTGCGGGCATCGGCTGCTGTCCTGTGAGCGTCATTCGCAATTATGCGCAAGAGGTCAGTGACCTGTTCGGATTGCCCGATCACATTTATCCCGTCGCCGGCCTTGGCTTTGGCTATCCTTCGGGTGCGTCCTACATCAGTGCACGACTTCCGCTTGCCGCGACCGTGCATCGCGATACTTACGATGAGAGTGCGGTGCGCCAAAATGTCGACGCCTATGACAAGCGCCGCCATGACATCTTTCCCTACCGCAACCAGCGTGAAGTGGAACGGTTCGGCAAGCAGGATTTCTACGGCTGGTCTGAAGACAAGGCGCGGCAATATTCCAAACCGGAACGGCAGGATTTTGGCGAATTCGTTCGGCGCAAGGGTTTTAATCTGAAATAGTCTGCGGTGCGCGTGCACAGTGCATTGGTCAGCATGGGGATGAATGATGGACGATACGTCGGGCAATACGAACAGCAAACAGCCAGCTGCATCGCAGATGAGCAAGGCGGAGACCGAAGAACGTCTGGCGCTGTCGCGGCAATTTCCGACGTCGCATGATCTGCGTTTGCTGGCGCGCAAGCAAATGCCGAACTTTGCCTTCGAGTATATGGATGGCGGCGCAGGTCTGTCCGACAACGGGATTCAACGCAACTGGCGCGCACTCGATGCAGTAGAACTCATTCCGCGTTACGGCCGGGTTGTTTCACCACCCTCTGCGGAAACCACTTTGTTCGGACGCAAATATTCCGCACCCATAGGCATTGCGCCCATAGGTGGCCCCGGCACTGCATATCCGGGCGCGGAAACTTATTTTGCCAGGGCTGCACAGAAAGCGAATGTGCCCTATACGCTCGGTCTGCTGTCGGGCATCGACGTGGAGCGCGGTGCCGATCTGGCCGGCGATGTCCTGTGGTATCAACTCTACCGGTTTTCCCGCGATAACCATCGCATTGGCCTTGATCTCACGCGTCGCGCGCAGGCTGCTGGCGTAAAAGTATTGATGCTGACCATCGATACGCCGATCCGCACGATCAGGCCGCGCGAAGTGCGCAGCGGTATCCAGAACCCCTTCAAACTGACCATGCGTTTGCGCAGCGATGCCCTGCGTGCGCCGCGCTGGTTGTCATCCCTGCGGCGCAATGGCGTGCCGCGCTTCACGGCGCTGAAGCCTTACATGGGCGGCGACCTGAGTCTTGAGGAAGCCGCAGCTTTCATTCGCCGCGAGCAGGGTGGGGCGTTCACATGGGACGAGGTCAAGCTTTATCGCGACACATTCAAGGGGCCGCTCATGCTGAAAGGCATACTGCATCCTGAAGATGCGGAGAAGGCGATTGCACTCGGCATTGATGGCATTCTTGTCTCGAACCACGGCGGCCGCCAGATCGACGCGCTGCCTTCATCCATCGACGTGCTGCCGGCAATTGCCCAGCAGGTGGCAGGTCGCGCGACCATCATCATGGATTCAGGGGTCCGCACAGGCGTCGATGTTGCGCGTGCTGTTGCGCTTGGCGCCGATGGTGTGCTGGCAGGAAAATCTTTCCTGTGGAGCCTTGGCGCTCTGGGCGAACGTGGACCGGGGCATCTTATCCACGTTTACACTGAAGATGTGCGCGCAACGCTTGGGCAACTCGGTTGCATGTCCGTGGAAGAATTGCGAAAAGTGCCGCGCCGCCATCCTGGTGCATACAAGCTGGAAGACTTCGCAAGTCCCGCATAGAACCGGACAGACATGTCAAAATCATACGATGTCATTATTGTCGGAGGCGGCCCCACCGGTGTCGCATTGGCCGTAACGCTCGCCATGCGCGGGCGCACCTGTGCGATCATCGAGCGGCGCACAGGCATGCACAATATTCCCAAGGGGCAGAATCTCACCCATCGCACGCTTGAGCATTTCTATTTCTGGGGCATTGTCGATCAATTGCGCGCGGCGCGCATCATGCCTCCCGGCCACGGTATCGGCGAAATCATGGCCTATGGCAATTTGATGAGCGAATACTGGCATGCTCCGGCAGGCCGTGAACTTGTCGGTCAGTATTATTTTCAGAAGAATGATCGCCTGCCGCAATATGCGTTGGAAAACGTGCTGCGCGAGAAAATGGATACCCTTGCCGGGGTCGAACAATTCTTCGGGTGGCGGGCCGAACAGGTAGTGCAGGATGCGACAGGCGTACGTGTAATTATTCGCAACGAACAGGACAGCGCGGATATCGAGCTTCGCGGCGCCTATGTTGTTGGCTGCGATGGCGGACATTCTGCAGTGCGCCAGCAGATGGGCGTGACGCGCGCGGGAACCAACTTCGACGAATTGATGGTGCTAGCGGTTTTCCGGTCAAAAGAACTGCACGAAGGTTTCAAGCGCTTTCCCGATCGCTCCACCTATCGCGCAATGGACCCGAAGCTGAATGGCTATTGGAAATTCTTTGGCCGCATCGATGTTGGCGAAGGATGGTTTTTTCACGCGCCGGTTCCCAAGGACACCACGCGGGAAAATTACGATTTCAAGGCGCTTATTCAGGAGGCCGCAGGGTTTGAGTTCGAATGCGAATTCGATCATGTGGGTTTCTGGGATTTGCAGGTGGCAGTTGCCGAGCAATATCGCGTCGGCCGTGCCTTCATTGCAGGAGATGCAGCCCATTCCCATCCCCCATATGGCGGCTTTGGTCTGAACAACGGCCTTGAAGACGCTGTTAATCTCGGCTGGAAGCTGGCCGCCCGTCTCGAGGGCTGGGGCGGTGAAGACCTGCTCGATTCCTATGATCTCGAGCGCCGTCCGGTTTTTCGCGACGTTGCTGAAG
Source organism: uncultured Alphaproteobacteria bacterium (assembly GCA_963700795.1). GTDB lineage: Bacteria > Pseudomonadota > Alphaproteobacteria > Rhizobiales > Beijerinckiaceae > Terripilifer. The sequence continues at coordinate 661,398 of CAVOYX010000006.1, read as the reverse complement.
ATTTCATCGCACAACGCATCAAACGCGAAGGCGATTTTCTGTCACGCTATAATCCGGAAAAGGACAAGCAGGAATTCGAGCGCGTGTGGAAAGAACGTGCAGGCGATCTCGGCGCAATTGTGCAAAGTTATGAGCCAAATTACGAAGCCTCGCCGGTTGTCGACGGCCCGGCGGATGGCAAGTGTACGGCGCACGGAAAACACATGGTAAAGGCGCGCGCAGGGCATCATCTGGCGCCTGTCGCCCTGTCATCGGGCCGAAACATTTTTGAAGAATTGCAGGCAGGATTTACGCTGGTGGCGCTTGGCGTGGATGACGGGACTGTCAAATCGTTTGAAGAGGCAGCGCGCAAGCGCGCCATTCCACTGCATGTGGTCCGCGACAGTTTTGACGGTGGCCGCCAAGCCTATGAAGCCCGGCTGATACTTGTTCGCCCGGACCAGTTTGTCAGCTGGTGTGGTGACACCGCAGACGCAGACAAGGTGCTGGCGCAGGCGGTGGGTGTTTAGGACACTTTGGCCGCTTCGTCCTCTAGCCATTGCGATGTTCTGAATTCGCTGCCATCGCGAGCTTCCATCGCACGCACCTGTTGCAGAACCGCACGAAGGCCTTTGGCGCGGGCCTGAAACATCGGTCCACCCCGCCACGCCGGCCACCCGTAGCCGTTGGTGAAAACGACGTCGATGTCGGATTCCCGCTGCGCGATACCTTCTTCGATTATCTTTCCGCCTTCATTGGCCATGGCAGAAATCAGTCGAAGCTGGATGTCTTCGGCGCTTAATGTCTGCCGCGCAAAGCCCTTGTCACGGGATGCCTGTTCGATAATTTCGGTGACAGCAGGATCAGCCTTGGGCTTGCCGTTCTCGTATACATAATAACCGGCGCCGGTCTTCTGGCCGAAACGCCCCATTTCGCAGAGTGTATCGGGAATGCTGCAGTAGCGGGCATTGGGGTCGCGCGTGGCAGCCTGCCTTTTGCGCAATGCCCAGGAAATATCGAGGCCGGACAGATCGAATGCCCGGAACGGCCCCATCGGCAGACCGAATGTTTCCATCGCTGCGTCGATGTCTTGCGGTGTCGCGCCTTCTTCGAGCATGAATTCGCATTGTTTGCGATAGCTTGCGTAAATCCGGTTGCCGATGAAACCAGTGCAGACGCCCGCGACCACGCATTGCTTGCGCAATGATTTGCCGACTGCGAGCGCCGTGGCCAGAACTTCCGGTGCAGTATGCTCTGCGCGGACCACTTCCAGGAGTTTCATGATATTGGCGGGCGCAAAGAAATGCATGCCTACAACCCGCTTTGGATTGCTGACCCCAGCGGCGATCTCGTTTGGGTTGAGATAACTTGTGTTGGTGGCCAGAATGCAATCGGGCCGGACAATGGCGGAGAGAGCGGTAAACAATTCCTGCTTCACGCCAAGGTCATCGAACACGGCTTCAACAACCAGATCGCATGTTGCAAACGCATCCCTGCTGGCGCTTACATTGATGCGCGCCAAACGCTCGTCGGCAACAGCCTGCGTAATGCGTCCCGATTTTACATTGCGCTCGTAAAGTCCCTGAATACGTTCCTGGCCTTTTGTCGCTGCCTCCAGATCACGCTCGACAACGCTCACTTTATAGCCGGCATCGGCCATCGCAATCGTGATGCCTGATCCCATAATGCCAGCCCCGGCAACACCGACATGCGAAATTTTCTTCGCTGTATCCAGATCAATGCCCGGCACTTTAAGGGCAGCGCGTTCAGCAGCGAAGATGTGCCGCAGGGCCCTGGATTGTTCGGTTTCCATTAGCCGCAGGAATGCTTCGCGCTCTGCGGCAACACCTGTCGGCGTGGAAACTTCGGCGGATTTCATTACCAGCCTGGCAGCTTCGCCTTGCGAGATTTGTCCGCGTGCCTTTTTCTCAATGGCTGTCAATTGCTCTTTCACAGCAACGGCGTCAAAAGCTGCAACTGCAAGATCGCCGCTGCGCCGGAACGGCTTGCCGATCGCATCGCGCGCCATTGCAAGAGCAGCTGACGTCAGATCGCCCTGCGCGATTGCATCGATTGCGCCGAGCTTCAATGCTTCCTGTGCGCCGATCTGTCGTCCGCTGGTGATGATGTCGAGTGCTGCCGGCAGGCCGATAAGGCGAGGAAGCCGTTGGGTGCCACCAGCTCCAGGCGTCAGACCCAGCAACACTTCCGGCAGGCCCACGCGTGCCGTGCTGACAGCAACCCTGTAATGGGAAGCCAGCGCAATTTCGAAACCTCCGCCCAGTGCAGTACCGTGTATGGCTGCGACAACAGGCTTGCTGCAGGCCTCAATGGCCGCACACAATTCAAACAGCACAGGCTTTTGTGGCGGCTTGCCAAATTCATTTACATCCGCGCCGGCAAAAAACGTCCGGCCCGCGCATGCGATTACTACAGCATCGATGGATGGGTCAGCATCGGCAGTTTCTATGGCGCGCTTCAATCCGTCGCGCACAGCTTGCGATGTAGCATTCACTGGCGGATTGTCTGTTGTAAGTACGGCAACAGAGCCATCATCTTTTCGGGAAACAGGACTACATGTGTCTGCGCTCATGGGTTTGTTCGCGAGTGCTCGCGTTCCTCTGGAATGATCGGTTCAAAAGTCAGGCGTCGCAATCGCTGATTGTCTAAACGCCCAGATACCTGTGTTGTATGTCCTTGGAACACGCCAGTTCCGCAGACGTGCCGTTCCACACGACCTGGCCCTTTTCCAGCACGTAGTGCCGGTCGGCGAGCTTTTCCAGCGCTGAAATATTCTTGTCAACGACAAGGATCGACAGTCCGCTTTCGCGAATGCGGCGCAAACAATTCCAGATATCCTGCCGAATGAGAGGTGCAAGGCCCTCGGTTGCCTCGTCCAGGATCAGCAGCTTGGGATTGGTCAGCAAGGCGCGGCCAACGGCCAGCATCTGCTGTTCCCCGCCTGACAGCAAATTGCCCATGGAATTGCGCCGCCCGGCCAGTTGCGGAAACATCTCGTAGATGCGTTCCAGTGTCCAGGGTTGTGCGCTCTGCAGTCTGTTGGTGGCGGTTGCAACGAGGTTTTCCTGTACCGTCAGGTTCGGAAAAATCTGCCGGCCCTCCGGCACAAGTCCCAGACCCAATCGCGCAATCTTGAAGGACGGACTGCCAGACAATTCATCGCCGTCGAAGATGATGCTGCCAGACGTCGGGCGTAGAATTCCCATCATTGATTTTATGGTCGTGGTCTTGCCCATGCCATTGCGTCCAAGCAGGGCGACGACCTCACCGCTCTTGATTTCAAGATTAACGCCGAACAGCACCTGGCTCGCGCCATATGAAGCTTGAAGGTTGTCAATTTTCAGCATCGGCCTCACCCAGATAGGCGCGGATGACTTCATCATTGTTTCTGATGTCGCCGGGCAGTCCTGTTGCAATCACACGGCCGTAAACCAGAACGCTGATCCGGTCTGCCAGGGCAAAAACAGCATCCATGTCGTGTTCCACAAGCAGCATGGTGATTCCACGCAGGTTCTTGAGCACATCGACCATGCGTTCGGTTTCCTCCACACCCATGCCGGCCATTGGCTCATCGAGCAGCAGCATCTCCGGCTCGCAGGCGAGCGCCATGGCAACTTCAAGTTGCCGGCGCTCACCGTGGGACAGGGCGGACGTTCTATGATGCGCACGGTCGGCAAGCCCGACCTTTTTCAGTTTCTCGAAAGCCGGTTCGCGCAATCGATCGATCGATCGGGCAGATGTCCAGAAGTGAAAGGAATGTCCGGTGCGCGCCTGCACAGCCAGCGCGACATTGTCGAGCACGGACATGTCCATGAAGACGGACGTGATCTGAAACGAGCGCGCAAGGCCAACATGCGCGCGCCTGTGAGCGGCCAGTCGCGTGATATCAGATCCACCGAAATAAATTTTACCTGCATCGGGCGCGAGCAATCCCGACAATTGCGATATCAGGGTTGTCTTGCCTGCGCCGTTTGGTCCGATGATGGCATGGATCTCACCCTTGTGGATTTCCAGTTGCACATTGTCGGTCGCGTTGACGCCGCCGAAGGATTTGCGCAAGGCCTCGACGCGCAGCAATGTCTGTGCCTGGGGTTCAGTCATTCTTGCCAGCCCAGCGGCTGATAAGGCCACTTAGTCCACCCTTGAAGAACAGCACGGTCAAAATCAGCATGATGCCGAAAGGCAAATGCCAGTGGACCATCACACCGGAGAGTGTCTGTTCCAGTACCAGAAATACCGCGACGCCTATCACGGGGCCAAACAGATAAGCTGCACCGCCGAGAATGACCATGAACATCAACTCGCCCGAGCGGGTCCAGTCCATCATGTCCGGCGAGATGAAGGTCGTAAAATTGCCCAGGAGAAAGCCGGCATATCCGCAAATGACCCCGGAAATCACATAGGCGACGAGCTTGTAAAGGAACGGATTGACTCCGAGCGCGCGAATGCGCTCTTCGTTTTGCCGGGACGCCTGAATAATCATGCCAAAGCGCGAGTTGACGATGCGGTGCACCAGATAGAGAACCACGCAAAGGGATGCGAGCGCGACAAAATACATCACCAGGGGCTTATCGAGATCGACAAACGGGAATACGGAACGTGTATCGATCGTCAGGCCGTCATCGCCGCCATAGGCTTCCATTGAGACGAAGGCGTAGTACACCATCTGGCCGAAGGCCATGGTAATCATGATGAAATAGACGCCCTTTGTGCGCAGGCATATCGCGCCGGTTATCAGTGCAAACAAGGCACAAAGCACAAGCGCAATGGCCAGATGCAGGAAACCGTTGTTGCTGGCGATGAGGTCGAAGCCGCCAAAAAGTGCATGGTGCGCAGGAATACCGACCGCATAGGCGCCCAGGCCAATAAACGCCGCATGTCCGAACGATACCATGCCGCCGTAACCAAGAATCAGATTGAGGCCGACGGCAGCTATGGAGAGTATGACCAGACGGGTAAAAATATCGAGCCAGAAGCGAGCATCGAGATAAAGCGCAAGTGGCGGCAGTATGACAAGCGCAATCAGGATGATGAGATTGGACGTGCTGTGCACTGTCCAGCGATTGTGCGTATCGTCAGACATTGCTGAAATGGATTGACCGGACGCCGGTGCAGAAAGGCTCATCTCATCACCGCGTCTTGGGCGGGAACAATCCTTGCGGCCGCACCGCCAGGATTATCGCCATCAATATGTAGACCAACATGGCCGAAACCGCAGGGGCCGCCGTTTCGGCATATTCAGCGCTCATGACGAACTTGAAAAGGTCGTCAAGATAGGACCGGCCGAGCGTATCTATCAGGCCGATGATGATCGCCGCTATGAATGCACCCTTCATCGAGCCGATGCCGCCAACAATAATGATGACGAAGGTAACTATGATAATGTTGTTGCCCATGCTGAAGGATGCTTCCGTGATCGGTGCTATCAGCATGCCGGCAAGACCTGCAATCACGGCTCCCAGGACGAACACGCCCGTAAACAGCGCGCCGATATTTACGCCCAGTGCGCTGACCATCGTGCGGTTTGATGCGCCCGCGCGAATGAGCATGCCCAGCCTGGTATGATTGACCAGAACGTAAAGACCGGCAGCTAGCAGAAGTCCGATGACGATGATGAGTATGCGGAAAGTGGGGAACTCAATGCCCGGCGCCAGCGTCACCTGCCCTTTGAGATAGTCGGGCAACGGGACCGAATAACCTTCGGCGCGAAAGAACATCTGGGCGAGTAAATCGATGACCAGTATCAGGCCGAACGTGGCGAGTACGTGATCGAGATGATTGCGATGATAGAGATGCCGTATGACGACATACTCAACGATAAAGCCGGCCAGTGCTGTCAGCGGCAGGGCAAGCAGCACGCCCCAGACGAACGAGCCGGTGCGAATGGTGAGAATGGCGCAGAAGAATGCGCCCAGCATGTAGAGCGACCCATGCGCCAGATTGACCAGATCCATGATGCCGAAGGTCAATGTCAGTCCGGCTGCAACAAGGAATAGCAATATCCCGAGTTGCAAACCGTTGAGGGTCTGTATGACAAGAAGCGACGTATCCATGTCGTTGGTGGATCCGGTAACTGAAAGTGGCAGAAGGGCAGGGCTCAACGGTCGCGTGAGGACCGGTCGATCCATTTGCACAACCGGCGCACGAATTGTTTCATTCGGGCGCCGGTCGAAGCGTGTGGACTAGAACCTGAAGTCACACAAGATATGGAATCACATCTTGCATTCGTTCACGAACGGATCCTGATGATCCTTGTAGACGGTGTCGACAATCTTGGTGACCCAGTTGCCTTCGCTGTCCTTCTGAACTTCACGCAGATAGAAGTTCTGAATTGGCATGTGGTTCTTGCCATATTTGAAAGGACCGCGGACCGAAGCGAAATTCGCCTTTTGCATTTCTGCGCGCATGGCGTCGATCTTGGAAACATCGCCCTTTACTGCATCAACCGCAGACTTGATCAGCATGATCGCGTCGTAGGACTGGGCAGCGTAGAAGGCAGGCAGCTTGCCGAACTTCTTCTTGAAGTCTGCCACGAACTTCTTGTTGGCGGCATTGTCGAGATCGGGGCTCCAGAACAGGGTATCAAGTGCGCCGATAACGCCGCTCATGTTTGCCTGCTGCAGTTTCGGCAGTGCGATGGCATCGACGGTAAACACTGAATACAGCGGCACTTTGCCCTGCAGGCCAGCCTGAGCGTATTGGCGGATGAATGCACCGCCTGCTGCACCTGGATAGAACACGAAAATGCCTTCTGCGCCTGATGCCTTGGCTTTTGCCAGCTCGGCCGAGAAATCAAGCTGCGGGTCGGCGCCCCACTTGGTGAAGTCGGTGCCGAGTATTTTGCCCTTGAATGTGCGCTTCAGGCCATCGACCATGTTCTTGCCGGCGGCGTAGTTCGGGGCCATCACGTAGAGCGACTTGACGCCCTTCTTGTTCAGCACTTCCCCCATCGACATCGGTATCTGGTCGTTTACCCATGACGTGGAGAAGAAATTCTTGTGGCACAGACGGCCGGCCATTTGCGAAGCGCCAGCGTTAGCTGAAATCATGATCTTGCCGGAGTCGAGCGCTGATTTGCGCGAAGCCAGAAGCACGTTCGACCAGATATAACCGGCGACGAAATCCACCTTGTCCTGCTTGGTCAGCTTGTCGGTCTTCTGCTTGCCGATTTCAGGCTTGAAGCCATCGTCTTCGAATATCACTTCGACGCTCTTGCCGCCCATCTTGCCGCCGATGTGTTCCAGCGCGAGGTTTACTGCATTCTGCATTTCCTTGCCGATGACAGCGCCACCGGTCGTCAGCGTGGTGACGAAGCCAATCTTGATTTTTTCCTGCGCAAAGGCGCCTGCGGACGCAAGCGTCAGGCCTGCAGCCAGCGCGACGTGCCTGACAAAAATGTTGGTTTTCATATTGCTACTCCCCAGTCTCGACTATCGTTTGGAATTTGCATCTCGGTATTGCCGCCACGCCATGGCTTGACGGATTAACAGGTCTGTCCGACGAAAACCGCCCGGCTTGTGATGAATGCCAGCAGCCTGGCAGCAACGGACCGCTACTCCCTTCAGCGGATATGCGTCAGCACGTATGTTGACCGGACCAGCGTATCGGAATGCCGGTGCAAAGTCGACAATATGAATTTTAATTCATGTTTTGCGCGATGGTCAAGCGCTATAGTTCTTGCAGCCATGGTCCTGGCGGCTTTCATGCAACGCCGGCAAGCGCCGGAAACCGGGCGTTGATCGTCGCGACCAGTTCGCTGGCACAATCGGCCGTGCCGCGGCCCGACGTGTCGATCCGTGCATCTGCCAGCGCGTAAAGCGGCTCCCGGCTCGAGAGGATTGTGACCAGTTCGTCCATGGCCGCGCGATCATTGGCCATGGGCCGCAAGTCACCTTGCTGGCGCACACGCGCCATATGTTCGTCAGGCTGGGCCCTGATCCAGACCGTGAAAAAATTGGCTCGCAGCAATTCATAAGTGATTGCTTCGGAGACGATGCCGCCGCCCGTTGCCAGGATCACCGGATCATCGCTGGCAATGATGCGCTTCAGGGCGTCAAGTTCAAGCCGCCGGTAACCGTCCTGGCCATACAGTTTGAATATCTCGGTAACCGAAAGGCCATGGTGGCCTTCAATTTCCCGGTTCAACTCCAGAAACCCTATATCCATCAGGCTCGCAGCCGCCTGGCCGAGCGTCGACTTGCCCGCGCCGCGCAATCCTACCAGGGCGATGCGCGGACTGTGGGCGGCCACGCTGGCTTGCGTTCTTTGCGCCTTTGCTTCGCCCGACAAGACCAGTCTTGCTTCGGCAATGGCCTCGGGCGCCGCATTCTGCAGCAGGTCGCGTATCGCCACCCATTGATCGGGCAGGGTCGTGACAAGGTCTTCGACCCGCACGCCAGTTGCCCTGGCAATGCGGCGTAACAAGACGATGGAGACATTGCCGGCTCCAGCTTCAAGCTGGGCGATGTAGCGTTCGGATATGCCGGACGTCTGGGCGAGAACCTTGCGGGACATGCCGCGGATGGCACGAACGCGGCGCACGCGTGCCCCGAGATCTGCGAGATAGGTCTCATCGTCCGCAAAGACCCCGGGCATGGCATGGCCTGCGGATGCGGTGGCCTCCTTGCCTGGCGGGATGCGTTTCACTCGATTGTTTGGCATGCCAAATCCTGTTTGCAGGAGAAATAGTACATGAAAAAATTTGGATCAAGGCCGCCAGATGGTTGCGTTTATGAAATATATTGCATATAGACGAAAAAACAGGGACATTTCCTGGTCGCTTTGCCTGAATTTGCGTCAGCGATTTACGAAAGCGCAATCGCAGCGGCCGGGGTGAATGGAAACGCCAGCGGAGCCATGACGCATGCCGACACCATATAATGCCTGCACCGATCTGCTTGATCGCAATGTGCAAGAGGGCCGCGGCGAGAAGCCGGCCTTTATCGATCCTGTGCGCACGTGCACCTATGGCCAGTTGCAGGAGCAGACGAGGCGCTGCGCCAATCTGCTGCGCACGCTGGGTCTGAGGCGCGAAGACCGGGCCGTCATGATCATGCTCGACACGGTCGATTGGCCGGTCGTGTTTCTCGGCGCGATCCGGGCCGGCGTGGTCGCCATTCCGCTGAACACGCTTCTGCCTCCTGAACAATATGCGTACGTGCTCGCGGATTCGCGCGCGCGTGTCCTTTTCGTATCGGCCGCATTATTGCCAACAGTCGAGCCGGCTCTGAAGAACATGCCCTCGCTTGAGCAAGTCATTGTCGTTGATGGCGAAGCAAAAGCGCCGCACAAGGACTTCGCCCGCGAGCTCGCAGCCCAGAGCGTTGAATTTGAAACCGTTGAAACAAGTGCTGATGAGCCTGCATTCTGGCTATATTCATCCGGCTCGACGGGGATGCCCAAGGGCACCAAGCATTTGCATTCCAGCATGATGGAAACCGCGAATTTATATGCCAAGGGTGTGCTGGGCATTCGCGAAGACGACGTGTGTTTGTCGGCCGCGAAACTGTTCTTCGCATATGGTCTTGGCAATGCGCTGTCGTTTCCCATGTCGGCAGGCGCAACAACAATTCTAAATCCCGATCGGCCGACGCCTGCGCTCATGTTCGACATGATGGCGCAATACAAGCCCACATTGTTTTTCGGTGTGCCCACACTCTATGCAGCCATGCTTGGGGATCAGAAACTGGGTGGCCACAAGGGCTCACCGGTATTGCGCATGAGCGCGTCCGCAGGCGAAGCATTGCCGGAACATGTTGGCGCCAGCTGGCGCAAGCGTTTCGGGTCGGACATTCTTGACGGCGTCGGCTCAACAGAAATGTTGCACATCTTCCTGTCCAATGCGCCGGGCCATGTCGTGTATGGAACATCCGGCGTTGCAGTTCCCGGTTATGACCTGAAGCTGCTCGACGAGAGCGGCGGTAGTGTTGCCGATGGCGAAATAGGCGAGCTCTATGTCCGTGGTCCATCAGCGGCCGAAGGCTACTGGAACCAGCGCGAGAAAAGCCGTTCGACGTTTCAGGGCGAATGGACACGCACCGGTGATAAATATACCCGCGATGCAACAGGCCGTTACACCTATTGCGGACGTGCCGACGACATGTTCAAGGTCAGCGGTATCTGGGTTTCGCCATTTGAGATCGAAGCTGCGCTTGCCGGTCACGAAGCGGTGCTGGAGGCCGCTGTTGTTCCGGCCAAGGATGAAGAAGGCCTCTTGAAGCCCAAGGCTTTTGTCATTCTCAAGGACGGCGCATCGCGTGAAGGTCTGGAAGACATACTCAAGGAACATGTCAAGAAATCCGCCGGGATGTGGAAATATCCGCGCTGGATCGAAATCGTCGACAGCCTGCCGAAAACGGCAACCGGAAAAATACAGCGATTCAAGCTGCGTGAGGACGCCTGATGGCTGCCGGTCCGTTTGCCGCAAGCGGTCTGTTAGACATTGACGGCACGCGCCTTGAATATTCCTTCACCGGGCCGCAACCCGATGCCGCGCCTACCATTGTGCTGCTGCATGAAGGGCTGGGGTGCGCTGGCCTGTGGCTGGATTTTCCGCAACGTCTTGCCGCAGCGACGGGCCTTGGTGTCTTCGCCTACTCACGCGCGGGGTATGGCCAGTCTGATCCTGCAATCCTGCCGCGACCTAAAACCTACATGCACGATGAAGCAAAGAATGTTCTGCCGCTTGTGCTCGATGCGTTAGGCTTGAGGGAAGGGTTCCTGGTTGGCCATTCTGATGGCGCCTCGATTGCCTCGATCTATGCCGGTGCGATCCAGGACGCAAGACTGCGCGGCATAACGCTCATCGCGCCGCATTTCATCATCGAGGATATTTCGATTGCCTCCATTGCCGAGGCAAAGACCCTTTATGAAACCACGGATCTGCGGACAAAACTGGCGCGTTGGCACAAGCACGTCGATGTTGCATTTCGCGGCTGGAACGATGCCTGGCTCAATCCGGACTTTCATGACTGGAGCATAACCGAATATCTCGAACACATTCGCGTGCCCGTGCAGATCATTCAGGGTGCAGAAGACCAGTATGGCACGCCGCGCCAGCTCGAGATTGCAAGGCAAACGTGCCCTGCAGAGATAGACACAATTCTGCTGGATGGTGTGAAGCATTCGCCCCATCGTGAAGCAGCAGAGCAAACAACCGCATTGATCGCAGCATTTTGCGCAAGCCGCCTGGCCGCAAGCCACCTGGCTGAACGAGCAACCGCTGCAGATGTAGAGTCAAGAAAGGCTTGAACCATGATCCGCTTGCAATCATTCACCCAGGGCCAGTGGCGCGATGGCGCAGGTGCGGGCCGGCCGTTTGGTGACCCGACGAACGGCGAACAAATTGAAATCGTGGATTCGTCCGGTGTCGACATGGCCGCAGCCATGGCGCACGCGCGTGAGGCGGGCGGCGCCGGCCTTCGCGCAATGACATTTGCCGAACGAGGCGCCCTGTTGAACGCAATTGCCGATGCCATTTTAGCCAAACGCGAGCGCTATGATGAAATAGCCCGGCGCAACAGCGGCAATACCAAACGCGATGCTGCCATCGATATTGATGGCGGAATTGGCACGCTGAAATATTATGCCCGCCTCGGTAAAAATCTGGGAGATACCCGCTACCTGATGGAAGAGGGCAGGGATCAACTGACCAAGTCTGGCAACTTCCTGCTGCAACACATGTGGACATCGCGGCCAGGCGTTGCCATATGCATCAATGCTTTCAATTTCCCTTCATGGGGTCTGTGGGAGAAAGTTGCGGTTGCAATTCTTGCAGGCGTTCCGGTGTTGGCCAAACCTGCTTCTGCCAGCGCGTGGCTATCGGAAGTCATGGTGCGCGATGTCCATGCGGCAGGCGTTCTTCCTGACGGTGCTCTCTCGCTAGTGTGCGGTTCGGCCGATGGCTTGCTGGAATCCGTAGAACCCTTCGATCACATAGCCTTTACCGGTTCTGCCGCCACTGGACTGGCCATCAGGTCCCACGCCAGTGTTTTGCGCGCTGCGCCACGCCTGACCATTGAAGCCGATAGCATCAACACCGCTGTGCTGGGGGAAAGCGCAGCAAGGGACAGCGAGGCCTTCAACCTGCTTGTGCGTGAAGTGAGTGGCGCATTGTCGACAAAAGCAGGCCAGCTTTGCACGAACATTCGCCGCATCCTTGTGCCGAAGGCGCTGGTTGGCAATCTCACCGAAGCGCTGGCAGCCAAAATCGACGCCATCGCTTCAGGCAATCCGGCAAATGAAAGTGTGGCTCTGGGACCGTTGATGAACCGAGCGCAGCAACAGGCTGCGCTCGAAGGCCTCGGCAAACTGAAAGCGGAAGCAAAAGTTGTTCGCGGCGGTGGCGTGCCGTCACAACTCGTCGATGCCGATCCCGACAAAGGCGCTTTCGTACAGCCGACGCTGCTGGCAGCGACCGATGACGTTGCACGACAGAAGGCGGTGCACGATACGGAGGTCTTTGGGCCGGCGGCAACGCTCATCGGTTACGGTTCAATGGAGGAGGCCGTGACTTTGGCTGCTCGCGGGGGAGGCTCACTGGCTGCCAGCGTCTGGGCTGACGATGCTGCAGAAGCGGCCTGCCTTGCCGTAGGGCTTGGCCGGCACCATGGCCGCGTCATGTGCATTGATCCGGCCGTTGGCAAAGGCCACACGGGCCATTCCATCGTCATGCCGCAGGGCGTGCATGGTGGTCCCGGCCGCGCGGGTGGTGGCGAAGAGCTCGGCGGACTGCGTGGCATGCGGTTTTATTTGCAGCGCACGGCTGTGCAGGGCTCGCCTGACCTGCTCGACCGGCTGGCTGCGTCGTCCAGCAAAGCGCAGCTTTGATCCGTGCGTACTTTTCCGACCATTGCGCACCGGCCGGGGATCACGTCAGGCCCCGATCGCAACTGGCTCGACGAAGCAAGGTCCTCTCTCTGTGCGGAGGACTGCGTGCAAACTGGTTTCGCGCTCGTGCGCGCAGGTTATTATTGGGAAGCCCATGAGTTGCTCGAGCAGGTTTGGCTGACGCAGAAACCAAACAGCACTGCCCGAGAATTTTTGCGGGCGATAATCCAGCTCGCCAACGGCCTGCTCAAGCTGGAGATGGATCGTGCGGGTGCTGCCGGGCGGCTGTTCGCCGAAGCCGCCGAGGTTTTCCACAGGCTCTCCGGTTTGGATCCGGTCTGGGGCTTTTCTTCGGAGGCAGTTTCGCGGCTGGCAGTAGCGGCGGAGGCAGCAGATTGGGCCGAACTGAAAAAACTACGGCGCTCATGAATTAAAATGCAGTATTTATTAATTGTTGTCTGGACAATGAAATATAATGCAATATAGTGCATGGCACGACAGGGAGGGTAAACACCCATGGCCGACACGGATCGCAAGCTCGCCAACGGCGCGCAATTCATAGATTTTCAGACCAATCCGGAAAAATACCGTCACTGGAAGCTTTCCGTCGATGGTGACGTTGCAACGCTGACCATGGAGGTCGACGAAAACGGCGGTCTGTTCGAAGGTTATCAGCTTAAACTGAATTCATACGATCTGGGTGTGGATATCGAATTGTTCGATGCCTTGCAGCGCCTGCGTTTCGAACATCCGTCCGTAAAGACCGTGCTGATGCGATCCGGCCGTGAGCGGGTGTTCTGTGCTGGCGCCAACATCCGCATGCTGGCCGGCTCAACCCATGAGCACAAGGTCAACTTCTGCAAGTTCACCAACGAGACACGCAATTACATCGAAGACGCCAGTGAAAATTCGGAGCAGAAATTCATCTGCGTCGTGAACGGAACAGCGGCTGGTGGTGGGTATGAACTTGCGCTGACAGCCGATCACATCATGCTCGTCGACGATGGAACGGCTGCGGTTTCACTGCCGGAGGTGCCCCTGCTGGCGGTGTCTGCCCGGCACAGGCGGACTGACGCGCGTTGTCGACAAGCGCAAGGTCCGGCGCGATCATGCCGATGTGTTCTGCACCATCGAGGAAGGCGTGAAGGGCCGTCGCGCAAAAGACTGGCGTCTGGTGGATGAACTTGTGCCGCAAAGCAAACTTGCCGAACGCGTTGCCGAACGCGCCCGCCAATATGCCGATGCCTCGACGCGCAAGGGCCCGGAGCATGGCGTCAAACTCGGTCCGCTTGAACGCACGTTCAATCCCAATGGTGTAAACTATTCCCTGGTAGCGGTTGAAATCGATCGCGGCCAGCGTGTCGCGACCATCACGATCAAGGGACCGGATGCAGATGTGCCGGGAAATGCAGACGCAGATGGTGAAGGCAGGCGCTGCCTTCTGGCCACTGCGCATGGCGCGCGAACTGGATGACGCCATCCTGCATTTGCGCAACAACGAGTTCGAAGCCGGTACATGGATTTTCAAGACGCTGGCGACGGGAACAAGGTTGCCGCATTCGATGCTTTTCTCGATGCCAACAAGGATCACTGGCTTGCACACGAAACCATGCATTTTATCAAGCGCGTTTTGAAGCGTATCGACGTTACCTCGCGCACCATTGTGGCTCAGATCGAGCCCGGCTCCTGTTTCGCAGGCACGCTGGCGGAAATCGCTTTTGCGGCCGACCGGTCATACATGCTCATCGGCCAGTTCGAAGGCGATAACCGGCCTGAGGCAACCATGTTGCTCACATCGGCCAACTTTGGCCCCTATCCCATGGGCAACGGAATAACCAGACTGGAGACCCGCTTTCTGGGTGAGCCGGACAAGGTCGGCGAACTTGCTGCAAAGCAGGGGGAAAAGTTCGAGGGCGATGTTGCCGAAGAACTCGGTCTCGTCACCTTCGGCCTGGATGACATTGATTGGGCCGATGAACTGCGCGTGTTTCTGGAAGAGCGCGCCAGCTTTTCCCCGGACAGTCTCACCGGACTTGAAGCCAATCTGCGCTTTGCCGGACCCGAGACAATGGAAACGAAAATTTTCGCACGCCTGACAGCATGGCAGAACTGGATATTCCAGCGCCCCAATGCTGTCGGCGAAGAAGGTGCGCTGCGCCGTTATGGGACTGGCCTGAAGCCGGTCTATGACATGCGCCGCGTTTGAAGCAGCTAGCCAAGGAGTACGGACATGTTGGATCTCATCAACGTCGACTATTCGACCCAAATTCCTAACAACGTCGGTCTCGCTGATGACCGTCAGGTTTTGCGCGGACTGGAACGTTGGTATCCCGGCTACCTGGACTGGTGGAAGGACATGGGGCCGGAAGGTTTTCAGGACTCGCTGGTCTATCTGCGCACCGCTATTTCGGTCGATCCCAAAGGCTGGGCGAAATTCGATTATGTGCGCATGCCCGAGTATCGCTGGGGTGTGTTGCTGGCGCCGCAGGAAGATGGCCGCAAGGTCAACTTCGGTCAGCATATGGGCGATACTGCATGGCAGGAAGTGCCTGGCGAATACCGCGCCATGCTGCGCCGGCTGATCGTCATCCAGGGCGACACGGAACCGGCATCTGTCGAACAGCAACGTCACCTGGGAAAGACTGCGCCTTCACTCTACGACATGCGCAATCTGTTTCAGGTCAACGTCGAGGAAGGCCGTCACCTTTGGGCAATGGTTTATCTGCTGCACAAATATTTCGGACGCGATGGCCGCGAGGAAGCCGAAGAGCTGCTGCGCCGCCGTTCCGGCGATGCCGATCACCCGCGCATGCTGGGTGCATTCAACGAGGCGACGCCGGACTGGCTGTCCTTCTTCATGTTCACGTTCTTCACAGACCGTGACGGCAAGATGCAGCTCGAAAGCCTTGCCCAGTCCGGCTTCGATCCGCTTTCGCGCACGTGCCGCTTCATGCTCACCGAAGAAGCCCATCACATGTTCGTCGGCGAGACGGGTGTGGGCCGTACCATCGAGCGCACCTGTCAGGCAATGAAACAGGCGGGTATCGACGATCCAGGCGACATACAGAAGGTGCGCAAACTGGGCGTGATCGATCTGCCAACGCTGCAGAAGAAACTGAACATGCACTATCCGCTGACGCTGGATCTGTTCGGTTCGGAAATATCGACCAATGCCGCGAACTTCTACAATGCCGGGCTCAAGGGCCGCTTTGAGGAAACCAAGATCGATGACGACCACCGGTTGACCAATTCGACCTATCCGGTGCTGAAAATGATCGACGGTCAGATCAAATCCGTGGATGAGCCGGCGCTGACGGCATTGAACATGCGCCTGCGTGATGATTACACAGCCGACTGCGCCAAGGGCGTGGAGCGCTGGAACAAGATCATCGCCAAGGAAGGTGTGAACTTCCGTCTGGAATTGCCGCATGTTGCGTTCAACCGGCACATTGGCGAATTCCGCGATGTGCAGGCAAGCCCCAAGGGTGTGCTGCTTTCGGCCGCAGACTGGGCCAAGGTTCGCGACGATTATCTGCCTTCTGCAGCCGATGGTGAGTTTCATCGATTCACTCATGCAGGCGGTTGTTGAGCCTGGCCAATATGCAGGCTGGATCAATCCCCCGCGCATGGGTATCGATAACAAGCCCGGCGAATTCGAATATGTGAAGATCCACGAATAGCCGTTCAAATGCGCAAAAAAATGCGAGCCGGTGCCATCGGGTCCGGCTCGCATGTAATATGAATGTCGCGGGAGGGAGAACATGATGGATGACGCGCCGGCAGGGCTCATCAAGCAACACCTGATCGATCCGGAGATTTGCATTCGCTGCAATACCTGCGAAGAGACGTGCCCGATCGATGCCATCACGCATGACGCCAACAATTACGTCGTCGATGCAGACAAGTGCAATTATTGCATGGACTGCATTTCGCCCTGTCCCACAGGTGCAATTAACAACTGGCGCATAGTCAGGACGGCCTGGTCCCTGGACGACCAGTTTTCCTGGGAAGATCTTCCGCAGCAGGAGGAACTTGCTGCAGACGAAGACAACGCCAAACTTGACGCGATGGAAGACGAAGTGTCCGCCCTGCTGGCCGAGGCCCATGGTGGCGCAGGCGGGCGGATGAAGGCGCCGGCTACCGCTTCCAAGCCTACGGTGAACCTGTACAACAAATCGCGTCCGGCAATTGCAACTGTCACTGGCGCTTACCGTTTGACTGGCGCCGATGCAGACAGCGATGTACGGCACATCATTCTGGATTTTGGCGATACGCATTTTCCGGTGCTCGAAGGTCAAAGCATCGGCATTATTCCACCCGGTGTTGACGCCAGGGGCGAAGCCCACCGCATCCGGTTGTATTCAATCTCAAGCCCGCGGCATGGCGAGCGGCCCAACACCAACAATCTTGCATTGACGGTCAAGCGCGAGACGCAGGGAATTTGTTCGAACTATTTGTGCGATCTCAAGAAGGGCGACAAGGTGGAAGTCACCGGACCCTTTGGCGCAACATTCCTGATGCCCAACGATCCAGCAGCCAATATCATCATGATATGTACCGGCACGGGCTCGGCGCCATTTCGCGGTTTCACAGAATGGCGCAGGCGCACCATGGCTAATGCGACAGGCCGCATGCTGTTGTTTTTTGGCGCGCGCCGTCCCGAGGAACTGCCGTACTTCGGACCATTGCAGAAAGTGCCGGAAAAATTGCTTGGAAAATATCTGTGCTATTCGCGTGTTCCCGGTGAACCTAAAACCTACGTGCAGGATGCAATGCGTCGCGAAGCCGATACGCTCGCGGCCTTGCTCGGCAAGCCCGAGACGCATATCTATGTTTGTGGACTTAAAGGCATGGAACAAGGTGTAGACGCAGCTCTGGACGACATCTGTCGTGGTGTAAATCTGAAGTGGGCGGACATTCGCGCATTGATGCGTGACAGCGGCAGATATCACGTCGAGACATACTAGAACAAAGCGGGAGGAAACATGACATCTGCAGCATCGGGAAAGCCGGTTCGCGATCCCGCAATATTGTTTTCCAAGCCCGATATGGCCATCGAAAAGCGTCCGGATGGTTCACGCATCCTGCGCTCGAACGTGCCCCGACCTTCCCATCCCCGCTGTGTGGGCGAATGGCTTGTTAAATGGGCGTCGCAGACGCCGGATCGCGATTTCCTTTGCGAGCGCACCGGCTCCGAACCGGATGCGCCGTGGCGACGCCAGACTTATAAACAGACGCTGGCGAACGTCGAGGCCATCGCCACATGGATGCTGGCGAGCGGCCTTGGTCCTGACCGTCCTGTTGCCGTCTTGTGCGACAATTCCATCGACCACGCGATGATGATGCTGGCGGGCTCTCATTGCGGCGTTCCGGTTGCGTCTGTATCGGTGGCATATTCGCTCATGTCGCAAGATCACGCGAAATTGAAATCCATCATCACCTTGCTTGATCCCGGCGCAATCTATGTGTCCGACGCAAAGGCATTTGCGCCAGCCCTTGCCGATATCGCAGGACTGCACACGGGCAAGATCATCGCCAGCGCCAATGCATCCGATGGCATATTTTCGTTTGCGGACATTACGGCACGCACGGACAAGTCCGCAGTTGATGCGGCCTTCGCCAAAATTGGTCCGGATACGATAGCAAAGATTCTTTTCACATCCGGATCTACGGGTGAGCCGAAGGGTGTCATCAACACGCAGCGGATGATGACCTTTTCACAGGAGTCGAAAGCCTGCGGCTGGAAATTTCTGGATAATACACCGGTCGTCACTCTCGACTGGCTGCCATGGAGCCATACATTCGGCGGCAATCACAATTTCAACATGGTGTTGCGCGGCGGCGGCACGATGTATATCGACAATGGCAAGCCTGCACCGGGCATACTCCAGCGCACGGTGAACAACATCAAGGACGTTTCAAGCAACGTCTATTTCAACGTGCCGCGCGGATACGACTTGCTGGTGCAGGAAATGCGCAAGGATGCTGCGTTGCGCGAGGCGTTCTTCGCAAACTTGCAGATCATTTTCTATGCAGGCGCGGCGCTGCCGCAGAACGTCTGGGATGATCTTGCCGAACTCTCACAGCAAACCATCGGCGAAAAAGTCATCATGACGTCTGGTTGGGGGTCGACGGAAACCTCTCCGCTGGCATCGGATTGTCATTTTCAGGCGGAAAAATCCGGCAACATCGGTGTTGCGCCGCCCGGTGTGGAATTGAAGCTTGTTCCCAATGGCGACAAGGACGAAATTCGCGTGCGTGGTCCGGTTATCACGCCCGGATACTGGAAGCGCCCCGACCTCACGGCGGGCGCGTTTGATGACGAGGATTTCTACATGATCGGCGATGCCGTACGCTTCGCCGATCCCGCCGATCCGGCCAGGGGCATTTATTTCGATGGCCGGGTGTCGGAAGATTTCAAGCTGACATCGGGAACCTGGGTCAGTGTCGGCGCCCTGCGCCTGCGCGCCATAGATGCGCTTGCGCCCATCGCGCAGGATATTGTTGTCGCCGGTCATGACAGGTCTGAAATAGGGTTTCTTGTTTTCGCCAGTCATGCCGGCTGCCGTGCTGTGGCTGGCGTTGCTGGCGATGTGCCTGTTGCAGATGTACTTGCCAGCGCCAAGGTTCAGGCGGCGTTGCGCGCCGGGCTGGGCAAGTTGAAACTGGCAGGCGCGGGCTCGTCGAGCTTCGCCACACGCGCTATACTCATGGCAGAGCCGCCGTCGGTGGATGCTGGCGAGATAACCGACAAGGGGTATGTCAACCAGCGCGCGGTTCTCGCACGGCGTTCGGCTCTTCTGCAGAGCCTTTACACCGGGGGCGATGGCGTCATCGTGTTGTGAGGTGAGCCGTGTTTCATCAAAAAGCTGTCATCGATCGCGCATTCGGCATTGAAAACCTCAATGTCACGCAAGCGCAAACCGTTGAGCCCGGACAGGGGCAGGTGCGGTTGCGTGTTGAAGCCGTCAGCCTCAACAGGCGCGACCTGCTGATGGTGCAGGGCGTTTACAATCCGAAGCAAGATCTTCCTTCTGTACCATGTTCCGATGGTGCGGGCATTGCCGATGCAATTGGTCCGGGATGCAAGCGCATCAAAAAAGGCGACCGCGTTGTGCTGCACATGATGCCGTTGTGGCTGGCAGGCGAACCTTCCAGCCTGAAACTTTCTGAGGCCATGGGCGGGGCGAGTGGTGACGGCACGCTGGAGCAGATCATCATCGTGCCGGAGACAGCACTGCTGCCAATTCCCGATGCGATGAGCTTCGAGACTGCAAGCACATTGCCTTGCGCGGCCCTTACGGCATGGTCAGCAATCGTGACACTGGGCAACACGCAGCCCGGCGATACGGTCTTGATTCAAGGTACCGGTGGTGTGTCGCTCTTCGCGCTTCAGTTTGCCAGGATGAGTGGTGCGCATGTTGTTGCGACCACATCCTCGTCCGAACGTGAAAAAAGGCTCAAGGCGCTGGGCGCCGATGCAACCGTGAATTATCGCACGGACAAGGACTGGGCGCGCAGCGCGCGCTCACTCTCGCCAACCGGGCGGCTCGATCTGATCGTCGATGTCGGCGGTGGCGGCACACTTGACGCGTCCCTGCGTGTCATTCGTCCCGGTGGAACGATTGCACTGATCGGTGTGCTTGATGGCGCCCGCGCCGAGATCAATCTGCCCCTTGCGGTCATGCGTCAGGTGCGTTTGCAGGGTGTCACGGTTGGCAGCCGGGAAACATTCGAAGCCATGCTGCGCGCCATTACCGTGCACGGTATCGATCCTGTCATCGACACCCGTTACACGTTTGCCAACCTGCACGCGGCTTTTGCGCGCATGGACGCGAACGCACATGTCGGCAAGATTATTGTCGAGCCGTGGAAGTAGCGCACATAGGATTGGTCGGCGGCGCGTTCAGGCGATGCGGACTTTGCCCATGCGGCTGCGCAGGACCTTCGTGCCTGCTTCATCCACGCTGCCATCGTCGTTCAGCGCAACGCCGTAGACCTCGCGGGCTTCGTCCGCGCTGACATAGCCTTCCGCCACGTCGAAAGCGACGCGTTCAGCCTCACGCTCCTGTGGTGCGCCATAACCGCCGCCACCGCCCGAGCGCGACCAGAACCCTTCGCCCGGCGCAAGCCTGCGCATCAGGACTTTGGCGTTGGGGAATGTTTCTTCCGCGCCCCCGCCGTCGGTGAGTGTTACCTGGTTGCCCTTGCCGTCCTTGCCGCCGTTCAGGCCCCATGGCGTGCAATGCACGCGATCGACTTCCGCGTTGAAGGTCATGGGTGCGCGCGCCGAGACCAGCCGTTCGATACCCAGCCCACCACGCCAGCGGCCAGCGCCGCCCGAGCCTTCCCGCAAGGCCATGCGATTGACCAGCAGCGGGAACTTCGCCTCGGTCGCCTCCACAGGCGTATTGTGCGTATCGCCGTCATTGAGACAGACTGTCGCGCTCATCCCGTCCTCGGTCATTTTTGCGCCCCAGCCGCCGCCCAGCGGCCCGAAGCCACCGAGATAGAACTGGCCGGATTTCGGCTGAATGCCGTGTACCCGCACGGCTATAAGGTCGGCATGGTGGCCGGCGATGACGCGATCGGGAACGGCCGCTTCCAGCGCCTTGAAGATCGTGTCGACGATCGTCATGGGAAAAGTCATCCACCAGCGCATGGCAGCAGGCTTGATCGCGCTGACGATTGTGCCTGGCGCAAGTTTGACTTTCAGCGATCGGAAACTGCCTTCGTTGATGGGATAGTCAGTGGGCGATGTCATGCATTTATATGCAACCTGCGCACAGGCGTACCCGGTCGTCATGCCGGAATTGTAAAAGCCACGCACCTGCTGCGAAACTTCGGTCAGATCGATGGTCATGTCTTCGCCTTCGACGATGACCTTCACCTTGATCGGGATTGGCTTGCCGATGTCCACGCCATCATCGTCCATGTAGGACGTTGCCTCATACACGCCGTCGGGAATTTCCTTCGTGCGCAGCCGCGCCGAGCGTTCCGACTGGTCCATGATCTGGCTGATCGCACGCATGGTTTCTGCGCGTCCGTAGCGATCCAGCAACTGGCTGAAACGCCGCTCGCCGGTCTTGACCGCAGTAACCTGCGCGCGAAGATCGCCCATGGCCCGTTCGGGAATACGCACGTTCATGCGAATGATATCCACGAGGTCCTGATTGACCTTGCCCGCCTTCTGATACTTGACGATGGGTATCTGGATGCCTTCGGAATATATATCCGTCGTCACGCCGCCGACCACACCGCCGACGTCGATCCAGTGCGCCATGCAGCAGGCAAACGCAGTCAATTCGCCTTCATGGAATATCGGCAGGCTGAACGTGAAATGGTTCAGGTGGCTTCCGGTCGTGTAGGCATCATTGGTAACCAGAATATCGCCTTCATGAATGCCATCCTTGCCGAAGTGTTTCAGCTTTGCGCGCACCGTTTCCGACATGCCACGGATGAACATCGGCAAGCCAATGCCAACGGAGATCGTTTCACCTTCGGCAGTAAACAGGCCTACCGTGAAGTCGAGCGCCTCGTAGATGATCATGTTATAGGCCGTGCGGGTGAGATTTGTTTTCATCTCCTCCGTTACAGCCAGCACGCCATTGCGGATGATTTCTGTCAGGATCGGATCGGTCTTGGAAAAACGCCGGCGCGCGCTGATGCTCTTCCGGGCTGATGTCTTGCTTGCCGCTTTGTTTGCCGGTTTGCGTGCCGCAGATTTCTTCTTTGCATTGTTTTTGGAAGCGGCTTTTTTTACGCCCGATTTTTTTGCGCCCGATTTTTTAGCTGCGGAGGTCTTCGCGGATGTCTTCACTGTTGGCTTCTTCTTTTTGGCAGGGGCCATGATCAGTCCCTCCCGATGGTGATGACGAGATTGCCGAACTGATCGACGACCAGCGTGTCGCTGGGGAAAACCGTGGTCGTCGAGGCATGTTCCTCGATCAGCGCCGGTCCCTTGATGCGATTGCCGGCCTTCAGGTCCTCGCGCCGGTAAAGCTGTGTGCGTACCGGTTTGGGCCGGTTGTCGAAGCTCACCATGCGCGTACCGATGGTCGCTGATTTGGGCGGTGTGGACGTGCCCTTCGCTATTTTTTCTAGCGGAGGCGCCTTCATCACGCCGCTGACCGTTGCGCGCAGGCTCACGATCTCTGCGGCTTCGTTCGGTGCGCATGTGCCGTAGCGCAACTGATGATCCTCATCGAAGCGCTGCTTGATGCCAGCCCGGTCCTGCTTCTTGATGAGCTGGTTGGGCAGCGCGATCGTGACGGCATGTTCCTGCCCGACGTAGCGCATGTCCGCCGACAGCGCGACCTTGATCGGGAGCTTGCCCTGGTGGGCCCGCTTCAATGCTGCTTCGCCTTCGGCGACAAGTTCATTGAAAATCTTCTGCATTTCGCCGAACGGAACCGTCGCCAGCCGCATCGGCCATGTGCGCACGAAATCGTAACGCAGATCCGAGAACAACATGCCGAAAGCGCAGAAATGGCCCGGCGCGCGCGGCACGATCACTTTTTCCGTGCCGATTTCGCGTGCAATGGCAACGGCATGCAATGGACCTGCGCCGCCATAGGCGATCATCGGAAAAGCTGCTGCATCCAGTCCGCGCTCGGTGGTCACGCCTTTCACCGCGTAAGACATGGTCGTTGCCGCAATACGCAGATATACCTGCTGCTGCGCTGAGCACGTCGAGGCCCAGAGGCTTGGCGATTTTCTTTTCGATCACCCGCTTGGCTGCTTCGACATCGAGCGCCATTTCGCCGCCCAGAAATCGTTTTGCATCCAGGCGTCCCAGCACGAGGTTGGCGTCCGTCACGGTGGGTTCCTCACCGCCGCGCCCGTAGCAGGCCGGTCCGGGTTCTGCGCCCGCCGACACTGGCCCGACATGCAGGGCGCCGCCTTCATCGATCCAGGCGATGGAGCCTCCGCCCGTGCCGACTTCGAAAATGTCGATCATCGGGATCTGCACTGGCAATGCGCGCTCGTAGCCGCCGACAAGAGCTGCGCCTGTGGTCAGCGCCTCGCCCTGATAGATCACGCCGGCCTTGGCGGTCGTGCCGCCCATGTCGAAGCCGATGGCATCCGGCCAGCCCACCGCCTTGCACAGCGCCTGCGCGCCGATGACGCCGGCAGCAGGCCCTGATTCCAGCATGCGCACGCATTGTTCTTTGGCCTGCGCGGATTCGTAAAGGCCGCCTGTCGACTGAACCAGCAGGAACGAGCCCTTGAAATTCTCTGCCTTCAGGTGATCGTCGATCCCGGCGATATAATCGCGCACGCGCGGGCCGATATAGGCATTCGAAATGACTGTCGAAACCCGTTCGAATTCGCGGTATTCCTGGCTCAGTTCATGTGATGCGGAAACGAAAGCATCCGGCATGCGATTGCGAACGATATCGCGCGCGCGAATTTCATGGTCGGGATTGCGATAGGAATGCAGGAACATGATTGCAACTGCATCGATTCCAAGCTCGATCAGCTTGTCGCAAACGGCATGCACGCCCTGCTCGTCGAGCGGCAGATGCACGTCGCCTTCGGCTGTCAGGCGTTCGCGCACCTCAAATCGCAAGGAACGGCGCACCAGCGGGTCGTGTTTCTTGAAATACAGATTGTAGGCATCGGGGCGGTTGATGCGGCCAATCTCGTAAACGTCGCGAAAACCTTCGGTGGTGATCAACGCGGTCTTTGCGCCGCTGCGCTCCAGCATCGTATTGATGGCGATGGTCGAGCCGTGCAGGAAGATCGTGGCATCGGCATAGACTGCATCGGCCTTGGCTACGCCGTCGGAAATGCCATCCACCAGCTGGCGCGGTGTGGAAAGCGATTTGCCAAGCAGCAGTTCGCCCGGATTTTCTCGTCGAAAGCGGCAACGTCGGTGAAGGTTCCGCCAATGTCGGCGGCAAGCCTGATGGGCCGGCGCGCGCTGTTCTTTTTTGCCGGGCTGTGTGGCCGGACTTTTCCTCGACTGTCATGCTGTCTCTTCTGATGATGCTGGACGCATGTTCGGGCGCTTCCAGTCCGCATGCAAGTCTTTGCACCGGCACGAAAAACTGGTCAGTCCCCTGCAAAACGCGTATCACATAGCCAATGGATTGGACAAGAACACAGCAGGACTGACTTCGGCGCATGAAAGCCATGACCGGGCGCGACCTTTCGGACCTATGGAGCAGCGCGATCATCTTCGCGCCGCATCTGGCTGGCTGCATGTGCGCAGGCGGGTTTCACATTCCCCTCGACGCCGCAGCCGTCGAACAGGACCTGATCGAGTTTCTGGCTTACCGTTACAAGAGCGAAGGCGCTTGCGGCGCTGGCGGCCTTTACCGAACGTCGGGTGCAGGAGCGCAAAAGCTCTTTCAACATCTGGCTGCGCGAAATCGACGAGGCTGCCCTGGCCGAAGCCGATCGCGCGCGCCTCATCGCCGACATCCGGACCACGCTGGAATCCATGCAGGACATGGGCGGCGGCCCAGCGCGGCCAGATCGTGTGTTACTGAAGGCGCAGACCTTACCCCCGCGCCAGATAGGGCTGGCGGATCGGGATCATCACCAGATTGAAGATATTGGTTTCGTCCGGCATGGCCGCGATATGCAGCACGGTGCGGGAAACGTCTTCCGTCGCCATGGTGACGTCGCGGTTGCGCGTGTCCATGTTGGGTGAAAGTTCCGATACCGTCGCGCCGATATGCAGGCAGGAGGCGGTAATGCCGAATTCACGTCCGTCCATCGCCAGCGAATGTGTCATGGCCTCGATGGCTGCCTTGGTCGCAGGGTAACCGATATTGTCCGGCCGCGGCATTTTCGCCGAAATCGATCCGATGTTGATGATGCGCCCGCGGCTTCAGCGGCTTGAATACCCTGAACGCTTCACGGCTGCACAGGAAGACGCTCGTCAGGTTCGTTTCGATGATGTCGTTCCAGTCAGCCAAAGACATGTCGATAGTCGGCTTGTGCTGGGCAAAACCGGCGCAATTGACGAGGATATGCGGCGCGCCGAACGTCTTGTCGCAGTCGGCGAACAGGTTGAGGATATCGCGCTTCCTTCTTGACGTCAGTAACGACCGGCAGGACGTTCGGCCCGCATTTTGCGGCCAGTTCGTCGAGCCGGTCCTTGCGCCGTGCGCCGCCGACGACTTTCGCGCCTTCCGCTGCCATGACTTCGACGCAGGATGCGCCAATGCCGGAGCTGGCCCCCGTCACGATCACGACTTTTCCATCCAGCGTGCCCATGGCATCCTCCTCCAATGTTTTGATATCGTGGCGGCACTCTATTCGGCGCCTGCGGTGGCCGCAATCGTTTTGGCGGCAATCCTTTCGTGCAATGTCTCGCGTTTCGCCTGGTGGAGTCTTTGCCGGCAGCAAGGTGCTAGACTTGCCACATTGCAATCCAGACACGACCGGGATCATGAGCACCTATGCACTGAACAAATTATTGCGGGAAGTGAACCGCAATCCCGCAGACGCGCGAGAAATTTTTTGCCGACCGGGCAGGGGTGGCGGCCGGCTTTGACCTGACAAGCCCCGAGCGGGAAGCGGTTGTGGCCAATGATATTTCCAGCCTCTACAAACTGGGCGCGCATGGCCTGATCCTGCGCCCTTTCACCCTGTTGCAGAAAATGCCCGAGCCCGATTATCTCGCGGCAATCAGGAGTAATTGACGTGACGATTGTCTACGCCACTGGCGCAAGCCATGCACCCGGCATTACCGCCTGGACGGAAGCCGCGCCCGCCGAACAAAAAGACAGGTTGTTTGCCGCTTTCGAAAAGATGCGGCAGGCTTTGCCGCCAGCAAGCCGGATGTGGTGCTGGCGCTGACGTCCGAACACTGGGTCAATTTTTTCCTCGATCATGTCGGGGCCTTCTGCATTGGCCGGGCGGAACATTACGACGGTCCCGTCGAGCCTTGGCTGCGTGTCGAGAAGTCCCGTATTCCCGGCGACCCCGCATTGGCGGAGGAATTGCTCACCCAATGTTATGCCAATGGCTTCGAACCGAATTACAGTCATGAGATGGCGCTCGATCACGGCACTATCGTGCCGCTGCATTTTCTGATGCCGGACAAGAACATTCCCATCATTCCGATCATGTTCAACACACTGGCAACACCGCGCCCAAGCGCCAGAGCGCTGCGTCGAACTCGGCAAGGTTCTGCGTCCCGTGCTGGAAAACAGCGGCAAACGGATCGCAGTCGTCGCGACGGGAGGCCTGTCACACGATCCGGGCGAAATCGGGCATGGCTTCATCGATTCCGATTTCGACGCTCGCTTTATCGACAATATGCACCGGGGAGACCTTGCCGCATTGTCGGCCTACAGCGATCAGGAATTGATGGCTGCGGGAGCTGGCACATTGGAACTGCTGGCCTGGTGCTGCCTTGCCGGCATCATGGGCGAACGCGGCGCAGAGCTTGTCGCCTATGAGGCCGTCAAACCCTGGGCAACGGGTGTCGGCATCATGTCCTATCCGGTCGCTGCCTGAAACCAACGGAATACACATGCTGAAACTTTATTCCTTCATGAATTCGATCTGCACGCAAAAGGTGTTCATCACCCTTGCGGAAAAGGGCGTGCCTTTCGAGGTGCAGACGGTGAACCTGTTCACCAACGAACAATTCAGCCCGGCCTATCTCAAGATACATCCCAAGGGCGTGGTCCCGGCGCTAGATCACGATGGCAAGATCGTCATCGAATCCTCGCTCATCTGCGAATATCTCGAAGAGACTTTCCCCGAACCACGCCTGACCCCGGCGGACGCCCATGGTCGCTCCCGCATGCGCTTGTGGAGCAAGCTGGTTGATGAATATCTGTTCGAGGCCACGCGTGAATTGTCTTTCTCCGCCATGTTCCGCGAACGCATGCGCAACATGAGTGAGGAACAACGCGAAGGACGCTTCAAGAACACGGGCGATCCGATCAAGCGGGCGCGGCTGGAATCCACCTACAACGAAGGCGTCGACAGCCCTTATGTCTATCAGGGCATTGGCCAGTTCGAGATTGCCTTCGAAAAGATGGAAAAGGACATCAAGGCTGGCGGGCCCTGGCTGGTGGGCAAGGAGGTGTCATTGGCCGACATCAACATGATGCCGTTTGTCGCGCGCCTGGCTTATCTAGACCTGCTGGATGTTTGGGTTGGAGACAGGCCGGCGGTGCAGGACTGGTGGGCGCGCGTGCAACAGCGCGAGAGCTTCAAGAAATCAATTCCCGCAAATATCAAGCCGTCCGAGTTTGAAGAGATGAAGACCTTCGGCGGCAAAATCAGGGAGCGCGTTGCAGGGCGGCGCGCCGACTATCTTCGGCAACCAAAATTCGCAGCCTGAATGATCCGGCATGGCCTTGCCTCCACGGGCCGGGCCTGCCATCTTGCGCCGCAAACATGGGAGGACATCATGGCCAAGGCCTATTGGGTTAGCGTTTATTCAGCCATTCACGACGAGGCAAAACTGGCCGCCTATGGCGCGCTGGCCGGTCCCGCGGTCGCCGCCGGCGGCGGCAAGCCGCTCGCGCGCGGCACGGCAGCCAAGGCCTATGAGGCCGGCAAGATTGGCCGCGTTGTCGTGGTTGAGTTCCCGTCGCTGGAAGCGGCAATCGCCACCCATGACGGCCCCGGTTATCAGGCTGCGCTCAAGGCCCTTGATGGCGGGGTGACCCGGGACCTGCGCGTCATCGAAGGCCTCGAATAGGCCTGCATCGCAATTTCACTGCGCAATTTCACTAAAGGAGAAAACAATGGCCAAAGCCTATTGGATCAGCGCCTATCACGAAGTCTATGACAACGATAAACTTGCCGCTTATGCAAAGCTTGCAGGCCCGGCCATCCAGGCTGCCGGCGGCAAGTTTCTGGCCCGTGGCACAGCTGCCAA
Organism: uncultured Alphaproteobacteria bacterium; assembly: GCA_963700795.1. GTDB lineage: Bacteria > Pseudomonadota > Alphaproteobacteria > Rhizobiales > Beijerinckiaceae > Terripilifer. The sequence goes on along the minus strand of CAVOYX010000006.1, from coordinate 632,711 downwards.
AGCATATGAAGCCGGCATTTTGCAGCGCACGGTTATCGTCGAATTCGCCGATCTGGCGACCGCTGTCGCCTGCCATGATGGTCCGGGCTATCAGGCTGCCCTGAAGGCGCTGGATGGTGGCGTGAAGCGTGACCTGCGCGTCGTTGAAGGCGCGGAATAAGAAGTTTTCAAGTCTGAAAGCCCTCGCGTCCGATAACGGGTGCGGGGGTTTTTTATCGCGAAAATTTCAGCTCTCCATCAAGCCATGCTATCGTGCCGTGATGAGCGAAATTCAGAACCCCTCCTTTCACGCCCATGTCTATTTCGGTCCGGAGACGGTCGAAAAGGCGCGCGATGTGTGCAAGCGCTGCAGCGAGACTTTTGGCATCCTGATGGGCCGCATGCATGAGAGGCCTGTCGGTCCGCATCCCGATTTTTCCTGCCAGTTGTCGATCCCGCCCGAAAAAGTTGGCGAGGTCCTGTCCTGGTTGTCGCGCCATCGCGACGGGCTCGTGGTATTTTCGCATCCCAGCACCGGCAATGCCCTGAAAGACCACACCGATCACGCCATCTGGATGGGCGCGATGCGGGTGCTGAATCTGGCCAATCTGAACTGATCGACGCCTGGCCCTGCCGCCAAATCTCAAGAAAATCTTAAGCCCGGCATAGGACTATGCCGGTCTCCAAGTGTGGTCGCGCCGTCCCGCGCCGAGCCAATCATCAGCCGTGCCAGCCGGCCCCGGGAAACTCATGTCCAGCCATCAGGCCAGTCCGGAAATAACCAGCCCGTCCGCGCCAGGTGCCGCGCCGGTTTCAACCCTGCGGCTGGCTGTCTGGACCTTGCTGTTCCAGCTCGCCTGGAACATACAAAAACTGCCCGACATTCTGGCCGAGGGCGCAATGCCCGATCCGGACGATTTTCTCCGCCTCAATCAGGTGCGTGGCTGGCTCGCCGGCCAGTCCTGGTTCGATGTGTCGGTTGCGCGCATGAACCCGCCCGTTGGCGGTGACGTGCACTGGTCGCGCCTTGTCGATGTGCCACTGGCGGCGTTGATAAAATTCTTCGGCCTGTTTGCCGAACCGCTGCTGGCCGAACGCCTTGCAACAATCGTATGGCCGACGTTGCTGCTGATTGCAGTTGTGCTCGTCATGGTGCGCATCTGTGATCGCGTGCTGCCGGGCGTCAATCGCTTGCTACCGTTGCTGTTCACCGTGACATGTGTGTACGCGATTGCCGAATTCGCGCCCGGGCGCATCGATCATCACAGTGTGCAGATCCTGTTTTTTTCGTTTGCGCTTTTGGGTCTGGTCAATCGCGATACGCGCTGGGGCCATGCGCTGATCGGCGTATCCATCGCTTTGTCGATTGCCGTTGGCATCGATGCCTTTCTCATCATGCTGGCATTTCCAATCATCCTTGGCCTCGACTGGGCTCTGGGAGAAGACCGGGACGGGCACGGGCTTTTGCGCATGGCGGGCGGCATGAGCAGCGCCATCGTAATCCTGTTTTTCGTTTTCGTGCCACCGGCCCAATGGCTCACGCCTCATCCCGATGCGATATCCGTGTTTTATCTTGCGATGCTGTTGTTGCTGTCAGCAGCGTTTGTTGCCTTGCGGCTGGCAACGCCGGTGCTGCCGCAAAGCCTGGAGTTTCGCGCAGGTATCATGCGCTGCGCTGCCGGCGCGGTGGCTGGATTGCTCGCTGCGGGCGTTTTGGTAGCCTTGTTTCCGCAGGTTCTCTCGAGCGGTTTTGCCGGATTGAGTGAGGAGATGCAGACCCGCTGGCTCGTCGACATTACCGAAGCCCAGAGCCTGCCGGTAACTTTGCGTAATGCGCCCGATCACTGGGTTTCGACCATCGCCTATGGTCTCATCCTGCTCGGTGGAGGCGGCTGGGCGCTCAATCGCGATGGCTGGCGCAATCGCAATCTGATCGCGTTCTATGCGGTGATGGTCCTGTGCCTGGCCGCGACAATGCTGCAGTTTCGCATGTTGCGCGTCGGCATCCTTGCCAGCATTCCACTGGCGATATTCGTGCTGCTCTCGGCCCGCCCGGCCATGGAAAACCTGTTTGCACAATCGGTGGCCCGTCGTTTCTCCAAAGCGCAGCTTGCCTATGCGGTTATCGTCGTGGCGCTGTTTTCGCCGGTCTGGCACGGGCTGAGTGCGATGGTGCCCGGTTCTGCTTCAGCCAGATCCGGGGCAAGTATTACCGGGGCAAGTGTTACCGGGTCAGCTATCACCGGTGCCGTTATCGCCGCACATGCTGCACCGTCAGGTGGCAATATTGCTTCGCCTGGAGACGTTGCTGCACGTGGTGTCTGGCGTAATGGGCCGGTCTATCCGGTCTGCCATCTTGGTTCCGAGTTTGCCCGGCTTGCGGCTCTGCCAAAAGGGCGGGTATTGAATGATCTGGATACCGGGCCGCAATTGCTGGTCTTCACCCAGCACGCGATATTCAGTGGCAATTACCATCGCAACGGCAAGACGATCCTGCGCACGCTGGACGCATTCGAAACCAATAGCGCGAATGCGCGCGACGTCGCTCGGGAATGGGCTGCCGATTACGTGGTCCTGTGCGATCCGGGGCCGCCGCCGTCCACTGCGGCAGGCGATCAGGACAAACTGTCCGTGCGTATCCGCAAGGGCGACCTGCCAGCGTGGCTGCAGCGGCTGTCTCCGCCACACGAGCGCCTGATCGTGCTGAAAGTCCTGAAAGGACACAAATAAAAACGCCTGCAACCGGGGCTGCAGGCGCTTGATCAGGTACCGATCCTGTTACGCAGAAGCTGCGTCGTAGAGTTCGGCCACATATTCCCAGTTCACCAGATTGTTGATGAAGGCCTTCAGATAATCCGGCCGGGCATTGCGGTAGTCGATGTAATACGAATGTTCCCACACGTCGCAGCCCAAAATAGGATTGCCGCCATGAACCAGCGGGTTTTCGCCGTTTGCAGTCTTGGTGACTGCGATCTTGCCGCCTTCAACCGACAGCCAGCACCAGCCGGAGCCGAACTGGCCGATGCCAGCAGCAATGAAATCTTCTTTCATCTTGTCGATCGAACCAAAGCTGGAGATGATCGCCTTTTCCAGCTTGCCCGGAATATTGCCGCCGCCATTGGGCTTCATCCATTTCCAGAAATGCATGTGGTTGTAATGCTGCCCGGCATTGTTGAAGAGGCCGGCGTTCTTGCCGAAAGAGCCTTTGACGACTTCTTCCAGTGACTTGCCTTCAAGGCCCGAGCCCTTGAGCAGGTTGTTGCCGTTGTTCACATAGGCCAGATGATGCTTGTCGTGATGATATTCCAGCGTTTCCTTGGACATATAGGGCTGGAGAGCTTCGTAGGCATATGGCAGGTCAGGCAAGCTAAAGGACATGAGCGTCACTCCTGTTACTGGGTTTATCGGTCATTGGTACCATGCGTTCGCGTACTGCGAAACACACTCTGCGCCGGGCGCCGAGGTCCTGTCCGGGGTACAGGAAATGCGGTTCGAATTCAACGTTGCTTTGGGAAAGAACAGCCTGAACCGTGACTTTTCATCGGTGCGCCATCAATAAAGGTAAACCGCAAGGGTTCCCACCAGATAGACCGCCAGCAGCGACAGGCTGGCCCACCCGAACACGCCCCTGATCCGGTGGCCGGACCGGGACACCAGCGCCACAATGACAATCCCGGACATGATTGCGGCCATGAACGCAGTCACCGCATGGGCGCTGGACACGTTGGGCAGCAATGGCCCCTTGCGCCAGGCTATGTCATCAATCGCCAGAATGAGAATGTTGAAGAGATTGCTGCCGAGCAGATTGGCGATGGCAAGGTCCAGCGCGCGCATTCGCAGGGCGCCGAGCGTGACGAAAAGTTCCGGCAATGACGTTGCGGCAGCAACAAACAGTGCGCCGACGAATGCCTGGCGCCAGCCCATCAAGGCGCTGATTTCAACTGCCGCAAACGGGAGCGCGGCAGCCGCCACAACAATGACGCTTGCAGCAATCGTATAGCCGATAACCGCACGGCGGTAGGGTATTGCCGCGTAGTGCTCAAAAAGCTCCCGGTTGACCGGCTGGGCGGCTTCGTAACGATAGACCGCGCGGATGGAAACAACATAGAGCCCGATGATAACCGGTGTCGTCATTCCGATGCTATGCCATGCGAGGGTTCCGCCGTTTCGACCGGTGAGAATTGCAGCTCCGGCAATGCCGATCGCGATGACGCCGAAGCCTGCGGTAAGCAGATGTCCCTGGGTAATCGAAACGAACAGCGGTTTTTCCCGATACATCCCGTCAAGCAGAACGATCAACAGCAGGTTGAACATGCAGCTGCCGAATACATCGCCGACCGCAATGTCGGGCGCGTCGGCGAACGATACAGCACTGATGCCGGTAAACAGTTCAGGCAGGGATGTCGCCGTTGCGAGTAGCGCTATCCCGATCCAGGAACGGCTCAGATTACTCCGCCAACCTATGACATCGGCGTAACGCACCAGCAGCGGGCCAGCATACGCTATGATGCCCGCGCATAGAATAAAGACCGGCCAGGCCATCAAGGCCCTTGCGTCCGTCATATAAGGATCCTCGCAAGGCTCGTCCTGGAAATTGCATCCCTTTCAACCTTTGCACAGTAGCGCCAAAGCTGGATTGAAGCAGATCAAGGCGTCACAATGCAAAAAGGTTCATTCTAATCGGGATCAATCGCGGGAAAGGCACAGGATATGGCGCTCAAAGACATCATGATGGTCATCGACCCCGGGGCGGATGGCGTGCACGTGGACGAGTTCGTGCTGTCGCTGGCCGGGCAGACCGGAGCTCACGTGACCGCTGTGGGTTACGCGACGCATATTATCGCACCGGTTTCTTTCGTGGGTGACTACCCCTACGACCTGATGGTTCAGGCGATCGAAGAATCGCGCGATGCGGCGGAGAAAGCGTATCAGCGGCTTAACCAGGCAGCACCCGCCGGGGTGCAGACAGAATTTCGGATGATTGAGGGATTGTCCGGTGAAATTCAAAACGCACTGGGCCGCGCCGCACGTAATTTCGATCTTTCGGTCGTCAGGCAAAGCCAGCCGGATGAAACGGAATTTGCCAATCAGGCGCTCGTCAGCATCCTGTTTTCTTCCGGCCGTCCGGCGCTCGTATTGCCGTATATTCACAAAGGCCCTGCGCGGTTGGAAAAAGCGCTCGTTGCATGGGACGGAGGCATGGTGGCGGCTCGCGCCATTGCCGGAGCCATGCCCTTGCTGGCCAATGCAAAGCAGGTGGAAGTTGTCACGATCGCCGGAGACAAGGACGACGGAGATGCGCTGCCGGCATTCGATATCACGCACCACCTCATTCGCCATGGTATCTCCGCTGAACTCAAGCAACTTGCACCCGGAGAGGACAATGCATCGTTATTGTTGTCCCATGCAGCAGACACGGGCGCAGACTTCATGGTGATGGGTTGTTATGGCCATTCCCGTTTGCGCGAATTTGTCATTGGCGGCACCACGCGCACCATTCTCGATTCAATGACGCTGCCGGTTCTGATGGCGCACTAGCTACACGTGCATATGCAGTGAGGAAAAAATACGATGAGCGACAAGGGCAGTAAGGTCCGCATGCACAAAATTCGCCTTGAACTGGCGCGTGCCCCGGGAACACCACAGGGTGATCCCGGCGAAGGGTATGAATTCCATGCACCGCTCGATGAAACCTTCCATATCGATCTCGAAAGATGGAAAGAGGACCGGGCCCGGTGTTTTGTGCACCGGCTGGAAAACAATTTAACGGTCGAACGAGGCATTCTCATCCATCGGCCCGGTGGCGCTGGCGGCGCAACCTGGGCATTCGACTACGATTATGCCGCTCAAGGTGACGAGGAAGCAGGCTATCGTTTCGGAGCGCATGCGTTTACGGTTGGCGAATATGTCTCTATCCGCGATCAGGACGGAGAATTGCATACCTACAAGGTGGCGCAGGTTACGCCTGACTGATGTCGTGAAACCTGCGCGTCCATCCGGCACGTGAGTGGCATAGGGTGCAAAATTATGGTCGAGACAAATGGTGCAGCAGCCGCAGCTGGCTCGGACGCAGGTGCACAGGTCGACCATGAGGCTCACCTGCGCCGGGCGCTTACACTCCCGCTGTTAACCTTGTATGGTCTGGGAGTTACCATCGGCGCAGGAATTTACGTCCTGGTTGGCGTAACCGTTGCACGCGCTGGTGTGCACGCACCCATTACATTCATCATAGCCGGTATCGTGGTTGCATTCACGTGTCTGTCCTATGCGGAACTTTCGACGCGCTTTCCGGTATCTGCAGGAGAAGCTGAATATATCCAGCGCGGTTTTGGTTCGCGGCCGCTCGCGGTGTTTACCGGTCTGTTGCTGGTGGCGTCCAGCATAGTGTCTTCCGCCGCCATTTCCATTGGCGCAGTCGCTTATCTTCGCCTGTTTGTCCCACTGCCGGAGCCATATCTTGTTGCAGCGCTCATTTTTCTGCTGATGCTGGTTGCGATTTGGGGAATCGTTGAATCGATCTCCATTGCGGCATTGTTTACGTTGATCGAGATTGGCGGCCTGGCAATGGTCGTGTGGTTCGGATCCGGCTCGATAACGGATCCCGGCCTGATATGGAAAGCATTTGCACCGGGCTTTGAATTGCATGCCTGGACTGGAATTGCCGCAGGCAGCCTGCTGGCATTCTTTGCCTTCGTCGGTTTCGAAGACATCGTCAATGTGGCCGAAGAAGTGCATGAGCCCAACAAGACATTACCGCGTGCGATTTTTCTGACGCTTGTCGGAGCGACGATCATCTACATTTTCGTTGTGACCGTCATGATCGCCGCTGTTCCCGTGGAGATTTTGTCCGGTGCAAAAGCCCCGCTTGCGCTGGTGTTTCAGAACAAGCCCGGATATTTCGGAACGATTTTCACATCTCATTGCGATAGTGGCCACGGTCAATGGCGTACTCATCCAGATCATAATGGCCTCGCGCGTCATTTACGGGCTCGGCAGGCAAGGCAATCTGCCGGCAATACTGGCGTATGTGTCGCCACGCTTCAAAACACCTCTGCGCGCAACAGTTCTGGTCGCTGCGCTGGTTCTTCTTCTGGCTCTCACCGCGCCAATTGCAAGACTGGCCGAAATGACATCGCAAGCCGTCCTTGCGATATTCATACTGGTGAATGGTGCATTGCTGGCGCTGCGAATAAAGACCCCGATCACGCCGGCGATCATTTTCGCGCACCGGCATGGGCGCCGCTTGCAGGCCTGATAAGTTCGATACTGTTGCTGGCTACGACTTTTATTCAAGTGCCGTGAATAATGCCTGGTTCAATAGTTGCTTTTGACGGTTACCAAATTATCAGTGCAGTCTTGGGCGGAAACGCAGTACCGTACGCGGAGTAGCCATCCACCCGCTGGCGGCCAGTTGCGTTGAAATGGCCGCAAGCGCATTTTCCGAGCCGACGCCATCGAAATCGAACTCGACTGCCATTGCACCGCTTTGCTTGGCCAGATACGCCGCACATTCAACTGCCACGGCAACAATGGTTGGGCCGGGAAGGTCTGCGGCAATCATGTCGGTCACTCGCAGTACAAATTCTTGTTGCCGGATATAAATGAGATGGCAGAAAAAAATTGCGTGCATGTAGGCACGCAAATCCTCAATGGTGATCCAGATGCTGTCGGGCGAGGGAGTTCTCTGGTGCCGGTCGAGCATTTCGCGCCATTCGGCGATGTCCAAACCCGGACGCTTGAGCTGGGCTAGAGCAAAAGCCTTTTGAGTGTCGGCGGCATCAATCTTCCGGGCCCGGAACCCCAGGTGCGACGAAAATTCCTCTAGTGACGTGGCCAGGCTCATTGCATTAGAATATCCTAATAGCCATATGGGAAATTGATAAGGATCAATTGGCCTCGTGGCGCTGATGTTATGCGGTATATGGAGGGAAGATATGCAAGGAATTCATTCCGATAGTTCTCCAATCCCGCATGCTTGCGAACATCGCGTGCCGGGCGAAGCTTGTGCAAAATGCGGGGTTCGTCTCTTCAGCATTTGTGCTGCGCTCGAAAAAGAAGATTTGGTCCGGCTGGACCGCCTCGCAAGACACATCGAAATGCCGGCGAAGACCCCTTTGTTCGAGCAGGGGGCGCCGGCTGACCATGTCTATAATGTCGTGTCGGGTACCGTGCGCCTGTTTAAGCTTTTGTCGGATGGACGGCGGCAAATAGTCGGTTTTGCGCTAGCTGGCGACTTCCTCGGTCTGTCACTGGCTGAAACGAATGCATTCGGCGCCGAGATAGTCGACGATGCTCACCTGTGCCAGTTCGAGCGGTCGCAGATTTCGCAATTTGCAGATGAAAACAATGAATTGTTACACCGCTTGCACGAATTCATTTCGCATGAACTCAGCATTGCGCAGGATCAGATGGTGATATTGGGCAGGCTCCATGCCGAGGAACGGGTTGCCGTTTTTCTGATGAACATGCATCAGCGTTTCGCCCGCATCGGCCGGAAATCGGTCACCGTACCTCTGCCAATGTTGCGCGCCGATATCGCGGATTACCTTGGGCTGACTGTAGAAACGGTAAGCCGTACGATCTCGCGCTTGGCGCGTGAGAAAATATTGCTTGTGGTGCCGGACGGTATTCGCATCTTGAACATGGAGCGGCTCAAGGCTTTGTCCGCCTGACGCAGAACGCGGTCATGAAATCAGCCGATCAAAACGAAGTTCGCAAATTTCTGTCGCGAATGGGCGATGTCGGGGAAGCTGAAACGATCGAGACCCATATCTCGGTCGTTTTTTTGTATCCGGATTGCGTATTCAAACTCAAGAAAGCGGTACGTCTGCCCTATCTGGATTTTACCGATCCGGCGGTTCGTTTGCACTATTGCCAGCGCGAACTGGAGTTAAATCGGCGGAGCGCCCCGGCCCTTTACCGGGCCGTTCATAAGATTGTCCGTCGCGCTGATGGATCGCTGGCGATGGATGAGCCTGGTGAGCTTGTCGATGCAATAGTTGAAATGGCGCGTTTCGATCAGGATTTGCTGTTTGACCGATTGGCGCGCGCCGGCAAGCTCAACGGCGAAATCATCGATGGACTGGCGCAACACATTGCCCAATTTCACGCATTGGCTGAAGTTCACGCATCGCCACCGGGCGAGCAATCCCTTCAGCACGCACACCAGGCCAATCGCAACGGCTTTGCTGCCACAGAATTGTCGTCACACGCCGATGTTCAGGACTTGCTGGCTCGCACGGACAAAGCGATTGCGCGGTGGGCTCATGTCCTGAACGAACGCAGTCATTCGGGAAAGCTGCGCCGGTGTCATGGTGATTTGCATTTGCGAAATATTTGCCTCTTCAACGGCGTACCGACATTGTTCGATTGCCTTGAGTTCGACGAGGAATTGGCTTGCATCGACGTATTGTACGATCTGGCATTTCTCCTGATGGATTTCTGGCAGGCCGGACAGCAGCAAAACGCCAGCAGGCTTTACAATCGATATCTCGACATCACGAAAGACACCGCATCGCTTGGCGTAATGGGTTTGTTCATAGCCATGCGCGCGGCGGTTCGGGCGCATGTGGCTGGCGCACGTTGCGCCGATCAATCGGCAGACCGCGAACATGCCCGGAAAGAAGCGCAGGCCTATATTGATCTTGCGTGTCTGTCGTTGCAGTCGCAAAGCCCCCGATTGGTTGCAATCGGCGGATTGAGCGGATCGGGAAAATCGACAGCCGCTGCTGCCGTAGCGCCATTTTCAGGTGAGCTTCCCGGCGCGCGCATACTTTCGACGGACCGTATTCGCAAGGCGCTTTGTGACGCCGGGCCTCTGGATCGATTGCCACAGGCGGCCTACAGCACGCAGATGTCCGCGCGCGTATATGCCGAACAACGGGCGCAGGCGCTTGAGGCCTTGCGCGGAGGAGCGAGCGTCATTGCCGATGGCGTGTTTCTGCGCGACGACGAACGCAGGGAAATTGCTGCCATCGCCGATCAGGCCGGCGTGCCATTTCACGGGTTCTGGCTCCAGGCGCCGATGGAAAAGCTCGTGCAACGGGTCGAGGCCCGGCGCGGCGATCCATCCGATGCAACAGCCGATGTCGTCCGGTTTCAGGCAGGGCTTGAATCTGAAGCTGGCGACTGGCTGCCGGTGGATTCCGGCTCAGGCTTGAGCGAGGTCTTAGCGGCCATCCTCTCCAAAATCGGCAGAACAGCGCCTTAAACCCGGTCTTGGCTGCTGAAGCGGCGCAATTGACCTGCCGCAAGGCGGGTGCATGCTGCCTGTGAGAATGTAAATCCAAGGTTTGACGGCAGGCCGCCGTTTCGAATTCAGCGAGGGAGTTGGCTATGTATAAAACAATTCTGGTGCCCGTCGATCTTGGTGAAGTCGAAGCAGCCAAGGAGGCAATCGAAACCGCTGCCAATCTGGCAAAATCGTCCGGGGGCGCGCTCCGCCTTCTCAGCGTCCAGCAAATGCTGCCAGCCACTTACATGGACTACATGCCTACTGATTTTGACGACAAGCAACGAGACTGGGCGGTCAAGGAAATCGAGGCGATTTCGAAAAAAATCGACTTTCCCAAAGACCGGATCAGCACGCATGTGCGCTTTGGCGGAACATATCCGGAAATTCTTGCCGAAGCAGAGGAATGGGGCGCGGACCTGATCGTCATTGGATCGCACCGGCCTGCAATGTCGACCTATCTTCTGGGGTCCACGGCAAAATCGGTTGTGCGCCACGCCAAATGTTCGGTGCTTGTCGTTCGCAGTTGAGAACAAGTGGCGCGACAAATAAAAAACGGCGTGAGAAACTCTCACGCCGTTTGGCATTTGCCGTCAGCTGACCATCAGGTATCGAGCCAGGGCATCAGCGAAGCGTGGATCACGTCCTTGTCGCCGCCAGGCTTGGCGCCGACGGACTTGATCGCCTTGTCGACATCCTTCAGCCCGTATCTGTGCGTCGTGATCAGATCCAGCGGAAAGCGGTTGGAGGCCAATTGTTCCAGCGCCAGTTCGCACGCACGATAGCTGTGGCCGCGGGCCGAATGCATGGTGATGTACTTGACCGTCATCTTGCCGATGGGGAAGTTCGGGAACTCCGCCATTTCACCCTGAACGACCATGCGGCCGGCCTTGCGCTTCATGCGCCTCGATACCCAGCAGGATCGGCACCGTGCCCGCGCCTGCGGTGCAATCGAGCACCACATCGACACCCTTGCCGCCGGTAATTTCCATGATCCGCTGCAGCGGGTCTTCGGCATTGACGTCGATCGTATGATCGGCGCCAAGCTTCTTGGCCACTTCCATGCGTGCATGATCCTTCGACGTGCCGGTTACGATGATATTGCGATGCGCCAGCCTGCTTGCAGATGACCGTCTGCGACAGGCCCTGCTGTCCCGGTCCCTGGATCAGCACGGTCGAATTGTAGCCAACGCCACCCTCGAATAGCGACCATTCGATGCCGTTGGCCATGGGTGTGACGATACCGGCCAGTTCCGGCGACACGCCCTTGGGCACGTGATGGATCACGGCATTCCACGGCAGATACACATATTGTGCAAAGCCGCCAAACAGGTGCGGTGCGCGCTTGGCCGAGGTGTAGCCGTATCGGATGCCGTCCGGATTGGAGCGCCAATCGGTATTTTCGCAATGGCGGTATTCGCCTGCGTGGCACCACTGGCACTTCATGCAGCCGACATAATGTTCGACGAATACAAGATCGCCTTCCTTGAAGCCCTTGCGGGCGGTGAACTCGCGGCCTGCCTTGGCGATAACGCCGATGTTTTCGTGGCCCATGATGACCGGATCGGCCATGGGGGGCTTTTCGTACAGCTTGACGTCGGTGCCGCAGATGCCGGCGACCTCCATCTTCATCAGAGCGCCGTCGACCGGCATGTCCGGCATGGGATATTCGATGAGTTTCGGTCTTGCCCGGCGCGGTTCGCACGGCTGCCAGCACTTTCTCAGCCACGGCTTTTCCTCCTGTTGGCGGTTGTTGGGTTCCGCCAAGGCTCTAGCGCGATTGCCGGGCAAAGGGAAGCCGGGGCAGGGGCAGCTGCATTCCCCGCTCGCTATGTGCTAGGTCTGGACCGTGATGAGCGAAAAATCAGACAAACAACCGGAAACAGCCTCTGCAGAGGCAAGTAACTGGCGTTTGTCCACTTTTGATCGCGGCGCCGGTCACCGGCAGGCCGCTCACCGCGTGCAGGGCTGGGTCCGGGAACGGTTTGCCCTGGCTGAAGGTGATGTTGTGACCGCCAATGAGGTGGCATGCGAAATCCCCGGTTGCCCGCCGCTGGAGACCACAATTGCATTTTGGACACAGGTCGCCGATGGCGAGGTCCGCCGTCACCATTACAAGGTCTTCAAGCCCATAGCCGAGGTTGTAGAGGATGACCTGCCGCCACGCTGGATGAAACCGGCGCTGGAGGTGGATGAAAACTTTTACTGTTCATGTTGCTGATGCCGGAACTGACCGAGCTCAACGCATCAGAAATACCATTCCCAGCACCAGCAAGGCTATCCAGACCGTTTCGGCGAACATCAGCACGACAGGCTGCCAGCCGACTTTTATGAGGTCACCGAGAGAGGTCTTCATGCCGAGGGCACTGATCGCAGCCACGAGGCACCAGCTTGAAATGCTTGTGATGTTCGAAACTATCGCCGCCGGTAAAGGATAAATGCTGTTGAGTGCAACCAGCGCGACAAAACCAACCAGGAAAAGCGGCAGCGGAAACTGGCGCCTGGTTGCAGGTTCGCTTGCATGTGTAACAAGCAGCGCAATGGCAAGGACTACCGGAATGAGCATGGCCACGCGCAAAAGTTTCACATAGGTCGAGATATCGCCTGTTTCCTGCGAAAGCATATATCCGGCGCCAACGACCTGTGCGACGTCATGTATGGTGCCGCCAAGAAAGACCCCGGCCTGCTGCATGTCCAGTTTCAGCCATGTGACAAAAAGCGGATACAGCACCATGGCGATGGTTGAGAGTGTCGTAACTCCCACAACGGTGAGGATGGTTTCAATATTCCTGCGTTCGTAATGCGGCAATGCTGCCGAAATGGCCAGCGCTGCAGATGCGCCGCAGATTGCGACAGCGCCCCCGGACAACAAGCCGAAATTCTTGCCCAGCCCCATGCGCCGCGCCAGCATGATGCCGATAAAAGTCGTCGTAACGACACCAGCGATGACACTAAGCACCGGTATCAGGCCCAGGCTCACGATCTGGGACGTCGTGATGCGCACGCCCAGCAGCGCAACGCCAACTCGCAGCACGGTGCGTGCACAAAAATCGATTCCGGCAATGCAGCGCGTTTCCTGATGCAGGAAATGAAACGCCATGCCGAGCAGAAGCGCAAACAGAAAAACCGGGCCGCCATAGTGCTGCGACAGGAAGGTTGCAGCCAGCGCTATGGTGCCTGCTGCGACGATGCCGGGATACAAACGGTGCGCAGATTGTACGAGTGTTAGCGCACGGGAATCGTGTTGCTGTTCGACGCTGTCCAGGCCTTCCATACTGGCAAGAGAACCCAACCAGTCAGCGTCTTTGCGTGAACCGTCCGTGTCATGCGAAGGTTTCATGCGTATGTCTGGTCACAGCAGAATGTGCACGTGCAAGAAAAGCATATGCCGGATCGATGACGTTCAACGAAATTCACGCCATCTCCCTTTCCAGTTGCGGATAGGCCTCACCGAAGAATTTCGAGGAATGAGCGCGCACGCGCGGCATGACTTCTTCGGCAAACAGGCGCGTGCTCTTGCGCGCCAGCGCATTGTCCATGTTGCCCATGTGGAACTGGATGAGAAAGTTGCCAGCCTGCGCCGTCTCGACCAGATCGATCAATGTCTTTGTGACCGTATCCGGGCTGCCGACGATAATCGATTGTGACTTTTGCAGATCCTCCCAGGTCTCTGCATCGCCGAGCATGGGGCCACCGGCCTTGGAGACTTCGAGGATGCGGCGGAACTCGTCGACACCCATGGTTGGCACACCGGCGCCCATGGTCAACATGCGTCCCTTGTCTGAACGCAGATGGCCTTTCAGACAATTCTTGAGGAAATACCACACGCCTTCGCGCGCCTCTTCCTTCGCCTGCTTGTCGGTTTCCGCGACATAAACGGACAGAAGAATGCCCAGGCGGAACGGATCGTAGGTCGCGCCATGTTGCTGCAGCACGCCAGAAAACTGCTGGCGCACCTTGGCAATCTCGCCGCCGGCCACGCGCGAGGACATGAAATAGCAATAACCGCGTTTGGCCACTTCATGCATCGTCTGCGACGAACGCGCGCCGGGAATCCAGATCGGGGGATGTGGCTTTTGCGTGGGTTGCGGCCAGGGATTCACATAACGCAGCGGGTAATGCGTGCCTTCGAAGGCAAATGGTCCGTCTCTCGTCCACGCCTGATGGATCAATTCCACTGCCTCCCAGAACTGCTCTTTCTGCGAAGCTGCCGGTGTATTGTAGTTGAAGGTTTCCTGCCCGCCACCGGGAGCAAGCCCGGCGATGATGCGGCCATCTGACATGTTGTCCAGCATGGCGTATTCTTCGGCGATACGCAGCGGATTGAGATGCAACGGTACGAGATTGCCGAGCACAACGATCTTGCCGTGCTTGGATTTTTGCGTAAGTGCTGCAGCGATCATGTTGGGCGATGGCATCAAGCCATAAACGTTCTGGTGATGTTCGTTCAGCACCATGCCGTCATAGCCGAGAGTGTCCGCATAGGCGAGCTGGTCGATATATTCATTCAGCAGCCCGCGGCTCTTGTCCCTGTCGTACAGCGCATTGGGAACGGTGATCCAGCCGGTTTCCTGCGTGTCATCGAAATCATCCGCCAGATACGGATAGGACATGAAGTGCCATGCAAACATCTGAACTGGTTTAGCCATCAAGGCCTCCCGATTTTTTCCCGGCAGATGCCGATTTGTTTATCCGTGTTTAAGCGCGCCTTCCGGCACGAGATTGTTGCGGCGAAGAAAGGAAATCATTGCGCTGTCAAACCCGGCCGGGTCTTCAATGCAGCAGGCATGTCCGGTATTTGGTAGAATAACATGCTCGCCACGTGGAATCATGCTTGCGGTTTTCGTTCCCGCTTCCAGCGAAAGATCGTAAGCGCCGTTTATAACCAGGGCGGGCACGCGCATCGTGGCCAGCCGGTCTGTCATGTCATAGGAACCGCGAGCCCGGAAAATGTTTGCGATGCAACGGGCATTTAACGTATGCGCATTCTCGACGAACAGCTTCAGCAACCATTGGCCGATGGGAGTGTCTGCAAATCCCGGCGCAACATAGCCGCGCATGAGTGACATGAGATATTCACCCAGATCGCGGCCCTCAAAGCCTTTCACAATGCTTTCAACATCGCGTGGGCCGCTGCTGGAGCCTCCGACCAAAATGACAGCACTGGCTTTTTCCGGCTCTTCGGTGCCGATCAAAAGCGCAATGCCCGAGCCGACACTCACTCCGGCAAAGATAGCCTTGCCAATGCCTTCGTCGGCGCACACGCCAAGCACATCATCGGCCATGTCGCGCAGCGTAAACGCCTCATCCGGTTTGTCGGAGAGGCCATATCCGCGCAGGTCAACGGCAACGACCTTGTAGAATGGCGAGAACCGCGAGACCTGATAGGTCCACAGCCTGCGATCAAATGGGTTGGCATGGACCAGCACCAATGGCGGCCCATCGCCGTGGACTTCGTAGTGAATGCGCAAGCCGTTGCGGGTCGAGAATGGCATGGGATGTCTATTGCGCTGCGACGAGTTCGTTTTTTTCTGCCGCAGCAACCATTGGCATAACTTCCTTTGCCAGCAGCGTCAGCAATTCCCGTTCCCATTCCGCATTCGGTCCGCTCCAGTCGACGCCCGTGACAAGTATAGTTCCGAATGGTCCGGCCTTTTCGCGAAGCGCCAGCAATTTGTCTGCAACCGTTCTCGGCGATCCGAAAATGACTTTCGCTTCGATAATGGAATTGACCGTCAGTTCATTGTCGGGCGTGTCAGGCGTCGGCTTGAGGGCAACCAGCTTGCCAATATTGCCGAGCACCGTACGCATATAGCCCAGAAAATGCTGATACGCGCTTGAAGGATGCATGATGCGACGCCGCGCCTCTTCGTCAGTCGGTGCGACGAAGACATTGCGGCCTATGCGCCAGTTGGCGCCGCTGGCCTCGCGCCCTGCTTCCTCGCAACCTTGCTGGAATTTCGCCCAATGGCTGGCAAGCCCGGCCGGAGCCATCAGGCCGCTGGAAATGGCGCCCCAGCCCTCTGCGCCTGCGCGCCGCACATTGTCCGAACCGGGTGTTGCGGCCGGAATGCAGATCTGCGGATGCGGTTGCTGGTAGGGCTTTGGCAGATATCCAAGCCCCAGCTCTTCGCTGATAGCCTTCTGGATGTTGGCTTTCCAGAATTCGCCTTCGATATTGTAGGGCGGATCCTGCGACCAAATCTGCTTGATCATGGACAGGGATTCAAACAACATGCGGGTGCGTGCAGCGGCATCGTTTACCTGAAACAATTCGTAATCCGAACCAAGGCTGCCTGTGCCGGCACCAAAGATCAGCCGCCCCTTGCTCATGTGATCGAACTGCGCGATTTCGCCGGCTATCACAGCCGGGTGGCGGTTCGGCAGATTGATGACGCCGGTGGCAAATGTGATGTTCCTGGTTTGCGGCAACAGGTTCGCCATGAACATGAGCGGCGATGGATAGGGCTCGCTGATGGCGCTGAAATGCTCTCCGATCCACAATTCGTCAAAGCCCAGCTCTTCAGCCAGCAGGGCCTTGGTCGTGTCCTGCTCGACATGCTCGTGCATGGGCGGGCCGGGTGGATGCAGGGGCATCATGAACATACCAAGGCGCATGGTTCAGCCTTTCTCACAAACGCGATGCGGATTATGACCGCAGACTAGTGCATGGCGGAGCCGCCATCCACCACAATAATCTGGCCAGTGATAAAATCGCTGGCCGGGGAACTCAGAAATACCAGCGTTCCGGTAAGATCTTCGGGCGTCTGGGGTTTTTTCAGAAAACGACCAAGTGCCGAACCTTCGCGGTACTGCTCCATGCCTTCGCGCGCAAGGATCGCATCTGTCATGACGAGGCCCGGTGCGATGCAATTGACGGTAATGCCATCGCCGCCAAGTTCATTGGCAAGCGATCGGGTCATGGAAATGACAGCGCCTTTGGAAGCCACATAATGCAACATGCCGGCCGTGCCCTTGAAGGCCGTACCGGAGGCAATGTTGACGATCTTGCCGTACTTTTGTGCGCGCATCATCGGGGCGACTGCTTTGGTGCATTCGAACGGACCGCGCGCATTGACCGCCAGCGCCCTGTCGAATTCCTCGCTTGAAATATCCTCGAAACGTTTCTGATAGAGCCTGGCGAATACCGCGGCATTGTTGACGAGAATATGCACATTGCCAAATGCGTCTTTTGTCTTTGCCAGCGCGTCGGCGACTTGCGCGGCATTGCTGACATCGCAGGATATACCGATCGCCTGACCGCCCGCAGCATTGACCGCGGCAACTGTCGCTTGCGTCGATACAACATCCCAAATCGCGACCTGCGCGCCTTCTGCTGCAAGCGCCTTTGCATAGGCAACGCCAATTCCCTCGCCGCCGCCTGTTACAATAGCGGTCTTGCCATCAAGCTGGCCCATGGATCGTCTCCGTCTTTCGTCCCTATTTGCGTTTTCCTGCGCCTGTCTTGCCTTTTTCGATATAGGCCCGCAGGAAACTGCGAATTTCGGCTGCTGGTGCAATTGTCTGCAGATAGGCAGCCTGTGTCTGCGCATCGCTGACATAGCGCGGCACATATTGCATCGACTTGAGTGCGTCTTCGCGGAACGCCTTGTCTTGCTGCACTTTGGCAAGTCCTTCGCGCAAGGCTGCAACCGCTTCCGGTGGTGCGCCCGGCGGCAGCATCAGCGTGCGCAGGAAGAGTGTTCCCACATTATTGACGACGCGAAAGGCATCAAACAATGGTCCCGACGGGTCCTTGCCTTTGACGCTCTTGTAGAAAGCAACAAAATGCTGCGCGGGAATGCCCTTGGCTTCATCGGGCGTGGAAAAGTTCTTGCCGTCGTCGAACGGATCGTACCAAAGCGGAATTCCCATTCCCGTTTTGATGATAGCCGGCTCGATGGATGCCCGGTAGGTCGGCATCGATTCTGCCGTCATGTGAATTTCATTGCGCTGCAAGGCCAGGCGCGTTTGTGCCGAGCCACGATAGCCGGAGATATATTTGAACGGAATGCCGAGCAGGTCGAACTGCATGCGGATGCGCACATCCTTGTCCGATTCCGGTGACAACCCTGCCGCCCAGAAATCCTTGGCTTTCATGATGTCTTCGGGTTTCTTCATGCCGGGCGGCACGTCGGCGCGGATATAGGCAACACTGGTCCCCGGCCCGCTGGCAATCAATATCATCTTTGTCATATCGACCTTGATGCCCGGATCGCCCATCGTAGCCTTGGAAGCGGCGCCCGTGAAAAATCCAAGCGCCGTGCCATCGCGCGGACCAATCTGGCCAAGCCAGTTCAACCCGATGATCCCGCCGGCGCCCGGCATGTTGCGGGCAACAAGTACCGGCGAGCCAGGTATGTGCTTTGCGATATGGCGTGCCACCAGCCGCGCCTCGAAATCCGTCGGTCCACCGGGCGTGAAGTTGATGATGACGGAAATTTGCTTGCCCTTGTAGAACGGGCTCGTCTGGGCGAGCGCACATGTTTGCGCGCCCGCGATGACACCAATGGCAATTGCGCCGGTAAGGGCAGCGTTCAACAATCTGTAGCCCATGCCTTTTGCCTCCGAATATGCGTTGCCCGCAGGGATTGGTCTGCGGCTGACCTTTGCCTTTGCCTCTGCCTAGTTTCCGTATCGTCTGAGGACATCGCGTGCGATGACCATCTTCATGACTTCCGTTGCGCCTTCCGTAATCCGGTAGGACCGCTGTTGACGCCACATCTTTTCGATTGGCAGGTCGGTCGTCAGCCCGATGCCGCCGTGAATTTGCATGCACATGTCGGCTGCGCGAAACGACATTTCGTCAGCATAATATTTGGCCATATAGGCTTCAGTGCGTGCCTGCTGGCCCGCTTCGATGAGATTGGCTGCGCGATAGACAAGCAGACGTGCCGCATCCAGTTCCACAAACATGTCGGTAAGCATGAACTGGATCGCTTGTCGGTCTGCCAGCGGCTTGCCGAAGGTAACGCGTTGCTTGGCATAGGATGCGGCAAGCTCCAGGCAACGTTCGGCGACGCCGATGGCGCGCGCACCATGATGCACGCGTCCCACACCCAGCCATTTCTGGGCGAATTTGAAGCCGTCGCCTTCTTCACCCACCATATTGCCAGCAGGAACGCGCACGTCTTCGAAGATGATTTCCCATGGCTTGTCGCCCATCATCGTTTCGTATTGCGCGTCGAGCTTTATTCCCGGCGTGTTCATGTCGACGAGAAAACTGGAGATACCGCCGCGCGAGCCTTTTGCCCGGTCGGTCGCCGCCATCAGCTGGATGAAGTCTGCCTCTCCCGCACCTGTGATGAACCGCTTCGTGCCATTGATGATGTAATGATCGCCGTCGCGCACGGCTGTCGTGCGCATCGAGCCGGGATCGGAACCTGCGTCAGGTTCGGTCTGTCCAAAGCAGGCCTTGCGTTCCCCGCGCAGCGCAGGAAGCAGATATTTTTCGCGTAACTCACCTTGCAGATCGTAAAGATTGGAGCGTACGTGCGGGCCGGTTATGCCATGGCCACGCGCGGGCAGGGCTATGGTGCGTGCAAACTCTTCCCACACGACGACGCTTGCCATCAATCCCATGCCGAGGCCGCCCAGCTCCTCGGGAACTTCCATCATCCACAGGCCGAGATCCTTCGCGCGCGCCTCGAACTTTGCGCGCCATTCCGGTTTCAGTTTTTCGCCGTCCGTGGTCTGGCGCTCATACGGGATCATCTCTTCATTGACGAAGCGGCGCAATTGCTGCCGCAGCATCTGCAATTCTTCTGGAAGCGAAAAATCCATCAACGACTCCCCGCATTTTCTTGCTTTGAATGATGTGAACGCGCGCATCGTAGCGGGTCGCACTGTCGTTGTTGCGCGCCGGATTACGCGTGCAGTCACTTGGCGGTTGCCATTTCCTTGGCGATCTGCGCCTGGCCGGTCGAAAACGTAAAGTGTATAGTTTCGTTCATTGACGGGTCGCGAATAACGCCGTCCGGATCCTCGCCAGCCTGCACTTTTGCGATCTGCTGCCGCAATAGATTGCGGTACATGACGATGCCGCGGTCGCCAGCGCCAATCAGCTCGCTCGTGCGATCGGCGATTGCGCCCTGCGTTTCCCAGGCCATTTGGTCCTGATAGACGAAATGATCGAGCCGGTAGTCCTCATCCGCATTCCTGCGCGGCTGCTCCATGAAAGTGACGGGAATGTCCTCGTCGCGCTGTTCGGTGATCGAACCGTCCGCGTTAGGCAGGAATTCGACCCAATATATCGCCGTATGCGTATCGTCGATGGGCACGCGAAAGTGGGTGGTGATGAAACGCTGCTGCGGGGCAATGAGAATATTGGGGAAGATGGCCGGATGTCCGGCTTCCCGTCTCCGGCCGGTCGCCACCGTAGGTGCGCACCTTGCGTATGCCGGTCCAGGATGTCCTCGCGGCACAATTCGAAATCGAAACTTTCGATCGGACGGCCGAAATAGGCCAGATCGGCCGCCCATTTCTTGCGCTCTTCCGGCCTGTCCTTGAGGGCGCGTTCGTACAGTCTAGCGTGCAGCCAGTAGGTATGGGTCGGATCGTGCGAATTCTCCTGTGCTTGCAACCAGTTGTTATGGTGCAGCGGCAGGACAACGATGTCGCGCACACCGTCCTTGCGCACCAGCGTTTCCCACCGTGGCAGAAGCGGCGCGGGGTCTGGCCCGAGATAGGCGAACAGCAGACCGGACAATTGTTGAACGGGATAAGACTTCAGGCATGCCTGCTGCATGAGTGGGCCGTTGGCGCGCTCATAAGGTTGCTCGATGCAATTGCCGTTAACGTCGAATTTCCAGCCGTGATAGGCGCATCGCAAGCCATCCTCTTCGGCAAATCCGTAATACAGGGAGGCGTGACGGTGAGGGCAACGTTCCGGCAGGAGGCCGAGCCGGCCCTGACCGTCGCGGAACAGCACCAGGTTTTCGCCCAGGAGCCGGACCTTCTTGACCGGATTGTCTGCGTTGATTTCCTGTGCGCAGGCCACCGGCATCCAGTACCGACGCATTAAATCGCCGCACGGCGTTCCCGGACCGATCGCGAGTGAAGAGTTCGTTGTCTTCAGCCGACAGCATAGGGTCCTCCGTCCTTGACTGTCTCGGTACAGCGCCGCACCGCTTTGCGCGAATGGTAAGCCTGCCCCTGCATGCCGTCAATACGGCCGAAGAAGCAATCGGAAAAGCACTATTCCGCTCCGGTATTGCGGAAGCCTGCAATGCCGCTTTCGATTGTCGGTCACATGATGCGGGCGCAGGTCTTCCGGCCGCTCGACGCCGCAAGAATGGGCGATCATTTCGACATCGTCGGATCATGCGTTGCGGCATAACGGGCAACGCGTTCGGCCTTGTCGGCGGGAGCCAGGCCCGCGGATCAGACGCGGATTGGTCGCTGTTACACCGGTCGGGCATTCGCCGCTGGCGCATTTCATCGCCTGAATGCAGCCCAGCGCAGAACATGAAGCCGCGCGCCGTGACGACGAAATCGACGCCCATGGCACAGGGCCCAGGCGACCTTGTCCGGGGTAATCAGTCTTGGCGGCGGCGACCATCCGAACGCGTTCGGTCAGTCCGTGCCGGGCGCGCGCCTCGACCGACCATCGGAATGGCCAGTGTGATCGGCATGCCCGTGACTTCGGCCAGCGCCGCGGGCGCCGCGCCCGTGCCGCCTTCGCCGCCGTCGATGGCGATGTAGTCGGGGCAATGCTCTGGGTTCTGCGGCATTCGGTAAACCAGTCATCGAGAAATTCGGCATCGCCGACAACGAACTTGACGCCAACCGGCTTGCCGGTGACGCGCCGAACGCGCGCAACAAAGGCGCCGAGTTCGGCAATTGACCGATATCCTTGTGCCGGTTGGGGCTGATGGAAGCCTCGTGCTCGGGAATGCCGCGTATGCTTGGCAATTTCCTGCGTTGACCTTTGCAGCCGGCAGCATGCCGCCCTTGCCGGGCTTGGCGCCCTGGGCGAGCTTTACCTCGAACATTTGCACCTGCTGCGTGCGCGGCGACTTCGCGCAGCCTTTCGTCGCTGAGATTGCCGTCCTCGTCGCGCACGCCATATTTTGCGGTACCGATCTGGAAGACGATGTCGCAGCCCCCTTCCAGATGATAGGGCGACAAGCCGCCTTCACCGGTGGACATCCAGATGCCGGCCTTGGCCGCACCGCGCGACAGCGCCAGCACTGCCGCATGGCTCAGCGCGCCGAAGCTCATGCCTGAAATGTTGAAGAAGGATGTTGCATGATAGGGCAAGGCGCAAGCGCCGGGGCCGTCGGCAATGCCGATCTGCTTTCCGCCGAATGATTTCTTGTCTTCCTCGAGAACGGGAAACGCAGCATTGCGAAATGCGAATACCGGCGTTACCTCGCTGCCAAAACTGATGAGATTTGAAACACCCTTTGCAGAGCGATACACCCAGGAGCGCTCCAGCCGGTTGAAAGGCCGCTCTTCCCAATCCGGCAGATATTGGTACTGCCGCATGTACTCGCCCCATTGCTCGGCGAAATAACGGAAATGACCGATCACAGGATAATTGCGCAGAATCGTATGTTCTTTCTGCATGACATCGTGGACGTAAATCCCGGCAATGATGCACAGCATCACGATGATGATCGATAAAAATAGAAACATGCGGACTTCCAAGCATACGGATTGTCAGGGCATTAGATCACAGGCAGGGCCAGAACGGAAATATATGAACCTGTTTGTGAGAAGTTGATAGATTCCGACAGTGTATCGCGGGCAGGCAATACCTTTTATGTTCATTTCATGACAGCGAGTTGTCTGCCCGCTTCGGCAATTTCCGCTCCGGTGGCCAGCCAGACATCATCATGCTTGCAGATATAGGCAAGTGCATCGTCGAGTGCGCCAATGCGGTGCGGTACGCCGATGATATAGGGATGCAGCGCAATTGCCATGACCGTGCAGCGTTTGTCGCCTTCGCGATACAGGACGTCGAACTGGCGGCGTATCATTGTGTCGAATTCTTCCGCAGTGCGGTTGTGCTTTTCGAAGGCAGGCTTGTCGTTGAGCTGGAATGTATAGGGAATGGATGTGATGGATCGGCCATCATCGAGCGTCATCTGATATGGCTGGTCGTCGTTGCACCAGTCGGCGATGTAATCGAGACCGGCGTCGACAAAATGATCCAGCGAGTTCCATGTCTCGTTAAGTCCCGACGACAACCAGCCATGCACCTTGCGGCCACTTGATCTCTGCAATCGTGTCGACCGTGTTTTGGATCACGCGGGCTTCGTCTTCCGGGGGAACTGAATTCAGGCGGCGCGTATTGCTCTCGTTGTGCCCCATCAGCTCCCAGTTTCGCGCCACGCATTCGCGGATGATCTGCGGATGTTCGCCACATAATTCGCTGTTGAGCGCAACCGTTCCGCGCGCCCTGTGCTTGTCCAGCACATCCATGATGCGAAAGACGCCGACGCGATTGCCATAGTCGCGCACTGTCCAGCTCGGAATGTCCGGGACCTTGCCACCGCCGCCTGCCGCTGCCGGCACCTGCTCGTCCAGCGCGAAAAATTCGATGTTGGGAATGATCCAAACAGCGATGCGCGCACCATTCGGCCAGCGCTGCTGCGGCCGTTCAATGATCGGCGAATAGGGGAAGGGACCGTAGCGGCGTGGCTTCATTGGGCGGCCTCCGCCTGCGAGCGTGACCCCAGTTCGGCAATGATACGCTCGACATGCATGACATCGGCATATTTGTGATGCAGATCGAAGAGATTGACCTTGTGCGAAAGTTCCGCGCGGTCGAAACAACATTCTTCCGCCATGACCATGTGAAAACCGTAGGAATAACCATCAACGGTCGAGGCGCGTACGCAACCCGATGTGCTTTCGCCGAAAATGATGACCGTATCGATGTTGAGCTGCGCAAGATGGGCAATCAGCGGCGTGCCGAAGAATGCGCTTGCCCGTTGCTTGAACAAAACGACATCGCCATCTTGCGGCGAAAATTCCGGCCTGATTGCGTAGACGTCGGCATCTACGGGGGTCTTTCTGCGATTGGTCGCAGTAACGGCTCGCGGCTTGGCCGCATCGCGCGTTTCGGTCGTGGAATAAAAGATCGGCAGACCGGCTGCGCGCGCAGCAGCGAAAAGCTTCTGCGTTGGCGCAATGGCGTTGTAGGCGTTGATTCCACAGGAGGACGGATAGGTTCTGGAGACGACATCCACTGGCTGTGGGCCACCCTGATAGGCCAGCTCATACAGGTCAATGGCCAGGATCGCCGCCTTCGGGCCGATGAAGAGATCGCGCTGGTAGTGCTTGTACAGGTCGAGTGTTGCAGGCGGAACGATGTCCTTCCAGCAATGATCCTCGAAATCGTCGATCATCTGTGTCCTCCTGTCCGGACTTGCTCCGGGGCTTATCAGCGCGGGTTTGCCGTGCCATTATCTCAAGCAATAACCCGGATTCACCGGCCTGAACAGGTTGGCGCAAAACAACAGGATTATTCATGGCCCAGGCAACTCTCGACATTCGTCCTGGAGAAGTGACAGTGGACGTTCCTTCTCCGCAGGGGCCAGCGCTGACCTTCATCGGACAGTGCCGAACGCCCTGGAAAACGACCAGTGAATGCCCCCGCCGTGGCGATTATGCCGACGGTCCGATCTGTCAGATCGAGGTGGACCAGCTGTGGGCGCAGGCGTTGCAGGGTATCGAGGAGCGCGAATATCTCCAGATTCTGTACTGGATGCATCGCGCGCGCCGCGATCTCGTGCTGCAGAACCCCAAACACAAGGGCCAGACAATTGGCACCTTCGCCATCCGTTCACCCAACCGGCCAAATCCGATTGCCTCCTCGCTGGTGAAACTCGAAAAAATCGAAGGCAATGTGCTGCATGTGCGCGGACTGGATTGCGTGGACGGTACACCGCTCATCGACATCAAGCCGGACAATTGTCCGCATGCCTGAAACGCGCGTCACAATACGTCTGGATTTTGAAAGCGGCCGCCAGCTCGGCCACGGCAAGATACGATTGCTCGAAATGATTGCCGAACACGGGTCCATCTCCTCGGCGGCGCGGGCGATGAAAATGTCCTATCGCCGCGCATGGCTGTTGATGGACGAAGTCAATTCCATGTTTGCCGAGCCTGTTCTGGAAACCCAGCTGGGCGGCAAGGGCGGCGGTCATGCGAAGCTGACCGAGTTCGGGCAAGGCATTGTTGATCTGTACAGGCGCATCGAAAGCGATGCCGAAGGCAAATTCGCCGCGCAGATCAGCAAGCTGGAGGGCCGTCTGGCGCGAGAGGCCAAATGAGGCGCTGGATTGCCGTGTGTCTGGTGCTCGTCTGCGCTGGCGCAGTCTTTCTGTTTCTCCGGCAGTCAGGTTTGCCTTCCGATCAAGACATGATCGCGCACTTTCGCACGCACCGTGCGGAACTGGAAAAGCTGGTTGTCATGATCCATTCCGATCGAGGTCTGCAGCGGGTCGATGGCGATTGGACGCGGCCAGCCGATCCATCAACCATCGGCCTAACCGCCGCACGCATCGACGCCTATCGCACGATACTGCGCAGCATCGCACTGCCACGCGGATTTGAGTCACTGCGGGATGGCAAGGAGATCGACTTTATTACGCATACAAAAGGAATATCGGTCAGTGGCTCGGCCAAAAGCTTTGTCTGGTCGGAAAGTGGAGACTTCAGGGACGCGCCGCTTGTTCCAGATCTCGATGCTGTCTGGAAAAAGCGGATCGGGAAGCTCTGGCACTATCGCCATATAGAGGGCCCCTGGTACCTGCACCTGCGTGCCGATTGATACATCGGGCGCGCCATTGCCGATCCGGCGGCAACAGGTCATGGGTTTGCAAGCATCCACTTGTGCATGTCTGCGAGCGCCGAGCGAATATCGAATTCCGGTTCGTAGCCGATGGTCGCTTTCGAATTCGTCAGGTCGCTGGTGCGGCGCATGTTGGGTAGGGAAACGGCAGTGGCCTTCGGCGTTTCGATCCGTATTTTGCCTTTCGGGAAAATTGCCCTGAGCGCATCGGCCATGTCTTCGGGTGCAGTTGCCTGCTGCATCGTCACGTTGAAAATGCCGGAGCCAAGATCGTTGGCGCGCAGCGCAAGTACAGTCCCGCGCCCTGCATCTTTCGAATAGACCCACTCCATCGTACCGGCAGGTATGGTCGCTTCCTCGTCGTTCATCAGATTGCGCAGCGCCGTGCGCACCACATTGGATGGACCCCCGCCGCCTGCGCCGCTCCACGGGCCGAACACCGCGCCGTAGCGCATGCCGGCAAATTCCACGCCGCACCATTTCGCATAATTCAACCCCAGGCTTTCGATGGCCTGTTTGGTGGCTGAATAAAAGGTTGTCGGGCGCGGCCAGGCCTCCTCGCTCACAGGTTCCGTCTGGCCATTGCCGCCAGCCAGAAAATGGTTGAGCACGTTTGAGCTGGATACCACCACGCGTTTGATGCCGCTGACGCGCGCAGCCTCCAGCACATTCACGCTACCCATGATGTTGAGGTTGATGGCCGCATACGGATCGGTTTGCGCGCCCAGTGTCAGCATGGGGTTGGCTGCGGTGTGGATGATGCCGGTTATCTTGTGATCGTTGATGGCCTTGGTGATCGACAATGGCCGCAGGATGTCGCCCTGGATCATGGTCACTTTCTCGGGGGCCACGATCTGGCCAACGCAGTCCGCCTGCGCGGCGTGATCCATCAATACCGGCTTTTCACCCTGTTGAACCAGAACCCGTGCGACTTGCGAGCCGACCAGGCCCGCCCCGATTACCAACGTGGTCATCCATTCCTCCAATAAGAATTATTGTGCCGGACATCTTCGGCCGTTCCCGTCGCGTATGCAATTCATTCGTTTCAGCCGCGGATAAAGCGGGCGCCCGCGCCAGAACTGGCAATGGCCACGCCCTTGATCTGTGCATAGACGGCGACGCCGGGAGCCAACGCAAGGTTCTCAAGTGACTTGCGCGTGATGCGTCCTGCGATCCTTTCGCCGCTGCCATCGGCTCCGAGCGCGACGATTACATCGGCCTGTGGTCCTGTGCCGAGATGTTCAACAGATTGCACGATCGCGGGCAAGACGTTGAGTATGGTTGTTGCTTCGGGCGCCGTGCGTGTGAAGCTGACATCTGATGCTGCAATGCGCAACCGGGCGCGATCCCCGCACTGGCCCTGCCGTCCGGAGGCAATTAGTTTGCCGCCCGGAATGGAAAATGTAGTCAGGGCATATTGTTCGTCTGTTTCCGCGACAATGCCTTCGAGTGTCACCGCCGCATCGGGCGCGCGCAGCAGAGGCAGGGCCGGGTCGCTTTGCAGCGCGGCCAGTGTTCCCTGTGCAACAACGCGGCCTTCCGCCATAACGATCAGCGTATCGGCCAGCCATTCGACTTCGCGCATGTCGTGACTGACATAGATGATCGGTATCGACAGCTCTTCATGCAGCGCCTCGAAATATGGCAGGATTTCGTTTTTTGTCCCCTGATCGAGGGCGGACAAGGGTTCGTCCATCAACAAAAGCTTTGGCCTGGACAACAACGCCCGCCCCACAGCCACACGTTGACGTTCGCCCCCTGAAAGCGACAGGGCGGACCTCTCGAGGATATGCCTGATATTAAGCAATCCGGTCACGCGGTCGAAATCGATGCTCTCGGGCGCACTTGCAGTTTTTGCCCGGCGCGCACCAAACAAGAGATTGTCGCGTACACTTAAATGGGTGAACAGGCTTGCTTCCTGAAAGATATATCCGGTTTCCCGCTGATGGGGTTTGCGGAAAATGTTCGCCGCACTGTCCTGCCAGATGTCGTCACCAACTGACAATGTTCCATCCAGATGTTGCAGTCCTGCCATGCAGCGCAATACGCTTGTCTTGCCACAGCCTGAAGGGCCGAACAGGGCGGTCACGCCCTTGGCCGGCGCGTTGATGTTAACATCGAGCGCAAACTCTCCAAGTTGTCCGCAAAAGTTTGCCTTTATGCTGGCCGATTGAGTCATGGGCGGGAGCGTCCAAGACGCTTTTCGATAGTGGCAATCGCGAGGATGACTACAAATGCAAACACCAGCATGCCGCCTGCCAGAATATGCGCGAGCGCCCATTGCTGCGTTTCGACATAATCGTAGATCGCGATGGAAAGAACCTTGGTCTCGCCGGGAATATTGCCGCCGATCATGAGGATGACGCCGAATTCGCCGACCGTATGCGCAAACCCCAGCACTGCGCCGGTGAGAAAGCCCGGCCGCGCCAACGGCACGGCGACAGACCAGAAGCTATCCCACGGCGAGGCGCGCAATGTGGCAGCTACCTCAAGGGGACGTTCGCCCATGGCCTCAAACGCATTGCGGATGGGTTGAACAACAAACGGCATGGAGTAGATGACAGAACCGATCACAAGCCCGGTAAAGGTGAATGCGAGTGTGCGCGCGCCGTAAAGACTTGCGACCCAGCCGCCCGGTCCGTTCGGTCCCAGCAACAACAGCAGATAAAATCCCAATACCGTTGGCGGCAGCACCAGCGGCATGGCGACGATGGTGGCAATCACTTCCTTCCATCGCGCTTTGGAACGCGCCAGCCACCAGGCGATCGGCGTGCCCACGAGCAACAGGATGATCGTGGTCGTAACCGCCAGCCTGATTGTCAGCGCGATGGCGGACCACAATTGCGTCAGATCAGCCATGCGGCCTGTCCCGGGTTGCCGGCAGGCCGTACCCAAAAGTGGTCAAGATTGCTTGCGCTTGCTTCCCGCGCAGAAAATCCATGAAGGCGCGCGCCGCGAGATTGGTCTGGCCGCGCTTGAGCAGGACTGCATCCTGCACAATGGGTTGATACATGTCTTGCGGAATGATCCAGCGTGAGCCGCCTTCGACCGCAATGATTTGTGCCACCGCCACGAAACCGAGATCCGCATTGCCGGTTGTCACGAACTGGTATGTCTGCGCGATGTTGTTGCCGCGCACGATTTTGCCTGCAAGCAGGGTTTCGACGCCGAGTTTCTTCAGGATTTCCAGAGCCGCGGCGCCGTAAGGGGCTGTGAGCGGGTTGGCGATGGCGAGCTTGCCAAAGCGCGCGGCTTTCAATGTTTCGGGGCCACGCACCAGCGATGAATCGGCGCTGAACAGGGCGAGTTTCCCCAGGGCGTAGGTGAATTGGCTGCCCGGGACCGCAAGGCCATCGTCCATAGCTGCCTTTGGCCGCAAATTGTCGGCGGCCAAAAAAACATCCAGCGGCGCGCCTTGCGTAATCTGGGTATAGAGCTGCCCGGTCGATCCGAAGCTGTAACGCAGGCTATGACCGGTGGCGCGGGAATAGGCACTGCCAATGGCCTGGGCCGCCTGTGTGAAGTTGGCAGCAACGCCCACACGCGCCTCCGCGGCTGTGCTTTCCAGGCTGCCAATCTGCATGCCCCAGAGCGCGAGGACGCAAACTGTCACCCGCTTGGGCCAAATGTCCCGCCAGCCGGACAGGATGGACATGTAATTGTCTCCAAGCGCTATATTCATTTGGATATAGCGCTTCGTACCCCCGGGCGGGCCTTTAGGCAAGGGCCAACTAACCGGGGACCGGGGCCGTGATCTGAGCCAGGGCCGAAATGCCGCCAAAACGTCGCTTCCGCCATTGGCTATCGGGCATAATGAGCCTATCAGTGCCCGGGCAGGGTTAGGCCTGCCGGGTTAGCGAAAGGCGCAACGTTGAATTCGGGGCCGCGTACCTCCTACGAAGACACAAATACCTTTCCGCCGGATACGGCCCGGGTTTTCTGGCAGGTATTTCCGTCGATTGCGCTGCCGATCTACATGTCGGTTGGGGACCAGACCATTGTTGCCAGCGCCTTGCCGGCCATAGCTGGAGCTCTGGGCGATGTGGAGCGCGTCTCCTGGGTCTTCATTTCCTATCTGATCGCTTCCACCATCGCCGCTCCCGTTTACGGCTATCTCGGCGATGTCTTCGGCCGCCGCCGGCTGCTCTTCCTGGCATTGATCATTTTTATTGCCGGTTCGGTCCTCAATGCCTTTGCGCCCAGCGTCCTGTTGCTTTCGGCGTCGCGCTTTTTTCAGGGTCTTGGCGGCGGAGGCATGATGAGCATGGCGCAGGCGTTGCTGGCCGAAGTCGTGCCACCGCGCGAGCGCGGACGCTATCAGGGGTACAATGCAACAATCTTTGTGACCTCTGCCGCGCTAGGTCCTGTCATCGGCGCTTTTCTCACGCTGCATCTGGGCTGGCGCGCAGTATTCTTTATCAACATACCGATCGGCATTCTGGCGTTTATTCTGGCTTTCCGCCTTCCCAACCGGCGCGGCGCTAGCCGTGAGGGTTGGAGTTTCGATTATCCGGGACTGTTTTATTTTACCGGATTCATTGTGCCGCTATTGCTGGCCCTTGAGCAGGTGCGCCGTTTCAACATGGCCGGTTCTGCATGGATGATCGCGCTGACCGGATTTTCGCTCGCATGTCTGGTGCTGCTCGTCCGGCAGGAGCGCCGCGCTGCCTCGCCGCTGCTTCCCGTTGTGCTGATGCGCCAACCAACCATATGGGGTGCGCAGCTCATGATCCTGTGCCACGGCGCGATGATGACGGCCTTGATTGCTTTCCTGCCGCTGTATCTGCGCGTAACCGGTATCGGCACGATTCATGATGTCGGCTTCATGTTGCTGGTCTTTTCGGCAGCGATCGCCTTTTCGTCCATCATCGTTGGGCGCCTGGTCACGCGCACAGGCCTGACGATGATCTTTCCCGCGGTCGGCATGTTCTTCACGACGCTCATGTTCGTCTATATCGCGCTCTATGCTTCGACACTCTCATTGTCAGGGCTTTACGTCACCATGGCGCTGCTGGCTGTGGCCATGGGCACGGTCATGACCGTGTGTCAGGTAACCATTCAGGCGACAGCCGGTCGCAAGCTGCTCGGTGTTGCATCGGGTTCGATACAGCTTGCGCGCACGGTCGGCGCAGTTTTTGGAACCGCCCTCTTTGGCACATTGTTGTTTGCCGTGCTGGCGTTGCGCGATCCCGAGGCCGCGGGCAGTTTCGGCAAAATTCTCAATCTCGGCCCGGAGGCCCTCAAGATATTCGATGCCTCGCGCCAGCAGGCAATCATGAGCGAGATCGCCTCGGGATTTCGCTGGGGCTTCTTCATGCTCGCAGGCATCAGCACCATTGCCATGGTGCTGGCCTGGATCAATCCGACACGGCGTATCTAGTTCGCCGAATCGGTTCGCCAAAAATCTAGTTTGCCATGAACACGGGAAGTTCGGCGTTTGACATGATATGCGCTGTTGGCCCGCCGAATATCATCTGCCGCAGGCGGCTCTGCGTAAATGCCCCCTTGATAAGCAAGTCGGCGCCAAGGGCTGCGGAATGTTCAAGCACCGCTTCGCCCGGCGTGCGCCCCGCTGGCCGCGTCACTGCTTCCACGTTAATGCCGTGTTTGCTGAGCTTTTCGGCGCATTCCTCGCCCGTAGGCCCATCAACCATGAAGTTGTCCACGGTAAGCACATGAACCTTCTTGGCTTGCATCAGTAATGGCATGGCCAGAGCGACGCAACGCGCTGTCTCCGTGCTGCGATTCCACGAGATCACTATGGTGTTTCCAAAATCCGCAGGCGCCTTGGGCGGCGCAAGTATGATGGGACGGCCGCTTTCGAATATAAGCGCTTCGGCTGTTGCCATGCGCGGATCTCCACGCTCGGCGCCAGGTCGGCCCAGCACCGTGACATCAAACAGGCGCGCATAACTTGCAACCTGACTGTCGCCGAACGACTTGTCGCTCAGAAATTTTTGCGTAGGCCCTGTACCGCTCGAAGCTATGGATTGTGCGGCCATGGCAGAATCGAATTTCTGGTGCGATTCTTCCGCCAGTTCCTTCCACGTATTCTGATCAGCGACCGTCCAGCTCACCGGCATGTCGAACGCCACAAGATCGGGAAGGTCCGGACCCAGTGCGAGTGCATCGATATGACCGGAAAATTTCTTGGCAAGAATTGCAGCTGTTTGCAAAGTTGAATCGATTGCCGAGTGCAATTCTACTGGCACGAGTATGTTTTTCATTTTTTCCCCTCCGGTATCGAAACGATTCTATGTCGATGTGATACCCGCTTGCAACTATAGCGAAAATATCGCCAGGTTACAGGCGAAAAACCGCATTTGCATTCAATTGCGCATAAAATGGACCGTAAAGAATTTGTCAGACCCACGCATTTGCCGGTGCGGCTAACCATTCTGAGCTTTGATTGATGATCGAGCTCCCGGCAAAGGCGAAGCATCGCGGCGTAGTAAACGGCGCGGTAACATTAAGCAATTCATACCCGAATTCGTAGAAACACCCGCCAATTTTATTGATGCGTACACCATCTGCGGCAGTTTGCGGACCAATCGTGTTTTACCGGCGTCCGTAACATCTTCTCAACCGTGTTGATTAAGGGCGCGGCAATGGCGAGCCCATAGTGTCGCCTTAACGGGACCCATCTGTGCGACACATGGAAAAGGGTTCGGGGAGCGCGAAGATGTTGGACGGGAATGTTGTCCGGTTGAATCCGGATCACAGCCATTTAGGTACGGATCGAAAAATGAGCGATCAGGCTGCAGTGGGACATGGCGATCAAGGCCCGGAGGCAACTGGCGAAGCCAAGGTTGCCCAGGTTATCGCCGAGGGTTTGATGGTTTTGCCGCCCGACAACGGCGTGCCGCCCTTGTTGCGCCGTCGCAATCATATTCCGGTTAACCCGCTGGCTCCGCCAACGCCACCTGCGCCGCCGGTCATTGAGGAGCCGGTCAAGCCTGAAACCAGTGTGGTAACGCCTCATCCTGCCGTTTTTCGCAGCCGCGCGACGCCGTTGGCCAAGGCGCCACCTGGAGGGCCGTTGCCCAGAACCAAGCCAGCCGAGCCGCCGCCGCCGGAAATGCTGGATATCGAGCCTCCGCCGCTACAGCCAGAACCGGAAGCCGCGAATGGCCAGAATGTTGGCGACTTGCAGGAAGATTTGGCTTTGATGCGGGAGTTCGCGCGCGAATTCGAACGTCCGGTTGCCGCTCCTCCTAGCCTCGAATTTATCCGCAACATGTTCCGGATACCCCAGCCTGAGCCCGCTTCCGCGCCCGAACCCGAAGAAGCAGCTCCCCAGGCTGAAGCGCCGGCTCCGGCCGAGCCGCCGCCTTCTGCGCGCCCGCCGGTTGCCACAAACCAGCACGCCCAGCCGGCAGCCAGCGCGCCTGCCCAGGATTACGCCGCCCGGTCACCGCATTATCCGCAGCCGGGACAGGTGCCGCAAGGTTATGTGCCGCAGGGTCAAGTGCCGCAGGGCTATGCGCAACAAGGTTACGGGCAGCCCTCGCATCCGCCCATGCCTTATGGCATGCCCAACCAGATGCACATACCCCAGCCTGTGCAGGGCTGGTATGGATATGCCATGCCGCAGACCTATCCCGTGCCCATGCCTGCCTACGCCATGCCGCAGTCCTATCCGGCGCTGCAGCCGCAGCAGCAGCCGCAGCAGCAATCGGCATCTCCCGGCGCGCAGCTCATGCAGGGCCTGTTGCAGTATTTGCCCCCGCCCGGTTCCGTTTGGCCGGCTGAGGAAAGGGCCAGATGGCTGGAGGCAGCTTCGACCCTGTTCGACCTTGCCTACGGCAACCTGCCCGGACGCAATCGCCAGTAGGCGGGCTGACAGCGACTGACTTGTGTTGCAGATTGCATGCTCACCGTTGTGCGCGGGAGTTGGCTATGCGACCCATCCGATATTCGTCTTTACTCGATTTGACCGGACGCAATTTCGTTGTCCTTGGAGCAGGGCAGGGCATTGGCGCCGAAGCTTGCCGCGCATTGGCGCAATCTGGCGCAAGCCTGATCTGCGTGGACAATGATGCGGCAAGGGCCGCGGCAATCGCGGCGGAAGTTGGCGGTTTGGCGCTTACGGGTGATGTCACGCAACGCGCCGACATGGAGCGTTTGTTCAAGCAGGCCGCTTTGAAGGCAGGTTCAATCAACGGCATTGTCGATATTGTGGGAGCCGCCCATACACAGCCCCTTGATGCTTTCGATGATGCGCAATGGGACGCGCAATATGAGATCGTGCTGCGGCACGTATTTCTCACCCTGCAGATCGGTGCTGCGGCGGTCGCTGAGCACGGCGGCGGCTCGATTACTTTTGTCGGCTCCATTGCAGGTGCGGCCAGCATCCCCGGCCAGGCAGCCTACGGTTCGGCCAAGGCCGCATTGCATCAGCTCGTGCGCACCATGGCCCAGGAGCTGGCATTGAAGAATATCCGCGTGAACGCGGTGGCGCCCGGTATTGTACGCACGCCCAGGTTGCTGTCGCGGCTGAGCGATGCGCAATGGAAAACCATCGAAGATCGCATACCGCTCGGGAAGGCCGCGCAGCCGTCCGAAATAGCCTCGGCCTTGCTGTTCCTCGCTTCCGACATGGCCAGTCATGTGACGGGCCATATTTTGGCCACTGATGGCGGTCTGGCCGCGATTACGGCTCTCCCCGCAATTGGTCAGAGTACCTGACACGCCGGCGTTCGCCAGCGCAGAGATACCCAGGCGGGGAAATCTGGACGCCTCAGGGTGAAACGAACTGGGCGTGGTGTCGTGAGTTATGGATTGCGACCGGCACTGCGACAGCAGTCGCAACAATGCCTGCGATGACCAGGGGATTGGTAATGAAAGCTCTAAAGCCGCCACCGGACTGCGCCTTTGATTTACAGGGCGACATTTGCGGAATGGTAACAATCCCTGCTTTGACGGGCAGCGAGCAGCCATCCGCAAAAGTGACGCGGGCAGATGCCTTGGGGCCGAGCATTATGCGGTCGCCTGCTTTCAGAGCCTGGCCTGCATGGGCAACGAAACCGGTGCCAGCGTTGACGAGAACCTGACCCTTCGCTTCACTGAGGTTGGCCTCTGCATGGGCGGTGCCCGTCATTCCCAAGGCAAGCGTCGCGACAGCGAAAAAAGGAAGCAAACGCATATTCATCAAAACCCCGACAGTTTGAATTTTCCTGCCCGCTTTAAACAGGCCCAACCGGAAAAAAGCAACCCTTTGCGACATGTTACCCTAACGAAATATTATTCGTGCCGGCAGGCGCACGCGCTCCTGCACGAAGCTATTGTTTCACGAACTTCAGCGTGAAACGATCGCTTTCACCGATGGCAGTATATTTGGCGCGATTCTTGTCCTTCAGGCGATAGGAGGGGGGCAGGGACCAGACACCTGCGGGATGGTCCTTCGTGTCCTTCGGATTGGCGTTTGCTTCGGATGAGCCTGCGAATTTGAAGCCGGCCTTCTCGATCAGCTTGATCGCCGCATCCTGGCGTACATATCCGGTCTTGTGCTGCTGTTCCTGTGAGAGGTCGGTGCGTCCGCGATGGTCGACAACCCCAAGAACACCACCCGGTTTCAAGGCGGCGCGAAAGGCCTGTAGCGAACCTTCGAGTTCGTTTCGGTCTATCCAGTTATGCAGATTGCGGAACGTCAGCACGAAGTCGGCACTGCCTGCCGGGGCAATGGCGTGCTTGCCGGCGTTGAACTGCGTGACAACAATCGCGCCCAGTGTTTGCGGATTGGCCTTTATCTTATCCAGCATCCGCTGGTGGTCCTTCAGGTAGTTTGCAGGCGCGGCCTCATCGCGATTGGCTGCGTAAAACTTGCCCTTGTCTTTCACATAAGGCGCGAGAATTTCCATGAAATAGGCGCCGCTGCCGGGCAGGATTTCCACGACGGCGCTGTCCGGCATGATGCCGAAAAACGAAATCACCTCTTTGGGATGGCGGAACACATCCCGCACCCTGTTACGTTCCGAACGAGCACTGCTTGCAATCGCTTTTTCCAAGGCAGCAGCATCCTGCGCGGCGGCCGGACCGTGCGTTGACAGGGCCATAACTACAACCGCGATAGCAACTGGTAATGCTCTGCGGGACATGTTTGCTCGGGACATGTTTGCTATTGCGGCAACAGCCATGGCGTTTACTCCCCGGGAATGGTTCTGCTTATGCGGCCAATATAGCAGCGCTGCCGAAATCAAGGAACTGGAAACCGGAGCGCGGCTCTTTATCAGGCTGCGTTGCGGCCACCAAAATTTCCTGCAGCAGGCGATATCGCCGGAAGGGCAGCGATTTGCGTACGCAGTTGCTGGGCTTCGCTTTCCAACTTGCGGGCCTCACCACGCGCCACCCTTGCGGCCTTGCGATGCTTGGACTGCTTCAGCCATGCAGCGGCTCCGCCAATGAACACTCCGGCCAGAAGCGCAGCGAACAAAACCAGATACAGCGGGGCGTCGAAAGTGAAGCCGGGTAATTTATTGCCGGTCGGATCGAAATACACTTTCACCGGGTGACGATTGGCTACCGCAAACACGATAATGACAATGGCCACGGGTAGCAGGAGGATCCATTTCAATATATTTTTCATCAGTGACTTTTCAGACTTGCATTGACTCTTCAGACTTGCATTTGAAGTGCGCGCAGTTGATGTGAGCGCAATTGCTTGCGTCTCGGCCACACCAAACGTGCTGCTGCCGGGTAGCGCGCAGCTACGCATCGCACGGGGCAAATTCTACCCGATCTTGTCTGAAAAGGAAAACCGGCGCACGCGGCTATGTTTTACCTCACGCCTTGCCGTTCAGGCGTTCGCGCATTTCCTTGCCGGTCTTGAAGAATGGAACAGATTTCTCCGCCACTGCGACCTGTTGGCCCGTGCGCGGATTGCGGCCGTTGCGGGCCGCACGTTGGCGAACGGAAAAAGCGCCAAAGCCGCGCAACTCCACCCTGTCGCCGCGCGCCAGAGCCTGCGTTATTTCTTCGAAAATCGCATTGACGATATTTTCGACGTCCCGCTGGAAAAGATGCGGAAATTGATCGCCGATTTGTTGAACGAGTTCAGATTTGATCAACGCAGTTCCCCCTCTGCAGTCGGATCAACGACTTAATCCTGATTTGATACCAAAACTAATATGCTCAATTTATACTGCCACCTTGCCAAACCGCCAAAAGCCCGTCAAGCGCATATGTTTCCAGCGATGCGTCGCCACGCCTCAGCAGCTGGGCCAAACGAGGCAAGCCAAGAAAATCTGCAGCTGCTGCAGCGGTTGTCAGGCCACGAAATCCGAGCCCGGAATTCTTCTTCCAGTCGCGAATGCGCATCTTTGCCGGAATTTTTTTCTCTTTTTCAAGCCAGGCGATGGCTTCGCGCTCACCGCCGATGGCGTCGACAAGCTTCAATGGAATGCTCTGTCGGCCAGTGAAAACACGCCCGTCGGTGACTTTTTTCAGTTCGTCATCACTGAGCTTGCGCCGCTCTTTCACCAGATCCTTGAACCAGTCGTAGGAATCTTCGACGATGGCTGCCAGCGCCCGGCGCGCTTCCTCGGATGTGGGCTCCAGTCCGTTCGGGGCGGCCTTCAACGGGCTCGAGCGTATGGTTTCAACCTTCACGCCTATCGTATCCAGCAGGCGCGACACATTAGGAAGTTGCACCAATACGCCGATGGAACCCACGATTGAGTTCTTGTGGGCAACGATATGATCGGCGGAAATCGCGGCGATATAGGCTCCGGAGGCCGCCACGCTGCCCAAGACAGCAACAACGGGCTTTTTCTCGTTGATCTTGCGCAATTCGTTGAACAGCTTTTCCGAGCCGGTGGTTGTGCCGCCAGGACTGTCGACGGACAACAGGATGGCCTTGGCATTCGACTTGCCCAGCCGCTCAAGCATCTCGAGTGTTGCACGATCGCCTGTAATCAACCCGCTGATATGGACGCGTGCGATATGATCTTCACCTGGTCCTGGAGCATTTGAGCGCACGGCCTGCCACCAGATTGCAGCGATAACACCGACGGCGAGCAGGAAGGCAAAGACACGCCAGAAGGTCAGCTTGCGGCGCATGCGCCGCCGGTCGATGACATAGTCGGCGTGTGGACCTGGAAATACAGACATAATTCGAACTCTGTTTCTGACGAACCTGGCTCGTGGCGGGCTTGTGCGAAGCCGGAACTGAATTTCGGAGACACGAATATGGACTAACGGAAACAAATGGCAAAATGTGAAAGACAGACAGTTATTAAAATGCGTGGGAACCGTCTTTTGAAATGCCGCCGGACCAATGAGGTCCGGCGGCGTTTTCTTGATATTCTGGTCCTAGCCTTCTTCGTCCTTGGTGTCGCGCGCTTTCAGCGCAGCGCCCAGAATGTCGCCGAGGGAAGCGCCGGAATCGGCTGAACCGTACTGGGCGATGGCCTCTTTCTCTTCGGCGACTTCCAGCGCCTTGATCGAGACGGAGACCTTGCGTGCCTTGCGGTCGAAGACGGTGACGCGAGCGTCGACCTTCTCGCCAACTGCGAAACGGTCCGGACGCTGGTCGCCGCGATCACGGGCCAGTTCCGAGCGCTTGACGAAGGTTTGCAGGTCGGTGCCGGAAATCTTCACTTCCAGTCCGCCTTCCTTCACTTCCAGCACTTCGCAGGTGACAACGCGCGCCGCGTTTCAGCTCCCCGCCTTCCTCGCCGGCCGTTGCGCCAGCGAAGGGGTCGCCGCCGAGCTGCTTGATGCCGAGCGAGATACGCTCTTTTTCGACGTCCACATCGAGAACCTGGGCGCGAACCATGTCGCCCTTCTTGAACTCCTCGATGACCTGCTCGCCCGGACGCTTCCAGTCGAGATCGGACAGATGGACCATGCCGTCCACATCGCCTTCCAGGCCGATGAACAGACCGAATTCGGTCTTGTTCTTGACCTCGCCCTCGACGTCGGTGCCGACCGGATACTTGTCGGCAAAGCCTTCCCATGGATTCTGCAGGGTCTGCTTGAGGCCCAGCGAAATACGGCGCTTGACCGGATCGACTTCGAGAACCTGCACATCGACTTCCTGGCTCGTCGAAACGATCTTGCCGGGATGCACGTTCTTCTTCGTCCAGGACATTTCGGAAACGTGGATCAGGCCTTCGATGCCCGGCTCCAGTTCCACGAACGCACCGTAGTCCGTGATGTTGGTGACGCGGCCATTGAAGCGCGAGTTCAGCGGATACTTGGCTTCGATGCCCTGCCACGGATCGTCCTGCAGCTGCTTCATGCCCAGCGAGATGCGGTGCGTATCGTGATTGATCTTGATGATCTTCACTTTCACCGTCTGGCCGATGTTCAGAACTTCGGACGGATGGTTGACACGGCGCCATGCAATGTCGGTGACATGCAACAGGCCGTCGATGCCGCCCAGATCCACGAACGCGCCGTAATCGGTGATGTTCTTGACGGTTCCGTCGATCTCCTGGCCCTCTTCCAGCTTGCCGACGATCTCCGTGCGCTGTTCGGCGCGGCATTCTTCGAGCACTGTACGGCGCGACACGACGATATTGCCGCGGCGGCGATCCATCTTCAGGATCTCGAACGGCTGCGGCGTATTCATCAGCGGGGTGACGTCGCGGATCGGGCGAATGTCCACCTGGCTGCGCGGCAGGAACGCGACTGCGCCATCCAGATCGACGGTGAAGCCGCCCTTGACCTGATTGAAGATAACGCCTTCGACCTTTTCCTTGGCTTCGAAGGCCTTTTCCAGCTTGACCCAGCTTTCTTCGCGGCGCGCCTTGTCGCGGGAGATGACAGCTTCGCCAAGCGCGTTCTCGATGCGCTCGAGATAGACTTCGACTTCATCGCCGACGTTCAGCGTGGATTCACGGCCGGGGCCGGTGAATTCCTTCAGGGCGATACGGCCCTCGGTCTTCAGACCGACGTCGATGACAGCGACGTCCTTTTCGATTGCGACTACTGTTGCCTTTGACAACGCTGCCTTCGAGCATGTCGCTTTCGTTGAAGCTCTGATCCAAAAGCGCGGCAAAATCCTCGCGCGACGGCGCAAGGCTGGTGGACGTATTAGACATGTGGTCTCCTGAACGGCCCGGCCGGACTTGTGTAAGCGGTCACGGGCATGCGCCGGTATGGGTTAGCGTTTCACGTCGCCTGCGTCATCCGGCAGCTTCTTTCGAAAAGCTTCCCCGTTTCGGGGCCGGCGCAGGGCCGGATCGTGCAGGCAGGTTTTGAGCTGCCGGAACGAGTCCTACGGCGCATTGCTCATAGCAGGGCAATCCCGGCGCCGCAAGCGCGGAAACCGGGTCTAGCGCCCTGATTCCACGTTGTGTTTGCCGCCGTAACGGTCGCGCCTGCGTCGCGCTGGCATAGACCAGAAAGCAGGAACGGGATGACCGCCAGCAGAATGGCCGCCACACCGGCCGCGGCAAGGCCCCACAGGGCGATCAGCGGTCCGGTGACCAGAGCTGCGGTGACGCTTGCGCCGGCAGCGAAGGAATCGTTCACGCCGATAGCCCGGCCGCGCTCGGCTGTGCGCGTCTGGTCGGCAATCAAGCGCGGTCGCCGACACATTGCCCGCCGCCCAGCCAAGGCCGACCAGAAACGTGCCGAGCGTAATGGCGATATAGCTGCCGTAAAATGTGACCAGCGCCGCACCGAACAAGCGCCACGGCGACGCCCGTATACATGACGATCTGGCGTGCCAAGCCGGTCAGCAGCATGCCCAGCGGAACGGTGAAGGCAAACATCCCGGCCGAGTGGAAGACGTGGCTGACGGCGATAGCCGACAGCGAATAGCCGTGATGCTGCAGGATCAGGGACGTCAGCACCATGACGATGGACATGTTCGCCTGTCCGGACGAATTGGCGACCATTGCCAGCAGAATCGGCATCCGGCTCATCAGTTCGAGGGGATGGAACTCGGACTTCTCCTTCTCGCGCTGCTGCGCGGCGGCAGAGACGTGTCCGGGATAATATTGCGCGAGATTGCGGCCAATTTCCTTTGGATCGGGCCGGATCAAAGACTGACCAGAAACATGCCGGGGATGATCAGGACGGCATGAAGAACCAGGGCAGGGCCAGTGGTTCGTAGCCGTTCTTCTTGGCGAAAATTTCCGAATAATAGATCACTGTCGGGCTGACGAGCAGGCCGATCAGCGAGCCCAGGCGACATAGCCCAGCGCCTGCGCGCGGAACCGCGACGGGAACATGTCCGTTGCGGCTACCCGCATCTGCTGCGCTGCATTCATGCCCATGCCGAAGATCAGCAAGCCGGCAACGAACACAAGGGCGCTGTGCACCCACATCGACGATCCCAAGCACGAGAGCCCCACCAGCGCCAGCGAGAGCCCGAGCAGAATGCCCGGCTTCGCGCCGTAGGTGTCGGTGATCTTGCCCACCGGATAGGCGACAAGAAAGCGGCTGATGCCGATCAGCGCGACCGACAGACCGGCCAGTCCCGGCGAGCCGGTCGAGCACCTGCACCATCAACGGGCCGAAGCCATAGGCGAACTGCATGCCGGCGCCGGTGAACATCTGCGTCAGGGCGATCAGCCCGATATTGCGCTTGATCGTCCAGGGGATGGAAAGCAGTTTGCGGCGCGGCAGCTTCGCTCATGACAGCTTTAGCCTTCGCTGGAGGCAGGGCAATGGCGCTCCGTGTGGGTCTGCTATGCATTCTTGCGCAGCAAGTTGACGCGAAACACCTGATCGAAGCCCGAGCTTGCCGTCCTTCCTTGTCGGCCAGCGAGACAAACCGCTCGCGCACGCCATGCGGGTCGGCATCGAACTTCGCGCGCCGTTTCTCGTCCCGATCGATCTGTTGTTCGCGCCAGTCGTCGAAATCCTCGAACACCCGGCTGCTGCCGGTACATCATTTCCGTCGTCTCGGTGAAGCCGTTGTCCATCAGATTGCAGCATGGCTTCGTAGGCTTCGCGGCGCACGATCCGTTTCATCGTTCACGACCTTTGTCGCCTCATGATAATGGCCGGACGCGACCGGCTCCATGACATACAGAATTCCGCCGGGTTTCAGCACGCGCGCGGCTTCCGCCAGGCCTTTATGCCGGCTCGGGGATGTGATGCAGGCTGTTGGAGATCGCGACCGTATCGAAGCGTGCGTCCGGCGAACTGAAGGGAACGTGCATCGCCGGCTGGAATTGCGCCGGATTGCCTTCCGCGGCTGCTGCGGCCTTGGCCCGTGTCGATGGCCTTTTCCTTGGGATCGATGCCGAAGACCTCGCCATAGAGCTTCGTCAGGCGCGGGTGAACTTGCCTTCGCCGCAGCCGATGTCGAGCGCCGCGCCGCTGCGGCCGGCCAGACAGTTCGGCGGCCGCCTTCGCATTGGAACTTATGCTCCTGGCCGGATTTCGTCGTTCGCTGGGTTCGAGCGCCTTGCGGCTGCGGGCGGCAACATCGGTGGTCATGGTCTGCTCCCCGATCGCTGGTTGCCTGTGTATGGCAAGGCGGGAGACATGGCGCAAGACCGTTGGAGCGCTCGCCGTTGACGCCCGCCCCGGTCGCGGGCAAGAAGCATGGCAAACACCACTTTGAATAATACAACTTCCAGGAAGGAACCCGCATGGCCTCGGATGCGCCGGTCACAATCCCCGCCCTCCAGCAGATGAAGCGCGATGGCGTGAAAAGCATCGGCGTGGTGGCCTGGGATTATCCCACGACCCGCTTCGCCGATCTTGCGGGCCTCGATTTTGTCTCGATCGGCGACAGTGTCGGTGCAAATCTTTGGGGCCACGACAATCCCCTGCAGGTGACGCTGGACGAAATCCTCATCTGCTGCAAGGCCGTGCGCCGCGCGACCAGCCGCATGCTGGTTTCCTGCGAC
Source organism: uncultured Alphaproteobacteria bacterium (assembly GCA_963700795.1). Taxonomy (GTDB): domain Bacteria; phylum Pseudomonadota; class Alphaproteobacteria; order Rhizobiales; family Beijerinckiaceae; genus Terripilifer. Next base: position 589,882 of record CAVOYX010000006.1, on the reverse strand, counting down.
ATGCCTTACGGTCCGATGCAGGAAGGTCATCTCCAGCGCGATGAAGGCTGCCGTGCGCATCGTCAAGGAAGGCGGCGCGGACATGATCAAGGTGGATGCTGCAGCCAACCATCCCGGAAATCGTGAAGGAAATGGCGCAGGCCGGCATTCCGGTCTTCGCGCAATTTGGCCTGACGCCGCAGACCGCGCTTGAAATACGGCATTCCCTATTGCGCGCAGAACTCGGCTGCCGCTGTTGCGATGAGCGAAGCGTCCGAAAAGCTCGTCGACGAAGCGATTGATGCTGGAAGCTGCCGGCGCCGTCGCACTCGACTTCACCAATTCCGGTCCGGTCGCCGGCGAGGCTGTGTACGAAGGCAGTAAAGATACCGTGCATCGGCGGGTTTGGCGGCGGGCCGTGGCTCGATGGCCGCGTGCGGCTGGTACAGACCGTGCTCGGCTATGGTGAAAAATGGATCACTTCGAAGACCGATACCTATTTCAACACGGCGCAGGGTACGATTGACGCGTTCAAGGCGCTGGCCGCCGATTGCCGCGCCGGCAAGCAAATCAAGGGATGATCCCATGCCATTTGTTGTCTGCGATGGAATCAACACACGCTACGAAATTTCCGGCAATGGCCCGCCGCTGCTGATGTTCTCTCCCGGTGGCTTCAATGCCACCATCGAGCAATGGTCGGCGCTCGGCATTTACGCAAAAATAAAGCCGCTCGAATGGCTGACCCAGCATTTCACCTGCATCACCTTCGACCGGCGTGAATGTGGCCAGTCGGGCGGACGCGTCGAGCGCGTGACCTACGACAGCTTTGTCCGTCATGCGCTTGCGCTCATGGACCACCTGACCATCGACAAGGCGCATATCATGGGCGGTTGCATGGGTTGCTGTCCTGTGGCGGCGATGGGTGTTCTTGCACCCGAGCGTGTCGACAAGATGATTCTCTGGTGGCCTGTGGGCGGTGCGAAGTATCGCATTTCTTCGCATCAGCGCATGGCGCAGCATCTGGCTTATGTGGAAGCGAACGGCTTGCAGGCAGTTGCGGACCTGGTGAAGGAAACCGGCAAGCCGTTCAATGCCGATCCGCGCGGTGGACCGTGGGCTTCGGTGCTGCGGCACGATGCAGCCTTCGTGGCCGACTATGTGAAACTCGACAATGCACGTTATCGCGCGCTCTGTGCCGGCATGATCCGTACTTTGTTCGATCGCGACACAGCTCCAGGCGCCGAACCCGAAGATCTCATGCAATGCGATCTTCCGGCGCTCGTCGTTCCCGGCAACGATGACAATCACGCAACCTCCGCCGCACGCTATCTCGAAGAATGTCTGCCCAATGTGCAGTACTGGGACATGCCGGTTGCCGGACAGACGCGCGAGGCGAGCGAGAAAGTTGTACTTGAGTTTCTGAAGAGGGTGTGACGAGCCTGAGTCATTCTGTGCACGGAGTTTGTTGCCATGCGATCGCGCCCGATTGGAAACACCGGTGTGTCCATCTCCGAAATTGGTTTCGGTTGCGGTGGCAATGCCGGGCTCATGCTGCGCGGTTCACCTCGTGAGCAGGAACGTGCCGTTGCACGGGCGCTGGAACTTGGCATCACCTATTTCGATAATGCGCCGGATTATGGTGACGGCCTTGCCGAAAGCAATCTCGGGGCGGTGCTGAAAAGCCTCCGGGCAAAACCATTGCTTAACTCCAAGGTGGAGATCCGCCAGCGGGACTTTGGCGACATTGCTGGCCATGTCGTGCGCTCCTGCGAACAGAGCCTCAAGCGCCTCGGCGTTGACTGCCTGGACGTCTTTCAAATTCACAACGGTCCGTCCGCTGTCGATCCGAAGATTGAAGGCAAGGTCTATACGCAATTACACATGGTTCAATTCATGGGCGCGAATGGCGCGATCGAAGGCATCGAGCGCCTCAAACGCGACGGCAAAATCCGTGTTGCCGGATTTATCTGCCGCGGCAATGATGGCGCGGAGGTGCGCAAGGTTCTCGATACCGGTGTCTTTCACATCATCAACGTGCCTTACACCCTGCTCAATCCGACTGCGGGCATGATAAGGCCCGAAGGCTTTTCTTCCGGGAAAGACTTCGGTGATGTGATTTCCTATGCACATGGGCATAACGCGGGCGCTGCCGTTTATGCGCCACTGGCCGGAGGATTTCTTACCGATGACGCATTGCTCGGCAATGCACGCCATCCTCTTGCGCGCGCGACTGATCCAGCGAGCGAAAGCGCCCGCCGCAACACGGCCCGCGCGGCGCAGGTGAAATTCCTTGCCGATGCGCGCAGCTGTTCACTTGCGCAGGCTGCCTATCGCTTCATTCTCGATCATCCCGGTGTGACGACGGCCCTTGCGGGGATCACGACGCTAGAGCAGCTGGAGGAAATTGTTTCCGCATCGCAGCTGCCCGCGCTGACGAGCGGGGAGTTGGCGCAACTGCAGAAAATCTGGCGCAATAATTTCACTGCATGAACACGTCGCGCGAGATTGCGACATGCACTAATTGTGACTTACGATTGACGCCCTATGGCTTTCACTCAGCCGGTTCCGCTTTCTCGCGTCTGGAAATTTCCCATTCCTCGATGCGCCGGTGCAAATCCTTCACGTCTTCGGTGATAGGTCCGTAGCGGTCGACATCGTCGATGGCGTATCCCTTGTGATACATTTTGCGAAACGCCTGGCTGCCAGCCTTGACGACGACGCGGCCGGGCTCGTCCGGTGTCCAGCCTTCCGGTTCCTTGCCCGAACCGAACAGCACTTCTCCGGGCGATTCGCGGAAGAAGTTCATCGGATCCTGGCCCGCTTCGACTTTTGCGATTTCCCGCTCCAACTGCTTGCGTAACAGGACAATCGGCACGTCCGTGCGTCCCAGCAGTTCCTGGCTGCGATCCACGCGCTCGCCTTGCGCCCACCATACCAATGCATCCTGCGCCAGCACGAAATCGAGAATGGCCTTGCCGTTTTCGTCAAACAGCGGAGGCTCGTAATGCGGGATCACTTTCTGCTCGGGGGCCTTCACTTCCGGCGGCGCCGAATAGCACTGGTAGGAAATATGCAGTGTATGCGTGTCGTCGATTGGCACGCGCGCCTGATAGTCGCTGCGCGGTTGGCCAGGACCGCCTGTCTGCGTGTAAAAGGGAAACACGACTGTTGAGTGGCGGCGGGTGAAATCGCGTTCTGCACCAAGTTCCTTCGAATAGTCGATGCCTTTTTCAAAACCATATTTGGTTTCGTTGGCCCAGAGCTGCTTGATGCCTTCGCCCCATTTCACGCGATTGCGCAAAGTGTGCTGATCCCAGGCCGCACGCTGTTCGAAATCGCCTTGTTGTTCGAGGATGTACTGGAAATAATAGCCGTGCGTATAGACGCTATGCGCCGGGTCGCCGGTATTCTCCTGACACTGCAACCAGTTGCAGTCGAGCACGTTGAAAGCGATCTGACGCAAGGAATTTGGCCATACAAAAAGATCCCAGCGCGGCAGGGCAGGCGCGGGCAGGGGGCCCATATAGGCGAAGATCAGTCCGCCAAGTTCTTTCACCGGATAGCCCTTCAGCTTGCGATTGATCTTGCCGCGCGGCGTTGCTTCCATCGGGCGCTCGATGCACTCGCCGGTCTCGTCATATAGCCAGCCATGATAGGGACAGCGCAGACCGCATTCGTCTGGAAAGCCGTATTGCAAGTCGACCAGCCTGTGCAGGCAACGGTCGCCGATGAGACCCAATGTGCCGCTCTTGTCCTTGTAGAGCACCAGGTCTTCGCCAAGGATGCGGATTTTGCGCACCGGGTTTTCGAGCAATTGCGAAAAGGCGGCGACGGGTATCCAGTAGCGGCGCATGAGTTCGCCACATGGCGTTCCTGGTCCGACCTGTGTGAGGCGATCGTTCTGTTCCGTGGTCAACATGGTGCGTCTTTCTTGGCTATTTCTTCCCGGCGAGGAATGTTCTTGCCCGCTCGGCAACATCGGGCGGAAAGGAATATGCCCGCTTCACAAAATCTTCGATTTCCTTGTAACTGGAATAGTCCACGCCGGCGGCAAATTGAACCTTCCAGTCCTTGATGAAGGCCGGATCTTTCGCCGTATCGTCGAAAGCCTTGCGCAATGCGGCCAACCTGTCAGCAGGAACTCCCTTGGCGACGGAAAAAGCCCGGAAATATTCGGCTGTGCCGAACATCAGTTCCATGAGCTGCTTGTCTCTTGCATTGGTGGCAAGGTCGATGGCAAGCGGTACGCCCTTCAGGTCGGGGTTGGCCTTCAGCGACATCTGCATCATGATCTTGACGAGCTTTTTCTCCAGCCATTGCTTGCGGTGCTCGCGTATGGTGAACCAGTCGGCGCTGCCACGGCCATGGATTTCGCCGCGCTCGATTGCCAGGTCAATTTCCGACGTGCCGCCATTATAGCCCATGACGACTTTGAACTTTGTGCCGAGGGTCTCGTTAAGCAGCAATGGATAGGCACGTGTCGCATCCATGCCGCTGGAGCCCATGAGTATTTCAGTCTTGCGTGCGGCCTCGATGGTTGTCGCAGGCGCATCGCTGCGCACCACCACAACCGGTGTGCCGCGTGAGGCCATCGAGCCCAGCCAACCGAAATCCTTCGGGTGAAACTTGATGCCTTTGACCTGCAGCAGCGGCGCGAGCGGTAACAGGTCGGCATACAAGCCTATGATAGTGCCATCTTTGGGAGCGGTGTTATTCACGTAATTGGCAGCAACCACAGTGCCCGCACCCGGCATGTTGCGGACAATGACCGTTGGGTTGCCGGGAATGAACCGGCCGAAATGTTTGGCAAGAAAACGTGCAGACTGGTCGTAGCCACCGCCCGGCTTGTAGCCGACGACGATGGAGATGGTCTTTCCCTTGTAGAAGGATGCCGGTTCCTGCGCATGTGCACTTGCCGGCAGCGCGAGGAATATCGTCACCAACGCCGCAAATGCGGGCCGCTTGACTGAACCTGCGCACACCATGACGCCTCCCGTTTTGGTTTTATTCCCGATTTTGAGCGATGTTACGCGTCAGCAACCCACAAGAGCAATCTCTTTTAATGCCAGTGGCCTTGCCAAGCGCGGCGGCCACGTCGCGTCATTGCGCGGCCTTTTCTGTCGGTCTGTAGTATTTTTCGTAAAGCTCGGGCGGCACCACCACGCCAATGTTCGGATCCCCGAAGCTGTCGAACAAGGTCATTAATATGCCTGGCTCGTCGGTGAGGCATTCGAATGTGCGCATCGTTCCCGGCGGCACGGACACAAGATCGAACTTTTCCAGAACGATATCGGGCTCTCCGCGTGCGCCCTTGCCCTCTGAATCAACACCCCAATACACGCCGAAGCGCCCCTCCATGCACATGAAGACTTCATTATACGGATGGGAATGGGAGGGTGGACGCTTGCCTTTGGTTGCCGTGATCATAAGCATGTGGAACCCGTGCGGCACGCTGATAGGCGCCGGTCCGCCGGTCTGCCCGGGGGAGATGGCCCAGGCTATGCGGCGTTTGCGGCTCTTGTCTGCGTGATCGACAAAAGCAGTCGGATCCTCTGGCAGGTCGTTGAAGCGGGCGATACGCCCCTTCATTTCTTCGGCCGTGGGTTCGATGCCCTTGCCTGGCGTGCGTGGAAAATAGGTGCGCTCGCTCATGGTGGCTCCTCCAATGTTGTTGGAGCCATTATCGCCGGATTTTGCTGCGGGGGAAGGGGCTTTATCCCCCCAGCACCCCGGCCATCCAGTCGGCAGTCTGGGTGCGCCAGCGATAGCCGCGATTGTTGACGACATGGTTGCCGTCTTCGACCGTCAACAGGGTGCAGGGACCCTTCACATCAGCCGCCAGCCGCTGCGCGTCCTGCCAGGGCACGACCGTATCCATCTTGCCTGTCACGATGAAGATCGGGCAGGAAATGTTTTTTGCGCAATCCTTCAGGCTGAGCGTGGCTGCCACCTTGCGCGCATCTTCCACACTTGCCGAATGGCTGCGCACCCGGAAAGCTTCGCGCGTCAGGCCGGGCAGGCGTTCCCAGGCTTGCCCCCAGTCATAGGGCCCCGAGAGCGCTACACATGCCTTGATGCGCTTGTCATGGGCTGCCGAGCGCGGGGAATAATATCCACCGAGCGAAACGCCCCACATGCCAAGGCGCTTGGCATCCACATCGTCGCGGGCCTCCACATAGTCGATGACAGCAGAGGTTGCGGTTTCGTAATTTCCGCGAATGGGAAAATCATATTCGGCTTCGCCCTGGCCCGGTCCATCGAAGACCAGTGTTGCAATGCCGCGCGCCAGAAATGGCGCTTCATATTCGGCAGTCTCTTCCTTGCAGGAATCCAGCCCGCAAGCCATCAGCATTATCGGCGGCTTCTTGACGCCAGGCGGTTTGCGCAGAATACCGATGAGCGACTTGCCTTCGAAGGGAATTTCCACACGCTCGCCACCGGGTGCAATATGCGCAAGCGCATCGTTGCGGCATATAATGGCCTTGTCATGCGCGGCCTTCATCTGGGCGATGTCGTGCACGAACAGAAACTTGCCGAAATGATAATAGACCGCTGCCCGCTGCAAATGTTCGCCGCCGCTCAACAGATGCCCCTCGGACAGCGCTGCGCGTCCCAGCTCTTCGTGCACAGCGCCGCGCGCGCACCAGGCCTGGCACCATTGTTCCCAAATATCGATTGAACGTGTGACGTCTTCAAAATCCGCCAGCGCAATGCCATTGGCGACAAAGCGATGCCCCCAATGAGAAACCGCCGCTGCAACACGTGGATCTTTTGCTTTTGCCGTTTCGTTCATTGCCGTCCTTCCCGCCGGTACCACGGAAACCAGACCCGCAGTATCCAGCCCATCACAGCGTCCATGCCAATGCCGAAGAAAGCCAGAATCAGCACAGCACACATGGCCGTATTCTGTTCAAGCGCGCGAGCGTTCGACAGGATATGCAAGCCCATGCCCGATACGGAGGCGTAAATTTCGGCCAGAACCGCGCCGACAAGTGCGCGGCCGATCGCAAGGCGTATGCCCGCGATCAGATAGGGAAGGGATGCAAAAAGTGAAATTCCAAACCATATGTCGCGTGGCCCTGCCCGGAAGGAATGCGCCACCTCAAGATATTCGCGCGGCACATTGCGCACGCCATCGGCGACATTGAGAATGATGGAAAAAAGCGCCGCGAAGATGATGATCGCAAATCGCGCGCCTTCGCTATAGCCAAACCACATGGTCAGCACAGGCAACACAGCGACCATCGGCATGGTGTAGAAGCTGTTGACCCACAATTCCGAAATACGATTGACCCAGGCCGAACGGCCCATGGCAACACCGATGACGACGCCCACAACCAGCGATACGGCCAAGCCAACAAAGACAGCACTAAGAGTTGACCAGGCAGCAGACCAGAGTTTGGGGTCCGACAATGCCTCCGGCATGGCGGCGACAACGCCGCTCGGACGAACCACGAAGGGAGCGGCGAACAACCGAACGCTGATTTCCCAAAGGCCGAAGAGAAACACACCCGCGAGGATTTTCAGCCATGCGGGACTTGTGGCTATGCGCGCACCGAGCGACAGGCGCGAAGGAGAGGCGGTCAATGCGCTCATCGCAACGATGCTCCCCACGTTATGTAGCGCGTCTCAATTCGTCGCACGAGCCCCATAAGCGCTGTGCCGAGCACGGTTACCACAAGGATGGAAGCAAGCACGCCGGCCATGTCGAACGCACGTTCGCTGCCGATCAGAAGATCACCGATGCCGGTGGGATTGAGTAATATCTCGGCAGCAACCATGCCGACCAGGGCGCGCGCAACACCTTGCCGCAAGCCGGTCATCGCGAATGGCAGTGTGTAGGGAATGATGATGTCTTTCCACAGGCGCCATTCCTTCGTGCGAAAGGCATAGGCAACTTCCAGATATTCCGGTTTCAGCGAACGCGCGCCTTCCAGAGTATTGTATAGAATGGGAAACAGCGCGAACAGAAAGACAACCAGAACTTTCGGCCAGAACTCGAATCCGAAAATCGCCAGGATAAACGGGATGAGCGCGGCCATGGGCGTTGCATACAGGCCGAGGATGTAATCTTCCAGCGCCACACGCAGCCACGGAAGGCGCGCCATAGCCATGCCAAGACCCAGTCCAAGAAGCATCGCGAATACCAAGCCGGTAACAAACAGCGCCATGGAAGATGTCAGCGCGCGCAACAGGTCGGAAGCGTTCACGGCAGCGCCGAGCGCTGCAAATATGTTGGCGCCGCTCTTGGTTGCACCAGACCAGCCTTCCGCAATGGCCGCAATATCGAGCAGCGACCACAGCTTCATCAAAGTGCCTGGATGCGGTTCGGCGATAGTCTTGCCGAACAAACCAGCGATCCACTGCGCCAGCCCGTTGGAAAAGCCAATATCCGAGCCAAGTACAGGGGCAAAGAACGCGCTGTTGAACTGCCAGCCGGCAATCTCCCAGATGAGGAGGCCGGTTAACAGACTGAGTAATACTTGTCCGGTTTTTTGTCCGGCCAGCCAATTCATCATGGGGGTCACATAATCAAGGGCCGCCCGTTTTCAGAGCGGCCCGTTTTGTCTGTCATACCAATATTATTTATATTTCTTTGCCGCTTCCCAGATGCTGAGATCGACAATATCGCCATAACCGACAGGCTTTTTCGCTGGGTTGATACCGCTGCGGCCCTTGCTGATCTTGCCGACGCGCACCTGGTTGGCAATTGCGCCTTCGACGCGCTTCTGATCGAGACCGGGTGTGCCCTTCGGCCAGAAAGTCACGGCAACCAGTTGTGGGATGGCAGCCTTGGCTTCTTCAGGCGAGCGCTTGGTATCACCTACCATCTTCGAGACAACGTCGAGATTTTTTGGATCGTTGATCATGTTGGCTGCTTCACGCAGGGCCGCAACGACTCGCGCCAGTGTGTCCTTGCGTTTGTCGATCGTGCTCTGGAGTGCGACCAGCGAAATCTGGTGAATGTTCGGCGCAATCGATTCAACTGTCTCGAAGACATGCACCTTCTTGCCGCTCTTCTTCTCGATGGAAGGGATGTCGTCCAGATGCAGGATGCCGAAGTTGATCTGGCCGGCAGCCATTGCGGTGCCCACGTTTGACGACAGCGGAACTGTCTTTACGTCGACGTCGATCTTCAGTTTGCATTTGCGCACCAGGATCGTGTTGAGCTGAATCCAGCGTGCGCCACCTTTCGAGTCAACGCCAACAGCGCCTTTCTTCAGGCCGTCACAACCGGATTGCTTGGGGTCCATGGAGGCCAGCAGCCAGTCGGGATTGTCCAGACCATAAATCAGCTTCACCGGCGCGCCGGAATTGGAAGCCAGCGACACAACAAATTGTGTCGGCGAGAACGACAGGTCGATATTGCCCGATACGACAGCCTTGGCAGCCGCCGCGCCGGAGTTCATGGCTTTCAATGTTACGTCGACGCCGTATTTCTTGAACAAGCCGGCTTCCTGGGCAACCAGCGAGATCGAATTCAAGAACACCGGTGGCACGCCGGGCAGCGCAAGTGTGACTTTTTCAGCAGCCATAGCTGTTGAGCCTGCTGTCATGGCCAATATTGCTGCTGCAAGCAGTGATTTTCTGAATGTCATTTCATTCCTCCCTTTGCACATTCGTGCGATTTTAGCCCGATCAGACGGGATTCAAAACATATTCTGCGCGTTTGACGTCATCGACCAATGTCGACCACACCTGCTCTCGCAATTGGGAGAACCGTGGTTGCAACAATGTATCGCGCGAACGCGGCCTTGCAAGGTCGATGTCGATCACATCGCTGACGGAACTTGGACGGCCCTTGAGGATGATAACCCTGTCGCCCATCAGCACGGCTTCTTCAATGGAGTGGGTTACAAAAACCATGGAGGTCTTGCGCAGGCTCCAGATTCTCAAGAGTTCGAACTGCAGGATTTCCCGCGTCTGCGCATCAATGGCCCCGAACGGCTCGTCCATAAGGAGAACATCCGGTTCTGTCGCCATCGCCCTTGCAAAGCCGCAGCGCTGCTGCATGCCGCCCGACAATTCGTACGGATAGCGCTCCTCGAAACCCTTCAACCCTACAAGGTCGATATAATAAGGCACTTTTTCGCGAACCTCGGCGCGCGGTGCGCCGGCCAGTTCCATTCCATAGGCAACATTCTTGTAAACAGTCTTCCAGGGGAAAAGCCCGAAATGCTGGAAAACCATGGCAACGCCTGGCAGCGGCTTTTTAACAAGCTGTCCGCCAATCCGCACTTCGCCGCCGTTGTATTCCAGCAAACCGTCGATGCAGCGAAGCAGGGTGGTTTTACCGCAACCCGATGGACCCAGAATCGATACGATTTCCTGATTGCCTACTTCAATGTTGATGTCCTTGAAGACCTGAAGCGATCCATAATTCTTGGCGAGGCTCGCAATCTTGATGCGGGCGCCGTCGTTTTTTTCCGTATTGGACGTTGCGTCCATTGGTGTCTCTACTCACTGGTTTGCTGGAACGGGATTATTCTGCGGCGTTGCTGTTGGGAGCTTTCTTGCGGTTAGCCCAGTAATTGGGGTCAGCCTTTGTTTTGGCAGCAGCTTCAGCTGTTTCGAAACCCGGCGCCATGGAGGCTGTGGTTCCTGCCAAAATCTGGTGATGGTCGATATTCAGCGTCCGCAACCAGCGCTGCTGGCCCATGGTGAGGGCGATGAAATAACCGATTTCGACAAGTTCCGGCTCTGAAAAATGCTTGTGCAGCCTTGCCCAGAAAGCATCGTCGGTTTGAACGTCCCAGGTGATTGCTTCGGCATAGGATAATGCCGCTTTCTGCCTTTCGTCATAGCGCTCGGAAGTCTCGAAATTGATGAGATCCCAATAGTCAGCTTCCTCAACGCCTTCTTTCGATGCCTTGATCGAACGCTGGTTGCCGCAAAATTCGCATTTCACGGAATGGGACACATAGATCCGGCACAGTTCCTTGATGCCATGCTCGGCGATGCCGGTGTGAAACACATCCCGCCATGAATTGGCAAAAGACCAGAACACTGCCGGAACATGGGCGCGTACAGCCTGACTTTCCGGACGCGGGGTGCCGTAATTCTTGCACCGTTCGAATTCGGCCTGCATCGCCGCATCGGTGTTTTCCGGTGGAATGTAACTAATGCGTGGATTTGACATCAGGCCTCCCTGCGATCGCGATTGATTATGCGACCGTCTGTTTGCAATCGATTGCATTAAATCGGCCGGTGCTTCCAGTGTCAAGGCACGGAAATGCCTTGTGGAACCGGCCGTCGGGGGTGTCCGGGAGGGATGCATCAAGGTTGAGCGGCGTGAAATGTGGCGGTCCGGTCAACGATGTGCGTTAGCGCACACGTCAAAATAGATCCATTTGCGATATAAATCGCGTGCCGGATCGACCATACCCCACCTGGGGTAAGCCTGCGCCGGACTTCTCTGGCCCTCTGATGCAGTACTCCGCTCTGCGTCCGGGTCATGGGCCTGGCTTGGGCAGACTTGACGAAGGGAATGGCAAGAATCCGATCCGGAGAAAAATCTAACGAGACCTGTCGTTTCGGCAGTTCCGCAATCGTCCAATCCAAACCGAAGGGGATATCCATGTCCGGGCTGAAAAATTCCATTATGGCATTGGCCACCGCAACCACTATTGCGGTATTTTCTGCTCCATCCGCAAATGCAAAAAGCCTGGATGGGCTGGCGATTGCCGTTTCGCTGGCCGGCGACAAGCTGACTGTTGGCGGCGATACCCGAACCTTGTTGCAACTGGATCCCGGCACGTTGCAGGTAAAGGCCCGTCACTGGATCGGAACAGCGATCGTCAACTTGGGTTACAACAAGGATGGTTCCATTCTTGCCGTACAGGATTCGCAGAGCAAACTTTTCCTCTATGATACTTCGACATGGAAAGCCAAATACACTTTGTCGAATTATGAAGAGCTTGCGGTTCATTCCGCCAGCGACACAATGGCCGGCATTGACCACAACTGGAACGGATCATCGGTATCGTTCAATTCCATGAAGGACGGGGCCAACCTGGGCAAGGCAAGCTTCGAAGCGAAGGAACGCGTCGTCGGCTTTGGCTTTAGCAAGGACGGCAAAAAGTTCGCCGTCATGACCACAAGTGATGAGTACAAGGGCGAAAAGAAGGTCGAGTATCGCGACATCCCCAAAGACCTTCGTGGCATTGCGCGTGAAGATTTCCAGGCACGCAACGATGGCAAGATGTCCCGCGTTCGCGTGATCGAAGTGCCGACAGGCAAGATTTTGTCGGACAGCAAGTCGTTCTTCACCATGTACGAGGGTATTGCCGGATTTGCAGGCGACAAGGTCATCTGGATCGGTCGCAACCAGAGCGCAGCGGTGCTCGACGCCAAGGGTGAGGGCGTGATCTTCAACACCAAGAATGGCGCAAATCATGGCTTCGGCTTCTCGCCGGATCAGTCAATTATGGCGACTGGCTATAACGGCCAATTCAGTATCATGAGCCTTCCGACATTGACGACCAAGTCGCATGTGCGCCTGCCGCGTCTGCCTGGTGCAACGGAATACGTTGCCTCGCGCGTTAGCGTGAGCGGCGACAACAGCGCCATCTACATGACCACCAATGCCTATCGCGTGCTGAAAATTGGCGGTGACGGCAAGCTCATAAAGGTGGAGCCGCTGCGCTAGCGCTCAAAAGAAGTATGCGGCCGCCGGCTGGTCCGGCGGCTGTTTGCCGTCCGCTCACTAAGGCGCGGCCTTGCCGGCAGTTTTCGCCTGCTTTTCCATCCGCGCGAGCCACAAGGCTGCAGCAAGGATCACTGCGCCGCCGACCCAGGTCCATACGCTGGCAATTTCACCAAAAAAGACAGCGCCAAAACTGGCAGCAAACACCAGCCGCGAAAATTCAAAGGGCATGACGACGGTGGCGTCTGCTGCTGCAAATCCGCGTGCCATGCATTGCTGGAAGACGTTGGCGACAATTGCTGCAGCCAGCAGCCATGCCAGCTGCCACAGGCTGGGTGTCTTCCAGTACCACAAGCCCGGTATGGAAGATGCAATCAGCATCCCTACGACCATGTAGGCCACGGTCTTGTCCGGGGTATTCGTGCGGGTCAGAAATTTCAGCGTGATGGCCCCGTAGGCTTCAGCGAACATGGCGCCGATGGCCAGCATGATGCCCGGGCTTATCCCGTTGCCATCCGGCCGCACGATAAGCAGCATGCCGGCAAAACCGATTGCCAGCGCAAGCCAACGCGCGCCGGTCATGATCTCACGCAATAATACCATCGCCAGAATCGCAACGATGAAAGGCTTGGCATACTGGATCGCCGTGACATTGGCGATCGGGATCATCGAAACAGCCGTAAAGATGCAATACAGCGCAAGCATGGTGGAAATGCCGCGCGATAACATGAGCAGGGGGCGGTCGCTTTTCAGCCCGGACACTTTGGTGCGTACGAAATAGGGCGCAAACAATAGCAGCCCGATGATGCAACGCACGAATACAATGACGGGTACTGGAAGGTCTTGCGCCAGATACTTTGCGATGGATGTATAGCTGACGACGAAAAACGAGGCGAGGATTGTCCACACGGCAGCGCGGATTGCAGGTGCCCGGTGATCAACAAGTTTGGAGACGAAGTCGAAGAAGATCACGCTCTGGGCTTTCGGTACGACATGGGTTTTTGTTTGCGCTACGCCGCCCGGCTTCAGGCACTGGATGTGAACGCTACCCTAGCGTGCCAAGTGCCGCAACGCCCCGGCCTGCAAACGAGTGATACTTCCGAACCTCCTGCCCGGAAATCACGTCCGTTTCGGGCCGCCGGGGCCTGCAAACCTTGGATAACTGCCGCTGTGCCCTTGTCAGTTCCGGTAAATTGAACCCAACTTTAAGTCGGCCCGGGTGGCTGCGAAAAATAGGGGGACATTATGCTGGAGCGCCTGTTTCAACTGGACGCCAATGGCACGAACGTGCGCCGGGAGGTCATCGCCGGCCTGACGACGTTCCTCACCATGGCCTATATCATCTTCGTCAACCCGTCGATTCTGAAACTGGCCGGAATGGACTTCGGCGCAGTCTTCATGGCGACATGCCTGGCTGCGGCGTTTGGCAGCGCATTCATGGGCCTCTATGCAAATTATCCCATCGCCCTTGCCCCTGGCATGGGGCTGAATGCCTATTTCACTTTCGGCGTGGTCAAGGGCATGGGACTGCCCTGGCAGGTTGCCCTGGGCGCTGTCTTTATATCGGGCCTGATATTTCTCGCTATTTCCGTGGTGAAAATTCGCGAGTGGATCGTCAATTCCATTCCGATGTCGATGAAACTTGGAATTGCGGCCGGCATAGGCCTGTTTCTCGCAATCATCGCTCTGGAAAATGCGAAGATCGTCGTGGCGCATCCGGCAACACTGGTCACCATGGGTAATGTGAAGTCGATGCCGGTGCTGTTGGCGGCGATTGGCTTTGCCATGATTGTGGCCATGTCTGCCCGGAAGATTCCCGGCGCAATCATCATCGCCATACTTGCCATCACAGCAGTCGCCGTGCCCATGGGCCTTGCCGAGTTCAAGGGTATAGCATCGGCTCCTCCGTCCATCGCGCCCACCTTCCTGCAAATGGACCTGAAAGGTGCGATCAATGTCGGTTTCTGGACCATCGTATTTGTCTTCTTGTTCGTCGACCTGTTCGACAACACCGGTACACTGATCGGCGTTGCGCATCGTGGCGGGTTCCTGGACAAGGAAGGCAAGCTGCCGCGTATTGGCAAGGCGTTGATTGTCGATTCCACCTCGGCGTCGGTCGGCGCCATGCTCGGCACGTCCACGACCACCAGCTACATCGAAAGTGCTGCGGGGGTTGACGCTGGCGGGCGGACCGGATTGACGGCAGTTGTGGTTGCCATCTGTTTTCTGCTGGCGATTTTTTTCGCGCCGCTGGCCGGAACCGTGCCGGCCTTTGCCACTGCACCGGCGCTTCTGTACGTCTCGTGCCTGATGGCCAAAAGCCTGAAGGATCTGGACTGGGAAGATACAACCGAATTCGTCCCGGCCGTGATCACCGCAGTGACAATGCCGCTGACGTTCTCGATTGCACACGGCATTGGCATCGGGTTCATCGCCTATGCAGCGATCAAGATCCTGTCCGGTCGCTGGGCGGACATGAAGATAGCCGTGCCGATCATCGCCATCGCGTTTCTGGTCAAACTGATCGTCGCCTGATCGCGTAAACTGCCACAGAAAAAAGCCGGGTCGCCAGACCCGGCTTCCTTGCAAAAATCACCGATTGTTATTCGGCAAAGAGCTTCTTGTATTGTGCGGCCTGATCGGGAACGGCTTTTGCCAGCCGGTCCCAGACGACCTTCAGCGCCATGTCGGAGAACTTCTTGGCCGCAGCGCCTTTGTGCGCCACAACCTGCATGCCGCCCTTGCGCAATGCCGCATCGTCCGCCTTGTCGAGTTCGATATAGAAATCCCAGGCCTTTTTCTCCTGCTCGACCATCAGTTTTTCAAGCAGGTCGCGTGTTTCCTTGGGCAGGGAATTCCACTTGCGCAAATTGACATTCATCATCAGGTCGCCCGAGAAAAAGCCCGGCTCGATGCGGTATTTCAGATGTTTGTTCCAACCCAGCACATTGAGCGTATTGATTGGAAAGCCTACGCCGTTGACCAGACCGCGCTCCAGAGACGTATAGACTTCCGGAATCTGGATCACGACCGGCGTAGCGCCCAGTTCCTTCAGGAACTCGCGATAAATCGGTGTGGTCCGGATTTTTAATCCGGTCAGATCAAGCAGACCATCCTTGTTGAACTTCGGCTCGTCGCGCAAATAGATGTAGAACGGAAAAGCCGCGCCGGGCCATCCGAGCAGATAGGTATTCATCTTCTTCGCGTGAGCGTCCTGCAGCATTTTCCAGCCGCCGTTGGCACGCAATTCCCAGGGCTTCTTGTTGGATCCAATAATGGCATCGCCATCGGGTACGACGCCCTGATAATAATTTGCTGCGCCATAAAGAATGTCGATAACACCATTTCGGATGGCTTGTGCCTGATCCGGCGCCTTCACCACTTCCGGGCCGCCGAGGTAGAGGATTTTGACCTTGCCTTTGCCGGCTGCGTTCACGCGCGCGATGTAATCGCGCAGCATGTCATTGGTTTTTAGCGGCGTCGGAAATGCGCTCACGACCCGCAAGGTAACTTCCTGGGCCTGAACGGTGATATTTTGCAAACCCAGTGCAGAGACGGCAAGCGCCGCAGCTGCCAGCTTGTGTAGCATTTTCATTCTGTCCTCCCGTTTCTCCGGTGCGCATCGGGCGCCGGTTCGCTGCAAGACTAGCATCGTGTTCGCCTGACGCAAAGGCGTCCTTTCCAGCGCTATTGCTGCCAATGGAGGGACGCACTAAGCTGTCATTCAAGCGGTGGTGAGCTGCGCTCAGGAGCACATGCCGCACAAGAAGACGGGGCGGGGAGCAGCGCGTGAAAATTCTTTCGGATTTGCACACTTGGGTCATCAATGCGCTCGCTGCGGTGTCATGTGTATTGCTCGCGGTTTTCACCGTCGGCATTTGTTACGATGTCAGCCTGCGTTCGCTCGGCTTTCAGCCACAATTGTACGTGGCCTCTCTTGTGGAGTACGGACTTTTATACGTGACAGTCCTGTCCGCGCCTTGGCTTCTGCGCGGCAAGGGGCATGTCTATGTCGATATGGCGACCCGGCCAATGCCGCCGCAGCTCCGGCGCGTGGTCGAGATGGGTGTCTATGTCTTGGGCTTTGCGACCTGCCTGATACTGGCCTATGCCGCATTTGATTTGACCATTGAAAACTATTTGCGGGGCGAAAGCGAGGTGCGCGATTTCGACATGCCGCGATGGCTGATTTACGCTCCCATGGGCATCAGCTTCATTCTGCTCGCGTTTGAATTCCTGCGGTACATTTTCGGTACGGACTCGCTCTATCGCGAAGCGCAGCGGAGTTCACAGCTATGATCATGGAATGGTACTGGGCTGCGTGCCTGCTGGTCGGTCTCGTTTTGTTTTTCATGGCAATGTCGATGCCCGTGGCATTTGCATTCCTGCTCACCAACATCATTTGCGGATTTGTTTTTATCGGCGGCTTTGCGAGCCTCACGCAATTGATCGCGAACGCGGCGACATCCGTCAGCACATTCACGCTCGCGCCAATTCCGTTGTTTGTGATCATGGGCGAATTGTTTTTCAACACAGGTCTGGCCTTTCGCGTGTTTGACGCTCTGGACAAATGCCTTGGCCGGGTGCGCGCGCGTTTGTCCTATCTGGCGGTCGGCGGGGGCACCCTGTTTTCCATGCTGTCGGGATCAAGCATGGCAAATACGGCTATGATGGGTTCGTTGATGATCCCGGACATGATGCGCCGTGGCTATAAAAAGCATATGGCAATGGGTCCGATCCTTGGCACCGGTGGACTGGCCGTCATCATTCCACCGTCGGGCCTCGCGGTGTTGCTGGGCTCGCTGGCGCATATCGATATTGGCGGGTTGCTGATTGGCGGCATCGTCCCCGGCCTGATCCTGGCATCGATTTATGCAGTGATGATCTGGGCCATGACGATCATCGACCCTGATGCAGCGCCGGCCTATGAAGTGCAAAAAGTAAGCCGCCGCGAAATGCTGAAGGCGGTGATGATCAATGTCGCTCCCATGGGGCTGGTCATTTTTTGCGTTATTGGCCTGATCATCCTCGGCATTGCAACTCCAACCGAGGCCGCAGCTTTCGGCGCACTCAGTGTTTTCATCCTGGCTGCCTGCTTCAGGTGCTTGACCTGGGAGGCTATCTGGAAATCCCTGGAAGGCTCGCTGCGCGTCACGGCCATGACGTTCTTTATCATCATCGGCTCGTCGACATTCAGTCAGATCATGGCGTTTTCCGGTTCCAGCACCGGCATGGTCGGCTGGGCTACGGGTTTCGACGTATCGCCCACGATCATGCTGATCATCATGTTCATGGTGCTGGTGGTGTTGGGCATGTTCATGGATCAGGTTTCCATGATGATGCTGACCTTGCCGATCTTCATGCCACTGGCGCAGTCGCTGCACTTCGATCCCGTCTGGTTTGGCCTGATCATGCTGATGGCGCTGGAAATCAGTTTCACAACGCCGCCCTTCGGCCTCCTGCTGTTTGTGATGATGGGCGTTGCGCCAAAAGGAACGACCCTGCCGGAAGTGGCGATGGCCGCGCTACCCTATATCGCGGGCGCATTCTTTGTTGTCGCGCTCATGGTGATATTCCCGCAGATCGTGCTGTTCCTGCCTTCGCTCGTACCGCATTGATGCGCAATAGCGGTTCTGGATGAAGTGCGCGCCGGTTCGCGAGACGTAAATGTTAAGCCCGTCCGAAGACGACGCCGGCTTCACCTGCACGCCATTGCGGATACTTGTGCATTACGGATTGAAAAGCGGGCCAAGCCAGGAAGCTGGCAAGCCATGCGCGCACACATGGCAGGCCGGATTGAGCATCGAACCATGTCTCATCCGCAATGCGGAACTGCCGCACGAAAGGCAGGATCGCAAGATCGATAAAGCCTGGCACATTGCCGCCCAGCCAATTACCCGCGGAAGCTGCGGCCAGGCGTTGTTCGATCTGGTCCAGGATCGCCAGGCAGCCATTCCGGTGCATTAGGGCATCGGCATCCGGATAGCGGTTTGCATATTTGTAGCGGTCCAGATGGTGTTTGAAATCCGTGTCGATCTGATGAAGAAGCGCGATGTCCTGCGCAGACAGAGTGCTGGCTGCATCAGGCAGGGCCCAATGCATGATCTCGATGCTTTCCTCCACTACGCTGCCATCGGCAAGCCATAGCACCGGCACGGTTGCCTTGGGCGACAGGGCTATCATGTGTGCAGGTTTGTCGCGCAAGATCACTTCGCGCAATTCCACTTGCTGTCCGCTGGTGAGAATGGCGAGGCGGGCCCGCATGGCATAGGGGCAACGGCGGAAGCTGTAGAGAACCGGCCTGCCCGGTCTGTCGCTGCCGTCCTCAGGCATCGTCGGTGCTTTCGTATATTTTGCCCATGTGCGTCTCGCCGCGTTCGCGCGCCAGATCAATCTGCCGTTGGCGTTCACGCAGGCTCGCGACCTTTTCTGTGTCATGGGTGCCATGACATTTCGGACAGCTGACGCCCTGCTCAAACAGCGGCGAGCATTTTTCTTCAGCGCTCAGCGGCATGCGGCAGGCGTTACATAATTCATATGGTCCGGGCTCCAGCCCGTGTCCGACAGACACACGCTGGTCGAACACGAAACACTCGCCCTGCCAGGCGCTTTGTTCCGGTGGCACGGTTTCCAGATATTTCAGGATGCCGCCCTCCAGATGGAAAATGTTTTCATAGCCCTTGGCCACAAGGTAGGATGTCGCTTTCTCGCAACGTATGCCACCGGTGCAATACATGGCGATTGCCTTGGGGCGTTCATCTTTCGGAAGGTTGTCGAGATTGGCTTTTACCCAATCGGGAAATTCACGGAACGTGGCTGTCTTTGGATCGACTGCCGTGTCGAACTTGCCGATTGCAACTTCATAATCATTGCGGGTGTCGATCACCAGCGTACCCGGCTCGTGGATCAGGGCGTTCCAGTCCTGCGGCTGAACATAGGTACCCACCAGACCCGCCGGATCCACGTGAGGCTCGCCCATTGTCACGATCTCTTTTTCAACCGCACTTTCATGCGGTAGAAAGGCCGGCTTTCGGCAAAGCTGAATTTGGCGTCCAGATGGGAAAACTGCTGCTTGCGGCCAAACCAGTCAAACAGCGCGGCAATCGCCTCGTGCCGGCCAGATACCGTGCCGTTTATGCCTTCGCGTGCCAGCAGAATCGTCCCCGCACACCCGCCTCGCGGCAAAGGGCGGCAAGTTCGGTCTGAAATGTGGTCAGATCATCCAGTGAAACAAATTTGTAGAATGCGGCAACGACCTCCGGCCGCCCGGTCGGCGGCAGGGGTACTTTGGCAGCGGAGGCAGGCGAATGGCTCATGCCAGCCTTCTAGCCCGGTCGGCGCAGGATTTCCATATTCAAACGGCGGTAGCCGCTTTGGCCACCGCCGCAAAGTTCGGCGTATCTGTTGCTGCTGGGTGTCAGGCAGCCAGGGCTTTGCTGGTCCGATCGTGATCGAACACCATGACAGCGCCGCCGGTGTTCGACACCGGGATATGATAGGTTTCATGATGCACGGAAACATTGCCCTGCATGGCTCCGCGCATAGCCAGCCAGCACATCAGTTCCACGCCCTGCGAGCCGGCATTCTCAATGATGTCGTGGTTGGACAGCGCGGTAATTGCCTCCACATCATCGACAATCTTGTCCATGCAGAACCGGTCGAAATTCTTGTTGATGAAGCCTGCACGTTCCCCGTCGAGCTGATGGGAAAGCCCGCCGGTTGCCAGCAGAAGGATGCGGGCGTCCTTGGGGTAGGATTTAATGGCCTTGCCCAGGGCCTTGCCAAATGCGTGGCAACGCCTGGCTGTAGGCAGGGGATGCTGGATGGAATTGATCGTCACCGGCACGGCCGGAACCGCCGCTGGTCCACCTGCCGGCCAAAGCAGCTTCATCGGCACGACGAATGCGTGATCGACGTACATTTCCTGACAGGTGACGACGTCGAATTCGGATTCCATGGCGCCTTCGATCAGGTGCCAGGACAATTCCGCATCGCCCTTGTACGGGGCGGACACAGGCAATCCCCAGCCTTCGTCGGCATTGTCGTATTGGTCGGCAGCGCCAATTGCGAAGGTCGGCATCTTGTCGAGAAAAAAATTCAGGCCATGATCATTATAGATGACAACCGTCACGTCCGGCTTCATCTTCTCAAGCCATGCGTGCACGGGGACGAATGCGTCGAAAAAAGGCTTCCAGTAAGCATCTTTTTGCAATCCCTTTTCGATGGCATTGCCAATCGAGGGGACATGCGAGGTAGCGACTGCGCCAATAATCTGTGCCATGGGTTTGGTCCGTTTCAAGTTTGTGTCAGGCTTGTGAAGCGAGCATCGATTTGAACTTGTCGACCGGCATGCCGGTCTGCTGCGCGCCGATGTCCTGCACGCTGAGCCCGAAAATCCCTGCGAATTTTGCCAGGTAATAAACATTGCCACCGGCAGCAATCATCGCCAGCACATTGCGATCACGCAAAGCCTGTTTCTGTGCATCATTCAGGCCGTATTTCGCCATGTAGCCTTCTTCGTCGGCGAGAAAGGCGTCGCGATTTATTTTATCGTTGAATGAGAAGCAAAGCTTGTTCAGCGCATATCCCTTGCGCGCTTCTGCACCGGTAAAAATCGGTGTGCCCGGAATTGGATCAATGTGTGACATTGGCGATCACTCCCTGCGATTGATGGAGTGATCTTATCTCGCCGCAGCAGTATGCGTTTGACGCCGGTCAAGCAGCCCGGGGGTCGTTTGCCCGAATTGCCGCGGCACTTTGATGCCTGTCAAATTTTTGAAAATTTAAACGTCGTCATCCTGCAGGACGCGTTCGGCGGCCCCATCCATATCTTCATATTGCTTGTTTTCCATGGACCATAAAAAACCGGCAAGTCCGAGCAAGCCAAGCAGCAAGGCGGCAGGAATGAGAAATACAAGAACGTTCATGCCGGCGTCCTTGCAGGTTTCAATGCCACATCGGATGCACCGGACATTGCTGGCTTGCCAGGGCCACGCGAATTTTCCCGCAGGGAGCGTAAATCCATGGCGCGCATCGCGTTGAGTGAGACGAGAATGGATGAAAGCGACATTGCGGCGGCTGCGACAAGCGGCGTGGCAAATCCAGCTACGGCAACGGGAATGGCAAACGTGTTGTAGATGACGGCGAACCAGAGATTTTGTTTCATCAGTCTGCGCGCAATGCGTGCGCGGACGAAAATGTCTTTCACGGGCGCCAACCTGTCACCCAGAAACAAGGCGTCGGCCGAAGCCTGCGCAATCTGCGTGGCGCTGGCCGGCGTCAATGAGGCGTGCGCCTTCGCCAGTGCAGGAGCATCGTTGATGCCGTCACCCACCATCAGCACCTTGCGTCCCTGTTCTGCCAGTTGCGCCAAGGCATCAATCTTGTCGGCTGGCGTCATTGCCCCGCGCCATTGGCGAATGCCAAGTGCGTGGGAGGCGGAAGCAACAGCCTGTTCGTTGTCGCCTGAAAATATAACGCATTCCAGGCCGAGGCCGCGCAAGGCTTCGATAATTTCCTTTGCATCTTCGCGCAGCTCCTGGCGGAACAGGAACACAGCGCTTTGCGTTCCATCACTATAGCCAAGAGCGGTGGCCTCAGGCGCATTCGCGAGCGCAACGGCGGCCATGTGTTCGACGCCTGCAAACGACGGGCTGCCAAGCCTGCATTGACGCCCTTGTATTATTGCCTGAATGCCTTGCCCCGGAGTTTCCTGTGCGCCATCTGCGGGCGCCAGTCCGCTAGCCCCTGCAGCCAAAGCCATGGCGACAGGATGGCGGCTGGCCATCGCCAACCGCCGGGCCTGGCCGAGAACTTCGGGCGCAATCGTTTCGCTGTTACACAAGCGCATTTGCGGCAGCGTCAGGGTTCCGGTCTTGTCGAACACGACTGTGTCGCATTCGGCAATGCGTTCCAGCGCATCGCCTTCCTGTAGCAGAATTCCTCGGCGCATGAGCGAAGACGAGGCCGCGACATGGACCGCAGGGATCGCGAGCCCTAGCGCACAGGGGCAAGTGATAATGAGAACCGCGATGGCGGTAACGGCTGCAAGGTGAACCGAACCGGTTGTTAAAAACCAGCCAATAAACGTCAATGCAGCAGCGCTGTGGACAAATGGCGCATAATATTGTGCGGCCCGGTCCGCCAGCAGGATGCGCTTGTCCTTCACAGCCATGGCACGATCGCGCAATTGCTCGATCTGCTCCACGAGATCGTGTGCGCCGCCCCGTTCGACCCGTACAACAAGTGCGCCGCCGAGGTTGAGCGAGCCGGCATAGACCTTGCCACCCGAATTCAAAATGGCGGGTTTTGTTTCTCCGGTGATCAGGCTGACATCAAGTTCACCGCTTCCCGTTTCGATAATGCCATCTGCGCCTATCCTGTCGCCCTGCGCTACCAGAATGCGATCGCCCTGAACCAGCGCGGACACAGGTGTTTGCGTAAGCGATCCATCTGCGGTCATCCGCTGGGCGAAATGTCCGCGCAAGGCAAGCAGGTTTGCCGTCAACGAGTTTGCTTTAGCCCGCATCATCGCGTCGAGCGTTCGCCCTGCCAAAAGGAAGAACAGCAGCATGATCGCGGAATCGAAATAGGCGTGGGTGGCGCTTTGCGAGGTTTCATAAAGCGACAGCAAAATTGCCAGCCCGACACCAAGCGAAATCGGAACGTCCATATTGACATGGCCGGACCGTAGCGCGCGCCATGCGCTGCGATAAAACGGCTGCCCGGAATATGCGGCAACCGGCAGAGCTATCAGCGCCGATATCCAGTGAAACAGGTCGCGTGTCTCCGAAGTGATATCGCTGGCATTGCCGGACCATACGGAAATCGAGAACAGCATGATGTTCATCGCTCCGAAAAATGCCACGGCCAGAAATCTCAGAAGGGGGGCCATGGAAGGCCCAGCATAGGCTTTTTGCTCATTGGCCCGGAACGGTCTGGCGTCATAACCCATCTCGTCCAGCCGGTCGGCAATCTTTGCCGGATCGAATGCCGGTTCGCGCCATTGTGCGACCAGACGCTTTTGGGTCAGGTTTACGCGCGCGCTTTCAAGGCCCGGCATTGTGGCGAGCTCGCGCTCAATTCTGGCAACGCACGCGCCACAAACAACGTGATCGACGGCGAATGTCATTTCAAACGCGCCGTCCGCCCTTTCACTTCGATACGTACTGAGATCAGTTGTCACTATGTGAATCCCGTATCGTCCTTACTTGAGAATGACCTTGTTTCGAGACAAGAAGCGTTCACCCGTCCGATCTTTCATCGTGATCACCATGAGCCATTGTCCGGGATCCAATCCTGGCGCCGAACCGGCAAATTGGCCTGCGGAAACGCGATGGGTAACAATGGTCCGGTCATACCTGCGATCGGCTGGCCGCTGCAATTCAACGCTGAGCGAACCTATGTCCAGAACCGAACCGTTGCGGTCCTGCGCACGTATGTCCACATGCGCTGCTCCGGCAGCATCTCTCCGGATCGTGCCATTGACCTGCCAGCCCAGTTTGTTTTGCCGTTCGGCTGCGACGAGATTGCTGGTCAGCAGGAAATTGGCGCGATAGGCGCCGGCCGCATCCACACCGCCGAAAGTCGAGAAGGCAAAATAAAGAAACAATCCGTTCATCGCAAAAATGGTGCCGAAAAAAGCACAGATGATTGCGAAAACCTTGCGGCCGTTGAGCTGCGCAAAGCCATTGTTTGACACGGGTATTCTCTGAATTGGAAATTGTGTCGGCATTGGTCTGCACCGCTTTGTCCTAGGGGGCTACAAAATTGTCTCGCACGATCGTGCTCTTGCCAGTTCCGACATCGGACAGCCGGAATGTGATCCGCCGTGTACCCGTTGCTTCCACACCTTTGGGAACAGTCACAAAGGCATGCAGCTCGAATGTGCTGTCAGGTGCGCCTGAAACGACTATGCTACGTCCTTCCAGTTCCTGTATGGCGCCGGCAGCCTCGATGGTGCCATTGGGAATGCCGAATGTTTCAATGCGAAAAGTCCGGCGTTGCAAATTCTTGTTCAGGATGCGCAGGGTATAGGCATTGCGCACCGACCCGTCCGACAGCGTTACATATAGCGGGTTACGATCATGCTGGGCGGTCAAGTCCATGTCACTGCGACCCAGCAGCGAATAAAGCATGAAAAGCCCGATGGCGACAATTGCAACCGCATAGACCACGGTCCGCGGGCGTATCAGCCTGTAGCGCGGCGTCTCCATCGCCATACGGGCCTTGATGGCATCATCGGTATCATATCCGATCAGTCCTGTCGGACGTCCGATCTTCGTCATCACGGTGTCGCAGGCGTCTATGCATAAACCACATTGTATGCATGCCAGTTGCAGTCCGTTGCGTATGTCCACGCCCGTTGGGCAGACCGCGACACATTGATAGCAATCGATACAATCGCCTGCCTTTTCGCCTTTCGCGCGCAGTGCATTTGCATCCTTCAGCGAAGTGCGTGGATCGCCGCGATCATATTTGTAGGTGACATTCAGCGCATCTTCATCTGTAAGGGCAGCCTGGATCCGCGGCCAGGGACACATGTAGACACACACTTGTTCGCGCATCCAACCGGCAAAGACGTAAGTCGTGGCGGTCAATATGCCAATCCAGATATAGGCCGTCATCGGGGCCTGGAACGTGGCAAGATTGTAAACGAGCGTTGGTGCGTCGGCGAAATAGAGAACCCATGCGCCGCCGGTCCACCAGGCAATCATCAGCCAGGTGAAGTGCTTGCCAAGTTTGCGCATTGCGAGCTTTGCCGTCATCGGACCGCGATCTGCCTGCATGCGCTCGCGGCGGTCGCCTTCAAAGAACCGTTCGACAGCCAGAAACAGGTCTGTCCAGACTGTTTGCGGGCATAAATAGCCACACCATATGCGTCCGGCCACGGCGTTCATCAGGAACAAGGTCAGGGCAGCAAGGATCAGCAGGCCCGTCAGGTAGTAGACTTCCTGCGGCCATATTTCGATAAAGAAAAAATAGAACCTGCGGTTGGCGATATCGACCAAAACGGCCTGGTCTGGAGCGTCAGGTCCGCGATACCAGCGCAGGAACGGCAACAGGTAATAGACCGCCAGCGTGCCGAACAAGATGATCCATTTGATCGAACGGAAACGCCCATGCACGCTTTGCGGGTAAATATTTTTACGCGCGGCATAGAGTTCCAGTTCACCACCGTCCGGGACATCGCTCATCAGAATTTACTTGCTCCATGCCCAGCCCGCGCCATGCGGGCTTAGGGCATCCGGCTACTATTTTCCGCCACCAAGTCCGTGCACATAGACTGTCAGCGCCTTGATTGTTGCTTCGTCGAGGCGGCCTTGCCACGTTGGCATGACGGAACCGCGTCCATTGACAATACCATCCACGATGGTTTTGCGGTCGGACCCGTAAAGCCAGATGGCATCGGTCAGATTTGGTGCACCAAACTCCTGTTTGCCTTTGCCGTCCTCGCCATGGCAATTGGCGCAATTCTCCTTGAAGACCGGTGCGCCTTTTGCAGCACTGGCTTTGTCGGCGCCGGGCAGGCCGGCGAGTGTGAGGACGTAATCGGCAGTAGCTTCAACTTGATCGGGCTTGAGAATTCCGTCGCGTCCAAATGCCGGCATGTCGCCTGCGCGCGCGCTATCATGACCGGACCGGATGCCGAAGCGGATTGTCTTTTCGATGTCTGCAAGCTTGCCGCCCCACAACCAGTCGTCGTCTATCAGGTTTGGATAATGACCCTTGACACCACCACCGCCGCTGCCGTGACAGGGCGCGCAATTGTCGCCAAATGCGGTCTTCGAATAGGCGCGCACAAAGTTCATCAGTGTATCGTTCTTGGCGATGTCCTCGACTTTTGTCTTCGCCAGCAGATTGATGTTGTCCGCGCGCGTGGCCTTCAGTGCTGCAAGGTCCATTGCCACGTCCCCGCGAGAGGAATAGTTCAGCACACCTTTTGTGAAGCCGTTGATCAGCGGCCACGCCGGATAGGCAATCATGTAGGCTACGGCCCAGACGATAGTGATATACATTGTCCAGAGCCACCAGCGCGGCAAGGGATTATTGAGCTCCTTTAGCCCGTCCCATTCGTGGCCGGTCGTGGAAACGCCCGATAGTTGATCAATGTCGCGATCGTGACTGCTGCTCATGGCGATATCTAGTCCTCTTCGAGCGGCGTGCGGGAAGCGCGTTCAAAGCGCTCGCGGTTGGAAGGTTTCAGCGCATACAACAACACCAGCAGAAACATCGTTACGAAGAGGGCCAGTCCCCATGTCTGTGCGAAGTTTGCGAAGGCCTTGTACATAGTCATCTGGTCGCTCACAGCACTCACCGTATGTTTGCTTTATTGTCGTATTGCTTGAAGTCGACGAGTGTGCCCAGCATTTGCAGATAGGCAATGAGCGCATCGGCTTCGGTGATGGCATTCCGGTTGAGATCGAAGTCGCGCACGGAGGCATTTGCGTATCTCTTGCGGAATTCATCGATATTGTCGGATTGCGGATTGGATTGCGTGCGAATGTCTTCGGCAGATTTTGCAATCATGTCATTTGTATAAGGCACGCCGAGGGCCTTTTGCACTTTCATATCGTCGGCAATGGCTTCGGGCTTCAAAGGCGTCTTCAACAGAAATCCATAGCCAGGCATGACTGACGCAGGAACGATGCCACGCGGATTGCTGAAATGCGCCACGTGCCATTCATCGGAATATTTCCCGCCAACGCGCGCCAGATCAGGCCCCGTGCGCTTGGAGCCCCATTGGAACGGCCGGTCATACATGCTTTCAACAGCAAGGCTGTAGTGTCCGTAACGCTCGACTTCATCACGCAAGGTACGGATCATCTGCGAATGACAATTATAACATCCTTCGCGCACATAAATGTTGCGACCCGCCAGCTCCAGTGGCGTGTAGGGACGCATGCCCTTCACCGTCTCGATGGTGCTTTTCAGGTAATACAGCGGCACAAGTTCTACGAGACCGCCAATGGCGACTACCAGCAGAATACCGACCAGCAGCCATATCGAGCTTTTTTCCAGGAATTGATGTTTGACCCACAGTGACATGCTTGGCTCCTGAAATCATTCTGCCGGTACGGCGCGCGGTCCGGGTGCGGGCACTGCCGCTGCACCGGGTTCGCGGATCGTCATCCAGATATTGAACGCCATGATCAGCGCGCCGATCACAAAGAGTGCTCCGCCAAATGCGCGGATCACGTAGAATGGATGCATGGCTTCGACGGTTTCGATGAAGGAATATTCAAGGAAGCCGAGCTTGGTATAGGCGCGCCACATCAAGCCCTGCATGATGCCGGAAACCCACATGGCGCTGATGTAGACAGCGATGCCCATGGTGGAAATCCAGAAGTGCCAGTTCACCAGCTTTAGCGAATACAGGCCCTTGCGGTTCCATAGCCACGGAACAAGGCAATAGACCGCGCCGAAGGATATGAAGCCAACCCAGCCCAGCGCACCCGAATGGACGTGACCAATGGTCCAGTCTGTATAGTGTGACAGGGAGTTGACGGCCTTGATGCTCATCAGCGGGCCTTCGAAGGTGGACATGCCGTAGAAGGCGACGGAAACAACCATCATGCGCAGCACAGGGTCTGTGCGCAGCTTGTCCCATGCACCCGATAGTGTCATCAGGCCGTTGATCATGCCGCCCCATGAGGGCATCCAGAGGACGATGGAAAACGCCATGCCCAGCGTCTGCGCCCAGTCGGGCAGGGCTGTGTAGTGGAGATGATGCGGGCCGGCCCAGATATAAAGGAAGATCAGCGCCCAGAAGTGAATGATCGACAGACGGTAGGAATAGACCGGACGTTCGGCACGCTTGGGAATGAAATAATACATGATGCCGAGGAACCCGGCCGTCAGGAAAAAGCCGACGGCATTGTGGCCATACCACCATTGCACCATTGCATCCTGCACACCGGACCAGACGATGTAGCTCTTCGGTGAATACAGCGACACCGGCACTGCAGCGTTATTGACCAGATGCAGCATTGCAATGGTGACGATGAAGGCCAGAAAGAACCAGTTCGCCACATAGATGTGCGATTCTTTTCGCTTGATGAGTGTGGCCAGGAACAGCAGCAGGTAGACGACCCAAACGACGGTGAGGAACAGATCGGCGTACCATTCCGGTTCCGCATATTCCTTGCTTTGGGTGATGCCCAGCAGATATCCCGTGCCGGCGATGACAATGAAGAAATTGTAGCCCAGAACCACAAACCACGGCGCTATGTCGCCGGGCATGCGGATGCGGCAGGTGCGTTGCACAACATAGAAAGACGTGGCCAGCAGTGCATTGCCACCGAAAGCGAAGATCACCGCCGATGTATGCAATGGCCGCAGACGCCCGAAATTTGTCCATGGCAAGTCGAAGTTCAAGACAGGCCAGGCAAGTTGCAATGCGATGATGAGACCAACTGTAAAGCCAGCTATGCCCCAGAACATCGTCGCGACCGTCGCGAATTTTACCGGACCCATGTTGTAATTTGGCTTGCCGTCAATCTCGGCCGGAGGCGGAACTCGCCGGGCGGTCCATATAGCGATTGACGATAAAGAAGACCCCTGCAGCGCTGGCAATTGTGAAAAGCGCAGCATGGAAGGCGTATCCGGGATCGGTGGCTTTTGCCGAAACGAGAATGGACAGGAGCGCCAGGGCCGCCAGGGCAATGGCAGTGCCCATTTCCCCGGATGTCATCTTTTTTTGCCCGCCGGATTGTCCGGTGCTGACGTTTGCCATGCTGCCCGCCTTTGCCTTGCAATTCAGATATTTGGGGGCGAGAAAACCGCCCGGTAGCCCCATTTTGCATTGCACAATGGTTTAGGCGCAGGCAGTCGCCACGCCATGATCTGAATCAATCCCGATGACTTCGGAGGTAGGCAAAAAGTAGGGGGTGCGGGTCGTTGAAGTTGGTCCCGGCAATTGCACCTGACGCGCACGCCGGCGCGGCGATTGCCAGCCACGGTTCGACAGATGCGTCAGCGGGCAGCAACGCGAAGCGAGCCAATATGATTTAGCGCGGTAATGGTCAGGCTTGCGTCGTTGCCTTCGCCAGTCCGGATCGGCTGCAACATGATCTGCCTTGCCTGACCCGGCGCCAGATGAAAGAAATTGTCCGCCGGCTTCCAGGCCGCGCTGGCGATGGAAACGGTCTGTGCAAAGCGGCTGCATTGAACGGTCAGGATTGCCTTGCCGCCATCAATCTTGACCGATGCCTGGAGACCTGTGTCGAAGCGGTCAGTTTGACGCCCGTTGGGAAAGTGCACGGCCTCGGCGACAACTTTGCCGCTATGTGCGCAAGTGAGTTGCGTCAAAGTTACATCATGGGCGGGAGGACCGAATTTATACGCATAGTTTGCATCGAAGAATGCACCCAGAACATCTGTCACCGCGATGCTATGCGTCGCCTGTGATTGCATGGTGAGAAGCTTTTCTCCCTTGGCGACCGGAATTGATCCCTCCCGCAAGCAGGAGACCGTCAAATTCAACCTGTGTTCGCGGGTAGTTTCATTCAGCACATGCAGCATCAATCCGTTGACGCCTTCATCCGACATCAAAAGTTGTAGCGGCCGGAAAGCGCGCTTGAGTGCGTACCATGCCGATTTGGGCCGGCCCTGGGAATCGACAATTCCCCAGCCTGCTCCCGCCCATAAATCTTTCCAGAAGAATACTAGGCCGCCGCCGGTGCGGCTTCCAGGTTTGCGCCATTCGGCAAAGGTGGTTTCCATCACTTCTGCGCTTGTCGCGCGAGCCAGTGCAAGATAACGACCTGGTTCTTCTGAACGTTCACGCGAAGGATGCACACCGTAAAGGAGTTGCATGTAGAATTCGCGGGTATCTTCAAAATCCCAAGACGCGCCCCGGTCTTGCGGAACCCGTTCTTTCCATTTGGACCGTGCAAGCGGCGCTTCGCCAAATGTTTCGTCAATGGTGATCGCGTCGGGCACATTGGCGAATGCAAGACATTCGCTCGCAAATTTTACATTGGCGCGGCGGGCGTCTTCCAATGGCCGGTTGTAAGCACCAACACCGTAATAGTGGCCGATACCGGCATTGACGTGAAACGGCAATGCACCGCCACTGGGGGAATTACCAACAAAAATGATATTGTCGCGAAGACTGCGGGTATGGTCTTCGATACTTTTCCAAAAAGTGTCATTCTTCCACACGGCTTCAGGCAAGCCGAGCATGCTTGCTTGTTGCCAGATTTCGCTGCCTCCGCAAACAACAGCCAGTGATGGTGACATTTGCGTTGCGCAGGCAAATTGCGCAGTTTCCGCCCTGATTGTTTCGACAAAGTCGGGGTCGTCTAGCGGATAATCGAAGTTCGCGAGGGGAATATCCTGCCAGACGAGAATCCCGTATTCGTCCGCGAGACGAAAAAACTCCGGTGATTCATAAAACATCGTGCCGCTGATGCGCACCATGTTGATATTGGCTTCCCGGAGAAGGTCGAATTCCCGGCGGTAGCGTTCCTCGCTAAAAGATATGTCTGCGATATCAGGCGGCGTCCAGCATACGCCACGCATGAAGACTGGTTGTCCATTTACCTGGAAGCGAAAATCTGATCCATCAGTGCCCCCGTCTATCTCCAGGCTGCGAAAGCCGGTCGATCCCAATTCCCATCGGCGATCGCCATCGCATATTGCGACAGGATAAAGAACTGGTTCGCCGTGCGTATGGGGTGACCAGGGCGTAATATCGCGCAGCTCCATGGTTGCTGTATAACGCCCTTCGTGCAGGCGGCACTTTGCGTGATAACCGTTGCATGTGAGGACAGGCGCGCGACCATCGGCAAGCGCGAAAGATGCTTCCAGCCTACCGCCATTTTCAACGCTCCACTTTGCTTTCACCTCAATACCTGATGGGCCAGTGTCAGCCATGGGTAACAAGCTGATGGGACGCCAGGGACCGGCAATGTCAACCGGTGGACACCAGCCGGGCATGTGTCCGAGCAGGGTCGTGCGCACGAAACGCAGTTTCGATTCCGTGATCAATGCAGTTCGCCAGCGGGCACGCCTGCCTTTGATCAGATGCAATTGTGTTGTCAGACTGCGAAAGGCGATATGCAGGATATTGTGTGCGCTCAGTTGAACATCGGTTTCCAACGGCAAAAACATGTTGTCGCTTTGAGCTATCCTGACGTCGTCCAGCCAGACTTCCGCGAATGTCGCGAGCCCTTCAAAACGCAATCGATAAGACCCGCTCTTTTGAAGCGCAAGGCGATACCAGATGTCCTTGTCGTGAAGAGAGTAGGCTTTATCAATCGTCCATCGGCCGGCGGCTCTCAGGGCAGATGTCGCGGTACCGGGCACAGAGGCAGTAATCCAGACATCGGACGCTGCAATTTGCGATGGAGTATGCGCCTGGCCGGCGCCAGTAACTGCCAACATCCAGCCGTCGCACAGCTGGATGCACGGATCGTCCCGTTCGTTTGCAGCCGTGAGCATGGTGCACCAGAGTTCAGGCGGCAGACTTGATGGACCCCATTGTGCCTGCCAGGGAAAAAGACAATTGGTCCCATGCTGCCATCATTGGGATTAACGTTTCATGCAGTTTTTCGAGACGCCCGCGCTTGAGCGCACGTGCGAGTTGAAACTGTAGCACCTTGGCGCCTTCGGAGATGGTTTTCGCGCACTGCACGGATGCATCGAAATCAATTCCGGTATGCGCAGCCATCCAGTCCAGATGACTGGCCAATAGTTCATGGTTGGCGCCCAGTTGGCGGATGGTGTTGAAGGCATAGGTGTGAAAATAGGATTCACCGCGGCTGCCGAGTGCAGCCAGATGTTCATCGAGCCGGCCGGCATAGGCTTTGACCGGATTTTCCCGTGGACGGCGGTCGAGGTGGCGTCGCAGAATATCCAGAGCCGTGCCGGAGGAAGGTTCAATCTTCCGGTCTGGAAACTTGGCGAACTCGGTGTATGGGAAAAGCACTGCGCCGTCACATTGTTGTGGCAGCATCTGCATCGCGCCGAGATAGTCTTCGCCCGCAAGGCTGTAATATCCGGAGTTGTGGAAATACTCGAGCCGTTGCGCAGATGTATCAATCGCGTTGATGCCGATGGTCGTTTTCTGGTGAGTGCTCTGGTAGGAAATGCCCCGCGTATCGGGAAGATAATAACTATCGACTTCGACCAGAGGCATGCGGCCGCGAGCAACCTGCTCATGGATGTGCTGCGCAAGATTGTCGAAGATCGCCAGTTCCGTTACGCGGATTCCAAATATTGTGTCGAGATCTTCCAGTGGAACCTTGAAGAAAGTGAACTGGTCGCCCTCAAAGTCTTGCACAAGCGTGAAACCCAGCATGGCGCGTGGATCCAGTTTGCGGGCAGCCAGAATCTCGATCCACAAATCCGTATAGCAATTGGTTTGCGGCCACAGACGATCTTCGGCGTGCAGGTGGTGAGCCTGCCACCCCGGGAGTTTGATGGAATCGATGACCATGTTCATTGTCACGCCCGATTTCAGAGTTGCAGCACTTTGCGCACATCCGCCGGCCAGTTGGCGATGTCCGTTCCGTGTTGAGCGAACAGTGCGAGTGCAATGCGTTCCATGCCGAAGCCGACGCATGCCGTATGGGCGCGCTCGCCATCGTGCTGGCGAATATCCCAAAGGCTGCCAAAGTGCTCCTGGTGATAATTGAAGCTCAGGCAGGCTGTTGGCTTCTCTGTGCTTGTGACGGGAATCAACAGTTCGAACTTGGCGCCCGCGTCCCGCTGGTTGTTCTTCAGCATCTTTCCTGCGCGGCCAAAGAATGGATCGTTGGCAACATCTATGGTGAGAGGCAGTTGCAACGAAGATATCATGTCCCGGCCACGTTGCAGCCAGCTTTCGCGAAACGACTGCACGTCCGATGGGCTGCCGATACGCACGAACTCGCGCATGCGGAACATTTGCATGCGGGCCGGATCCTTTGAGGGTTCATGCCGGAAGCAATAGGATTGCAGATCATACAAGCGACCGCCCGCAGGCAGTGTGCCGAGCTTGGCAACCGTCGGATAAAGCGGATAGCAGGCGGCGGGTGTAAGAATAATATCTGTTGGCTGCTGATGTTCGCCCCATTCCTGACCGGCTTCAATCTGCGCCAGCAGGCTGCAATGGTCGGCCTCTCCACCCATGAAGCTGTGAACCGTCCCCGCCAGTTGCGGAAAGCTTTTCATATAGCCGCTTTTTTCAAACAGCCGGCGCGCCATGCCAGGGGGAAAATGGATACCGACTGCCCTGTCGTCTCCGCCATATTGCGAAACGAGCGCATCGATTTGTTTGATGACGAGTTCGAACGTGCCACTTCGGCCATAAAGCCCATCGACTCCAGTATCGAAAAGCAGGCCAGCGTCGAAAAGCTTGTCGAGATAGGCTTCCGCGGCGCTTTTGACGGGTGTCACGGGTGTGGCAATAGCAGCTTGCATGTTCATGTCATTCACCAATCTTTGTGTTGATGCGGCTCGCGAGCAGGAGATTTGCGGTATTGGCCTGGATACGGTCGTTGTGAACCATGAGCGGCGCCGATAGGGCATCGCGCATGTGTCTGGCGACGCTGAATGGCGTGTCGTTACGGTAGCCGGAAATGCCATTGATCATGAGGCAGTCGCGCACGATGTCGCACACCGTTTCGGACGAGCGTATCTTGATATTGTTCATGGCCACGGAGAAACCGATGGACGATATCTGGTTTTCATCCAGCTTTGCGTTCTCGTATTGCCTCACGCCCGCGTTGATGGTCGCCTGAAGCTGTTGAAGGCATGCAGCTGTCCGGGCAAGGCGTGAGGCTCCAAGCGGGACGATGCCGGGTTTCTTGCGGGCTTCCGAACGCACAAAAGCCTGTGATCGCACTACTGCATCGGCTGCAATACCGTACCAGGCCGCCGCCCACATGAGGTGCGACATGGCCAGCATCGATTGGGCAGCGATCTCTGCGAAAGAATTTGGAAATATCTGTTCTGACGGTGCATGGCAGCGCAACAGATGGCCTTCCGAACACGTGCCGCGCATGCCCATCGTATCCCAGTTCAGCCTCTTCTCCAGCGTATACTGGTGACGTTCGACAACAGCCATCACCTGATCAGATCCAGAAGCATCGGGATGTGCACGCGCAGTCACCAGAATGGCATCGCAAACAGACCCATAGGATATGACGGAGGCATCTTTGGTGAGGCTGAAAAAATCATCATCTTTTTCGACAGCGCAGATGGAATTACGCAGATCACCGCCGATGCCCGCTTCTGTCGTTGCCGAGCCGAGAAGGAGTTGCTCCTCGGCAATCTTCCGCATGAATTGGCGATGCCAGGGACTGGTCACGCCATGGGTTACAAGACTTGAGACCTTTATCTGGTGCATGGCAAAGATCATGGCCGTGGAGGAACAGGCTTGACCAAGCTCTGCACAGATCGCGGAAATCTCGGAAAGGCTGGCAGCCTCCCCACCCAGCTCTTCAGGTATCATGGCGCTGAGCAATCGTTCGCGCTTCAATAATTCGAAGGCTTCCGCAGGGAAACGGGCATTATTGTCCACATCGTCTGCAAACTGACGTGCAGTTTCCAGAACGCGTGCCAGCCGGTTCTTCGGTCGGGCCAGGAATTTGATTGCGGCGGTGGGGCTTGTCATTGGCACATCCTAGGCCGCGACGATCTGGCATTGGGCGATTGCATCAGCGAGCGCGGAAATGCTGGCGAATGTTTTGCGGTTCAGCATCGTGTCTTCGAATTCGACATCAAAGGCCTCTTCGGCAGCCAGCATCACCTGCACGGTCGAAAATGAAGTCAGACCCGCATTGTAAAGATTGTCATTGTCCGCGATCTCGGCTGCGGGCGTTGCGAGCTTGCCGACCTGATCGAGAATTTCACGAATTTTGTCTTTCATATCCATACCCCATGCGCGCTTGGCGCTGATGTGTTCGTCCACCCATGGAGCAGTCAGCAAGGGCTGTGCCAGTAACCCGGAGTGCTGCACCAAATCCCTGCGACGGAGTTTTTGCTAGCAGGGACGCTTTTCAGGCGCCGCAAGTCTGAATTGGTCCTGGCGGCCAAATCGCGGATCTGTAGGATTTCCGCGCGGAAACCGGGATTTTCGCAGGTTTCTTGCCGGCAGAGGATGTCCTGGCGCGTCCAGCCGAAGGGGTCGGGAGAGTGGACTGCGAATTGCAACCTGTTTTCAAAGACTAATGTTGCCGCGCTGATAGTGCGCATGAAACGCCGGAATTCTTGAATAATGACACAGGCACGAATACCGCAGTTCCAAAATGAAACACCTGAACCTGTGCCGTACAATGGGCAGCAAACGTCGGCGGGCGCTTCGTCGCGACCCGTAATGTTCGACAGTTGCGCGGGCATCTTGCATCCCGCCGCAGGAGCGAGGGGGATCGTGATCGTCAGTTCGTTTGGTTACGAAGCGCTCGCATCGCACAAGCACTTTCGAATCCTCGCTGATCAATTGGCCCGTGCCGGATTTCCCGTATTGCGGTTTGATTTCCCTGGAACCGGTGATTCCGCTGGCGATGAAACAGACTTCGATCTGGTAGAAACGCGCAGCATGGCGGTGTCCAACGCGTGCCGCTTCATGCGCGCAACGACTTCGGTTGGTCACATAACATTGTTGGGCTTCAGGCTGGGCGCGACAATAGCGTCTCTTGTGTGTGCTGAAAGTCTTGCCGATAGCCTGGTGCTGATCGAGCCTGCTGTCACCGGCCGGATGTGGCTGCGGGAACAGGATTTGCTGCCCTTGCTGTCCGGCATTGCGGCAGATGAACAGCATAGTAAAGACGAGACAAGTGATCGCGAATACATGGGCTATCCCATGAACGCGGCCAGCCACGCTTCAATACGTTCGCTGGACATGCGAACGATCAAGCCGATCCCGGCAAGCCGCTGTCTCATCATGGCAGGGCAGGTTACCGGGCCACTCGAACAGTGCATCTCGAATTGGCAGTCCGATGGTGCAATCGTGGAGCAAGCGGATTTTGACGGATTTCCGGCCATGATGACCGATCCCGCCATCGCATCGCCAGTCATAGATGCATTCCTGCCGTTGTTTTCATGGCTTGGCGCAGCAGATATTGCATCCCGCCGCATGCCTTCAATCGTGGATGAGGCGATCATTGTTGGTAAAGGCTATCGCGAGCGGTCGACTTACTTCGGTGCCGCGGAAAACTCTTTCGGCGTCCTGTGCGAACCAGATTGTGCGGTTGTAAAATCGCCTGTGTTGATCCTCCCGAATACAGGTGGCAATCCACATACCGGATGGGGACGCCAGAGCGTGGAGCTTGCGCGATATCTTGCGAGCCTTGGAATTGCCTCGTTCCGTATCGACGTGAACGGCATAGGTGAAACGCCTGACATGGACGGCCGGCCGCAACGCCTCGTTTATGTGCCCGACAGCCGCGAAGATGTGAAAGCAGCCATAGACTTCTTGCATGCAAACGGATTCTGCAGGATCGGTGTAGCGGGAATATGCAGCGGCGCTTATCTGGCCTATCAGGCCTCGCTTTGCGATCCGCGTATCAGTGCCTTGCAATTGATCAATCTGCAGAAGTTCGAATGGCAGGAAAGCGATCAATTGGTGCTGTATCGCTCGATAGGCTTCTATTTTTCGATGTTGACCAGCGCCGGCATATGGAGCCGCATTCGCAACGGTGATGTGGATGTTGCCGGTGTTTTTCACCACATCATGAAAAAGCTGTTCGCCAAGACAAAGACGCGCTTCCGCAGGGCTGTCTCCCGCATCCTGCCGTCCGGACATTTGGAGAGCGCGTCACCTCTTTCACACCTGAAGGCTCATCTCGAAAAAGGCATGCATGTCAGCATCGTTTATACGCGCGGCGATGGTGGTATTGACGAGGCAGAAACCTGTTTGGGTCGTGAAGGACGTTACCTGTCCCGGTTCGACAGATTTACCATGCAAACGTCGCTGGATGCGGGACATAATTTCGGAACCGGGGCGGATCGCATCAAGCTGATGCAGGTGATAGGCGCATTCGCCCGGCAATGGTCGCAGGCCACACCATATTCAACCGGCCAGCCGGAACTCTCGACCAGCCTGATGCCTGTGGGACCGGCGCTTCGCCAGGTTCTGGCGGGAGGGCCATTGTCAACCGAGGCTGGAACAAACGCCTGACAGGCCAGCTTCCGGGGATCCCGCGTGCGCATTGCGGCGCAGGCCAATCGGGTGAGGAATGTCCGGGTGCGGATAGGCTCGTTGGGACGATGGTGCTGCGAGAGAGGATTGAACTCTCGACCTCTCCATTACCAATGGAGTGCTCTACCACTGAGCTACCGCAGCAGATTCACGCTGGTGGTTGCCCGGAAATCGCGGAAAACCGAACCGGATTGGCTATCCAGCGGATCAATGCCGCGGCTTTTGCCACAGGCTGGCAGGGTGCGCAAGCAGATCGCGCGGGCTTGTTGCTGCTTTTTGCGAACCTTCGGCCGTTTACCCTGCCGGGCGTTCATTTGGCTGCAGCGCCGTCAGGCGCCGGATTTTCTGGTATGCGCTCCGGCTCGTGCTATAAGCTGCCGCAATTGTTTGGGAAGCAGGTATTTGAGGGGCTTTAATGGCTTCCGGCGACGACAAGACCGAAAAGCCGCATGCCGGTGCGCCCAGGGCCGCAGGTGGCGACGGCGGCCGCTCGGAACGGCTGGCTGCGGCATTGCGCCAGAATTTGCAGCGCCGCAAGGCGCAGGCCAGGGCCCGCAGGGCCAGTTCGGTTGAAACGGGAAGCGGTGCACCGGCCAGTGCGGCAACGCAACCGGCGAAGGATAGTTAGACACGGGGCCGTCTGGTTGCGTCTTTCCCCGGCGACCATTCCGGCCCTTTACGAACAGGAATTGGACTGATGGATCGCATTCGCATAACCGGCGGCAATAAATTGAACGGCACGATTCCGATTTCCGGCGCCAAGAATGCCGCTCTGCCGTTGATGATCGCTTCGCTGTTGACGGACCAGACCCTGACGCTGGAAAACATGCCCCATCTCAACGATGTCGCGCAATTGCGCCGCATACTCTCCAATCACGGTGTCGATCACAAGATCGACGGCAAGCGCGCGGGCGACCAGCCGGCATCCGGCCAGACCATCCACTTCAACGCGAAGGAAATCGTCGATACGACAGCACCCTACGAGCTGGTGTCGCGCATGCGCGCCAGCTTCTGGGTGCTTGCCCCGCTGCTTGCGCGAATGGGAGAGGCCCGCGTGTCATTGCCCGGCGGTTGCGCAATCGGTACCCGGCCGGTCGATTTTCTGCTGATGGCGATGGAACGTCTTGGCGCGCAGATCGATATCGACCAGGGCTATGTGGTTGCCAGTGCTCCCAAGGGCCTGCGCGGCAATATCATCGAGTTTCCGAAGGTCACTGTTGGCGGCACGCACACGGCGTTGATGGCCGCTGTGCTGGCCAGGGGCGACACGATTATCCGAAATGCGGCGCGGGAGCCTGAAATTCGCGACCTCGCCGATTGTCTCAACAAGATGGGCGCGAAAATCAGCGGCGCAGGCAATCGTGAAATTGAAGTTCAGGGTGTAACGTCCCTGCACGGCGCGCGTCATGAAGTACTGCCAGATCGCATTGAAGCTGGCACGTTTGCCATGGCCGTTGCCATGACCGGCGGCGACGTCACGCTGGAAAACGTGCGCGCCGAGCTGTTTCAGGCCGGTCTTGATGCCATAGTCCGCTCGGGCGCCGAAGTGACGTCCACCAACAATGGCGTGCGTATCCGCCGTAATGGCGGCGCGATCAAGCCGGTTGATATCACCACCGATCCATTCCCCGGTTTTCCCACCGATCTGCAGGCCCAGTTCATGGCTCTGATGACCCGTGCGGAAGGCACCTCGCACATTACCGAGACGATTTTCGAAAACCGCTTCATGCATGTGCAGGAACTGGCCCGGCTGGGCGCCCACATCAAGCTCGATGGCGATCGCGCGATTGTGGAAGGCGTGCCGAAACTTAAAGGCGCGGAGGTTATGGCGACCGATCTGCGGGCTTCGGTGTCTCTGGTTATTGCGGCCCTTGCAGCGGAAGGCGAGACAACAGTTCACCGCGTCTATCATCTGGATCGTGGCTTCGAACGTATCGAGGAAAAACTTGGCGCATGCGGCGCTGCGGTTGAGCGCGTGTCGGATGGCGGGTAGGAGTTCGCTCCAGCCGGTTTTTTTGACACTGGATCTGACAGGATCACGGCAATGAATCCAACTTCGAGCGAGCCGGGGAAAAAGCAGGATGCCCTGCATCTCCTGGCATTCGATGATGAGGATCTGGGTGTCATTGCAGCGCATTTGCAGGATGCGATTGTCCGCATAGCCGACATGACCTATCTGCCGCGCGACAGGCGGTTTGTCTTGATCGCTTCGCGTTTCGATTGGACGGCGACCGAAAACAGGGCCATGCAGCGCCGTGCCGCTGGGGTGCATTTCGAGCACGTCGTGAAGGTCCAGCGCAGCGGATTTGACCAGACCAGGCAAGACGCCGTGCTCAATCTGCTGAGCATCGTCTTTGAGCCCGGCGATGAGCCCGGCCAAGCGCCATCGGGAAAAATCACCTTGCTGTTTTCGGCTGGAGCGGCAATCCGCCTTGACGTGGAATGCATCGACGCGCAGATGAATGATATCGGGGCAGGCTGGCGTACGCGCAAACGGCCCGCCCACCAATTGCCGGATGACGTCGGTTGAGCCGATCCTTACGGCGAGCAAATAGTTTTCAGGAGCATGTCCATGGCTATCCGGCTGACCACCGCCCAGCCCGATTTCGAAGCAAGATTTTGCGAACTGCTGGCCCAGAAGCGGGAAACGTCCGCCGACGTGGATAGTGCAGTGCGCGCAATCATCGCCGAGGTGATTGCACGCGGCGATGCGGCGCTGGCAGAATACTCCCTGAAGTTTGACAGGCTGGATTATGCCACCACGTCTCTGCGCGTAAGTGCGGCTGAGGTCGACGCAAGTTGCGCTGCGTGTGATCGCGATGCCTTCCGCGCACTGGAATTCGCGCGCGACCGGATCGTCACCTATCACGAGAAACAAAGACCGCCGGATTCGCGCTTTACCGATGCGGCCGGGGTGGAGCTCGGCTGGCGCTGGACAGCGGTTGCTTCCGTTGGCCTGTATGTTCCGGGCGGGACGGCGAGCTATCCGTCATCCGTCCTGATGAACGCCGTTCCGGCAAAGGTCGCCGGTGTCGAACGTATCGTCATGGTGGTTCCGGCACCCGGTGGCCAGATCAATCCGCTTGTGCTGGCAGCCGCGCGTCTGGCTGGCATCGACGAGATTTACCGCGTTGGCGGTGCCCAGGCTGTTGCTGCACTCGCCTATGGGACGCAAACGATTTCTCCCGTCGACAAGATCGTCGGACCGGGCAATGCCTTTGTTGCCGCCGCCAAGCGCCAGGTCTTCGGCAAAACCGGCATCGACATGATTGCCGGCCCTTCCGAAGTGCTGGTGCTGGCTGATGGCGATGCAAATCCGGACTGGATTGCCGCCGATCTTCTTGCGCAGGCCGAGCATGACACAGCGGCGCAATCACTACTGATAACCAGCGATGCAGATATGGCCGACCGCGTGGAAAAAAGTCTGCTTGGCCAGCTTGAGACATTGCCGCGCAAGGAGATCGCCGCGCAGAGCTGGCGTGATTACGGCGCCATTATAATTTGCAGGGAACTCGCCGAAGCGCTGCCGCTGACTGACCGGATCGCACCCGAGCATCTGGAAATCATGAGCGCCGATGCCGAGGAACTCGCTGGCAAGGTACGCAATGCTGGTGCAATTTTTATCGGGGCATTCACGCCTGAAGCCATTGGGGATTACGTCGGAGGTTCCAACCACGTGTTGCCGACAGCCCGGTCTGCCCGCTTTGCATCAGGGCTCAACCTGCTGGATTTCATGAAACGCACGTCCATCCTCAAATGCAGCCCGGAAAGCCTGGATGTATTGGCCGATGCAGCCATTGCGCTTGGCAATGCGGAAGGTCTGCAGGCGCACGCACGCTCGGTTGCTATCCGGCGAAACAGATAACATGCAGCGTTGTCCTCGGTAATTTGGTTTGACCAATGAACGACCCTAATCAAAATAGCCGGCTCATTGCGGTGACACTCGACATTGAGTCCATCGGCAAAGGAAGTCCCGATCAGGAACAGGAACGCGCTGTTGCGATTTACGATCTTGTCGAGCAGAACGAATTTGGCATACCTGGACATGCCGGGGGACCTTATACGTTATCGATAGCCCTGCACGACGCCAAACTCGCCTTCGACGTGCGCGACTTCAACGGCGTCAGCGTGATTGTGCACATTTTGTCACTGACGCCCTTCCGGCGGATTTTCAAAGACTATTTTCTCGTCTGCGAAACCTATTACGACGCCATTCGCACGGCGACAGCAGCGCAGATCGAGGCCATCGATATGGGCCGCCGCGCCCTGCACAACGAAGGTGCGACATTGCTGGCCCAAAGGCTTGAGGGCAAGATCGAGTGTGACTTTGATACGATCCGGCGATTGTTCACGCTGGTCACCGCACTGCATTGGAAGGGCTGAAACATGCCATTCCGTCTGGCGGAGAAACGCTCGTGAGCGACAAGCTCAAAACACCACGCCCTCAGGCACTGCTGTTTGCCTGCACGTTCAATTCCGTGCGTTCGCCAATGGCCGAGGCCATTGCGCGGAAATATTACGGCAAGGAAATTTACATTCAATCTGCAGGGGTCAAGGCCGGAGACAACAATGGATTTGTAGCCGCGGTGATGGCGGAAGTTGGCATCGATCTGTCCGAGCACTCACCCAAGACGTTCGCCGACCTTGACGATTTCGCCTTTGATCTCATCGTGTCCCTGTCGCCGGAAGCCCATCATACGGCAGTCGAATTTACCCGCTCCATCGCGGTGGAAGCTGTCTATTGGCCAACGCTGGATCCAACGGCCTTTCAGGGATCGCGCGAAACCAAGCTCGCAGCATATCGGGAAGTGCGGGATACGCTCACCCGTCGCATCAAGGAATTGCTTGGCCCGCCGGGAGGCGCGAGTGCGGGAATACACGGCGCGGGGATATGACATGGTGCAACACGGGCAAAAGGGATCGTCCTTTGCATGGTTCACCACGGCAGAGCTGAGCGCGATGGTGAAACCGGGGCCAGAGGCCGCAGCCTGGTGCAGGGTGCTTGTTGCCGATGTGCGCGATCCGGCTCTGGCGAGCTATCTGAAACCCTCTCCGGTAACGACCGACTATACCGATGAAGCGCGCAAGGCCACCGGAGACCGGGCGTATTTCCTTGCACGCCGTGCCGTTCACCGTTCGCTGATCGCCTCACTGGCTCATTGTGAGCCTGCTGATGTGCTCATACGCTATGATGATGACGGTGCGCCGCGTGTCGTCAGTCACCCGCACATCCGGATTTCAATTGCCGGCCACGGACCCTTTGCGCTTCTGGCCATCGCCAATACGCCGGTTGGTGTGGACTTCGAACCAATCGATAGCTCTGCCTCCGTGGTAATGGATGTTTTGCACGCCCGGGAGCAGCAGTATTTGATGCAGCTTCCTGAAAATGAAAAGGCGGCACGGTTTCTTCGTATCTGGACTGCCAAGGAAGCCGTGTTAAAGGCGCGCGGGCGCGGGTTGCTGGAAGACCCCGCGCAGGTCTGCATCGCCATAGATGGTGATGCATTTTCGATTGCCAGTCCTGCACAGCAGGACAATGCCATGCACGGTGTGCTCGCAACGCACACAATCGGCGGAACGGCGTTTCAATGCGCGGCAGCTCTGCTCATGGCAAAGAATTGAAATCCGCCTATTCCAAAAGTTTTTTCATGCGTGCCACGACAGGAGCCGGGGTCGCCAGCGCCTGCAACACGAGCTTCTGCATTTCGGCGCCAATTACCGGGTCGATTTCGATGCTCAACTTTTGCGCGTCGCTTTTGAACGCCGGGTCTTCGAGCATTTTCCTGTAGGCATTGATCAGTGCGGCCACGCGCTCTTGTGGAATACCGGGAGTGGCCGCCAGCGGCCGGCCCATTTCCGAGCCAATAGCCATGAGTTCAAAAATCTTCTTGTCGTCTGGCGTCTTGGCAAGGTCGATGAGCAGCGGCGGGCCGGGCAAGTCAGCGGGTTTCGTCAATGCCTGCTGGACAAGAACGGTGATCTTCTTTTCTTTCAGCCAATCCGGTTTGGTCACTTTCCAGCTCGACCAGGTGTTGTAGCGTCCCTGAACCTCACCGCGTTCCATGGCCAGGTTGATCTGGCTTCCCCCACGGAAGCCGGTGACGATCTTGATTTTTGTGCCGAGCAATTCATTCATCAGTTTCGGCACCATGTAACTTGGTGACGAGCGGCCACTCGCGCCGGTGATATGTTCACTCTTCAGCAGATCCTCGAAAGATTTTGCCCTGGCCGTATGCCATGCAACGACATTTTCCTTGGTCGATGCGATCGTTCCAATCCAGTTGAATTTCGCTGCATCAAATTTGATGGCCTTGTCGCCGAATGACTGAAACAGCGGAAGTGTCCCGACCATGATGGCCATGGCGGTGCCGTCCCTGGGCGCAACATTGTAGAGATAATTGGCCGCCACCAGCCCGCCGCCACCTGTCATGGTTTGATGAACTATTGTTGGCTTGCCGGGAATATGCTTGCCGATATGGCGCGCAACCAGTTTGCCGTGGATATCGTACTCGCCGCCAGCCGCCGCCCAATTGATGATGCGTACGGTTTTGCCAGTGTAGAAATCCGATATTGCATCTGCATGCGCAGCCCCGGAAAAGCCCAATGCTGCAACGACGATCAATGGTGAAATGCGCACCATGGTGTAACCTCCCTATGCGACGTTCGTTCGCCGACATTATGCGCGCAGTCTGCACGGTGTTGCGCAGGCTGGCAAGAGTTCACGACCCGGATGGATTGCGCCTCGTCGGAGCCCGGGCTTTAACGCGCTGGGCGCTTTAACTTCTGCGTT
The DNA here is from genome assembly GCA_963700795.1 of uncultured Alphaproteobacteria bacterium. Classification (GTDB taxonomy): domain Bacteria; phylum Pseudomonadota; class Alphaproteobacteria; order Rhizobiales; family Beijerinckiaceae; genus Terripilifer. Next base: position 545,338 of record CAVOYX010000006.1, on the reverse strand, counting down.
ATTTGCCAGTCATGCGTTCTGGCCGCACCAGTTCGTCATATGTCTTGCCATCTATGGCGCCGCTGGCCAATGCAGCCTCCCGCAGGCTCGTTCCCTCGCGATGGGCTGAAAGAGCTATGGCGGCGGCCTTGTCGTAACCGATGGCTGGGACGAGTACGGTGACGAGCATCAGGGAGTTTTGCAGCAGAAAGCCAATGCGCTTTTCGTCTGCCTGCAGCCCGGCAATGCAATTTTTGGCAAAGCTGTTGCTTGCATCTGCGAGCAGGCGCGCGGACTGAAGAAAATTTTGCACGATCACTGGCTTGAAGGCGTTCAGTTCCAGATGTCCGTTTGCACCGGCAAATGTGATTGTAGCGTCGTTGCCGACAACCTGAGCGCAAACCTGAGTAAGTGCCTCGGCCTGGGTGGGGTTGACCTTGCCCGGCATGATCGAAGAGCCCGGTTCGTTGGCCGGCAGGATGAGTTCACCAATGCCCGAGCGTGGACCTGACCCCAACAGGCGAATGTCGTTGGCGATTTTCGTCAGCGCCACGGCCAGCGCCTTGAACGCGCCACTCATTGCGACCATTCCATCGTGAGCGGCAATGGCAGCAAAGAGGTTTGGCGCCTGACGGAATTTTCGACCTGTTGCGACGCAGAGTTTGTCCATGACGCGCGTCGCAAATTCAGGATGAGTATTGATACCTGTTCCAACTGCTGTTGCGCCCAATGCCAGTTGCAACAGCTCCGGCCTTCCGGCCTCGATCCGAGAAATGGCTGCGGACATTTGCGCAACGTAAGCTGAAAATTCCTGACCAAGTGTCAGGGGTGTTGCGTCTTGCAAATGGGTCCGGCCGATTTTGACAATATGTTCGAATGCAGAACGTTTTGCATCCAGGCCATCGCGCAATGCCCGTACCGCAGGCAGCAGCGCGCCATCGATCGCATCCATCGCAGCCAGATGCATGACTGTCGGGAAAGTGTCGTTGGATGACTGGCCAAGATTGACGTGATTATTGGGATGAACAGGAGATTTTCTGCCAGCTTCGCCGCCCATCAGAATGCTGGCGCGGTTGGCAATCACTTCGTTGACATTCATGTTGGTTTGAGTGCCGCTGCCGGTCTGCCAGATGACAAGCGGAAAATTGTCGTTGTGATTGCCCTGGAGCACTTCGTCGGCGGCATTGACGATGGCGCGCGCAATATCGGTTGGCAGCAATCCCAGCTCATCGTTTGCCTGGGCCGCGCAACGCTTGAGCAGAGCGTAATTGTGGATCACTGCAAGCGGCATGCGCTCGGACCCAATCTGAAAATTCTGCAGCGAACGTTGGGTTTGCGCTCCCCACAGACGGTCGGAAGGCACATCAACCGTGCCCATCGCGTCGCTTTCCTGTCTGCTGCCGCTCATGTTGTTCCTTGCCGTCCGCGCCAGAAGCGCCTGCGTGATATGGGCCAACCTCTTCCAGTATCTAGATCTCGGCTTTCCGAAAGCAATTGTGACCGGCTGGAAAGACAAAGGTTATTTTTTTGGCAATGTCTCAACGAATGCAAGAGCCAGATGAATCCAATCGCTGAGAGCCTTTGCCTTGCAATCCTTTTCGTCGACAAAAACAAATCCGCTCATGGTACGCCCGCCCATGATCATTGGCCGAGCGCCTTTCCGTTCGAGTGCGTTTTCGTAGTTGTCTTTGCCGATACGAAACAGGAACCGTCCCTGGCCGTCTTTCGTGCGGTCGGCTCCGCCAATCATGTTGCCATTCAACATGAAGCAGAGAGCACCCATCATCTTTTTTTCAGTATATCCTTTGCGCGGTGGCAGGGCATCGCGAAAGCGCATCGACAGCAATTCATCGTGGGCCATGGGGGATCCTCTGCAAGTTGCATGGGCCACCGCAAGATTATATCGACCTGTTCGCAGTGCAAGATACGTATCGACCGGCGGGTGAATATTATCCCCCGTTTGCCGCCAGAATCGTCCGGCACAAACGCTCGTAAACGATGCGTTCACTTGCACTTAAGGGACCAAGCAGTTTTTCCTGCACTGCTTCCACCTGCGGCCGCGCCGTTTCCAGTGCCGCGCGGCCAGTATCCGTAAGCGACAGGATATTGGAGCGCCTGTCATCCGGGTCAGCTCGCCGGCGGACATGGCCCTTGGTTTCCAGCCTGTCGATAACCCCGCCAATTGTTGCGCGGTCATACCCGATCAGTGCCGCCAGTGCGGCTTGTCCAATATCGGGGCTGTCGGCCAAAGCCGAAAGCGCGGCGAACTGAACCGGCGTCATGTCGCCTTCGACATGCTCGGCAAAAAGTCGAACGGCAACCTGTTGCATGCGGCGGATGTAATGTCCGGGCATGGAATGCACGAACAAGGCTTCATCCGCCGAACCTGATTTCAGTCGAGACATTTTTCGACCGTCCAGCCGTAAAGCCAGTCAAGCGCCTGGCGGTAATGCTCCTGCGTGCGGCCTTTCCAAAGGGAGTTGCGCACCAACCGCTCAGCTCCCTGTGCGTGGAACAGGCGTCCCATTTCACGCGCCGACAACTGGATGCGGGCCGTGCGCGGGATGCGGATCTTTTCATACATGCGAAAGGCTTTTTCGATATCGCTGCCACATACGCGCAGCGTTTCGCGCAGGGTGACGGCATCTTCGAGCGCCATGCACGCGCCTTGGGCCATGTATTGCAGGGGAGGATGGGCGGCGTCGCCAAGCAATGTCGCGCGGCCCTTGCCCCATTCGGTTGTCGGGTCGCGGTCGGCTGTCGACCAACGTTGCCAGGTGTTGGCGAGTTCGATGAGCTGGCGCGGTTTGGCTGCAATACCCTTGAAATATGATGTTATCTCTTCGCGTGTGCCTTCCTTCACGCCCCATTCTTCCTTCTCGCGGCTATGGAAGGTGACGACGATATTGTATTCTTCGCCATTGCGCAGGGGGTAGTGCACGATGTGGCCGTTGGGCGATGCCCAAAGCGTAGCGGCATTCCACTTGAGGTCTTCGGGGTATTTGTCTGCCGGGCAAACCGAACGATAGACAACGTGTCCGGATACGCGATGGTTATCCCCGATCAGCTTTTGCCGCACAACAGATTTCACACCGTCGCAGCCTATCAGCGCTATTCCTTCAAAGGTCCGGCCCTTAGCATCTTTCACCGTGCAACCCATGTCTGAAATGTCGACATCTACAATGCGGCAATCGGTTACAATCTGGATGCTCTCGTGCGTCTGCGCTTCTTCATAGATGGACAGATGAATGTCCGCGCGATGAATCACAGCGTATGGATTGCCATAATGCTTGCGGAAATCCTCGCCCACATCCAGACGCCCGACCTCGCTTTCGTCAACGGCATCCATCATGAGGAGTTCTTCGTTATAAACGGCGCGTGCGCGTGCGCGCGGCCCGCAACCCAACGCATCCAGAGCGGCGAAGGCATTGGGTCCAAGCTGTATGCCCGCACCGATTTCGCCAAGTTCCGGCGCCTGTTCGAGAAGGGTGACCTGATAGCCGGCTTGTGACATGGCAAGCGCGGCGGCCATGCCGCCGATCCCGCCGCCAACCAGAATGATCGTATTGTCTTTGGATGCCATGTTTCGCTCCCGGCTGTCTGATATTGGTAAGTATACATACAATATGCATACTGTCAATCGACGGCCAAGCCGGCCAAGCTGGCAGAGCTTCAGGCTTCGCCCGGCTCGATTGAGGGGACAGCTTGCGGTCCACAGGCACGAGCAGGAACCGTATTAATTCAGATTATGTCCTGGCGATGGGGATCAAACAGCGTCCGGTTGTTTCTCGGGCACTGCATTTGCAAAGGCGGGCAGACCTTTACAGGCCGCATCGACCTCGAGAATACGCTTGAAGCCAGACAGGTCAGCGCCAAAGCGGCGAGCGTTACCGAGTTGCGGGATCAGGCAAATATCTGCAAGGCCCGGTGTGCTGCCGAAACAGAACGGGCCTTTTGTGCCCTGCAACAGACCTTCGCAGGCCTCCAGCCCTTCGTAATTGACCCGCCGTGCCCATTCATTGACTTCTTCATCGGAATGGCCGAGCGCCTTCACGGCATTCAGCACTTTGAGATTCTGGACAGGGTGGATTTCACAAGCCACAGCCAGGGCGAAGGCGCGAACCTTGGCGCGGGCTATCGGATCCTTCGGCAGAAAGGCGGGCTCGGGATGGGTTTCTTCCAGCCATTCGAGGATGGCAAGTGATTGGGTCAACACCTGGCCGTCATCGGTCTCGATGGCGGGCACCAGCCCCTGCGGATTGATCTTCAGGAATTCCGGCGCACGCTGGGCTCCGGTTCGCAGGGCGTAAAAAGCCTGATCGTCGATTTTCACGCCTTTGAGGGCAAATCCGATACGCAGCCGATAGGCGGCAGAGCTGCGAAAGAAGCCGTGCATTTTCATGGGTCGTTCCATCCGTTGGCGGGCCAGGAATGTAAATCCTTCCCGCAAGTCTTTTGCTGAAAACACCATAGCCGGTATAGCATCGTGGTCAATTGTCGCCCGGCAGCAGTGGCGCACACTAGCAGGGGAGGCCGCATGGCATACGAAACGATCATGGTCGAGACGTCATCGCGCGGCGTGCAGACGATCACGCTCAATCGCCCTGAACGGGGTAACGCAATCAATGAGCTGATGCGCAGTGAACTGCTCGCGTGTTTTCAGGCTGCAGCGAGCGACGCCAATATAAGAATTCTCGTGTTGCGCGCTAACGGCAAACATTTCTGTGCCGGTGCCGATGTCGGCGCGCCGCGTGCGCCGGAGAATGCGCCTGGGCCCAAAGCGCCATCGCTGGGGGACGTTCTGGCGGTCATCGACACGTCACCCAAACCTGTTATCGCACAGGTCAACGGTGCAGCCGCTGGCGCAGGTGCAGCCATCGCTGCCGTATGCGATGTCGTGATCGCCCTGGACGATGCCTTTTTTGCCATCCCCGAAGTGCGCATGGGTTTTGCGCCGGGCGGAATACAGGCTTGTCTCATGCGCACCATCGGCGCACGGCAATACCGGCGATATGCGATGTCCGGCGAACGTATCATGGCCGACGTTGCCCTGCGCATCGGGCTGGCGCACGAAGTCTGCGGTGAAGGCGAAGCCGACATCATTCTTGCCGGAATTGTCGATGCCATGTTGCTCGGCGCGCCCGCAGCGCAGGGCCAGATCAAACAGGCCATTGCCGCTGCATTGAATGGCGAAGTTTACACTTTCACTGGCGGCATGGGTTCGGACGAAGCGAAGGAAGGCATTGCAGCTTTCAAGGAGAAGAGAAAACCCAACTGGTATCGAATTTAGACGCCCGCACGTTTGCCCAAAATGTTGTGGATGCCTCACCATCCGAGCAGCCGGTCAAATATATCCTTGGCTGCGCCTGCCTGTTGTGCAGTACCGCGCCAACCGACAATCTGGTCCGGGCGAATGAGCGCCAGCGGTTGTTCGTAAAGGTCTGCTGCGACCGGTTCAGCACGCAAGTCCAGAATCTTCAGATCAAGGCCTCGCTGCGAAGCCTCATCGGCGAAGGCAGCAACGCCATCGTCTCCTGCAAAACACAGCAGCGTCCAGTTGAAACCGAAATGATCGAACAACGAACTGCCGTCTGCCATCCATACATGCGGAGCCCGGCCCCCGGGTTTTCCGGTTGGTACATAGACGCCGGGAATATCATTCGGCTTGGGTGCATTGTCATGGCAAATAGCCGGTGAACTGTCGTAGCGATAGCCGAAGGTAAATCCGGGAATTGTGAATTCCTCGCGTCCGTGCCGTGCAAGATAGGCGCCCGCACGCTTTCGCGCCGCGTCTCCTGCTGCTCCATCGCTTTCAATTGCTGGCGAAGGTACATAAAGGCCCACTGAATTCGGCAAAGCCCGCGGCAAAGCGCGTGTTGCGGTGAGCGATGGGCTTGCGCTCGATCTCATAGCTTTCCAGCAAGCTGGAAGATGCGCGGCCGTGCACGGCTTCGGCAAGTTTCCATCCGATATTCACAGCATCGCCAACAGCGGTATTGTATCCCATGCCGCCCGTCGGCGTGAAAAGATGCACGGCGTCGCCGCCCAGCAACACGCGCCCGCGGCCAAAACTTTCAGCCACCAGCGCCCGGCCCGCAAGCCAGGATTCAAAGCCGGTGATCGTGTGAGGCAAATCGCAACCCATCGCTTGCAGAAACAGATTGCTCAGATAGGCCTTGTCCATGCCTTCCATGGATTCACCCGCACGCAATTGGGTTTGCATGACGAATTTTCCGCGGCCATCGATGGACGCCAGAAGCGCGCGCCGCCGTTGATTGAAGGTCCAGTACATCCACGCCTTGGGCGCCTTCACCGCCTCGTAGAAAGCCGGCGCATCGATATAAACCGACAACATGCGGCCACCCATGAAATCGCGTTCCGCCTCTTCGCCGCCGTAGCGGATACCAAGTTGCTTGCGCACAACGCTGCTGCCGCCGTCTGCCGCAAACAGGTAGAGCGAACGCACCGTGTGTTTTTCCGAAGTTTTCGTGTGCTCGAGATGCGTGAGTACGCAATCGTCTTTTTCTTCAAATCCGGTGACGCGCCAGTTGAACGCAATGTCAATGCCCGGGAGCGTCGCAGCATGACGGTACATCACCTCTTCGGCATGGCTTTGTGGAACCCGGTGCGGCAATTCCGCCGCATTCCATATGTGTTCAAGTTCGCGCGCCAGCCGTGCGGTTTCGCCCGATGCCGGCATGACATGGCGGCCAAGCTCGTGACCTGATATCGTGGTGAAATATGCTACGTCCGTCGGATAGTCGACCGGCATGCCAAGCCGGCGGATTTCATTTGCAATGCCATGCCGGCGGTAATGTTCCATTGTCCGCGCCTGCGTCGCGTTGGCTTGCGGCGCGGTTGCAACCCCGGCATCCTGATCGGCGATTTGCGCTTTTATGCCGCGGCGGCCGAGCTCATTGGCGAGCATCAGCCCGCATGGGCCAGCGCCTGCGATCATGATGTCAGTTTGGGTGGCAACCATGGATTTTCCTCTTTAGCCGTCAGGCTGTATAAACATTCCCGCAAACAATCGATTCCGGAAAAGCCAGTCTTTGATAGTTATCATGATTGGGAATTGCCGCAGATAAAATTCTGTTCTGCTGGTCATTGGGCGGAGGGGTGCTGAAGTGATCGAACCATTTCTGCGAAATTACTGGTACATTTGTGCGTGGCGGGAAGACGTCACACGCAAACCTCTGCAACGATGGATACTGAATGAGCCGGTCGCCCTGTTCCGGACCGAAAGCGGCAAGGTCGCAGCTCTCGCCGATCGCTGTCCGCACCGTGGCGCTCCGCTGACCACAGGGCAGGTGCGCGGCGAAGGATTGGAATGCGGCTATCACGGACTCACATTCGACGGGGGTGGGAAGTGTCTGCGCGTGCCGGGGCGCGAGAATGTGCCGGCAGCGTTTTCAACGCGGGCCTATCCGGTGATCGAGAAGTGGCGCTATGTTTTTATCTGGATGGGCGATCCGGCCAAGGCCGATGAATCCAAAATTCCCGATTTCCATTGCAGCGATGATCCGGGCTGGTATGGCCGTGGCGAAACACTTCCCGTGAAGTGCCATGCAACTCTCCTGCGTGACAATCTTCTGGATTTGAGCCACGCACATTTCGTCCACCAGAAGACATTGGCCACCGATGCCGTGCTCTCCACCCCCATGGAGGCCTATGAAAAAGACGGCGAATTGCATGTGCTGCGGTTGATGGAAAATATAGAGCCATCGCCGTTTTTCAAACATTGCCTCGGCGGATTTACCGGGCGTGTGCATTACCGGCAATTGATCCGTTTCATTCCGGCGTCAACGATCATCATCGAAAGCTGTTCGTGGAGCGTGGACAATCCCGACCATCGCGCCGAATTTCGCGTGATGAATGGTCTGACACCGGAAACCGACAAGACCAGCCTGTACTTCTGGTCTCTCGCCCGCAATTTTGACCTTGGCAATGACGCATTGGGCGACTGGGTGTTTACTGCGAACAAGAATACGTTCGTTGAAGATGTCGATGTCATTGAAAAGCAGCAAATTCTTCTCGACAGGGCAGCAGAACCCAATCGGCAAACCCTGTTCCATGTCGATGCAGGTGTCAGCGCGGGCCGGAAGTTCATGGCGCGCCTGTATGAGGAAGAATGCAGGCAAATGGCAGAGGCTGCAGCTGAGTAAATTGCAATCCATGGCGTCTGGCGTGCACGAATTCAATAACCGTGTGGGAATGTATCAGCCATGGCCCTGAATATTGCGATTGTCACGGCCGCCCTGGCTACTGCGATAGTGTTGTGGCTGCCTGTCGTGCGAGGTTCGACAACCTGGCGCGCGATGACAACGCCGCTGGCCTCCATTATCGGCAGTGGTTTTCTTGTGCTTGGTCCGGTCTTGAGTGAGGCGTTCGGTAAATATGCGCCATTGGTGATGTGCGCCCTGTGTCTGGTTGCCTATTTCTTTGGGGCCGCAATACGCTTCAACATAGCCAGTCGCGATGCGAACACGATCGGGACAGGCCCAATCGACAATGGAATTGAGACGATTGCATCCTGGACGCTTGCTTTCGCCTACATCATATCTGTTGCCTATTATCTCAATTTGCTGGGATCGTTTGGCGTACGGTTGACACAATTCAACGATCCTGTGCATGCAAAAATACTGACGTCCGCGGTGTTCATCCTCATACTGTCGGTAGGCTGGTTTCGCGGTTTCAAGTCGCTTGAGGAAATGGAATACGTATCGGTATCCGTGAAGCTGGCCATCATCGCCGGGATGATGATTGGACTGGTTGTATATTTTTATCATGGGCTGCAGAATGGTGGCCTGCATGTATTGCCCCCCGCGCAAACAGGTTGGCCCGCACTCGCGCTGGGCTTCGGACTGATCGTGACCGTGCAGGGCTTTGAAACATCGCGCTATCTGGGCGACGAATACGATAGCGGTACGCGCGTCGTATCGATGCAATGGGCGCAATGGCTTTCGAGCTTCATCTATGTCAGTTACGCGGTACTGTTGACCTATGTCTTCAAGCCTGACGCCGTATCGTTCAGCGAGACCGTGATCGTCGACATGATGCGCGTCGTTGCGCCCATCCTGCCGGTATTGTTGATCGTGGCTGCACTGGCTGCACAGTTCAGCGCCGCCGTCGCAGACACAAGCGGCTCCGGCGGCCTGTTCCACGAATTGACCGGCGCTCGTCTTTCGCCGCGCGTCGCCTATGCCCTGCTCACAATGATCGGCCTGTTATTGACCTGGTCATTCAACGTGTTCGAGATCATTTCACACGCTTCGCGGGCATTTGCTCTTTATTATACTGCGCAGTCGGTGCTGGCAGCCCATGGCGCCTGGCGCAGCGGTCGCCGGTTCCAGTGCCTGCTCTTTGCCTTGCTGGCGATCTTCGGCAGCCTGATTGTCCTGTTTGCCCGCCCTGTTGAGGTATAGCGGCAACACTATATGCGTGCCTTGCATGCAGGCAAGGCACGCGCGACAGAACATTAGTAAAGCTATCCCGCGAGCGCAGGGATCAGTTTTTCCGCATTGGCATGTTCTATCATGCGCAATTCCTCGTCGCTGAAATCGGCAGCGCGCAAGCCTTTGAGATTGGCTTCAGTTGTTACGTAAGGATAGTCGGTTCCGAACATCAGTTGGCTCATGGGAATAAAGGCTTTCAATGCGGCAACCATGGGTGTGGACGTTGCATTGGCTGTTTCGTAAAACTGGCGCTGCAATGTTGGCAGGATAGATCCGTCAGGCGCAAATTGAGCCCGGTTCGGCGCAAAGCGGGACAGGGCTTCTGCGCGCGCGGCCAATATCGGAATTGTTCCCCCGCCATGCGAAAAAATGAACCGGATATTCGGATATTTGGCAAAGGCGCCATGCACCAGCAGGCTAAGGATGGCGCGTGTGGTATCGTGCGGATATTCGGCCCAGCTGTCGCCGACGCCGTCAACGATGTTCAGGCAGGCGCAGGGCGCAAGCGGATGCAGATAGACGATGGATTTGCGCTTGTTCAGCTCTTCGAACACAGGAGCGAATTGTGGATCGCCCGGCCATTTGTCGCCAAAGCTTGTCGCCATTTCGATGCCGTCGGCGTTCAACTTGCCATAGGCGTGTTCAATTTCCGCTAGCGACCCTTCGATGTCGTTCACCGTGATAAAGGCGAAAAACCCATGCCGTCTGGGATTGGCGTCCCGCAGACCGGCGCCGTATTCGTTGATGGTGCGCAGCAGTGGCCGCATTTCTTCCTTGGGTGTGGAGAACCAGTGCACGGGAACAGAAGCAAGCGACAGGATCGTCTTGTCAACCGAGTTCTTGTCCATTTCCTCCATCATCCGCTCCGGCGACCAGTCGCGCACTGCCGGAAACATGAGCCCGCCCTTGGCCGCCAATTCCTTGAATTCCGGCGAGAAATAATGATGGTGCACGTCGATGACGCGACCGCTTCCGCGCTTGTTCGAGCCGGCGCCTGTATCGGCTGCAAACAGGGCATGCAATCGCGATCCCGCGCCCATAGCCAACGGTTTGCAACAGGGTCCATCGCATCCGCGCGCAGGCCCATTCAAAGATGTATCGGCAGATGTTGCGGTGAAGCGCGAATGGCGGGGTGGACGTATTGTCATGGTTTCCTCCGGAGCTTGTTTTTTCCTATACAACGCGAGCCTGACGCTGGATGCAACCACGAATATCGCTGGAAAATGAAATCAGGGACAGTTGCGCGCCCGCCTTGCCCGGCCTATGAAATTGGCACGGGTGAAATCGGCGTAACCGGTGGGAGAGATGTGATGATACAGGTGAAACGTCTTGGTCATGCAACATTTTCGACGCCGGATCTGGAGCGCCAGATCGAATACTGGCGCGATGTCGTCGGTTTGCAGATTGTGGAAAAGACCAGGGATTTCGCACTCTTTGCCACCAAGCTGGGGCAGGAAGCCATCGGCCTCGAACGAGGAACGGATTCGCAGATGAAGCGATTGTCGTTCCAGGTGGCGCCGGGCAGCGATCTGGGGGAGATTGCTGCCAAACTTCAAGGCCATGGCGTCAGCAGTGAGCGGCGGGAGGACATCAGCCCCGGGGTGCGCGATGCGATTACTTTTACGGACCCGAAGGGGACGCTGATCGAAGTTTTTGCCGAATATGATTTTCATGATTTCGACAAGTCCGATACGGGCATAGGCCCGCTGAAATTCGGCCACGTCGCCTACAGGGTGGAAGACGTCCAGAAAATCACAGACTTTTACACCGACGTTTTGGGCTTTCGCGTGTCGGACTGGATGGGCGATCACTTCTCATTCATGCGGTGTGGTGTCGATCATCACACTGTAAATTTCGTGCGTTTTGAAAAACCTGCGCTGCATCACATTGCCTTCGAGGTGAAGGACTGGTCGGAATTGCATCGTTCCGTCGAGGTGCTGGCCAAGCATCGCGTACCGCTGGTCTGGGGACCGCTTCGCCATGTGGTCGGTCACAATATCGCAGCATATCACCGCAACGGCGACAACGTGCGCATCGAAATGTTCTGCGAGATGGACCAGATGAAGGATGAGGAATTAGGCTATTGGGATCCGCGCCCTTGGCATGAGGAAATGCCGCTGCGTCCCAAGCGTTGGCCCAAGGATACCTGGCGCAGCGCATGGGGGTTCGGCTCGGACGGCCAAGGGTTCAGCGGTCATCCGCTGTAGTCCTGTCACGCTCTCGTGTTGCCCGGCCTGATGGCCAGCCTGGGCTAATGCCCTGCAAGCGTGTGTTCGCCGCGTTCTTTTTCCAATGCATCGCGCACACTGGAGCGTTGCGGCAGAAGGGCAAGTGTCGCAACGGCGACAACAATCGCGGCAATGGCAAACGTCCAGCGCAGCCCGATAAATTCCGCCAGCAGACCAAGACCAAAGGCGCCGACTGCAGGCGTGCCCCTGAAGATGACGGTATATAATGCCATCACACGTGCGCGCATGGAATCATCGACCGTAGATTGTACCAGCGCCTGCGTGCCTGTGGTCAGCGTGTTCAATGCATAACCGGACAGCGCCGCAAAGATGACGCCGACCCATAATTCGCGGGTTGCCACAAGGCCGATGGTCGCCGCAGCCAACAAGGCCATGCCCGCGTAGCACATCGTCGTCAAACCACTTACGCGCCCGTGAATTCCAATCCAGGTTGCGCTGATCATTGCTCCCACACCCATGGCGGACGTAAGCCAGGCAAGTCCTTTTGGTCCGGCTGCGAATACCGCTCCGGCAAACCCCGGCAACATGTCCTGCAAGGGGCGCAGGAAAACGGAGGCAGCAAGACACATGAGAAACAACATGCCGATGGCATGAAAGTTACGCACATAGACTAGGCTTTCCTTGATATCGGCAATCATGCTGCGGCGGCCTTTTTTCCGTTCTGGCGGCGGCACATGCATAAAGTGCATGATGATCGAAAATATCCCTGTTCCCACTGCATGGGCAATCAGCAAGGCTGCAACACCATAGGCATCAATGAAGAATGCAGCCAGGGCCGGCCCAATGAAACGACTGGCCTGAAACAGCGCGGAATCCAGTGATACGGCGGTTGCAACCAGATGGCGGGGTACGGTGTGAGGCACCGTCGCGTGGCGTGCGGCCGAGGAGAACGCGTGCACGACGCCCACCGCCAGCGTCAGGAGAAACAGAATTTCAATGGTCACCTTGCCGGCGACCATGAGGGCGGCGAGTACGACCGCCTGAAGGCATTGCAGCCATTGTGTCAGACGCAATTCCTTCACCGGAATGATCCTGTCTGTCAAAGCTCCGGCAATGGGAGAAAGAAACAGGAGAGGTACGAGGTCGGCGGCTGCGATGATCCCGAGCCAGGTTGGCGAATGGGTCAACTCCCAGGCAAGCCAGCCGACGCCTACCCGCTGCATCCATGAGGATGTGGCGTGGGGGCCGAGACCGATCATGAAAAGCGTATAGTTCCTGTGCCGGAATACTTCGAGGGATGGCGGCAAGGGGCGTGCTGTGGACATGAAACCTGGAAATATTACGACGGATTGGACAAGCACTATCGGACCTATTGCGCCGAAAAGAAAGTGATGATCGGGCTGGTGCGCCGAGTATTCCAACAGGGGGCGCAAGAATGTTAGAAAGGTCCGGTGCGTCAGGCGCAAACCAGGATGCCTTATGGAAAAGACAGAAAACGCCAGCCTCTTGCCGTCCGTTGATCGACTGTTACGCAGCGCTGCCGCTGCCGTTCTGATCGAGACTCATGGCCGTCAGTTCGTAACCGAAGGCCTGCGGCAGGTTCTGTCCGGGCTGCGCGACAGGATTGGCGAGGCAACGGCAGCCGAGCGAACAGAATCGGCAATTCTGTCCGGTACAGCCAGAATTCTGGAGCGCGTCTCCGCGCCGCGGTTGCGGCGGGTCTTCAATCTCACCGGTACTGTTCTGCATACCAATCTGGGGCGCGCGCCTCTGCCGCAATCGGCCCTGCAGGCGATTGCGGATGTTGCTTCGGGCGCATCAAATCTGGAATTTGATCTGGCCAAAGGCAAACGTGGTGATCGCGATGATCATATTGAGGAACTGATATGCCGTTTGACCGGTGCGGAGGCAGCAACAGTCGTCAACAATAATGCCGCTGCGGTTCTGCTGGTCCTCAACACGCTGGCCGGGCGCAAGGATGTCATCGTGTCGCGGGGCGAACTTGTGGAGATCGGCGGCGCATTCCGCATGCCCGACATCATAACCCGCGCCGGTTGCAGGCTGCTGGAGATAGGCACTACCAACCGCACCCACGCACGCGACTTCGAGCAGGCCATCGGCGGCAAGACCGGAGCGATCATCAAGGTTCACACCAGTAATTATTCGATACAAGGGTTCACAGCTGGCGTTGCAGAGCAGGACATAGCCAATATCGCCCACGCAAATAACCTGCCTTTCGTGGTGGATCTGGGCGCCGGTGCCTTGATTGACCTGCGCCGCTATGGCCTGCCACATGAGCCGACCGTCGCTGAAACGATTGCCAACGGCGCAGACGTTGTGACTTTCAGCGGCGACAAGTTGCTCGGCGGTCCGCAAGCAGGGCTGATCGCCGGCCGCAAGGACCTGATTGCCGCCATCAAGCGCAATCCGATGAAACGCGCATTGCGCGTGGACAAGATGACGATTGCTGCGCTGGCGGAGGTGTTGCGTTTGCATCTTGATCCCGACAGCTTGCCGCAACATTTGCCAACCCTGCGTTTGCTGACGCGCACGCGAGACGAGATTGCCGGTATGGCGCAACGTCTTGCTCCTGCCATCCAGCAGAGTTTGGGCTCGCGCGCCGATGTGCTGGTCGAAGATTGCGTCAGCCAGATTGGTTCCGGATCCCTGCCGGTTGCAGTGCTGCCAAGCGCAGCGCTCGTGATCCGGCCCCTGCAGAAGAAGGGCCTGGGGACATATTTGAAGAACCTGTCTTCGGCCATGCGTGCGCTGGCAGTGCCCGTTATCGGGCGAATCGAAAACGATGCGCTCTGGCTTGATTGCCGGTGTCTTGAGGACGAATCCGGATTTCTTGCGCAGATGACACGCCTTGGCGGGGACAAGGGATAGCGCAGATGATTATAGCCACCGCCGGACATATCGATCATGGCAAGACGTCGCTGGTGAAAGTGCTCAGCGGCATTGATACCGATCGCCTGCCGGAAGAAAAAAAGCGTGGCCTGTCGATTGATATTGGTTTTGCCTATGCCCCTGCGGGTACGGCGGTATTGGGATTTGTCGATGTTCCAGGCCATGAGCGATTTGTGCGCAACATGATTGCTGGAGTTTCCGGTATCGACCGCGCTTTGCTTGTAATTGCAGCCGATGACGGGGTGATGCCGCAAACCCGCGAACATCTGGCGATCCTTGATCTGCTTGGTGTTTCGCAGGGTGTAGTCGCCTTGACCAAGACAGATCGCGTGGATCGCGCTCGCATCGCCAGCGTGCAGGCTGATATTGCAGAATTGCTTGCCGATACCGAGCTTGCCGGTGCGCCGGTTTTTCCGGTGTCCAGTGTAACCGGAGACGGCATTGCAGCACTGCGCGAGCATCTGGCCGCTGAAGCGCAGGGGCTTGCTGCAGCGCGGGCATCCGGATCTTTCCGCATGTCGATTGACAGGGCTTTTATCATCGAAGGCGCCGGAATTGTGGTCACCGGACTGGTGCTGTCCGGCGAAGTAAAAATCGGCAACAAATTGCTGATCGCTCCCGAAGGCATCGAAGTGAGGGTGCGTGGAATTCACGCACAGAACAGCAAGGCCGACCAGGGACGCGCGGGCGAACGCTGCGCGATCAACATCACTGCCCAGCGTCTGACCCTGAATGACATCAAGCGGGGCGACTGGCTGCTTGATGCTGCGATCCATGCACCGACCGACAGGTTCGATGCGCGCATCCGGCTTTTGTCCAGCGAGGCAAGCAATCTGCGCCACTGGACGCCTGCGCATCTGCACATTGGTGCTGCCGATATTCCCGCGCGCATAGCAGTATTACAGGATCAGCCTCTTGCGCCAGGTGAAGAAGCCTTTGTGCAAATAGTTCTGCCACATGCCATCTCTGCCTTGCATGGTGATCGTTTTGTTTTGCGTGATCAGTCGGCAACGCGCACCATCGCCGGCGGAGCAGTCATTGATCCGTTTGCACCTGATCGCGGACGCGCCAGGCCTGCGCGTATCGCACAGGTTGCCGCTCTGGAGCGCGGACATTTTGCAGCCGCGCTTGGCGCTGCCCTCGCAGTAGCACCGGAGGGGCTGCCTTTTGGCGCTTTCTGCCAGTCGCGCAACACGTCACCGGAACATCATCAAGCAGTCGTGCAGGCATTGAAAGCGATCGTAGTTGGCGAGGGCCGTGATGCTCTGGCATTTTCCCTTGCGCGATGGTCGGACATACTCAACGAGGCGCAGAAGGTATTCGAGGTTGCGCAGAAACAGGATACGGGCTCACCTGATCTGACGCTGGTTGCCGTGCAGCAGAAATTGTCGCCGCGCGTGCGCAGGCAAGCAGTTCAGCATATTCTAAATGCCATGACAAAATCCGGGACGCTTGAACATCTGGCGGGTGCATGGCGTCTGGCAGGCAGCAGTGCGCAATTGTCCGATGACGACACCACGTTGTGGAAGCGCATCGAGCCGTTGCTGGACGATGAAAACCTGCGTCCGCCTTCGGTGGCCGAAATCGCCGGGGAACTAAACCAGGAAGCGAGAATTATCGAGCGCTTCTTGAACCGGGCCGCTCGCATCGGTCTGGTCGTGCAGGTTGCCGCCAATCGCTATTATCTGCCGCAGCGACTCCGCCAGCTTGGCGAAATAGCCGAAAAAACAGCCAGCGACGATCCCGCCGGCCTGCTGGTGGTTCGCGCCTATCGGGACCGATCTGGTATTGGGCGTAATCTTGTGATCGAGGTGCTGGAGTTTTTCGACCGGCTTGGATTTACGCGCCGGTCGGGAGAACACCGCCGCATAATCAAGCCGGCTGCCGATGTTGCATGGGTGCGCACGGCAAGGTGATCGCTTTGCACAATTGAGCCGGTTGGCAAACCCGGCGGGTCTGGGCTAGCAAGGCAAGCGCGCATCCCTGGGAGCGCTGCTTGCGGAAGGGAATTGTCCCCGGTGGGGCGCCTGGTCTTCAAAACCAGTGAGAGGCGTTGGACGTCTCTGGTGGGTTCGACTCCCACTCCTTTCCGCCAAATGGGACTAACAATCTGAAAATATAGGCTTCCGGATTACGAAGCCCAAGCCGGGCGAGGTCGCGGCCCACGTCTTGCCGCAAAACCGGATTCCTGCGATCCTGAGATAACGAAGCATTTTGCTTCGGACCCGCACACAATGCAGGTGGAGGAAACGATGTCCGACAAGACCAACGCACCATTTTTGCGCAATGCCTGGTGGCAGGGCGCCTGGGCCGATGAACTGAACAACGATAAAGGCATACTTGGCCGCACGATCATGAATGAGCCGATCGTGTTTTTTCGCGACAAGGCCGGCAAGGTAAACGCCGTCGAGGATCGCTGCTGCCATCGCGGCGCGCCCCTGAGCCACGGCAACGTCGTCGAGAAGGGGCTGGAATGTCTCTATCACGGCCTGACCTTCGACGGGTGTGGCACATGTGTTGAAATCCCCGGCCAGGATTCCATCCCGCCGATGGCAAAGATCAAATCCTATCCGGTTGTCGAAAAGCAGGGCTTCATCTGGATCTGGATGGGCGAGGCAGAGAAAGCCGATCCGTCGAAGATACTGGAATGGCCATTCCACGACATGCCGGACAAATATCCCCATCGCAAGGCGATGATGCCGCTCAAGTCGAATTACATGATGATGATCGATAACCTGATGGATCTGACCCATCTCGGCTACGTTCATCGCAAGACAATCGGCGGCGATCCCAAGACCCATGTCATGGCGAAGATGGACACCCATCGCACGGATACCGGCGTAAAATACATTCGCTGGATGGAAGACGCCGTGCCGCCCCCAACCTATGTAAAGGGCGCAGGCTTCAAGGGCCGGATAGATCGCTGGCAGGAGTTCGAATACGTGATGCCGGGTTCGGTGTTGCAATGGTCCGGCGCGCTGGATGTGGGCAAGGGCGCAAAGGAAAACCGCGATCAGGATGGCTTCCACCTGCGCCTGTTCCACGGCATCACGCCTGCTACGGAAACGACCAGTTATTATTTCTGGTCGACGGCCAATGGATACCGGCAGGACGATCCTCAGGCGACCGAGGATATGTACAACGAGATTTATCCCACGTTCGTCGAAGACGTAGAGATCATGGAAGTCCAGCAGGAACGGTTGAACATGAATCCGGACCGGCCGCTTGTTGGCATCAAGGCCGATCATGCGCTTGTCCTGGCGCGCCGTGCCATGCAGCAGGCGCTGGATGCAGAGGCTAAGCCGGTATCCCAAGCGGCAGAATAGGTCGTTTCAATCAAACCGCTGCAAAATCAAAGTCCCGGAATGGAAATCCATTCCGGGACTTTTTTAATGCTGGATATTTCGCCTACTTTTTCTGAGCGGCCTCTCGGGCAAGTTGATCGAAGCGCTTCAACATGTTGACGATTTCCTCGCCTGCCATGCGCCCGACCGGACCACTGGCATAAAGCGAATGCACAACCTTGCCATCCGCACCGATTATGAATTCGCTCGGCTGGATAATGCCTCCACGCATGTCACCCCACCATGCACGCATTGCATCGGCATGATCGCGCGTCATGTTGACGGCGACAGGATAGGTTACACCGGAGCAGCCTCGGCAAGTCTTGTCCGCAGCATCAACGCTGCCGGCGATGATTTTTCCGCCCAATGCCTCGATTTCGTCCTTGTGTTTTTGCAGGCCGGCCAACTGCCGGCGGCAATAAGGTCACCAATGGCCGCGATAGAAAATCGCGATCAGATATTTTGAATCGATATCCTGCGGAATGGAGAACGTTCCTCCATCGGCCAGTGTGAGGCGTATCGCCGGAAAACGCGTCGCCGGAATAGAGTTTTTCAGCCATGTTTGCCTGAACCTTCCCAAGTGAGTGGAGTCTCGTTCGATGTGTCAGCGCAATGTATCAGCACCCGATGATGGAACAACTTCGTTAATGAAACAAGGCGCTGTAACCCCAAACAACGGTTTTACGGTGCTAACGATATTACGCGTCAAGATTTTGCATGTTTCAGCACCAGCCAGGGCCCGTCGACAGGCCGGTGTTCCACAGTGCCAATGACAGCCGCATGGGGATATCCGGCATCGCGCAATGCTGTCAGGCAGTTTTGTGCTTCGGCTGGGCCGATGGATGCCACCAGCCCGCCACTGGTCTGCGGATCGAACAGAATTTTATGATCGGAGATCGCGGTGTCAGCCGCACTGGCGAACAATTCGGCGGCCAGCCGCTCGTTTTGTACTTGCAGGGTGCTGAAAATACCCCCCGCCATGAGCTCGTTGGCTCCCTCAAGCACCGGGACCGATTGAGGGTCAATTGCGATACATACTGATGAAGCTCTCGCCATTTCCCCCAGATGCCCTGCAAGCCCGAAGCCGGTGATGTCGGTTGCTGCGCTCGCATTACAATTGGCAAAACATTGCGCCGCGGGCGCATTGCTCGCCAGCATCGATTGCAGGGCGGCCTCGATCCACTGGCTGCGTGCGCGATACTGCATGTCGCCCGCGAACAGAATTCCGGTCCCCAATGGTTTTGTTGCGATGATGACATCGCCTGCTCGCAGGCCAGACTTGCGCAGCGCCCGTGCTTCGTCGATCAAGCCGTTGATGGCAAAACCAAGGGTCAGTTCTGCGCCTTCCGAAGAATGGCCCCCGACAAGCGCGGCGCCGGCAGCATTCAACACCTCGACCGCCCCGGCCATCATGTGCCGAAGATCGTTAGCAACCAGATGCGCAGCGCCATGGGGCAGGGTGGCAATCGCAAGCGCCGTCTGCGGCGCGCCCCCCATGGCATAAATGTCGCTGAGTGCGTGGTTGGCGGCGATCTTTCCAAACACATATGGATCCTCGACCATTGCACGGAATGAATCCACCGTTTGAACGAGCAGCTTGCCTGCAGGAGCCCGCACGATTGCTGCGTCATCCGGCGATTCCAGCCCCGCAATCACATCGTCGCGCTGCAAGGGTTTAAGATCGTGCAAGGCCAAGGCAAGCGTGTCAGCGCCAATCTTTGCCCCACAACCACCGCAACGCATGCCATGATCGTTTGGCGCATCGTCAATGGTAAGTTGCGCGAAAGGCTTGCGCTGAACGCCAGGCTGCATGGGCAGCAGGTTTTGGAAACGCTCCATGAAGCGCCGGTCGATCCAGTCTTTCCAACGCCAAACCCATGCGCCTTCCAGCGCCATTCCATTGCGTGCTGCAACCGCATATCGGTCGCCGGTCGAGACAAGCTTGAGGAATTCTTTTTGCGGCGAAAAAGGTTTAAGCGGCCTGTCCAGAAGAGCGTTGCGCAAATTGTCAGTGAGCGGCGGGCCTTGCCGCACAGCAAATACACCCGCCTTCGGCCTTGGATAGTCATCGACAGCAGCAACGTCTCCTGCCGCGAAGACATTGGCGTGCGACACCGATTGCAGGCAGGCGTTGACGCGAACGAAGCCCTTTTCGTCTGTCGCCAGTCCGCCGTTTCTGAACCAGTCAGGCGCGCAAGCATCTGTAACCCACAATATTTCATCGGCCATGTGGCGTTCGCCATTGTCCAGAATCAACACGCCTTGTTCGACTTGAGAAACCCTGTGACCGCTGTGAACATTGATCCCGCGTTCCTGTAAAACACGGGCAAATTTTCTGCGCACGCTTGCATCGAATCCGGGCAGCGGCGTGGGTGCGGCAGAGAACAGATCGAAATTGACCGGCGCACCGATCCCGTGTTCCGTTCGTAACGCCGTCAATCGATATTGTGCTGCGAGCAACATCTCGACACCGCCGGCGCCAGCACCCGCTACCGCTATGCGCATGGCCGATGGATGGTTCAGCGCCCGTTCGCACAAGGCAGACCAGCGTTCGAGAAAATTGCTGATCGGCTTTACTGGCACTGAATATTGTTCTGCACCAGGAACGCCTGCTGTATGCGGCGTGGAACCGGTATCAATAGACAGCACGTCGTAAGGAACCGGCGGCCTGTTGCGAAACAGCAATCGATTGTTATGCGGTTCTATCCCGATGGCCTCGTCATGCAAAAAGCGTGCGCCGGCAAATCGCGACAATCGGCCAAGATCGATATGAGCCTCATCGCGCGTGTAATGGCCTGCTATCAGTCCCGGGAGCATGCCGGAATATGGCGTATCAATATCGCGATTGACGAGTGTTACGCGCACACCCTCAATGGGTTGCATGCCGAAAGATTTCAAAACACTCACATGCGCGTGGCCACCGCCGAGCAGGACCAGGTCTTTGGCGAGTGGATAGGCCGGTTGCATGAATCTCGAATTCCGTCGGTGGTGGCTGCATAGGCAGCGCAGCATTTGATATCGATCAACATGCTTCAGCTTGCCAAACTCCCTGCAAGGCTTCAGCATTGCGCTGGTTCTAGCAAGCCGGACCGGCTCTGGCCATCAGGTATGCTCAGCTTTTCATGTCCACACAAGGCGCCTTTCAAAGCGAATGACCAAAGATCCCAACGAAACACCGCTCTTTGCCCTGAAAGCCGTCGCTGTGGATACAGAAACGACTGGCCTCGATCCCGAACGCGAGAATGTGATCGAAATTGGCGCCTTCTCCTGGCCCGAGGATGTCGATGGTTCCCTGCAGACGTTTGTGGCAATTCATAAGCCTGTTCCAGCAGAGGCGGCACGTATCACGGGTATCGACGATGGCATGCTCGCCGGTGCCGTGGAGTTTCCCTTAGCATTCGAAAAGCTGCGAGCCTTTGCAGGCGAACGGGTTTTGATTGGACATTCTTTTGGCTTCGACATCGCGATATTTGCTGCCGAATGTGCGCGCCACGGATTGGAGCAATGGCGGCCGGTTTCGCTGGATACGCGGTTCCTGGCGCAGATTGCGCTTCCGAACCTGCCTGACTATTCGCTGGAAACATTGACGAGCAGGCTGAGCGTGGACGTGGACCAGCGCCATCGCGCACTTGCCGATGCCATGGCGACAGCCAAAGTGTTCGCTGCATTGGTGCCCTTGTTGCGCGAACGCAACATCCGGACACTGGGTGAAGCCATTGCAGCCTGCAAGCGCTTTGAGGAGCGTACCGACTATCCGAAAGTCTGGGCCCCTTTGGCGCCCGCAGAAACATTGCAGGCTGAAGACGCCGCAATTGCCCCGCTCGATACATTCCTGTTCACGCAAGACGTCGCCAGCGTCATGACGGCATTGCCGCTGTTTGTCGCGCCGGAAACCACGATAGGCGAGGCCGCTGCACAGATGGCGCGCGCCAAGTCGGGTTCGATTCTGGTGGGCGTACCGGGTGGCACCGCCGAAACCCTGGGAATTGCAACTGAGCGTGACGTGCTGCGGGCAATCGGCGCGCCATGGCCGCGAGGCGTCTGGACAAGCGCGTCGAAACAATAGCCTCCCGGCCGCTGCAATGCGTCCACTATGCCGCGTTCATGTATCGGGCCATTGGCCGCATGGGGCGGCTGAAGATCCGGCATCTTGGAGTTACCGACGAATCCGGGCGCGTGATCGGTGTCGTGTCGGCGCGCGACCTGTCTGCGTTCGCGTTTGAGCGCACCCATCGCCTTGTCCGACGGTATCGATACTGCCATCGACGAAATTGAACTGGGCAGCGTTTGGGCGCAATTGCCCTCTGCCGCCAGATCCATGCTGTCCAATGGGATGGACGGCCGCGAGGTTGCCGCGGTCATTGGCCGCGAAGTTGCCGCGCTTACACGTCGCGCGGCGATCCTTGCCGAGCAGAGATTGCGGCGCGAAGGACATGGCGAAGCACCGTGCAAATATGCTGTCGGCAGTTCTGGGGTCGGCCGGCCGTGGCGAAAGCCTGCTCGCGTTCGATCAGGACAATGCGATCATCTTCGAACACGGCGTGGAAGGCGGCCCGGAGGATACATGGTTCGCCAGACTTGGCGCTTACATGTGCGATACGCTGCACGCTGTGGGCGTGCCCTATTGCGAAGGTGGCGTCATGGCGAGCAATGCTGCCTGGCGCGGATCTGTCGAGACATGGGAAAAGCGCGTCCGGGGATGGGTCGGCAAGTCGCGTCCCGAGGATCTACTGGCGGTAGATATCACCTATGATTTTCGCCCGGTGCATGGCGATCTGACCATGGCAGAAGAACTCTGGCGGCGGATGTGGCAGGCAGTGGAGGGGCAATTTGCTTTCCTGAAGGTTCTGGGTGCTTCGGGAGCTCCGTCTGGTTCGGTGTTCAATTTTTTCGGGCGTCTGCAAACCGAAAATGGCCGCATAGACCTGAAGAAGCATGGCTTGAAACATGTGGTGACGGCCGCACGACTGCTTGCCCTGCGTCACCAGGTTCTCAAACGCGCAACGGCTGAACGTCTGCGGGGCGTGAGCGATCTCGGCCATGGCTCGGCAACGGATATCGAACACATGATCGAAGCGCAGCGTGTGTTCCTGACCTGTATCGCGCGCCAGCAGGTACGCGACATGGCAGAGGGACGGAAGGCGGGCAACAAGGTAGAAATTGCGCAGCTGTCCGGCCGCGATTCCGAAGCGCTGCGGCAAGCCTTGCGGCATATGTCGAATGTCGAGCAGATAGTTCGCGACCAACTGACCGCGTGAAGCGCGGCAGGAATTTCGTTAACCATGTCGCGCCGTTTATCTCAGGTTAATTGAAATACCACTTTGCGGACAAAATCTTTCCATTTCGCGGGCGCGATTGGCAGCGAAACTTCCTTCCATGCACTCCTCGTCGAGATGGTTCTCCGGGGAACGCTTGAGGAGGTTGGAATGTTGAATCAGGTGAAGAGTTTTGCTGCACACAGTTTTACTGCACACAAGGGCGTTCGTGCTGTGATCGCAGCCGCAGCCATTGCCGGTACGCTTGCGGTTTCAAGTACTGAGGCGTCTGCATGGAATGGCCGTCGTGGCTGGCATCCGGGCGGTGGCGCAGTTGCTGCCGGTGTGATTGGCGGCGTCGCCCTCGGCGCATTGGCAGCTGGTGCGTATCGTCCATACTACCGGCCAGCGCCGGTCTATGTCGACCCGCAACCGGTTTACTATCGTCCTGCCTGCCATTGGGAAGGCCGCCGCGTTTGGGACGGCTGGGGCTGGCGCATGGAACGTGTCCGGGTTTGCGAACGTTATTGATCTGCCGACTTCGAACATAGCCTTCAAAAAGATGATCCCCGCAGCCAAGGCTGCGGGGATTTTTCTTTGCGCGAAAAACTAGTCGTTTGCGTAGATATCCCGGTCCTTGGTTTCCGGCACAAACAGGAAGCCGATGACGAAGGTCATCCCGGCAACGATAATCGGATACCACAGGCCGGAGTAGATATTGCCGGTGGCAGCGACGATCGCGAAGGCTGTCGGGGGGAGGAACCCGCCAAACCATCCGTTGCCGATGTGATAGGGCAGGGACATGCCCGAATACCGGATGCGTGTCGGGAACAGTTCAACCAGCATTGCAGCGATCGGTCCGTACACCATCGTGACAAAGATCACGAGGAGGGTAAGGATTGCGATCGTCAAAGGATAGTTGACCTGACCGGGCGCCGCCGCCGGGGGATAACCAGCTGCTGTCAACACTGCCAGCGACGATTTTCCGAACGCTTCGGTTTTCGCTTTCAGCGCTGCGCCTTCCTTTGCGCCATCAAAGGAGTCGATCACTTTGTCGCCCACCTTGATTTTTGCAATGGTACCTGCAGGTGCTGCTTCGTTCTTGTAGCTGATACCATTGGTCGCCAGGAAGGATTTGGCGATATCGCAAGAACTGGTGAACGAAGCTGTTGCAGTTGGATTGAACTGGAACGAGCATTCTGCCGGATTGGCCACGACGGTTACTGGCGCCTTTTCCAGCGCAACTTCCAGCGCGGGGTTGACGGCTTTTGTGAGCGCGCCAAACAGCGGGAAGTATGCCAGAGCGGCCAGCAGGCAGCCTGTCAGGATGATGGGCTTGCGGCCAATCTTGTCCGACAGCCAGCCAAAGAAGATGAAGAACGGCGTGCCTATCACCAGTGATGCTGCAATTACCAGCGTCGCAGCGGTGCCGTCCATCTTCAACGTTTTTGTCAGGAAGAACAGCGCATAAAACTGTCCAGTGTACCAGACGACGGCCTGACCGGCAGTGCCGCCAAAAAGCGCGAACAAGGCAATCTTCGCATTGTCCCAGCGGCCGAATGCTTCCCTCAGTGGCGTCTTGGAATGAGTGCCTTCAGCCTTGATCTTCGCAAACGCGGGAGATTCCTGCAGCTGCAGACGAATCCAGATCGAAACGCCCAGCAGGATGATCGAAAGCAGGAAGGGAATGCGCCAGCCCCAGACAGCAAAATCTTCCGCAGACATGGCAAGACGCAGTAACAGGATGACTGCAAGCGAAAGAAACAGGCCGACGGTTGCGGTCGTCTGAATCCACGACGTGTAGTAGCCGCGGCGTCCTGCCGGCGCATGTTCGGCGACATAGGTAGCCGCACCGCCATATTCACCGCCCAGAGCCAGGCCCTGAACAAGACGGCACGCAATAAAGGCAATCGGTGCTGCAATGCCGATGGAGGCATAGCTGGGCAAGAGACCTACAACAAAGGTAGCTAGACCCATGAGTGTCATCGTCACAAGAAAGGTATATTTGCGGCCAATAAGATCACCGAGCGAACCAAACAGAAGCGCACCAAAGGGTCGAACCGCAAAGCCTGCTGCGAATCCCAGCAGGGTGAAAATGAACCCGGCAGTCGGGTTCACGCCGGAAAAGAAGTTGGCGCTGATGTTAACGGCAAGCGAGCCTGCCAGATAGAAGTCATACCATTCGAAGATGGTTCCTGCAGATGAAGCCAGAATAACTTTCCGTTCTTCTGCTGTCATGGGCCGTACGGCGGCCTTCGCGCCACCTGAGCCTGTTGTTGCTGTTGCTGTCATTGTTCATGTCCCGAAAGTGCACTCCGTGTCCCGGCTGTCACGGACATGCTCGCTGCCTCCACGTATTGCTCGCCCCACCCTTAATTCAGTCATTGGCAAGAATGACGTACCGGGGCACCGCGATTGCTTACTTCTCGTAAGACAGTCGGCAGATGCCGATCTCTTGCAGCAGCAAGTTTGAGTTCGAAACTTTTTCGAACGCGAAAAATCTGCGATTGGAAGATCAAGTGTTAAATACATCCCGCGCAATTTGCGGTCGATAGCATCAGCATTCATCACTTGGTATTAGCGCAATAGGATAAGACAAAATCAGCCGTATCGCCCATTTGAAGATTTAGAGAGCGATACGGTTTTTTATCATCGTTTCAAGACAAAGATATTCAGCGTAACTGCAGGCGCACTATGATTTCTGTTGCTCATGATTGCGCCAGTCGGCGACGATGGAATTTGCCACTAGTCTCTTGTTGAGTTGTTTGCGGACGTCGCGCCAGCGAAAGCGGATCGAATTACGAACAATCAATTCGTCAAGGCGTTTCAACTCGTCGGCAATCGGCGCCCAGGTGATCAGGTCCTTCGGACTTTGGGTGAATGCAGCCTCTCCCATCGAGGCATTGGCCCACATTACCGTGTTCACTCTGTCGGCAAACGCTTTGGTCACAATTGTAGCCAGTGCCGGATCGTCACATTCTGCGAAAGTCTCCTGTACGCATAAATCATATATCTCTCGCGCCAGGGCGTCGGAATCTTCCTTGGTGAGCGTAAGTTCTTTGGCAATTGTGGCGGTCACAAATATCGTCAGGTCCGCCAGGCTGGCTGCAAACACTCGCCATTTTGCGAGGTTTATGGACTTCACATAGGCGTCGTCCATGAACATGTCGCGGAACTTCGTTCCCATGCGCGTCTTGAGATATCCGTAAAGAGATGTCTGGGTGACGTAAGCTGAGCGTGTGTGGACAAAATGCGCCAGGCCGCTCAAGCTGTTGATCGGGCTCCGGTCAAAGCGGATTGAGAGCCGCGGCAGGAGTTTTTCCCTGAAGACCGCAATGAGGCTAGTTACTGAGATGGGCAAGGACGCTGGACTCACATGCAGGCATTACATCATCGTGGATGGGGTAATGCGGTAAGATCGAACCCGTCAGACCTGACCTGAGCCTGGGGTCCGTCGAGATTTCCACAAGTGCTATGCCATGCGCTGTCCGGCGGCAAGCCTGGCTACCTGCCAGCCCTGGCCGTCAAAGTTCGGCTCGCGGAAGCGACGCGCTATGGCTTGAAACAGGTTGAATATAATTTATTCATACACTTAGCTTGATGTGGGGAGATTTTCTGCAACATCGCTACAGCTGTGTTTTTCCGGCATATTTTCGTTCGAGGTAGTGTTTTGATCCAATCCGGGTCCCGATCCCCGGAACTAATACCATAGTTCAGTAGGCGATATTTAAGGCTTTAGTTACTTTCCGGCCAGTTCCGGGCACAGGTCCGGAGCGCATGACCGATTACACGGTCTGAAATTGATAGGGGGGCAACATGCCTGACGGTAATCAAGGCGCCAAGCAGCGCCACTGGAGCCGGACATTCAACCTGACGGTTGTCGTTCTTGTGCTCTGGTTCATCTTCGCATTCATCATTCCATGGTTTGCAAAAGACCTGAACGGTATCAGTTCCTGGGCTTCCCGCTGGGCTACTACATGTGCGTTCAGGGTTCGTTGATCGCATTCGTCGCGCTGATCTGGATCCAGAACTGGATACAGGACGGCATTGACGACGAATACGATCCTTCCTCCAGCAACCAGAAATAGGGGAGACAATCATGGCTAGTGTCGATGCTCCCAAGGGCGCCAAATTCACCGATAACCTCGGCAAGATTTACAGCCTCTACACATTGGGTTTTCTCGCCTTCTTCGCGCTGATGGCCATCTTTGAAAAGATGGGCGCGAGCGCCAAGATGATCGGTATCGGCTTCCTTCTGTTCACGATTGCCATCTACGCCGTTATCGGCTGGCTGTCGCGCACCATGGAAGTTGATGCCTATTACGTGGCAGGCCGCGAAGTGCCGGCCTTGTATAACGGCATGGCGACTGCCGCAGACTGGATGTCAGGTGCATCCTTTGTTGCGTTGGCAGGCGGCGTCTATTTCGGCGGTTATCCCTATCTAGGGTTTATCGTTGGCTGGACCGGCGGCTATGTGCTGGTGAACGCGCTGATGGCGCCTTACCTGCGCAAGTTTGGCTGCTACACTGTTCCGGACTTTATCGGCACGCGCTACGGCGGCAATTTTGCCCGCTTCTGCGCTGTCGTCGATTCTGGTTGTTGCCTCGTTCACTTATGTGACGGCGCAGATCGACGCGACAGGTACTATCGCCTCCCACGCATTGGGAATTCCCTATGCTGCGGGCGTCTGGTTGGGCCTGATCTCAATCATCCTGTGTTCGATGCTCGGTGGTATGCGCGGCGTGACCTGGACCCAGGTGGCCCAGTATATCGTTCTGATCGTTGCTTATCTTGTTCCCGTCTTCTGGATGTCGAACAAGCTTGGATTCGGTCTCATTCCGCAATTCTCCTACGGTGATGCCATCGGCAAGGTTGCGGCGCTCGAACAGACCCTGGGTGTTGGCAAGAACCTGCCGACCGCGGAGGCTTTGGCTCGGCCAGGCAAACGCACTGGGTGGCGCGTCGGTCCTTACCAAGCTTCAGAACGATCCGACAGGGCGGAATGCGAGTCGTGGATGATGGTCACATTGGCCTTCTGCATGATGGCCGGTACCGCGTCCTTGCCGCACATCCTCATGCGTTACTTCACGACGCCTTCGGTGCGCTCGGCTCGCAAGTCGGTCGGCTGGTCGCTGTTCTTCATCTTCCTGCTGTACTTTACAGCGCCAACCCTCGCCACGCTTACGAAGGTCAGCCTGCTTGACCCGTCTCTGGCAACCTCGATCATCGGCAAGAAGATTGCCGACGTTCAGGCGCTGGAATGGGTCAAGAGCTGGACCGACGTGAAGATGATCTTCATCGTCGACTCCAACAAGGACGGCATCCTGCAGCTGAACGAGTTCTTCATGCGTCCGGACATCGTCGTTCTGGCGACGCCTGAAATCGCAGGGCTTCCCTACGTGATTTCCGGTCTGGTTGCTGCCGGTGGTCTGGCTGCTGCCATGTCAACGGCCGACGGTCTGCTGCTGGCCATCGCCAACGCATTCAGCCACGACTTGTA
Organism: uncultured Alphaproteobacteria bacterium; assembly: GCA_963700795.1. GTDB lineage: Bacteria > Pseudomonadota > Alphaproteobacteria > Rhizobiales > Beijerinckiaceae > Terripilifer. The sequence continues at coordinate 516,706 of CAVOYX010000006.1, read as the reverse complement.
CTACAAGATGATCGACCCGAAAGCCGATACGTCCAAGCGTCTGATCGTCGCCCGCGTATTGCTGTTGTTTATCGGCGCTGCTGCTGCATTCGTGGCATCGCTGAAGTTCACCAGCATTCTGGGCGCCGTGGCATGGGCCTTCTGCTTTGCGTGTTCCGGTCTCTTCTTCCCGCTCGTTCTTGGCGTGTGGTGGAAGCGGGCAAACACGGCAGGCGCCATTGCAGGCATGATCGGCGGCTTCGTTGTGGGCTCCTATTATCTCTGGCACGTCCAAAACGGCGGCGCCAAGATTCTGGAACTCGACGGACTCCGGTTCGGTATCATCGGCATGGTCGCCAGTCTGGTGTGCATGGTCGTTGTGACACTCATGACACCGGAGCCGGATGCGGAGACGCAGGCAATGGTCGACGAGGTTCGCCTCCCGACCGGCGAAACCATCCTGTCAGCCGATCATTGACCGGATCAATATCGTGATAGAAGAGGGGCGGATTCGTTCTGCCCCTCTTTCTTTTCCACAAGCGGCCAACAGCAATGACCACCATCCCGTTATCGGCCATACCCATTTGGGCAGTGATCCTTGATTACGCTTTGGGCGTGGTCATGTGGACGCTGATCGGGCGCGCCGCGCTTGGCATATTCCTGCCTGCGGATTCGGACTGGTTCTTCATGCGCATCTTCGTGCGCATTACCGATCCGATCCTGCGATTTTTCAAGCCGCTGACACCCGGCTTTCTCGTGGATGCGATCGTTCCACTTTATGTGGCCTGGTTCTTTTTCATGATCCGTTTTTATCTCATGCCATGGCTTTTGGGTTATTCCGTGCTGGGCATGTTGTCGTTTCCGCTGGAAAGCGAAGTGACGCGCTGGATTTATTCTATCACCCGCAAGCAATAAAAACGGGCCACGCGAACGCGGCCCGCCTTTCAGTTCTTCTTCGGAAACCTGTCTCAGTCTTCGTGTGACAGAAGACCATTGTGGATCAGTGCGCCGATGATCGCGCCGGCAATAGGCGCCAGCCAGAACAGCCAAAGCTGCTGGATCGCCCACCCGCCGACGAACAGGGCAGGGCCGGTTGATCGAGCCGGATTAACCGACGTGTTGGTCACCGGAATCGAAATCAGGTGAATGAGCGTCAGCGCCAGTCCGATGGCGATGGGGGCAAAGCCAGCCGGGGCTTTCTTGCCTGTTGCTCCCAGAATGATCATCAGGAAGAAGGCGGTCAGCACGACTTCGGCCACCAGTGCTGCCTGCATCGTGTACTTGCCCGGCGAGTGATCGCCATAGCCATTGGACGCAAATCCACCCGCCAGCGAAAAGTCACTCTTGCCGCTTGCGATCATGTAGAGAACGCCTGCTGCGGCCACCGCGCCTAGTACCTGCGCGATGACATAGGGGATCAATTCGCCCCATGAAAACCGCCCCGCAACTGCAAGGCCCACCGAGACTGCAGGGTTGAAGTGTCCGCCCGATATCGGCCCGACGGCGTAGGCCATTGTCAGAACAGTCAAACCGAATGCGATCGATACGCCTGTCAGTCCAATTCCCACGGCGGGAAAGGCCGCCGCCAGAACCGCGCTGCCGCATCCGCCAAACACAAGCCAGAATGTGCCGAAAAATTCGGCTGCCAGTTTTTTCTGCATGGAAAAATCCCCCTAGGTTGAAACGCCTTGAAGCTGTTCCCCGGGTTATGAACGCGCCGTGAACCGGATAAAGATCGAAAAAAGCTTCAACGTGAGCAGGGAGAGTAACAAGTTGTTAAAAATACAAAGTTTCTTCCCGCTTCGAGGCATTTTCGGTTCTTTGGCCGCGCCGGGTAATTAAAATTTTATCGATCAGCGTGCCGTAACGGGACGCATGTAAACGAATTGTTAAAGGAATCTGCGGTTAGCTAGCTTTCATAGTCATAAGCATTCAGGGCGTCCCATGCCACAAAATACCATTTCAAATTCGACCCCGGGAAATGATCCCGAACAACTCATCGGGTACTTCCGCGATCATCCGTACGCAGACGCTATCGAAAGCGTGCAGGGCATGCCTGAATCTGCGCGCGCCCGGCTGGCAGTATTCTTCTATCAGCGCCGTCATCTGCGCAGCATCGGGCTCGATATTGCCAAGATGTGCACTCGTGGCGCTTTGGCCGAGGCGGCAGGTGGAGCGGGCGAGACGATCTATCACCAGTCCCGTGATCCGGCGCAGACCATGCGCGCCGGCCAGTTCAGCGATGATCGTGTCGCACGTCAGAAAAAGATATCGCTCGCCGGTAGCTGAACTGCTGCGGCGAACATGGCAGCCGGCTAAGGCAAGGCTTCGAACATCCCGAACGAAGTTTCGTTGAGGAGCTTCGTTTGCTGATTGGGCTGTGGGAAATGGTACCACCTCCCGGGCTCGAACCGGGGACCTCTAGATCCACAATCTAGCGCTCTAACCAACTGAGCTAAGGCGGCACATACGGACCTGACACACAGTCTTGCCGTAGAATCTGGCGAAGCCGCGTCAATTGCTGCCGCTCTCTGCCAGTACAGCGCGCACGATTAAGGGCTCCTGCGTTTTAATGCAAGCCTGTTTGCGCAGATCACGTGCAGGCACGAGGCCCGAAGCGCCGATCAGAGCGTCAGGTTTTTGCCAAAGCTCTCGGTGAAGGGCTTGGACGCCTCACGGGCATAGGCCTGCATTGCTTCAGACAGCTCGCCTCCGCTCCGGGTGAGGGAGTCGATTTCCTTGCGTGTGTAATCACCACAGATTTCCAGGACATCGGGGAGGGAATGAACCGAGGTCAGCGACTGAAAAAGGTCAAATGCCCCGTTAGTGCGGTCATTGATGGATTTCAGCCAAACCATGTGCAGGTTTTCGGCTGCCTTCTTGGTCGCAGCATGTGTTTCGTCGAAGGAAAGGGTGGCCTGATCGGCCGCTTCGCGCAGCTTCCCATAAAAAGCCCGCGATTGGTCGAGACTGGCTTCGGCGACCTGCCTGACCGCTTCCTTCATTTCCTCGATCTGCTCGCCGGCTGTTTCCAGGGTTTCTTCAGTCGCAACCGATGCGTCGTGAACCAGACGTTCCGCCAATTCGGGCGACGGCAGAGCTGCGCGTTCCTTGCCCGTTGACGTGGCCGTGATCGCAGATGCGCTGGATTTTTTGGACGGAGCGATGCTCTTGGTGATCTTGGACTTGCTGGCCATTTCAGCCTCCTGGGAGTGGGTAATCAAGCCGGGCGGAGGTCCGAACATTACTGATCGGGCATTGCCTGCTTATTTTTTCGGCTGGGCTGCTGATTTGATCGTCTCGGTGATGGACTGGCCGAGATCCTTGGCCTGGGTCTGAACCAATTCTATCTGGGCTTTTACAAATTCGGACTGAAGCGCAAAAACTTCCTGCAGATCCTTCGCCTTGACGAGCTTCTCCGCGAGATCAAGGGCGGCCTTCACGTTCGCCTCTGCATAGGTCGCAGCCTTGATGGAGGCATCTTTCACGTTCTGCGTTGTCGAGTGCGTGGCCTCTTCAACATTCGTGGTGCTTTTTTGAACGGCGCCCATAAAGCCTTCAAAGGCTTTACGTGCCTGTTGCACGCTCTTTTCAGCGAAATCACGCATCTCTTCTGGAACTTCGTATGGACCTGCCATTTTAGGACTCCGTCATGTGTACGATCAGTGAGCTATTCGCCCAATATTATATCATGATGAACCCATAGCACGGAATATGTTGCGTTGCAACAAGTCTTCCAGTTTTATTGTGCAGTGCACAATAAAACTGGTCGGGCGTTAAACATATCGGCAATATCCGGGGGTTGGGGCGCGTATAGCGATGGACCGGGCCAGAGCATCAAGTTAAAAATTTATTAACTTCATTCCGGATTTCCGCGGCGGGTATAGTCTGCGAATCGAAGGCGCAAACACTGTGGTGACCCTCAGGGGGCCGTCCGCAGCGTCCCTGGCGTATACGCGTCTCGATATAGCCGGATCCAGTTTAATGACCGATTTGTCCTCGTTCCCATCTGAAGCATTCAATCAGGAACCACTTTCGGTACTGATTTCTGCCGGTCAGCCCGTCTTTGCGGTTGCCGCTGCTGGCGCGGCAGACGCTGGCCAGGTCGTCTGGGCAAATCCCGCCGGTGTCGCGTTTTTGGGTGGCCGGACCGGCTCCTCACTGGCTTCACTTTTGTCCGGCGCCAGCGATCCCGCGCTGCGTTCCCTGGCGCGGCTCGCTGGAAGAATGCAGCAGGGCGCGGCACCGCAATTGCAGAAAATCCGCATCTCGCGCGGCGGGGCAACTGGCGCCATCGTCACGGTGCGTTGCTGGCGCATCGACGGCACGACGCCATTGTTCGTCGTTGCCGCGCTCGATGCGCCCCATGCCCTTTGCATGCCGGGACAGCAGGGGCCTTCAGAAAATCAGGCTTTGATCAGTTCTGAACCCAAACGTCCCGAACCGGAAGTGGCGCCGGTTTCACCACAACAGCAATCATCACCCGGCGAAATCGCGCCACGCAGCGGCAATGTCCGGTTTCTCTGGCGCTGTGATGCTGCTGGCAAATTGACGAAACTCGATGGCGCATTGTGCGAGGTCATGGGCTGCGATACCGGCGCATTGATCGGCAGGACATTCGACCAGCTGATTTCGGAATTGCCGCTCACTCCGTCAGAACCTTTGTTGTCCGCATTGCTGCGGCGCGAAACCTGGAGCCGTGTCGAAGTGATGTGGCCCTTCAGCGGTCAGGACAAATGCGCTCCCGTAACACTTGGCGGCCTGCCATCGGTTGATCGCAGCGGTGTTTTCGACGGTTACACCGGCTTTGGTGTGATCCACCTTGACGAAGTGTCCGACCTGACCTTGTCAACGCAGCATGACCGGCAACCCGGCGAGACTGTCCCGGATGCAGATTAGCGTCGGCGACATGACGCTTGAGGACGAGGAGCTGCCGGCACATTCGCCAGAGCAGACGGAAAATTCCACGCCGCCGTTCACGCCTTCCGTTACAAGCAATTCAACACTGCCGGCGGCTACGCAACCGGCAAGCAATGTCGTGCCTTTGCGTTCGCGCCAGCGCGACGGGCAGTCCGCAGCTTCTCCTGTTTCGTCACCTGCTCAAGATCAGACGCCCTCCGGACAACAGCCAGTCGATCCGCTCGATGCAATCCGGCAGGACATGCTCGCCGCGGCCGATGATATGGCCGCATCGGACGCCGGTAGCGAAGGCGCGGAAGGCCCGGCGACCAAGCCCGGCAACGATGCCAATGTGGTGCAGGAAAAAAATGAGAGAGGCGCTCAGGACGATGTCCGGGGAAATATCTCGGAAGACGCAGGCAGCATTGATGCAACTGCCGGCAAACCCGATATTGAAGGTGCAAAGACCGCCTCCGGTCTCCGGTTCGATGTTCCCAAGGCTGACCCGGACGGCACAATCGAATTGTCGCCTGCCGAACGCAACGCCTTTCGCGAAATTGCCCGTGCGCTTGGTGCGCGTTCCGGAAACAGGCCAGACCTTCCGGCCAGCGAAGCCGAAAAATCTGCAAACAAGCATGGGCCATTGAGGCCGGCAGCCATAGCAGCCGCCATCGCTGCCGGTACAACGAAAGGCGCCACCGGCGCACCGGTATCTGCGGACAATGGCTTGGCCATCAAGGTTTCCGGTGAGGGCGCGCATACAGAAGACAGCGCTGCCCAGCGCAACAAACCAGCCGATGATGTTCAACGGCACGAAGCTGGCGTGGCCGCCCTGTTGAACCGGATCGGCGTCGATGTCCTGTTGCTGCAGGATGGCAAGGGTGTCTACGCCAACAAGTCCATGCTCGCGACATTGGGTTACGCCGACTTCGACGCCTTCCTGCAGGGTGGCGGGGTGGAACGCATGTTCCGCGGCCGCGATCCGGAAATGCTGGCGCGTGACGCTGCCGGGGGCGCGCTCCCGGTCATCACCAAGTCTGGCGATGTCATTACGCTGGACGGCAAACTGCAATCTGCCTCCTGGCTGGGCAAACCCGCAACGCTTCTCACACTGCAGGAAAATTCAAGTCTCGAGCTCGACGCGAAATTGCGCGCGGTTGAACTGGACGTGCGACGCCGCGAAAGTGAAGTGCGCGAATTGAACGCCATTCTGGATACGGCAACCGACGGTGTGGTGCTTCTGGATGTAGAAGGCCGCATCCTGTCTCTGAATGGGTCTGCGCAGGCTTTATTCGGCTACGATCAGAACGAGGTGGCAGGCGAGCTGCTGACCATTCTCTTGGCGCGCGAAAGTCACAAGTCGGCCATGGAATATCTCAGCGGCCTGAAGTCGAATGGCGTGCGCAGCGTACTTAATGATGGACGCGATGTAACAGGCCGTGCGCACAAGGGCGGCACGATGCCTTTGTTCATGACCATCGGCAGAATTGCCTCCTCACCCGAGCAGCGGTTCTGCGCGGTTCTGCGCGATATTACCCAATGGAAGAAGGCCGAACGCGAGCTCAGCGACGCGCGCCGCGAAGCCGAACGCACGAGTTCGCTGAAATCGGATTTTCTCGCCAAGATCAGTCACGAAGTGCGTACTCCGCTCAATGCAATCCTGGGCTTTGCTGAAGTGATCATCGAAGAGCGTTTCGGACCGGTCGGCAATGAGCGGTACAAGGATTATCTGAAAGATATCCATTCCTCCGGCACCCATGTGCTGAGCCTGATCAACGATCTGCTCGATCTCTCGAAGATCGAAGCGGGCAAGCTTGAACTGGAATTCGGTAGCGTCGATGTCAGCAAGGTCGTCAATGAATGCGTGTCGATCATGCAATCGCAGGCCATCCGCGAGCGTGTCATCATTCGCCAGTCGCTGGCGCCGCGCCTGCCCAACGTGGTGGCCGATGAGCGATCCCTGCGCCAGATCGTGCTCAACATCCTGTCAAATGCCGTGAAGTTCAATGAGCCCGGCGGTCAGGTTATCGTGTCCACGGCCCTGACCGATGCCGGCTCGGCAGTCATTCGCATTCGCGATACCGGCATTGGCATGAGTGATCAGGAAGTGGAAATGGCGCTGGAACCATTTCGCCAGATCGCCACCTCGCGGCGGTCCGGCGGCACGGGTCTCGGTTTGCCGTTGACCAAGGCGCTTGTGGAAGCCAATCGCGCATCCTTCACGATCAAGAGCAAGCGTGAAGAGGGAACGCTGGTGGAAGTGGCTTTCCCCCCAACCCGCGTGCTGGCCGAATAGGGAGCATCAACGCCATCCTATGGCGGGATGCGCGTTTTTGTCCTAGGATCAGGACAAGGGCGCAGCGTCGCCCGCCAAGGGAGACTTCGATGGATATTGCTCTTTACTATGCGCCGACAACCTGTGCGCTGGTTTCCTACGTCACGTTGACGGAAGCCAAGGCTGATTTCGAAATTCGGGCGTTGAACTTTCGCACGCAACAGCACATGACGCCCGAGTACATCAAGATCAATCCCAAGCATAAAGTGCCGTTGCTCGTTGTCGACGGCAAGACGATCTCGGAAAATCCTGCAATCCAGTTTTGGATCGCCCGCCAGTTTCCGCAAGCCAAATTGATGCCCACCGACCTGTGGCAGGAAGCGCAGGCGATCTCGATCCTCTCGTGGTGCTCATCCGGCATTCACCCCTATCTGCGCAACATCAACAACCCGGCCAAGGTATGTGACGCTCCAGGATCAACCGACAGTGTCGTGAAATTTTCCGCCGAACATTTGCATGAAGTCTTCGGTATTGCCGACACCATGTTGGCCGGCCGCGAGTTCTTCTTCGATCATTTCACTGCAGCCGATGCGCATTTCTACTGGTGCTTCCGGCGCGGCGGGCAATTGAAGGTTGATCTGTCGCCGTTCAAGAATTGCCAGGCCCATTTCGATCGCATGGAAAAGCGGCCCAGCGTTGCAAAATTGCTGGCGTTTGAAAAAGCCACTTTGGAAGCTTTCGCAAAAGCAGCCTGATCGGGGCAAACGTCCGCGGGTCACGCAAGCTGTTTGGCGCTTGCGTGCCATCGCGGACGATAGCCGTTGGCGAGAACTTGCAGGCATGTGGCGGGCGTCAGTAAGTCAACTTGCCCATCGCCTAGCGGCCGCGCATCCAGATAGCCGCTGAAGTCCCATGTCAGCGCCATGGACGCGTAAACGGCGCGCGGTTTGCCATCCAGCAGGAACATGGCGCCTTCGGGCAGCGCCTTCATGTGCGCAGTGCGATAGTTGCCCTTTCGCAACTCCATGCGTTCGCGGTGCAGGGGTGTATCCATATCGCCGGCTTTCGGCGGCTTGCTGCCTTCTGCGGCCAGTCGCGCTGCAAAGTCTCTTGCATCCACGCGCCTGCATTCGAAGCAGGGCCGGTGTCCGGCAGCAAGGGCCGTGACTTCGTCGAGAAAGAAAAGTTCCGTATAGCCTTCGCCGAAAACCGTGCGCTGGCGATTGTTGAAATCACACAGGCAGCATATCCAGCGCTTGCTTTTGAATTGCCTTTTGCCGAGCGTACGGTCAGCGAGATGAAACCGCCCGCCGCGATTGCCCATCATCTGGCCGCGCGCGTCCACCGCATGCAAAACTCCGAAAGGATCGCAGCGATTCTGCAGCGCCATCAGCAGAAAATCAGCGCTGTGCAGTGCGGCCGCTGCCACCGATGCGGTCGACGTTATAGATGTCCTCTCGGAAATGCACGACACTGTCGGAGCTGGCCCAACCGGTCATGTAAACCCACGCAACAGGAACAGCAGAGGCAAGCCGCACATCCCGGCGCTTGTTGCCGATTTGTTTGGTCAATGCGCTTTTGCTCCAGCCGCCGGACGTATCGCGCAGCAGCCATGCCGCCAGATCATACACATCCTTCACCCGCACGCAGCCGTGCGAAAGGAAACGATAGTCGCGGGAGAACGCGCCCTTGCCGGGAGTGTCGTGCATGTAGACCGATTGATTGTTCGGCATCTGGATGCGAATGGAGCCCAGCGCGTTATGCCGTCCCGAATCCTGGCGCAGCGTGTAACTGGCCGCCCGCTCACTCGACCAGTTGATCGAGGACGGGCTGATCTCGCTGCCACGTCCATCCAGAATGCGAATCCTTGACCGGCTGAGATAACCAGGGTCGCGCCGCATGCGCGGGATGATCTCGTTTTTGATGATCGATGTCGGTACGGTCCATGTCGGATTGAGATTGACGTGCGTGATGCGGGTGATGACCTGGGGCGAACGATGTTTGACGTCGCCGACAATGGCAACATAGCGGCGTGCCACGCGCCCGTTCTCGACCGCCTCAACCGATGCCGATGGAATATTCACCACGACATAACGGCTGCCGAAAGGAAAGTTTGATCCGGCAATGCGATGGGCGCTTGAGGCAAGCTGGCGGAAACGCAACGCGGCGGGAATGTTTATCGCCTTCAATGTGGCGCCAGTGACTGAACCGGTTTGGCGCAGGCCAACACGATATTGGTAATTACGGACTGCCCTGGTCAGTTCGTCATCCCATCTGGTCGATCCAGTCGACGTTTTCGGCAGATCGCCCTCAATCGCAAGACGCTGGCGAAGCACCGCAACTGCCGGACCGGATGCCCCGCGTGAAATCGGCCGGGCAATTTGTCGGCCATCCTCCAGCATCGGAAATGGCGGCATAGCGTTCGGCTGCCTTGGCAGTTGCGAAAAAGGTCTCTGGCTGCAGATTGGGCATTGCATCGGTGCGAAGCGCCCAGCCACCGCCCTGATTATTGGCAGCGGGTCTGGAGCGGGCTTTGCGCGTGACCTTGCGCTTCTTTTCCGGCGCGGGCGTTGCATCAGGCGCATTGGCCTGCGATTGCGGCCAGGCCGGAGGCGCTGCCGGCGGTGCGGGCGCTGCTTGCGGAACCGGTTTGGGGGCCGGCTGGGCAGGCGGGGTCAGCTGTTGCAGGGCAGGGCTGGCCATTGGCTTTGGCGACATCAAACCCTGCGCGGACACACTTCCCATGTCGGCGTAAACAGAGAATGCGAGGATGGCAGCTCCTGGCAACAGGACTTTGGCGCGACGCAGCAAGGTCACAGTAGAATACTCCAGCTAAAGGTAGGGCATGATATCGCTTCAAGCGGCCGTTGTCAGGCTTGCCATGATTTGATTCGCCCAAAATGGCGCGCAACTGTGCCTATTTCGCGTCAGTGGGCTAAATTTGCCACATCCCGGGCATCATTTCTCACCCTCAACAATCACAATGTGCAACCGCCGGGGTCCATGGGCACCCAAAAGCAGCTTCTGCTCGATATCGGCCGATCTGGATGGTCCGGTGATCAGATTGACCGTACGCGGCATGATGCCCTTGCCAAAACGACTGCGAATGGTCGCAAAAACATCCTCATAGGTGGCCAGAATGGCCTTGGCACGCACCACTACAATATGGTTGTCCGGCAGGAAGTTGAGACTTGTCGGATTATGGGGACCGGAGACCAGCGCCAATGTGCCGGTTTCGGCGATGCCGCCTTCCGCATGGCTGACGGCATTCAGATCCTGTCCCGCCGAAGGTCCATGGCTGATGTCAATATTTGCACCGCGCCAGTCCAGCACGGACAGTCTGCCATCCTGCCCGGTACGAACGGCTAGCGGCAGGTTGTGGCTCCTGAGATAGCGCGCAACCTCTGCGGCAACATCACTGTCGCTGCGAACCCGCGCCAGTGTGGCGGAGACATTTTGTGCCTGCCGGGTGAAAGTCTCCAGCCGCTGTTCAAGACTGCCCTGGCCACGCGCGGGCTGAATGCCCGGCCGTGCGGCGGCCATGCGATGTTCGACTGTTTCTTCACGTGTCGCATCGCCCTCGCTGGCGCGCAGGGCCCGTCGAATGTTTGCAAAAATGTTTTCGCGCGCGTTGCTCATTTGCGCCGTCCGCCCTGACGTTTCCACTGGGCCTGGAAACTCGATCCTTGCGGCGCGGGAAAATCGCGATAGCGCGTCCAGCCGGAGGCCAAAGGCAGCTTTGAAAAGCGTCCGCGCTTTTTGCCGAGCCAGGCCAGCAAACGCATCGCCAGCGAAGTCGAAAACCCATAAAGCGCAGGCCGCCTGGCAAAGAACGCCCAGCCGGACAAGCCAAGCCGGAAACGCGACGGCGTGAGATGGCGTTCGAACTCACGTTCGCGCCAGTGCCGCATGAGTTTGGGGAGCGGAATATGCACCGGACAGGCGCTTTCACAGCGTCCACAAAACGTCGATGCATTGGGCAGATGTCCGGCCTTGTCGACACCGATGAGCGAGGGCGTGAGTACAGCGCCCATCGGACCGGGATAGACCCAGCCATAGGCGTGCCCGCCGACTGCGTGATAGACCGGACAATGGTTCATGCACGCGCCGCAACGGATACACCGCAGCATGTCCTGAAATTCCGTGCCGAGCATGGAAGAGCGGCCATTGTCGACCAGCACCACGTGATATTCTTCCGGCCCGTCGAGATCTCCCGGCCGGCGTGGTCCGGTGGACAGCGTTGTGTAGACGCTCATGTCCTGACCGGTTGCAGAGCGCGCCAGCACGCGCATGATCGCGGCAGCATCTTCCAGCGTCGGCGCGATTTTCTCTATCGAGGCGATGACGATATGCACTTTCGGCAGCGTCTGCGTCAGATCGCCATTGCCTTCGTTGGTAACGATGATTGACGTGCCGGTTTCCGCAACCAGAAAGTTCGCGCCTGTGATGCCGATGTCGGCGGCCAGAAATTGCTCGCGCAATATGCCGCGTGCCTCGGCCAGAAGCGTTTCCGCATCGTCAAGATTGCGATCGTGTGGCAGATGCGTGTGCTGCTTGCGAAATTCGCTCTCCGACATCTTCCTGGTTGAGGTGAACCGCCGGCATGATGATATGCGAGGGCGTCTCGCCGCGGAGCTGAATGATATATTCGCCAAGGTCGGTTTCAATCGCCTTTATGCCCGCATGTTCCAGCGCTGCGTTGAGGCCGATTTCTTCCGACACCATCGACTTTCCCTTGGTGACGGTTTTTGCACCGCGGCGTTTGGCTATGTCGGTGACGATCCGGCAGGCTTCGGCGCTGTCGCGTCGCAAAATGCACATGGCCACCAGCTTCGCTTACCTTGCGCTCATAGGCCTCAAGATACAGATCGAGATGGCTCAGCACATGGTTGCGGATGTCGCGCGCCTGATCGCGCAACGCCTCGAATTCCGGCAATGCTGCCGCTGCTGTGGCGCGCCGCTCGATCACGGTGTGGCGCACATTGCCCAGCGCCTTCTGCAACTGGCCATCGTGCAAGGCTCTATGCGCATTGTCCTTGAATTGCGGTGAGGTGGAAACAAGTGTCATGGCCGCACTGCCTTCTGCACCATCGCAGTGGATGTGGCTGCAGACTGTTCCTCCTCTGAATGGCCAATTGGCGGAGTATCGGTCATTCCGGCAAGCACTTCGGCCACATGGCGCACTTCGGTCTTCGCGCCCTGTCGGGTCAGTTTTCCAGCCATGTTCATGAGACATCCAAGATCGCCAGCGAGCAAAACGTGTGCCGCACTTTGCTCAATGTGCTTTGATTTCTCCGTGACGATGGCATCGGATATTTCGCCGTATTTGGTTGCAAATGTTCCGCCAAATCCGCAGCACACTTCGCTGTCTTTCATTTCGACGAGACGCAATCCGTCGACGCTGGCCAGCAGCTTGCGCGGCTGCTGCTTGACGCCCATCTCGCGCAGGCCTGCGCAGGAATCGTGATAGGCTGCGGTGCGTTCGAAGCGGGCGGTCACAGCTTCGACTCCCATGACATCTGTAAGGAAACTCACAAGCTCATGGGTCTTGCCGGCAAAGGCCTGAGCGCGCGCGGCTAGATTTGGGTCATCAGCGAAAAGCTCCGGATAATGTTTGGCCGCCATTCCCGCGCAAGAGCCCGACGGCGCAACCACGTAGTCGGCGCTGGCAAGCCCGTCCATCATTTGCTGGGCCAGAGCCCGCGCCCCGGACCGGTCGCCGGAATTGTAGGCGGGCTGACCGCAGCACGTCTGCGCCGGCACGATGACCTCGCAGCCAGCATCCTCCAGCAGCTTGACGGCGGCAAATCCAACGCTTGGCCGCATCAGGTCCACTAGGCAGGTCACCATCAGGGCGACGCGGGGCTTTCGCTGGTCTGTCAATCGTCTCTCGCTATCGGAACGTGTGGCAATTGTGGTCTGGATAACCTTATCAACTGCACGCTGCCTGTGCTAGCATTACGCTATAGTGCAATGGTCGATAGCCTTCGCCTTGTATATTGGTGCAGAACGCAAAATTCGCAGGAACGGACCATGACCGCGATTGCATTTCCAGTGCCCGACGCAAACATACTGGCTCGCCGAGACGAGATCGTCAGCGGCCTGGCACGCCTGGTGAATCCCGACTGCCTGGTAACATCCGAGGACGAACGCAGGGTTTTTGAAACCGACGCCCTCACATCCTATCGCCGCCTGCCGCTTGCAGTCGTCCTGCCGCGGACAACCGCCGAGGTGTCCGCAGTGTTGAAGTTCTGCAACGAAAACGGCGTGAAGGTCATACCACGGGGCGCGGGAACCTCCCTGTCCGGCGGAGCTATTCCGCAGGAAGACGCCATCGTGCTTGGCGTTTCCAAAATGACAGAGATTTTGAACGTGGACTATGCCAGCCGGACCATGCGGGTGCAGGCAGGCGTCACCAATCTGACTATTTCCGATGCGGTGATGCCGGACGGATATTTTTATGCGCCCGATCCATCTTCGCAACTGGCCTGCACGATTGCCGGCAATATCGCCATGAATTCCGGCGGCGCGCATTGTCTCAAATATGGCGTCACGACAAACAATGTGATCGGAGCGAAGATCGTCCTGATTGATGGCACGATTGTCGATGTCGGTAGCGAAGCACTGGACAGTCCCGGATATGATTTGCTTGGGCTGGTTGTGGGATCGGAAGGTCAGTTGGGTGTCGTGACCGAAGCAGTCGTACGCATTTTTCCTGCTGCGGAAGGCGCTCGCCCGGTGCTGTTCGGGTTTGCTTCGAGCCATGCGGCGGGCTCCTGCGTTGCGGCGATCATCGGCGCCGGTCTCATTCCCGTGGCGATCGAGTTCATGGACAAGCCAGCCATCGAAATTTGCGAGGCCTTTGCCAAAGCCGGATATCCGCTGGATGTGGAAGCCATGCTGATCGTTGAGGTCGAAGGCTCGGAACAGGAAATGGAAGACCAGCTTCAGCGCATAATCGCCATTGCGCGCCAGCACGATGTGCAGGTCATCAAGGAATCGCGGTCGGCGATGGAGACTGCGCTGATCTGGAAAGGCCGTAAATCGGCCTTTGGTGCGACGGGGCGTGTCGCCGATTACATCTGCATGGATGGCACGGTCCCCACGAGCCAGCTTTCCTATGTCTTGCAGAAAACCAGCGAAATTGTTGCCGGCTATGGTCTGCGCGTTGCCAATGTTTTTCACGCCGGCGATGGCAACATGCATCCGCTCATATTGTACAATGTCAACGATCCGGCCGAACAGGAAAAAGCCGAAGCTGCCGGTGCTGACATTTTGAAACTGTGTGTTGATGCAGGCGGTTGTCTTACGGGCGAACATGGCGTCGGCATTGAAAAGCGCGACTTGATGCGCCACCAGTTTTCCGATGCTGAGCTGGAACAGCAACAACGCGTGCGTGCCGTATTCGATCCGCAATGGTTGCTGAATCCGGCAAAGGTGTTTCCCCTTGATGGACGGTTTGTCGCGTGAGTGTATTTGTTCCCTCCACCGCCGCGGAGGCCTGCACGCTCGTGCGCGAACATCGCGCGCAAAATCGCACGCTGCGTATTGAAGGTGGCGGTACGCGTGCGGGGCTTGGCAGGCCGGTGCAATCCGATGCGATACTTTCGACCGGCGCGCTGCGTGGAATTCTGATTTACGAACCCGCCGAGATGGTGCTGCGTGCCCGCGCGGGAACGCCGCTTGCCGAAATTGAATCAGCCTTGGTTGCAAATAACCAGATGTTGCCATTCGAGCCGATAGATCATCGCAGCATGTATGGCACGGCAGGCGAGCCGACAATTGGTGGGCTGGCCGCATGCAATATTTCCGGTCCGCGCCGCTTGCGCGCCGGTGCCGCGCGCGATTCACTCATTGGGGTCCGTTTCGTGAATGGCGCCGGTGAGGAATTGTCCTCCGGCGGCCGCGTCATGAAAAACGTCACCGGACTGGATCTGGTGAAGTTGCAATGTGGCGCCCATGGCACATTGGGGCTTATCACCGAAGTGACGTTCAAATTGCTTCCCCGGCCGGAAACCACCGGAACACTGGCGTTCGATAACCTTGGCGAGCGCGAGGCGCTCGAGGTCATGGCATTGGCGCTACAATCACCGTTTGAAGTCAGCGCTGCAGCGCATGTCGCCAATAATGGCACCGGCCAGACGGCATTGCGTATTGAGCATTTCAAACCATCCGTCACCTACAGGCTGGACCAACTCGCCAGACGTCTTGCAGCATTTGGCAAGCCACACATTCTGGAAGATCAGCAATCGCAGGCATTCTGGCGCGACGTGCGCGATGTAATGCCGCTTGCAAATCCGCCAGGCCGGGTCTTGTGGCGCGTCTCGATCCGCTCGTCAGCGGCGCTGAAGTTTGTTTCAGCATTGCGTATGGCTGGACTGCCATTTGATGCGATGTTTGATCACGGTGGCGGATTGGTCTGGCTCGCGGTCGAGGATGACAACGACGGCGGCGCGAATATCATTCGCTCCGCTTTGCCAGCGGGCGCAGGTCACGCGATGCTCGTGCGTGCACCTGAAGCCATGCGTAATCAAGTACCAGTGTTTCAACCACTCGGTGATGCTTTGATGAAGGTGTCGTCCGGTATAAAGACGAGCCTGGATGCAGGCGGAATATTCAACCCGGGGCGCATGTATGCTGGCATCTGAGGCCGTCGCTTTTGATCGTCCTGCCGGACAGATCACACACACGCCAGCGCGCGCAAGGCTGGTTTGCCTCTGCCTGATAGCGGCTTTGCTGGTCGCGACTGCCTTGATTTTGCTGAACATGGGCCGCGTCGGCATGTGCAAATGCGGCACGATCAAGCTCTGGCACGGCGTGGTTCAGAGTTCGGAAAATTCACAGCACATATCGGACTGGTACACGCTGTCGCATATTGTGCACGGATTTCTGTTTTACTTCGCAGCCTGGATGATTGCGCGGCTTTTCAAATTGCACGTGCCGTTTTTCCTTGCGCTGCTGGCAGCGGTTGCTGTCGAGGCTACATGGGAAATTTTCGAAAACACCGATTTCATAATCAATCGCTATCGTGAAGCCACTATCTCGCTCGATTATTTTGGCGATAGCGTCATAAATTCGATCTCTGATATTCTGGCCATGATAATTGGGTTCATGATTGCCCGTGCGATTCCCGTCGCAGCATCGCTTGTTACGGTTCTTGTTCTCGAGGGATTTGCCTTGTGGATGATCCGCGACAATCTCTTGCTGAACATCATCATGCTCGTGCATCCGCTTGACGTTATCAAGACGTGGCAGAACGGCGGCTAGGGTCAAACAATGCAAACCACTTTTTCCCTTACCCAGCTTGCCGATCCTGATGTTGCTGTTGCCGAGAAAATACTGCGCACCTGCGTTCATTGCGGGCTTTGCACGGCAACATGTCCAACCTATCTGCTGCTGGGGGATGAACTGGATTCCCCGCGCGGGCGTATCTATCTCATCAAGGATATGCTGGAAAACGGCAAGAAGGCGACTGAAGAAACAGTCACCCATATTGATCGCTGCCTGTCCTGTCTTTCCTGCATGACGACATGCCCGTCCGGCGTGCACTACATGCATCTGATCGATCATGCGCGAAGTCATGTTGAAAAAACCTACCGCCGACCCCTCGCAGATCGTTTCCTGCGCGGTATTCTCGCACGCGTTTTGCCAGATCGCCGCTTGTTCCGGGTTGCATTGGCATTGGCAAGCGCCACCAGGTTTGTGCGTCCGCTGGTTGCGCACCTTCCCGTGATAGGCGAGCGTTTGTCTGCCATGCTGGCGCTCGCGCCTTCGGGTGCGCCAGTGGCCGTGCGTCGCGATTATCCTGTCGCAGGGATGGCAAAAGGACGCGTGATATTGATGGAGGGCTGTGCGCAGCCCGTCTTGCAGCCGTCCATAAACGCTGCGACACATTTTCTACTGGCCCGTCACGGAATTGAGGTTTTGACGGTGGCAAGGGAAGGATGTTGCGGCGCGTTGACCCATCACATGGGACAGGAAGATCGCGCACGCGAAACTGCACGCCGCAACATCGATGTCTGGACGGCGGAAATGCAGCGCGGCAAAGTCGATGCCATATTGATTACGGCGTCGGGCTGCGGAACCACCGTAAAAGATTACGCGTTCTTGTTCCGGCAAGAGCCTGCCTATGCGCAAAAGGCTGCGAGGATTTCATCGCTGGCCTGCGATGTCAGCGAATATCTGTCGCGGTTGGATTTGCCCGCCGGAAAGCCGCCGCACCCGCTCACTCTTGCTTATCATTCGGCATGTTCCATGCAGCATGGTCAGCAAATTCGTGAGGAACCCAAACGCCTGCTGCGCAAGGCAGGCTTCGTGGTGCGCGATGTGCCCGAAGGCCACATTTGTTGTGGATCGGCTGGCACGTACAATTTGCTGCAGCCAGTGCTCGCCAACCGGTTGCGCGCACGCAAGCGGGCAAATATCGAACGCGTGAAGCCGGACGCGGTCGCAACCGGAAATATCGGCTGCATCACCCAATTATCGCAGGGTGACGGCGCGCCGGTCGCCCATACTGTTGAACTATTGGCCTGGGCCTATGGTGGACCGCTTCCACCTGCGTTGGAAGGTGCTGGATTTCCGCCGCAATTTGTGGCGTAGATTGCGCCCCGGGTTGATGCGGCCAATGCCTTTTTGCATTTGGCCCAATTGAATTCGGAACCGGGACGGAATAGGCGAGGGGAACGACAATGGCGGCAGCACGCAAGACGGGTAAGTCAGCCAAAGCTGGTAAAAGCAAAAAGGCGGGCAGGAAAGCGATAAAAAAATCTGCACCGCGCAAGACTTCAGCGAAAAAGGCAACCGTCAAGAAAATATCCCGCAAGTCAGGCGCGAAAAAAGCGTCCGTGACGAAGAAGAGTCCTGCTAAAACGCGCGCCAGAAATACCACAGCAAAAAAATCACGGCCAAAGAAATCAAGGACCATAAAGTCCAGGGCAAACACATCTGCCGCAAGGAAAACAAGGCCCGGCAAAGCGGTTGTTAAAAAAGCCGCCGGCAAAAAGTCTGTAGCGAGGAAAAGTGCAAGCAAGCGGTCAGCAACGAAAAAGATTGCCCGCGCATCCACTGTGCCCAAGCGAAATGCGGCAAGGAAACTTGCAGCCAAAGCTCGCGACGCGAACACCCCTGTGGGAAAAGCGCCGGTAGTTGCAATGCCGGCGTCACAGGGCGGCCGCATCCTTTCCGCAACCACTACGCGCAAGACTTCGCAAAGCCGGCGCAATGCCAGCATTGTCCATCCGCCATTCGGCAAGGGACACCGGCTTGCTGCGCGTACCCCTGTTGGCTGGAAAGCTACAGTGACACGGTTGCGCGGTTTTTCAGCCAAGGAGCTGGAAGAGCTGCACGCCCATTACGAACCGCGGTCTGTGATTATCCGCGACGCTGTCGCTGCGGACTATCCGGCGATTTCCGTTTTGCTGACCCATGCCTTCAATGGTCCGGCCGAGGACAAGCTGGTCAAGAACCTGCGCGCGGGCGGGCACATGATCAGCGAACTGGTTGCTGAATATCACGGGGTCGTTGTCGCCCACGCCGGTTTCGTTCGCATCGATGCAGAGCTGGACGGGCACCCTGTAGATGTGGCTGCCCTGGTGCCGCTCGCCGTGGAGGGGGCTTTTCGCAAACTCGGCATCGGGCGGCGTCTGGCAGTGGCCGGCCTGCCACTGGCCAGGGCCGCCGGTGCGGATGCTGTGTTCGTATTGGGTGATCCTGCCTATTACGCGTCGATGGGATTTTCGACCAGGCCGGTCAGGCGGTTCGCATCGCCCTATCCGCCAGAGAAACTGAGTGTCATCGAATTCTCGCCCGGCCGGTTGGCCGGCAAGGAAGGGCGGCTGGACTACCCCGCGCCGTTCAAAACCTGAAGAAACACGCAAAACCTGAAGAAACGCAGGTTTTTGGCGGTTTTCCACCCGCTGGTAACCTGTGTGCGAAATATCACAGGCTACCCCTCTACTTTTCGCAATAACGCGCTACCATATTACTCGCGCGGGATAACCCGCATCCAGAGGGAGAAATAGCATGACCCCCGAAGAACGCCAGCTGCTGGCCGGCCTTTTCGATCGTGTAAAAGACGCTTCTACCGGTGAACGGGACAAGGAAGCCGAGGAATTTATAGCCAAATCAATCAAGGACATGCCACACGCCGGTTATGTCCTTTCTCAAGCCGTTCTGGTGCAGGAAGAAGCCCTGAAAGGGGCTGTTGCAAAGATCGAAGATCTTGAAGCACAGGTAAGCGAACTCGAAGCAAAGGCGGACAAGGCTCAGGCCAATTCCGGCGGCTTCCTTGGCGGCATCGGGAAATCGCTGTTCGGCGGCGACACCCGCGACGAACCGCGACGGCCCGGTGCAATGGACCGTTCGGCTGGCCCGCGCGGCTCCGGCGTTCCGTCGTCCCGCGGACCAGGTGCTGGCATTGCCGTACCGCCGCCGCCCGGTGGTGGTTCGCCCTGGACCCATCAGCGTGGCGCTGCTCCTGGACAGGAACAGGCGGCCGGCGGTGGCGGGTCCTTCCTGAAAGGTGCGCTTGGCGCAGCTGCAGGTGTTGCGGGCGGCGTATTGCTCGCCAATGCCATCGGCGGAATGTTCTCGGGCAACAACAACCCGCTCGGGATCGGCGGCGCGAAAGCTGCAGAGAAGAAGGATGAAACGTCCGACACCTCCAGCGGCGACGATTGGGAAGAATTCTGAGCGACTCTGGCGATGACTGGGAAGACGCCGATTCCGGTGACGACTGGGATGATGATGGCGGCGATGATGGCGACGACGGCGGCTGGGAAGAATAAGTCCCACCAAGGCGATTGCTACCAGGCCTGAAGAAAAATGAGCCGTTCCGCATTGTTGCGGAACGGCTCTCCTGTTTTGGCGTTATCGCCGCCCCCGCCTTTTTAGGCGTTTGTCCCCACCGTCAACATCCAGCAGACCGCATCACTTTGGCCTGCCGGAATTCTGCAATTTTACATGACCACCACTTTGGAACCGACCCGGACGCGGGAATAAAGATCCGTCACATCCGCGTTCATCAGGCGGATACAACCGGATGAGACGTTGGTGCCGATCGTCTCCGGCTCGTTTGTGCCGTGAATGCGATACAGCGACGAACCAAGATACAATGCGCGCGCGCCAAGAGGATTTTCCGGACCGCCTGGCATGTAGGAAGGCAAATCAGGCCGGCGCTTGCGCATTTCCGGTGGCGGTGTCCAGCCGGGCCATTCAGCCTTCCGGGTGATCTTTTTGACGCCCGCCCATTCGAAGCCCGGACGCCCGACGCCAATTCCATAACGCATGGCCCGGCCGTTGCCGGTCACGAGATAGAGGAAGCGGTTCGGCGTATCCACGACGATTGTCCCAACGCCGTGACGACCGTTGTAAGCGACCTCCTGGCGGTGAAACTTCGGATCGAGTGTGCGGCTCAGGCCTTGCCGGAAAGAAGGAGCGGGTTCGAGCGCAGCCCGCTGCTCGTTTCGCGGGCGTGCATATGAAGGCTGTTGACCCATGGGAATATGGCTGCGGTAATCGCGACGCTCCTGCCTCGTGGCAGGGGATTGCGAGACTTGCGGCTCGGTGCCGCCGGTAATCAGCAGTTCAATAAAGCCGCCACCATAGCCGCCGCTGCTCCGGCGCGCCTCGCGGTAGACCGGCCGTGGCGCAGGCCTGGCGCCTGGCGGGCATACGCCGGACCTGCTGCCCGGCGCCTTGGTTGTGCCTGTTGATGGAAGGGATCGTTCTGTGATCCAGGTGTGACGCCCTGAACGACCATGGGGTCGCGTCCGGCGGCTTTGACTCCACCGGTCAGGGCCACCGCTGTGGCCAGCGCCACGACGGAAATCAATAGAGGCTTGTTCATCGGTCCAGCTCCCCGCACCGGGGCGCAATAGACCCGGTTACGCAACACCACTGCGCAACACACAGCGGCAACATTTCAACGCGCAAGGCAACGCAACAAGCCCTGCAGATTGAAGTGTAGCGCAAATGCCGAAAACCGGGAGCGATAACAGTACTAATGGTTATCTAACAATTATTCCGGCATCTTAAATAATTAATTCAGCGATTATTAGGGTTAATTCCGATGCACTATTCATACCTAACAAATTGCTATTCAGCAGGCGCTTGCGTGCGTCCACGCACGGATTGAATGAACGCCGAACGCAAACCCGACAAATCAAAAACTGCTGCGCAAATGCCAAAAATAAGCGCGCCGCAAATGATTTGAGTTGTCAGTGTCGCCACACCAGGAGTCCATGCCCGCATGGGATAGAGCAGCGCTATCATCAAACCAGTCGCAAGCAAGGCTACCGAGATATCACGCAAACGCGGCCAGCGTGCGCCGCTGGCAATCGCAAAGCCTGTCAGCACGACAAGAGCGACAATGAACGCGCCGGCTTGTGCCATTGCCAGGCGCGTTGCATCCTGCGTTGCCGGGAGCGCAAAGATCAGCACGATATCGGCAATGCAGCCGGCAAGTGCTGCAGCAATCAGCGGCAGCGTTTGTTTGCGAATTTGAAAAACCGGATTGATGGCGAAGTTCATTGCTCCGAATGCCAGCATGCCCGGCAACAGGAGCATCAGGTAATAGCCAAACGGCCCGCGGAATTCGCTGGGAACAATGATGGCCTCGATGCTGGGAAGAATGAGCCAGAGACCAGCCGTCGATGGAAGCAGAATCCCGAGCACGATGCCCATGTTCTTGGCGACCTGATCGCGGCCATGATCGCGCCCGTGCAATTCATCCGCGCGCACCGCCACCTGGAACAGCAGGACATCAAGGGCCGATCCGACCGCTGCGATCAAACGTGTCCCGATGTCGAACGCCAGTGAATAATGGCCGGTCTCGGCAAAACCGTGCCAGGACGTGACCAGCGCCCGATTGCCAAGTGGGATTGCCAGATAAAGAACATTGGCCACGACGATTGGCAGGCTGTAGCGCGCGAAGTCTTCTGCAAGCTGCCGCTGGGAAGATGATGGTCCGGCATGTCCGTCGCTCAGGGCGCGCCGGGCGAGGAACACGGAACTGGCCATGGCAATGCACATGCCGGCCAGGGTCATGGAAGCTGACTGGTAGATAAACGCCCCGCCAATGGTCAGCACCAGGGCAAGCACGTTCTTGCTGATCACCAGCGTCGCATATAGCCGGTCCTGAAAACGCGCCCGCACCAGGGCGGTATGATAATCGAACAGACCGTTGGTGATGGCAGCGCAAAATGCCAGCACGATCAGCGGCTGGGAGAGGGAGAACTTCACGCCGCTCAACAGGTACACAACTGCGACACCTGCCAGTAAGACGCTCACAATTGCAAAGGCGACATCGAGAGTTGCGCGCAATTGGGGTTGGGTTTCGCGCACGCGCTCGGAATAAAAACGCACGGCTGAGAGCCGTATCCATTCAAAACCGATAGTCTGGATCATCATGCCGACGGCGGTCGCAAGCGCAAACCGGCCGAATTGATCCGGCCCGAGAAATTTCGCCACCAACAAGCCGATGACGAAATTGAAAAGCGTATTGACCAGAAATGCGGCCAGAACCCGCATCGAAAGTTCCTGTTCCCGGCTAAGCCGCGCGATCCAAAAGACAGCATCCCGCAAATCAGGTGCGGGCAGCCGCGACAGTTAAGCGATACGGGCGGCTCATGTCTTGCTAAAACCGGAAAATTCCGGCCGGTCTGTGGCGTTGATTTTATCCAGTCCGGCGAGAAAGGTCTTTAATTCCCCATCATTTTTGGCAGGAACAGCGCTATGCCGGGGAAGAGCAACAGAAGCGTCAGGCGGACAACATCTGAGATGATGAACGGGGTGACACCACGGAAAATGCTGCCAAGGCTGACGTCTGGCACCATCTTGTTCATCACGAAGCAGATCATTCCAACCGGTGGAGAGATAAGACCCACCTCGACCGTTGTCGTAACGATGACGCCGAACCAGATTTCGCTGAGACCAAGGGTTTTGATGACGGCATGAAAAATTGGCACCGTGAGCAGAACCACGGCCAGACCATCCACAAACATGCCTGCGATCAGATAGAAAATCACGATCAGCAGCACGATGCCCATGGGCGGCAATGACAGCGAAGTCAGGAATTCACTGACGGCCTGCGGTGTTTGCGTATAGGCCAGGAATGACTGAAACAGGATCGCGCCTATCAGAATGAAAAAGATGGCAGCGGACGTGCGCAGGGATTCGATCAATGCGTCGACGATCTGCGCCCAGCTCAACCGGCCACGCGCCAGTCCAATCAGTAGCGCGCCGATGACACCAAAGCCTGCAGCTTCGGTGATCGTGGTCAGGCCGCCGTAGATGGCTGCCAGAACACCGAACAGCAACAGGAAGACCGCCCAGATGTCTTTCAGGCTGTTCAGGCGTTCTTCCCGCGAAGCCTTTTTTGCCTTGGGCATCCATTCCGGACGCCACATGTACACGATGCTGATGGTGATGCAGTACAGGCAGATCGCGAGTATGCCCGGCAGAATACCGGCAGCAAAAAGCGAAGCGATATCGGATTCCGTAATGATCGCATAAAGGATGAACATCACCGACGGCGGAATCATGATGCCGAGCGTGCCGCCGGCCGCGATAACGCCCGAAGCAAAGCCCGGATTGTAGCCGATGCGGCGCATCTCCGGCAGGGCAACTCGCGTCATCGTGGCAGCAGAGGCCAGCGATGAACCGTTGATGGCCGCAAAACCGCCGCAGGCCATGACAGTGGCTATGGCAAGCCCGCCGGGCAGATGTCCAAGCCAGGCATGGGCGGCGCGAAACAATTCCCGGCTCATACCAGAAACGCTCACCAGCGTTCCCATGAGAATGAACATCGGAATGACGCTGAATTCGAAATTGGTGACAGCGCGAATGGGTTTGTCGATAAGAAGCGCAAGCGCCGGCTCCCAGCCGATCAACCATGCAGAACCGGCAATTGAAACAGACGCGAGACAGATCGCGATCGGCACGCGCATGAACATGAGAACCAGAACGGCAATACAACCGATTGTTGCAACGAAGCCGGCATTTTCCATGTCAGTGGCCCCCTTCGCCGCGTTGCATTTTATCTGGCGCAAAAATGACTTGCCAGGTCCGGATGGTCGCAAGGATAAGCGCTGCGACGATGCCTGCGGCCGCAAGCGAATAGCCGAACCATAGCGGCAGGCGCAGGTCGTCCGAAATTTCCCCGGCAGTGCGGATGTCGAACACCTTGAACACGGATGCATAGGCAAACAGGATCATGAACAGCCAGTTCAGGACCTGGGCGGTGATGTCGCAGAAGCGGCGATAGGTTTCACCGGCGGTGGCATAGATCAGATCGACAGTGATGTGCCGGTCGGCGTAGATGGCCGTTCCGATACCCCAGCAGATCGCTATCCCTTGAAGCGTTTGCGCGACGATGAACCCATCGGGGATAAAGGCATTGAACACGTAGCGAAGGACCGCTGCAGTGAAGGTAATGATCGCAAGTATGCCGATGAAATATCCGGCGATTTTCTCGATCCAGCTCGTCAGCTTTTCCACCTGAGCCCCCCCCCTGATGCGTGCGGTCTTTGCCTGGAGCAAGTACCGATTTTGCCTGCAGCGCCCTTGTGCATGATTCTTGGTTGATCCGGCAGCGCGAGCGCAGACTGCCTGATGAGCGTACGGAACTCAAGCACGGAACGCTTGTTACCAAGAAGAAAAATGCCCGCCCTTCAGTATTATTGAAGGGCGGGCAAATGTCACAGCAAGAGCTACTTACTCGTAAAGTGCATTGTCTTTTTTCAATTCTGCCTTCAGTTCGTTCAGCACGGTTTCCGGATTATATCCGGCCTTCGTCACGGCATCGCGCCATTGCTTGTAAACCGGCTCGACCGAAGCGCGCCATTTGGCAACATCTTCCTTTGTTGGCGTGTAGGTATTGTGCTTGGGATCGGCAATCAGCTTCTTGCGGCTGGCATCTTCCTTGGCAGACCAGAAGCGATAAATCTTCTTGGACCATTCAGGCGTGCATGTTTCGTCGAAGATTTTCTTCTGCGCTGCGGACATGCTGTTGTATTTTCTCAGATTGACCGTGTGCACGAAGCTCGAAACATACATTGGCATATCGATCGAGTATTTTGCGACATCACCGAAGCGGAACGAGATCAATCCATCCCACGGAACGGTAATGCCTTCAGTGATGCCGCGCTTCAGGGTTTCATAGGCTTCCATGATTGGAACCTGAACCGAATTTCCACCAAGCAAGGTTACATAGGATGCCAGCGTGGCGTTGCCGGTGCGGATTTTCATGCCCTTGATGTCGGCAGGAAGCTTGATTTCCTTGACTGCGTGGAATGTGCCGGGTTCATGGGAGAATGTGTGGCACACCTTGACGTCCGGCATTTCCTTCGATGCGTATTTCTCGTACCAGCGGGTCATGGCGCGCGCGCCGTTCAAAGGCTCGCTGACCAGAAACGGCAAATCGATGGCGCCTTCCACTGGGAAGCGGCCCGGCGTGTAGCCAGGATTGATCAGCCCGATGTCGGCAATGCCGCGCTTGACCATGTCGTAATGGTCCTTGCCCGACCCAAGCTGGCTGGACGGGAACAGCGTGATGTTGATGGTGCCACCGGATTTTTCCTTGAGGTAATCACCCCATTCCTTGTAGCCCGGCGTGAGCATATGGCTTGGTGGAACCCAATAACTCAGGCGGAAGTTGACCTTTTTGTCCTGGGCCGTGGCGGCGGTGGTCGATCCCGCGACCAGCGCAAATGCGCCGGCAGCAAGAAGCAATTGCTTTTTCATGCTATCCCTCCCTTCAAGATAGTCTGTCGTGAATCTTCGCGGGCTGGATCGCCCGCCAAATTCGAGGCAAGTTTATGAACGGGCTAGCGGCGCGTCAAGGCGAGCCCCGGCGCCGACGCGGTAGGGGCGAGGGCCTGCGCCCACTGCCGCACCAGTCCGCCCGAGGTCGTACGTCGCCTATTCGTACAGGGCGCCGTCCTGCTTAAGTTCCTTGCGCAGCGTTGCGAGCACTTCGTCCGGATTTTCGCCTTTCTTGGCGACTGTTTCCGCCCAGCGCTTGTAATGCGGTTCGCCGGTTTTGCGCCAAAGCGCAATTTCGTTTGGACCGACCTTGTAGACAGTGCGTTTCTTGTCTTTCAGCATTGTGGCGTAGATGCCTGCCTCCTGATAGTGCCACGGCTTATAGATGCGGGCCGCCCATTCCGGAGTGCAGGTTTCGTCGAAAACCTTCTTCTGCGCGGCCGACATTTTGTTGTAGGCGTTCAGATTGACGGCATGCACGAACGCAGAAACATAAAACGGCATGTCGAGGTGATGGTGCACCACCTTGCCGAAATTAAAGGTCACCATGCCGCCCCAGGACGCCGTAATGGCCTGGGTGATACCGCGATTGAGGGTTTCGTAGGCTTCCATGATCGGCACCTGGACCGGGCTGCCGCCAAGTTCCGCAATCAGGGCCGAAATTGTCGCATTGCCGGCGCGCACGCGCATACCCTTGATATCCTGCGGTAGCCGGATGGGCTTGACGCCGTGGAACGTGCTGGTCGGCGTGGAATAGGTATGGCAGACCTTGACGTCCTTCATCTCGCGCGCAGCATAACGGGCGTAAAAGCGCGTCATGGCCTTCGCGCCATTGAGTGGATCGCTGACCAGGAACGGCAGTTCGAGCGCCCCGATGACCGGAAAGCGACCTGGCGTATAACCTGGATTCACATAGCCGATGTCCGCCGTTCCCCGCTTGACCATGTCGTAATGGTCTTTGCCCGACCCAAGCTGGCTCGACGGGAAGAGCGTCAGGGTAATCGTTCCGTTTGAAGCCTTTTTCAGGTGTTCCGCCCATTCTTTGTAGCCGACCGTGAGCATGTGCTTCGGCGGAACCCAGTAGCTCAACCTGAGGTTTATGTGCTTGTCCTGCGCCAGCGCAGGGACGCAGCACAGGGCGAAGGCGATCGCACCCGCAGCCGGGATTAGTTTCGTGTTCATGGGGCCTCCCAATGGCTAGTTTCGCCCACGCCGCCTCTGACTGGATGCGGGACGTTAGGGAAGTCATAGGCGTGCATCGCAGTTGCGGTCAATCCGGCGCACTTGTCCAGGTGGCGCATGGCCTTTAGGAAGGGAACCAAACCGGCGGCCGGTCTCCGGCATGGCCGGCGGTGCACCGGCGTGCACCGATTTTCGCCGGAGCAGGCAAGCGGGAATGGAAACGATATGACTGATGCTGCCGATAAACAGCGCGAAGTGCGCGGGCTGAAACTCAAGGTCGAGGAAAAAGGAGCCGGCGAACCGCTTCTCTTCCTCCACGGCGCAGGTGGCTCCAACTGGAGCCCGATGCTGGAAGAGCTTTCGAAAAACTTCCGCGTCATCGCGCCGGAGCATCCAGGCTTCGGGCGGACCCAGATTCCAGAATGGATGATGAGCATCGGCGATCTGGCATATTTCTATCTCGATCTTCTCGATACTTTGGATTTGAAGGATGTCCATCTCGTGGGCCATTCCCTGGGCGGCTGGTTGAGCGCGGAAATTGCCGTTCGCAACACCGCGCGGCTGAAATCAATCACGCTGATGGCGCCAGCAGGCATCGCCAATCCCGATGCGCCCTTCGGCGATATTTTCGCCTGGGGTCCGGAAGAAGCCGCACGCAACCAGTTCTACAGTCAGGAGCTTGCCGAAAAACGCCTGAAGGCAACGCCGGATCTGGACGTCGTTTTGCAGAACAAGGCCGCAACAGCCCGCCTCGGCTGGTCGCCGCGTCTCAGCAATCCACAGTTGAAATACTGGATCCACCGTATCAACAAGCCAGCACAATTTATATGGGGCAGGGACGACAAGATCATACCGCATGCATGCAGCAATGCCTGGATTAGCGGCATAGCGAATGCAAAACTGCATTCGCTCAACGAGTGCGGTCATTCCATACACAGCGAGAAACCCTCCGAAGCCGCAGCGTTGATCGCTGCTTTCTGCAAGGGAGCAGCAGCATGAATATCTTCTTCTTTCACCTCATGCCCTATGGCGACATTGATCTGAACGAGATAGCAAAGGTCAATACGGCGTGGGTTAACCTGCCCAACACAAATTTCGATCCGGCAAAAGGCACGGCCATCTACGACAGATATATCGGCGAGCTTTCCCTTGCCGATGAACTGGGATTTGACGGTGTCTGCGCCAACGAGCATCACCAGACGGCGTATGGTCTGATGCCTGCCCCCAACCTGATTGCCGCGGCGCTGACCCGCACGACCAAAAATGCACGCATCGCCGTGCTCGGCCGCGCGTTGCCGCTGATCAATAATCCGGTAGCCCTTGCTGAAGAATTCGCCATGCTCGACCAGATGTCCGGCGGACGGTTGATTGCGGGTTTTGTGCGTGGCATCGGATCGGAATATTTTGCAGCAGCTGTCGATCCAACGCTTTCGCACGAGCGCTATTATGAAGCGCACGATCTCATTTTGCAGGCATGGACGAAGCCCGGACCCTTCCGCTATCACGGCAGGCACTACAATTTCGATTATGTGAACCTGTGGCCACGGCCAGTGCAGGCGCCCCATCCGCCCGTGTGGGTGCCATCGCAAGGCTCCATCGAGACGATTGAGTGGTGCGCCGCGCCGGAGCGCAAATATACCTACCTGCAAACGTTCAGTCCGTTGACTTTGGCGGAGAAGAATTTTTCCACTTATCGCGAGGTAGCGCAACGCAATGGCTATGAAGCCTCGCCCTCGCAACTTGGTTGGGCCGTTCCCACCTATGTCGCGGAAACCGATGAAATTGCGCGCCAGGAACTCAAGCCCCACGTGGAGATGTTCTTTAATTATCTGCTGCGTTTTCCGATCGAGATGCGCATGCCACCGGGCTATTCCTCGATCAAGTCCACCAAGACACTCATCGAGGCCAAGTTCGCCGTTCGCTCCGTTCAGCAAACTGTGGATACATTGATCGATCTGGGAATTATTGTGTGTGGCAGTGCGAAAACGGTGCGCGAAACTTTCGCTGAGCGCTGCAAGCGCATGGGCGTGGGTAATCTCATTGCCATGATGCAGATCGGTAGTCAGCCAGCGGAACAGACGGAAAAAAGCATGCGCCTGTTTGCATCGGACGTCATGCCATATTTGCGCAGCGAATTGGGCGACACGGGCATGCGTTTGCAGGCGGCAGAATAGTGGATCCACTGTTGGAGAGAGCCAATGTCCGGTCCGGTCAAGAATATTGCTGATATTGAATACATCAAGTGGGGCAGGGGCGCGGAGCGTCCCGGCGCCGGGGCAGCCAGCGAAAAATACGCGGCCAGACTCGGCTACATCGCGCCGCAGATCGGTGCGCAGAAACTTGGTTACAACATCACAATCCTGCCGCCGGGCAAGGCGGCCTTTCCCGCCCACAGTCATCGCGTCAATGAAGAAATGTTCTTCGTGCTGGAGGGACAGGGCGAGCTGCGCGTCGGTGACAAGACATATCCGGTAAAGCAGGGCGATTTCATTGCCTGCCCGCCGGGCGGGCCTGAAACGGCGCATCAGATATTCAACAATTCCGGAGCAGACCTGAAATATCTGGCGGTCAGCACCATGATGAGCCCGGAAATCGCCGAATATCCTGACAGCGGCAAAACAGGCGTCTATCACATGCGCACGGGCGCCGATGGCAAGCCCGATCCATGGCGGTACATCAGCCGCATCGACGGCGGCGCCGTGCCCTATTGGGACGGCGAGTGAGCATCATTGCGATTCGTCCCCTGAGCGCCCTTGTTCATAATCGATAATTGAATTGCAGGGCGGCAGCCGCAACGCTAATGTGTGACGATTGAGAGGGCCTTCATGTTTTTGCGCCGTATCGCGATGCTCGTGCTTGCCTGTGCCGTAGCGGTCTTTCCGCTGTCGGGCGTGATGGCGCACGCCGATCGCACGGCAAAGGAAGCTGCGACCCCACACGATGTTGCCGGGCATATGCATCAAGCTGCACATGCGCGACACCACGGTCAGAGCAAAATGCCCGCCCGTGGGGTGGCTGAGAATCATGGGCATAAAGATCACGCGCAGCATGCGCGGATGGCAACACGTGCCTCTGGGGCCGGCTCGGCCAGCGCCATTATCAATGGAATAAACGGCGTATTGGCGCCTGCAATGGCAGATGACGATTCAGGCGGTCCATTGAGCCACGTGCATTCGTGCTGCGATGGCGCGCCGTGCTTGAGCCTGATCCTTTGCCTGCCGGAAAATGGAACAGGTCTGCGATTATCAATTCTCGTGGTATCCCCGCGATATGAGCAGCCGTTGCGGCATGTTGCTCCAGGCGTGCCAGAACGTCCCCCCAGACCGGTGCACTAAACAGGCCAGGACAGGAACGGACCGCGCCACCATAGCGCCGGTTCGCTTCAGATGTCTTTGCTTTGGCCTGTAGCCACCGCGTTGCCGTCTACCGCTCCTCTGTTTTACTCAATGGTCAGGCCAATGGTCAGATACATCTTATCGCTTGCTGCATTGCTTGCTTTGGGAAGTTGTGCCGATAGCAGACTACCTGATATCGGGCCTGCTGCCGTGGGGCGAAATCCCGCCGATCCTGCCGCGCGGGTGCCCCGGTCCGCATACGCTCCGGTAACAGCCGGATACCGCCATTACTCACCAGTGGAACCGCGCGACTGGCGCGACATGAATCGCCGTGTCGCACCGCCATTGGGATCGGCAAATGGGAGTCCGGCCCATGCGCATTGAGGTCTTCAAACGGTACTCTGCTCTGGCGGCAATCATCGGCGCGGGCCTGCTGTTGTCCGGCTGCATGCGGCCTTCGGCGGACGCAGGCATGAGTGCAGTATCGCAGGTTGCCGTGCGCGACTTGCACAAGGACGTAGTCAAGATCGCCAGTCCTGCAGACGAGGAATTGGTAGCCACGCGCGTGAATGCGCTGTTGAAGAGGGGATTGACGCCAGATCGGGCTGTGCAAGTAGCGCTTTTGAATAATCGCGGGCTGCAGGCAGCTTTCAATGATCTGGGCATTACGGAAGCGCAGCTTGTGCAAACAGCATTACCGCCCAACCCGACGATATCGGTGGCCAGGATTGCTGGCGGAGGCGAGTTGGAAATTGAAAGGCAGATTCTCGTCAATTTGCTCGCGCTGCTAACTCAGTCCCGGCGCGAAGACATAGCGCGTGTCCGCATCGAGGAGGCGAAGTTACGCGCCGCCGAGAAGGTGTTGCGTCTGGCCGCTGATACTCGCCGTGCCTGGTATCAGGCAGTCAGTTCGAGGCACCGTGTTACGTTCCTGCAATCGGCTGCAACAAATGCTCACACCGTATCGCAATTATTCAAGAAGCTCGGTGAAACGGGCGCAGTCAACAAGCTCGATCAGGCGCGCGAACACCTCTTCCATGCTGAGATTACCGCGCAGCTCGGCAAGGCACGCCTCGATCATGGCGCCGATCGCGAACGCCTGGTTCGCCTCATGGGCCTGTGGGGCAGGGATATCCGTTTTGCCCTGCCGGCCAGCCTGCCGCGTCTGCCACGCGCCGCACGTGCACGTCAGAATATTGAGCGCGAAGCGGTGGGCGGCAATATCCGTATCGCTGCCGCACGCGCGGAACTGGAATCGACTGCGCGCATGCACGGTCTTGTACACGCCACGCGATACATCAATCTTCTTGAGGTGCGGGGGATATCGATCGATTCACGCACCCGCACGGTTAATCCCGTGAGCGGCGACGTAGAAAAAGAGAAGGCGCGGCGCGGCGGTCTCGAACTTGAGTTTCAGATTCCGTTATTCGACTTTGGACAAGCCCGTCAACGCGAAGCAGAAGAATCCTACATGCGCGCCGTGAACCGGCTTTTGGAAGCAGCCGTGACAGTTCGTTCCCAGGCGCGCGAATCCTATCAACGCTATCGTGGATCCTATACGCTTGCGCGCCATTATGACCGTTATGTTTTGCCATTGCGCGCCATCATCTCGCAGGAATCCCTCTTGCGATACAATGCGATGATCGTGGACATCATTCCGGTTCTGGCAGAAGCCCGTCAGCGAATCAGTTCCAATATCATGGCGATCAATGCGCGCCGTGATTTCTGGCTCGCCGACGCATCCCTGCGTGCTGCAATCGTCGGCGGCCTGATCGAGACATCGGGTAGTGGCGATGACGCGCCCGCGATCGCGGCTTCTGGCGGGGCGGGCCACTAGACATGTTTGGGAGAAAGCAATGACAATCTCGCGACGCAAGATTTTGCATGCTGGTGGTGGCCTTGTGATGGCTGGCGCCACCGCAGTGTCCGGCGGGGTCATGGCTGCTGGTATACCCGAAGCGCCGACGACCAGTTCGCCAGCAATGCAACCGCCGCTGGTTCCATCGACAGGCCCGGACTATCAGCCGGTAGTTACCCTGAACGGCTGGACGCTGCCATGGCGCATTAAGGATGGCTGGAAGGAGTTTCATCTCCTGGCGGAACCGGTCGTGCGCGAAATTGCGCCAGGTATGAAGGCCAATTTGTGGGGCTATAACGGGCAGTCGCCCGGCCCGACGATTGAATGTGTGGAAGGCGACAAGCTACGCATTTTTGTGACCAACAAACTGCCGGAAAATACAGCGGTACATTGGCATGGCCAGATATTGCCAAACGGTATGGATGGCGTTGGCGGCCTGACGCAACCACACATCCCGCCCGGCAAGACGTTTGTTTATGAATTTATCGCCACAAAGAGCGGCACGTTCATGTATCACCCGCATTCCGACGAAATGGTGCAAATGGCCATGGGCATGATGGGTTTTATGGTTGTGCATCCGCGCGATCCTAAACTCATGCGTGTCGATCGGGATTTTGTTTTCCTGTTGAACGCTTTTGATATCGACCCCGGAACTTATCTTCCGAAAGTCAACACCATGCTGGATTTCAACATGTGGTGTTGGAACAGTCGCGCGTTTCCGGGCATTGACCCATTCATTGTCGCAAAAGGCGATCGCGTGCGTATCCGATTTGGCAATCTGACGATGACCAATCACCCGGTGCACATGCATGGGCATGATTTTGAAGTAACTGCGACAGACGGCGGCTGGACCCGGCCGGAATCGCGTTGGCCGGAAGTTACTGTTGATTGTGCGGTCGGGCAGATGCGTGCATTCGAGTTTAAAGCAAACTACGAAGGCGATTGGGCCATTCACTGTCACAAATCTCATCACACCATGAATGCGATGGGTCATAGCGTGAAGAATTTCATCGGCGTGGACAAAAGCCAGATTGCAAAAACCATACGCAAGATTGCGCCAGGTTACATGCCGATGGGTTCCCGTGGCATGGGCGAAATGGGTGCCATGGAAATGGAATTGCCGCCCAACACACTGCCGATGATGACCGGCTTTGCGCAATTTGGTCCCGTTGAAATGGGCGGCATGTTTTCAGTCGTCAAGGTTCGCGCAGGCCTGGCATCGGGCGATTACAAGGATCCCGGCTGGTTCAAGCACCCGCCGGGAACTGTCGCCTATGAATACAAGGGCGGCGACGTGCCCAACGTGGGTACATCCAGGGGGCCAGATAGTGGCATAGAGGGGCATACGTGGCGCACGAGAGACCCGCGCAAGGTTAAGGCGAACGCGGCGGGCAGTGGTGGACATAAACATTAGGCTGTCGCCTAAAGACAAAAATTCAGTAACTTTTCCAGTCTGGAGATACAGATGAAGTTTCGCAACATGGCCTGGTCCGGCGTCTTGCTTTGCATGGCTATAGCAGCCGTCTTGGCGTTTGGTACTGTTGGCAATTCCATTGCGCACACCGGTGCGACAGGTGTCGTCAAAAAGCGTATGGATTCCATGAAAGCAATTGCGTTCAGTCTGAAGAACCTGGTCGACATGCAACGCGAGAAACGACCGTTCGATGCCGCCACCGCTGCGCAGGCCGGTCGCGCAATTGCATCGCATGCTGAAAAACTTGGTGCAATGTTTCCGCCAGGCTCCAACAAGCATCCCAGCGAATCTGCCCCTGAAATCTGGACCAAGCGATCCGAATTCGATGCGATGATGCAAGCAATGCAAAAAGCCGGAGAAGCTTTGTCAACGCGCGCAAAAGCCGCGATATCCGCAAAGGACATCGCAGTGGAATTCAGGCAGCTGGCCTCAACGTGTCAGGCCTGCCACGCAAAATTCCGTTCCAAGGAACACAATCACTAATGTTCTTAGCAACTCAAACAGGAGTCTCATTATGAAGTCTGTTGCAATTGCCACACTTGCACTGACGCTGTCTGCCGGAATCGCGTTGGCGCAATCGGCCAATGGAACTGTAAAGAAGATCGATGCGGGCGCCGGCAAGATCACGGTTGATCATGGTCCGATCAAGAGCTTGAACATGGATGCCATGACCATGGTGTTTCGCGTCAAGGACCCTGCCATGCTCAAGCAGGTGAAAGCCGGTGACAAGATCCGCTTTGATGCTGATCGCGTAAATGGTGCGATCACGATCATGAACATGAAAAAGCGCTGAGACATTCGAAATGCCAGCGGACGCAGGAGGGTCAATGTTCTCCTGCGAACTGAATCGCCGAGCCGCCGTCAACCTGGATCACTGATCCTGTCGTAAACGGATTGGTCATGACGAACAATACAGCCTGCCCGATGTCGGCCGGCTGGCCGATGCGTTTTGCAGGCAGTCCGCGCGCGGCCTTGTCGAACAACATCTTGCGCTGCTCGAGTTCCAACTGGTTCCAGAGCGGCGTTTCGACAATGCCCGGGGAAATGACATTGACCCGAGTTGGCGACAGATCCAGCGCAAGGCCGCGCGCCAATCCCTCGCATGCCGCATTGGTGGCGGACACAAGTGCAGCGCGCGGCGCAGGTTTGGTCCCAAGTCCGCCGGATATGAAAGTCAGCGAGCCGCCGGATGATATTTTCGCAGCGCGCGCAATCCGGAAGTAAGCCCAGAACTTGGCTTCCATGGCAGCCTTGGCGGTTGCCATTGTCATGGCAGGCAAGAGACCGCGCCCGCCCTGGCCGGCACTGCACACCACGTGATCCCACACAGGCGATTGTGTGAAAAACGCGGTAACGGATTCATCGTCCGTCGCATCGATTTGACGTGCAGTTGCCTTGCCGCGCAAATCGATGATGGCCGCGTCCAGCTTGTCATGGGTGCGTGACGCGATTGTCACATCCGCTCCGGCTTCAACGGCTGCCATTGCAATGCCAAGCCCGATACCGGACGAACCTCCGACAACGAGAACCTTCGTGTTGTGCAACTTGTCCATCATCGACCTGCCTGCGTTCGTCTGTTTGAAATCAGTTCATCCGCAACACAGGTTTCACGGCTTCGCCGCTTTCACTGTCATGGATAGCCTTGGCGATCTCGTCGAACTTGTAGAAAGAGATGAGCTTGTCGAACGGGAAGCGTCCGGCAAGGTAATGGTCGATCAACTGCGGAATGAAGACCTTGGGGTTTGAATTGCCTTCGATGATTCCGCGCAGCTTGATTCCGGCAAGCAGGATACGTGGCGAAAATGACAGTTCTGAGCCGTCCAGCGGGCCGGTAACGACCGCCGAGGTACCGCGCGGCGCCAATACGTCCAGTGTCTGGCGCGTTACATAATTGTTGCCGGTGGTATCGAGCGAGAAATTCAGTCCGCCCGGCACGTGCGATTTTATTTCATCGGTAACAGGCTCCTTGCCCGCCTGAATGGCCACGTCCGCACCAAGTTCCTTCGCCAGTGCAAGCCGGTTCTGGTGCCGGTCCACCGCGATGATTTTGGATGCGCCCGCCAGACGCGCTGCCATGACAGCCGAAAGGCCCAGCGAACCAACGCCATAGACGACCAGGGATTGTCCCTGTTTCATCTTGAAGTCATTGAGAACCGCTCCGGCTCCCGTTTGAATGCCACACCCCAGCGGACCCAGAAGTTCGAGCGGTGCATCCTTCGTCACCTTGACGACGCTGCGTTCGCTGCCGATTGCATAGGTGGCAAACGACGATTGAGCGAAGAAATCCCCGTGCACCGGCCCGCGTTCGCTTTTGAGATAGGGATCGGCGCCGACACGTTCGCAACGGAAATTGTATTTCTCCTGATCGTGGCAATAGGCCGGTTCTGCATCCCGGCAGCTGGGGCACATGCCGCACCAGCCAAACGACATGACGACATGGTCGCCCTTCTGGAACTCGCGGACCCCTGCGCCAACCGCTTCGACAATGCCTGAGCCCTCATGGCCCAGCACGACGGGCCTTGGGACAAGCGCCGCGCCAGCCATCTTGATGTCGGTGTGGCAGACCCCGGTGGCGACAATCTTGACCAGCACTTCTCCCGGTCCAGGCCCGGTCAATTCCAGGTTTTCCAGACTTGGTGTGCCCGTATTGTCACGGAACACGGCGGCGCGAATTTGCATCCCTTCCTCCATCGTATTGTTCAAGATGTAGCGTCAGAGCGCTCTGTCCGGCAATAGATTACGAGCGCTCATCCTTACAAAGGCAGCGCTCACGTTAACCATAATTGCGGCAAGTGCTAGCCATCAGGCCCCAAATCAACAAAGTAGCGGCCTCTCCCTTGAACTCATGGCGAGCCGCTTCCTATGTCCCTCGCGGTCGCTGGCACTCGCATCTTCGAGTGCTAACAACTCGCTGGTTCGCTGGCGTATAGTTTAGTCCAAGGTATGCGAAGTGACGTGACAGGCAAATGGCCGTCGGCGGCTCCGCTGTAACAACAGGAAACTGAAACATGAAATTCCGTCCCCTGCATGACCGGGTGGTCGTAAAGCGCCTTGAAGGCGAGGAAAAAACCAAAGGCGGCATCATCATTCCCGACTCGGCCAAGGAAAAGCCGCAAGAGGGCGAAATCGTGGCCGTAGGCCCTGGCGCCCGTGACGAAAGCGGCAAGCTTGTTGCCCTCGACGTGAAGAAGGGCGATCGCATCCTGTTCGGCAAATGGTCGGGCACCGAAGTGAAGATCGGCGATCAGGAACTCCTGATCATGAAGGAATCCGACATCATGGGCATCGTTGGTTAATTACCCGCGCGTCCTTTCAACATGTGTTTGTGCAATTACGTGAGTTTGAAGCACAGCATTCAGGAGACTGAAAATGGCTGCTAAAGAAGTAAAGTTTTCCGCCGATGCCCGCGAAAAAATGTTGCGTGGCGTCGACATCCTCGCCAATGCGGTGAAGGTAACCCTCGGCCCGAAAGGCCGTAACGTTGTGATCGAGAAGAGCTTCGGCGCTCCCCGCATCACCAAGGACGGCGTAACTGTTGCCAAGGAAATCGAACTTGAAGACCGGTTCGAGAACATGGGCGCACAGATGGTGCGTGAGGTTGCTTCCAAGACCAACGACACTGCCGGTGACGGCACCACCACTGCAACAGTGCTGGCCCAGGCCATCGTGCGCGAAGGCGCAAAGTACGTTGCTGCTGGCATGAACCCGATGGATCTGAAGCGCGGCATCGACATGGCCGTGAAGGAAGCCGTCAAGGACATCCAGGGCCGCGCCAAGAAGATCAAGGGCTCGGACGAAGTGGCGCAGGTCGGCACGATTTCCGCCAATGGCGACAAGTCGATCGGCGACATGATTGCCAAGGCAATGCAGAAAGTCGGCAACGAAGGCGTCATCACGGTTGAAGAAGCCAAGACCGCCGAGACCGAACTCGACGTCGTTGAAGGCATGCAGTTCGACCGTGGCTATCTCTCGCCATACTTCATCACCAATGCCGAGAAGATGGTTGCCGAACTCGACGACCCCTACATCCTGATCTTCGAAAAGAAGCTGTCCTCTCTGCAGCCGATGCTCCCGGTGCTGGAAGCTGTCGTGCAGACCGGCAAGCCGCTCCTGATCGTTGCTGAAGATGTCGAAGGCGAAGCACTCGCCACTCTCGTCGTCAACAAGCTGCGTGGCGGCCTGAAGGTTGCTGCCGTGAAGGCTCCGGGCTTCGGTGATCGCCGCAAGGCCATGCTGGAAGACATCGCGATCCTGACCAACGGCCAGATGATTGCCGAAGATCTCGGCATCAAGCTGGAAAGCGTCACGATCCAGATGCTCGGCCGCGCCAAGAAGGTGCGCATCGACAAGGAAAACACCACCATCGTCGACGGCGCCGGCAAGAAGAAAGAAATCGAAGGCCGTGTGGCCCAGATCAAGGCCCAGATCGAAGAGACCACGTCCGACTACGACCGTGAAAAGCTGCAGGAACGTCTCGCCAAGCTGGCTGGCGGTGTTGCGGTTATCCGCGTCGGCGGCGCGACCGAAGTCGAAGTGAAGGAAAAGAAGGATCGCGTTGACGACGCGCTGAACGCCACTCGCGCTGCCGTTGAAGAAGGCATCGTACCGGGCGGCGGCGTCGCTCTCCTGCGCGCCAAGGCTGCTGTTACCAAACTGAAGGGCGGCAATGCCGACGAACAGGCTGGCATCAACATCGTCGCCAAGGCGCTGGAAGCTCCGATCCGTCAGATCTCGGACAATGCCGGTGTTGAAGGCTCGATCGTTGTCGGCAAGATCGTCGAGAACAAGTCGCAGACCTTCGGCTTCAATGCACAGTCCGAAGAATATTGCGACATGATCCAGTCCGGTATTGTCGATCCGGCCAAGGTCGTTCGTACGGCATTGCAGGACGCAGCTTCCGTGGCTGGCCTGCTCGTTACGACCGAAGCAATGGTCGCCGACAAGCCGAAGAAGGATTCAGGCATGCCTGCAATGCCTCCGGGTGGCGGCATGGGCGGAATGGACTTCTGATTTCGTAATCCCGAAAAGCTTGCGAAGCAGAAGAAAGTCCATTTGCCTAATCTGGCAATAAGCATGGTTCAGGCCGCGATTTCGCGGCCTGAATTTTGTCAGCCACTGTGATCGAGAGCCGCTGTCTCGCATCACATTGCTACATTTTCCTTTTGACATCGGGTGTTTAACGGGCTTTGCTAGCGGTCAGAACCCCGGGGACGAGCGGGGCCAAGCACAGTCTTTTGGATACTGGGCAACCAGACCTTCGAGACCGGGGCCGGTAAACCTGAGCAATATGGCTCTGCCGGACGGAAGTGAGAGGGGGGAACTATGACACACAAGACGTTGACCAGGCAGGACCTGCTGCAGGTGGCCAACAACGCGGGGCCGCCAAGCCTCACGCGCAACGACGCCAGGGATATTGTCGAAGCCACCCTGGAGGCCATGAGTGCCGCGATTGCGCGCGGCGAATCCGTCAAGCTGCGAGGTTTTGGTACGTTCAACGTGCGCTCGAAGAATCCGCGCGTTGGCAGAAATCCCAAGACCGGCATGGAATATCCGATCACAGCACGGCGTGTTTTGACGTTCAAGCCTTCGCCCCGGCTGGTGGCGGCGGTCAATGGCGAGACGTTTGACGGTGACGACAGCGAGGACTGATGTTCGCGTCAGTTTTCCGGTTTACTCGCTGTGTTCATTAGGTCATGGCCCGCCATAAGGGCCAACGCTTTGCTTTAAGCTGTTCGGTCGCTACAACAGGCCTGACAACAGGATTCCCACCATGCAAATTTTAAGTCTTCTGGTCGGCGCGGTGGCAGTAGCCTGCCTTGCGGCGGCGGCATTTCTTGATGCAGCCAAAGCAACGGGATTTTTTTCCGACCTGTCGCTTCTGGGTGTTGCCATCGCCGGGCTTGGTATTGCTTTTGCAACCTGGCGGGCTCCGGCCATTTCAGCCTTCCTGCGCGTCTTTTCCTGGATATTCGGCGTCGAATTCATCGCGACCGCGCTTGGATATCTGGCAGTTCGTGCCGGCGTATGGCCGGCGTTCCTCAGTGGCGCACCGATACCGGTAAGCATGCCGGTGACGATCGCGGTATTCGGGATTCTGATTTATCTGATTTCGTTCATTCCCGTCGTCAACCAGATCACGCGCCTTGCAGATCCGTATTTCGAAAGCAACGAACCCAAGACTTTTTCCCTGGGGCCGCTTGGCACCTATACCGTTGCCGAACGCCAGTTCGGCGCATGGCTGGTGGCGATCCTGATAGTTATCAATCAGGCGCAGGTCGGCATCAATGTGCGACTCAGCTTTTTCGGACGCGACTGGTTCAACGCCATCCAGAAAAAGGATTCCGTGGCATTCTGGAATTTGCTGCTGACCGTTTTTCTGTGTGTGGGCATTCATCTACATCATCAGCGCGCTGGTCGAGTTTTTCATTCAGTCAGTGATGCAGATCAACTGGCGTCGCTGGCTCACCGAAAGATATACAGCGCGCTGGCTCAGCGATGGCGGCATTTACCGGATGGGTCTCATCGGCGAAGGCGCCGACAACCCCGACCAGCGTATCTCGGAAGACATCAAGAATTTTGTTGAACGCACGTACGGCTATTCGATCCGGCTCCTGCAGCAAGTTTCGACGCTGGTTTCGTTTTCGATCATTCTGTGGACTATTCCTGCGCAGTTTCCGATTCCGGGCACGGACATAGTGGTTCCCGGTCTGGCCTTCTGGGTAGCGATCTCTACTCCGTGTTTGGGACATGGATCACCCACAAGATCGGTAAACCGCTTGTGCAATCTGCAATTCCGTCAGGAGCGATATGAAGCCGACTTTCGCTTCTCGCTTGCGCGCTTGCGCGAGTATGGCGAACAGGTTGCCCTGTTGCGTGGCGAAAAAGCAGAACGCGCCATTCTGACAGGGCATTTTCGCGATCTGATAGCCAACTTTTTCCGGATTGTCCGGCGCACGCTGCGACTGGAAACCTTCACAACTTTCTACGGTCAGATATCGCCATTCCTGCCCTACATCATCGTCGCGCCCTTTTACTTTGCCGGCAAGATTGCAACTCGGTAGATCTCCAGCAGACCGCCAGTGCATTTGGCACGCGTTGAAGGCGCGCTAGAGCTTCTTCGTGAACTATTACCGCTCGCTCGCAGTCTACAAAGCTGAAGTCGATCGTCTGACAACTTTCGGCGAAGCGCTCGAAAAGGCGCGGATGCTTGGCAAAACGGCCCCGCGGATCGAGCACGAGCAGGCTTCGAATGGAAATATTCATCTGCGCGGCCTTCACCTGACCCTGCCGAACGGCCGCGAGATCGTGCGGGCCGACGACCTCACCCTGCCGCAAGGCAAGACGTTGTTGGTCACAGGTCCATCGGGCTCGGGCAAGTCGACATTGTTCCGGGCGATTGCTGGCATCTGGCCCTATGGCCACGGCATCATCGAGTTCCCGCACCGCCAGGACGGTACCGAGGTCCGCGTCATGCTGCTGCCGCAGCGGCCTTATGTTGCCAATGGCACGCTGAAGCGCTCGGCAAGCTATCCGGCGACCGAACACGACTACTCGGATGATGACGTGCAGTCCGCATTGCGCAAGGCGCATCTCGAGCAATTCATCGACCGTCTGCACGATGATGATGTGTGGGGGCAGCGGCTGTCTGGCGGTGAGCAGCAAAGGCTTTCCATTGCCCATGCGCTTTTGGCAAAGCCCGATTGGCTTTTCCTGGATGAGGCAACGTCGGCGCTTGACGAGAAGCTGGAAAAGTCAATCTACCAGATGCTGAAGCGTGAGTTGCCGAACACGACCATCGTCTCCATTGGTCATCGCTCGACATTGATCGACCTGCACGACGCGCGACTGGAAATGGTTCCGGACGATCAGGGCATTCACCTGCCTGTCCAGCAAGTTGAAAAGACCGCTCCTTAGTTGCGCAATGCTGCTTTAAAATGACAGGAGCCCCCCGGGGGTCGGACATTCCCGGGAGGCTCCATCCCCTCGGGCCAGTGGACTGGCCTTGGAGAGCGCGATCCGGACAGGGTACTGCCCGGACGAAGGGATTAGTTGCAGACGCGGATGTAGCGATAGCCGCGGAAGTCGCCCCAGGCGTTGTAAACCGGACGCTTTTCGCGCCAGCACGAACCACCGTAGTAGCCGCCGCCGTGGGCATAGGCAGAATGGCCAAGAATGGCTGCACCGACGAGACCGGCAGCAGCGCCGCCGAAGAATGCGCGGTTGCGGCCCCATTTGGCCTCAGCCGGGGCCGCGGACAAAGCGATTGTCGCGCCGATGGTCAGGGCAGCAACAGTTGCAGATGCGAAAGTCTTTGTGAAAGCGGTCATGGTGTTAATCCTCAATTGCCAAGACAACACCGGGTTGCCTTTCGATGAGGAGACACTACCTCAGGCCGCCATGGGCGGATGTGCGTCCGCGCACGCGCTGAAAATTCTGGAAAATTTGTGCGTGTCAGCCCAGGCGGGATTTCAGCTGGGCAACCCGGCGGGCTGATGCCTCGATATTGGCCGCTGGAATGCGCCCGCTGGCAACGGCATCCTTGACGACACGCACGGCATTTTGTGGCAGTTCGAGGTCGGGGCTCAGCGAGTTCGATAACAAGACGAGATCATGGCCGGCAGCGATGGCGCGCACGATGGCGTCAGTCAGGGAATAGGACGAGCGTATGGCCTTCATGTCGAGGTCATCCGTCATGACCGCGCCGTTAAAGCCGATGGAATTGCGCAGGAAAGCGACGGATTGCGGAGAAAGCGTTGCCGGAAGGCCACCGGTAATGCGCGCATGGCTTAGATGCCCGCTCATCACGATGTCGATCAGACCTTGCCTGGCCATCAGCCGGAAGGGAGTTAATTCATCGTCGCGCCAGGTTGCTGTGAGATTGACCGGCCGCGCATGGGAATCGACCAGTGTCGAACCATGGCCAGGAAAATGTTTCAGGGATGTCAGAACCCCTGCCTGCCGGTGCCCGCGGACAAAGGCCCCGGCGAATTTGGCAACTGTCGCACCATCACTGCCGTAGGCGCGGCCCCAGCGTGTGATGACAGGGTTTTTTGGTTGAAAGCCAAGGTCAACTACCGGCGCCAGATTGAGATTGAACCCGGCTGCCTTCAATTGCCGCGCCATGGCGGCATAGGTCGCCTGTGCTTCGGCGCTCGACTTGCGGGCTGCAATGGCCTGGGCTGGCGGAAACGGCGCATATCCGCTGCGTTTGCCAAGCCGCTGTACTGCGCCGCCTTCCTGATCGACGCTGATAAACGGATTGCTGCGCCGGCCGGCCGACCGGAACAACCTTGTCATGCCCTCAATGCCTGCGCGCGAGCGGGTGTTGTGCCCAAGGAAGCATACTCCGCCAACGCGGCCTGCTTCCACATGGCGCGCGAGATTTTGCGCGCCGGCAGCGTCGGATGACGCGCCATGGAATCCCAGGACCAGCATTTCTGCGATGGTGCGATCATCGACCGCAGCGTGTGCCTGCTTCACGTAAGGGGCAGCCACTGCAGCAGCAGGGAATAAAAGCATCGCCCGGCGCGATAATTTGGTCATAAAATGCTCCATCCAGCGAAAAATGCTTCGAATCCGGCAACCCTCGCACAAGCTGCTGACTGCATGCAATAGTGGCCCACGGGCTAATCCGGGCACCCAACGGACAGCAAGACCGCGTCTGCTGACGTTGCCGCTTCCAGCTTGGCGGCTTCTGCCTTGGCAGCCTCAGCCTTGTATGTAAAAAGACACTATCCAAGGGGAAGGTGCCCAACGCGCCAAGGGCTGAACGTATGACATCCACGTGTATCTTGTGTGGCTCGGCTGAGAGCCGCATTGCTTCTGATCTTGACCGGCACCGCAAGCCGTTGTCGTCGCGCGTGTGCTTGGGCTGCGGTCTGGTCTTTAATGATCCTGTTCCCGACGATGCTGAACTGGCCGACTTTTACACCAATCGCTACCGTGTCGAATACAAGGGCGCCTATCATCCGCGCGGACGCCAGATCGTGCGTAATTTTCGCCGGGCGCGCGAACATGTCGAACGTTTTGCCGACGTCATCAGCCCGGCAAAAACCATTCTCGACATCGGCGCGGGCAGCGGGGAATTCCTGTTTGCCGTTACATCGGGCGCCGAAAGCGCCATCGGCATTGAACCCAACAAGGGCTACGCTGACTATTGCCGGACGCGGCTGGGCCTTGATGTGCGCACGGACAGCCTGAGGCCCGATCTGTTCGACGAAGCGCGCTTCGACCTTATTCGCCTTAATCACGTGCTGGAACACATGAACGATCCGGTCCGCTCACTTGCCATGATCGCACGCTTCCTGAAACCCGATGGGGTTTTCTATGTGGAGGTGCCCAATATCGAAGCCTATGCGGTGATGAAATCGCGCGGCAACATTTTCCACTACGGGCATATCTTCAATTTCAATCCCTGGACCCTGCGTGCAGCAGCCGGCCTTGCGGGACTGGAAGAGGTAGGCGCGACCAGCGAACGGTGCTCCGGCACAACAGGTGTTTTTTTCCGCAAGTCCGGGCGAACCCTGACGGCTGAACAGGTACGCAATGCCGGCAATGCCGAACATGTGGCTGCACTGCTGGAAGATCATTTCAAGGGAAAGCACGCGCCATCGAAAATATCGCGTCCGTTACTGAAACTGCGGTTACGTGTAGGCGAAACACTGATCAGCCTGCTGCATCGTAATCCTGCTGATATAGGCAGAAGCGTTCTGCGCTAGAGAATGGCGCGCTTGCCGCACAATCAGCAAACGGCACCTGTTCAGCGGCCAAACGGACCTGCGAAAATGACCCATGCGCCGCAGGCGATGAGGGCGAAGCCGATTGCGTAGTTTATTGTGAACGGCTCGCGCAAATAGACAACCGAAAAGACGGCGAAGACCAGCAGGGTCACGATTTCCTGAATTGTCTTGAGCTGCGCGGCTGAATACACAGCATATCCGTACCGATTGGCCGGGACAGCAAGGCAATATTCGACAAAGGCTATGCCCCAACTGATAATGACGGCGGCCCAGAGAGGCGCGGCCTTGAATTTCAGATGGCCATACCAGGCCAGTGTCATGAAAACATTGGACGCGACCAGCAACAGGACTGGCAGCACATACGGTTGAAACCCCGTTCCGGGCATGGGCGCGCTCCGAATCAAAGCCGGAGTGTCCGGCGCCAAGATCTAGCGCCAAACATGCCCGCGCACTATCTGATT
Source organism: uncultured Alphaproteobacteria bacterium (assembly GCA_963700795.1). GTDB lineage: Bacteria > Pseudomonadota > Alphaproteobacteria > Rhizobiales > Beijerinckiaceae > Terripilifer. The sequence continues at coordinate 471,742 of CAVOYX010000006.1, read as the reverse complement.
GAATGCAGCTTTGTGGCTATCAGCCGATGCGCGCCAACAACTTGTCATAGAGCGGATTGACCGCGCTGAAGATGTAATCGAGCGAACCGACGCTGACATGCTGTGCGCCACGTTCGATCAGCCATTCGGCAAGTGCAGGCACCTGTTCAGCACCGCATACCAGGCGGATGATATCGCCATCGATGCCGTAGAGCGTACGCACACCGAAGGCTTCGATGGCCTCGCGCGCAGTGCGCCTCGGCTTGTTGGGGATAAAGGCGCGCACTTCACGTGATGTGCGTGCGTCTTCTTCCGCTGATATTCTGGACAGAATGCTTCCGGCAAGTTTCCGGGCCGATTTATCCCAATGAGCAGCAATGGAGGCGACAAGATTGGCTTCCGAGCGCAGCATGACGCCGTCATCGAGCACCTTGAGCGCATTGGCCTGCAATGTTGCTCCGGTCGTCGTGATGTCGACGATCATTTCTGCCTGGCCTGCAGCGGGCGCGCCTTCGGTTGCACCCAGGGATTCAACGATTCGATAGTCCGCAACGCCGTTGTCAGCGAAGAACCGGCGGGTCAGGTTGACATATTTTGTCGCCACGCGCATGCGCTGGCCATGGTGACGCGAGCGGAACGCCGCAGCCACGTCCTCCAGGTCGCTCATGGTGCGAACATCGATCCAGGCCTGCGGGACAGCGACAACCACGTTGGCGTGACCGAAGCCTAGCGGCGTCAGCAATTCAACCTTTGTATCTGCATCGGAAATGGTTTCGCGCACCAGATCTTCGCCGGTCACACCGAGATGGACATTGCCACTCGCCAATTGCTGCACGATTTCGGATGCCGAAAGAAAGGCGATCTCGACGCCAGGCAATTCTTTCAACGATCCACGGTAGTCGCGTGCGCCGCGTCCCTGAACCACGTTGAGTCCGGCGCGTGCAAAAAATTTTGCTGTATTTTCCTGCAAGCGCCCCTTGGATGGGACGGCAATGACGAGAGAATTCGTAACAGGCGCTTTTGTCATGCTCCTGCTCCTGCATTGCCGGATAGACGGTCGCACCAGATCGCGCATCCCACCGCTGGAATGTCCTGGGCGGCCCCCAGCGATTTGAGCAGGCTGTCATAACGGCCGCCGCCGATGACCGGGCCGGATTTTGGATCCTCGCCATAAGCTTCAAAGACAAAACCGGTGTAGTAGTCGAGGTTGCGGGCAAATCCGGCTGAAAACTCGATGCTGCCGACATCGACGCCACGCGCGGCGATGAAGCCGGTCCGGGCATCGAATTCGTCCATCGCCTGGTCCAGATCGAGGCCAGCTTCGCCGGCCAGCTTGCGGATTTGCGCAGATGCCTTGTCGGGGTCGCCGGAAATGTCGAGATAGGATTCGATGATCGCGCGCTTTTCCGTGTTGAACGCCGCATCGGTCTTGAGCGCGGATTGCTCGAGAAAGCGTTCGGCAATATCTGCGGCGCTGCGTCCGCTCACCGATGCTATTCCGGCAATCGACAGCAGGTCTTCAACAAGCGCTTGCGCCCCACGCCGGTCCGCGCCTTCCAGTGCTGCCAGAACGCCGCTGTGATCGGTTGCGCCATTGTCCTTGATGGCGGGGGAGAACACGCTCTCCATCGGCTGGTGACGCATGATCCCGCGCTTGATCCGGCGCAGCCAGACGCGATTGAGGTTGAGTTTCTCCAACAGGGCTGTGAGCAAACCTGCATCGCCCATGCATAGCCGCGATGGCTTCGTACCGGCCGCTGCTGCGGCTGCTAGCGCGGTCGTGAAAATTTCCGCATCGGCGGCTTCGCGGTCGGCGCGGCCAAAACTCTCGATACCGGCCTGATAAAATTCAGATGCACCCTTGGCCCGCTGGCGGAATACGGGGCCGTGGTAGGCAAATGCTGCGGCCTGGCCTGTCTGGCTTGAGGCAAGGTACTGTCGGCAAACCGGGATGGTGTATTCCGGCCGCAGGCAATATTCATTTCCGTTTGCATCGGATGTCAGGAAAATCCGGCCGCGAATGTCTTCGCCTGACAGGTCCAGGAAAATGGCTGCAGGTTGCAGTACATCCGGTTCCGCGCGCACATAGCCCGCGCGCAACAGATGGGCCAGCATCGCTGCTTCCCGCTCTGCTTTGCCTTGCACTGTTTGTTCGTCCGCCTGCGTCACTGGTTGCTCCAGGGTCCCGTCGTCATACGCGACTGTGCGCGTCAAAGGTTTATCGATCGCGGACTTTTATCAATACACGCGAGCCGATGCGAAGCATTTTAAGCAAAAGGGTGAACGTTTTTTGACTGCCGCAGGTCGAAGCCTGCGGACTGTGTCAAAGGTGTGTCACAAAGCGTTAAGGTTACCGGTGTCTGTCGCCGGGAAGATGGACACCCGCCCCGCGGCGCGGCAGCAGGCTTGTCGTTCCAGGCAGCATCAGCAACAGTCCGGGGATAAGGAAAAGCACCGCGATGAAACTCAGGAAGGAGGCATGCAACAGGTTGAATGCATCGGTCCGGTTCGCATAGACGACGCCGTTGATTGGCCGCACGCGGACCATGGCGCCTTTCTGGTGCAGCCTGACCGCGCGTTCGGCTGCTCCGCGTGAGCCCGTCGAGAAACTGGGCACCAGTCCGCGCAGCCGTGTTTTCTTGCCGCTGTTTTTTGGCCAGAGAACTTCGACCGCTGGAATATGACGGAACTTGCCACCACCGATCCGCACGATGTCGACACGCGAGGACGCAACTTCGACAATTTCACGCTCGCCGAAAACGCTCCACGCTGGTGGCGAGCCGAATTGCCAGCTGTACCACGCCAGAAACAGCGCAAGCGATCCTATGGCGAAGGGGATAATCCGGAAAACAAAAGAGAACATGGCGTCCTCGGAGTGTCGGCCGGGCATCCCCGGTTGGCGCAAATCAAGGGTGCGCGCTGTCCCCGTGCCGGCGGGCAACCCAATCGATTCCAAATTCTAAACCACCGGCATGGAGTCCTCTAGACTATTAACCAGCTTTGGCAACAGGATTTCGCAGGCCGGCCCGCTCCATGCGTGGCAAAACTTCAGCGTTAAAATAGGGCAGCTCCTGCAGGAAGTTCAAAAAGACCATGGCCGTCCCGCCAAGTCCCATCTCCGACATCCGCTTCATTTCGGCGACAGCCTCGTCGGGCGTGCCGATAACCAGATGCATTCCCGGAAAATGCCCGGCATAGCGCTGGTTGCCGCCTCGCATGTTGGCGAGAATTTCCTTGTCCACAGTTGCGGCCGCTTCCCGTGTCTTTGTGGCCAGCGTTGCAGACTTCTGTTTCTGGAAATAGGCGAGGGCCGCCGGATCGGCGTGCTCTTCGGCCATGTAATAGTAGAATTCCTCGGCTTCCTTGCGGGTGGGGCGAACCACAAACATGGATTCCACGAAGATTTCCGGCGCCCGGTCATATTGCGCGGCGAGGTTTCTCAAGCTTGCGATCGTCTGCCGGGTCGCATCGTCATTGTGCATGGCCGTGAACAGGATGTCCGCCGAGCGCGCGGCAAACTCCTGTCCGCTGGATGAGGATGCTGCCGAGATAATTGGAGGACGAGGCTTTTGCACCGGCAGCGGATTGGTCGTCAGGTGCTTGAGCTTGTAGAATTCACCGTCCCAGTCGAAATCCGGTCCGCCTGCCATCAGCTTGTTGTAGATGTCGACCCATTCGTAGCCTTGGTCGTAACGCCGGTCACCATCCATCTTGACGCCATGCATGGCGAATTCCTGCGCATTCCAGCCGCACACTATGTTGAGAGCGACGCGCCCGTTGGTGACATGATCCACGGTGATAATGGATTTGGCTGCATAAACCGGCTGGATCAGCGGCACATGTGCAGTGACGACCATGTGCATATTTTTGGTCAAGGCGCCCAGCGCCGAAGCCTGGGTGAAATGTTTCGTAGGACTTCGACCAGACGTAGGATTCCCCGAGCGCGCGCCAGCGTGCGATCGGCAGGGCAAATTCAATGCCTGCGGCATCGGCCATCTGCGCGACTGCAACGATGTCCTTCCAGTCCGCTGTCCAGCGCTCTGGCGCATCGGAAAAGGAACAGCCGCCGCTGCAATTGATGCCGAACAGGCCGAGCTTGAATTTGTTATTGCCGAAAATGCCCATGGTTGCCCTGCATGTCTTCCAATGAATGGTGTTCAGTTCAGCGCGCGCCGGTGTGAAGGTCAACCGCCGCGGCGCAAATCAGGCTGCGTTATTTCTTCGCGCGGTCCAGTCCGGCATCGCGCGGCAATGGCTTGCCAATGCCCAGCGGCTTGGCGTCGACCAGCACAAACGCCATGCGGCAAGGCTTGTCCGAGGAATTGCGCCATGCGTGATAGGTGCCCCTCTGGATCATTACGTCGCCCGTGCGAATGGTGACCCATGCACCATCGTCCAGTTCCATGTCGATTTCGCCATCCAGCACGATAATGTAATCGACTGTCTCGGTACGATGCATTCTGGGCGTGTTGCCGGGTGGATATTCGGCAATCATGAAACGCGTGCCGTTGACGGGAGGATAAGTGCCGAGCTGGCGCTGGCCCATGTCCTCGGCATCCTCGCCCACGGCCATATCCAGTGGCATCTGGTCCGAACTCCACATCAGTGCAGAATATTGTCCGGCAGCCGAACCGGCACGCTCGTTTGTCGCAATTCCGTCGATAAGAACCTTGGACTTCCCGTTCGCATCGTGGCCGGTGACGACCCGGCGGATATTCATGCGGCTTTCGGCCATGACGTTTCTCCCGATAGGTTTTTTCTGGATCAATATCTGCATCCTGCAGCCAACTTGCGCAAGCAGGTTGGACGGGGCACGATGAGCCGAAATAGGGGAGGATCTCCATGCTCACGCAGCATCAGAACGATCTGCTGACACTTACCGGACCGGGCACGCCCGGCGGCAAACTGTTGCGACGCTATTGGCAGCCGATTGCCCTGGCATCGGATATGCCAAAGGGCGGAGCGCCCGTTCCGGTCCGCATCATGGGTGAGGATCTTGTCCTGTTTCGCAACGATGAGGGCAGGCCGGGCCTGCTCGAAATGCGCTGCCCCCATCGCAAGGCAGACCTGAGTTATGGCCGTGTCGAGAACAATGGCTTGCGCTGCGTCTACCATGGCTGGCTGTTCGACATAAAAGGCAAGTGCCTGGAACAGCCCGGTGAACCCGCTGACTCGAATTACAGGGACCGCATTACCCACAAGGCCTATCCCTGCATGGATGTGCCCGGTCTCATCCTTGCCTATATGGGCGAAGGTGAGCCGCCAGCCCTGCCGCCGTTTCCGTTCTTTCACGCACCGCAAACCCATGTGTGGACCAATCGCGCGCTGCATCATTGCAATTACCTGCAAGCCAATGAGGGCAACATCGATCCGCAGCACCTGTCGTTTCTGCATCGCGTGGATATGGACGCACAGATTACCTACGGGTCCTTTCTCGCAAACGATCTTGCGCCGCGCATAACGGTCGAAGAAACATCCTGGGGCCTGAAGATCGAGGCCAGCCGCAACATCGGCGAAGGCAAGCGCTACAAGCGCTACACAAATTTTGTGATGCCCAATGGATCGTCGTTCGTCGGTGCGCCGCTTGTCGATCCGCGCGTTGCTCCTGCTGATTCCAATGATGGCTATTCAGCCCATTGGCATGTTCCCGTAGACGATCATTGCCACATCAAATTCTATATCGGCTATCGCGAGAAAGGGCCGATCGACATTGAATATCAGCGCAAGATGGTCTGCGACGGGCAGAACGAGGACTTCACCTTCCAGCGCAGACTGGACAACAGGTTCCAGCAGGATCGCAATGCAATGATCGATAGGGCCTATTCGGGAATGGGTCCCAATTTTCAGGATCACGACCGCTGGGTAACAGAGTTGCAGGGCCCGATTGTCGATCGCACGACCGAAAATCTGGGTGCAACCGACCGCGCCATCATTCTCATGCGCCGCCAGATGCTGAAGGCCATTGATGACATGCAGGACGGCAGGGAGCCCATGTTCATACAAAAAACCGCCGAAGCCTATGGCATCGACGGTTTCTTTACCGGCTCGCACATCGTCGACGACTAGCGCCGCAACATCTACTGGCGCGCGCGTTCCATTTCGCGGAAGGCGCGCAGATCGCGGCGGTATTCGCGGTTCTTCGATTCTCTCCTGCCGAAGTCTGGCGCGCTGTTCCTGGCGCTCGGCACGGACCCCCGCGCGTTCCCTGCGCCGTTCGTCGGCACGATTGCGTGCCTCGAAAGCGCGAAGCGCACGAAAGCGCTGCATTTGTGAATCCGCGACTTGCATGTTTTGGACTTGCATCTTTTGCGGCGCATGCCGTGCGTTCTGAGACGCAGGGGCTTGTGCGCATGACACGATGCAGACTGGATCAACCAATGGTGCAGCGTTGACCTGAACAGGGGCAACGGCGAGGCCGATGGCAAGAGGAACAAACGCAAATAGAATTTTCATGGCATGGCTCCTGAAAACGAAGAACAAGAATACCATGCGAACTTGCAAAAACGGGCTTATCCGGCCTGCATGCGCCGCGAAATTGCCGCACAGGAAGAAGCTTTCCTTAACGCAATGCCAAAGGTTTTATCCAAGCCCTTCAGGCTTCAGGAATAACGGCCCAGCACATCCCTGACGGCGTTTACGAGATTGCCTTCGGCAGCATGGGCCTGCTGGCGCTCTTTCATCGACAGGTATTCGTCGCGGTCCATGTCCTTGGCAGCCTTGGCCACCTGCGCGCCGAGCACAAGATCCTTCACAACGACCTCGCCTTTTTCGCGTTCGTTGGAACCTTGAATGATTGCACACACCGCATTGCGTTTGTCGGCGTATTTCAACTGGGCGTTCATGCCAGCAGAACCGAGATAGAGTTCGGCAGGAATACCTGCGCCGCGCAATTGCTGCACGAAGCCCTGATACTTGGCCATCGCGGCAGCGTCCTTGTCCATGACCAGCACGACAACCGGACCGCGCTGCGCTTCGCTCGTGACGATGGGCGACTTGATGGCGGTCAGGGCCGACAACAGACGTGAGACACCGATGGAAAAACCGGTTGCGGGAACCGGTTCGCCGCGAAAGCGCGCGACCAGACCGTCATAACGTCCGCCGCCACCGACCGAACCAAAGCGCATGGGGCGGCCCTTTTCATCCTTCACCTCGAAGGTGAGTTCGGCTTCGAAAACGGGGCCGGTGTAATATTCAAGTCCGCGCACGACGGAGGGGTCGATCTTGATGCGCTCGGGACCGTAGCCTGCAGCGCGAACGAAAGCTTCTATCTCTGACAGCTCCTGAAGTCCTTCGGCAAGGACAGACGGCCCCGAACGTGCGTCGAGAGTTCCGTTCATTGCGTCGAATACGATCTTTGCCTGAGCGTCATCCAGCCCTGCGCCCTTGGTGAAATCGCCGCTCTCGTCCTTGCGTCCGGCACCCAGCAGCAGCCGCACGCCTTCGGGTCCGAGCCGGTCGAGTTTGTCGATCGCGCGCAGCACCGTCAGCCTGCGTCCAGCGTTTTCCTCGCCGCCAAGGCCGATGGCTTCCATCACACCGTCGAGCACCTTGCGGTTGTTGACCTTGATGACATAGTCGCCGCGCTTGATGCCGAGTTTTTCAAGCGTGTCTGCCGCCATCATGCAGATTTCCGCATCCGCCGCGACAGAAGCTGCGCCGACCGTGTCGGCATCGAATTGCATGAACTGGCGGAAGCGGCCCGGACCCGGCTTTTCATTGCGGAAGACATAGCCCGCCCGATAGCTGCGATAGGGCTTGGGCAGCTTGTCGAAATTCTCCGCAACATAACGGGCAAGCGGCGCCGTCAGATCGTAGCGCAGCGACAGCCATTGCTCGTCGTCGTCCTGAAAGGAAAACACGCCCTCGTTGGGCCGGTCCTGATCGGGCAGGAATTTTCCCAGCGCATCGGTATATTCAATGAAGGGGGTTTCCACCGCCTCGAAGCCATAGAGTTCGTAGGTTTCCTGAATCGCCGCCATCATTTTTCTGGTTGCTGCCAGATCGGCCGGGCCTCGGTCGGCAAGCCCGCGCGGGAGCCGTGCCTGGGTGCGGCTGGATTTCGGCGAAGTGTCGGATGGTTCGGTCATGGCGTGCAATCCGGCCCCGAGGGGGCCTGTCTCTGGAATTTGGGATTGCCGGGGCTTTTAAGATGTTTCGGGGAAAAGTCGACTCCTGTGGCGGATTGACTCACCCATACCGGCCCGTACGCCCCATTGCCGCCCCATTGTTGACGCAACTGGGGCCAACGGATAGGTTCGCGCCGAAATTTGGGGCGGACAAGGGGACATTCAGCCGGTCAACGGCTGCTCCGTGAGGGGTTTGATTTGAAAGAGTTTTCCTTGCTGCGCCGTGGCGCGACGCTGACGTTTGTTGCCGCCCTGGCCACCGGTATCGCCGGTTGCAATGGCGAATATCAGGGAAACCTCAATGGTGCTGCGCCGCAAAACCCTGTAGCGACCGCCAATCCTGCCACTCTTGCCCCGGTAGCCTCGGCTACCCCAACGGCGCCAGAGGCCGACAAGCCGCAGATGCGCGTCGCCAGTGTAGCTCCGCCTGCCAATGCGCCAATGCCAGTGCCTCGCCCGGATTTTGGAACGCCTGTGCAGGTGGCTGCCGCAGGCAAGCCAGCTACAGGTGCCGCCACAGCAGGTGCAACGGATGCGGCAAAGCCAGCCGCTGCAGCACAGGCTGCCGCGTCACCAACAGCCGCCGCGCCGCAAACGCCAGCCACGACTGTCGTCCAGGCTTCACCCGCGCAGACACCTGCGGCTGCCAGCCAAAACCCTTCAGCTGCGCCCCAATCCGCCGCCATTGTTTCGGCAGTGCCGGGCCAGCAAGCCCCAGCAGCCGCGCCAAAGCCGGTTCGCGTGGCCTCGGCTGAAAGCCAGATAAAATTCTTCGGCCTGTTCTCGCCGGCACCCGTGCCGGCCGGCCCCAAGGCCGAGGAAGATCCGGAGCCGCCGCTGTCTCCCTCCGAAGAATCCCTGCACAAGCGGTCCTTTAATGCCTATGAAGATCGTGTTGGCGACGAAGCTGCCGGAGCGCCAAAAGCTGCCATTACGCCCGTATCAGCGCCCGCGGGCGATGCTGTTGCTCCTGCGACGACAGCAACCAGGACTACACCTGCCGGTGCTGTCATTACAGCTTCTGCCTATGCGCCTGCAGTGGTCGAAGTGAACGGCGTGAGCACGCCTGCCGGGGCATCGTCCGCGCCGCGCCGCGCAATCCGCGCGTCGCTTGCCCCTGCCGCGCGCTATTCCGGCCCGGTTGGCGGCGGACGCTGGCGCGCAGCCTATCCGAACGTTGTCACCCATTGTTTTGATTCCACCCTGCGTTCCTCGCTGGAAACCATAGGCCGCCACTTCAACGCCGAGGTTGAAGTTACCTCCGGCTATCGCAGCAACGGCCGCCGCCGGTCGATGCATCGCTTCTGTCGCGCGGCGGACATTCGCGTGCCGGGCGTTGCACCTTCAACGCTTGCGCGCTTTGCCCGCTCGCTGCCCGGCGTGAATGGTGTTGGCACCTATCGCCGCAAGTCGATCATCCATATCGACACGCGCTTGCAGCAGATGACTTGGCGATACTGACCTGGCGCTACTGATCGGCGCTACTGACCTGGCGCTACTGATCTGACTTCCACGGCAAGTGCAGGCCCGCAGGTTTTGCCCTGCTGGCTGCCCATCGCTATGCTGGCGCGTGTGAATCGGGAAACAGCCAATGGCGACAATTTCGTTTTATGGTGCGGCGGGAACGGTTACGGGTTCCTGCTCGCTTGTGCGGACAGATCAAACCGGATTTCTGGTCGATTGCGGCATGTTCCAGGGCAATCGAACGGTTCGTCAGCTCAATTTCGATCCGTTTCCGTTCAATCCCGCAGATGTCGAATATGTCATTCTGACTCATGCGCATATCGACCATTCCGGTTTGCTGCCAAAGCTTGTGAAGCATGGCTTCAAGGGACAGGTCTTTGCGACACCCGCCACCGCCGATCTTCTGGAATTCATGATGCTCGATTTCGGCTTCCATCCAGGAGGCGGATGTGGAGCGCGTCAATCGCAAACAAAACCGCCGCGGCAAGCAGGAAGTGGAAGCCCTCTACACAAAAGAAGACGCCGAAGAGCTGTTGTCGCGTCTATTCACAGTGCCCTACGAGCAATGGTTCGAACCGGGCGGCGGTGTACGCGCGCGGTTCTGGAATGCCGGACATATTCTGGGTTCAGCTTCAGTTGAAGTGCAATTTGCCGACAAATCCTCCGGCCAGACCATGCGGATGCTTTTCTCTGGCGACCTTGGGCCAGATGAAAAGGTTTTTCATCCCGAACCCGACGCGCCGGAAGGTTTCGATTACATCGTTTGCGAGAGCACATACGGCGACCGGGAACGCGACGACTATACGCTCGCCAAGCGCCGCGAGGTTTTGCGCAAGGAATTGTCGGAAGCACTGCAGCGCGGTGGCAACGTGGTGATTCCGTCGTTCGCCGTGGAAAGGACCCAGGAATTATTGCACGACATCGGTGTGTTGCTTGCGCGCAAGGAAATTCCCGAAGCAACCGTTTTTCTGGATTCGCCGCTGGCCCGAAAAGTTACCGAGGTGTTCGCCCATTACGCCAATACGCTGGACGATATAGCTATCCCCAACGGGCAATTGTTTCGTGATCCACGTTTCCGCTTTGTGGAAAGTGTCGAGGAAAGCAAGGCCATCAACAAGGTCACCGGCGGTGCGATCATTATCTCTGCCAGCGGCATGTGTGAAGCCGGACGCATCAAGCATCACCTGAAGAACAATATCTGGCGAAAAAATGCGACCATTCTGTTTGTTGGATATCAGGCAGCAGGCACGCTTGGGCATGTCATCGTTAGCGGAACTCCCGACGTTCGCATTCACGGCACGGATTTCAAGGTCAATGCCAACATCCGCCAGATTGGAAACTACTCGGCCCATGCCGATCAAAGTGAATTGATTGCATGGATCGAGGAGCGTGCTCCGATCACCGGCGCATTGTTTCTCAATCATGGTGAGCAGGAAGCGCGCGATGAGTTGCGTCGTCTTCTGGGCGAACGCGGCATGGACGTTAAAAAAATCCTGCTGCCGCAATTCGACGAGACATTGTCGCTCTCTGCGGCCGGCGCTGCAATCCAGGGAGCGGCCAGCAAAACGCATCGATGATGCGGCGCTCGAACGCGATTGGCACAATGATTATGCAGCCTTTATCCTGCAACTGGCCAACAGGCTGGAAACAACGCAGAACGCAGCCGAACGGCGCAAGATCATCGACAAACTGAACAAGGCAATGACCTGACCGGTTGGAGAAACGCAATGGGCAAACGCATCAATATTCACGCTGACGATCTTCCCGCCCATGTAAATCCGATCCCGCCAGCTGCGATGATCGGCAACATCCTGGTAACGTCCGCTGTATCAGGCCAGGATGCGAAGACAGGTCAATATCTGCCCGACAAGACCGAACAGATAGCGCTGGCATTCCGCCACCTGCGCCGCGTGCTGGAGCTTGCCGGACTGACGCCCGGCGATGTCATACGCCTCACACTGTATTTCGCCGATCGTAACGATCGCCCGATTGCCAACAAGCATTGGCTCGAATTGTTCCCCGACGAGCACTCGCGCCCAGCCCGGCTGGCGTTAATTTCCGAATTACCAGAGGGTTGCGTGCTGCAGATCGACTGCATGGCTGTGAAAAGCTGACGGCGTCGATGGCGGTGGCACCTAACTGGAATGTATTCTTGCACTGCCCGCAGTCATCGTGCAGACTTGTGAAAACACAATGCACACCTTGACAATAGATGTGCACTCCGGGGGAGCATCATGAAGAAAACTCAGCTCATTTTTTGCATGCTGGCAATCAGTGCAGGCATGGCGATGGCTGCGAACCGTGCTCAGGCGCAAGGCGCAGCGGATTTCTACAAGGGCAAGGATGTGCGCATCCTGATTGGTGCGGGCGTTGGCGGAACCTATGGCCTGTACGCACAGCTCGCGACCCGGCGCTTGCGCAAGCACATTCCCGGTCAGCCGAACCTCATCATGCAGAGCATGCCCGGCGCCGGCGGAAACGTGGGGCTGAATTATTCCTACAATGTCGCGCCAAAGGATGGCACGCTGATCCACCTGATTCATGCAGAAGTCGTGTTCGAGACGCTTCTGAACAACAAGATCAAATTCAACGCAAAGGACTACAAATATATCGGCCGTTTCGACAATGCCGATTCCATCGGTGTGGCCACGAAAAAATCCGGCGTGACCTCGCTGGATGATGCGAAGAAAAAAGAGATGACCATGGGTGTCACCGGACGCGCCAATGTTTTCGCACTCGGGCCGCTGATGCTGAACAAACTCATTGGCACGAAATTCAGGATCATTGCCGGCTACAAGGGCACGTCGGATGTTCACCTTGCAATGCAGCGCGGTGAACTTGACGGGGGCGGTTTCACGCTCGCCAATGTTCAAGTCGTGCAGGCCGATGCTTTGAAACGCGGTTTGCTGGTTCCGTTTTTCGCCATTTCTTCGCAACGTTTGAAAGATTATCCAAATCTTCCTGCGATGACCGAGTTTGGCGGTGAAAAAGAGAAAACCCTGCTGGAGATTTATGCTTCTGCTGGAACCATCGGGCGTTCGCTCGCCTTTCCGCCCGGCGTATCCGACGACAAGCTGGCGATCCTGAGAGGCGCATTTCAGAAGATGCTTGTAGATCCCGAATTCCTGGCGGATGTGAAAAAGGCTGGTATCCCCATATCACCCATGCGCGGGGAAGAGCTGGCAGCTTATGTCACCAAGGTCATGAACACGCCGGCTGCTGCGCTGGAAGGCGCGCGCAAATTGCATGGCGAATTGCTCAACCTGAAGTGACGTGCGTCACGCCACTGCCAGGATTGTCTTGCGCGCCTTGTCCACCATTTCGCCGATGTGATTCTTGTTCAGGATCAGTGGTGGAGAAAATACCAGCGTATCACCGGCCATGCGCACCAGCATGTCCTGCCGGTGGAAGGCCTCTTCCATGACGGCGTAGCCGCGCTTGCCCGGCGCGCCTTCAACAGGAGCCAGATCGATGGCGCCAGCAATACCGATAGTGCGAATGTCCTGCACATTCGGCAAGTCTTTCAGCGAATGCACCGCATCGGCCCATTCGTTCTCCAATGCGCGGGCATTGGCGAAGACATGTTCCTTTTCGTAAATATCCAGGGTCGCAAGTGCAGCCGCGCAGGCCAGCGGATGGGCAGAGTATGTATAGCCGTGAAACAATTCCACGACATGCTCCGGCCCCTTCATGAAGGCATCGTGGATATGCTTGCGCACGATCACACCGCCCATCGGCACCGTGCCGGAGGTCACACCCTTGGCAAATGTGATCATGTCCGGAACCACGCCAAACCGTTCCGCCGCAAAGCTGAAACCCAAACGTCCGAAGCCGGTGATCACCTCATCGAAAATCAGCAATATGCCGTATTTGTCGCAAATTTCCCGCAGCCGTTTCAGATAGCCCTTGGGCGGCGGAAGCACACCGGTTGATCCGGCCATGGGCTCGACAATGACGGCTGCAATGGTCGATGCGTCATGCAGGCCGACGATATTTTCCAATTCGTCCGCCAGGTGTCCACCCCATTCCGGCTCGCCTCGGCTGAAGGCCTGTTCCTTGCGATTATAGGTTGCAGGCAAATGGTCTGTGGCGGGCAGGGCAGAGCCGAAGAATTTGCGGTTGGGCACCATGCCGCCGACGGCAATGCCGCCAAATCCGACCCCATGATAGCCGCGAACCCGTCCGATCAGGCGCTGACGCGAGCCTTGTCCGTTGATGTTGAAATAGGCAAGCGCGATCTTCAGCGCCGTATCGACCGCTTCGGAACCGGAATTGGAAAAGAACACGTGATCGAGGTCGCCCGGCGCCATGTCCGCCAGGCGCGTTGCAAGCTGAAAGGCTTTGGGATGGCCGAATTGAAATGGCGGCGCGTAATCAAGATCTTCTGCCTGCTGCTGGATAGCCTTGACGATCGGGTCGCGGCTGTGACCGGCGTTGACGCACCACAATCCGGCAACCCCATCAATAAGCTTGCGGCCATCTGGAGTGAAATAATGCATGTCCTTGGCACGCCCGAGCATGCGCGGCGAGGCCTTGAAGGCCCGGTTGGCAGTAAATGGCATCCAGTAGGCGTCAAGATCATTGGGCGCCAGAACGGCCTGCGTCGACATGAATAATCTCCCGAACTCCACAACAGCGGAGCGATCCGGCTCTTACCACGCCGGGGCACGTAAGGGGAACACTACCAATTCCGGCCAATCGCGGTTCTGACATTGGCTGCCAATCGTGGCCCCCATTGACTCCCGTCATGGTATCGCCCCAGCCTGATGGTTTAACGGCTGTATCAGTCAAGAAAAATGCGGACCTTTGGAATGAGTAAAATATTCTGGTTTCTGCTTCTCGCTGTGGCCGCTGCGGCTGGCGCATATTGGTGGCTGCACGGATTTGGCATTGCGTCCGCCGTTACCGTCACCGAAATCCGCAAGGGCAGTGCTGCCGAAGTTGTCTATGCAACAGGTGTTGTCGAACCCCAGCGGTGGGCGAAGGTGGTCGCCCTGCAGCGCAAGCGCATTGTCTGGCTGTGCGATTGCGAGGGCAAGCCGGTCAAGAAAGGCGATCCGCTCGTTCGTCTGGATGATTTCGAAGAGCGCGCCGTGTTGACGGAACTTGAGGCGCGCCGCAAACGCATCGCTCTGGACATCGAGCGCGTGCGGCAATTGGTATCCCGTGCGGCTGCAACCCAGACCAGTCTGGATCAGCTCATCACCCAATTGCAGGAATATGACGCGCGGATTGCCGCGCAGAAGGACCGCATTCGCGATCTCGAACTGCATGCACCTTTGGATGGCATTGTCCTGCGCAAGGATGGAGAGGTCGGCGAGATAGCGGGCACGGCGCCAAGCGATATTCTATTCTGGGTAGGTCCACCAAAACCATTGCTTATAGTTGCCGAGGTCAGTGAAGATGATATCCCGAAGGTGCGCACGGGCCAGCGTGTCCTGTTGCGCAGCGAGGGTTTCAAGGATCAGCGGATCGAAGCAAAGGTTGGCGACATCACGCCCAAGGGTGATCCGGCAACAAAGACATTCCGCGTCTATCTACCGTTGCCGGACGACACGCCTTTGCGCATCGGCATGAGTGTTGAGGCCAATGTCATCACGCGCGCAAAGGACGATGTCGTTCTGGTTCCTGCCGAGGCCATCATCGACAACCATGTTTTTGCAGTGCGCGACGGACGGTTGGTGCGACTGCCTGTCAGGATCGGTATTCGCGGAACGCGGATGCTGGAGGTTTTGTCCGGTCTTGAACCCGGCGAGAAAATCGTCACACCGGCGACATCGAAATTGCGCGATGCAATGCGCGTTCAGGCCGAGCCTGCGGCGGCTGCTCCGGCAAACGGTGCGCCTGCCCCCGGCAAGGCGTCGGCAAAATGAGCCTCGTACTGTCCATAGCTGCAACCCACGTTCGCGCCCGCCTGCGCCAGACTATCGTTGGCGTGCTGGGTGTGGCGACAGGTGTCGGATTTTCGGTGATGATGGCGGCCCTCATGGAAGGCTCCCAGCGCGATTTTACCGCGCAGTTGATTGACGCCATGCCGCATATCGCGGTCACCGATACGCGCCGCAATCCACCCGTCCAGCCGGCCGAAACAACGTTCGACGCCGTGGCATTCAGCGGTTTGAAAACGCCGGTCAGCCGGCCCGGCATCAAGAACCCCTATGCGCTGATCGCTTCGATTGAAGCCTGGCTGCCAGGCGGCGTAGCCCCATCGGTTCAGGCAAAGGCCGTGATCCGTTTTGCCGGCCGGGATACGGCCGCCAGTGTCATTGGCATTGATCCGCGCCGGGAAGTGCAAGTCTCCAAGCTTGGCGAACAAATCAGGAGTGGCGCCCTGAGCGATCTTTTCAAATCCTCCAATGCCGTCATCCTCGGCGACAGGCTGGCGACAAAAATTGGTGCGCGTATCGGCAACACGTTGTCGCTAACGGCAGGCAATGGACGCACCATGAGCGTTACGGTTGTTGCGCTTTCGCACACTGGCGTCAGCCAGATTGACGATACGCAAGTGCACACGCTGTTGAAGACAGCGCAGATCCTTGCCGGACAAACCGGCCTGGTGAATGAAATAAGGATCAAGACCCGTGAAGCGCTTTCTGCGCGCGAAATCGCCGCGCGTATTGAAGGCGAGACCGGATACAAGGCTGTCTCCTGGCAGGAAGCCAACGAAGATTTGCTGTCGGCATTTCAAATCCGGAATATCATCATGTATGCCGTTGTCGGCGCCATTCTCCTGGTCGCCTCGTTCGGCACCTACAACATCATCTCGACTATCACACATGAGAAATCGCGCGACATTGCGATCATGAAATCCCTCGGCATTCCATCAAAGACGGTCCGCCGGATTTTCGTAACCGAAGCGCTTATCATCGGCCTCATAGGCATGGGTGTGGGGTGGATGCTCGGCTATTTCCTCAGCCTTGGCATGGGAACCATTGAAATAAAATCTCCCTTCATGGATGCCACCCATCTCCCGATCTACTACGCACCGACGCATTATGCTCTTGCTGGCGCGGTTGCACTCGCTGCATCCTTGATCGCCGGATATTTTCCGGCCCGCAAGGCTGCGTCCATGCGCCCTGTCGAAATCATCAGGGGCGCGACATGAGCGCGCCGACTGCCGAACTGTCCGTGCCATTGCTGGAACTGCGCAAGGCAACGCGCATCATCGGCGATGAAGTGAAGACGACTCTCGTGGCCGATATCGACTTGGCGATCGCGCCCGGCGAGTTCGTGTCCATCACCGGCCCATCCGGTTCCGGCAAATCATCTCTTCTGTATCTGCTTGGCTTGCTGGATGCACCTACGAGTGGAGAGGTTCATGTGAAGGGACGCAATACCACCCGTTTGAGCGAAGAGAAGCTCGCCGCGATACGTCTGTCGACGCTCGGTTTCGTATTCCAGTTCCATTTCTTGCTGCCTGAACTGACGGCGCTTGAAAATGTAATGTTACCCATGCGCGCCATGAAGCGGTTGTCTCCCAAACAGATGCATCAGCGTGGCATGGATCTTTTGACGTCGCTTACCCTTCAGGATCATGCTGGCAAGACGCCTGACAAAATGTCCGGCGGGCAACGTCAGCGTGTCGCAATCGCGCGGGCGCTGGCCAACGAGCCTTCTGTCATTCTGGCCGATGAACCTACAGGCAATCTCGACACGGCTTCAAGCGATCAGGTGCTGGAAATTTTCCGCGAGATTGTCGATGCAAAAGTCGACGGGGTTCCGGGCCGTTCCGTGGTCGTCGTTACACATGACCTAGAGCTGGCCGCCCGCGCCGACAGGCGCGTCCATATCGTCGATGGGCGCATTGCAAAAATCTAACGCAGCTGCGCGCCGTATCCGGCTTTCTCGATAGCCGCGGTTACCAAAGCAGCGTCCACATCGCTTTCGATGTCGACCTTGCCGCTGGCCAGGTCGATTTTCACATCCGCTTGCGGGTCGGATTTCTTGACGACGCGCGTCACCGCATTGACACAGCCCTGGCACGTCATGCCCTGCACATTAAGATGAATACTCTTGCGTTCGCTCATTGGTGTGCCTCTTTTGTCCATCGGCGGTATATCTGCCGCAGCGCTACCGCGCTTCCTGAATCGCTTCGGCCTCGATTTCGATGAGATACTCCGGATTTGCCAGACCGGAAACAATCAACAGCGTGCTGGCGGGAGCGTGCTTGCCGAATTTTGCCGAACGCACTTCGCGCAAAACGGCAAGATCTTCGCGACGGGTCAGGAAGGTCACAATCTTGACTATGTCGGTTGGCTTCATCTGTGCCGCTGCAATGACGTTGAACAGGTTGTCGATCGCCTGTTCGGTCTGTGCCTTGATGCCTTCGGCCATCGTCCCGTCCGGTCTGGCGCCGACCTGGCCTGAAATAATCAGCCTTCGTGCATAGGGGCCAAGCAGCACCCCGTGCGAATAGCTGGATGGCGGTGTCGTGACATTCGAAGGGTTGATGAACATGGGCATGGAACACTCCGGAACCGCAGGGGCAATGGATTTTTTCTAACGATTGCAATTTGTAGGCAATTCGCCCGGGCCTTGCAATATGGCGCGGAGACGCAAGGTGACGCTGGCTCGTAAAGCTTGACGCAAAGCGCGTTCGGCTTTAGCGCCTAGACCATGAATGCAACTTCTTCACGCGCGCCCGCGCCACCAATTCCGGTCATCGAAAGCATTGCTTCCCTTGCGGCCGGTTATGACGTTCTTCTGTCCGACATTTGGGGCGTTGTGCACAATGGCCGCGAGCACTTTGCGGCGGCCTGTTCCGCTTTGCGTCAGTTCCGCGACAATGGCGGCACGGTGATCCTGATTACCAATGCGCCGCGACCGTTTCCGCCGGTGCTGGAGCAGCTCAAGGGGCTTGGCGTACCCGATGGCACGTTTGATGCGGTCGTAACCTCTGGCGACGTCACGCTGGCGCATATTGCGGCGCGGGGCCTTGCTCCGCTCTATCATATAGGCCCGCCGCGCGATCTGGCCTTGTTTGACATTCTCAAGGAGCAAACCGGGTTGAACCCGCCGCGTGTGGATTTGAAACACGCCGATTATGTGGTCTGCACCGGCTTGTTCGACGACGATCACAGCCCGGCCGATTATCAGGCAGACTTCGACATCATGGCCGAGCGGGGACTGACGATGATATCAGCCAATCCGGATATCGTTGTGCATGTCGGGGATCGCGAGTTGTATTGCTCGGGCGCATTGGCCGAAGTGTACGAAAAGATGGGCGGCGCAGTTATTCAGGCTGGCAAACCCTTTGCGCCGATTTATGACCGCGCGCTGGAACTTGCTCAACACCATCACGGCGCACCCGTTGCGCCCGCACGTGTGTTGACCATTGGCGATGGCATGCGCACGGACATTGCCGGTGCAATGGGACGCGGACTGGACGCGGTGTTTATCACAAGCGGAATTCACAAGGCCCAATTGCATCCGCCCGGGCCTGATGGGGCGCCGGGCGGTTTGCGAAAGGATGTTTTGCAATCGCTTGCAGCGGACGCGGGCTTGTCCCCGCTTGCTGCGATGGAGCGGCTGGCCTGGTAGCTGTCAGGCCGCTGCTGCCGAAGCAAAAACCTGATCGATCTTTGCTTTCAGCGATTGCTGGTTGAATGGCTTCACCAGATAATTGTTCACGCCGGCCTTGCGCGCGGCGACAATGTTTTCCGGTTTGGATTCTGCCGTCACCATGATGAAGGGCACATTGGCATTGTCACCGGCCGAGCGAACGCGCTGCAACAGTTCAAAGCCGGTCATCGGTTCCATGTTCCAGTCCGAGATAACCAGATCGTATTTCTTTGCCTGCAGTTTCTCGAAGGCTTCAGCACCGTTGGCGGCATCGTCAACATTCTTGTATCCGAGCTGGCCCAACAGGTGGCGCACGATCTTCACCATCGTCTTGTAGTCGTCGACGACGAGGATGGATGCATTAGGGTCGAGGCTCATAATTGTCTCCCAAAACAAAACACGCACAAATGCGCAATCAATTCCCACGACTTTCAATATCAGAGGGATGTTGGAGCCGGGTTAAGACGATTTGTTCAAATTTAGCGAAAATTGGATTTGATACTCGTGGTTAAGGAATACTTATTCGCGATCCACTGCGCGCGAGGAGAACCAATGGCCGGGAAATACCGCAATGGATGTGCCATCGGGTTTTCGGGCGGCAGTCGTTTGCAGCGAGCGAATTTCCAAAACAGCCTGCGCATCGACCGGTTTGTCCCGGTGCTCCTGTTCGTCCTCCAGCGCGATGAATGAAACCCGCCCGATCATGCGCGCGGCGAAGACTGCCGATTCCGGATCGTTACTGCGGGTAATCAGAACGGTTGCCGTTCCGCTTTCGCGAAAGGACCAGGGAAAGATCAGCCTGCCACCGGGCCGTAGTGCTGAAAGCCAGCTGGCCTGCGGGGCGCTTGCCGCGGCGTTGACATAAATGACATCGGCTGCTGGAAGCTCGCTGCTGGCCCCGCTCACCCTGTGCAGGGTTATGTTCGGATAGACGACCAGACAGCGCGCGGCCAATCGTGCCACGTCCGGGTCGATTTCATACGCGTGGACATGGCCATTGTGCCCGACGAGCGAGGCGAGGATGGCGCTGTAATAGCCGCCGCCGCATCCCACATGTACGACGATGTCACCCGGGATGGGGTCGGCGGCGCAAATCCATTTGGCATGCAGGCTGGGCTGCCCGTTGTTTATGCCCTTGGCGTTGTCGATGGCGACAAGTCCGTCGCAATAAAGCGCTTCCGGCTCGGAACTCGTCAGCGTCGCGCCGACGCAGCCGCCGAAAATGTCCCAGGGTGGATCCGGGAGAAAGTTTTCCCGCGGTATTTCCGCAAATGCCGCTTCAACCGGGCCCCCCGCACAACCGCTATTGGCGGCAACGTCCCGTGCATATTCCTGTCTGGTGAGCTCCAGAGCCGATAGATTCTGTTTCATATTTGAATTCTGGCGGCAAACTGCCCGGCGGGCCATGCGTTCGGTCAAACCCGAATGTTATGAACTTGACGCCCCGTGGCCTGCCATGCAGTTTCCGCCCGCTGCCACCGGACAGGGGCGCGGGACGAACCGGAAGACATGATGACCCTTAAGCCAACAGACGGGAAAAATGCGGCAAAGCCGTTCGCAGTGCTGCGCGATCCCGCCAGCCTGCCGCCGGAACTGGCCAGGCCCGTGGTGGCGCTGGGAAATTTCGATGGCGTGCATCGTGGCCATTCTGCCGTGATAGGCAAGGCGAGGGAGCTGGCGCAGCGCATGGGCAGGCCCTGCGCCGTGCTCACATTCGAGCCTCATCCGGCAGACTTTTTCGCTGGCAGGACCGTTGTTTTCCGCCTGACGCCCGAGCCGGAAAAGGCCCTGGTCATGCAGCGGATAGGTCTGGATGGCCTGATTGTCCTGTCATTCTCCAGGGAACTGGCGGCCCTTGAGGCCGAAAAATTCGTCGCCGAAATTCTGGTGGGGCGTTTGGATATTGCAGCCGCTGTCGTCGGATACGACTTTCATTTCGGCAAGGCGCGCGCTGGTTCTCCCGATTTCCTGCGCGAAGCGGGCAACCGTTACGGCTTTGAGGTCGCGGTGATTGAGAAGATCGTCGCCGACCGCCATGGCAGTCTGGAAGCCGTGCATTCGGGCGCAACCCGGCAGGCCCTTGAAGCCGGGGATGTGTCACATGCGCGGCGTTTGCTGGGCCATAAATATTTCGTGGTCGGACAGGTCATTCATGGCCAGAAACTGGGCCGGACCCTTGGTTTCCCGACCGCAAACCTGCAGCTCGACCCTTCGAACAAGCTGCGGCATGGTATTTACGCAGTGCGGGTGGAATGTCGATGACCAGACCATTGACGGGGTCGCGAGCTGGGGCCGCCGCCCGACCGTGGACAATGGCGCACCGCTTTTGGAGATTTTCCTGTTCGATTTCGAAGGCGATCTTTACGGCAAGACACTTGAAGTCGGATTCGTCGAATGGATCAGGGGCGAAGAGAAATTTGCCGATCTCGATACCATGGTCGCGCGTATCCGGCAGGACGAGGCCGAAGCGCGGGCGATTCTGGCGCGCTAGGCCGGTCGGGATGGTTTCCGGTTCTCTTTGATCGCTTCGCAATGGTATGCGTGGAACATGGATTGTCATCGCCAGATCATTTTCCGAATTATCTGCCCGGCCCGTTACTGACGCGCCGGGACGTTGGCGTTTTGCCGCGAAATTGTCTATTCCACCCCTGATTTGAAATTTGGTCCGGCCGGCTCCCACGATGCGGGTGGCGACGCGCCGGGCGATCCTGAAATGGCGTATGATGACTGACACCCCCAAAAATGACGGCGGCAATGGCGCGCCGGATTATTCCCGCAGCCTGTTCCTGCCCAAGACCGATTTTCCCATGCGCGCCGGTCTGCCGAAGAAGGAGCCGGAAATCCTGGCCCGCTGGCAGGAGATCGATCTCTATGGAAAGTTGCGCGCGCAAGGGCAAGGGCAGGCCGAAATTCGTCCTGCATGACGGCCCTCCCTATGCAAATGGCAATATTCACATCGGCCACGCGCTGAACAAGATCCTGAAAGACATCGTCACCCGCTCGCAGCAAATGCTCGGCAAGGATTCCAATTATGTGCCGGGCTGGGATTGTCACGGCCTGCCGATCGAATGGAAAATCGAGGAAGACAATTACCGCTCCAAGGGCAAGCAGAAGCCGGACCTGACCGACAGCGATGCAATGATCGCCTTCCGGCAGGAATGCCGCGCCTATGCCGATCACTGGGTCGATGTGCAGCGCGAGGAATTCATCCGCCTTGGCGTCACCGGTGACTGGAAAAATCCCTACCTCACCATGACCTATCCCGCCGAGGCGCAAATCGCCCGCGAGATCATGAAGTTTGCCGAGAACGGTTTGCTCTATCGCGGCTCCAAACCGGTGATGTGGTCTGTTGTCGAACAGACCGCGCTGGCCGAGGCGGAAGTCGAATACGAAGATCACACGTCCGACACGGTGCACGTGGCGTTTCCGGTTAGGGGTACGGGTTCTGCCGACCTGAAGACAGCGTCGGTTGTTATCTGGACCACAACGCCTTGGACAATTCCCGGCAACCGCGCGATCTCCTATTCGCGCAAGATCGAATACGGACTGTATCGCGTCACGGAAGCTGCTGACGACAATTGGGCAAAGAAAGGCGCAGCGTACGTTCTGGCCGATGCGCTCGCCGAAGCGACTTTCAAGGCGGCGCGGGTCGAGGCGTTCGAAAAAGTCCGGGCCTTGAGCGCGGACGAGCTGGCAGGCATCACCTGCGCGCATCCGCTTGCATCCATGGGCTACGACTTTCGACGTGCCGCTGCTCGATGGCGATCATGTCACCGACGATACCGGCACGGGCTTCGTCCATACTGCGCCCGGTCACGGCCGCGACGACTTTGAAATCTGGATGGCGAGCGGTCGCTTGCTGCGCGAACGCGGCATTGACACAACGATTCCCTATACGGTCGAAGCCGACGGTTCCTACACGAAGGATGCGCCGGGCTTTGAAGGCAAGCGTGTCATCGATGACAAGGGCAAGAGCGGTGATGCCAACAAGGCGGTAATAGAGGCGCTGATGGCAGCGGGCAATCTTGTCGCCCGTGGACGGCTAAAGCATCAATACCCCCATTCATGGCGCTCCAAGAAACCGGTCATCTTTCGCAATACGCCGCAATGGTTCATCGCCATGGACCAGCCGTTCGACGATGCGCCTTCGACCCTGCGCGATCTCTCCTTCAAGGCCATCACCGAAACCCGCTGGGTGCCCGCATCCGGCCAGAACCGCATCACCGGGATGATCGAGGCCAAGCCCGACTGGGTGGTTTCGCGCCAGCGCGCCTGGGGCGTGCCGATCTGCGTTTTCGTCAAAAAGGCAAACCAACGAAATCCTGCGCGACCCGGCCGTCAACGCCCGCATCGCAGAGGCCTTCGAAAACGAAGGCGCTGACTGCTGGTATGCAGAAGATGCCAAGTCACGTTTCCTCGGCAACGACCATGATCCCGACCAGTACGACAAGGTCGGCGATGTGCTCGACGTCTGGTTTGATTCCGGTTCCACGCATGCATTCACGCTGGAAGATCCGGTACATTTCCCCGGCCTTGCCGGCATCAATCGCATTCGCGATGGTGGCCGCGACGAAGTGATGTATCTGGAAGGCTCGGACCAGCATCGCGGCTGGTTCCATTCCTCGCTGATCGAAAGCTGCGGCACGCGCGGCCGCGCGCCATATGACGTGGTGCTGACGCACGGCTTTGTGCTCGACGAGAAAGGCCAGAAAATGTCGAAGTCTCTGGGCAATGTCGTCGCCCCGCAAACTGTTATCAAGGATTCCGGAGCCGATATCCTGCGCCTGTGGGTGGCAGCTTCCGATTATTCCGACGATCTGCGGATCGGCAACGAAATCCTCAAGACGTTTATCGAGACCTATCGCAAATTGCGTAACACAACGCGCTGGATGCTCGGCACACTCGCCCATTACGATGCATCGCAGAAAATTGCTCACGATGATCTCGACGAGCTGGAACGCCTGATGCTGCACCGGCTTGCCGAACTCGACGATGAAGTGCGCCGGGCTTACGCAAACTTCGACTACAAGCGGGTCATCGCGCGCGTTTCGGCTTTCATGAACACAGACCTGTCGGCGTTCTATTTCGACATCCGCAAGGACGCGCTTGTATTGCGAGCCGCCTTGTCGAGCGCAAAAGCGCCTGGGTGCGTTGCAGACAATCGAACACATTTTCCGGTTCACCAATCTCTGGCTTGCACCAATTCTTGCGTTCACCTCGGAGGAGAGCTGGCTCGCCCGCTATCCCGAGCGCCGTTTCCGTGCATCTGGAAACATTTGCCGAGGTTCCCGACGAACTGGCGTGACGCAGAGCTGGCCGCAAAGTGGGAAAAGATTCGCCGGGTACGCTCTGTCGTCACCGGCGCGCTTGAGATCGAACGTGCGCAAAAGCGCATGGGCTCCTCTCTCGAGGCAGCACCGTTGGTGCATATCGCTGACGAGGACTTGCGCGCTCTTTGCCAAAGCGTGGATTTTGCTGAAGTTTGCATCACATCGGGCATCGCGATCGAGGCCGGCGAAGGTCCGCAGGATGCATTCCGGATGGCCGAGGTTCGCGGCGTCGCTGTGACCCCGCACCGTGCGCCCGGTATCAAATGCGAGCGATCCTGGCGGTATTTCGATCCGGCAACTGCAGATCCGGATTATCCCGGCGTCACACCCCGCGATGCTGGCGCACTGCGGGAACTCAAGGCCGCGGGCCAATGGCCCTGAGCCCGCGCGCAGCCGGACTTTGGGCAGTGCTCGCCGCCGCTGTCGCCGATCAGGTGCACAAGTACTGGATGCTGCATATCTACGATATTCGCAGCTATCAGCCTGTGCATGTCACCGGATTTCTGGATCTGGTGCTGGTCTGGAATCCCGGGATTTCCTACTCGCTGCTGCGCGCAAACACCCCGGCCGGGCGGTGGGCGCTGATCGGCTTTACCGCGCTCGCCATAGCGGTCCTGCTCTATCTCATGTGGCGGGCGGGCAATTATTTACTTGGACTTGGCTTTGGATTGATCGCTGGCGGGGCTCTGGGAAATCTCGCCGACCGGGTGGTTTATGGCGCGGTAGCCGACTTTTTCCACCTGTTTGCTGATACGGAGCGGTGGGGCCGCCTGTCCTGGTATGTCTTTAATGTTGCCGATGTCGCAATTGTTGCCGGGGTGGGCCTACTGTTGTATGAGTCCATCTTCGTAAAAACAGACGTGACCGGGGAAAATCCGGACGCTGCCACCAAATCGCCTGAAAATTCCGGCACCTAGGATTTTGAGGCGAAAGACTGCGGATTACCCCGGATTCGGGGCCAGACAGAGGTTCAGGGCACATGATTGCACGCGGAAACTGGCTTGTTGCCGTCGGCGCGAGCGCGCTTCTCGGGCTAGCCGCCGTACCGGCGCTGGCGCTCGATGATGATGGGCATCAAAGCATATTCGGTACCTTCAGTGGATTGCTGACAACGAGCATCGGTATTCCTGGACTAACCCCGAACCAGGAAAAACCGGCTATCAATTACCGTGAACGTGCACCACTGGTTCTGCCGCCCAGCAGCAACCTGCGGACGCCGCTGCCTCCCGTGCGCCAGCGCAATGCCGCATGGCCGGTCGATCATGATGTGCAGAAGGCGCGCCGTGCAGCCCGCCCGGCTGGAACCGTTTTACGCGACGATGCTGGCAACGAAATACTTTCGCCGCAATATCTGCGCAACACCGGTCGATTGTCGAGTAACCCCCCTCGCGATCCAGTCGCGGAAGCATGTGACATGAGCGATCCGCTGGCTCGGCCATGTAACGTGAAGGGGATGTGGGATGTTTTGAAAAACAACCGTCTCACTGGCTCAGGAAGCAAGGATCTGGTTCCTGGACAGGAACCGCCTCGTACTGCCTTGACCGATCCGCCGGTCGGCCTTCGGATGCCGAACAAGCGTGCGAAATACACCTTCGAACCGGTCAAGGACACGCCGATTGCACCAGATCCGCGCGAAGCCATTCGCGAAGAAGCCAAGCGCGATCGCGAGTTTCGTTAACAGTCCCGGCATAGGGATCAAGAGCCGCGCGGTAACTGCGCGGCTTTTTTATTGCCCGTGTTGCCGTGCTTTTTACGAGCGGGGGCATGACTTGTGCAGCGAGGATACCTATATTCGCTGGAATTGATCTTTTGGCTGCAGGGCAAACGCCTGCAGGCTTCGCCCCCACGGATGGTCTCATGACAAGCACGAATGCTTCAGCAAACTCCCGCCCCGCAACGTCCGGCCTGACACCTTCTCCCGGCAGCGATGGCGCTGCCGGCAATGGCCCGGACATGTCCCAGTTCAAACTGGACAACGGGCTGGAACTGGTGGTCATTCCCGACAGGCGCGCGCCGGTCGTTACGCATATGATCTGGTATCGCAATGGCTCTGCTGATGATCCGGTATGTAAATCTGGCATCGCGCATTTTCTTGAACATCTCATGTTCAAGGGCACCAAGATCCATCCAAAGGGTGAGTTCTCCGACATCGTCGCCGAACTGGGCGGTCAGGAAAATGCCTTCACCTCCTATGACTTCACGGCCTATTACCAGCGCGTGCCGAAAGAGCATTTGCGCGTGATGATGGAATTCGAATCCGACCGCATGACCAATCTGGTCCTGACCGATGAAGTGGTTGCGCCAGAGCGCGACGTCGTTCTTGAAGAACGCCGCATGCGCACCGACAACGACCCATCCCAGCAATTGAGCGAAGCCGTTCAGGCAGCGCTCTACGCCCATCATCCCTATGGCAAGCCGATCATCGGCTGGAACCATGAGATCGAAAGTCTTAGCCGAGAAGATGCGCTGGCCTATTATCAGCGCTTCTATACGCCCGAGAATGCAATTCTGATTGTCGCTGGCGACGTCGAAGCAGAAGATGTGCTCGCATTGACGAAAGAGACCTACGGCAAGATCAGCCCGCGCGGGGAAGCTCCACGGCGTATCCGGCCGCAGGAACCTGAGCCGCGTGCGCACCGGCTGGTTTCGCTTGAGGATGAAAAGGTCGAGCAGCCTGTTGCACAGGTTATCTATCTCGTCCCCTCTTATGCGACGGCGGAGCCAGGCGAAGCCGAGGCGCTCGAATTGCTTGGGCACATCCTGGGCGGCGGTCCCACAAGCGCACTCTACAAGAGCCTTGTCGTTGATAGCCAGAAGGCGGTTGCTGCCGGCTCGTATTACATGGGTCAATCACTCGATGCGACGCGCTTTTATGTCTACGCCATGCCCGCACCGGAAGTTGAACTGGAAGACCTTGAAGACGCGGTACTGGATGTTATCGCCGATGTTGTTCGCAAGGGCATCGAGCCGGATGTGCTTGCACGTGCAAAGACACGCCTGATTGCCGATGCCGTGTATGCGCAGGACAGCCAAACTCATCTCGCGCGCATGTACGGCATGTCGGTTACGACCGGAATGAGCATCGACGATGTGCGCCAATGGCCTGATCGTATCGATGCGGTGACAGGCGAAGCTGTGCGCGCGGTCGCGGAAAAATGGCTGCAACGGCGCAGGTCTGTCACTGGCTATCTGCTGCCCGCTGGAGATGTTACCGGGCAGGAAATACCTGCGGCACAGGCCTGATCGAGATAACGTTCAAAGGAATGGAAGATAATATGTCTGCATTGAAGCAGGAATCGGAAGTCTCGCGCGCATCACGGGTGCAGAAAGTAATTACCCCTGCAGGTATCGAAGCCTGGCTCGTCGAGGATTATACGGTTCCACTGGTTGCCTTCGATTTTGCCTTCAAGGCAGGCGCTGCCCATGATCCCGGCGGCAAGGCCGGGGTCGCGAACATGCTGTCCGGCCTCATGGACGAAGGTGCAGGCGATCTCAACGCAGATGCTTTTCACCGCGCCATGGACGACAAGGCCGTGGAAATATCGTTTCACGCCGGACACGATGCATTCAGCGGCGATCTCAAAACGCTGACACGCCATATAGACGATGCCTTCGACCTGCTCGCCCTGACAGTAAACAGGCCACGCTTCGATGCGGATGCCATTCAGCGCGTGCGCTCGCAGATCGTTGCCGGTTTGAAGCGCGATGCAAAGGATCCCGATGCGATGGTCGGCCGTGCCTGGCGCAAGTCGACATTCGGTGACCATCCCTATGGCCGCCCGGTTTCCGGCGATATTGAATCGGTTCAGGCAATCACACGCGAAGATATTGTCGCGGCGCATAAGGCGCTGATGACGCGTGACGTATTGAAGATTGCCGTAGTGGGTGCAATCGACGCCAAGCTGCTCGCCACCCTGATCGACAAGACGTTCGGCGCCCTGCCGGCCAAGTCGTCCCTTGCAACGATTGGTCCTGTTGTGCCGGCAAGCGGCAAACGCGAAGTGATCGATCTGGACGTACCGCAGACGACGATCCGCTTTTCGCTGCCCGGCATAGCGCGCGAGGATGATGATTTCATTCCCGCCATCGTCCTCAATCACATTCTGGGCGGCGGGGTATTTTCTGCCCGCCTGTTCAAGGAAGTGCGTGAAAAGCGCGGTCTTGCCTATTCCGTCTGGTCGGGATTGCATACATACGATTGTGCAGCACTGTTTTCCGGTGGCACATCGACCAAGAATGAGCGCGCGGGCGAATCCATTTCGGTGATCGAGGACGAGATCGCCAAGCTCACCGCCGATGGGCCCACGCCGGCCGAACTTGCCAGCGCCAAGAAATATCTCGTTGGCTCCTATCCGCTTCGCTTCGATACATCGACCAAGATCGCAGGCAATCTTGTGAGCTTGCAGATGGATGGCAGGCCGGTTGAGTTTCTCGATGAACGCAATGGCCTGATAGAAGCTGTGACGCTGGAAGATACCCATCGCGTGGCGAAACGGTTGTTTGATGGCAAGAAACTTCTCGTGGCAGCTGCAGGCCGCCCGCAGGGCATCAGTTAAGCCGCCCGCAGGGGCGTGTGAGAGCGTTATTTGCTGTTGACGGCGGGGCAAGTCTTTCCCTTCGTTCGCTCAGTGCTGATAAATTGCCTTTGCCCAAATCCTTGCCGGACCGCCCAGGCCAAACCCATGTCCATTCGCCGCCTCGATCCCATACTTGTCGACCGCATCGCAGCGGGCGAGGTGGTCGAGCGGCCAGCTTCTGCCGTGAAGGAACTTGTCGAGAACTCCATCGACGCTGGCGCCAAACGTATTGAGGTTGCCGTCGAATTGGGCGGGCGCAAACTCATCCGCGTCGCAGACGATGGCAGCGGCATGGATACGGGGGATCTGGAACTGGCCGTTGAGCGCCATGCCACATCCAAGCTGGCCACCGGCGATCTGACAAATATTGCAACGCTGGGTTTTCGCGGGGAAGCGCTGCCGTCCATCGGTTCGGTCGCGATATTGGAGATCACCACGCGAACGGCAGATGCAGCTCACGCCATCGCCATTCGCGTCGAACATGGACGCAAGGGGAAGATTACGCCCGCCAGCCATACACCGGGAACGCGTATTGAAGTGCGCGATCTGTTTTCTGCCACGCCCGCGCGATTGAAATTTCTGAAAAGCGATCGTGCCGAAGCGCAAGCTGTTGCCGATGTCCTCAAACGCCTCGCGCTGGCAAATCCAACGATTGGCTTTGCATTGTCCGGAGACAACCTGAGCGGCTTTTCCTACGCGCCTACGCCCGATACGTCTGATGGGTGGCTCACCCGCATGGCGCAAGTCCTCGGACGGGATTTTCGCGACAACGCGCTTCTGGTCGACGCGGTGCGCGATGGTGTCATGTTGAAAGGCTTTGCGGGGCTGCCGACTTTTCATCGGGCCAACGCCATGGCGCAATATCTGTTTGTCAACGGCAGGCCGGTGCGGGACAAGTTGTTTCAGGGCGCCATTCGCGGTGCTTACATGGATTACCTGCCATCGGGACGTCATCCCTCGCTCGCGCTCTTTCTGGAAATCGATCCGCACGATGTCGATGTCAATGTGCATCCGGCAAAGGCCGAAGTTCGCTTTCGCGATCCCGGTCTGGTGCGTGGCCTGATTGTCGGCGCATTGAAGGAGACCATTGCGGCCGCGATGCATCGCTCGACCAGTACGGGAGGCGCACGCACGATTGATGCGCTGGCCCGTCGCATGCCGGGTCAGGATTCCGGGCAGGGCTATCGCGCGCAAAACCTAAATTGGGACTGGCGGCTGTCTTCGGCAGCGCCGTCGCAAACAGGTGGCATGGCGGACGCTCCGCAGTCAGGCTTTCTGCATGATGCGATCCCCGCCGCAGACACGCGGGTTCATGAAACGCCTGTGCAACAAGCGCTTTCGGATGCGCCGCTTGGCGCTGCCCGCGCACAATTGCACGACACCTACATTGTTGCGCAAACCAGTAGCGGCATTGTCATCGTCGACCAGCATGCAGCCCATGAACGTCTGGTTTACGAGCGTCTCAAACGCCAGCGCGACGAACATGGTATTGCGCGACAGGCATTGTTGATTCCGGAAATCGTCGAAATGGATTCCGGCGATGCCGAACGATTGTTGCAGCACGCCGGTGATCTCGAACAATTCGGTCTGGTGATCAATTCATTCGGTCCCGGTGCAATCTGCGTGAATGAAGCGCCAGCGCTGCTCAATGGCGGCAATCTCAAACAACTTGTGCGCGACCTGGCCGATACGCTTGCCGATGATCATGGCGTTGCTCCGCTGGCTGCGAAGATAGACCATGTTCTTGCAACCATGGCCTGCCATCATTCGGTGCGGGCGGGGCGCAGGCTTACCGGTGAGGAAATGAACGCCCTGTTGCGCGAAATGGAAGCCACACCAGGATCCGGCCAGTGCAATCACGGCCGGCCAACCTATGTGGAATTGAAGCTCGCGGACGTCGAGCGATTGTTCGGCAGAAAATAAGCCAAGCATGAGCGCGCTTGTTGCGAGCGAGCAGCACACGATTGCATCCATTCGGAAACATGACGCCGCAGAGCGTCTAGCTTATTTCGGCTTCTTGCCAATTGCAGGCAATGGTGTCTTCGAAGCCGAGCCCGTGCCGGGAAAAATGGACACCGGTGTGTTGCCACCTTTTGTCTTGTTCTTGTCGGCTTTGGGTTTTTTCTTTTCGCGGTTACTCTTGTTCTCGCCTCTTGGCATAACAAACTCCTGAAAAGCTTTCGCAAAGAATCATCTTTGTCTATATGGCCCTGTTTACCTGCTTTGACAGGCAGATGGTGAAAAATACTTCACCTGTGCGCGCATCGTACTTCTTCGCCGCATTTGGGCGCCTGAGCGCGACAAGCCGTAAAGCGCAGCAAATCGGGAGACGGAGACGTCTAAACCTGTTCTCTCTATGGCGCGTATTGCAGAAGCAGCAATTGCGTATCGCCATAGCAGCGGCGATCGATAGTCTCGAAACATTGCGGAATAGTGATTTCGGCCTTTTCGTTCTCTTCAAGAACTACAAGTGCGTCCCGTGCCAGCCATCCACCTTCGTGCAGGGAGGCCAGGGCGAGAT
The DNA here is from genome assembly GCA_963700795.1 of uncultured Alphaproteobacteria bacterium. Lineage (GTDB taxonomy): Bacteria > Pseudomonadota > Alphaproteobacteria > Rhizobiales > Beijerinckiaceae > Terripilifer. The sequence goes on along the minus strand of CAVOYX010000006.1, from coordinate 440,184 downwards.
CGGCCAGTCCCTTGGAATAGGGCGGATCGAGAAAGGCCAGCGTGAAGGCGTCTTGCGGCGGCATGTGCCCGAGTTTCGTGGCATCACGCCGGAATACGCGCGTGACGCCGCCGACGCCCAGCGCTTCGATATTGGCACGGATGAGACTGCGTCCCTCCGCGCTGTCGTCGACAAGCAGGGCAAACGCCGCACCGCGCGACAGTGCTTCAAGCGCAAGCGCGCCTGTTCCTGCGAACAGGTCGATCACGCGCGCGCCTTGCAGCAGGTCGGGATAATTGCTGTTCAGTATGTTGAATATGGATTCGCGCAGACGATCTGATGTTGGACGTACCTTGTCCGACGACGGTGCCTTGAGCGCACGTCCCTTGAAAGTTCCTCCGACCACACGCATGGCGATCAGCGGTCCCTGCCGCCCTTGCGTGGACCTCGCGGGCCGCCGCGACTGCCATTGTTGCGGTCCTTTCCACCACCAAACCTGCCTTGGTCTGCCCGCGGTTTTCCACCGTAGGATTTGCCAGCGGGCGGTTTGCCGGAGCGTGGACTGCCGATATCACGATCCTTGAAATCGGCTTTGCCACCGCTTTTGCGTGGAGGCCCGCGACGCTCACCATCGGGTTTGCTGAACCGATTGCCGCCGTCAGGTTTTCCGGTGAATTCGCGTTTTCTGAACTCCCGCTTTTCGCCTCTGGTGCGCTGCTACGCTGGCGGAACTCGCCTTCGGCGCGTGGTGCACGCGGTGCGCTGCCTTCTGTGCGTGCCCAGGGTTTGCGTTCGGTACGTTCCGGGCGATCGCCACCTGTGCGCGGTCTGTCATCGCGTTTTTTGAACTCGCGCTTTTCGCCATCTGGCGCGCTGCGGCGCTGGCGGAACTCGCCTTCGGCGCGCGGTGCACGCGGTGCGCTGCCTTCGGTGCGCGCCCATGGTTTGCGTTCGGTACGTTCCGGGCGATCGCCACCTGTGCGCGGTCTGTCATCGCGTTTTCTGAACTCGCGCTTTTCGCCGTCTGGCGCGCTGCGGCGCTGGCGGAATTCGCCTTCGGCGCGCGGTGCACGCGGTGCGCTGCCTTCGGTGCGCGCCCATGGTTTGCGTTCGGTACGTTCCGGGCGATCGCCACCTGTGCGCGGTCTGTCATCACGTTTTCTGAACTCGCGCTTTTCGCCGTCTGGCGCGCTGCGGCGCTGGCGGAATTCGCCTTCGGCGCGCGGTGCACGCGGTGCGCTGCCTTCGGTGCGCGCCCATGGTTTGTGCTCACCGCGTTCGGGCGCGTCGCTGACACCGCGCTGGCCGTCATCGCGGTTGCGGTAGGAAGGTCTACGCTCGCCGCCGCGCGGTGCGCCCCGATCGCCCTCCGGCCTTTCCTCAAAGCCCGGCCGGTCCGTGCGGAATTTTGATTTCCATGGCCGCTCGGCGCCTTCGCTGTCCGGTCGCCGTGGCCGCCGCAATGTCTCGTTGCCGCGGCTCGGTTGCCCATCGCGTTCCGTGCGCATCTTGGAAAAACGTTCTGCGTTGCGGCGTGACTTGGCCGGGGCTTCGTCGCGGCCCGGCTTTCGATCCGCCTTGACGATACGTTCGACGCTTACCGCACGCCCCTTGCGATCGGCTGTTTCTGCTTTTTCCAGACGGCGGCGATCGCCCTTGCCCTGGGCATGTTCGCTGCGTTCCTCACGCATGACCGAAACGTGCTTGCGTTTGCCGGGCAAAGGCTTCTCACGCAATGGCGGCGCTTCGGCCTCTGCCTCGGGATGATCATCCTTACCACGGCGAAGCCTGCCTGCGCGGCTGTCTCCATCCCTGCCGGCGGACCTGCCTCTGGACGGGCCATCGTCCCGGAAGGACTGGCGGTCGCTTCGATGCAAGTCGCGATCACGGTCTTCTGCCTCGTCCTGCAACGGTGCTTCGAAATCGGCGCCTGCAAGGTCTGCGATCTTGTCGCCGAGCTGGTCTTTCAGGATGCGTGTCTTGACTTCCTCGACCGCACCTTCTTCCAGTTCGCCAAGTTGAAACGGACCGAATGAAATGCGGATCAGCCTGTTCACGTCCAGCCCGATATGTTCGAGCACCTTTTTGACTTCGCGATTCTTGCCTTCGCGCAATCCGATTGTCAGCCAGACATTGGAGCCCTGTTCGCGATCCAGCCGCGCTTCAATGCTGCGATAATTGATCCCGTCGATGGTGATGCCATCGCGCAATTTGTCGAGGACAGCCTGATCGGTGCGCCCATGCGCCCGTACGCGATAGCGTCGCAACCAGCCCGTTGAGGGCAATTCCAGGGCGCGGGCAAGGCCACCATCATTGGTGAGCAGCAAAAGGCCTTCGGTGTTGATGTCGAGGCGGCCAACTGTCACCAGACGCGGCAGCCCTTCCGGCATGGCGTCGAAAACGGTCGGCCGGCCCTGTGGGTCGAATGCCGTCGTCACCGTGCCGCGCGGCTTGTGAAAAAAGAACAGCCGTGTGCGTTCGCGCTTGCCCAGCGGCGCACCGTCCACGGTCACCCGGTCGTCCGGCTTGACGTTGAATGCCGGACTGTCCAGCACCGTGCCGTTGACCGCCACGCGCCCGGCTTCGATCCAGCTTTCGGCTTCACGGCGCGAGCAAAGCCCTGCGCGCGCCATGATTTTGGCGATCCGCTCGCCCGAATGATCCTGATTTTCGCTCATGCGCGCAAATATCAGGTCGCTGGCGGAAAGGATAGGCCCTTCGTGCGGGAGCACCCCCTTGCCAAAAGGCGCTTGGCTGGCCCATGAGGGACCATGAGCGATGGCCCATCAACATCCGGCGATGACCCCATGTCCCGCGCCTTTGCCGAGGCAACGAGCGCTGCTGTGCGCGGCGAAGTTCCCGTGGGCGCGGTGATTGTGAAGGACGGAAAGATCCTGGCAGCAGCCGGAAACCGGACGCTCGCTGACAAGGACCCGACCGCACATGCCGAGATGCTCGCGATCCGCGCTGCAGCTTCCGGGCTGGGATCGGAGCGGCTCATTGGCTGCGACCTCTATGTGACGCTGGAGCCTTGCGCCATGTGCGCAGCGGCCATTTCTTTTGCCCGCATCAGACGACTGTATTTTGCCGCCAGCGATGAAAAGGGCGGAGCGGTTGAAAACGGTCCGCGCTTTTTTGCGCAAGCCACCTGTCATCATGCGCCGGAAGTATACGGCGGCATTCGCGAAAGCGAATCAGCAGACATGTTGCGAGATTTTTTCAAAAACAGACGTTAGTCTGTGTTGCCGTTCAGGAACTATGCAGAATTCAGGCATCCGCCCCGTTGCGGCCGAGCGCAAGCTTCGAATGTCACTCTTGCGGTACGACAAACGATTTCATGCCTGACGTCAATTGCGCCGTAATTTGAGACCAGTGTTGCAAGGCTTCCGCGCTTGCCCACAGCAGTAACAATAGCGAACGCAAGCGCGGCCGCCTCTGCCGGAAGGGAAACCCGCACTGCACAGGAGGTTGCGATGAAAGTCCGTGAAGCCATGCACAAGGGCGCCGAATGGGTATCGCCTGACACCAGCCTTGTTGAAGTTGCCCGCCGTATGAAAAAGTTCGATGTCGGTTCGCTGCCTGTCGGTGAGAACGACAAGCTGGTCGGTATGATAACCGATCGGGACATTGTCTGCCGTGCTGTTGCCGACGGTGCTGACATGACGAGATTGACAGCCGCTGACGCCATGACGAAAGGCATTTCCTACGCCAAGGACAGCGATGATCTCGAAAAGGCCCTGAAGAAAATGTCGGAAGAAAAAATCCGCAGACTTCCGGTGATCGACAAGAACAAGCGCATGGTGGGAATGTTGGCACTGGGCGATATTTCTCACGCTGCCACGACCAAGACTGCAGGTGAAACGATTGCAGCGGTCAGCGCACATCATTGATCCCGACAAGCGTTGGCTGACGACAATCCTTTTGCCGGATTTATGCAGCCAGAAATTCCTGCAGCGCTTGCAGCGTTGCAGGAGCGTTTTCTTCGGCGACAAAGTGGCCGGAATCGATTTTGGTTCCGCTTGCATGCGGGGCAAAAGTCCTGCGCCAGACCTGCAGAGGGTTTTCCTTGCCGGCGGTCAGATAGAATTCGCCCCAGATGGCCGCGACCGGGCAATCGATAACTTTTCCTGCTGCAAGGTCCGCTTCATCCTGGGCAAGATCGGCAGTCGCTCCGGCGCGATAATCCTCGCAGAATGCGTGAATGCGGTTGGTGTTGCCCCAGGCTTCGCGATAGGCTTCCAGCGCTCTTCCATCGAATGGTTTCAGCGTCTGGTCTGCTGCCCATTTCGACATCAGGCCACGGAAATATTCGTCCGGACCTTGTGCGGCAATGGAGCTTTCGGGCTGTGGCGCGGGCTCGGCCAGAAAGCCCCAATGTGCGGCAGGCCGTTCGCCCGCCTTGATGCCACGCCAGACATCGCACGTAGGAATGATGTCGAGCAGCGCCAGCTTTTCCAGTCGTCCGGGATGATCGAGCGCCAGACGGTATCCAACCCGCGCGCCGCGATCATGGCCAGCCAGTGCAAAGCGCACATGACCGAGGTGTTCCATCACCGCGATAACGTCATTGGCCATCACGCGCTTGCTGTATTGCGCACCAGCCTCGCTATGGGGCGCAGACGACCAGCCATAGCCGCGCATGTCCATTGCAACCACGCGAAATTGTGACGCCAGTGCATTGGCCACGCCATGCCACATCACATGTGTCTGCGGAAAACCGTGCAGCAAGACGAGTGCAGGACCATCGCCCTTTACACGGGCAAATATTTTTCCAGCTTCCGTATCGATCCAGTGCGCTTCGAAGCCGGGGAAAAGAGAATCCGTATTGCTCATGCTGGCCTCCGCCGGATCAGGTCTTTCTCTAACGCTTTCTCTAACGTTAGCCCAAACGCTCGATCGCGCGCCAGCCAATGTCCTTGCGGTAAAATCCACCGGGCCAGTCAATCTTCGCTATCGCATCGTATGCGCGCGCACGCGCAGTTAGGAAATCATCGCCAATGCCGGTGATGTTCAACACGCGTCCGCCGTTGGCTAGCAAACGGTCATTGTCTGTTTTGGTTCCCGCGTGGAAAACGAGCACATCCGGCTCTTGCGCCAAAGACTCGACGCCCTTTATTTCCGTGCCGCGCTCAGGCGCATCAGGATAGCCGTTTGCCGCATAGACCACGGTCAGCGCCGACTGCGCTTTCAGCTTCACCGGCTCGCTGCGCAGCTTGCCCTGGGCGCAGGCCATCAGCAGTGGCAACAGGTCTTCGTCGAGACGCGGCAGCATGACCTGCGTTTCCGGATCGCCGAAGCGCGCGTTGAACTCGATGAGTTTCGGCCCATCCTTGCCGATCATGAGACCGACAAACAGGACACCCTTGTAAGGCGCGCCGCGAGCCTGCATGCCTTTCAGCGTCGGGTGAACGATCTCTGTCATCACGCGCGCGCTCATCGCATCGCTCATGATTGGCGCGGGTGAGTAGGCGCCCATGCCGCCGGTGTTGGGCCCCGTATCGCCGTCGCCTACGCGCTTGTGATCCTGCGCCGATGCAAAAGCCAGCGCGCGTTCACCATCGCACAGGGCAAAGAAGGACGCTTCCTCGCCTTCCAGAAATTCCTCGATGACAACTTCGGCGCCAGCTGCCCCAAACATGCCGCCAAACATGTCATTGATCGCGCGCTCTGCTTCCTCGTGGGTTTCGGCAATGATGACGCCTTTGCCAGCTGCAAGACCATCGGCCTTCACAACAACGGGCAAGGATTGTTTGCGCGCATATACGATGGCGGAAGCGGCCTCGCGAAAGCGTTCATAGGCTCCGGTGGGAATGTTGAAATCGCGGCAAAGGTCCTTGGTGAAGCCCTTGGAGCCCTCAACCTGGGCTGCGTCCTGCGACGGGCCGAACACGGCGATGCCTGCCTCTTCCAGTTCGTCCGTCAGGCCCGCAACCAGGGGTGCTTCGGGCCCGATAACGACAAGGCCAATCTGCATGCGATAGGCAAAGGCGACGATGTTGCGATGGTCGGCGGGGTCGAGCTGCACATTCTCGGCGATCGCGGCAGTGCCTGGATTTCCCGGCGCAACATACAATTTGCGCAGCACGGGCGATTTTGAAATGGCGAGCGCCAGCGCATGTTCGCGTCCACCGGAGCCGATCAGAAGTACATTCATCGCAGTCCGCTCTGTCCCGTGCAGATGGTGGCGGGGGATGCTCCCGCACCGCATATTCAGGCTTTAGGGGAGGGGCCGGTATGGTGCAACCCGCTAGGCGGCAAAGGCATAACCTGTCACCACGATTTTCCGCCGCCGGCGGTATTGAGCTGCAAGGTAGCTCGGGCATCAATGCACACAGAATGTCATTGTGGCTGCTATGCACGGGTCTACACTGCATTGCTGGCCGTTTCGGCCATCTTGGTCTTCAGGAGTATTCCCATGAAACTGTACTATTCCCCCGGCGCCTGCTCGCTGTCTCCACATATTGTCGCCCTTGAAGCGGGTATTCCCCTGGAAATTGAAAAAGTCGATTTGCGCGCCAAGAAAACGGAAAGCGGCAAGGATTTCTGGACCATCAGCCCGCGTGGCTATGTTCCAGCCCTCGATCTGGGGAATGGACAGGTACTCACCGAAGGCCCGGCGATCGTGCAATATCTGGCTGATCACAAGCCGGAAGCGGGTCTGGCGCCAGCCAATGGCACGATGGAGCGATATCGCCTGCAGGAAACCCTCAACTTCACAACATCCGAACTGCACAAGTCGATAGGTTCATTGTTCAACCCCGCATGCAAGGATGCCTGGCGCGAAGGTGTGCTTGCTTATGCCGACAGACGCATAGGGCAGCTCGACAAGATGCTCGAGGGCAAGCAGTTCGTGTTTGGCAATGGCTTCTCGGTCGCAGATGCCTATCTGTTCACGGTGCTGAACTGGACGCGTATCCACAAAATCGACATGTCGAAATATCCCAATGTCGATGCCTATATGCAGCGCATTGGCGCGCGGCCAAAGGTGAAGGAAGCCATGAAGGCCGAAGGCATTGGCGGATAGCTGGCCATTTCACTCAAAAAAAAACGGCGGCTCACCAGAGCCGCCGTTTTCGTTGAAACGTGCCGTTTTATTCTGCGGCCTGTACATTCTGCTTGGTGAATGCGGATTTGGGCATCAGGAATACCAGCAGGTTTGCCACACAGATTGTGAAGGCAAGAAACCAGAAGACGCTGAGGATGCCCCATTTAAGTGCGATGAAACCGCAGATGGCCGGGCCGATGGCCGAGCCGACCGACTGAATGCCAAACATCGCACCGATTGCCGATCCGCCGAGATTCTTAGGGGTAGCATCGAGAAGCCATGCCTGCAGCACCGGACGAAGGGCGAACAGGAAGAATCCCAGAGCCGCAACGAAGAAGACGAAAATTGGCGAATTTCCCATGAAGGCCATGGCGGCCAGCACGATCGCAATCATGATCATTGAGGCCATCATGACACTGCCGCGCCCGACCTTGTCGGACATGTAACCGGCGATCGGCGCTGCCACAAAACCGGCAGCCTGCAGGACAAACATGGAAGTTCCCACGGCCGCCGCCGTGTATTTCATCTCGAAGAGATAGAGCGGCAGGAAAACCATGATGCCGTTCTGCGTCATCGAACGGAAGGCAGATGAGATGCAGAGAAACAGCAGAACCTGATTCTTGAACAATTGCGGCAGGGCGCGCAGTACCTCGCTCTTGGACAATTGTTTTTCGTCAACAGCTGCGGGTTTTGCGCCGGCCTTTGGCGCCATGCTCATCGAGCCGAGATACCAAAGGATCGCAACGGCCATGATGACGCCGGGCACGATATTGGCGAAAACGACATCGCGCCAGGTCCATGCGAAATAGGTAATAAGCCCGCCGGCAACCATTGGAGCGAAGGCATCGCCGACATTGCCGCCCATGCCGTGCCAGGCCATCACAAGGCCCTTGCGCTCGGGAAAACGGCGGCCAAGCCAGGGAATGGCTGTCGGATGCCAGAGATTATTGCCAACACCGATCAGTGCGGCACACGTCAACAGCACGTAATAGCTGCTCGAAAAGCCCATCAGGAAATAGGGCACGCCTATCCAGAACAGCGACGTCGCCAGCAGGATCCCCTTGCGGGGCACCGAGTTCGACCAGAATGCCGCCCGGCAGGTTCGAAATCGCTCCGGCCAAATATTGCGCTGACACGATCATGCCGATCTGCGCCGCATTGAGCCCAAGCTCCACGCCGATCAGCGGCAACAGGATGTAGAACGTCGCCGGATACCAGTGCGTCAGCGAATGTCCGATCGTGATGATCCAGACTTCCAGGAAGGATTTGTCGGATTTGGATTCGGGTGCGCTGGCGAGTGAGGTCATGGGCGGCAGCCTTGTTGATCTTGCTTCATGTCGCAGGGCGACGATGTGCGGCGCTTGGCCGCACGATTCCTGGCAAATGTAATGCGCCCGGCGCGCCCTGCCGTCAAGACGTGCCGGGCGGCCTGATTGCCGTCTATTTGGCGAAAATCTGCCGCACGCGCGCCCGCACCGATTCCGGTACCTCAGCTGCCGTTGAGACCGTTTTCAGCAGAAATTCGTGATCAGCAGGCGCAATGTCCAGTCGTGCCTTGGCCACTTCCGCCTTCAGATCCGGATCCTTGGCCATTGCCTGAAAGGCATCGCGCAGTGCTGTTGCAATATGGGCGGGAACGCCCGGCGGTGCGCAATACGAGCGGCCGATAGCCCCGCCCGAGGCATAGACGTTCAGCAATTGCTTGTCGGCCTCGGTCTTGGCGAATTCCAGCAGCGCGGGCACGTCCGGCAGCTCGGGATCGCGAGCGGGCAGGGCCTGCAGAAAGATCTTGGCTTTCTTTTCCTTCAGCCAATTCATCTTCCCGGCCTTAACTCCGGCCCAGGACGTGCCTGCCGCATCGACTTCGCCGCGTTCCATCGCCAGCATTCCCGGCCCGGACGACGCATAGCCGGAAACAACTTTCAGCTTCGCGCCGGTCAGCGCCTTGAGAACACGCGGAACCGTCTCTGCAAGATTGGCCGGGCCCGTGCCTGCAAAGGTCATTTCCGTTGTCATTGCATCCTGGATCGATTGTGCCTTCGATGTATTCCAGACCAGGAAGATATTGTTGGAGGAGGCGATGCGGCCGATCCATGTGAGCTTGGTGGCATCGTATTTCACGCCCGGATTTTTCAACCCCTGTTCGGCCGCAAGCGTTTCGCCCAGCGCACCCAGAGCCGTCCCGTCCTTGGGAGCCACGGAATAGATATAATTTGCCGCCCGCAGCGAGCCTGCGCCGGGCATGTTGTTGGCAACGATATTGGGCTTGCCTGGAATATACTTGCCAAGGTGGCGGGCAACCACGCGGGCATACAGATCGTAACTGCCGCCGGGCGAATAGCCGATGTAGAGATTGATCGTGCGCTTGGATTTGTAGAAATCCTCCACGCTCTGCTGCGCGGCTGCAGTTCCTGCGCTGGCTGCAAGCAGACACAGCGCGAACGCGCCCTGCGAAAACTGGGTCATTGGTGCCTCCACCATAGGGTTGGGGCACATGGCACTTGCTGCCGTCGCGTCCCTAAACCCGGTTGATAAAATTGCCGGTCCCCTCAGAACCGGACGAATTGTCTACCATTGATTGGCGTTGGCGAATACTGGCCGTGCCTCGTTGGGCCGAAACTGGTAGTCTGCGCCGATGGCCAAAGCTGAAAATGATTCCGCCCCTTCCAACGCCCCGGAGCTTTCCGTCTCCGAATTGTCCCAGGCGCTCAAGCGCGCCATCGAGGACCAGTTCGGCTTCGTGCGCATCCGTGGCGAGGTGTCGGGCTATCGCGGGCCGCATTCGTCCGGCCATTGCTATTTTGCCCTGAAAGACCAGAACGCGCGCATCGATGCGATTATCTGGAAAGGTAATTTCCAGCGCCTGCGTATTCGTCCCGAAGAGGGCATGGAGGTAATTGCCACCGGCAAGATCACGACCTATCCCGGCCGCTCGTCCTATCAGATTGTTATCGAGACGATTGAGCCTGCCGGTGTGGGCGCGTTGCTGGCCCAGCTCGAGGAACGCCGCAAGCGGCTGGCCGCCGAAGGCCTGTTCGACGAGGCGCGCAAGCAATTGCTACCCTTCCTGCCGCGCGTCATTGGTGTCGTGACCTCGCCGACGGGTGCGGTTATTCGCGATATTCTGCATCGCATTGCCGACAGGTTTCCAGTGCATGTTCTGGTCTGGCCCGTGCGTGTGCAGGGCGAAACCACAGGTGCGGAAGTCTCCAACGCCATCGCCGGTTTCAACGCGCTGGAGCCGGACGGAAAAATTCCCCGGCCCGATGTCATCATCGTCGCGCGCGGCGGCGGCTCGCTCGAAGATCTCTGGGGTTTCAACGATGAAGTGGTGGTGCGCGCTGCTGCCAACAGCATGATCCCGCTGGTCTCGGCCGTGGGCCATGAAACCGACTGGACGCTGATCGATCACGCCGCAGACCTGCGCGCGCCCACGCCCACAGCGGCTGCCGAACTCACCGTGCCGGTGCGCTCCGAGCTTCTGGGGCAGGTTGCCGATTATGCACGGCGCCTTGGTACGAGCACCGTTCGCATACTCGAACGCGCCCGCGCCGATCTGCGCGGTACGGCGCGGGCGCTGGCAACGCCCGAAGATATCCTGGCCATCCCGCGCCAGCGTGTGGACCGGGCCGGCGAGCGACTTGGCGCGCGCGTGACGGCTCTGTTGCAGGATCGCAATGTGCGCCTGTCGCGGGTCGCATCCCTGCTGGCGCGCCATTCACCACAGGCCGAACTGGCGCGGCGAAGAGAGAAACTGACCGGGCTCGGCAAGCGCCTTGACATTGCAATCAGGACCGCGCGGCAAAATGAACAACGCCACGTCATAAACAATGCAAGGCAATTGGCGTCGGTATCCGGACGTCTCGGTCCGGCCTTCATGCGCGCCGTGCAATTGCGCAGCACGCGCCTGGGCGCGGTGTTGCAGGTGTATAATTCGCTCCACTACAAGAATGTGCTGGCGCGCGGGTATGCGCTGGTGCGCGATGCCTCCGGCGCATCTGTGCGCGCTGCCGGCGCAGTCACGCCGGGCATGGGTCTGGAGATCGAGTTCGCCGATGCGCGCGTCAAGGCGACGGCTGAGGGCGGCAGTGCCGCACCTCCCGCATCTTCTGGAAGTTCAGGGAGCAAAGCAAAACCGCGCGCGTCAAAATCCGGCGGTGCCAGCGGGCAGGGCTCTTTGTTCTGACGGCCTATTTCCCGGTCGCGATCTTGCGGACAATTCCGGGGTGCCCGCACATCATGTCGGTTGCGGGCAGGACCAGCCAGGCGCCGCCCGAATAAAGCCTGCGGACATAGCCGGGCCTGTCGCTGCGGGCCACGAGAAACCCCTCGCCGGAACTCAGCACCTGCGCATCAGCTTCTGCAATCGCCTGAAAGTTCCGGGCCTGCGGACCCACCACCATGACCGTTTCGCCTGGCTCGAACAAAACATAGGCCAGCGCCATAAAGCCCAGCCAGCCCAGAATGATGGCCGGGCCGATCAGCCATGCCAGCAAAATTCCGCCAAGCCCGCCGCGCCCACTTCGTCCGGCGGGCGGGCGGGATGAACCGGCCGGCTCGCGCGAGTGACCCGTTGGTTGATCTGTTGGTGCGGACGACGTCATATCCCCAATATATCCCAGCGCGATTTCCTCGTCGCGGACGGATTTTCGCGCTGTCACTGTGGTTTGCCCGCTCACATCCCATCACAATCGCGCTAGATCGCTGCAATTGGCAACAATCGGCCCCAATGTGCATTATATACAAGCCTTCCAACGCAGACGCATGGAGGGCAGAATGCTCACGCGCAGAATTATCTTGTTTGGAGGATTGGCCATGGCAGGCATCGGCGGAATTTTCGGCAAGTTGACCGGTTCGGGCGGGGAAGCCGCCGCGAAAGAATTTCCGGTCAGTCATACGCCGGACGAGTGGAAGAAAAAGCTTTCTGACATGCAATATTATGTCCTGCGCGAGCATGGGACAGAACGTGCCGGCACCAGTCCGCTGAATCACGAAAAGCGCAAGGGCATATTTGCCTGCAGCGGTTGCGGCCAGGATCTGTTCCAGTCGGATACGAAATACGAATCCGGCACGGGCTGGCCGAGCTTCTTCAAACCTATCGATGGCGCTGTCGAGACGAGCACCGACAACACTCTGTTCATGACGCGCGTCGAAGTTCATTGCAGCCGCTGCGGCGGTCATCTCGGCCATGTGTTTCCCGATGGACCGAAGCCAACCGGTGAGCGCTATTGCATGAACGGCGTATCCCTGACGTTCAAACCGGATGGAAATACGAGCGGCTAGCCGCATGTAACCAACGCCGCGCGTGCCGATGTTCAAGAAGGTGGCTGGCGAACACATAAGGAGACGACGATGCAACTGGGCAGAATGTTCGCCGCGATATTGGGATTGGCGTTTACGTTGCAATCCGGCGCCAATGCGCAGCAGAAGATACAACAGGCCGAGGTCGCCATTGTCGCCGGCGGATGTTTCTGGTGCGTCGAATCCGATTTCGACAAAATTTCCGGCGTGCTCTCGACGACGTCAGGATATATCGGCGGAAAGACAGCCAATCCAACCTACAAGCAGGTTTCCGGCGGCGGCACGGGCCATGCCGAGGCTGTGAAGATCGTTTATGATCCCACAAAGATCAGCTATGACCGCATCCTGCACATATTCTTTCGCACGACAGATCCAATCACCGCGGGCGGTCAGTTTTGCGATCGGGGCAATCAGTATCGCAACGCCATTTTCTATCTCGACAACAAGCAGCGCTCTGCAGCGGTAAAGACAAAAGCCGCCCTGGACGCCAGCGGGAAACTCGCAGGTAAGGTTGTGACCACAATCGAAAAGGCGACAACATTTTATCCCGCCGAGGCCTATCATCAAAATTATCACAGGAAGAACACGACCAAATACAAGTTCTATCGCTGGAACTGTGGACGCGATCAGCGGGTGAAGCAGGTGTGGGGCAAGGAAGCCTTTAGTTTCTGAAATGCAGGTACACACTGCGTAAAGGCAATCGCTGGCGCTTCAGGTCTGGCGAAACTGGAATAAACGGGAGTTCGTATGTCAAGGCGCTGCAATTCCGGTCGCTTCAGCGGCGTTGCTGCATTGGCTGCAGCATGCCTGATTGGCGCATATGCTGGCGGTGCAATTGCCCAGCAACGCCCGGTGCCGGTGATGTATGGCCATGATCCCGGCCTTGATGCTTGTGGCGGTTTGGGGCTGGTCAAGGGATTGAAATCGCGCGGGGACAATTTTCTTTCGGTGCGGGCCGGGCCGAACTCCGGTCAACGGGAACTGGACCGCCTGCGCAATGGTCGTCGTGTCTGGATGTGCGACGAGCGTGGCGACTGGATAGGTATCGTTTACGGAACCGGCGAGCAGGAATGCAAAGTTGGTTCTCCAATTGCTCGCAAAATGCCATATCCCGGCCCGTGCCGCTCCGGCTGGGTGCACAAAAACTTCGTCGAATTGCTCGCCGGATAGGCTTTTCTGCAGAAAATTTGCGGATTTTAACGATTTGCCGGATATGCTGTGGGCAGGAGGCGACACGGCACGTCATGCGCATTGCAATCTTTTCGGATATTCACGGCAACCGGGAGGCGTTCGACGCTTGCTGGAAACATGCGCGCAAGCAGGGCTTCGACCGTGTTGTGATTCTTGGCGACATCGTCGGCTATGGCGCAGATCCGCAATATCTGGTCGATGCAACCGTGCGCGCGATAGAGGCGGGTGCGATAGTTGTTCGCGGCAATCATGACGAGGCATGTGCAAATGCCGTCTCCGAAGGCATGAACGACTATGCAGCCGCCGCGATCGAATGGACCCATCGCGCTTTGGACAAGGCCTCGCACGACGTGCTGCGCGATCTTCCCCTGACCATGCGTGACGACGACATGCCGGGCGCGCTGTTCGTGCATGCAGAAGCATCCCATCCTCAGGAATGGAACTACGTCAACGACGTGCAATCTGCCGAGCGCAGCATGTCTGGCGTCACAGACCGCATAACCTTTTGCGGCCATGTGCACGTGCCGCAACTTTACAACATGGGAAGCAAGAAGCAGGCCCGCCTTTTCACGCCCCAGGCTGGCGTATCGATACCGCTGGTCGGCAATCGCCAGTGGCTTGCTGTGATGGGTGCAACCGGCCAGCCGCGTGATCGCAATCCTGCAGCTGCCTATGCAATCTACGATACCGGTCGCAACGAATTGACCTATTTCCGTGTGCCCTACGACATAGAAACGGCATCGGGAAAAATTCACGCCGCAGGTCTGCCGCAAATGCTTGCGGCGCGACTGTTTATTGGCCGATAGGTCTGGATGCCCGATGCCCGCAAATGAGATCAAGCCTGGCGATGTTATCGACGGATTTGTGATTGAAAAGGAATTGCATGTCGGCGGCATGGCAGTGGTGTTCACCGCCCATCATCCCAATGTGTCCGCGCCAGTAATATTCAAAGTGCCGAAAATTCGCGAAGGCGAAGATGCAACGATCATCGTCGGCTTTGAAATGGAGATGATGATATTGCCGCGCCTGACCGGGCCGCATGTCCCGCGCGTATACGGTGTCGGCGATTTCGCCAAGGTGCCCTATCTGGCGCTGGAGCATATTCCGGGCAATACTTTATTCTCGCGCATCGAGGAATCGCCACTGCCTCCCGATGAAGTGCTGAAGATCGGACGCCGCGTTGCTACCGCGCTTGCCGATATTCATCGCCAGAAAGTCATCCATCACGACATCAAGCCTTCCAACATCATGACGCGCCCCAGCGGCGAGGCTGTCTTCATCGATTTCGGACTGTCGCGTCACAACGAGCTACCCGATTTGCTGGAAGCCGAATTCCATCTTCCGATGGGCACGGCTCCTTATATTTCCCCGGAGCAGGCACGCCAGATCAGGGCCGAGCCACGGTCTGATATTTTTTCCATCGGTGTATTGTTGTATCATCTTGCAACCGGTGAGCGCCCGTTCGGCGTACCCCGCTCGCAACAATCGTTGAAGACGCGCATCTGGCGCGATCCGGTTCCGCCACGCAAATTGCAACCTGCAATACCGCCGTTCCTGCAGGAGATCATCCTGCGATGTCTTGAGCCAGATCCCTCGCGCCGCTACCCGACTGCCGCGCGCCTGGCTTTCAATTTGCTCAATCCTGATGCGGTGCGCCTGACCACGCGTTCGGAGAAGCTGGATCGCGACAGCCTGCCAACGGTTTTCCGGCGCTGGATGAAGGCACGCGCGCTGCCCCCGGTTGAGCATTTCGCCATGCCTGCAACAGAGACAGGTCTTGTGCTGGTTGCGGTTGATTTGTCCGAAGGCTTTGAATATCTGGCGGAGGCTTTGCGTCTGCAGACCCAGCGCCTCATCGCTTCGATGGCCGATGTGCGCGTTGCCTGCGTCAATGTCATCCGCATGTCCAGTGTCTTTCAAACGGCAACCTTCGACGAGGAAGGGCGGAACATCCATGTGCAGCGCCTGGTGGAATTGAAGGACTGGGCGCGCGGGCTCGAACTGGAGCCGGAAAAGATTTCGTTTCATGTGCTGGAGAATTTCTCGCCGGCAGAGGCGATCATCGATTTTGCACAGACCAATCATGCAGACCAGGTCTTGCTGTGCGCTCGCGGCGCATCCACCTACCGGCGTTTCCTGGGGTCGGTCTCGTCGGAGGTTGTTGCCCGCGCACCTTGCACGGTGACGGTCGTGCGGGCAGTAGCGCCTGCAAAGGACGCAGGCGAAGACCCAACCCAGATCGCCACCTGACCAAGCCGCCTAACGCGATTTCAAGAACCGCATCACGTATTCGATCGCTTCCTTTCGTGCCTGTGGATGCGTGCCCTGATGCACTACACCGCTGCCATCGCCCGAGAATGCCCGGTTCCTGCGCACGCGAACCGGCATGTTGGGATGATCGAAATTGTGATAGGCGCCATCGAACAATTCCAGCACGATGGGTTGCCCCTGGCTGCGGGTTCTTTTGTACAGGGCGATGCACGCATCCGGTGGCGTCCAGTCATCGGCCTGGCCGGTCAGGATCAGCAGCCGCACGCGAGTGTCCCATGTGCTTGCGCGCGCGGCAGCTCGGCAACCGGGATAAAAAGCAATCGCTGCATCGAAATCATATTTCAACCCGGCCGGTTTTCGGGCCGTGGGAACGCTGTTGAGAATGGTCGCTCCGCCGTTCGACCAGCCCAGAAGGGAAATCCGGTCAGGTTTGATATCGCTGCGCGTTTGCATGTAGGCCAATGCTGCATGGGCATCGCCTATGCGCTCGCGTCCCGCGCGTACGCTGCGCTTGCGCACAGAGCATTGTGATTTCAATCCGCGTGATCCGAAACTGTCGGCAAACAGCACCGCATAGCCGGCACCGTTGAGCCTGCTGGCCCAGTCTTCCTCGCGGCCGTTCTTGCGAAAGCCAAGTCCTCCGCAGCCGTGCAGGGCTATGACGGCCGGGTAGGGAGCTTTTGCTTTTGGAAGGAAAAGTGCCCCGCGCAATTGCTCATCGCCGGCGGCAAAGCTTACCCAGTTGACGGGCGCTTGCGCGCTTGCGCCGAAGGCAAATGACGCCAGCAAGGCTGCAGCGGCGATCAGGAATGGTGCATGCATGACAGTCCGATCAAAAAGTGTGGCGCAGCCTACTGCTTGGGGACGTGGTAGACAAACTCGCTTTTCGTGCCGGGCGCTAACGGAATTCGCAAGATTGCGGGGCCGGGCAGGGCCTCTTTCCATGTTTGCGCGCTGCATGGGGGAACTGGAATTTATCCTCCCTGTGTTGTACAAGGGTGGGACAGGCCGCCGCTATCGGGTTGCGGGCCTGGGCGATCTTCTGGAATTGTTCGCATGAACCTTTTTGAACGCAAGGCGCCTGGCGCAAAAGAAGCTGAGGTCCAGTACCTGGATGGCGATTTCCGTATCGTTCGTCCCGGTTCTTTCGTGCTTTGTGCAGTGACCGGCCAGCAGATCCCGATTGAGGAACTACGCTATTGGGACGTGGACCGGCAGGAAGCCTATGTTTCAACCGATGCCATTTTGGCGCGGCTGAACGGCAAGACCCGCAAGGTTGGCCGGGTCTAGCGTTTGATTTCGGATTGCCGGCCGGCTAGGGCCGCGGTGTGCGATTGCCTTCAATGCCCTGCAGCAGGAATTGCGCGAAAGCCGCATCTTTTTCCAGCGCCAATGTGACCGGCAAGACCGCAAGCGGAAAATCGCCAAATGCATCGCCCAGCCGCATGAAATCCTTTTCCGTTGTCACCAGAACAGCTTCGTGGTGTTGCGCGGCTTTTTTCAGCGTGTCGATGTTGTCTGCGCTGAACATCTGATGATCGTCAAAACCGAATGCCTCAACTACATCGGCGCCGGTCTCCGCGAGGGTAGCAAAAAATTTCTCCGGCCGGCCAATTCCTGCAAATGCCACCACTTTGCGTCCGTGAAAGGAAGCTGCAATCTCCGCGTCAGGTTGAAGGTGGCCGCGGAATACCGCCTTGCCATGGGAGAGTGCGCGGCCGGCCAGCCGTTCTCCAGCTTCTCCTTCGCCGATCACGACCAGCGCATCGATCATCGGCAATTGCACGGCAAGTGGCGCGCGCAGCGGTCCGGCGGGAATACACAATTCATTGCCTGCGCCGGTTTCACCATCGACGACAGCGATCGACAGCGTCTTTTGCAATGATGGATTCTGCAAGCCGTCGTCCATGACCAGCACGTCTGCGCCCAAGGCGGTAGCGGCATTGGCGCCAGCCACCCGGTTGCTGGAGACAAATGCCGGTGCGACGCGCGCCAGCAGCAAAGGTTCGTCGCCGACCTCGATGGCGCTGTGCCGTCCGGGCTCGACGCGCACCGGACGGCCGCTCTTGGACAGGGTGCCGCCATAACCGCGCGTGAGAAAAGCGATGGTCATCCCGTTTCGAGCAAGCACGGCTGCGCAAGCCAGCGCTGTTGGTGTTTTGCCGGCTCCACCGGCAACGAAATTGCCGATACAGATCACCGGGGCATCAGCTGCAACGCCGCTCTGTTGCATCCGCCGTGCGCTAATGGCGCCCCAGACATATCCGGCGGGCATCAGGGCTGTCGCGATGAGATTGGGCGGGGTCTGCCACCAGAAATCGGGTGCGCGCATCACTGGTGCTCCTGCCGCAAACGCATCAGATACGGCTCCAGTGCGAGCAGGATTCGTCCCGTCGCCCCACCAATGCGTTCGACGGACCGGTGGGCTGCCCGGGCCAGTTCTCTCACTTTCGCACCATCGCTGAGCAGGAGATCAATCGTATCGGCAAGGTCCTGCGCATCTGCGACCTGCATTGCAGCACTGTCTGCATGCAGGGCTTCATAGACCTGCGTAAAATTACTCACATCCGGGCCGTGCAGAATGGCTGTACCAAGCTTTGCCGGTTCGATGGGATTTTGGCCGCCGCCCGCCGCAAGCGAGCGGCCCATGAACACGATCCCGCACAGCCGGTAAAAAAGCCCGGTTTCGCCAATCGTGTCTGCGATATAGATACCGCCCATTGTGCCGGGCGATAGTCCGCGCGAGCGCATTGCAGCATCATATCCGTAACGCTGCGCAAGTTCGGCGATCTCGTTTGCGCGCCCGGGATGGCGTGGCAGGATGATGGTCGTCAGCTCGGGCCATCGGCCAACCAGATCGTCGTGCACGCGAATGGCAATATCTTCTTCTCCCGCGTGAGTGGATGCGGCCAGCCAGACCGGCCTTGATCCGATGATCGCCGCAAGCCGCGCATGTTCGCCATTGTCGACAGGCGGCGCGGGCGAGTCGAATTTGAGGTTGCCGGCAACCTGCACGCGCGCGGCGCCGAGATGATGAAAGCGCTGGGCGTCTTCATCGGTTTGCGTCAGGCACAGTGAGATATGTGACAGGATACTGGCCGCGGCAGCAGGTGCTTTTTGCCAGCGCGCCATTGAGCGTTCGGACATACGCCCATTGACGACAACAACAGGTACTTGTGCAGCAGACGCTGCTGCCAGCATGTTGGGCCATAATTCGGATTCAGCGACGATGGCAAGACCCGGCCGCCAGTGCGCCAGAAAGCTGTTCCAGAATTGCGGCACATCCAGCGGAACGAATTGATGCATGGCGCCGGCTGGCAAACGTGTTTTCAGAATGTCTGCCGACGTTACCGTGCCGGTTGTAAACAGCACTTCCAAACCGCGGCTGCGCAGGAGTTCGGCAAGAGGGATCAGGGAAACGGCCTCGCCGATGCTGGCGCCGTGCATCCATACCAATGGTCCGTCCGGCCGCGCGATACCGGCCCGGCCACGCCGCTCGTTTAAACGCGCAGGATCTTCCTTGCCGCGCCTTGCCCGGCCATGCAGCAGCAATCCGGCAAACGGGCCAAACCCGCACGCTGCCAGTTTGTAGAGGCTGACGAGCCTGCTTTTGCGCTGCATGAAACTCCTGTTCGCGCGGCTTGTATCCGGGCGGGGAATCGCCGCCGTCGGCCAAGCATACCCTATGCGGAAGCCGGTGGTGCAGCCGGGGCTGCTTTTCGCCCGGGATCGGTCGCCCCGACCAGGGCATAGGCGCGGGCGTGAATGGCGTCGAGCGTGGCTTCCAGTTGCTGGCGCGCTGCTTCCATGTCCTCGCGGCTGGCGTCGGCGCTGATCCGCATGGCATCGCCGATCACGATGGCGCCGCGCCCGAATGGCAGGCCCAGGCTGGCATGATCCCAGGAATTGAAATCGATCCGCCAGCGATTGACCACGGCAACTGGATAGATTGGCCGACCCGAATGTTTGGCCAGGGAAATTATGCCGTCGCCGCAAATGCGCGATACCTTGGGTACGTCTGCGGTGAGCACCAGCGAGCAGCCGTCCTCCAGCGTTCGCAACATTTCACGCAGCGCCGCAAAGCCGCCACGCCTGTGCATTTTCTCTGCACGACCGCCAGATCCGCGGATCGGTTTGACGCCCAGTTTTTCAAGCACCATGGCATTGATTTCCGCATCCTTGTTGCGCGAAATCAGTGCCGCCACCTGCAGTCCGCCAGGCCATGCAAACTGCGCCATGAGATGCTGACCGTGCCAGACCGCGCCGATAACCGGCGCATCCCCTAGCACGCGTGCATCGAAGTCCGCAGGTTCCACAATGTAGCGCGTCGTGCGCTGCACCAGCCGCAGGTATCGCACGGCGAGGAATGCCGCCATGCGTTGCACGGGCGTGGAGCGGGCAAGTTTTTTCAGCATCGTCGGGCCATCTGGCGCACCAGTACGGATGCCTATGCCGGGTCTAGAAAGCGGTGCATGTGCACGATGAAATAACGCATGTGCGCATTGTCGACGGTCGCTTGCGCTTTCGCCTTCCAGGCGCGCTCGGCTGTCGCATAGTTCGGAAAAATACCGACAATGTCGAGATTGTTCACATCGCGGAAATCGATACCGCTGACGGATTTCAATTCTCCGCCAAATACCAGATGCAGGAGTTGCGGCGATTCGCGTTCGGTTGCTGTTGGGTCGGCCATGTTCTGTTCCACTCTGATTTGATTATGATGGTGCCTGCCTGTTTCAGGCCGGTGTGATTGCATGCAGCGCAGCCACGAGTGGCCCATGCAATTGCGGACCTGCCGCTGCGAGCACGCCATGTCTTGGACGTGGCTGATTATATCTGGGCAGGCCGCCGTCCATTCGCGTCAGCGATCCGCCCGAACTCGCGCACAAGCAAATCGGCCGCCGCTATATCCCAATCCCAGGCGTCGGTCGAGGCCATGGCGCCATCGAGCCGGCCCGTTGCTACCAGTGCCAGCCGGTAGGCCAGCGAAGGAATGCGCGGCTCCTGAACAATGTCGAAACCCTGCTTGCCGAGTGCCTCCAGGGCTTTCTTGGGCCCGGCGATGCGTGCCCCGGCCAGTTCCGCCCTTGCACTTGCCCGCAGGGGAGCTCCATTCAGGCTCGCGCCCGAACCGGCGACAGCCACAAAGGTCTCGCGCAGGGCCGGCATGTGCAAGACAGCGGCCAGCGGGCGTTCGTCGGCAACCAGCGCGATGGCGACACCCCAGCGCCCATCGCCCTGGATGAAGGCGCGGGTACCGTCAATCGGGTCCACAACAAGTACATAGGGGCTTATCAGTCGGGCAGGGTTGTCCAGACTTTCTTCCGAGAGCCAGCCCGCGTCCGGCAGTAAGGCGCGCAGTCGCTCATGGAGATAGCGATCCACAGCCAGATCGGCTTCGCTCACCGGTGAGCCGCCATCCTTGTAGCTGACATCGGCGCTGGTCTTGTCGCCGGTGCGAAAGAACTTCAGGGCGATCTCGCCTGCGGCCTGGCTTGCCTCGCTCATGGCAGCGGCCAGTGCTGGCATGTCTGAAGAAATGTTCAATCGGCGCTCCGAAGGTTCAGCGCATCCCGTACAGGTCGAACGTCCGGCGGGCAAGGATGAACTCCAGATTAGATTTGTTCTTAGATATGTTATAATGTAACGTTTTTTCTTGACGGCTCATTTGCCACGTTTACAAGGGACCGGATAGACACAGTCGGGGTTTCCGGAGGCACGGATGAAGCGGGCAGGAAAAAATATGGCCAGTAGCTTGGCCGGGGCGTTGCTGTGCGTCTGTTTTGCCACGGCTCACGCATCCATTGCTTTCGCGCAGGAACCGGCAGGTCAAGGTCCCGCTGAATTTGCTGAGATACCAGGCGATATCTTCGGTTTTACCGACGCGGCGGGTATCGACAAGGTCGGCTCGCACGGCATCGGTGTGACAACAGACGGTACATTCGGCAAGCGCACCGGCTCCTACGGCGAATTGGCGACCAAATATTCCTATGGCCGGGTAATCGCTGAACGAACCAGCCTCGAGGTGGCATTGTTCACGGCATATCATTCGATCGCCAACGTGGCGACGAGCCCGATTGCCCGCAATGGCCTGACGTTCAACGGCGCATCTTTTGAACTGGCCTATCAGCTCGTTCAGCGTTCGGCGAACAATCCCTTCGCGGTGAAGGTTGCAGTTGAACCGCGCTGGTCGCGTATTGACGGCGATGGCCGGAATGCACGGGCTTACGGGGCAGAGTTCAAGTTCATTGTCGATGCGCCATTGCCTGTTATCAGCGATCGTCTGTTTTGGGCAGCGAACATTGTTCTTGGCATTGAGCGCGCAAGGGTTGCCGGAACACTTTTGGAAGCTACAGGCTCGTCGCTCAAATTTTCCACAGGGCTTGCCTATGAGATCAACAAGTCCTTTTTCCTGGGGATGGAAGCAACCTATGTGCGCGATTATGCCGGGTTCATCGGCGCTTTTAGTGGCCATTCGCTATATCTGGGGCCCACAATTCTTTTCAAACTGTCCGAAAATGCCACGCTCAGCGGCACAATTGCACCGCAGATTGCTGGCAAGGCATCGGGCACGCCGGGCCGCCTCGATCTGGATGGCGGGGCACGCTACATCGCGCGTGTGAAATTCGGTTATTCCTTCTAGAAAACCGGCCGTTCAAGCTTGAACTAGCCGAGGCTGGCGCTACCTGCTAAGAGCGTGACGCGCCAATCGGCTGCAGTGTTCACATAATTCGAGTGCGGGGAGCGACCCATGATTAAAGCTGGCGATAAACTGCCTGAGGCAACTTTCACCGTGATGACGGCTGATGGCCCCAAGCCAAAGACGACCGACGAAATTTTCAAAGGCAAGAAGATTGTTTTGTTTGCGGTTCCCGGTGCTTTCACCCCGACCTGCCATGCCAACCATGTTCCCGGTTTCCGCGACAAGGCCGCAGACCTGAAGGCCAAGGGCGTCGACGGAATCGAATGTGTTGCTGTCAACGATGTGTTCGTCATGGATGCATGGGGCAAATCGCTCAGCGTCGGCAATAATGTTGAAATGCTGGCAGACGGTTCCGGCAAGTTCGCTTCAGCCATTGGCCTGACAATGGACCTGTCCGAGCGCGGTCTTGGCGTGCGCTCCAAGCGCTATTCGATGCTCGTCGAAGACGGCGTCGTAAAGACATTGAACATCGAGGAAGGCCCGGGTGTGGCAGCTTCCGGCGCGGACAACATGCTGACGCAGGTTTGATATTTTACCAGACCCCTCACGCTTGAGAGCATTGCCAGGCAATGTGTCTGCAAGGGCGGGAAGAACGAAAGGCCGGGCTTTTGTCCGGCCTTTTCTATTGGTCTGCGGATGTGCGGTTTGAGCCGTTGTTCTTGAACCCGGACATTCCTTCGCGCGCCAGCTCATCGGCCCGCTCATTGTTCGGATCGCCCGCGTGGCCTTTCACCCAATGCCATTCAATCTCGTGACTTTGTGCTGCTGCATCGAGTCTTTGCCATAGCTCGGCATTCTTGACCGGCTTCTTGTCTGCAGTGCGCCAGCCGTTTCTTTTCCAGTTTTTCATCCACGCGGTAATGCCGCCGCGCACGTATTGGGAATCGGTATAAAGATCTACGCCGCAATCGCGCTTGAGTGATTCCAGTGCAGCAATGGCAGCCATGAGTTCCATGCGGTTGTTGGTGGTTTGCGCCTCGCCACCCTTCAATTCCTTGCGATGGCCGTTGAAGGTGAGGATGGCCCCCCAGCCGCCAGGGCCTGGATTGCCCGAACAGGCACCGTCGGTCCAGATCGCAACGCGCAAGCTCATACCCTCAATCCATATTCCGAAGCGCTGAGCACTTGCTGATGAAAGCGCAGTTTGCGCATGTATTCCAGCGGGTCTTTGGGTTTGACCAGCGCACCTGGCGGCACGTCAAGCCAGTCGACAAGGCGTGTCAGCAGGAAACGCAGCGCCGCACCGCGCGCCAGTACCGGCAAGGCGGTTACTTCGTCGGAGTTGAGTTTGCGCACGGCGTTGTAGCCATTCACCATCGCCATCGCGCTGGTGACATTGAACGAGCTGTCCTGTTCGAAGCACCAGGCATTCAGGCAAATGACCAGATCGTAGGCGAGAAAGTCATTGCAGGCGAAGTAGAAGTCGATCAGCCCGGACAAATGCCCTGACATGAAGAAAACATTGTCGGGAAAAAGGTCAGCGTGAATGACGCCGGAGGGCAGATTTGCGGGCCAGATTTGTTGCAGAAAGTCCAGCTCGTCGCCGATGAGTTTTGCCAGGCCGGGAAACACGCTGTCGGCCTGCTGCCGCGCGCCGGAAAATAATTCCGGCCAGGCTTTGGTCGAAAGCGCATTGCGCCGCGTCAGTTTAAAATCCTGGGCGGCCAGATGCATTTTGGCCAGCGCTTCGCCGACCATGCCGCATTGCGCCGCGCTCGGCCGCTTGATCGACATGCCGTCCAGAAAGGTGACGATGGCAGCGGGGCGGCCTGCGAGCGTGCCAAGTGCCTGTCCGTTGCGCAAATGCACCGGACGCGGACAGGTGAGCCCGCGCTCGCTCAGATGATCCAGCAGCCCCAGAAAAAACGGCAGGTCGTTCGCATCAACACGTTTCTCATAGAGGGTAAGGATGTAGAACCCGGCTTCCATGTGCAGGAGAAAGTTTGAATTTTCCACGCCCTCGGCAATGCCCTTGCATGACAGCACCTCGCCCAGATCGTATCCGGCAAGATAGTCCGACAATTGTTCGTCGCTGACTTCCGTATAAACGGCCATGAAAGACTTCCGATTCGCGAAATGTCGCGGGATGCGGGATCGTGATAGAGCATTTTGGCTCCGGGGGAAAATCATGCAGGGTCAATTTAACGCTGGATATCGGGCAGACAGGATCGCCTGGAAATGATGGCTATCGCATCTTTTGGCGCATGGTTGGGGAGCTGGCTGGGCGGTTGGCTTTGGGCGGTGTTCACCCTTGGCGCCTCCTCGGCGCAAACGGCCCGCAACGCCATGCAGCGCGACCTGATCGCAACGCTGGGCACGGCCGGGGCAACCTGCGTCCGCTTCATATTCGCCCTGCCGTTCACCTGCCTCCTCGTGGCGATTGCGATGGCGGGCTTTGGCATTGGATTTCCACGCTTTGGACCAGCCGAACTTGCATGGACATTTGCCGGCGCGGCGACGCAGCTTGTCGCGACTGCGCTCATGCTGGCCGGAATGAAGGAGCGCTCTTTCTCGGTCATCATAGCCTACACCAAGACCGAACCGGTGATCATCGCACTTCTGGGGCTGGCGCTGCTCGGGGACCGTCTCACCTTGCCGGTGGCCACGGCCATCGTGGTCGCAACGGCTGGCGTGATGCTGATCTCCTGGCCAAAGGAAAAAGCCACTGACGGCGATGCTGTGCGCAACTGGCGCCCGGCCCTGTTCGGCCTGGGTAGCGGATTGTTCTTTGCCCTGTCGGCAATTTCCTATCGCGGTGCGCTCATCACGCTGGAGACGCCATCCATCTTCATGGCGGCAGCCAGCATGCAGTTGATTGGCCAGTCCATGCAATCGGCTGCGATTGTCATCTGGCTTGCGGCATTCGACAGACCCGTCCTGACCGGCATGATGCGCGCCTGGAAACCGTCCCTGTTTGCAGGAACCATGGGCGCATTGGCGTCGCTGTTCTGGTTCATGGCCTTTGCATTGACCAGCGCGGCAAAGGTGCGCACGCTGGCGCTTGTCGAAGTGCCGATGGCGATGATCGTTTCGCGCAAGATTTTCAAGCAAGGCGCAAACGCGCGCGATTATGTCGGCATGGCGTTGATCGTTGCTGGCATCGTGCTGCTGCTGAATGGCTGACCAAAGCGTTTTCGAGCGAAGTGGCATCCGGTTCGCGTGAAGAAAACGCGTCAAACAAGAAAATTAAAAGTTTTCGAGCGAAGTGGCATCCGGTTCGCGTGAAGAAAACGCGTCAAACAAGAAAATTAAAAGTTTTCGAGCGAAGTGGCATCCGGTTCGCGTGAAGAAAACGCGTCAAACAAGAAAATTAAAAGTTTTCGAGCGAAGTGGCATCCGGTTCGCGTGAAGAAAACGCGTTAGACAAGTTCCGGTCCGTAGAAATTTTCAGCGTAAACCCGAATGGACCTAGCGCAGTTCACGCGGCAGCGGAAAAAACATGTCTTCCTCGGCTGTCTTGAAAATTTCGACGCGGGTAGAATAGCGTTGCGCGAGTGCGTCGATCACTTCCTCAACCAGCACTTCCGGTGCGGAAGCGCCTGCGGTGATCATAACGGATTCCGCGCCTTCCATCACAGCCCAGTCGATGTCGCCCGCGCGCTGCACAAGGACCGCCCGTTTGCAGCCCGACCGTTCGGCTGTTTCACGCAAGCGCTGCGAGTTGGAAGAATTGGGTGCACCGATCACGATACACACGTCTGCCAATGCGGCCGCCGCCTTGACCGCTTCCTGGCGGTTTGTGGTGGCGTAGCAAATATCGTCGCGATGCGGAGACACGATGTGCGGAAATTTTTTTGTCAGCGCCGCGACAATGGCCGAGGTGTCATCAACTGAAAGTGTCGTCTGGGAAGCCCAGGCCAGATTGCCAGGGTCTGGTGGCTGCAACGCTTCCACATCAGCGAGCGTCTCAACCAGAATGACCGCACCATCGGGCAATTGCCCCATGGTGCCAACAACCTCCGGGTGACCCTTGTGCCCGATCAGGATGAGCGTTCGGCCACGCTTGTGATGCAGCTCGGCCTCGCGATGCACCTTGGTGACCAATGGACAGGTTGCGTCGATGGCGAAGAAATTGCGGTTCTGCGCCTGCAAGGGAACCGATTTGGCAACACCGTGGGCGGAGAAAATCACAGGCGCCTGCGTATCCGGAATTTCGTCAAGTTCCTCGACGAATATGGCGCCCTTTGCTTTCAGGTCGTCCACGACATATTTGTTGTGTACGATCTCGTGGCGCACATAAACCGGCGCACCATGGATCTGCAGCGCCTTCTCTACCGCATCGATTGCCCGCACAACGCCTGCGCAAAACCCGCGCGGCGCGCACAGGAGAATATGCAAGGGCGGTTTGCTTTCGGACGCGGTATCGATTTCGCTCATACCTGCTATAGGTAGTTCCCGATGCGCCAAGTCAAGCGGTGAGCGCGCATGTATCTGGCAGAAATCGAGCATTGTTTCGTGCTGATGGCTCGTAGAATTCAAATTTGAAAGAAAACTGATGCCTGAGGCCGTCCATTCAGGGGGCTTCCTTGTCCCCATTCTGATTTTTCTCGCCGCAGCCGTGGTCGCCGTGCCGCTATTCAAATTGGCGGGTCTTGGCGCAGTTGTGGGCTTTCTGGCCGCTGGTCTGGCGATTGGTCCTTCGGGTTTTGGACTGATCCACGATCCTGCATCGACGCTGCACATTGCTGAACTGGGCGTTGTGCTGTTGCTGTTCATCATTGGGCTTGAGCTCAAGCCCTCGCAGCTGATCGCAATGCGCAAGGATATCGCCGTTCTGGGTACGGCGCAGATGATCATGACTACGGTGGTCATATGTATCGGACTTATGCTGTTCTCCGGCTTCAATGTTCGGGCAGGCCTGGTTGCCGGCATGGCGCTGGCTTTTTCCTCCACTGCCATTGCTGTTCAATTGCTGGACGAGCGCGGCGCGCGCGAAGCATCCTATGGCAGGAGAGCCTTCGCCATATTGCTTTTTCAGGACGTCATGGTCGCCCCGGTTCTGGCCATCACGCCTCTGTTGGCCGGCGGAATGGCCGGCAGCAACTGGTTCGATGTACTGCTTGGTTTCGCTGCTGTCGTTGCAGCATTTGCGATCGTTATTTTCGCTGGCCGTTTTATCCTCAATCCGTTCTTTTCATTCCTTGCCCGCACCGGTTCCGGCGAAATAATGACTGCGGCCGCGTTGCTTGTCGTGCTGGGCGCAGCTCTCCTAATGCAACAGGTTGGCATGTCGATGGCGCTTGGCGCATTTCTCGCCGGACTCTTGCTGTCCGAATCGCGCTTCCGGCACGAGCTGGAAGCAGATATCGAACCTTTCCGCGGATTGTTGATGGGGCTTTTCTTCATGTCCGTTGGCATGTCGCTGGATCGGAAGGTCGTTGCCGATTCATTGCCATGGTTGACCATGGCTGTGATCGCCGTCTTGATGATAAAGGCGATTATTGTTTTCGTTTTGATGCGTACAGCGACCTGCAACAACAGGGATGCAATCGAAGGCGCAAGTGTTTTGCCAATGGCTGGTGAATTTGCCTTTGTCGTGTTTCCTGTAGCAGCGTCTGTCGGGATATTGACTGCGCAGCAGTCGTCCCTGCTTGCGGCATTGACGGCCATTACCATGATCGCCAGCCCGTTGATTGCAAAGGCGACGGAAGCAGTCTTGCGCCGCAGCGCCGGTCCTGTTGTCTTGCGAGAGGCCGAAGACATACCGGACGCGGCAAAAGGCAAAATACTGGTGGTTGGCTTCGGGCGCTTCGGTCAGTTGGCTGTACAGGTTCTGTTGAGCGGCCGGGCAGATGTAACGGTGATCGACAAGGACGAAGCACGCATCGCGACCGCACTGAGTTTTGGTTTCAAGGTCTATTACGGAGATGGAACCCGGCTCGACGTTTTACGGGCTGCTGGAGCAGGCGGAGCGCAAATTTTGGCGGTGTGTGTGGATGTGGCGAAAGACGCCGACACGATCGTCGATATTGCCAAACAACATTTTCCCCTCACCACAATCTGCGTAAGAGCATATGACCGCATTCACGCGCTGAAACTGATGGAAAATGGTGTCGATAACATTGAACGCGAGACCGCAGAGGGTGCTATTCGCTTTGGTGGCAATCTCTACAGGCTGTTGACGCAGGATGCGGAAAAGGCAGGTGAACTTGTCGAGTTCGTCCGCAAGCGGGATGCCGAGCTCCTTCTGCTGCAGCGTTCGGAGGGCATCAGGGCGGGGGGGCGGTTTGGTTTTGATGGTGTAAAACCGGAGCCGCTTGTCAAACCCTCGCGTGAAGCACGCAACCTGAGCGCGGAATTACCTGTTTCAGATAGTGCGCCCGTCGACGGGCGCCGGAATTGACATGACCGTTCCAAGCCAGCGCAGCGTGCGTGCCATCTTTCTCGAAGGATCGATCCTCCGCCATGTCCTTGTGATGACGGCCACGGGTTCGGTCGGACTTGTCGCGATCTTCTTCGTCGACCTCCTGACACTCATTTACATTTCGTGGCTGGGCGATGCGAACATGACCGCGGGCATCGGTATTGCTTCGCAACTATCATTCCTGTTCATTTCCATCCAGATCGGTTTTTCCATTGCTGTCACGGCGCTGGTCTCCCAGGCGCTTGGCCGCGGCGACCGCGAGGAGGCTGAGCGTGCCGCATCTGGAGCCATCGTTCACATTGCAATCATAACCGCTGTGATTTCATTGCTGGTCGTACCTTTCCGGCGCGAATTGGCAGGCCTTATCGGGGCGCGCGGCGAAACGCTGGAATTTGCGTCGCATTTCATTCTTTTGACTTTTCCGTCCAATGCATTCCTGGCAGTCGGCATGGCCCTGTCCGGCGTCATGCGCGCAGCCGGCGATGCGCGCGGCTCGATGTATGTCACCCTTGGCGGCGCGATTGTAATTTCGATCCTCGATCCCATCCTGATTCTTTGGCTGCGCTGGGATGTTACCGGTGCTGCCATATCGACTGCAGCTTCGCGTATGGCATTTGCTGTAATCGGCTTTTGGGGAGCAGCGCATGTGCATGGATTGTTGCGGCGCATGCCATGGGCCAGCGTGCTGCGCTATCTGAAACCGCTTCTCAGGATCGCGCTTCCGGCGATGCTCACAACCATGGCGGCGCCAGTGGCGAATATCTATTCCCTGCGTATTTTCGCAACATTCGGCGATGAAATTCTTGCCGGCTTTGCGATCATCGACCGGATCATCCCGGTAGCCTTCGGCGTTCTTTTCGCCATGTCCGGCGCCGTCGGGCCCATCGTCGGCCAGAACTATGGCGCGCGCCGGTTCGACCGCGTCGCCTCCACGTTGACGAATTGCTACGCCGTTGCTGCCGCCTATGGCCTGGCGATGTGGATCGTACTTTGGCTGGCAAGCGCCTGGATCACCTGGCTCTTCGGTGCAACAGGCGCAACAGCCGAGTTTGTTGTCTATTTTTGCAAGGTCGGCGCGGGCGGGTGGATGTTTCTTGGATTTCTGTTCGCTGCCAATGCGGCCTTCAACAACCTCGGCTATCAGATGCTGGCGACAGTGTTCAACTGGGGCAGGGCATCCCTCGGCGTCATACCGTTTGTGACGCTCGGGGCTGCGTGGGGCGGGGCGCACGGCGCATTGCTCGGGGTGGCTGCCGGCGGCGCCATATTTGGTCTGGCCGCGCTTGCCACGTCCTACAGGGTGGTCTCGCGGCTGGCGCAACGCAATCAGGCAGAATAGCAAGGCAAGCCTGGCCATTTGGCCTGGGCGCAGACATCAAGTCAGCAAATTTCGCGGCTCGCTATGATGGAATTGTTAGGCTAGCATCCGGACCGGAATATACTGGGGCGCCTGATGAAACGCGGGTCAAGCCTTCGATATTTTGGAAAAACCGGGAGTTCGGCATGTTTTCGATCAACGACATTATTCAGGAGGCCCAGGGCGGTCAGGCGTTGGGCAATATTGCGCGCCAGTTCGGCATCTCCGAGGAGCAGGCGCAAAAGGCCGCTGCTGCGCTGATCCCGGCATTCTCCGCTGGCATGGCCCAAAAGACTGAAAGCGCCGGTGGGCTTGCCGATTTGTTCGGAGCGCTGCTCAATGACCGGCACCAGAAAGCCTTCGAGCATTCCGCTGGCCTTGATGACAGCGAAACCGTCAACGATGGCAACGAACTGGTTGGCAAATTGTTCAACTCGAACGAGGCGCCGGATGTTCTGGCTGCCCACGCTGCGCAGGCTGCAGGCCTGGCGCCGAGCCTGATGCGGATGCTGATGCCTGTGATCCTCTCCATGGTCGTGGGCGGCATGTTCAAGAAGATGCAGGGCGGCGGGCTGGGTGGCCTGCTCGAACAGATGGGCAAGATGGGCGGCAATGCCCCCGGCAATTCCAGCGGTGGCCTTGGCGATGTGCTCGGCGACATTCTGGGAAAAGGCTCGCTGGGTGGCGGTCAGGAACAACAGCGCCAGCCAGCGCCGCAGCCTCGCCCCGCGCCACAGGCCGAAGGTGGCCTAGGCGGCCTTCTGGGGGGCTTGCTTGGCGGATTGCTCGGCGGCGGTCGCGGGCCGGGTCAGTCGACTGGGCAGGCTCAACAGCCCAGGCGCGGTAACGACCAGATTTTCCCTGAAGGCTTCGATCCAGGTTCTCTGAACAACGGCCTTGACCAACTTGGCAAGATATTGCGGCCCGACGCTTCGTCGCGTGGCCAGCAGCAGGGATCAGCGCCTCCGGGACTTGAAGATCTCCTCGGCCAGCTTCTGGGCCGCCGCTGAAACTTGATACAGCAAAACCCGGAGCGGTCGCACGCTCCGGGTTGATTGTTTCCTGGGCCGGCAGTCGCCGGCAAAACTTTTCAGGTTTATTGAAGTCCGCTGCCAACCGCGCTGAAGTTGGTGTTCATCTTTGTGCCGATCGTTGTCGCACCACTGATGACCATTACCGACATCAAGACGCCGATCATCGCATATTCGATACCGGTGCCGCCGTGTTCGTCTTTCAAAAAGCGCAAAATCAATTTCATTTGTCCGTCTCCCGTTTTTG
The DNA here is from genome assembly GCA_963700795.1 of uncultured Alphaproteobacteria bacterium. Classification (GTDB taxonomy): domain Bacteria; phylum Pseudomonadota; class Alphaproteobacteria; order Rhizobiales; family Beijerinckiaceae; genus Terripilifer. The sequence goes on along the minus strand of CAVOYX010000006.1, from coordinate 408,698 downwards.
TTACAGGGAGAGGATGAGCGGTGCGGGTAAATGCTGGTTTAAATTTGCCGGTTAACGGGTCTTAACCCATGCTTCAGTAGCGATATTGGTTGACCAATGATGAAAGCCCGGTGGCGTAGGACTTGCGCACTTATTGCAGCGCGCTGCCCACCTTGCTGAAATTGAGATCCATCTTCGAGCCCATGATCATGGTTCCACTGATAATGAGAATTGATACCAGCCCGCCAATCATTACGTACTCTATGGCGGTTGCCCCACTTTCATCGGCAAGAAATCGTCTTAGCAGTCGCATTGGTCAAGCTCCGGTGATGCGGCGATAATGCCGCGCGCAGGTCGCCAAAGTGTTAATTTCACTCGCGATGCGATAACCATTATTACCTACCTGTCCCTTGCGTTAACCAATGACGTATCCCGTTGCGGAAATTGAAGAAAATTCGAGCGCATCGATTAATGAATGGGCCATTTGAAGGGGAGATTGCCAGAGTCGATAATGCCCCCTAATAAGATCGGGCGCTGGCGGTCTGATCCCCATTTTTTGACCGGTTTTTTGGATTTCCAGGCGTATACGGGGCACCCCGGACTGTTTTTCGGGGCATGCCACAATAGTTAACGGCTTCGGGTTCATTGCGGGCCTGAAAGAGGAACGAGTAGCAAGCCCATGGCGCGTGATGTGACCGATCAGACACCCGTTTCGTCGCGCGATGAATTGGTCGCCTGGTTCGAGGAGGGGTGCAAGCCAGCCTCGAAATTCCGGATCGGCACCGAGCACGAGAAGTTTCCCTTTTACCGCTCCGATCTGTCGCCGGTCCCTTACAAGGGCGATGAGCTCGGCCGCTGTGGCATCGAAGTGCTGCTGGAACAGACCCGGGCCGAGACCGGCTGGGACTCCATTGAGGATGCTGGTGTACTGATCGGCATGTTCGATCCGGCCGGTGGAGGGGCCATTTCGCTGGAGCCGGGCGGTCAATTCGAACTGTCCGGAGCGCCCCTGCAATCGCTCCACCAGACCCGCGATGAATTGGCTGCGCATCTGGCAACCGCCAAGAGGGCGGCGGCCAATTGCGGGATGAACTTTCTTTCCCTGGGCATGAGCCCGTCCTGGACCCTTGCCGAAACACCGCGCATGCCCAAGAGCCGCTATAAGATCATGACGGCCTATATGCCGAAAGTCGGCACGCGCGGCCTCGACATGATGTACCGGACCTGCACCGTTCAGGTGAATCTCGGATTTCGCCAGCGAGGCGGACATGGTCAAGAAACTGCGGGTGTCGGTGGCCCTGCAACCTCTGGCCACAGCGCTGTTCGCCAATTCGCCGTTTACCGACGGGAAACCAAACGGTCTTTTGTCGGCCCGGTCGGAAATCTGGCGTGACACCGACAACCATCGCGCGGGCATGTTGCCTTTCATCTTTGAAGACGGCATGGGCTTCGAACGCTACGTCGATTATGCGCTCCAGGTGCCGATGTATTTCATCAAGCGGGGCGACACTTATCACGATGTTGCCGGGCAGGATTTCCGCCAGCTCTTTGCAGGCAATCTGGCATCGATGCCGGGCCAGTTCGCGACCATGTCCGACTGGGCTAACCATTTGTCGACCATATTTCCAGAGGTGCGCCTGAAACGTTATCTCGAGATGCGTGGCGCCGATACCGGTTCAGCCGAACACATTCTTGCCCTGTCGGCATTTTTTGTCGGCCTTCTGTATGACACCACGGCGCTGGATGCATGCTGGGACATCGCCAGGGGCTGGACGGCGGAACAACGGCAGCAATTGCGCGATGATGTTCCGCGTCTTGGTCTGAAGGCAGAAATCGCTGGTAGGTCTCTGCGCGACATCGGCCGCGAAGCTCTCGATATTGCCAGTTCCGGACTTTCCAGACGCGCAATGCACGACAACAGCGGACGCGATGAAACGCATATGCTGGATATATTGCGTGACAGGATCGAGCGCGGCAAGACGTCAGCCGAAGATCTGCTCGATCTTTACAACGGCTCCTGGAATAAAAACATTGCCCGCGTTTTCGATCATTGCACCATTTAGGTTCTGCTAACGAATTGCCGCGCCATCAATGGCTGCATGCCCTGGTTTGGATGCTTGAGTAAAAATTTACCGAGAATCTTAGGCTGCAGGTGACGCTAGTGCCTGAAAGCCATTTTCATTTCACGATGCAAGACCCTTTTAACTATCCCTGCTAGGGTTTTATGCGTTTTCTCCCTGCATTCTTCACCTGTGCGACACGGAAAACCGGCGCGCAAACAAGGATCGAAAAGATCCATAAGGCCTGCATACAGGCTGGTGGTACAGGCGAATGTTGGGAAGCGTTATGAACATTGGACAGGAGCCGCTCTTTTCCGGAGCGCATGCATACAAGCAGGTCAGATCTTCGATCGACTGCGATAGCCGTGCTGAAAACAATCAGCGCACCATTCATTTTGAAACGGATCGCATTGTGATCGTACGCAAGGTTCATGGCGTATCCATGCGCGTGACCATGGCGATCAGCAAATACGACGGCATTGGAATTCTTGCGCCCAACATCGCCGAAGGCCATAGCGGTTTTCGCGTGATGCTGGTGCATGCTGATCCGGATCTGTCGGTGAAATTGTACGAAGGTTCGTCGCCTGCGATGATCGATGCAGCGATAGCTGAATGGTCGCAGTATTTTGAACTGCCGGTCATTGGCTCGGCATTTTGTGCGCCACCTGAAATGTCTGCTGCTTCAGTGGAATCAGATGATGGACAGCGCGGCCGGTTGCGTCGTGGCGAGAAGCCGATGATCCGCCGCCGTGGTGGAACATTGGCAAAGCGCCGCCCGCGTCTTTATGCCCGCCGTCATACCGGCAAGCTTGATCGCATGAATGAAAATTTCTGCGGTGAACGCGAGATTATTGCCCGCACCTGAAACAGCGTGTCAGCCCGCAGGTCGCAGATAGGCAAGGATGCCCAGAAAAAGCATCACGACAACATAGGCCGCAAGCAGCCATGACAGGATGCGGGCGGCCTTTTTCGCTTCTTCCGGCATCCAGCGTCCGGCAAATCTGGAAACTGTCAGCGTTGTCGCGAGCAGCAGGATTGCGATTTTCACCATGCCTGTTTCTAGGCCGGAACCGCACACCGCGCCAGTAGTGAACGATCAAGTCGCCTTATTTGACCTGGCTGATTGTGGCTGTCAGCTCACGTATCCGGTCAGGGCCAACGCTGCGAAAAACAACAATCCGGCATCGCGATTGGAGCGGAACAGCCGCAGCGCGAGGTCTGGATTGCCCGGTACGATCTGCAGGACTTGCCAGACCAGATGAGCGGCGAACACTGCCACCGCCAACTGGCCCCACAATCCGCCACCGGCCAGATGTACCGCAGCGCTGGCCGTGACAATCGACAAAACATAAAACAGGCTGACGCCTTCGCGTACGTGTCCGGCAAACAGGCGGGCGGTCGAGCGCACTCCGACGATCGCATCGTCACGGGAATCCTGCAGCGCATAGATCGTGTCGTAACCGATTGTCCAGAATATTGCCGATGCGTAGATCAGCAAGGCGGGCAGCGCGAGCGAGCCGAATGCGCCCGCCCATCCCATGAGCCCGCCCCACGCAAAGGCCAGTCCAAGCACCGCCTGCGGCCAGAAGGTGAAGCGTTTCATGAAGGGATAGATTGCTACAATGGCCAGTGATGCGATGCCTGTGGCAATGGCAAACCAGTTGAACATGAACAACACACAAGCGCCGACCAGCGCCTGTGCAACCAGAAATATCTTGGCGGCCTTCACGCTGACGCGGCCTGAAGGCAATGGCCGCCCGCGTGTGCGTTCGACGCCGGCATCGATGTTCCGGTCCACAATATCGTTCCAGGTTGCGCCCGCGCCACGCATGACGATGGCCCCGATGTAGAACAACACGACGTGCAGGAGGTTGGGACCTGATCCGGACGCAATACCTGCCAGTGCTGCGGACCACCAGCAGGGCAGCAAAAGGAGCCACCAGCCGATCGGTCTGTCGAGCCTGGCAAGTTGCACAAATGGAATGGCGGAAGCAGGTGCATAGCGCAGAAACAAATCGCGCTCGGCAGTATCAGGCAGTCGTGGCGTGTGCGTTCCGGGCATGCCAGCGGGTGGCGTCACCGGAACGCCGGAAGGTTCGCTCACAAGGGGCCGGACGGCAGCTTGGGTCGAGCAGGAGCGCCACCGCCCTGATTTTGCGCGTTACGGCGGGCCTGGGATTGCATGCGTGTAACCTGGGCGGCGGCCTTGCATGCCTGTCCGGCCAGACTGGCCGTCTTGCGGCGGGTTTCTTCCATCTGCTTGATGGGATCGTCCGGAATTCCGCACCATTTCTGGTTTTTCTTCATGTAGCTCAACATGGCGGCTTCCGCACCTGCCAGTCCGCGCAATCGCGGGCAAGCACTACGCGGGTCCAGTTTGCCCTTCCGGCGCTTGGCCTCCTTGTTGAGGGCCGCGATATAGCCCATGCGCTTTTTGGTGAGCAGCTCGAAGTCGATCTGACAACTCGACTGTGCCATCGCTGGCGTCGTCGCGCCGGGCAGGCCCAATCCAGTGCTGAGCAATACACCCGCAAAAAGGCTCAACAGCGCAGGCACAGTCAGTCCCACACGCGTCGTGCTTTGGCTTTTGGCGCGATGTTTCATAAAGTCCCCGCTGATTTTGTCGTTTGCTGGCAAGGGCCTGGCAGTAGGCAGCCCGTGCAAAAAATTGGCCAGTCCCGGGCAGTCTTGATCGACAGGCGCCGGAACTGATTGAGGTGAACCTTTACCAAATCCAGCCGCCATCGGGCAAGGCCGGGCCTCCCGGCAGGTTCGCACCGGGACAGGCCAGTTTACCCGGCAAGGCGGCAATTTCGTGTCAAAGTCCCGTTGAGCTGCTATGGCAACACCGGCGCCCGGTTCCTGAAGAGCACTGCACATGCCCCGCTATGATATCGACAAGCCCCGCCTGTGTGTGACGGGCTCCATCGCGCAAGACGTTCCACTGGCGCTTGAACGCGACCAGGTGAACTATTTGCGCAATGTCCTGCGTCTGGCAGACGCCGTCCAGGTACTGGTCTTCAACGGCCGCGACGGGGAATGGCTTGCCCGCCTGGCCGTCGATGGCAAGAGATCGGCTTCGCTGATCCCGGAAGTAAAAGTGCGGCCGCAGCCCCCCCGTGGCGATCTGGACTATGTTTTTGCCCCCCTGAAGCACGCCAGGCTTGATTATATGGTCCAGAAAGCCGTGGAGATGGGTGCTACCCGTCTGGTCCCGGTCATAACGCGCCGGACCCAGGTCACAAGGGTCAATCTTGACAGGATGCGAGCCAATGCAATCGAGGCCGCCGAACAATGTGGCGTATTGGATCTGCCCGAGATCGCCGAGCCGGCATCCCTCGATCGCTTGCTGCGCGACTGGCCCGAAAACCGGGCACTGATTTTCTGTGACGAGGACGAGCCCCAGTCCGATCCTGTGGAAAAGTTGCGACAGGCACTGGCAGCCAGAACGCGACCGCTGTCGCTGGCGGTTCTTGTCGGACCGGAAGGGGGCTTCGATAGCGCGGAACGGGCGGCGATAACCAGCCTCCAGCAAACGCTCACCATCGCGCTTGGGCCGCGGATCCTGCGGGCAGACACGGCCGCAGTGGCGGCACTGGCCGTCGTCCAGGCGGCGGCAGGGGACTGGATACAGGCCTGAAGCCGCACCCCGGAAAACCGTTGTAAAAATATCACATCGTCGTGCGCAATAGCGCCGGTTTTGCTGCCCGACCATGTTCCGGCCACGATTTTCGCGCTCATTATGGTTCCACGACGCAGGGATTCTTGTCCCGCGATTTGGTGGCAGGCAGGGACGAAAGCAGCAGGATATGATTGATCGGCGCTTGGATGATCTGGATGGAAAGACCGCTGTTGGTGGAGGCAGATTTTTGCCGGTCGCCGGGTTGGTCGGTTTGGGTGTGACCGTTCTGGTACTGACGGCCTCTTCAGCATCCAGAGCGCAAACCATCGATTGTTCCATGTATGGCGAAGGCTATGTTGCGGTGCAGGGAACGGCCCGGTGCGTGCATATTCGCGGCCGGATGCGGGTCAATCAGGCTTCAGGGCACTACAGGCCAAGCAGTTTCCTGCCGCCGTCCAGCGCCAGTCCGATGACCTTGCCGCATGCTGCGCCGCTTCAGCCCTCGCTGCACCGCTGGCCGCGCTGACCGCGCCGGCGCCATTCAGACTTTGCGTCGCTCAACGCAAAGGTGGCCAAGCCTAGGGTAATGCGTATGCGCCTTCGAATGCGCCGCGATCACTCGTCAGTGTCAGAAATGGTTTTGGCAGCAAAGCCGGTTTTTCCGGCTTTTGGGCGAGCACGATTTCGAATGCATCCGGCTTCTTCATCGTGTCGAAATACCAGCCCTCGTCTGCTTCGATGAAAAGATCAGCCGCCTTGATCGACGCGTCCTTTACGGTCACGCGCCAGCGTCTGCCGGGCTCCAACGGCGTAATGGCGAGCTTTGGTGCACCCGGAGCATCAAGCGATTTTGGCAGCAGAGCTGAAAAGCGCGCAATCATGCTCGCTGCAATCGCGTCCGAGCGGCCGGGCGTCAGCGACAAGCGCAATTTGGCCAGCTCCGGCACACAGATTTTTTCGCAGGCCGCATAATTCAATGTGAGATCGACGTTCACAGCCTTGGCGCCATTGACCGGTACGATTTGCACCGGGAAAACCACAACCTTTTCGTAGCCGATGAATTCCTCACCCTTTTTTCCGCCGCGCACGGGTGCGGGAAAGAGGACCTTTGCCTCTGCGATATTGGTGGATTTCGAGAAGTCGAAGACCGGGGGCACGCCGCCGTCACCGGGTTGACGCCAGTAAGTGTGCGCATGGCCCTTAAGCCGGACTTCGACACCAGCCTGCCAGGATTTGCCGTCGAATGTTGCGGCAAGCAAACGCGCCTGCGCCAGATTGCCGGTTGCCCAGGGCGAGGCGATTGTTTGGGCTTTTACGGAACTTGCGCCTGCGGCCAACGCCACCAGTGCCAACGCATTTATGCCAGCCCGCATGATCGGGTTGAGGCGTCGGGCAAATGTGCGGGTGCTTTTTATGCAGGTGCTTGTCATTGTAGTATTTTAACAGCCTGCCCCTCAGCAAACCATTAAACTTTGCTTGAACGCTTCGTGACCTGACGGCATTCGGTGCAAATGGCTCCAAATCCGCCGCATTCGGCAGCAATACTGACATCAGACAGTGAAAGCAGCCCCGAACCCCTTGTTCAGGGCGGCGATCGGACTTAGCTTTGCAAGATGGATATCAACGAGTTCAAACATACTTCCGGTGGCGACGGATATTTCGATGGCCAATTGCTGATCGCCATGCCGACCATGAGTGACGAGCGTTTCGAGCGTTCGGTCATTTATATCTGCGCCCATTCACCAGAGGGCGCCTGGGGGCTCGTCGTCAACCGCCGTTCGCGACGGCTGACTTTCCCGGAATTGCTTGTGCAACTCGATGTCATCAAACAGGAAGACTCCATTCGTCTGCCGAGCCCGGTAAGTGCGGTTCCGGTGATGCGTGGCGGGCCGGTCGAACGCGGCCGCGGATTCGTTCTCCATTCCGACGATTATTTCGCCGACAAGTCCTCCATCGAACTGGAAGGCGGGATTGCGCTGACAGCTTCCGTTGACATCCTGCGCGCCATTGCAACGGGGCTTGGTCCGCAGCGCGCGCTTCTGGCGCTTGGCTATGCCGGCTGGGGTCCCGGTCAGCTCGATCGCGAAATACAGGCTAATGGCTGGCTGACCTGCCCGGCCGACAGCGACTTCCTCTTTGAACATGTCTCCTGACGACAAATACGACTGAGCACTGAACCGCATCGGCATAGATCCGGTGATGCTGTCCGGCGAGGCCGGGCACAGCTGAGCCGTGAGAGCCGGATTACGCTGCGCACGGTTTCCGGCACGCCCATGATGCGACGGGCGTCCTCCACGCTCATGGGCTGACCGAAGGCGAAACCCTGCGCGTATTCGGCGCCCAGCTGGTAAAGCTCGATGGCATCGCTTTCCGTTTCCGCGCCTTCCACGACGACATCCATGCCCAGATCGTGCGCCAGCGTGATCATCGAGCGCAGGATGACCGGCCGTGACCCCTTGTGATCGTGCCGCACGAAACTCTTGTCGATCTTGATCGTGTCGAACGGGAAACGCTGCAGATAGGCCAGCGAGGAATAGCCGGTGCCGAAATCGTCGAGCGACAGTCCCGCGCCCAGTTCGCGAATGCGTGTCAGTATCTGCGCCGCATATTCCGGATTCTCCATCACCAGGCTTTCGGTCAGCTCGAGCTTCAGTGAGCCCGGAGCCACGATCGGACGGGTCAGCACCGACTTCACGTCGTGCAGCAGGTCGTGCCGCAGCAATTGCCGCGACGACACATTGACCGATGCGAAGATGGGCGGCGACACATCGAGCGCCCGTTGCCAGGCGGCAAGTTCGCGCGCGGTGCGTTCCAGCGCAAAAAGGCCAAGATCGACGATAAGTCCGGTCTCTTCGGCCATCGGGATGAAGTCGGCCGGCGGCAGGCGGCCGTAGCGTGGATGATCCCAGCGCAGCAGGGCTTCAAAGCCGGCGATTGTCCGGTCTTCCAGCCGCACAATCGGCTGGAACACGAGTTTCATTTCGTTGCGCTCGAGCGCCCGGCGCAGATCGCTTTCCAGCGCCAGCCGGTCCGAGCGCTGCGTGCGCATGGCGGGACGGAAAAACTCGATCCGGTTGCCGCCCAGCCGCTTGGCATGGACAACGGCGATCTCGGCGTCCTTTACGATGTCGTCGCCGCGGTGGTGCGGTCTGCACATCGTAGAGCGCGATGCCGATCGAGGCCGTCAAGCGTTACTTCCCGATCGTTGAAACTGATCGGCGTCGAGATGGCCGTGCGCACCGCTTCCGCCAGATTGACGATACCTTCGGCACTGTCTTCGGACTGGATGATCATGGCGAACTGGTCGCTCGACAGCCGTGCCAGCGTGTCCTGCGGCCGCAACAGGCGCATCAGGCGCCGGGCAAGCGCCAGCAGAACCGAATTGCCGACCGACATGCCGGCCGTTTCATTGACCTGCCGGAAGCGGTCGATGTCGATGCTGAAACGACCGGTCGGGCTGATCTGCGCATTGTCGCGCGACAGCTTGAGGGCGGTCTCCAGGCGGTCGAAGAATATTTCCCGATTGGGCAGGCCGGTCAGATTGTCGTGCACGGCGTCGTGCAGCAGCCGTTCCTCGGACGTCTTGGCTTCGGTCACGTCTGTCAAGCGTGCCGATCACGCGGATCACTTCGCCGTCGGCCCCGACCACCGGCCGCGCCTTCAAATGGTACCAGTGATAGTGGCTGTCCGCCGAGCGCAGCCGGAAATCGAAGGAGATGCGTCCGCGCCGCTGTTCCAGCACCGCGTCGAGACAGGCGCGATAGCGGTCCCTGTCGAAGGGATGGAGAATATCGAGCCAGTTCGCCGCCGGTCCTTCCAACGCGCCGCGCCGCAGGCCAAGACCGCTTTCGACATCCGGGCTGACATAGATGCGGTCGGCGGAACGTCCCAGTCGAAGATCAGGTCGCCGGAGCCGGTCAGCGCCAGCGCGCGCCGGTCGATGTCCGACATCGCGCCATGGATGAGTCCGCCCGATGCGAACGCATTCTGCATGACCGTGAAACCGATCAGCATGACGATGAGCACCATGCCGCCGATCAGCGCCGGCTGGGTCAGTTCGCCGGTCAGCCGCCCGGTGACCGTCAGCGCCGCCGCGCGCAATCCAGACCACCAGCACGAGCCATGTCGGTATCAGCATGACCGCGCGGTCGTAGCCGAAGGCGGCGAGATAGATGACCAGAATGAAGCCGACCAGCGCGATCGCCGCAAGCGAAATGCGCGCCACGCCGGCAGCGACCGGCGCGTCGTAGACGGCAAGGCCGGCCAGCAGGGCGAGAAACGCCAGCCACACCATCGTGACATGCGCCAGCCGCACATGCCAGCGGTTGAGGTTGAGATAGGCGAACAGAAACACGAGCAGAGTCGCCGACAGGATGGCTTCGGCGCCGGCACGCCAAACCTGGTCGGTTGCGACGGCGTCTGAATATCTTCGACCAGAAGCCGAAATCGATGCAGACATAGGCCAGCACCGCCCATGCAAGCGCAGCGGCGGCGGGAAAAATCACCGCGCCCTTGACCACGAAGACAATCGTCAGGAACAGCGCCAGCAGGGCGGCGATGCCGATGACGATGCCCTGATAGAGCGTCAGGCTCGCGAGCTTGTCCTTGTAGGCGTCGGGTTGCCACAGATAGAGCTTCGGCAGATTCGGTGTTCGCAATTCGGCGACATAGGTGACGATTGTGCCCGGATCGAGCGTGACGCGGAATACGTCTGCGTCGGCGCCTTCTTCGCGTTCGGGCGGAAAACCCTGGCTGGCGGTGATGGCGGCGATGCGCGACGAGCCGAGATCGGGCCAGATCACGCCGGAACCGGCGAGACGGAAATGCGGTGCGACGATCAGCCGTTCGATCTGCTCATTGGTTTCATTGGCGAGCGCGAACACGATCCAGGACGGGCGGCTGCCGGCCTGCCGGGCGCTGACTTCGATGCGGCGGACGATCTTGTCCTGATCGGCGGCGGTGGACACCTGAATACGGTCGCCCTGCGAGGAATACAGTTCCATGCGGGTGGACAGGTCTATGGCCTTCGTGTCGAGCGGCACCGGCACGGGCTCGATGGCCGTGCAGGCGCCGACGCCAGTAGCGTCCAGAAGCAGACCAGAAAATGCAAGCCAGAATTCTGTGCACGTATGGTGATGTCTTTCAGGCGGCGCAGCCGCCGAGATCCCCAATGAGTCCCCGTCAGGACTTTTAGACCATGAGTGGCGCGCAGGTGCAGGCCTTTAATAGTTCTTTAACCATAAAGTTAACGCGCGAGCCCTTGAAACCGGTCAGTCTGGACAGCCTGAGCGAGCTGCAACGCCGGCCTATCACAGCCAATGCCTGCGGAAATGGCCGGAAATTCGGTCGTGTCAGCGTCCGGACGCGCTGGATCGTCAAGTCCTGATATTTTGCCGAAACATCGCACGAGGCCGTCTGCCTAGCCTTGAACAGGCCGTGCGCCCGGTTCGGCATCGGGTCGGTATCCAGCAGGGCGAACAGCAGATGGTCCTGCCACTGCCCGTTGATCCGCAAATAGGCCCGGGCATAGCCTTCTTTCTTGAAGCCGCAGGCTTCCAGAACCGCCGCGACGGCTCGTTGTGAGGCAGGCAGGCGGCCTCGATCCGGTGCAGGCGCATCGACGAAAAACCATGCCGGCAAGCCGCTCGCACCGCCCGGGACATGTGCCCCTGGCCGGCGAAACGGTGGCCCATCCAGTAGCCCAGCGTGCCGGTTTGGGACACACCACGCCGGACTTGGCCGAGTGTCAGCCCGCCCATGAGCGCATCGTCGCTTGCCGGAACATGAAAAAGGGTAGCGTCTCGTCCCGCTCCATCTCTTCGTCCTGCCGGCGCAGGCGGCGGCGGAAAGCGGGCCGTGTCAGATCGTCCACCGGCCAGATCGGCTCCCAGGGCGTCAGAAAGTCGCGGCTTGCCTCGCGCAGCGCTGGCCCACGCCCTGAAGTCGCCGGCCGCGGGCGGACGCAGGTAAACGCCGTCACCGCGGACGAACTGGGGTTCGGCGAACGGTCCTGTTGATGCGAAAAAGCGCCATGGGCTTCAAGCCTAGCAAATTTGCTGCCCAAACGCATCAGGATTTTTTGCTCCGGCGCGACGTAACAATGCCTAACGTAAGTCCAGACTGTACGACCAGCGGGTAGGTCGTGTGCATGAATTCTTCCATGCCCTCGATGTACCGCGCCCAGGACAAAAGCGTGCCATCCAGCCCGATGTCCGACATCATGCGCAGTCCCTCGACCACCTGTTCTTTCGTTCCGATCAAGGGTACGCCGCCCCAGCCCGCGATGAAATGTTCCTTGAGCGGTTCAATCGCTTCGAGCGGCAGGGTCTGCGCATTCAGGCCCAGCGTGTCCAGCAGGTTCGTCGCAGCAGCCCAGTCGCCCTGTTCCTTTACGTAATAATTGTAGAAGTCGCGGGCTTCCTTTTCCGTTTCGCCTTGCACGATATAGGCGTTCGCCCAGACCTTGATTTCGCGGCCATATTCGTTGCGTGCGGTGTCGCGATAGGCTGCAACCTGCTGGCGCATCTGGTCGCGGTCGCGCGTGGCAAATGTCACGAATGCAACGTCCGCGTATTTTGCAGCGAAATGGCGTCCGGTTTCCGATCCGCCCGCGTTCATGATTGGCGGATATGGTTTCTGGATCGGGTGCGGTCTGCACCAACCGGCGTTGATCTTGAAATATTTTCCTTCGTGATCGAATTCTTTTTCTTCGGTCCAAAGTCTTTTCACAATATGCAGCCATTCCTCTGCAAGTTTGTACCGCTCTTCATGGTCCAGTTGCTTCGTGCCGAACATTTCGATTTCCGGTTTGTACCAGCCGGTAACGATGTTCATGATGAAGCGGCCATTCGATACATGGTCGATTGTCGTTCCCATTTTCGCGGCAAAAATCGGATGAATGGTTGGCACATGGGTCGTTGCAAATACGCCGCCCTTTTGTGTGCTGGCCGCAATTGCCGAAGCCCATGAAAAGCTCTCAAAGCCTTCGCCATTGAAATTGGTTTCACCACCAAAGCCCTTCCAGCGTCCGACTGGCACCAAAGCTTCGAAATCCATTGCTTCGGCCAGTTCTGCAAGCCTTGCGGTCGATGGCCAGTCAGCCTTGAGGACCCCATCGATTTTCGAGATCGAACAGCCGCCGCTCAGGTTGGTGGAAAACGTGCCGAGTTTTAACTTGCGGTCGTTGAACAGCGGGTTTCCAGCACCGCGAAGGTGATCGGCGCGCAATACCGAATTATTGGCCATGGACATTTCTCCCGTTCGAGCGGCAGCGTCTTTGCGCTGGCAGGCAACAGATGACCACAGCTTCGCGGACCCCGCCAACCACTTTTTTATCCGGCACGCAGGGGCAACCTTTGCCTGATGCTGAAGGCATAACGATTAATGCAAGCAAAGCATGGCTGCCACGCGATTGGCGCTGGTTGCGGGGCGTTCACAAGCGGCACAGTTTGTGATGTGGCGCAGGCAATTAGCGTACATGGGATTTGAAAATAATAATGCCGCGTTGTCATGGCGCGGGGGGCGGACGGTTCAGGTTCAAAAATTTGGAGAGGTTGTTTCGTGAGAAAATTCGCGGCGATTGCCCTTGCATTGAGCGTTCTTACGGTTTCCGCCTCAGCGCAGGATGCTGAAAAGGAATTCTTTCGTGGCAAGACCGTTCGCATTGTGGTCGGTTCCGGAACGGGTGGCGGATACGATATTTATGCGCGCCTCATTGCACCATACCTGTCACGCGTGTTGAACGCGACAGCGGTTGTCGAAAACCAGCCTGGGGCAGGTGGCATCCGTGCCCTGAACAGGCTTAATATCTCCCCTGCTGACGGATTGACGATGATGTTCGCCAACGGCACTTCGGCAGCTTTTGCGCAACTCACCGATCAGCCCGGACTGCGTTTCGATCTGGTGAAATTCGGCTTTCTTGCAACCGTCGGCGCGCCTCCGGGACTTTGGCTTGTCGCAGCCAATTCGCCCTATCGATCAGTGCAACAGGCGCTGGCCGCAAAGAAAAAATGGAACTGGGCTGCCAGCGGACCGGCCGATGGCCTCGGCAATGGTGCAGCCTTCACCTGCCGCGCGCTGAAAATGCAATGTCAGATTGTTCAAGGATACAAGGGCAGCAATGAAGCGGCGCTGGCTGTCAGTCGCGGCGAAATGGATGCTATTTACATCCCCGAATCCTCTGCCAACAATTTCGTCAAGGCCAAACAAAACTATGCACTCGCCACCATGGGCAAGATCAAGTCGCGCTGGTTTATGGATCGTCCGACCATCTATGAAGAAGTCCAGCTGGATACCGATGGCCGCTGGCTGATGGATTTTTACAGCGGTATCGAGAACATGGGGCGCATCATGATCGTGCCGCCGAACATGCCCGCGGTGCGTCTGGCATATCTGCAGGCCGTCATGAAGGAAGTCCTGCACAATCCGAAACTGATTGCGGAGGGCGAGCGTACCGAGCGCATCATTGAATATCGTGATCCGCAAACAACTTTCAACAATGCAAAAGCTGTTCTGTCCGACATTACCGCGGACCAGAAAAAGCGCATCAAGGATATCGTTGCGCGGCGTTGAGTGCCGGTCTCAGAACGTCCGCGCGCGTTCGCGAATAAATTTCTCAACGGCACCCTGATCGTTGCGCACAACACTGAAACGTTCCTTGCGCTCGAAAATACCCGCCATATGTGCGGGCAGGGCGGCTTCCACGCCGGTTGCCTTCTTCACGGCATCGGGGAATTTTGCCGGGTGCGCTGTAGATAAAACAACCATTGGAGTTGCAGGGTCGTTGGCCAGGGCCTTGCGCGCTGCATGAACGCCAACGGCAGTGTGGGGATCGATCAGCATGCCACATTCGTCATGCACGCGCGTGATCTCCTTTGCCGTACCGGTTTCACCTGTGCGGTAGGCATCGAAATGCGCGCGGATTTTTTGCAAATGCGGCGGCTTGATCGTGAAGCGACCGGACTGGCCAAGCGAGTTCATGTAACCCGTCACTTCCGATGCCTCGCGCCCGGCTGCATCGAACAGGAGCCGTTCGAAGTTCGACGACACCTGAATGTCCATGGATGGCGATTGGGTTGCCGTCACGCCGCGCGTTTCATAGGCGCCGTCGGCAAGTGTGCGTGCGAGAATGTCGTTTTCGTTGGTGGCAATCACCAGACGTTCAACGGGCAGGCCCATTTGTGCTGCATAATAGCCCGCAAGGATATCGCCGAAATTTCCGGTCGGCACGGTGTAGGAAATTTTCCGGTGCGGTGCCCCCAGGACAACGCCTGCAGTAAAATAATAGACCATCTGCGCCATGACGCGCGCCCAGTTGATGGAATTGACGCCGCATAATTGCAACTGGTCGCGAAAGGCATGGTTGTTGAACAGGCCCTTGATGATGGCCTGGCAATCGTCAAACGTACCTTCCAGTGCGATTGTATGGATATTGCCGTCGTCGACGCATGTCATCTGCCGCCGCTGCACATCCGATACGCGCCCGTGCGGATAGAGAATGAAAACATCCACCTGTTCCAGCCCGCGAAATGCCTCGATGGCAGCCGCACCCGTGTCGCCTGACGTAGCCCCGACAACTGTCGCGCGTTCACCGCGCGCCTTCAGCGCGTGATCCATCATGCGGCCGAGCAATTGCATCGCCACGTCCTTGAATGCTAGCGTCGGCCCGTGAAACAGCTCCAGCAAAAACAGGTTGTCGCCGATCTGGCTCAGCGGACAGACCGCCGAATGCCGGAACGTGCCGTAGGCCGCGCGCGCCATCGCAGCGAAAGCATCCTGCCCGATCGACCCCTCGACAAACGGCCCCATGATCTTGCAGGCGGCGTCCGCATAGGGCAGGCCCGCCAGTCCCGCGATATCTCCTGCCGACCAGCGCGGCAGGGCATCGGGAACATACAGGCCGCCATCGCGGGCGAGCCCGGCAAGCAGCGTATCGGTGAAGGGCAGGATGGGCGCAGCGCCCCGGGTGGAAATGTATTGCAAGTCTCTTGACCCTGGATCGAAGGCAGGCGCTGCAGCGCCTTGTGCTATATGGCGGGTGGTGCGCTTCCTGTAGCACAAATCGGCCAGACGCAAACTGCAGCGGCAGCCATTGCACCGCTGCCTGTTTCATGGTCGATAGGGGCGAAAATCGCGGCAGGGACGCCATGAGCAGCCAGAAACCAGAAACAGCGCCTGATGCCGCCCCTGCGGCCAGCGGCTGGCTGGCGCTGTTTCCCGCGCTTTTTGTGTTCTTCTGGGCGACGGGTTTCATCGGCGGCAAACTCGGCCTGCGCGATGCCGGGCCTTTCACCTTCCTGACCCTGCGTTTTGCCATCGTCGTAGTGCTGCTGACCGCCCTGGCCCTGGTCACGCGTGCGCCCTGGCCAAGGCGCGAGGCTCTCTGGCGGCTGGCTGTCGGCGGCGTTCTTCTCCATGCAGGTTATCTCGGCCTGTTGTTTGTCGGCATGAAGAGCGGCGTGGAAGCTGGCGTTTCAGCAGTCATCGCAGGTTTGCAACCGCTGCTGACGGCGGCCATTGCGGGCCCTTTCCTCGGGGAAAAGGTCTCGGGGCGGCAATGGCTCGGGCTTGTTCTTGGGCTAGCTGGCGTTGCGCTGGTCGCCCAGGCAAAGCTTGCCCAGGGGCTGGGCACGCCTGCAGGCATGATCTTCGCATTTATGGGCATGACATCGCTGACATTCGGCACGTTGTGGCAGAAGCGGCATGGCGGACAGATGGATCTGCGCACCGGATCGGTCGTGCAATTTGCCGCCGCCACACTGGCCTGTCTGCCGTTCGCAATCGTGCTTGAGAATTTCGAACACACCTGGACGCGGGATTTCACCCTGTCGATGGCCTGGCTCGTTGTTGTGCTTTCCGTTGGCACGATCGCGATTTTGTTCACGCTTATCCGGCGCGGTGCAGCCTCGAAGGTCGCGAGCCTGTTCTTTCTTGTACCGCCGACGACAGCGTTGATTGCCTGGTACTGGTTCGGGGAAAAACTCGGGCCGCTTGCCTTTGCCGGCATGGTGCTTGTTGTCATTGCCGTTGCGATGGTCACCATCGCGCCAAAGCAGGAGAAAGCGTGATGTCTTCAGCCAGAACCATGCGCGCGATGGTCGTTGAAAAGCCCGGTACGGCCTTTGTACTTAAAGAGCTTCCTGTGCCCGAACCCGGTCCCGGCGAAGCGGTCGCAAAGGTTTTCACCTGCGGGGCAGGGCTAACCTTGCAGCATGTGAAGGCCGGACGCAGCCCCGGCAAGTTTCCGCTCATCATGGGACATGAAGTAACCGCGATCATTTCCGCCGTCGGGGCCGGTGTAACGGACCTGAAGGAAGGAGATGCCGTCACGATCTATTTTTATCTGACCTGCGGCACATGCCCGTCCTGCACATCGGGGCGCGAAAATCTCTGCGATAATTTCGGCGGCTTTGTCGGTCGCCAGATTGATGGCGCATATGCTGATTACGTGAAACTGCCAGCGCGCAATTTTCTGAAATTGCCCGAGCGTCTCAACTATCGCGATATTCCCGGCGAGGTTGGTGTCGTCACGGACGCCATTGCAACGCCGTATAAAGTCATCCGCCGCGCCCGTATCCAGCCAGGTGAAAACGTCGCAATCTTTGGCGCGGGCGGTGGTCTTGGCTCGAACATGATTCTTGTCGCCAAATGGGCTGGCGCGCGCGTCATCGCGGTTGATCGCGGCAAGGACAAGCTGGATCTGGCCAGGCAACTTGGTGCGGACGCTGTGGTCGATGTCCTGCACGAGGACGGGCTCAACGCGAACGTGCCCGACCAGTTGCGTGCGGTCACCGATGGGCGCGGGCCGGAAGTGTCCATCGATTTCGTCTCGTCAAAATGGACAACGGAAGTGGCGCTGGCTGCCAGCGCCAAGGGCGGGCGCACGGTCGTGCTCGGCGGCGGCGGGGATACTTTTGCTGCGCGCACGGCCGAATTTCTCAATCGCGAACTTGAACTGATCGGTTCGCGATATTGTACCCGCGAGCAGGTGATGGAATCCCTGCAGCTCGTCGCCGATGGCGAGATCACCCCCTATGTGGGCGAGCATTATGCATTGGAAGATGCCGAGATCGCGCATGATCGGCTCGAAAAGGGCATTGTGATGGGTCGCGCAGTGCTGGATGTCGCCAGTTTCGATTGATCCGGCAGACATTTGCGCCATTGCAATGACCTCTTGCGGCCTCATCACGCCATTGTGCCTTGCCGCCGGCAACGCGGGGGCTGATGCTCAGCCATCGGAAATTCCGAAGGGAGGCAGAAATGAATATCAAATTCCTCGCAGCCATCGCGGCTGTCTCAGTGCTGGCAGGTGCGCAGGCCAGTGCACAAACGCGTACCAATATTCGCGGCGTCATCAAGCAGGTGAGCGGTGACATGGTCGTCATCGCCAAAAATGGCGGTGGCGAAGCAAGCGTTCATGTCGACGACAAGACGCGCATTTCCACAACGGCCAAATTCTCGCTGGCCGACGTAAAGCCCGGAATGAAGCTTGGCGTAACGACGGTCGTGCGCGGCAACGACATTGTTGCAATCGACGTACGGCCAATCCCCCCGGCAGCGCGTGACGGACTTTCGCCATATGATCTGGCGCCCAGTTCCACCATGACGAACGGCGTGCTGGAAGGAAGCGCCGAGCAGGCGCCCAATGGCAATTTCATTACCATCAACTACAAGACGGGCAAGGTGAAGGTGCTCGTTCCGCCAGGCACGCCAATGTCGAAAGCTGCGCCCGGCGCAAAGGCAGACATCAAGGCCGGTGAAGCCATTTACGTTTTTGCTACCGGTGGCAAGGACGGCAAGCTGCACGCAGTCCGGTTGCAGGTCGGCAAGAATGGCGTCAAGCCGACGCAGTGAGCGGTACGCACGGGCGCGTAGCTGCCGATCGTTCAAAGTCGCTCGCCGGTATCGACCGTGATGCTGTTACCGGCGATGCGTGAAACGCAGGCGCAGAGTTTCTTGCCTTCAGCCTTTTCTTCTTCGGAGAAAAAGACATCGCGATGGTCGATGATGCCATCGACCGCGATGACATCGAGTGCGCACAACCCGCATTCGCCGCGCCTGCAATCATACATGGCCTCAATGCCCGCCGCCTCCAGTGCTTCCAGAATGGTCTGGTTCTTGGCGACGTCCACTGTTCGCCTGATGTGCGGCAAATTCACACTGAAAGGCGCGTTGGGGTAGCGGCCGCTGTTGGCAAATGTCTCGAAGCGCAGTTGATCGACCGGACGGCCGCTCCTGGCCCATACGGCGCGCGCTTCGTCGAGCATGGGTATGGGCCCGCAGATATAGACTTCCCCGTTTGCCGGCAGTGAGCCGATCTCGCGCGCAAGATCGATACGCTGGTTGTCTTCACCCACGAAAGTTTGCAGGCGCGCGCCGATCACGGCCTCCAGTTCCTGCGAAAGGATCAGCGACTCGCGGTCGCGGCAGGCATAAAGCACCCGAAAGTCCGCTCCGTCTTTCGCCAGTGCCATGGCCATGGAATAGATCGGCGTGATGCCGATGCCCCCGGCGACCAGCAGATAATGTCCGGCATGGCGGTTCAATTCGAAATGATTGGCTGGCGCGCCGACAGTGATTTGCGCACCTGTTTCCAGACGGTGCATCCATTCCGAACCACCACGGCTGTCCAACGCGCGCTTGACGGCAATCCGGTAAGCGCCATTGCGTCCTTCATCCAGCGTCGAATAGGAGCGCGTCGCCGGGCGTCCGTCGATCCGGACGGTAATGTCGATATGGCCGCCCGGCGCAGCAGGAACGAATACACCTTCCGGCACGAGCTCGATGAGGCGCGTATCCGCGTTGAGTTTTTCGATAGCCCGCACCTGCGCACGCCGCCAGTCTGCTACATTCGTCATGGTCAGGCTCCTCGCAATTGGCACTATTGGGCCGATGATGCCTTCTGACCTGATATGCCGGTGCTTTCGTCCTCAAGCATCCGGGCGATCAGACGACGCGACCACAATGCGCCAGCATCAATGTTCAGATTGTAGAAGGGAAGGCGCGGATTATTGTCGATGGCCTTCTGCTGCTCTTCAAGCACATAGGCGTCCTGATCATACAGTCCGGTACTCTCGTCATTGACGTGTGCCTTGTTGATGGCGCGGGTCAATTCCTCGTCGTCGGTTTTGAACTGGCGCACGAAGTTCCAGAAATAATGACACGTCTTGTCCGTTTCCGGCGTGATCGCGGCCAGGAAGCATCCGTTGACACCCTCGCTGCGGTCTCCCTCCGGGGCGCCCGTACCCACCGGCGCAACGCCTACGTCGCCGCAGATCGTCGACGGCGCTTCGAAACTGATAATCTGCCAGCGGTCGACATTTCCCGGCTTGCCGAGATTTTTTGCCCAGAACGGCGGCGGCTCGATGTCCCTCATCCAGCGGGTGACGATTGCGGTTCGCTCCGAATGGGTGACGTCGAAAGGCGTTTCAGTAACCGCCTCGTTGCCGATGCTGCCGGCATGCACATAGGTCTCGTGGGTCAGGTCCATCAGATTGTCGACGATCAGCCGGTAGTCGCATTTGAGGCTGTAATAGGTGCCCCCTTCGCCCACATAATCCGTGCCGTCATTCCAATGGAAATCAGGCATCTTGCCGGGATCGGCCAGGGCGGGATCACCGGGCCAGATCCAGACCAGCCGGTGGCGTTCGATAACCGGATAGGCCTGCACGCAGGCCGAAGGATTGATTGTTCGCTGTGCGGGCATGTGTGTGCATCGTCCGGCAGCATTGAAAGCGATGCCGTGATAGCCACAAACGACATTGTCGCCATCAAGGTGACCGAGCGACAGCGGCAACAACCTGTGCCAGCAGGCGTTTTCGAGCGCGGCGACCGTGCCGTTCCGCTGACGATAAAGTACGACATCCTTGCCGCAGATTTTGCGCGCGGCCAGCGCATGTTCGATCTCATGTCCCCAGGCGGCAGCGTACCAGGCATTCAGCGGAAACGTCTTGTCGGCCATAATTGCACTCCCTCTATGCGCCGGTTTCAGTGCATTGGATTTGGCGACAGGCTCCCCGCCAAGTCGCCATTCAATTCCTCGGTGCCCAAAAACTCTTCCCACAATTTTTGTGGCAACAAAAATGTCACACGAAACCGCTGCGGATCAACACGAACAATCACTAATTTCATTTGATAACGATCAAAAAAGCTGGATTTTGTGGCCAGTTCCCACGAGAGGCGAGGCGGTCGTCGCGATTGATGGGCAATTGCCCAATCTATGGCTGGCGACCAGCCCGGAGCCGCTGCAATACAAATATAGCAAAGACAGCGAGCAGGGTCGCTGCCAGCGCAAACCAGGTCAGGGCATAGGACAGATGATCGTTGCGGATACGTACATTTGCCGCTCCACCTTTTGGCCAGCCGCCGGGATTTTCCGCCGCATCTGCATCGATGACGAATGGCGCGACCCGCTGCAATGACAGCGCCTCGGCCATGGCTTTCGGGTCGCGGGTAAACCAGATGCGCGCCGAAGGCTTGTCATCGGGTGTGAACGAATTGCGCTCTTCGGATTTGCGCAGCACACCTGTGATACTGACTTCACCCGGCAATTGTCCGGCCTTGCGCAAGGCTGGATCTTTCAGCCTTTCGGGCACGAAACCACGGTTGATGAATACCACAGCGCCGTTTGCGAGCGTCAGCGGCGTCAGCACGTGATAACCCGGTCCTTGTTGCTTTTCGGCTGCGGCGCGAAAGACATAGACCTCCCGCGCATGATCGAAAATGCCGCGCAGCCGGAACTTTTTGTATTCATTGTCGCTTGCTTCCAGGGCAGGCCACAGGCTTTCGGGAGGAAGTGCAGTTGCCGGTTCGCTCATGCGGCTTTCCATGCGCGCGATGATGGCCAGTTTCCATTCCAGCCGCCGCAATTGCCAGATACCAAGACCGGTCAATATGGCGATGCCAATGATTGCGAAGATCGACAGAAGCAGCAAGGAGCCGCGGCGCCCGTGCGCCGTTGCCGGTCCTGACTGTGCGCTCTGTTCCGCCATCTAGTCTTTCAGACGGCCTTGTTCGGCCTTGTTGCGATATTGCAGGCAGATCAACAGGCCCTTGAGTGGGCGCAACATGCCAACACTGACCAGCAGCGTGAGCGGAAAAAAGATCGCCATCAAAAGCCAGACAGGCGGCTCGTAAACCATCTGCACGAACAGGGCCAGACCAAGCAGCACGAACCCGCCAAGCAAAGTCACGAATACCGCAGGGCCATCACCGGCATCCGCGAATTTGTAATCCATGCCGCAATGGTCGCATTTTTCAGCCAGCGTAATGAATCCGTTGAACAGCCTGCCTTCGCCGCATCGCGGGCAACGGCCGCCGAGGCCCGTCGAATAAGGCGATTGTGGCGGATATTGATCGTCGAAATTCATGGGGTTACTCGCGGCTGCCGGGGCTTGGGTTGCGTCTGTCTATCGTCGTGGCAGCCAAGCGTCTGTGACCAGATCACGCTGCAGCGTTTAGGCACATTATACTAAAACAATGGGGCGGCACGAGGCCGCCCCAAAAGAAACTGCAGATCGGCTGTGCTAGTGCTGCGCTATGACGCCGCCATGATTGCCCCACACATAGATGCAGCAGAACAGGAACAGCCAGACCACGTCAACGAAATGCCAGTACCAGGCAGCGAATTCGAAGCCCAGATGTTGGGTCGGTGTAAAGTGACCCTTCAATGCGCGGATCAGGCAGACCAGCAGGAAGATCGTTCCCACCAGAACGTGGAAGCCGTGGAAACCCGTCGCCATGAAGAAGGTCGCGCCATAAAGCGATCCCTTGAAGCCGAACGGCGCGTGGGCATATTCGTAAGCCTGAACGCCCGTGAAGAGTGCGCCGAGCAATACGGTCAGGATCAGGCCGTTCTTGAGGCCCTGACGGTCGCCATGCAAAAGCGCATGATGCGCCCAGGTGACAGTCGTTCCCGACGTCAGCAGGATCAGCGTGTTCAGCAGCGGCAGATGCCAGGGATCGAAAACTTCCGTCCCCTTCGGAGGCCATGCGCCCTTGGAAAATTCAACACGGGCGTATTGGCCAACCTCGTTATAGAACAGGCTGGCATCGAAGAAGGCCCAGAACCAGGCGACGAAGAACATCACTTCCGAAGCGATGAACAGGATCATGCCATAGCGATGGCTGATCTGCACAACCCGCGTGTGGTCGCCCTTGTGCTCGGCCTCGTTGATGACATCCATCCACCAGACCAGCATCACATACAGAATGCCAAGGAAGCCGGCGCCGAACAGGAAGCCCCCCATTTTCAGGCCGGCCAGCTCAAGGCCCTTCATCCACATGATCGCGCCAACGGCGGTCACGAATGCGGCTATGGAGCCGAGCAGCGGCCATGGGCTCGGGTCGACGAGATGGTAATCATGATTCGGTTTCGAGTGGCCGTCAGCCATGGTCTTCCCCGTAGTTCAGGCGCAGTGCGCTATGTTTCAAACAGTTTCGGTCACACGTGTCAGGTCAAACTTGCGGCCAACCCCCAGCCGGAAAGGCTGTAATGATGACCCGTTTGACCCGTTTGACCACGCTCTTGTCAAGGCGGCGATTGGTCCCATCCGCCTGTTCTCAAGCCCGGTCAGTCACAATCCCTTCGGCGCAACCGCGGCTGCGGCCTTGGAGTTCTTGGTTTTGGGGGCGACGAAGGTGTAGGACAGCGTCACGCTTTCCACACGTTTCATCGTTTCGTCCTTTTCCAGCGCCGGATCGAGATAGAATACAACCGGCATATCCATGCTTTCGCCCGGCGCCAGCGTCTTGTCCGTAAAGCAGAAGCAGGAAATCTTGTTGAAATACGATCCCGCCTGATCGGGCGAGACATTGTAGGTCGCCATTGCCGTCACTGTCCGGTCGGACCTGTTGGTGACCTTGTAGAAAACTGTCTTGGTTTCACCGGTACGCAAACGGATTTCGTTGATCTCCGGGGCGAACGCCCAGTTCACCTCCGGGGACATGTTTGCGTCGAACCGCACGTTGAGTGTGCGCAACCCGCGAATCGAAGAAGGCCCTTCGGCAATGCGCGGCGTGCCGCCAAAGCCGGTAACCTGGCAAAACATCTTGTACAGGGGCACCGACGCATAGGACATGCCCAGCATTGCGAATGCGACGGCTGCAATCACAAACGCCGTGCGGCCATTGGATCTGCCGGGCGATGTGCCCGGCGCCGGTGTCACGTCCATCGGTTGCTTTTGCATGGTCATCTCACAGCGGCCGGTTGAGGACGCCGACGCCCAGTTTGACGACCGTAATGACATAAAAGAACAGGGCAAATGCCGCTATGGACACAGCCAGCGCGATATTGCGACGGCGGCGCGCACGCAATTGTTCGCGCGTCAGCGTGATGCGCACGGGAGCCTGTTTGTTTTCGCCGGGCAAGTCGCCGCTCATGTCAATGTCTCCTGCGCCACTGCTCATCCGAATATCCGGTGCAGCGTCTGCTCACCGGCTATGACGGCAAACAGGATGAAGAGATATAGGATCGAGAAGAAGAACAGCTGGCGGGCAGGCTTCGTGCTGGCTTCGCCTTCTGCCGCGCGCAGAACCTGCACTGACAAGGCAACCATTCCCGCGCCACCCAGGGCAGCAATGATGCCATAGGCCAGAGACGCAAATCCCAAAGCCCAGGGCAGAACGCCAACAGGCGCCAGGATCAGCGAATAGACGAGTATTTCAATGCGCGTACGCCTTTCGCCCTTCACATTGGGCATCATGGGCACGCCCGCCTTCTCGTATTCCTTCGACTTCAGTAGCGCCAGCGCCCAGAAATGCGGTGGCGTCCAGATGAAGATGATCGCAAACAACACGAAGCTCTCGATCGTCACCGTACCGGTCACGGCGGCATAGCCGATCATCGGAGGGAAAGCCCCTGCCGCACCACCGATCACGATGTTTTGCGGCGTCGAGCGCTTCAGCCACATTGTATAGACGACGGCATAAAAGAAGATGGTGAAGGCAAGGAACGCGGCGGCAAACCAGTTCGCGACAATGCCCAGCGTGAAGATGGACAGAAGCGACAGGATCAAGCCGAAGGAGAGCGCCTCGCCGGGGCTCACGCGGCCAGCCGGGACGGGACGGGTGCGTGTGCGCGTCATGATGGCGTCGATGTCTGCATCGTACCACATGTTAAGTGCGCCGGATGCGCCCGCGCCCACAGCAATCGCCAGCAGCGAAGCAAATCCAATCACAGGGTGAATGTGTCCCGGTGCAATCAGCATCCCGGCAAGTGCGGTGAACACCACCAGCGACATGACGCGCGGCTTCAGCAGGGCGAAGTAATCGCCCGGATCGGCAAGGGAGACCCCCGCATCGCTGAATTTGTAATCCTGTTCCGCTAAACTCATGGCACTCGTCTTTGTGAACTGGTTGTTCGTCGCGCTTTCGGCAGTGCGTCAAATGCCGGAATTGCGTGCGCTGGTGCGGCCAACCGCGGGTATCGGATGAACCTTGCCGGAAAAGCTGTTCAAGCAGCTTCTCGGGGAAGGTTCCGGCAGCGCACAGGCGCTGCCGGAGGATAGTCTAGTGGTGATCGCCAGCCGAGATGCGCGGCAGCGTCTCGTATTGGTGGAACGGCGGCGGTGAAGGCAGCGTCCATTCCAGTGTCGTTGCGGCAGGCCCCCACGGATTGTCGCCAGCCAGGACCTTTTTCGCGAATGCTTCCCAGATGATGTACAGGAACAGCAGCACGCTTATGCCGGAAATATAAGATCCATACGATGAGATCTGGTTCCACAAAAGGAACGCCTCGGGATAGTCGACATAACGGCGCGGCATGCCTGCCAGGCCGAGGAAGTGCTGCGGGAAGAACGTCAGATTGACGCCGACGAACATCATCCAGAAATGCAGATGGCCGAGCTTCTCGTTGTACATGTAGCCCGACATCTTCGGGAACCAGTAGTAGAAAGCTGCGAAGATCGAGAACACCGCACCCAGTGACAGCACGTAATGGAAGTGCGCCACCACATAATAGGTCTCGTGCAACTGACGATCGATGCCCGCATTGGCCAGCACGACACCAGTGACGCCGCCAACCGTGAACAGGAAGATGAAGCCAATCGCCCAGACCATGGGAACACGGAACTGGATGGAACCGCCCCACATCGTGGCGATCCAGGAGAAGACCTTCACGCCGGTCGGAACGGCAATCACCATCGTCGCAAAGACGAAATAGCGCTGCGTGTTCAGCGACAGGCCGACCGTGTACATGTGATGCGCCCACACGATGAAGCCGACCACACCAATGGCGACCATCGCGTAAGCCATGCCCAGGTAACCGAACACGGGCTTCTTGGAGAAGGTCGACACGATGTGGCTGATGATGCCGAAGCCCGGCAGGATCAGGATGTAAACTTCCGGATGCGCGAAGAACCAGAACAGATGCTGGAACAGGATCGGATCGCCGCCGCCCGCCGGATCGAAGAACGTCGTGCCGAAGTTGCGGTCCGTCAGCAGCATGGTGATGGCGCCGGCAAACACTGGCAGTGACAGTACCAGCAGGAATGCCGTGACCAGCACCGACCAGGCAAACAGCGGCATCTTGTGCAGCGTCATGCCCGGAGCGCGCATGTTGAAAATCGTCGTGATGAAGTTGATCGCGCCAAGAATGGATGACGCGCCTGCAACGTGCATCGACAGGATCACGAAATCCATCGACGGACCGGGATGACCCGCATTGCCCGACAATGGCGGATACATGACCCAGCCGCCGCCAAAGCCCTTCATGCCGGGCGCACCTTCAACGAACATCGAAATGACAAGCAGCGCGAAGGCTGCGGGCAGCAACCAGAACGAGATGTTGTTCATGCGCGGAAAGGCCATGTCCGGTGCGCCGATCATCAGCGGAACGAACCAGTTGCCGAAGCCGCCGATCAGCGCCGGCATGACCATGAAGAAGATCATGATGACGCCATGCCCGGTAATGAACACATTGTAGAGGTGCTTGGCCGCGTCCGGTCGAATTGTCGCCGACCATCAGGCCGGCCAGTCCCGGGAAAATGCCAAGGCCGGTGCCATTCAGTTCCATGCGGATGGCGATCGACAAGCAGGGTGCCAACAATACCGGCGCAGATCGCAAAGATGATATAAAGCGTGCCGATATCCTTGTGGTTCGTCGAATACATGTAACGACGCCAGCCGGTCGGCGTATGGTGGGCATGATCGTTGTGATCGTCGTGGTGGGCGTGCGCTTGGCTGGCCATATATTCAAGTCCTCAAGTATTTTTCAACTGCGTGCCGCAAGTTTGCGGCCCGTGACATGTTCGACAGGTTTATTGGTCAGCCCGTGCAGCTGCAAAGCGGACCGGGGCATTGGAATTATCGGCGAATTTCTTCTTCGATTCAGCCAGCCATTCCTTGTACTTGGCTTCGCTGACAACGCGGATGACCAGAGGCATATAGGCATGGTCCTTGCCGCAGATTTTCGAACATTGCCCGTAATAAATGCCTTCCTTCTCCGCCTTGAACCACGTCTCGTTCAAGCGGCCCGGCACAGCGTCAACGCGTATGCCGAAGTTCGGCACGACGAAGCCGTGAATGATGCCGACCACGTCCGCCGTCACCTGAACGCGGATGATCTTGTTGACCGGAACGACTGCTTCGTTGTCGACATCCAGCAGTTTCAACTTGCCGGCAGGCAGGCTGGCCTGATCCAGCAGGCGTGACGTGAATTCGAAACCGCCGGCCTCTTCCTTTGGATAGGTCCAGGTCCAGGCCCACGATGCATTGCCCGTCACCTTGATCGTGTGATCGGCCTTCGGCAGCACGAGTTGATGCGTCAACAGCGGGAACGAGAATGCTGCAATGAACAACAGAACCATGATCGGGATAACGGTCCATGCCACTTCAATGGCAGCATTGTGGGTCGTCTTCGAAGGTGTGGGATTGGCTGCTTCCTTGAATTTATGCATCGCATAGATCAGCAGAAAGAGCACGAAAAGGCTGATGACGGTAATGATCGGCAGCAGGATCGCGTCATGGAAAAAGTTCATTTCGTGGGCGATGGACGTTACTGGTTCCGGCAGGCCAATCTGGTGAGGCCTTGGTGCGCCGATAAATTCAGCCTGTGCTGCGGTCGCTGATAGCGCCAGCGCCGAAGTGATGGCGAAGTAGCCTGTGGCCGCGATTGCTCTGCCGAGGGTCTTGTTTGCTCTAGCGGCGATGCTCATAGAAGTCATCCGTATCCGTCCTGCTCGGCAGAAGGGTTTCTGCCCCGATTTGGTCTGCTTGCGCTTGCGGCAACCTACGACGATCTGCCGGTCTGCGCACATGATCTGTTGTGGAATTTGCCAACCGAGCCAGCCAAACCGCTGGGCCGGTGCCGATTCCTGCCCGGAAATACCATCATCCCGCGCCGGACGCGCAGGTTCGCTCGTTCCAACCATAAAGCCGCCGCAGGCGCAACATTCACAAGGTCGCAACCCCGTGCGGCATAAGGGCGCTTAGAGGCTTTGCCCGGAAAATACCCAAATGCAAGTGCTTAACTAGCTGGGCCGCGACTTTTGGCGCGCCGCGGCGCGTGGCCTGTGGATGGCTTTCCTTTCGCACTCCGCGCGATGGCAGGCTATCTTGCCCGGCAACGCTTTGATTCGCACTGTAGCGCGTGGTCAAACTGGGCTAATATGAGGTTGGCGGCTCAAACGTCGGCCGGGATGCGGGTAATTATGGGATCACTTATGTTTTCATCGACCACATGCGGCGCAAGACGCGCGTTTCTGGCAGCCGGGGCTGCATTCGCCTTGCTGGCAGCCGCTATGCTTCCGGCTGGCCCCGCGATCGCCCAGGCCAAGGTGAAACAAAAGTTCGGCTTCTGGGAAATGCGTTGCGAAACGCCGCCCGGCTCAAGCCGCGAACAATGCGCGCTCATCCAGTCCGTGGCGGCCGAGGACAAGCCGAACATGAATCTGGTGGTCATCGCGCTGAAGGCGGCCGACGGGAAATCCCGTCTGCTGCGCGTTATTGCCCCGCTTGGCGTCCTGCTGCCGGCCGGACTGGGCCTGAACATAGACAAGGCCGACAAGGGCCGGGCCGGGTTTGTGCGGTGTCTGCCCTCGGGCTGTGTCGCCGAAGTGGTCATGGACGAAAAGCTTCTTGGCGAGCTGGCGGCAGGTACGACGGCAACTTTCATCGTTTTTGAAACGCCGGAGCAGGGTATCGGTATCCCGTTGACTCTGGACGGCTTCAAGGACGGCTTCGGGAAACTGCCCTGAAGCATGGTTTTGCCGATGAAATAGCCGGGAGACTGCGCGGTGATGGGTGGCTGCCCTTTCCCCTGTTCCCTCCATCGGCTATAGCGATAGGCGGCGGACAGGGCTCCACCAGCCGGGCACAGATTCTGGCGGCAGCGGTGGTTGACGAGCAGTTGAAGAGTGGGAGCGTATGAATGCGTATGGCGGCAAAGCAAAGGAAATTGGCTTTCGGAATTTTGTCGGCAGGTGCGCTGTCCCTGATGACTGCAGCCTGTGCCACGGGGCCGGGCAAGGATCCCGCCGATACGATCGGCAATGTCTTCGCCTTTAATTCCACCCGCGCGCCGGCCACTGCACCTGTGCAGGCCAAGCCGACAATCGACATCAATTGTCCGATTGTGGATGTGAAGGAAGGCGGGGCTGCGCACCGGGTTTACAATGGCCGCGGCACATCCGGTAACGACGTGCGCTACCAATATTCCATCGGCCAGACTGCCCGTGAGTGCATTGTGCAAGGCGGGCAGATTGCGATTCGCATTGGCGTGGAAGGCAAGGTTCTGCTTGGACCGGCAGGAAGCGCGTCCAGTTTCAATGTACCGGTCTCTATCGCCGTGCGCGACGAATCGAACCAGCAGATGCTGAGTTCACGCACCTATCAGGTCGCGGTCAGCATTCCGACAGGCCAGACGAATGCGACATTCTCGGTCGTTTCAGAACCCGTTCTGGTTCCTTTGCGCCGCCGCGAAGCAAACGAGGACTATCTGATTATCGTCGGATTTGAAGGGCAGAAGGCCAGTCCGCAGCGCCGCCGGGTCAGCCGCCGGTCCCGCCAATAGAGTCTTTGCACATAAATCTGTGATCGCCGTGCGGACCGCACGGTCACGCAGTTGACTCGCACGCCACTCGCGTTATGTCTGGCGTGTCAGTAATTCTTCTTGCGGAAGAGACCGGCTGCGAAATTTTTCGTTCCGCCGGCGCCGAAGGCGCAACCGCCCCGGAAACGCTCAGGCAAATGGACCGCCGGAAGATGACACTCTGGAAAGCGATGCTTTGCACATGCGCATAAGCATCCACCGACGGGCGTAACCGTTACGCAGCAGGGCATTTGCTTTCGGGCATGTCCCAATGGCTCACGGGAAATCTCTCAGGTCACCGGACAGAGGGGGCGCGAAATTCGAAAGCATCCGCTTTTGGATTTTTGCCGCTTCAGGTTTGTTCGGGGATTTTGATGGCAGAGCCAGTTTCAACAGACGCACAGGATGGGCCGCTTTTGCGCACACCGCTGCATGCCATGCATGTGGAGGCTGGTGCACGCATGGTCCCCTTCGCCGGTTACGACATGCCCGTGCAATATCCCTCCGGCATTATTGCCGAACATATGTGGACGCGCGAAAGCGCCGGCCTGTTCGACGTATCCCACATGGGCCAATATTATCTGGTTGCAGATGACGGCCGTCACGAGACCGTGGCGCGCGCGGCCGAAACGCTGATGCCTGCGGACATTGCAGGGCTTGCCAACGGCCAGCAGCGCTATTCGCAATTGCTCAATGCCGATGGCGGCATCATTGACGATCTGATGATCGCGCGCTCGCGCGAAGCTGCCCATGATGGCTGGCTCTACATGGTGCTGAACGCTTCGCGCAAGCATGTGGATTTTCAGCACATCTCTGAGCAATTGCCTGCCGGCGTGCGCATCGAGGCTGCATACGGCTTTACGGCCCTGATGGCCTTGCAGGGCCCGAAGGCAAAGGACGTGATTGCGCAACTGGCGCCCGCTGCAAGCGATCAGGGTTTCATGACGACAGCGCAGGCGCTGATTGCCGGCAAGTCCGTACACGTCACGCGTTCCGGCTATACGGGCGAGGACGGATTCGAGATCGCCGCCCAGGCAGACGATGCTCCCGCAATCTGGCAAGCGCTCCTTGCGGACGAACGCGTCAAACCAATCGGCCTTGGTGCGCGCGATTCCCTGCGACTGGAAGCCGGACTTTGTCTCTACGGTCACGACATCGACGAAACCACTTCGCCTGTCGAGGCCGCGTTGCAATGGTCGATCCAGAAGCGCCGGCGCATCGAAGGCGGCTTTCCGGGCGCCGCACGCATCCAGCGCGAACTGGCGCAAGGACCGGCGCGCAAGCGCATAGGCTTGACCCTCGAAGGCCGCCAGCCTGCACGTGAAGGTGCAGAGATCGCAAATGCCGAAGGCCGCATTGTCGGCCGCGTAACGTCCGGCGGATTCTCTCCCGTTCTCGGGCACCCCATAGCCATGGGCTATGTCGAAACCTCTTTCGCCCAAACAAGTTCAGCCCTTGGAATTATCGTGCGCGGCAAGACATTGCCTGCACTCGTGGCGGCAATGCCGTTCGTTCCCACCCGTTACTTCAAACCCTGATCTCGAACTGCCAGACAAAGAGGCATCACATGGCCGGTGAACATTTTGCGTCCGATCACGAATACATCCGCGTCGAAGGCGATGAAGCCGTTATAGGCATTTCCGGCTATGCGCAGGAACAGCTTGGCGACGTCGTGTTCGTCGAATTGCCCGACGTCGGCAAAACCTTCAAGCGCGGCGATCAGGTAGCTGTCGTGGAAAGCGTAAAGGCGGCAAGCGAAATCTATATGCCGGTCGATGGCGAAGTTGTTGCCGTCAACGCTGATCTGGAAGGCGAGCCCGGCACGGTCAATTCAGACCCTCTCGGCAAGGGATGGTTCTTCCGCATCAGGCTCGCCAACAAGGCGCAGGTTGGTGAACTGATGGACGAAGCTGCCTATGGCGAATTTCTGAAAACGCTGGAGTAGTCACCAATGCGTTATCTGCCTTTAACCCCTGATGATCGCGCCCTGATGTTGCAGCGTATCGGCGTCGATCATGTCAACGCGCTGTTTGCCGATATTCCTGAAGCCAAGCGCTTGCGCAGCGGACTCGATCTTCCCGCGCACAAGGGCGAGATGGAAGTCGAGCGCATCCTGACCGCCTACAGCGCGCGCAACATGTCGGCGGGAAGCGTGCCTTTCTTCGTCGGCGCAGGCGCCTACAAGCATCACGTGCCTGCCAGTGTTGATCATCTTATCCAGCGTTCGGAATTTCTGACAAGCTATACGCCCTATCAGCCGGAAATCACCCAGGGCACGCTGCAGATGCTGTTTGAATTCCAGACGCAGGTTGCAAACCTGACGGCCATGGAAGTTGCGAATGCGTCCATGTATGACGGTTCGACCGGTTGCGCCGAGGCCGTGTTGATGGCCCATCGCATCACGCGCCGCAACAGGGCCTTGCTGTCCGGCGGATTGCATCCGCACTATGGCGATACGGTCGAAACAATATCGCGGCTTGCAAATGATCAGGTTCATGCCTTGCCGCCAGATGTTCTGGGCAATGAAGACATCATCGCGCACATTGATGCGTCAACGTCCTGCGTGGTTGTACAGACGCCAGACTTCTTCGGCAATTTGCGCGATCTATCTCCGATTGCCGAGAAATGCCGCGAACATGGCGCGCTGTTGATTGCAGTGTTTACCGAAGCCATGTCGCTGGGTCTTGTCGAAGCGCCCGGCGCCATGGGCGCGGACATTGTTGTCGGTGAAGGCCAGTCCATCGGCAATGGCCTGAATTTTGGCGGGCCCTATGTCGGCCTGTTTGCAACAAAACAGAAGTATGTGCGGCAGATGCCCGGCCGCCTGACGGGCCAGACATTGGACGCCGATGGCGAGCGTGGTTTTGTGCTGACCATGTCGACGCGCGAGCAGCATATCCGCCGCGAGAAAGCGACGTCGAACATCTGCACGAATTCCGGTCTTTGCGCTCTGGCATTTTCCATCCACATGACGCTGCTGGGCGAGACGGGCTTGCGAAAACTTGCGCGGGTCAATCATGCCAATGCGGTCAAGCTGGCGGACATGCTTGCACAGCTGGAGGGCGTTGAGTTGCTGAACAAAACCTTCTTCAACGAATTCACCATTCGCGTGAAGGGCAATGCCGCAGCGTTGATTGAAAAACTTGCTGCGAAAAACATCCTCGGCGGCGTGCCCGTGTCGCGCCTTCTGCCGGGCAGGGGGCTTGATGACCTGATCGTCATCGCGAACACGGAAGTGAATACGGATTCGGACAGGGCAGCCTTTGCTGCAGCACTGGCGGAGGTTCTCTAATGCTGAACAATCAGGGCCGCCCGACACAGCCGCAAGACAATGACGCGCCGCAGAGCGTGACCACTTTCTCGGGCCATCGCGGCTTGCAGCAGAGCGAGCCTTTGCTGTTTGAAATCGGCCGCGCAGAAAATTGCGGCGTCGATGTGGATGAACCCGATGCTTTCACATCGCGACTTGGCGCGCATGAACGTAAATCGCCCATCGATCTGCCGGGGCTGAGTGAACCGGAGGCCGTGCGCCACTACGTGCGTCTGTCGCAAAAGAATTATGCGATCGATGCCGGGCTTTATCCGCTCGGATCCTGCACGATGAAACATAATCCGCGCCTCAATGAAAAGATGGCCCGTTTGCCCGGCCTTGGCGACATTCATCCCTTGCAGCCGCAGTCGAGTGTCCAGGGCGCCATAGCGCTGATCGCCGATCTCAGCCAATGGCTGATGACGATCACCAACATGCAGGCCGTTGCCATGTCGCCGAAAGCCGGCGCCCATGGTGAGGCCTGCGGCATGATGGCGATCAAGGCTGCAATTGCAGCGCGCGGCGAGGGTGCAACGCGCAATGTAGTGCTGGTGCCAGAGAGCGCACACGGAACAAACCCCGCAACTGCCGCGCTCATCGGTTACAGCGTGCGCTCGATCAAGGCCGAACGTGATGGCAGCGTGCGCGTGGCCTCTGTGCGCGAAGCGCTGGGGCCCGATGTGGCAGCCATCATGCTGACCAATCCCAACACCTGCGGTCTGTTCGAAAAGGACATTGTCGAAATCGCATCTGCCGTGCACGAAGCAGGCGCATATTTTTATTGCGATGGTGCAAACCTCAACGCCATCATGGGCAAGGTGTGTCCCGGCGATCTGGGCATAGACGCCATGCACATCAACCTGCACAAGACCTTTTCAACACCCCATGGCGGTGGTGGACCTGGCGCAGGTCCGGTCGTGCTCTCCGCAGCGCTCGCACCCTTCGCACCTGTGCCTTTCGTGTCCGCTGGCCGGCTGGTTGAACATGCCGAAGGCACGCAGAGCTTTGGCCGCATGACAGCCTTTCATGGCCAGATGGGCATGTTCGTGCGTGCGCTCACCTATATGCTGTCCCATGGCGGCGACGGCTTGCAGCAGGCATCGGAAGATGCGGTACTCAGCGCCAATTACATTCGCGTCTGTCTGTCCGATGTCATGTCCGCGCCGTTCGGCGACAGGCCGTGCATGCATGAGGCCCTGTTTGACGACACATGGTTGAAGGGTACGGGAGTGACGACGCTCGATTTCGCCAAGGCGATGATCGATGAAGGCTATCACCCGATGACAATGTACTTCCCGCTGGTGGTGCATGGCGCGATGTTGATCGAACCAACCGAATCTGAATCCCTTGCCTCGCTCGATCTGTTCATCATGACCTTGCGCGATCTGGCCTTTGCGGCAAAGCGCGGTGACACGCAACGCTTTACACAGGCGCCGCGGTTGGCGCCGCGCCGGCGTCTGGATGAAACCCTGGCCGCGCGCCATCCCGTCCTGCGGTGGACAAGGCCGGAGGCGGCACGAGAGCAAGAGGCTGCGGAGTAGGTGTGCGTATTGTGCAGTCCCGGTTCTCAAGCAGGGATTGGCGCTCCGGGCACGTGGGGAACCCTTGCGGGTTAGCCGCGTTGTTGAGCCGATGGGCACGATTGAAATCGTGCGGTCTGCTCAAGAGGGTCCCATGTCCGGTTCAGATAATCTATTGTTTGCAAAGGGTTCCAGAAGCCGGCGAGAATTCCTCGCAATGTCTGGCATGGTTGGCGCCGCAGCGCTGGCGAGTGCCATGATCCCAGGGTCGGCCTTCGCGCTGGACGCAGTCGCCCCTGAAACGCTGATTTGGGACTCTCAGAGCCGTGGCTGGATACCCTACACGCCGGACCGCGCACAACGCTTCTACCAGCGCAATGGAACCGTGCCCGCTGAAATGCGACGCCGCGTGGTGGCTTTCCGCGCCGATGAAAAGCCTGGCACCATCGTTATCGATGCGGACAAGCATCACCTTTATGTAGTAATGCCGGGCGGCCGCGCGATGAGATACGGCATCGGTGTCGGTCGCGATGGATTTGGCTGGGCCGGGATTGTGAAAGTCGGCCGCAAGGCAGAATGGCCGCGCTGGACGCCGCCCGCTGAGATGGTGCAACGTGACGCCAAGGCTGCCAGATGGGCAGATGGCATGCCCGGTGGCCCGGACAATCCACTTGGTGCGCGTGCGCTTTATCTGTATCAGGGCGGCCGCGACACGATTTACCGCATTCACGGAACAAGTGAGCCCTGGTCGATTGGCCTGAACGTTTCGTCGGGATGCGTGAGGCTGCTCAATGACGACGTTGCAGACCTGTATGACCGCGTGCCAGTGGGTGCGAAAGTCGTGGTGCTTGCGCAAAATGCTCAGAAAATCGCAGGACTGCTCTGATGAAATTACCAACTTCCGTTCGCATTCTTGCTGTCATCGGATGCGCCTCGGTAACTATGGCGGGATGCGCGTCATCGGTGGTTCCGCGTGAGCCGGAGGCTACGGTTCGCCAGAGCATGGTGTCAGCGCCTGCCGACCTGCAACTTGTTTGCGCGAGCCAGGCAGCGAGCAGATTTGGCATTTCGAAGGAGCGTATCTTACCCGTTGATTCACGCGGATCGGGCGTGGCGGCTTACGAAGTAGAGTTACGTTTGCCCGCCGGAAAAGCGATCTGCGTCATCAATGCGGACGCACAGGTTGTGCGCCTGGAACGCGTTTAGATCATAATCACTCCGCCACCAGCTCCTCGCCCAGCACGTCCCAGCCGAATTGCAGCAAGGGCATGGCATCCTTGGCAAACGCGGCGACAGCGGCAACCATCTTGCCGCCGTCGGCCATGAGTTTTTCGTTGTAGGTCCGGCGCACCAGAAAATTCTTGAACCGCACCGCATGGGCGATGCGCTCGTCCGCATCCTTGAACAATTGCGGATTGCGCGTCAGCGCTTCCCGGTCCCATAGTTCAAGGCCCTTGTCCTTCAGCTTCTTCTCGATTGTCAGAAAGCGCTGCGGTCGTGCGGCAATCGCCTTGCGGAACGCAAGCAATTGCGGTGGTTCGGGATGATAAAATCCGGCAGCAAAGAAACCGCCTTCAGGATCGATGTGGGTATAGACGATACCCGGAGACCCCTTGCCGCCGGTGCGCGTCAGGACACAGCCGCCATTGGTCTTGTAAGGGCTCTTGTTTTTCGAAAAGCGCACATCGCGATGCAGCCGGAAGGTTGCGCGCCTTGGGTCGCCGCGCAAAGGCAGTTTCTTTTTCGCACAGGCTTGCGATGCTGCCGCGACATAGGCTTCAAGCGGCTCCTTGAACGCGGAACGATAAAGCTCCTGGTTTGCCTGATACCACTCGCGTGACTGGTGAAAGCCAAGCGCCTTGAGAAATTTTAGTGTCTCGGGCGGAAATCCCGGAAAATCCACATCCTGTCTGGCAGCAGGCCTGACGGGTTGTTTCTCTGATTTTGCTGTCTTCGGTTTGGCTGGCATGTCGGTTCATTCCCTGGCGCGCTGACAGAAGCTGTCAGGAGCGGTAACAATTGTAATGCGGTGGCGCCAAAACAAAACCCCGGCGCATGGGCCGGGGTTTGTAAATCGCGAAAGTGCAAGGTGATATCAGTTGAGGCGGGTCTTCAGCTCGCCGATACCTTTCAGCACGAGGTCGCTGGCGGCATCGCCCTTCACCTGGCTGCGCAACACGCTTTCTGCAGCACGCACGGCAGCCTCGCGTGGCAGCAGTGCGTACGTCGCTGGTTGCCTGGGCTTCGGCCATTGCAATCTTGTCCTGCGCCTGCTTGGTGCGCCGGGCGACAAATTCTTCCGAACGGCGGGCGGCCTCAATGGCCATCGCTTCGGCTTCCTCTTTTGCTGTCGCGACAATGGCAGCAGCTTCCTTCTCTGCAGCGACAGCCTTTTCCTTGAAGGAGGCGAGCAGGGCTTCGGCTTCCTCACGCAGGCGGCGTGCCTCGTCGAGTTCCTTGGAAACAGCAGCGCCGCGATCGTTCAGCGCCTTGCCGAGCATGGTATGTACGCCAAGATAGCCGAGCAGCAGGACGAACAGGACAAAGCCTACGGCGACGAAGAAACTGGCATCGAAATGCATGGGTTGCTCCTCAGTTCTTCAACGCTGCGACGGCGGCCTTTACGGCCTCCGGATCGGCAGGCTTGCCGGTAAGCTGTTGCACAATGTTACCCGTCACTTCGCTGGCGATGGACGAAACATTGCCCATGGCGGCAGCCTTTGTCTGGGCAATCCGCGCTTCGGCTTCGGCGAGCTTCTTGTTCAGTTCGCTTTCCAGCGCAGCGCGCTTGGCTTCGGCTTCAGTGGCGATCTTGTCGCCCATCTGCTTGGCCGTTGCCTGTGCGCCGGCCTTGGCGTCGGCCAGTGTCTTGTCATAGGCGGCTGATGCAGCATTGGCATCGGCCTGAGCCTTGGATGCCTGCGCCAGATCGCCTTCAATGCGTGCCTTGCGCGCATCAAGGATTTCGCCGACGCGCGGCAGGGCGACCTTGGACATCAGCCAGTAGAGCAGGCCGAATGTGATCGCCAGCCAGAAAAGCTGTGAAGGAAAGGTCGATACGTCGAACGGCGGAAACACACCCTTGGCAGCTTCGCCTGGCGCTTTCTCCGTTGCAGCAAGTGCGGAAGAAATCAGCATCGATTGATCCGTGCAAATGGCCGGCAAGCCAGGGTTTTGGCGCCGGTTTCATCGGATGAAACACCGCGCGCGGCAAAGGCAGCGCGCGGTGCGGTCGAAGTCTTAGACCACGAAGAGCAGCAGGATCGCCACGAGAAAGGCGAAAATGCCAAGACCTTCGGCGAGTGCTGCGCCGATGAAGGCGCGGCCGAACTGGCCGTCGGAAGCTGACGGGTTGCGCAGGGCGCCCGACAGGAAGTTGCCGAAGATCGTACCCACACCCACGGCGGCGATGCCCATGCCGATGGCGGCAAGACCTGCGCCGATATATTTAGCTGCTACTGGATCCATTTCGAACTCCATTCGTATGTTTGGGACACGTACTGTTGTTAAAATCTTTATTAGTGGCCCGGATGAATTGCGTCGTTGAGATAGACGCAAGTGAGGATGGTGAAGACGTATGCCTGCAACACGGCAACCAGCAGCTCCAGCGCCGAAATGGCGATGACGCCTGCCAGCGGCAGCGGTGCAAGGGCAGCCCATGCGCCGGAAGCCAGCAGCATTGTTACGAACCCACCGAAAACTTTAAGCGTGATATGTCCTGCCAGCATGTTGGCGAACAGACGAACCGACAGCGAGATCGGCCGCGACACGAAGGATATTACTTCGATCAGCACCAGGAACGGCAGCATGACCGGCGACACGCCTGATGGCACGAACAGGCCAAACCAGTGCATGCCATGCTTGTAGATGCCGTAGACAATGACGGTCAGGATGACGAGCGCAGCGAATGCGAATGTCACTGCAATCTGGCTGGTGACCGTGAATGTGTAGGGGATCAGGCCGATCAGGTTTGCGAACAAGACAAACATGAACAGCGAGAACACGAAGGGGAAGAAGCGCATGCCTTCGTTGCCAGCCGAGCTGCGTATCGTGTTGGCGATGAACTCATAGGACATTTCGGCCGCTGCCTGCAGCTTGCCGGGCACCAGTTCGCGATTGCGCGTGCCAAAAACCATCAGAAACCACACAGCCGCCAGAATGATCACCATGAAAAGCGATGCATTCGTGAACGACAGATCGTAGCCGAACAATTTGACCGGCACGATCGGCTGTATTTCGAACTGATGGATCGGATCGATCGCTTTTCCGCCAGCCGCCACGTGACTTTCCTTCGTCCATGCACGGCATGCGCCGCGCGTCCATATTAAGTGTCTGTGCCGCGCGGTTTGCCCGTAGGGTTCATCGCCACGCGGTAGACGTTCCAGAAACCGGTTATCGTGCCGATCACTCCGAAAATCAGGAGAAACACCGGCCCGGTGCCAAAAACCTTGTCGACAAGCCAGCCTATGGCTCCCCCGGCAATAATTCCGGCAACAAACTCCGAAAGCGCACGTATGCCTAAACTCAACGCCCTTCCGGTCTCGCCTCCGGGAATGACACCATCCCCGGCGGTCTGCCTGGCTTTGGCATCGGCGGTCTTCTTTGCTTCAAGCGCCTCAGACAGTTTTCCGAGCCGCGCACGAAGCGCTGAATCATCCCGTTGCCGGGCCAGTTCTTCGGCAGTCGGCTTGGCGCCGCCACCGTCGTTCTGGTCCTTGTCCTCGTTCATCGGCCGTCTCCGCCCGGATTCGTTCCCGGCTGTGCTGCTGATCTGCCAAAACACCGCAAAACACAAGACCAAATGGCCTTGCCGTGGCGGATATCCCAGCATGACTGCAATCGCGGAAAACGACAGGCTGAACGGCTCACGAACCAAGCATCGCAAGCGCGCGCACCATATTTAGGGCGGTTTACCCTGTCAAGGTGGCGAAGGGGCCATATTCACGTCAGAAAACAGAATAAAATCAGTAATTTAAGAACGATGCGCCAATCTGTCTTGCAGCCGTTGCTGCAATGCAACGCCGCTGGCTCCCCAACCGCAGCTTTACAGGCGCAGAATCGCAGCCCATAGATTCGCCAAAAGCTGACCATTCAGTGTCAGGGGAAACGACGGGGCAGGCCATGGCAAGGCTCGACAAGTGTTACAATATCGCTGACCTGCGCGAAGTGGCGCGCCGGCGTCTGCCCAAGGGCGTTTTCGATTACATCGACTAGGGCACCGAGGACATGATTGCGCTGCGCGGCAATCGCGCCGGCTTTGCCGATGTGAAGCTGCTCAACAAGATCCTGGTCGACATTTCCGACGTGCAGCTCGGCACGCAGATCTTCGGCAAGCCCATGGACATGCCGATGATCGTGGCGCCCACCGGCACGGCAGGCCTCACCTGGTATCAGGGCGAATTTGAACTGGCCAAGGCCGCCGCGAAGGCGGGCGTTCCCTTCACGCTGGCCACCGGCTCCAACACGCCGATGGAGAAGCTCGCCAACGAAGCGGGCGGCCGGCTGTGGATGCAGCTCTACATGTGGCGCGAGAAGGATCTCTCCGACGAACTGGTACGCCGCGCCGCGCGCAACGGCTTCGAGGCGCTCGTCTGGACAGTCGACATCGGCCATGGCGCCAACCGCGAACACAATCTGCGCAACGGCTTTGCCACGCCCTTCGTGCTCAATACCAAAAGCGCCGTCGACATGCTGCGCCATCCCGGCTGGCTCGCAAACGTCATGGGCCGCTACATGCTGAACGGCGGCATGCCGCGCCACGTCAATTATCCTGAAGGTTATCAGACCAAGATCACCGGCAATGTCGCAAAGCAGAAGGAAACCCACGGCGTTGCTGCCAAACGCGCCGACAAGGTTGGCTGGGACGACGTGAAACGCCTGCGCGATATCTTCCCCGGCAAGTTTTTGCTGAAGGGCATCATGCGTCCGGACGATGCCTTGCGCGCCAAAGCAAGAGGGCGTCGATGGCATTGTCGTGTCGAACCACGGTGGCCGCAACATGGATTCAGCACCTGCCACCATCGAAGTGCTGACGTCCATCCGCAAGGCAGTCGGTCCCGACATGACAGTCATCCTCGACAGCGGCGTGCGCCGGGGATCGGACATCGTGAAAGCCGTTGCGCTTGGCGCAGATGCCGTCTTGTGCGGAAGGGCAACCCTGTATGGCACGGCAGCAGGCGGCGAAGCGGGCGCCCTGCGCGCCATGTCGCTTTTGAAGGCCGAAATGAAACGCACCATGGCCTATATCGGCGCCCAGCGCGTGAGCGAGATAGATGATGGATGTGTGTGGCGGGGGTGACAGAATTCTCGCTTGCCCGGAGTGGATTCGTGAAATGAGTGTCGGCACAGCTTGACAGCTCGGACCGCAACGCTTGCTGGTGAGTTGAGACGACAGAGACTGCACCAATAAATATTTTTGCAAGCGATGATCCATGGGCTGGTTCAATATTGCTCACATTAACGTGACGCCCTCGCAGTGAACCTTATCACCAGCGAAACGTATTCCTTGTACCCGTCGGATTCTCCGGCGGCTGAAAAGTCACCAGCGTTCGCGCTGTCGCTTTAAGTTACAAGGAGACGATCATGAAACACATCCGCACAACGCTTGCCGCCACAGCGCTTATCGCTGTCACGGCCCTTTCCGGGGCCGCCTATGCCAAGAACCCCATGGTTGGCGGCGCGCCGATGATGGAGAGTAAAACAATCGTCGAAAACGCATCGAAAGCCAAAAATCTGACCACTCTTGTCGCAGCGGTCAAGGCTGCCGGGCTTGCGGAAACGCTTGCGGGGCCTGGGCCTTACACTGTTTTCGCGCCCACCAACGCGGCTTTTGCGAAACTGCCCAAGGGCACGGTGGATGACCTGCTGAAGCCCGAGAACAAAGAAAAGCTGAGAGCAATCCTGCTTTATCATGTCGTTCCTGCCAAGGCGACGTCGTCAGCCGCCATGAAGATGATCAAGGATGATGGCGGTGCGCATCCTGCGAAAACCGCCGCAGGCGGAATGGTCACCCTGAAAATGAAGGGCAAGAAGCTCACCGTTATGGATTCTACAGGCAAAGCTGCAACGGTGACCACTGCCGACGTCATGCAGTCAAATGGTGTGGTGCATGTCATCGATCGGGTTCTTATGCCGAAGATGTAAATACAACGATTTGCGCGTGCGCTGCTCAAGCATAAGCAGCGCACGAGCGCTGATTGTAACTACCGCTCTTGTCCCGAAGGAACAATTCCATGCACACTAGAAGATCTCTACTCCTGGGCGGTGCCAGTCTGGCCGCTGTAGCGGGTGGACTGGTGCTATGGCGCAATTCAGGCTCCGCATCGCGCGGGCCATTCGAGGTCATGAAATCGGAAGCTGAATGGCGGAAGGCACTTTCGTCTGCGCAATTTTCGGTCTTGCGCGAGGGCGCTACGGAAAAACCCAATTCAAGTCAGCTCAACAGTGAAAAGCGGCAAGGCTTGTATAGCTGCGCCGGTTGTGGGCTGGATGTGTATTCGTCAGCTGACAAGTTTGAAAGCGGCACGGGGTGGCCGAGTTTTACGCGCTCGCTTTCTGATGCGGTTCGCACCCAACCTGACCGCACACTGATCGTTGAACGCACAGAGGTTCATTGCCGTCGTTGCGGCGGGCATTTTGGCCACATCTTCGACGATGGTCCGGCGCCGACCGGCAAGCGTCATTGTCTCAATGGGGTAGCATTGGCCTTCAAGCCCGGCGCTTCATCCCTCAGTCCTGCAGCCGCTGGCTGAGACGTTTGCGGATTTCTGTCATCGCTCCACAGGCGCCAGGTGACGGGCCGGCGCTGCTTTCCAATGCGTTTTTTTACACCGCATTCGACTGGCGGCCGGCTTCGTCAACCGCCTCTTCGGCTCGCCACAGGCCGGCCGATAACTGCAGGGACGAGTATTCCACCACAGATCCCGGGCGCGCCTGTTTGCCGCGCGC
The DNA here is from genome assembly GCA_963700795.1 of uncultured Alphaproteobacteria bacterium. Classification (GTDB taxonomy): domain Bacteria; phylum Pseudomonadota; class Alphaproteobacteria; order Rhizobiales; family Beijerinckiaceae; genus Terripilifer. The sequence goes on along the minus strand of CAVOYX010000006.1, from coordinate 366,235 downwards.
CAAGGATTGTTTGTGAAAGCACTCGATTAGGCTTCCGAGCCCTCACTCCTTGTCCCAGTCGCGCATGCATTTCACGCCCTGGGAACGCAAGGATTCCATATAGACCTGCAACACCTTTGTTCCCGGCATGCCCTGCTTGTCGAGGTCGGCGGCCCATTCCTTGGCTACGTTCGGCATGGCCATGGCCCATTGCTTGCGCACGGTATCCGGCATCGGCTTCACGCTGGCCTTGGGAAACACCTTGGAGACAGCACCCAGTCCTGCTGCGGACTTCGCCGCTGTCGCTTTGTCGGCAACGCTCGACCATTCCTTGCCGACGTCGCGCAGGATCTGCTGCAATTCCTTTGGCAGGCGTTCCAGCGAAGCCTTGTTCATGATGATCAGGTTTGTATAGGTTGCGCCGAAATCTGTCTTGGTCAGGTAAGGCGCGGCTTCCGGATAACGCATGGGCACTGCCGCCGTCCCCATGATGATGAAGCCGTTGTACACGCCCGTCTTGGTCGAATTGTAATATTCCATCATGTTGGAATCGACTGCCGTCACGCCAAGGCCTTTGTACCATTGCAAAAGCGCGCCGGTTGCTGCCAGTTTCTGCCCTTTAAGGTCTTCGATCTTGTCGACGGGAAAAGTCGTGTAGAACTGGAAGCTGTCGCCGCTGCTGGCGCCGAGCAGCACGACCTTGAACTTGTCAAACTGGGCCTTCACCTCCGGCACTTTTTCGTAAACCGCGTTACCGGCAGCTGTTACCTTCTCGGTATCTGTGGAACAGAAGGGTGTTGCGAAACTCATCTGGATCAACGGGAGCTTGTCGGGATGAAACACGCCCGGCACGAGGCCGATGTCGGCGATGCCATCCTGCACGCCGAGCAGCACGCCGCGCGGCTTGATGAGCGTGCCGGCATAGGCCTGGCGAAACGCAATTGTGTCTTTCAGACCCGCTGCCTTGATGCGCTTCTGGACTTCGGGAACAAAAAATTCGGGTATGGCGAGCAGGGCGGCAATGGCCTTAGGAACCTGTCCTGCGGCGACTGTGAGGCGATATTCGCGCGCGCTGGCGCTGCTGGCGGAAGCTAGAAGTACAGCGGCAGCGGCCGCGAAGATCATCGGCTTTCTCATCACATCCTCCCGTATAGGGCTGCGTTCGGGGCGCCCTTGACCAAAGTGTGCACCCGGCAAGGGGCGCTGGCAAGCTCCGCGCAAGCATCTGTTAATCCCCCGGCACCGACAATCGCCTACAATGGCCGTCGATTCGTCTGCGCCGGGAGAGGGGTACGTGGCCGCAACAGCAAACAGAATTGTCCGCATTCGCGAAACCGATCTTTACGCTCCCGTGAAGGCCTTCCTCGAAGGCCAGAACTATGACGTGAAGGGGGAGGTGGGCGCCGCCGATATTGTTGCTTGCCGCGGGGCGGACGATCCGATCGTGGTGGAATTGAAAACGGGATTTTCGCTGGCGCTGTTTCACCAGGCGATTGAACGGCAGAAACTCACCGACGCCGTTTATGTTGCCGTGCCGCAGGGGCCGGGCAGGGCGTTTCTGAAAGCGCTGAAAAACAATATCGCCCTGTGCCGCCGGCTTGGTCTTGGATTGCTCACGGTGCGTCTGAAAGATGGCTTCGTCACCCCGCACCTTGATCCTGCGCCCTATAACCCGCGCCAGTCGAAGCCGCGCAAGGACAGGTTGCTGAAGGAATTCTCCCGCCGCGTCGGCGATCCAAACACTGGCGGTTCGACACGCCGTCCGCTGATGACGGCCTACCGGCAGGATGCGCTGAAATGCGTCGCGCTCCTCATTCTGGAAGGGCAGTTGAAGGCTGCCCATATCGCGGCACGTACCGGCGTTGAAAACGCGCGCCGCCTGATGGCCGACGATCACTATGGCTGGTTCGAGCGCGCAGGCACGGGCATTTACACGCTAACGCCCAATGGCCATGCAGCGGCAAGTGATTATGGCGAGGAAATCGCGCGGCTGCAGGTGCATGCTGCCGCGCATAGTGCTGCTGAATGAGCCGACTTCGAATTATTTAATGCCGAACACCTTCGCCGCATTGTCCCAGCACACGGCCTGCCGCGTTGCATCGCTCACCTTTGCGTGGTCGATGAATTCGGCTGCTTCCTTGGGTTCCTCGAAAGGATAATCGGCGGCGAACATGACGCTTGCTTCACCCAGCGCGGTAACGGCGCATTGCAGCGGAGCCAGGTCGCACATGCCCGAAATCGTCACCTTCAGATTGCGCTTGGCGTAAAACGACGGCGGATGCTTGCGGCTTGTCGGCGATGCGTTGAATGCCGCACGGGAATCGAAACGCCAGAGCTGATAGGGAATGGTTTCACCCATGTGGCCGAGCACCAGTGTCGCGCCGGGAAAGCGTTCGAACGTTCCGTTGAAAATCATGCGCAAGGCATGGGTTCCTGTTTCAACCGTCCACTCCCATGCCGGACGGCGCAATTGCAATTGACCTTCCAGCGCGTGATAGGTGCGGAACGGATCGGCCGGATGCAGATAGATCGGTGCGTTGAGCGCAGCCGCCCGCTCCCAGAACACCGAATACATGTCTTCGTCGAGATAATGGCCGTGCGTCTGGCCGTTGAGCAGCGCGCCGCAAAAACCAAGCTGTTTGACGCAACGTTCCAGCTCGTCCGCCGCGCCCTTGGGATCCTGCATGGCAAGATGGGCAAAGCCACGATAACGGGAAGGGTTCTTTGCAATCTGGCCGGCCAGATAATCGTTGGATTCTCTTGCGCGGCGGAGCCCCGTCGCAGTGTCGGTTTCGCATTGCACGCCAGGCCCGGCGATGGACAGCACGGCTATCTCGATGCCTGCCTCATCCATGCTGGCAAGGCGTTCATCGCCAAAATCCAGTAGTCGCCGCTGCAGATTGGCAATGGCTTTTTCCGGCAGGCCGGCCACGCTCGGCGCCCAATAATCGAGATAGTCGGGCGGCAGGAAGTGTTCCTCGAGTGCGATCTTTTTCATGGCTTACCCCGGCGGTATTGCGGATATCGCGTCTGTGTGGCCCATGAGGCCACAATTGGCAAGGCTGCCGAACATGATCTTCAGTTTGCACGTATCCCGGCTCTTGATCCGCAAGCGCGGCTGGCCGAATATGAATCTCCCTGCCAGCCCGGAGAGTCCATGAAAGCCGCCCTGTTTTCCACCTGCAAATATCACGGCCCCTCGGTTGCAGGCGGCTGGCCGGTCACCGGACGGGTATATTCCCACGACGCAGCGTTGGAGAGTTTCCAGTCTTCCCTGGAGCAATTCCGCCTGGCGGACGAACTTGGCTTTGATTGGGTATCTACCGCAGAGCATCATTTCGCGCCGTTTTCCCTGACGCCAAATCCAATGATTATGGCCGGCGCCATTTCGCAGGTCGTCAAGCGCGCCAAAATTGCTTTGCTGGGAGCCGATATACCCATTCTCAATCCGGTGCGTGTGGCCGAAGAATTCGCCATGCTCGACATGATGACCAATGGACGCATTGTCGCCGGCATGTTGCGCGGCACGCCGAATGAATACGTCACCTACAACATCAATCCGGCGGAAAGCCGTGGCCGGTTTGAAGAGGCAATGGCGCTGATCAAGAAATGCTGGACCGAAACCGAACCGTTCGGCTGGCAGGGCCGCTATTACGAATATCGCACCGTTTCGATCTGGCCACGCGTCGTGCAAAAGCCGCATCCGAAAATCTACATGTCCGGATCGAGTCCGGAATCCGGCGAGTTTGCCGCGCGCAACAAGATCAGCCTTGGCTTTGCGGTGACGAATGTTCCATTGGCAAAGAAGGCAGCCATGCACTACCGCCAGCAGGCGCAGGTGCATGGCTGGGAACCGGAACCCGACGACATCATTTATCGCGTCGGCATTCACGTTGGCGAAACCGACGACGAGGCCTTGCACGATTACGAGGCTGCCCAGAAAGCAGCGCCGGGCATGAGATTGTCGATGGCCAACCGGTCAATGGAAGCGTCCATTGCAGCGACCGGCTATTACGGCCGCGATGTCGAAGGCCAGCGCGACCGCCTCATGCCGCGCTCGCTGCAGGAGCGCATCGACGTCGGGCAGATATTGATCGGCTCGCCCGATACGGTGGTCAAGCAGCTCGAATACATCAAGCGCGAACTGGATTGCGGCGTTGTCGATCTGACGGTCGCGCACCAGATGGGCGACAAGACCATCCGCTCGATTCAATTGATGGGCGAAAAGGTGCTGCCGCGTATCGCCAATTGGTAGGCGCAATTTCAAGACAAAAGGGACTGGCCCATGGCCTCGCAAGTTGCTGAAGCGCTGACAACGGATTTCACTGAACGCAACGTGGATGCAGGCGGCATCGATGTGACCTTGCTGGAAGCAGGCGAGGGCGCACCCGTCGTCTACATCGGAGATGGTGACAACGCCTTCGTGCAGAAACTTGCAGAAAAGTTTCGCGTCGTTTCCACATCCGGCGGTGATGATTTTGCCAGCCTGTCTTTGGCCATGAAGGCGCGCCGCATCGCAGCCATTGCCACCGCATCCGGCTATGCGACATTCAGCATTTGCGCCAGCGGCGAAGACAGCTCCGCAGCGCTGCATGCGGCGGCAGACATGCCCGAAGCCGTCCAGCGCTGTGTTTTGATGGGCCCGCTTGTCTTCGATAATCGCGGCATCATGCGCGATCCGTCACTGCCGGAAAAACTGCAGGCCATCGCCTGTCATACGTTGGCGTTGTTCGGCACAGATGGTGGCGGCAATACGCAGGTTGTGCCGTCCTGGTATCGGGAGCATGTTCCCAATTGTCATCTCATGTATGTGTTCGATGCGCCTGATGTGGAAAAAGATCGCCCGGCAGCAGCAGCGAGCGTTGTCATTGATTTTCTCAATCGTGGCGACGGATTTCTGGTGAGCGAAGGCGACGGACGCATTCACGCCTGATGCGGGTTGCATTATCTTTAATGGTCTTTATCGTAGGCATGGGTCGGGTCAACCAGTGTGCGTCCGCGCGCTAGAAAAGGAAACCAGACTATGCGCCTTATTCCATATGCAATTGCAGCAGCAATTTTTTCGCTTACGCTTGCAGGGGCTGTCAGTGTCGCGCCAGGCGATGCATTTGCCCAGGCCACCTGCCGCAACAAGTGCAACAATCAGGAACAGGCTTGCCTGAAGCGCACCAACAACAAGGGCCAGTGCGGCAGCAGGGCGCAGGCCTGCGCTGCTAAGTGCAAGTAGACAGGCAGCTACCGGTTTTGCTCTCGGGCACCGCCAGACAGCCCGCAACAATCGCTTTCCCGGAGCCACAGTGTTCCGGGGAACGCACAGCTTGATAGGGCACAACAGGTAGGCGCATGATCACGCATTTCGTACCGGCAGGGCCGGCAACATGCCAATGGGGCTATTTCGATGCCGCTTCCGCACCCGTCCATACCGTCAAGGATGGCGATACCGTCACCATAGACACCGTGTCGGGCAATCCGCAGTTCCTGCCACCGCCGGGAACGCACCACGTCCCGCCGGAGCTGCTTGCCATTCATCGGGACGTGCAGCAGGGGCCGGGCCCGCATATCCTCACCGGTCCGGTATTCATCGAAGGCGCCCGGCCAGGCGATGTGCTGGAAGTGCGGATAGACGCCGTCGAATGCACGACCGACTGGGGCTACAACGTTTTCCGGCCGCTGGCAGGAACCTTGCCCTACGACTTCGAAGAACCGCACCTCAGCATCATCGAACTGGATCGCAATCGGCAGATGGCCCGTATGCCGTGGGGGCTGGAGCTGCCCCTGTCTCCATTCTTTGGCATCATGGCCGTTGCGCCGCCGCCGGCGTGGGGCAGGGTGACGTCGATCATGCCACGCGCCTTCGGCGGCAATCTCGACAACAAGCAGCTTGTCGCTGGAACGACACTATTCCTGCCGGTATTTGTGGAAGGTGGGCTATTCACCTGCGGCGACGGCCACGGCGCGCAGGGTGACGGCGAAGTGAACGTCACCGCAATTGAAACCTCGCTGCGCGGAACGTTCACGTTCAACGTCCGCAAGGATCTGAGTTTCACCTGGCCACGCGCCGAAACGCCAACTCACTACATCACCATGGGCATGCACGAGGACCTGGACCAGTGCGCCATCATGGCCCTGCGCGACATGATTGTTCTGCTCGGCGAAAAGGGCGGCCTGTCGCGCGAAAACGCCTATACCCTGTGCAGTATCGCCGGTGACTTGCATGTGACCCAGACGGTCAACGGCTGCAAGGGTATACACATGATGATGGCGAAGAACCTGGTTGATCGGACATGATCGACTGCCGTTGAAGGCTAACGCAGGAACGCAGCGGATTTTTACTCCGCCGCGATCAGGGTTTCTGCGGCCTGGAGATCGACACTGACGAGCTGGCTGACGCCACGCTCGGCCATCGTCACACCGAACAGTCGGTCCATCCGGGCCATGGTGATCGGGTTGTGGGTGATGGTCACGAAGCGCGTATCCGTCTTGCCCACCATCTCGTCGAGCAGGTCGCAGAAGCGTTCGACGTTGGCATCGTCCAGCGGCGCGTCCACTTCGTCCAGCACGCAGATCGGCGAGGGGTTCGTCAGGAACACCGCGAAGATCAGGCTCATGGCCGTGAGCGCCTGTTCGCCGCCTGACATCAGCGTCATGGTCGACATCTTCTTGCCCGGCGGACGGGCGAAAATTTCGAGGCCGGCTTCCAGCGGATCGTCGCTCTCGATCAGTTGCAATTCTGCCTCGCCGCCGCCGAACAGGCTGGTGAACAATTCCTTGAAGTGCGCATTGACCACTTCGAAGGCAGTAACGAGGCGCTCGCGGCCTTCCTTGTTCAGGCTGCCGATGGCGATGCGCAGCTTGCGGATGGCTTCGGTCAGATCGTCGCGCTCGGTGACAAGTTCGATAGCGCTTCTGATCGATTTCGGTCAGCTCTTCATCTGCGCGCAGATTGACCGCACCGAGCCGTTCCCGGTCGGCCTTCATGTCGTTCAGCTTGGTTTCGACATCGCGCTCATCCGGCAGATCGTCGGCGGGCGAAACGCCGGCCAGTTGCGCAACATTCTGCGGCTCGCAATCAAGTTCCGTCGCAATCGCTTTCACGACGACATCCCGGCGCTGACGCAAGCCTTCAACCCGTGCTTCGGTGCGGGCGCGTTCCTCGCGCACTTCTGCCATGGCTTCGATCGCCAGACGTGCGATGCGGTCGCCTTCCTGCAATTTGTTTTCGCCTTCGGCGCGACTGTTGGAGGCTTCCTCGCGGGCGGTCTCCGCCTTCTGGATTTCATCCAGCAGCGCGCGGCGCTTTTGCAGGAAGTCATTGGGCGCGTCGGCCAGCTTTTCCAGTTCCTCGTTCGCATCGCCGATGCGTGTTTCGAACTCGCTGATCTGGCTGTCCGCCCGTCCACGGCGATCTTCCCATGACTGCCGCTCGGCTGCGATGGCATTGCGCCGCTGCTGGCGCGCCTGCGCTTCACGCAGCAATTGCTGCACGGCTGCACGCGATTCGGCAGCTTCTGCACGCGCGGTTGCCGTTGAGGCGCGGGCGCGATCGAGTTTTGTCGTCAATTGTTGCGTCGGCGCAAGTGTCGCGAGCGCTTCGTCCGCCTCGGCCTTTTTCGCCTTGGCTTCTTCCAGCGACTGGCCGAGACGATTGGCTGCCTCCTGCAGGGCGGACAGGCGTGAAGACACCTGCGAGCGCTTGCGTTCGGCTGCAGCCAGAGCCTCATGTGCTTCCGTCAGCAGGCGGGCAGCGCTGCGGGCTTCGTTGCGGCAGCGCGTTTCTTCCTCGGCACTGGCGCGCACTTTTGCCTGCACGGCCAGCATGTCTTCTTTCAGCCGGTCGGCCTGTTCGCGCGAAGCTTCTGCTTCGGCTGTCAGATCGCCCAGGCGATTCTTTTCAGCAAGGCGGCGCGCAGCAGGCGTTGGCGCTTCGGCTGCGGCGATGAACCCGTCCCAGCGCCACAAATCGCCTTCCTTGGAGACGAGCCGTTGGCCGGGCTTGAGCAATTTTTGCAATTGCGCGCCTTCGCTGCGCACGACAATACCGATGTTGCGCAAGCGCCGCGCCAGAGCCGGCGGAGCCTGCACCATGTCGGCCAGGCTGTGTACGCCGGGCGGCAGGGCCGGGTCGTCTGCACCATCGCCTGCGCCAGCCCAATGGGCAGGAGCGGAGGTATTGGTGGAGGCTTCCAGGTCATCGCCAATGGCTGCGCCGAGCGCAGCTTCATAGCCCTTTTCAACCTGCAATTCTTCCACGACCGGCGGCCACAGATCGCTCTCGCCGACTGACAGCAGCTTGGAAAGCGTGCGCACTTCCGTTTCAAGGCGCTGGGCGCGGCGCTCGGCCTCCATATGCGGCGTGCTGGCGGCGGTCTCTGCCATGCGCGCGCTGGCGAGCATTTCTTCGGCGGAACTTGCAGCCATTTCGGCCTGCTCGATCCGCTCTTCAGCCAGCGTCAGGGCCTCGGCCAGCGCAGCCAGATCGGCTTCGCTTCCGGCGGTTTCCTGCAGGCTGGCAAGTTGCGTTTCCACATCCTTCAATTCGCGTGCAAAGCGCTCGAGCCGTTGCGTTTCGGCAGCAGCGGCCTGCTCCAGGGCATTGCGCCGGGCGTTCATGTCCGACAGGGCAGCTTGCGCTTCGCCAAGCGATTTTTCGCATTCGGCCAGACGGCCTTCGGAATCAGCGAGCTTTTCCTTGGCTTCGTATTCGGTGTCCTGCGCCGATTCCATTGGCGCCCTGCAGGTCGGCATCCTCGGCCGAGAGCTTTTCCAGAACGCCTGCGGCGTCCTCGATCAGCGCCTTTTCGCGCGCCAGATCCTTTTGCAATTGTTCACGGCGGCGCTTGCAATTCGGCGACACGCTGCTTTGCCCGCTCTTCTTCCTGATCGAGTTGTTCGCGCGCCAGCGTCAGGCGTTGCAGGGCCGCGCCCGCCGCTGCTTCGTTATTGCGCAAGGCAGGCAGTTCATGTGCGGCCACTGCCTGAAGACGGGCAGCTTCTGCCTGATGGCGTGTGCGTTCTGCCAGTTCGCGGACATTGGCTTCCAGCAAGCGTTCGGCTTCGGTGATCTCTCGCGTCACGGTGCGATGGGAAATGAAATAGAGCAGGGCCTCTTGCTGGCGGATGTCGGCAGCCAGTGATTTGTAGCGTTGCGCCTGGCGTGCCTGCCGCTTGAGGCTTTCAACCTGCGAATCAAGCTGCTTCATTACGTCTTCAAGACGCAGCGAGATTGTCTTCTGCAGCCTTCAGGCGCAGTTCTGCTTCATGCCGGCGCGAATGCAGGCCGGCAACGCCGGCTGCTTCTTCCAGAATTCGCCGGCGCTGTTGCGGTTTTGCCGAGATGATCTCGCCGATCTGGCCTTGCCGCACCAGGGCCGGTGAGCGCGCGCCGGTGGAGGCGTCGGCGAACAGGAGCTGCACGTCCTTGGCGCGCACTTCCTTGCCGTTGATGCGATAGGTCGAGCCGTCGTCGCGCTCGATGCGTGCGGGAGACTTCCAGCAGTTCTGCATCGTTGAAGGGCGCAGGTGCGGACCGGTCGGCATTGTCGAGTTGCAGGGCAGACTTCGGCCAGGTTGCGCGATGTACGATTGCCCGAGCCGGAAAAGATCACGTCCGACATGCCCGAGGCGCGCATCGACTTGTAGGAGTTCTCGCCCATCACCCAGCGCAGGGCTTCGACAAGGTTCGACTTGCCGCAGCCGTTTGGTCCGACCACACCGGTCAGCCCAGGCTCGATGAAAAAATCTGTCGGCTCGCAAAAGCTTTTAAAGCCAATGAGCCGCAGCCGGTTGAACTTCATACCTAACGCTCCCCGCTTGTCTGGACGAAAGGCATCATTGTGGATTCCACGCCAGCGCGGCCGCCGCCAATGGTGGCTCCGCAGGGGGAATCTACAGCGACAGACCTGAAACGCAGGCCGACAATGATTCGCGCAGACTAAGTCTAACGCCCCACCTAGGCCGGACAAAACCCGAGTCCGCAAGCATTGGCGGTGATTTTTCTGTGAGCAACTGACCGAGCGTGCGCGACATGCCGTCCGTCACGCAAAACCTGTTGAAAACACGCAATTCTGCGTGTTCTGGCCTATTTCTTGTTGCCTGCAACAAGCGGGTCGATGATCTTGGCGAATTGATCAAGTGGCAGATCGCCAGTCAGCATCGTGCCGTTGATGAAGAATGTCGGCGTCGAGCGGACGTTGAACTTTTCCGTGCCCTGCGTCGCGCACTTTCGACACGTTATCGTACAGATCCTTGTCCTTCAGGCATTTTTCGAATGCGTCCTGGGACATGCCGGCCTGCCTGGTCAGCGCGACCAGACCGTCGAACGGTTTGTCGCTGGCTGCCCAGTCACGCTGCTTGGCAAACAACAGATCGATCATGGCGCCGCGCTTTTCAGGGCCCTCGCACCGCGCCAGCATGAACGCTGCCGTCGCCAACGGATCGAACGGAAATTCGCGCAGGGTCATGCGGACCTTGCCGGTATCGATATATTTGGATTTCAATTCCTTGAACGTGCCGGCATGGAAGGAAGCACAATGCGAGCAGGTCATCGATGCATATTCGATGATGGTGACAGGTGCATTCTCCTTGCCCATCCATACGTCCGGCAACGCCTGCTTGGCCATCAACTGGTCGGTCGACGCCTTGGTGTTTTGCGCCATTGCCGGAAATGTGGGCAGGCCTGCGGCGGCGAGCGCGCCTGCGCCGAGAGCCAGTGCGGTGCGGCGGGTCACAAATGCCTGGAATGTCATCATTGTCTCCTGAAGGGCGCGCCATCGAATTCTGTTGCCGGTTGGCACGAACCTGAGCGGTAGTCATCGCCCGGGAATGTGGCAGCAGCATGAAGCAGGTTCAAGCGTCTGTGGCCCGCAATCAGTCACTTTCTTGTGCTTTTCCGGAAGCTTTTGATACCAGCGCACGTGCCCCGAGCCGGTTCAGGGCCGCGCGCAGGTCGTCAGCCTCAATATCCCGCGTCAGTTGCTCGGCCGCTTGCCTGGCTTGCGGACTGGGAGGCGGCACCTTTGCCCGCCCGGGCGCGCGACGGCGCACGGGTCCCTGGCGCAAAAGAATGCGCGATACACAGCGCCAGCCAAGCCTGGCGTTAATCCGCTCTATCAGGACAGGCGCAAGATGCTGCACCTCGATGGCGAAAGCGCCCTCCACCTTCAGCACAAGAGCTGCCGGCTCGGAGGCCGCATCGGCAGCGGGGTTTTTCGGGCGGACCGGCCATTGCAGCTTTTCCGGCTCGCTCACCGCTGCCAGCCGTTCCCCGGCGATCTCCGGCCAGTGCAACACGATGTCAGACTCCCCAAAGCCGAGCTTTGCGGTTGCCGGGTCGATCAGCGCAGGTGTGAGTTCACCCAGCGCGCGCGGACCCTTGCGGTAATTGGGGCGGAAATTCTTGGCCATGGCTCAGTCTAGCAGGTCGGAATGATGCAGGCATATGCGAAATTGTCCGCTTCGCAGGCCAGAAGTCAAACATTGATCCGGTGCTTGCGGAACTTCCACCAGGTCATCAATGCGCCCAGCAGGAAAATGAAAGAAAAAAAGCCGAAGAACCCGGTCAACCAACCCTTGTCGAAGAGCTTGTCATAAATTGCATAGCCGCCGAACCCTGCGGCGAACAATATCAGGCCGTAAACCTGCGTCGGCAATCCGCGCGTGGCCGTCTCGCCGATCCCGTACACGACCAATGCCCTCTCGTGCATCTGAAGTGCCTCTTCCGTGTGCTTTTCGCAGACTTCGCTGCACGAAAGGCCAGCTCGTGTATCGCGAGCGCAGCCATGGCAGACACCCTTGCCGCAAAATTTGCAAAATCCCACAGCCATCGTGTCGGCGTGTCTGTAACAATTCATGGACTTTTACCTTTCACTTCAAAATTGGCAGTTACGCCCGTGCTTGCTGAAAGCATTTCGCTCGCAGCGGGCTTATCCTCTCGAAATCGTGAACCGCGTAAACGCAAATTGCATCAAAAGTTAATCGATGTTTCCGTTTTTCACTAGGGTTCGTTCAGCCTTTCGTTTGTAATTGTCGTGTAACTTCGACAAGTCCGGAAGAGCGTGAAGTTACGGGTGTGGCGCCTGTTACTTGCGCAACACTTGCGGACCAGTTGTTCGGTTACTGTCGTTCACAAGAGTGCCGGACGTGAATGTGCGAGGCTGATGAAGCGAACGCACAGTTAACGAGTTGAGATTTGTGTAACCAAAATGCCGGGCGAACGATGAAAGACGAAAACGGGAGTAGCGCGAAATTGCAACGGCCACTGAATGTTCTCGTGGTCGATGATGATCCGATTCAAACGTTATGTTCATCTGCGTTCCTGACTTCGGAATCGATATGGGTCACCACTGCGATCTCGGCAAAGCAGGGATTGTTGAAACTTGGCGAAGGCGACTTCGACATCATCCTGCTTGATTACGAAATGCCCGAGATGAATGGTGTCGAATTTCTCCATGCAGCGCGCGCAGCCAGGCCGGGCTTCAAGACGCCGGTAATGCTCGTGACACAACACCGCGATCCCGCAATAGCCAATGCAGCCTATGAGGCAGGCGTCTGTCACGTCTTTCTGAAGCCAGTTGACTGGCGCTTGCTGGCGCAGATGGTCAAATATTACATCTCGCAGCCCGGCAGCCGGCGCACAGGTTAGCCTTTTGCGCCTATGCAGGGTTTATTGCGCCGCTGTTCGCACATTGCTGCGCCGTTTCAACAGGTCGACCAGCAGGTTCGTATCCATCACGTCTCCGAACGTCAGATAGATCGAACGCAATGTTGCATTGTGCTCTTCGTCGTTATCGGCCGCATTGCCATCCGACACCATGACAACCTTGTAGTTCATCATCATCGCATCGCGTGCTGTAGACTCGCAGCAGACGTTGGTTACCGTTCCCGTGATGAGAACCGTGTCGACACCGTGTTCGCGCAAAATTCCATCAAGGTCCGAAGAGCCCTGGATGAATGCGCTGAAACGATGCTTCTCGACATAAATATCATCGGGCTGGGCATCCATCTCGGGCCACAGCGCATATCCTTCGCTTCCGCGCTCCAGCGCCGCAAATCGCATTTCGGCGCGTTCCGGCCGGACGATCTTGTGTGCGTTGGACCAGGTGATCTTGTCGCCCGCCGTGCAGGCAGTCTGTATCCAGACAACCACGCCGCCGGTTTCGCGCACGGCCTGGGCCAGGCGGTTGATCGCCGGCACAATTTTCGGCGCCATGTCGCAGGGCGCATGGGCCACCGGAACCGGCATGAAGGCATTTTGCATGTCCACAACCACCAGCGCGGTTTTGGACGGGACAAGGTCGTCATGGATGTGCTCGCGTCCGCGACGCTTTACGACCCTGTCGACGACTTCCTGGGGAATATCGATCTTGTGCATGTCCTGCCCCTGTTTGCAGCGCGCTGGCGGCCCTATCCTGACCGGCTTGTCACCGGATATACATTGGAACCCATGCTAGCGCCCGCGTCAAAAACAGCCAAGAAGAAAAGCAGGTCCCGGCCAAAAGCCGGTTCGCCCGCCCGGGCCGATCTCCTGCTCGCGTGGTACGGTAAACATGGGCGGGCATTGCCATGGCGTGCCCGCCCGCAGAAATTGCAGGATCCCTACAAGGTCTGGCTGTCTGAAATCATGCTGCAGCAAACCACGGTTCCTGCAGTCAAGGCCTATTACGAAAAGTTCCTCGGCCTGTGGCCCGGCTTTGCCGCGCTGGCTTCGGCGCCAGTCGATGAGGTGATGAAGGCCTGGGCCGGTCTTGGATATTACAGCCGCGCGCGCAATCTTCATGCCTGCGCAAAAGCCGTCGTGGGCGACCATGGCGGCGTTTTGCCGGATAACGAAAAATCTTTGCAGAAGCTGCCGGGCATCGGCCCCTATACATCGGCTGCCATTACAGCCATTGCCTTCGGCAAGCGGGCGGTTGTGGTCGACGCCAACATCGAACGTGTTGTTGCGCGGCTGTTTGCCATTGCAACACCGCTGCCAAGAGCCAAGACGGAAATCCGTGCGCATATGGATGCGATCACGCCCGATCTCCATTGCGGTGATTTTGCGCAGGCCATGATGGATCTCGGCGCGACCATCTGCACGCCGAAAAATCCATCGTGCCTTTTGTGTCCGCTTGCAGACGGCTGCAAGGCCTTTGCCCAATCAGACGCAGAAGCTTATCCGGTCAAGGCGCCGAAGGCAGACAGGCCGCAGCGTTCCGGCGCTGTGTTTTTATTGCAACGGGCGGACGGCAAGTTTCTCATGCGCACACGACCGCCGAAGGGTCTGCTTGGCGGTATGGCCGAATTTCCAGGCAGCCCGTGGAGCGCCGATTACAGGATCGCGCGCGCACTGGAGGATGCACCGGTCGAAGCTGACTGGAAAAAACTGCGCGAGCCGGTGGATCACGTCTTCACGCATTTTGCTTTGCGCCTGAGCGTATTTGCCGCCGATGCACCGCGGACCTTGCGTGCGCCAGCGGGCATGCGCTTTGTCGATGGCGACAAAGTGCAGGACGAGGCGTTGCCGACGCTGATGCGCAAGGTGTGGGCGCTTGCAACGCGAGAATAGGCAGACGCCGGAAAAATCCGTGCAGCTATTCAGCTGCTTCACGCATCTGCGCACGCACGCTGGTGCGGAATTCGTCGATGGAAACCAGCTTGCCGCGCTTTTCCACATGCCAGAAAGACCAGCCGTTGCATGCCGGCAGACCCTGCGCGACAGCTCCGACCTTGTGGATCGAGCCGATCGTTGTACCCTGCTTGACCGCACCGTCTGCACGCACAACCGCGCGATACCGCCGCTTCTGGTCAACCAGCACCGTCCCCGGCGCGATCAGTCCTGCCTCGATCAGGCTGGCAAAGGCAACGCGAGGTTCGCTGCGCTTGGTGGGCGCTTCTGCGATGGCATCTTCGGGTAATGGTTCGACAGCGGCAATCCGCTTCAGCGCAGCAGCGATATACGTTTCGTCCCGCTCGATGCCGATGAAATTGCGGCTCAGTCTTTTGGCAACCGCGCCGGTTGTGCCAGACCCGAAGAAAGGATCCAGCACCACATCGCCCGGCTTGGAGGCTGCAAGAATAATGCGCGCGAGCAGTGATTCCGGCTTCTGCGTTGGATGAACCTTGCGCCCGTTGTCGTCCTTCAGGCGCTCCGAGCCGTTGCATATCGGCATGAACCAGTCGGAACGAACCTGGCAATCCTCATTGCCGGCCTTCAACGTCTCGTAGTTGAAAGTATAGCCTTTTGCATCGGCGCCGCCGGAGGCCCAGATCATGGTTTCATGGGCATTGGTAAAACGGCGTCCGCGGAAGTTCGGCATCGGATTGGCCTTGCGCCAGACGATGTCGTTCAATATCCAGTAGCCCATGTCCTGCATCGTCGTGCCGACGCGGAAAATGTTGTGATAGGAGCCGATCACGAAGATCGTCGCATCGGGCTTTAGCACGCGCTTGGCGGCGGCAAGCCAGGCCTTCGAAAACGCATCGTATTCGGCAAAGCTCGCAAACTTGTCCCAGTCATCGTCGACAGCATCGACTATGCTCTGGTCAGGACGCGAGAGCGTCTGTTCGAGTTGCAGATTATAGGGAGGGTCGGCGAAAATCAGGTCGACCGACTGGGCAGGCAGCGCTTGCAACGTCTGGATGCAATCGCCTGCGATGATCTGATTCAGGGGCAAACCGCGCGACACGACCTTTGGCCGCGCCGGAGAAATCCCAGTACGCAAAACTCTTTTCTGGGATTTCGAGCCGGCCGCCCCGGAGCGTGTACGATTCATGGAACACTTACCGGTTACGCAACTAACCAGCGCACTATGCAGCGAACGGGGTAAAAACCGGGTTTAAGCCTCGTCTTCCGCAACGTCTCGTTTCAGAACGGAATGATTAAAAAAATCAGCCATTTATAAACGATTGGCGGGAGCCTGCATGAAGCCGTTAAGAGGCGGTTAGCAAGAACGGGGAAATGGACGCAAAAACGGTCCCTGACAGCTTTATTTTTGCAGCCTTGGCCGCACAGGGCCTTAAATATTTTTCAGCGAACCAAAACTCAGGCGATGAAAATGGCACGGTCCTATGTCGGTAATCACCTTGCGGTGCGTTTTTGTCGGATAACCCGCATGTACGGCAAACCCGTAAGCGGGATAGGCAAGATCAAGCCGCGCCATCAGCCTGTCCCGCGTGACTTTCGCCAGAATGGAAGCTGCGGCAATGGAAACCGAAAGGCCATCGCCCTTGATGATTGCTGTTCCGGGGCAGGAAAGTCCCGGTGGCACGTCCCGTCCGTCAATCAGCGCATGGTCCGGCGCAATGGAAAGCGCCGACGCTGCCCGGCGCATGGCGGCAAATGTCGCCTGGCGGATGTTGATGCGGTCGATTTCTTCGGCAGGGCTCAAGCCAATCCCTGCCGCGACGGCGCAGGACAGGATTTCGTCGAACAAGGCTTCGCGACGAGTGCCGGACAGGACCTTGGAATCATTGAGGCCTTGCGGGATGCGGTCAGGGTCAAAGATAACTGCCGCCGCCGCTACCGGTCCTGCAAGCGGCCCACGTCCGGCCTCGTCGATCCCGGCAATCCACTTGTGTCCAACGGCAATCAGGCCGGCCTCCAGGCTGAAATCCGGAGCACTGGTCTTTTTAAGGGCTCGATTGGATCTGGCGCTGATACGCTTCAAAGGTCCCGCTTCCTGTTTCCCCCGGCCGGATTGTATTTCCCAAGGCCTGAATTCATGCAATTTCGCCACTCTGACGGCGAGTTTTGGATCCTTGCCTAATAACCTTGCAGCCTTGAGCCTTTCAAGCTGCGGTGCGAGAGGCTATAGAAAGGGCTCCAGGAAAGGGCGATAGAGCCTGCCAATCGGCGGGAGAACGCTCAAGCGTTGGATTTGAGTACACTTGATAGTTATTGAGGTTTCCGATGAACGACACAGCAACAAAAAATGTAGCCGACGTCAAAGCCGGCGCTGGAGCGGTGGCAAGCACGGCAAAGCTGCCGGGTGCCGGCGGGCTTGAAGCAGTCTCCGAAGCGGCGCGCTCGGCGGCCCAGATGGCAGCCGACGAACACGAGCGCAATGCGGTTTTTGGCAGTCTGGTGAACGGCGACGACGATATCGTCGGACTGGTGGCCTATTCAATCTACAAACAGAACAAGCACGACTGGCTGGTGTCCTTCAACAAGGCCAAGGGCCGTGAACCCGAAGAAGCCGAAGCCACATCCTACATCATCGGTGAAAGCACGGCGCGGCGGTTGGCAATTTACCGCCACCTGGCGCAGGCAACACTTGAGGGCCGTGGTCCGCAGGTGAGCGGCACGCCCTCGAAGGAAAAATTCGCCCAGCGCAATCTTGCCAATGGTTCGTCTGCCCAGGGCAGCGGTGGCGGCAAGATCGTTCCGGTCATCATCGGCATGGTTGTGGGTGCCGTTCTGGTATTCCTTGCCGCCAAATACGGCCTGCCGGGCGTATCTCGGTAGACCGGTCTGTCAGGCTGGTTCACCAGCACATGCTGCACTTAAATTCTGCGCTACATCCAGGCCGCGTATCCTTTCTGTAGAGAAGGCCGTACGCGGCCTTTGTGCCGATCCGCCAGCGCGGCCCGGATTATACCGACTGTTATCCCATTACATATTGAAAAGGCTCAACTGTTCACCCTGCCGGGCAGGCCGACTGAACAGATCGGTTCGCAATTTGCGTCTCTCGCGTGAAAAACCAGCGCGCCTTGCTGCGATCTCGAACCGCCGGCCGATCATCCAGGCGTAGGGACCATTGCCCGTCATGCGCATGCCGAAAGCGGAATCGTAATCCTTTCCGCCGCGCGATCCGCGTACCAGCGACATCACATGGTCGAGCCGGTCGGGAAAATGTTCTCCAAGCCAGCTTTTGAAAATTTCCGCGACTTCAAGCGGCAGCCGCAGCAGGATGTACCCCGCCTCGCGTGCGCCTGCTTCGTTGGCGCGCGTCAAAATGGTTTCGATTTCATGGTCGGTGACCGCAGGAATCACGGGCGCCACCATCACGCTGACTGGAATGCCTGCGCCGCTGAGTTTGCGAATGGTCTCTATCCGGACATGTGGTGCTGCTGCCCGCGGCTCCATTGCCCGTGCCAGTTTTCCATCCAGTGTGGTGATGGACAGGGCGACCTTGACCAATCCTTTCTCCGCCATGGGAGCAAGCAGGTCGATATCGCGCGTCACCAGCGCCGATTTCGTGACAATGCCGACGGGATGATTGGCGCGGGCAAGAACTTCCAGAATGGAGCGCATTACCCTGTGCTGCCGTTCGATCGGCTGGTAGGGATCGGTATTGGTGCCGATAGCTATTGTCTGCGGCACATAGCCGGGCGCTGCCAGTTCCTTTTCCAGCAGGGCGGCAGCATCCTTTTTCACGAAAAGCTTCTGCTCAAAGTCCAGACCCGGCGACAGTCCCATAAAGGCGTGCGTTGGCCTGGCAAAACAATAGGTGCAACCGTGTTCGCACCCACGATAGGGGTTGATCGAGCGGTCAAAGGAAATGTCCGGGGAATTGTTGCGGGTGATGATCGATTTCGCCCGCTCCAACGTGACCTGCGTTTTGGCCTGTGCCAGATCGGAAATAAAGCTCTCCGCGTCCAGCCCCTCCGCAATCCAGCCGTCGTCTACCGCCTCCCGGCTTTCGGTCTCGAAACGGCCCTTCATGTTGAGCGTCGCGCCCCTGCCGCCCGGCCGCACAACTTGTGGCAGCCCGCGGCCCTGGGCGCGGGGACCGGCTCCTGTTACCGGTTTGCGATGTTCTGCATGGGTCAGATGTTCTGCAAGTGTCATAGTCGGCCAGCTCGCACGCTGAAATCATTGGAATCAGGAATAGAACATATCATGAACATGGAACAAAACGCAAACAGGTATTTTTCGGCACTTGCCGGTTGTGGACAATCCTGTTGAAAGAGCACTTAAGTATCTGGCGCAAAATGAGGTGGTTTCCGAGTGCTGTCTGGCATTGTCACAGTTTCGACACAGCGGGTTCACCATGCATTCCCGATGGAATCCGTGATCCGTGTGCTCTCGGTTATGGTTCCGGCCAGCGTTTCCGGCCTCATCGCGGATGTGTCCATCGCCGGCTCACATTCGCTGGAAGGCCTCGACCGTGTTGCCGATCATGCCGGATGCAAATTGTATCAGGCCGGCGATACGGCCAGCGCCTTTCTTGCGGCGGCAACCGCTGCCCGCCACGACACCATCCTGATTGTATCGACACGAGGTGTCCCCGCTCCGGGCTTTCATCATGAAATTGAGGGGCTTACGCGCGCAGGCGTGCGCACATGCCGGATGCGGGCAGAGGCCGGCGGCCTTCTGCAACGGCTCATTCCGGGTCTTTGCCCGGTCACTTTGGTCATGGCCCCGCGCCCGGCCGTGATTGCCGCTGCAAGCTCTGCCAGCGGACCCGATCTCCAGTCTCTCGCGCGCGCCCTGGGAGTGCGCCGTTCCCTGCAGACCCGGTCAATCGTCCAGCCCGCCGATTAGGCCGATCTTAACGGCAATCGGTTAGCTATCGGCAGGAAACCGGGAATTTCGCCATGCGCCTGCTGCCCGCAGAAAAGACGATTGTATACATCATCCTGATTCTGGCTGCGGCGGATCTGGCGTTTCTGGCGCTCCGGCCAATACGTGTGGACTGGGCGGGCTACCTGACGGCGATTGCAATCGGCAGTTTTCTGCTTGGTGTCGGACAATATTATCGCGTGTATCGCGGCGAAGATTCCATTTCGCTTGCAGCAACTGGTGCAGCGCTCTTCACGCTTTTCACCATCGCCGGTTCAGTCTTCAATTACATGCTGTTGCCGGTGCCTGGCGAGCGTATAGACGCCACCCTTCGGGCAATTGATGCAATGCTCGGGTTTCACTGGCCGTCTGCGGTGAATTGGGTTTCAACATATCCCATGCTCAACCAGCTTCTGGCCTTTGTCTATGCAACATCGTTACCGCAGCTCATACTTGTCGTGTTGATGCTCGGCTTCACGGGTCAACAGGAAAACCTGCATCGCTTTTTGCTTTCCGGTCTTTTCGGAGCACTGATAGCAATCGGGTTTTGGCGGATGTTTCCGTCTGCGGGCGCCAGCAGCGTACACGCAGCAAAAGACTTGTGGAATGCAGGCATGTCGCTGGTGGCCGATTATCGTTATGTTGAGGAAGTCAAGAAAGTGATCGCCGAGGGCGCTACGGAAATTTCTCCCAAGTCGGCGCTGGGCCTGATCGCTTTTCCATCCTTCCACATGGTCATGGCCTGCATGTCGGTGTTTTACATGCGGCGTCACCGAAAGGTATTTGCGCTGCTGGTCGTCATCAATACGTTGATGATCCCGGCCATCATCGTGCACGGCAATCACCACATGATGGATGTTTTTGGCGGGCTGGCAACATTTGCCCTTGCTGCCTGGCTGGCGAACAAGTCGGTTGCCCGTTCATCGCAGAAAATGCCTGATGCGCAGGCGGTAACCGCCTGATCGTCACGCGTTCAACCGCGTTTCAGATGCTCGTCGAGCCGTGGCATGATCTCCACGAAATTGCATGGCCTGTAGCGGTAATCGAGCTGGTGCACGAGAATGCCATCCCAGGCGTCCTTGCAGGCGCCGGGCGAACCGGGTAGCACGAAAATATAGGTAGTGCCTGCTACACCGGCTGTGGCGCGCGATTGAATTGTCGACGTTCCGATCTTGGCGTAGGAAATTGCATGGAAGACCGCTGAAAAGCCTTCCATGCGTTTTTCAAACAGCGGTTCGACGGCATCGGGCGTCACGTCGCGGCCGGTAAATCCTGTACCGCCCGTCGTGATGATGACATCCACTCCCTTGTCGGCAATCCAGTCCTTCACCTTGCCGGCGATGGCGGACGTGTCGTCGATGACAATGGCCCTGTGCGCGAGTTTATGGCCGGCATTCTGCAATCGCTCGACCAGCGTATCGCCAGACCTGTCCGATGCAAGATCGCGTGTGTCCGATATGGTCAGCACCGCAATATTCAGCGCAACGAATTGCCTGCTTTCATCTATTGCCGGCATGTGCGTGCCCTAGCGGGAGAAGGTGTTGCAGGCGTTCGTGTCGCCTGTATCGAAGCCGCGCTTCAGCCAGGCCACGCGCTGTGCCGAAGAGCCGTGCGTGAAACTGTCGGGCACCGCATATCCCTGCGCCTGCTTTTGCAAGGCATCGTCGCCAATGGCCTGCGCCGTGCGGATGGCTTTTTCAATGTCGCCTTCCTGCAGCACATTCCATTTCTTGTTGGCATGGGAAGCCCAAACACCGGCCAGACAGTCGGCCATCAATTCCACGCGAACCGACAGGCCATTTCCTTCTGCTTTGCTCATGCGCTGCTTGGCAGCCTGCACCTTTTCCAAAATGCCCATCTGGTTCTCGATGTGATGACCGATCTCATGCGCAATCACATAGGCATAGGCGAAATCGCCACCACCGCCGAGCCGTTGCTTCATCTGGTTGAAGAATTGCGTGTCGAGATAAACTTTCTGATCCAGCGGGCAATAGAACGGACCCATCTGCTGCTGGGCGACACCGCAACCCGAGCGGGTCACGCCGCTGAAGATCACCAACTGCGGCGGCTTGTAGCGAATGCCCTTCTGTGCCGGCAGAACCTCGCTCCACACGTCCTCGTTCATGGCGACGACTGCAGAAATGAATTTGCCGACCTGATCGGTCGCCGGTCCGCTGCGTTTTTGCGCCTGTGGCGCGGGCTGCGAATAACCGGAACTCGAGCGCCCGCCGGTAAGAATTTCGGCGCCGCCTATCAGTATGCGCGGATTGATTCCCAGCGCCCAGCCGATCAGGCCCAGAACGATGATGGTTCCAATGCCGATTCCGCCACCGCGTCCTGATGGAATGGGCAGGCCCAGGCCGCCGCCGGGCATGCCGAAGCCGCCACCGCCGCCGCTGCTATCGCCGCGCCGGTCGTCCACATTTTCCGATTGGCGAAAATCTTCCCACCGCATGACTGCCTCCTGCCGGATAGCAAATAAATCAACAACTTATGAAGCATATGAAACTTCCGACAGGTTTTGTATCAGGTTGCCCGGCGAAATTACAGAATTTCCGGCTGTGACTTGTGTGTTTTTCAACCGCACTTGCCAAATGCCTCTCGTAATTTTCCGTTCCAGACCAACATAGCTTTTTAATCGACCTTGCAGACAATGGACCCATGCCCGTTATTGCCGCCATCGCCGGTCTAGCCATTCTCGCCCTCATCTTCGGCCCCCAGCTTTGGGTGCAGAGGACCATGCGCCAGCACGCTGGCGAGCGTCCCGATTTTCCCGGCACCGGCGCCGAGCTTGCCCGCCACCTGCTGGACGAAGCAGGGCTGCAGCATATCGGGCTGGAAATGACCGAAGAAGGCGACCACTACGATCCTGAAAGCAAGACGGTGCGTTTGAGCCAGGCCAATCACGACGGCAGGTCAGTCACAGCTGTCGCAGTTGCGGCCCATGAAGTGGCCCATGCCATACAGGACCGTGACGCCTATGCGCCGCTTCATTATCGCCAGAAACTGGTTGTTCACGCCGTGCGCGTCCAGCAGATCGGTATGGTTCTGATGATGGCGGCCCCATTGGTGTTTGCAATTATCCGTTCTCCGGCCATTCTGGTGCTGGAAGTTGTCGCGGCCCTGGCAATCATGGGAACTACCGTGGCGGTCCATGCCTTGACCCTGCCCACAGAACTGGATGCCAGTTTCAAACGGGCGCTGCCGGTGCTGGACAATTATCTGTCACAAGACGACATCCCTGCTGCGCGCAGTGTGTTGAAAGCCGCCGCCTACACTTATGTGGCGGCAGCACTGGTGAGCCTGCTGGATGTGATGCGATGGATCCGCATCCTGCGTCCGTGAACTGTTGGGCCATCACCCCCACTTGACCGCCTGTCGTGCTTTGCGCAAGTAAACGGACGGACTCAAAGCTCAATGGAAGATTGCCGTGGAACGTCTGCGCAAATTGCTGGAATCGCCCCTGACCGAACGGGTCGTCATGGCGGTCATCGTCGTAAATGCCATTTCGCTTGGATTGGAAACCAGCAAATGGGCCACCTCGCGCTTTGGCGGGCTGCTCGAAATAATCGACAAAGTTGCGCTGATCTTTTTCGTCATCGAACTGCTCGCCCGAATACTGGTGTACCGGCAGCATTTTTTCAAAAGCGCCTGGAACCTGTTCGATCTGGCTGTCGTCTCCATTGCGCTGGTGCCCACAACCGACGGCCTTTCCGTCCTGCGCGCCCTGCGGGTGCTGCGCGTGCTGCGTCTCATCACAACCGTTCGCTCCCTGCGCCGCGTTGTTGGTGCGCTCTTGTCGGCGCTTCCCGGTATGGGTTCGATCATGGTGCTGATGTCGCTGGTCTATTATGTGTTTTCGGTCATGGCGACCAAACTGTTTGCCGCGGACTTTCCGGCGTGGTTCGGGTCCATTCCCAAGTCGGCATACACCTTGTTCCAGATCATGACGCTGGAAAGCTGGTCGATGGGAATCGTTCGCCCTGTGATGGAAAAATATCCGGCCGCATGGGCCTTCTTCGTTCCGTTCATCCTGTGCACCACCTTTACTGTCCTCAATCTCTTCATCGGTATCGTGGTCGCGGCGATGCAGAGCGAGCATGAAGCCGAGGTCAAAGAAGAGCGCGAACAATTGGAAGCAGATCGTGCAAAGCTGGCCGAGGAAGCCGAGGCAGCCCGCCTTGCCGCGCATGAGGACATGGAATCGCTCGGCGAAAGTGTTCGAAACCTGCGCCGCGAAATTCGCGAATTGCGTGCCGAGCTGCGCGCGGGACAAAATCCCGCGACGTGAATTACTTTACGGTGACCGTGATCTGCTCGGACATCACCGGCGGATTGTGCGGAATGTGGGTCCAGTCTCCCAGAACGATCTGAAGGGTGTGCTTTCCCGGAGCAAGCGTTACGGTGGCTTCGGTCTGCCCCTTGCCGAAATGCACGTGATTGGCATCGGCCGGAAGCGGTTGTTTTAATGCCTCGCCCTTAAGTTCCTTGTCGATTATCAAATGGTGATGACCGGTGTTGGCAGTGGCGTCGCCTTGCAGACCAGCAGGCGCGATTCCCATTCCGCTCAAACCAAATTTGATCGTGACCGGACTGGTGAGCGTATCGCCTGATTTGATGTTGAGGAAATAGGCTTTGGCTCCTGGCGCTGACTTGCTGTCTTGCGCGGTGGCAAAACCTGTCGACGCTGCCATCAGGATGATTGCCGCGATTGGGTAAAATCTTTTCATCCGATCCTCCTGTCCGGTCTGTCAAGAAAGGCGTGCCCGATGGCTATTGCCCGGATTGGAAAATCATAGCACCCTCTGCGGGCACGCGATAGGAACCCGTGCGGGGATCAGGTGAAATTGCAGTCGAAATTCGATTTCGCGGTCATTGGTGCAGGAATAGCGGGAGCTTCGGTGGCAGCCGAACTTTCGCGCCATGGCCGCGTTGCCTTGCTGGAGATGGAATCCAGACCCGGATATCATACGACAGGACGCTCCGCTGCACTGTATTCCGGCGGACTTGGCAGCGCTGTTGTCGGCGCATTGTCATACTGTTCCGGACCGTTCCTGAAAAACCCGCCGGAAGGTTTTGCACAACACCCGTTGGTGTCAAAACGCGGCGTGCTGTTGATCGGGCGCAAGGATCAGCACCCGGCGCTTGAGGCGGCCCGGGCCAACACCAGGCACAATCTCGACCTCTTTCCTAAAACCGGTGTGCAGGCGCGCGCATTGAACCCGTTGCTGCGTGCAGATTATGTCCACGGCGCGGTCTGGAATCCCAGCGCGACCGATATCGATGTGGATGGGCTGCATGGCGGCTTCCTGAAAATGCTGCGCGGCAACGGCGGCGCGCTATACGTCAATGCCGGCGTTGAAACCCTGAGGCAAAACGGCAGGGACTGGCGTGTGGAAACACGCGCCGGCGTGTTTGATGCCGGCATTGTGGTCAACGCTGCCGGCGCCTGGGCCGATGATGTTGCTGCACGGGCGGGACTTGCGCCCATCGGGCTTTCGCCGTTGAGGCGCACCGCCATGCTGATCGATCCACCGGCCGGGATGGATATCAGCAACATTCCCATGACCATTGATGTTGACGAACAATTTTATCTCAAGCCGGACGCGGGCAAATTTCTGGTTTCTCCGGCAGATGAAACTCCAATGCCTGCCCAGGACGTGCAACCGGACGAAATGGATATGGCAATTTGCGTCGACCGGATTGAGCGGGCCTTCGCTCTCAAGGTGGCAAGGATAAACCACAAATGGGCGGGCCTGCGTACTTTTGCCCCCGACCGTTCGCCGGTGGTCGGCTTCGACCCGCTTGCAGAGAATTTTTTCTGGCTTGCCGGGCAGGGTGGCTTTGGTATTCAAACCTCGCCTGCGCTGGCGCGGGTTGCTGCCGCGCTCGCGATGGGAAATGCCATGCCTGCTGACTTGGTCACTGCAGGGCTGCTACCCGATGCGATTTCGCCGGACAAATTCTCCGGGCGCGGCTAGCGCATTCCTAGCATTGGTTCTAGCGACGGGTTGCTCCAGAACACGCTTTGTCCACGTGATGGACAAGGTATCGACAAATTCTGCACCGCTCGGCAACTCCAGCGCAGCATTTGACACATACTGATCCAACTTCTTTCCGCCAAGCTGGAACCTTTACTCGAGCGCATCGATTGGATGACCAACGGTGCATACCTGCCTTTGCAGGCATCCACACGTTCGAACGCGAGACATGCTGCAATGACTGCAGTGAAACAGGGTGTGCTCAGCGCGCTTCAACAACTCGCATAGCAGGCGTGCAGACATGCGGAAAAATCTCCGTCGTCGTCTTCAGGCCCAATAAGGAAAGTGCGTCGCTTTCCTGCTGTCTCATACGGAGGAGTTTTTCATGAAAAGCAATCAATTCCAGCATATGCAACTTGTCGGCGTTTTATGCGCGATAGGCTTGCTTGGTTCGCCCGCGCTTGCTCTCGACAATCATCAAGCGGCAGTCGCAGTCCAGAAAGCCTGGCACGTGGCGCAGGCGGGGGCCACCGATCCTGGAACGGAGCGCAAGCGCGGTCCCGCGCCAACGGACCAGCCTTCCCCGGTACAATTGCAGAAGCCAAAACCGTTGGAAGCACAGCCGCAGCAACAAAGGCAAAAGCCCGACGCCGCAGCGCCTTCTTCTACAGGACGAAATGCGGATAGGCCGCGCGAAAACCGCGGCGCGGCGGTTCCGGACCGGCCGGGGCGCCAGCAGCGTGATGTGGAGAAGAAACGTGGGCCGGAAGATGCGCCGCGATCCGGACAACGCTCGGTCACGCCCGCTGACAGGACTGCAACCCCGCCCATGACCCGTCCCGTGCGGCCGGAGCCGGGTAATCAGCCTGCCGCGAACGATGACCGCCAGCGTGGCAAAGCCGGCGTCCCTTCTGGTAGTGGAAATGCTGGCGTCCCATCGGGTAATCGCCCCAACCGCGACGCAGCCAAAGAGCGCGACCGCAATGGGCCGGTAACGCGCGATCAGGCGTTGCCATCAAACGGAGGTGGTGATCTGGATAGTCTGCGAAAGCAGCGCCGAGTGCGCAATCTGGACGGTGGAAAAGTCCGCGTGGTGGACGAACCGGGCGAACGTAGCATCGTTCGGCAGGGCGACCGCATGTATATCCGACATAGCGAACGCGAGCGTTTCAGCCGGTTTGGCGATGCGCAAACCACAAGACGCAAGGATGGTTCGACGCGATCGGTGATCGAACGCCCCAACGGGGTCCGCATCATCTCGATCTACGATCGCGACGGCAATCTGCTGGAGCGGCGGCGTCGCGCGCGTGGCGGCAATGAGATCGTCATCATCGACAATCGACAACGCGGCCGTCGCGGCCTTTATAGAAACGGGCTGTATGTTGGTCCCTCGCTCGCACTTGCGCCGCTAGCGTTAGCGATTCCTCGTAATCGTTACATCGTCGAATATGAGAACGCGAGTGCAGATAATCTGTACGACACGCTGACAGCGGAGCCGGTGGAAAAAATGGAACGCCGCTACACCGTGGATGAGATCCGTTACAATCAGAATCTGCGCGCGCGTTTGCGCCGAATTGACCTCAACTCCGTCAATTTCGCCAGCGGGTCATGGGTGGTGCCCACTGCAGAGATTCGTGATCTTGAGAAGATCGCTACGGTCATCAACCGGGCACTTGCCAAGAACCCGCGTGAGGTCTTTCTCATCGAAGGGCATACTGATGCCGTTGGGACAGAGGAAGACAATCTTACGCTGTCCGACCGGCGTGCTGCGGCTATCGCAGAAATCCTGAGCACCAATTATCAGGTACCACCGGAGAACCTTCTGGTTCAGGGGTATGGTGAGCAGTATCTCAAGGTGAACACCGAACAGGGTGAGGTGCGCAACCGCCGGGTGTCGATCCGTCGCGTAACGCCTCTCCTGGCGAACAAAACCAAGTAGTAAGCACGCATTCACCACAGTCCATATCCGTCGCTGTACTGCAGCGGCGGATTTTTTTTCAGGGACCTGCGCTCCAGTGTAACCATTTTGGGTGCGCCGGGATGCGGGCTCACAGGAATCCCCAGCCAATTGGCAAGCCCGCCGTATTACTGTCGCGTAAAAACCATTATCTTCTCCGTAATTTATTGGGCAATTCGCTTGGAGGGTACAGATGTTTTTATTGCGACAGGCTGGCGGCGCCTTGACCGCCATATGTCTTTTCATGAGCGGCGCGCAAGCGCAGAACGCGCAACAGCTTCAGCAAATGCAGCAGCAACGCATGCAGCAAATGCAACAGATGCAGCAGCAGCGGGCGATTCAGCAACAGCAGATGCAGCAGCAGCGGGCTGTTCAGCAACAGCAGCAAATCCAGCAACAGCGCATGCAGCAGATGCAGCAGCAGCGGGCTATTCAGCAGCAGCAAATGCAGCAGCAACGCGCTGTCCAGCAACAGCAGCAATTGCAGCAGCAGCGGGCGATCCAGCAGCAGCAGCAAATGCAGCAGCAACGGGCGATCCAGCAGCAGCAGATTCAGCAGCAGCGCGCTGTCCAGCAGCAGCAGCAATCGCAGCAGCAGCAGAGGCAGTTTCAGCAACGCCAGCAAGTGCAGCCGGCTCAGCCCCCGCAGCAGCCGTTCCAGCAGGGAAGGCCGCCGCGTTCGCTCGGACAACCCAATGTTCCGGGCAGCGCACCAAGCGGGATTCCGCAACCCGGCATCGCCCGGCCCGGTATTCCGCAGCCTGGTTTGCGCCCCGTCCAGCCGGGAATTCCTCCCGCCAATAATTTTGGCCAGCGGCCCGATGGCCGTCCTGACCCGCGCGCCATTGGCAGCCGTCCAGCCGGTCCCGTTGGTATTCCCACCGGTCAACCGGGTGGATTTTCCGGTCCCGCGCCGGTGGATTTGCGCGCTCTGCGTGAACAGCGTCGCGTGCGTACCGAAAACGATGGCCGCACCCGCATCATCCAGGAACCGGGGTTGCGCACCATCGTCCGCCAGGACAATCGCATGATTATTCGCGGCGACGACCGGAACCGCTTCATGCGCTTTGGTTCAGCGCAAACCATGCGCCGGCAGGATGGTTCCAACGTCTCGATCCTGAACCGTCCGGGCGGTGTGCAGATCGTTTCCGTCTATGACCAATATGGACGCCTGATCGAACGACGCCGGCGAGGTGGTGGACGCGATTTCGTGTTCTTTTCCAACCGTCGCGCCCGTGGACTTGCCGTTGGTGCATTGATCGCGGCTCCGCTGATTCTGGCGCCACTCGCTTACTCCATGCCGCGCGAACGCTACATCGTCGACTATGATGATGCACCGCCGGAACTTCTGTACGACGCGCTATCCGCTCCTCCGGTGCAGTCACTCGAACGTCGCTATACAGTGGACGAGGTATTGTACAATCAGGGTCTGCGCGACCGCATGCGCCGTGTCGATCTCAACGAGATCAACTTCGCCAGCGGTTCCTGGGAAGTGCCACCGCAATATCATGCCCGGCTCGGCAGGATTGCACAGGCAATGTTGCGGGTGATCCAGCGCAATCCGCGCGAAGTGTTCCTGGTGGAGGGTCATACCGATGCCACTGGAACGGCGGAAGACAATCTGACACTGTCCGACCGCCGCGCGGAAGCCATCGCGATCATCCTGACCGAGCAGTTTCAGGTGCCGCCGGAAAACCTGCTGGTGCAGGGATATGGCGAGCAGAACCTGAAGGTGCAGACAGACGGACCCGAACCGCGCAACCGACGCGTGTCGATCCGTCGTATCACACCTCTGCTGTCACAGGCCCAACAGCAATAAGGGTACTGATTCAAGCCAGCGATTGCGCCCGCCTCCGAACTCCGGTGGCGGGCGTTGCCTTGGCGGGAGTGCAACGGTCTTGAACCGTCAGGCCGGTGAGCCGGTGATGAAGTCAATGATCAGTTTCACGTTCAACGCAATAATGATGGCAGTAATTGCCCCCGCAATGCCCACCAGCCATTTTGGCGC
The DNA here is from genome assembly GCA_963700795.1 of uncultured Alphaproteobacteria bacterium. Classification (GTDB taxonomy): domain Bacteria; phylum Pseudomonadota; class Alphaproteobacteria; order Rhizobiales; family Beijerinckiaceae; genus Terripilifer. The sequence goes on along the minus strand of CAVOYX010000006.1, from coordinate 336,827 downwards.
GACGAGTTCGCCCATCTTCCGGCGATCTGCCGTGAACATAACCAGCGGAACAACCGCAAACGGCAATTGCAGGCTCAAGACTACCTGACTGAGGATGAGCAGTTTGCCGGTCTGTTGGGCGCCGTACCAATACGTCACTGCCACAGCCGGTATGATTGCCAGTCCGCGTGTCAGCAAACGGCGAAGCCACGGCGCAATCTTGATATCGAGAAAACCTTCCATGACGGATTGCCCCGCCAATGTCGCCGTCACGGTTGAATTCAGTCCGCAGCACAGCAGTGCAATGGCGAAAAATACCGGCGCGGCTTTGTAACCCATAAGTGGTGTCAGCAATTGATAGGCATCGGCGAGTTCGGCAACGCCGGTGCGGCCAGCCTTGTTAAAGGTGGCTGCGGCCAGAATGAGAATCGCTGCATTGACTGCCAACGCGAGTGTGAGCGCAATCGTCGAGTCAATCGTTGCGTATTTCAACGCTTCGCTTTTTTGTACAGCGGTGTCATCCCAGCAACGCGTCTGGACGATTGCCGAATGCAGATACAGGTTATGCGGCATGACTGTTGCGCCGAGGATACCGAGCGCAAGATACAGCATGTCTGGATTACGGATGATGTCTGTTGTGGGAGCAAAGCCCTTGATCACCATGCGCCAGTCGGGATCAGCCATGGCGATCTGCACTGCGAAACAGACTGCGATCACTCCCAACAGTGTAATGATGAAAGCTTCCAGCCAACGGAAGCCTTTGTTCTGAAGCCAAAGGATCAGGAAAACGTCTAGCGCGGTGATCAATATTCCGATCTCCAGCGGCGTTCCAAATAGCAGATTTATACCGATGGCAGTACCGATGACTTCAGCAATGTCCGTGGCGACAATTGCCAGTTCCGCAGCAAGCCACAGCGGATAGGAGGTCCATCGGGGGTAGGCGTCCCGGCAGGCCTGCGCGAGGTCACGGCCGGAAGCGATCGCGAGCCTTGCGCACAGCGCCTGAAGGATGACTGCCATGATGTTGGACACGAGCGCGACGACCAACAGCGAATAGCCGAACTTCGACCCCCCCGCGATCGAGGTGGCCCAATTGCCCGGGTCCATGTAGCCGACAGCAACCATGTAACCGGGGCCAAGGAACGTCGCCATCTTTCGCCACGCCCCCTTGGGCATGGCAATGCTGCGATGAACTTCGGGCAGCGCCGGGGTGCCCCGGCTACGCCGCCAGCCGGCTTTGCCCTGTCCCTGGGCTGTCGAGTCCAGCACGTTGCTCTCTCCTAGAAGTGAAGCGGAATTTGAAGATCATTTTAAATATAGCATGTGCTTCATTTATTGATAGAGGCTTTTATATGGTCTCAAGTCTATCTTTAATTGCAAATAGTCAGTTCCGGAGTAAATCTTAGCACTTGCTAAAAACCTGATTCACGCTGTAAAAATGAATCCGCCGATAGAATTGCTGGTCGTGGGGGACGGGACAATGGCTGCAAGACACGCCGGAAATGCGGGCCCGGACGAGCATCAGGAGGCCATGGTCGATACGCAGACCCATGTCGAAAGCTTCCGTCAGGCGCGCGAGGCCCGGCGCACGGAACTGGTCGAGGATTATGTCGAACTCATCGCCGATCTGATCGACGACGGCGGAGAGGCGCGCAAGGTGGACATAGCCGCGCGCCTGGGTGTGGCTCAGCCCACTGTCGCCAAAATGATCAACCGGCTGGAAGATGGCGGCTACATCACGCAAAAGCCCTATCGCGGTGTTTTCCTGACCCAATCAGGTCGGCAGTTGGCCGACGAATGCCGCGAACGTCACAGGATAGTCGAGATGTTTCTGCGTGCGCTTGGCATTGATGAAGCCACTGCGCGGCGCGATGCCGAGGGTATCGAACATCATGTCAGTGAAGAAACGCTGCAGGCATTCCGGCGCTTTGCCGAAAATAACGGACGCTAGAACATGACGGGCCTTCACGTGGATCATGTCGGGAGCTTGTTGCGGCCGGCCGGTTTGCGCGAACAACGCCTGCGTATTCTCGGTGAGCACGGCATCGACAGCAACCTGGGCGCCCACAACAATGATGAACTGACCGCAATCGAGGACGATTTCGTGCGCAATGTCGTGCGGATGCAGGAAAATTGCGGGTTGAACCTCGTCACCGATGGCGAATTCAGACGCCGGAGCTGGTGGACGGATTTTATCCTGAGCCTGACGGGCACCAGCATCACCTACGAAAGCAGGCTGCCCGTATCCTTCATCAATGCGGCGGGAGAAACTCGTCCGGCACCCGGCATTTCGATCAGCGACAAGATCGTTTGGCAAGACAGCATCAACGTCAAACCATTCGCGTTTTTGAAAGACACGGCGAAAGTCGCCGCCAAGGTATCTCTTCCCGGCCCGCCGATCATTCACTTCATGCGCGACGGCAATTTTGTTCCATCGATCTATGGTTCGCTGGAAGAATTCTGGGACGATCTTGTGGCAGCCTATCGCGCTGAGATTGCAGCACTCGCAAAAGCCGGCTGCAAGCACATCCAGATCGACGAATGTATGCTGTCCTGGCTTTGCGATCCGCGTCACCAGCAATTGGCAAAAGAGCGCGGCGAGGATGCCCGGCAACTGGCGGAAACCTATTGCCGCGTGATCAACGATGCCATATCAGCTCGCCCCGCCGACATGACGGCTGCGCTGCATTCCTGCCGCGGCAACATGAATGCATTCTGGGGTGCGGAGGGGTCTTACGATTTTGTCGCCGAACTGATGTTTAACGAAATCGGCGCCGACATATATTTGCTGGAATATGACACGCCGCGCGCAGGCGATTTTTCACCGCTCACCTTCGTGCCCAGTGGCAAGACCGTTTTGCTCGGCCTTGTGTCCACCAAGGACCCAAAGATCGAAAAGCGCGACGACATCGCCCGACGCGTGGAGGAAGCATCGGGATTCTATGGACGGCGATGCGCTAGGATTGTGCCCGCAATGCGGTTTCTCGACCAACTTCTTCGGTACGGAGTTTACCGAAGACGACCAGCGGCGCAAACTCGATCTGCTGGTTGAAAGCGCAGATCGAATCTGGGGGTAACGCAGGCTATCTGCGGATCGCGCGTCCGATCGCGATCAGCACGCTGGCGCCGATGAAACCCGCAATCAGTAGCCGATCCAGCCCATGAGTTGAACGCCGATCATGCTGAGCACGGGGATGGCGATCGCCGCTCCCACCATGCCGAGCACGATATTCATCAGCAAGCCCATGTTGCTTTTCACGAATTGTTTGGCGAGCCAGCCAGCAAAACCGCCTATGATGATCGCTGCAATCCAGCCAACTCCCATCAACAGTCTCCATTATCGGTCGAAACATTATGGGCACTGCATGCCCCTGCGTTGAAACTCCGGAGGCGTCGCTTGGTTCTACTGCTCCTGCCGGCCCGTGCATCAAAACTTATCCGACAATCGCAAAGACCCGTGCAGGCGAGCCATCTATGCCTTCAAGTTTCAACGGTACGGCCGAGAGTATGAAATCATCGGAGCCGATGGCGCCAACATTGGTAACCATCTGGATAATGATGCACTTGTTGCCAAGCATGACACGATGGTTCAGCCCCCGCGTCTGCCCTTCCGGTGCTGTAACGTCCTTTCGCCAGAACGGGAATTCGGGAAAGAAATCGATGGCAACAGCGCTGACGCCGCGTTCGACCATCAGCTCGCCGACACTCTTGTGCATGTAGATGGTGTTGTCCCAGAAGGCGGGCGTGCCCCATGCGCGCTCTGTCCAGCCGGTGTGCAGGATCGGGATCACGCTGGAATCGAAATCGACGCCGGTCGCCAGAATGGCTTCAGCCGTGACCATGCCGCCGTCTGGCGTGTTGGTCAGCGGAATGACGCGGCCTTTCTTGACGATGCGATCCAAAGGCACCTCGTCAATCGACCAGGTATTTTCCAGCATGTGTAGCGGCGCATCAATATGCGTGCCGATATGCGTGGTGATTTCCAGCTTGCACATCATATGTGTGGTTGCCGGTGTATTGTCGGGAACCTCGATGCCGCGCGCGCGCAGGGCTTTTTCCTGATCCTGACTGATCACCGACAGGGGAATGCATCGTGTCGGGTTCTGTTCGTATGTGGCAATACCGGGGATCGCCCTCATTTTCGAATTGATCGGCAGGCTGAGATCGACGATGCGCATGGGGAAAAAACCTTTCTAGGGATTGGCTGCCAGAAATTCACGCAACACCGCATTGAAAGCAGCCGGCTGCTCCCACTGGATGAATTGTCCGGTGTCTGCGATCGGCGCTGCCTCGCGAAAGTTCTTCATTCCGGCAAGGACCTCCGGCTTGTCGGGAAACGGATCCTTCGCGCCGCATATTCCCAAAACCGGAAGGGTGAGCTTTGCAAATGGTCCGACCAGATCGGGCACGGATGTCGCAAATTCCAGCATGCCGTGCCTGTATTCGGCGATGGGATGGGCTGCAAAAAGCTGGATCAGCTCTTCGCGCATCGGGGAATCCGTGTTGATGACGAAATAAAGACTTCGGCCCGCCTCGCGGCGCAGGAATTCGATCATTCCTTCACGGCCTGCATCTTCATAGGCTTGCACAACCTGCTCGGTCGCTTTCACCCAGCGCTCGAAATACAGGTGTGCTTCGTGCAGTTCGCTCCATGCCACCATGGCAATCGCGCGGACATCTGCAGGGTGACGTAAGGCGTAATTGGCGGCAATAGTCGTGCCAAATGCCACGGCGGCGATGGCCGGCCGCTTCATGCCGAAATGGTCGATGAGCGCTTCCAGATCGCGCGTCTGGTTTTCCAGTGAATAGCCGAAGGCCGGAGCACCGGTGCCGGCATGGCCGCGCCGGTTATAGATCAGGCACCTGTGGTCGTTGGAGAACTCGGCAAGCTGATGTTCCCAATAGCGTGCGCCATGAATTTCACCATGGATGAATATGATGTCGGGACCCGAGCCACGAAGCTCGCAATCAAACGTCCAGCCGTTTGCAGTCACCAGAGCCATTTCGTCCCCTGTTCCATCGCATCAATCGTGCACAGGAAACAGCCTGAGGCAAGCCTGTGGGTGCATCGGAACGAATAACCGGCTGCAGCTATCCCCAGCGCACGAAAAGCTTGGCATAGGGCATCTTCAATTGCTTGATGGCGGACATCACTGCTTTGGGATCCTTGCCGGACAGCGCTTTTTGCAGCGCATCGACGGATTGCTTCACGTCTGCCAGCGCCGCTGCAAATTCGGGACTGGTCGCCATCGTGGCCGGAGCGTTGTCCACGAGCGTCTGCGCCAGATAGGCAAGCACGCCCGCGTCCGCTGCCAAACGCTGCGGAGCGCCCGCATAGCTGGTGGTCAGAACCTTTTCCATCTGGCTGTGATAGGCATTCATGTGGTCGGAATAGATGATGACGCCATTGCGCTTGCGCAACCCGCCCAGAACGTCACGAATGGCTTCCAGTGTTTCGTGTGCAGCTTTCAGATCGCCTGCCTTTGCCTGAACAAGGGCTTTTGATGAAATGGCAGAAACCCTGTCGGCGTCGGCCGGAAATTGTTTGTCGTCGGCATATTGCGGCGGAGGTGTTTTCAGCCATTTGCCGGTCAGGGCGCCCCATCCGGCAGCGAATTTTGTAATCGTCTCGACCGAACCGTTCTGGTTTCCGCTATTGGTGGAAAATAGCGCCATTCGGTATACGCCGTAAACTTCGCCGGCTTCCTTTTCGAAATCCTGAAACGGTCCGGCGTGCACGGGCATGCCGGCAAAAGCCAGCGCCAGTGCAATCGCGATGCCTGCCAAACCTTGCACCGCCAGACCATGCATAAGCGCTTTCAACCGACCAGCCATTGTGCCTCTCCGAAATCCATTTTTGTCCTGCAGCATTCGTCTATTCCGTTATCTGCGCGAAGCAGGTGAGAACAGCTTGCAACTGTGCCGCACGCAAACATCCGCCTTGCTCATGTCTTCTGCAATGCAGCGGCTCGCAGCGCCAGCATGTCGCTCCACGCTTCGCGCTTGCGTATGGGTGTGCGCAAGAGGAAGGCCGGATGCAGCATCGCGATGGCAGGAACGGTGTGCCCGTCTGTCAGGACATAATCGAACCACTTGCCGCGCGCACGCATGATACCGTCCTTTATGCCGAGCAGCGTCTGCGCAGATGCTGCGCCAAGACATACCAGCAATTGCGGATTGACCAGTTCTATCTGCCGCTGGATGAAGGGCAGACATATCTGGGTTTCCTGCGGCGTCGGCGTGCGGTTGCCGGGCGGGCGCCACGGAACAACATTGGCGATGTAAACACTGCTGCGGTCATGGCCTATGGCCGCCAGCATCCGGTCCAGCAATTGCCCGGCGCGCCCGACGAAGGGTTTGCCTTGCCGGTCTTCGTCTGCACCGGGTCCTTCGCCCACCAGCATGATCCTTGCTTGCGGATTGCCATCTGCAAAAACCAGCCGGCTGGCGGTGCGCTTCAGTCCGCATCCCTCGAAGGCATCCATCGCCGCGCGCAATTCATCCAGGGTCTTGGCGTTGGTCGCGGCCTCGCGCGCAGATTGTGCGGCGATATCGGGTGCCTGGGGCGGCGTAAGGCCGCCCGGCCGCGACATGGGCGATGGCGGGGCCTGGCGCTCCAGTCTCGGGGCTGTGCGGGCAGGGGCCTCGGCAATGTCTGCAGCGGGCGCGAAACGGTTGACCGGCTCGCCTTCAACGGCACAATCTACGCCCATATCGGCGAACCATCGCGTCAGGGCGATCAGTTCCTCACGGGACATGTTGGCGGCGTCGATCTGGTTCATGTTTCCAGTATAGGGCCTTTGAACGGCAATTTCACGGCTTCCGACTTTTTCCTCGCTGATCTTTTACCGCCCGTTTCACCCTGATGCTTTGCCTTTGGCCGTCCGGACGCTAAAACACACTGAAAGCAGCTTGCGAGCTGCCTTTTCCTGAGTGCAAGAGGACCGCCCAATGGCCGACGAGACAATAGCAGACCTGCCCGAACGCGAAGGCATGGACTACGATGTGGTGATTGTCGGCGCCGGTCCCGCAGGATTGGCTGCCGCCATCCGCCTCAAGCAGCTCAATGGGGAAGCCACCGTCGTGGTTGTCGAAAAGGGTGCGGAAGTCGGCGCGCATATCCTGTCCGGGGCCGTCATCGACCCGTCAGGTCTGGATGCGCTGGTTCCCGATTGGCGTGAGGACCCGGATCGCCCCCTGACAGTCGAGGTCAAGGAAGATCGTTTTCACATGCTCAGCCAGAGCGGTGGATTTCGCTTGCCGAATTTCCTCATGCCGCCGTTGATGAACAACCACGGCAATTTTGTCGGCTCTCTCGGTAATGTCGCCAAGTGGCTGGGCGCACGCGCCGAAGCGCTTGGCGTTGAAATCTATCCCGGCTTTGCCGCGACGGAAATTCTCTATGATGACAACGGGGCAGTGCGCGGCATCGCGACCGGTGACATGGGCATTGCAAAGGACAATTCGCACAAGGGCGGCTTTACGCGCGGCATGGAACTGCGCGGCAAATATACACTCTTGCTGAAGGCGCGCGTGGGTCATTGTCCAAACAGGTGATCGCCCGTTTCAAACTCGACGCTGATCGCGAGCCGCAGAAATACGGCATCGGCCTGAAGGAAATGTGGGAAGTCGACCCGGCCAAACATTCGCCCGGCCTTGTCCAGCATTCCTTTGGCTGGCCGCTCGACAACAACACAGGCGGCGGGTCGTTCCTCTATCACATGGAAAACAATCTGGTCGCCGTCGGCTTTGTCGTTCACCTGAATTATGCAAACCCGACGCTGTCGCCGTTCGACGAGTTCCAGCGTTTCAAGCATCATCCGATGATTGCATCCACCCTGCAGGGCGGACGCCGGATTGCCTATGGCGCGCGCGCGATTACCGAAGGCGGTTATCAAAGCGTTCCGAAACTTTCTTTCCCCGGCGGCGCGCTCATCGGCTGTTCGGCCGGCTTCGTAAACGTCCCGCGTATCAAGGGGTCGCATAATGCCATCCATTCGGGAATGCTGGCAGCAGCTCATGTGCATGAGGCATTGGCGTCCGGTCGCTCCTATGATGAGTTAAGCGGCTATGAAGACGCATGGCGCGGTTCAGCCATCGGCAAGGACCTCTACAAGGTCCGTAACGCAAAACCGCTGTGGTCGAAATTCGGCACGCTTGCGGGCATTGCACTCGGCGGCCTCGACATGTGGACGAACAGCCTGTTTGGCTTTTCGATCTTCGGTACTTTGAAGCATGGCAAACCGGATTATGCGACGTTGAAGAAGCTCGCAGACGTGACGCCGCTTGTCTATCCAAAGCCCGACGGCAAGCTTTCCTTCGACAAGCTATCATCGGTGTTCCTGTCCAATACCAACCACGAAGAAGATCAGCCGCCGCATCTGAAACTGGCCGACAAAAATATTCCGATTGCGCAGAACCTGCCGCTCTATGGTGAGCCTGCAAGGCTCTACTGCCCGGCAGGGGTCTTTGAAGTTGTCTATGGCAATGAGGTGAGCAAATCCGATCCGCGTTTCGTCATCAACGCGCAGAACTGCGTGCATTGCAAAACCTGCGACATCAAGGATCCGGCGCAGAATATCACCTGGGTGCCGCCCGAAGGCGGTGGTGGCCCTGTCTATCCGGGCATGTGATCGGCAGCGCGCGCCGGAGTGGAAAATCGAAGATGCACGGTAGGGCAGAAGCGTTCCCTATTCGCAACGCTTGTATTTTGTGTCGAGACAATTGAGCGCCTTGCGGCGGGCCAGGTCAACCTGTCCCTGATTCATGCGCGTCGCCAGACGATTGCGCTTTTCATATGCATCCATCTCGAATTTCAGCGCAGCTACCTCGTACCACATGTATGCAAGCACGAGATCCTGCTTCATGCCGGAGCCCGTTTCATATAGCCCGGCGAGTTTCACCTGCGCACGTTTGTGACCCTTTAACGCAACATGGCGAAACAAGATCGCTGCATCGCGATAGTTCTTGGGAACGCCCTGACCGGTCTGGTGCATGACACCAAGCATGTAATACGCCTCAACCTGTCCTTCCTGTGCAGAGACTTTGAAATGTTTTGCTGCTTCTTCGTATTTTCCAACGCGCATGGCATCCATGGCATCGCCGAATGCATCACGCGGCGTGCTCTGGGCGCCCGTAAGTACGGCAAGCGCAACGGCAAGAGCGCCCGCGCAGCGGCGGCGGAAAGTGGATTGAAGAGCCGACCATGACATCACGGCAATCTAGTCTTTAACGATCGCCAATGCCAGATCCCATGTCCTGCGTGACGGGAATGTGATTCAAGCAGCTTTATGCGGGCCGTTTCGGCCGGTTGCTAAGCCACTTCTGCCCTGGAAAGCTCGTAGTCATCGTTCGAAGTCCAGAGGTCTGTAAATTTCGCAAGCTCGCTTTGCGGCACGGGCCGGCTGAAATAATAGCCCTGCAATTCCTTGCATCCTGCTGCCGCCAGGAAATCGCGTTGCGATTCGTCTTCGACGCCCTCGGCCGTGGTTGGGATTTCGAGGTTGGTCGCAAGTGATATGATTGAGCGGATCAGCCGGCGCGCCGACGAATTTCCAGAACTCCAGATCCCGGACATAGGACTTGTCGATCTTGATCTTGTCGAACGGGAACATGCGCAGATAATTCAAGGACGAATACCCTGTGCCGAAGTCGTCCATGGCAACCCGCACGCCGCGCGCGCGAAGGCCTGTCAACGTTTCCAGAATGGCAGGGTCATCGGATAATAATGAAGCTTCGGTGATCTCCAGTTCCAGCCGCGACGGCGCAAGTCCGGTTTCCTTTAAAATGTTCGTCACGACTTCACCCAGCTGGTCCATGCCGAACTGGACTGGCGAAAGGTTTACCGACACGCGGACCGGGTTGGTCCATTGCGCAGCCAGATGGCAGGACTTGCGCAACATGAGTTCGCCTATGGGAATGATGAGACCGCATTCTTCGGCGACAGGAATGAAATTGTCCGGCGCTATCAAGCCGCGTTCCGGATGCCGCCAGCGCACCAAGGCTTCCATGGAGACAATCCGGCCGCTCTTGGCATCGACAATAGGCTGGAAATAAGGTTCGAATTCGTCGTTCTGCACCGCAAGGGCGAGATCGCGCTCCAGTATCTTGCGCGCCTGCCTGCGCTCCAGCATTTCCGGTACGAACACGGACACCCGGCCACGATCGCTGGACTTCGATTCATACAATGCAATATCGGCGCGCTGGCTGGCGCTATCTGCGCTGTCGCCCGGCAACAGATGTGCGAGACCGGCGCTCATCTTCACGGCGACCCGCTTGTCGTCGAAATATACATTGCTTTCGGCTGCCGCTTTCAAGGCTTCGATGCTCAGCAATGTTTCGCGATCATCGGACTTGCCTTGCAACAAGAGCGCGAATTCATCGCCGCCGAGCCGGAATGCACATTCGCCGGGTGCAAGCAGCGTGCGAAATTTCTCGCCGATGTCGCGCAACACCGTATCGCCGCATGTATGCCCCAGAGTATCATTTATTTCCTTGAAACCATCGACATCAGCCAGCACGAGTACCCAGGATTCGCTTTCCGACTGTGCGCGCGATGCGATGCTTTCGTTGAACGCAAAGCGGTTTTGCAATCCCGTCAATTCGTCGTGCATCGCCTTTTCGCGCAGGTCCTGCTCCATGCGACGCTGGTCTGTCACGTCCTGATCGATCGTCAGGATGCAGGATGGCCTGCCTGTTGGATCCTTGAGAACGATATTTTTTGTTCGCAATGCATAGGTCTTGCCATTCACACGATATGGGCGCTCCCGGGTCATGCTGCCCTTGGCGGCCTGGACGAGACTTCTTGGTATCAATCGAAAGAATCGCATCGGCTTCTGCCGCGTCGAAAATATCCTTGCTCTTGTTGCCGATGATCTTGCCGATTGGTTGCCCGGAAAGTGTCTCAAATGCTGTGTTGGCAAGCCGGTACTTCAGCGTCGTGGCATCTTTCACCGAGATCGCTTCGGGAATGTTCTTGATGATGGTGTTCAGGAACTGGCGGGCTTCATCCAGATGCTGGCTCTTCTCGGTGGCTTCCGTGACATCGCAGTGTTGCGCGATCCAGCCGCCGCCAGCCAGCCCGTGCAGACGGACATTGATGAGCCGTCCGTCCGGCAGTTCCCAAATTGCGCTGACCGGGCTCTGTCCGGTGAGGTCTGCAGCCGGACCGCCGCGCTGGTTAAGAACGGGCAGGCCGCGGCGATTGCGCAATTCCCGCAATTCCTCAAGGCTTGTGCCAACTTTCAACTCGTCCGCGCCGATGCGATAAAAATTGAGATATTGCGCGTTGAATGCTTTGACCGTGCGGTCGGCGCCAAGTACCACAAGGCCGTCAGGCAGTTCATCGAGTGCGCGCAGGAGCCGCGATCTGTCTGCAGTCGCAGCCTCGGCATTGATTTGCAGTTGTTGTACATTGCGCAAGGCCCAGAACCAGCAACCTGCCGGCAGCAATGTGACAAATGCGGCGAGCGATACAGCCCGTGGATAGGGCAGGTCCAGAAACCAGGATGCCGCTGCTGAAAACACAGGTGCGGCCACCAGGGCAGCCCCGAATAATGCCTTGCCGAAATATGCCCCGACCGTCATGAGCCGCTCTCCCCCAGCGGAAAAGACCATCACGCATTGCGTCTTTACAAGGTGTTAGCGGGTGCAATTTAGTGTTTTTTGACATAAATTCATCGTTACGAAAAAGTTTCCGTCGCGCTGCGTTTCATCGGTGCGGTCGCGTTTTTTACAACGCAACGGAACAAATGCGTTACGAAATCACAAAGGGCCAATGCAAATGCCGCTCAATATTCAAAAGGCCACCGCCCGCATCCATGCATTCAAACTCGACAAACCGGTCGGCGGCTCCGGCGTTGCGGCGGTCGATGTATTGCTGGTGGAGCTGGGCGACAGCGACGGCGCGACAGGGCTGGGATTTTCCTACGTGCTGGGCGGCGGCGCCAATGCGGTGCTTGCTGCTGCACACGATCTGATAGGCAAGCATCTCGCAGCCAAACCGCTTGTGCCGCCGCAGGCCCTGTGGCGGCAGGCGGCGGCGGGTTTCAACCGCACGGGGCTTGGCCCCAATGCGATTGCGCTGGCGGCCGTCGATGTGGCCATGTGGGATTTATGGGCAAAGCGCCAGACCCTGCCGCTCTATGCCGCCATGGGCGGGGCCGCGCGCGCGGTGGACGTCTATGGCTCCGGCTCGTTCAACGCAACGCAATCGCCGGAAGAGGCTATTGCCTCGGCCCTGCCGCAGGTTGCGCGCGGGTTGAAGGCCTTGAAGCCGCGCGTGAAAGGTGCGCGTTCCGATGCAGCGCTCCTGCAGGCCGTGCGCAAGGCCGTGCCCGATGACGTTCATCTGATGACGGACGCCAATGAAAAATGCGATCTGGCCGGTGCGCGCTGGCTTGTGGCATGCGCGCGCGATCAGGGCCTGCTGTTCGTGGAAGAGCCGATGCCAGCCTATGCAATAGAAGGCTATCGCCAACTGGCGGCGGCCGAACCCGGCCTGATCGCCACAGGCGAACATTTGCAGGGAATGCACAGCTTTCAGCCTTTCGTAGCCGAGCATCTCGTCAACACGATCCAGCCCGATCTTGCCATGATCGGCGGCCTCACGCCGGTGCTGGACCTGTGCACGCTCGCCGCCAGTTTCGACATTGCCCTGTCGCCGCATTTCCTGCCGGGATTGTTTGTCCATGTCGCCTGCGCATCGCCGGCCATCAGATGGATCGAGGAATTCCCGCTGCTCGAACCCATGTTCGAGGGCTGGCCGGAGATCGACAAGCAGGGACGCATGACCCCGCGCGATGTGCCGGGCCATGGGTTGGTGGTGGTTTAACCCGGTTCAGATAATGCCGGCCCTGGACAGGAAATAAATAGCAGTACACGTCGCAAGGCCGACCACGATGTTCATCGGCAGGCCGACTTTCAGAAAGTCCGAAAAGCTGTAATTGCCCGCCTTGTAAACCAGCGTGTTCGTCTGGTAGCCGATGGGCGTTGCGAAGCTGGCGCTGGCGCCGAACATGACGGTCAGCAACAGAAGCTTGGGGTCCATGCCCAGCTTGTTCGACAGCAGGATTGCCATCGGCGTCATGATGATGGCTACCGCGCTGTTGGAAATCAGTTCGGTGAAAACCGAACACAACAGGTAAATCGCAAGAATGACCAGCAGCGGATGCAAGCCCATGAGGTGCGGGGTCAGGCTGTCGACAACCAGCGCCACAGCGCCGGTTTTTTGCAACGTCATGCCGACAATAAGCATGCCGCAAATCAGGAGGATCGTATCCATGTCGAGGGCGGCCCAGGCTTCGCCCGTATCCATGATTTTCATGAGCAGCATGGCGCCAACGCCAATGAAGGCCAGCGCGCCGATGGACATCACGCCGAAGGCCGCCAGCAAAACGACTGCAGCAAACACCGCGACCACAAACACAGCGCTGCGCCGCAGGAATGGCCGCGCCAGAGGACTGTTGGACATGACAAGATGCGGATCGCTGGTAGCCAGCTCCAGGTTGGAGGGTGTTGCCGAGACCCAGAGCCGGTCGCCCGCGCGCAGTTTCAGGGCCATCAAGTCGGGCCCGGCCTGATGGTGGTGGCGGCTTGCGCCGATAATCGTGATTGGCGCGCGTGAAATGAACTTGCTTTCGCGCAATGTTTTACCAACCTCGGCGCTGCCCGCGCCGACAGTCAGGCGCGCCACAGTCTGTTCACCGGCCTTGTTGTCGCGCACCTGCACGCCGAGCACGGCGCCTTTGGCATTGCGCAAAGTCGCCAGTTCTTCCGGCGTAACACGCAGCACCAGCCGGTCGCGCTCCTGCGCAACAATGCCTTCTTCTTCCGTGTCGAGTTTTTCACCCTTGCGAAATACGCCGATCAGCCGCACGCCGCGAGGGGCCAGCAAGGACAGGTCTTCGAAGGCTTCGCCCAGTTGGGCAAAATTTTCATTGAGGCGCAGCTCGGTGAGAATATCGGGCTGGCCCGGCTCAATCGCATCGCCCTCGTCATCGGGCGGCAGAAGGTGGCGGCCGATCAGCGCCAGATAGGCAAGGCCCACCGTGGCCGTTATCAGGCCGATTGGCGTGATATCGAATATGCCGAAGCCCGGAAGGTTTTGTCCGCGCACGATGCCATCGACGACAAGGTTGGTCGATGTGCCGAGCAGGGTGCAGGTGCCGCCAAGGATTGCAGCATATGAAAGTGGAATCAGCAATCGCTTGTGGCTGGTGTCCACCGCATAGGCCAGCGCCGTCATCAACGGGATGAAGATCATCACGATTGGCGTCGAATTCACGAATGCCGAAAGCACCACCGCCCCGCCAAACATCGACAGGATTGCTGTCAGAGGTCGCTCTTCTGCCAGATCGAGGACCCAGCCGGCGGCAGCCTCCACCACGCCGGTGCGGATCAACGCCTGGGACAGGATCAGCATCGCCGCAATGGTCAGTACGGCCTTGTTGGAAAATGCGGTGACCGCTTCATCATAGGTAATCAGCCCCAGCGCGATGCAGATGCTTGCGCCGATTATGGCAATGGCGGACGCCGGGATCTTTTCACTGACGAAAGCCACAAGCATCACGCCTATGAGCGCAAGTGCGATCCAGGCGTCATAAGTGGCAATGTAATCGGCGATTTCTGTAAAAAAGGGCATCGAGTGGGTCCGCGCGCGAGATGACGCTTAAACGCGCGCGCCGTCGCATTCGTTCCTACTCATGGATATGGTTGCACAGGAGTCAAGGCGCAATCCGGATGTCCCCAAACATGGGGAGACGGCTGCTTTTCCGGCCGCTGGGCGCTGTCAGGCCACCATGCTGAGGCGCGGTAATTGTCCGGCGAACAGCCCGGCGACCTGGCTGGCGGGAACCGGCCGGGAGAAGAAATAGCCCTGCAGTTCGGTGCAGCCTTCCTCTTTCAGGATGGCGATCTGTTCGGCCAGTTCCACACCTTCCGCTGTGGTGTCCAGGTTCAATTCTTTTGCCAGGGTAATCACGGCATGCAGAATGCGGTCCGAGTTGTCTGCGCCCCCGACAAGACCGTCCACATAGGATTTATCGATCTTGATCTTGTCGAACGGGAAGTTGCGAATGTAATTGAGCGAAGAATATCCCGTGCCGAAATCGTCCATGACCACCCGCACGCCGGTGGCGCGCAAGTCATTGAGAATTTTGTGGCTGGATAAATCATTGGTGAGCAGCGTTGCTTCGGTAATTTCCAGCTCCAGACGCGATGGGCGTATGCCGCTGCGGGCAATAATCGAGGCAATCTTGCTTCCAAGGTTGAGATCGCGAAATTGCACGGGCGATATATTGACAGAAACCCGCACATGTTCGGGCCAGGTCACAGCGGTGCGGCAGGCTTCTTCCAGCACCATTTCGCCGATCGGGATAATCAGGCCGATTTCCTCAGCCAGCGGAATGAAATCGTCTGGGCGCACCATGCCTTGCGAGGGGTGATTCCAGCGCAAAAGCGCTTCCATGCTTTTTATATCGCCTGTCTGTGTGTTGACGATGGGCTGATAGTATAATTCAAACTGATCGGTGCCGATTGCGCGGCGCAGATCCAGTTCCATGGTTTTGCGTTTCATGCGTTTTGCCATCATCGCCGGATCGAAACGGCAAACCTTGTCCTTGCCGTGTTCCTTGGCTTCGTAGAGGGCGATATCTGCCTCACGCAATAGTCGTCCGGAATCGAAAGCGGGGTCAGCGGTCTTGCTATATCCGGCGCTAGCGTGGACTGCGAGCCGGTGCCCTTCGTATTCCACAAACTTGCCGATGCTCTTGAGAATGTCCTGCAACATTGGCTGTATCGACTTGTCTCCAATTTTGCGGATCGCAAGGATTGCAAATTCGTCGCCGCCCAGTCGGACGAACCGATCGAAATCTGAAAGCAGTATCTGCGTTCTGGATGCAACATTGCGCAACAATGCATCACCAGCGGCATGGCCAAATGTATCGTTGACGCCTTTGAAGCCATCCAGATCGAGCAGGGCGAGGGTCAGTTCTTCATCATTCTCCAGACCGGCGACGATATTTTGCAAGTTCTCGTTGATCCACGAGCGGTTCAGCAAATCGGTCAGCGGGTCATGCATTGCCATGTGGCGAACCCGGTCCTCGGCTTCGCGCTGCACGGTGATGTCGTCGAGAACGGTCAGCAAATGAGTGGGCTCACCCGCTGAGTTGTGCACCACGTGGCGGCGGCTGGCTATGGTGCGACGACCGAACTCCGGCAGGTCTAGAACGTCCTCGCGTTGCCGGCCGCTATCCTCGCCGGTGATAGCCAGCAAATCCCTGGCTTCAATACGTTTGGCCTGTGCCTCGGGAAAAAACTCGAAACTTGTCCGGCCCATGATGTCCGTCTTGGACAGGTTATGGATGGCCTCTGCAGCATGGTTGACCATGGTATATTTCAGGCTCGCCACATCTTTGACGAGTATGGCGCTTGGAACATTATCTATGACGTTTTCAAGGAAGCCCTGTGCATGTTCCAGCGCCTTTTGTTGCTCGAATTCCTTGCTGACATCTTCGTGCGTTGCGATCCAGCCGCCACCTTCAACGGGCAAGTGAGACACGCGTATGGTTTGCCCGGACGACATGCTCCAGAATTCCACCGAATATTCGGATTGACCGTTGCCGAAAATTTTGTTGAGCGCAGTTGTATCGCCGGGAAGAGGCAGGCCGTGCTTGCGTCTCAAAGCCTGCAATTCTTTTTCATGCATGCCGACGTGCACCTGATCGGCAGCAAGTCCGTACATTGCTCCATAACGCGAGTTGACCGCTGTCAGCCGGGCGTGTTTGTCAAAAATAACAATACCGCCGGGGAAATACTTGAATAACGAACTGAGTTGGCTGACCGAGTTTCTGAACTGCAAAAGCTTGGTGTAGCTTTTGCGCGTCAGTAATACCATCACTGCCGCGAATATCGCTGCGCCTGCGGCAGACAGAAGGACCAGCGCTACTGCCGATCGTACGCCAAGCAGATTGACAGTGGCAAGTATTGCAAACAGGCAGGCCAGCGATACTGCAAACGAAATCGCAGCGACCTGACGGTGTTTGCTGAATTTCAATCGCTCCATGACGGTGCCTCGTTATAATCGCGAAAATTCGTCTTGTTTTAAATAACTTGCAGGTGTGGTTGGGTAAAGGCAATCTTACGCGTATGTTATTTGGTAGATAATTAAAAATTAATATAGAAAAATTCGCTAAATGTCTGGGGCTTCCGGTCCGTATTTGTTAACCAGTATTGCTTGGGGTCTGCGGCCATCGCATGCATGCTTCAGCAGGCTATCGCGTCCCGGACACACTGCTTGGGAAGCGCGCCGGACCCGGCCAGCAAGGCTCGTTACGCGGGAAATGGCTGGTTGCCATGCAAAAATGGTATGGCTTTGAACCTGCCGGGGCTTTATGGTCCCCGGGCGATTTGGCAGCGCTGGCGTGCGCGGACCATCCGGGCAGAGAGATATATGAGCGCTCAGATCGAGACAAAAGCCGAACCGGCAGTTGCGGGCACTCCCGCCCGTCAGCCGGGGCTTGCCGAAAGATTACTGTCCCCGCATGTCATCATCGCTGCGGGCTGTCTTGTTGGGATCATAACCTTCGGTCCGCGTTCGGCGCTCGGCCAGTTCCAGCTGCCAATTCTTGGCGATTTCACATCGATTGACAGCTCGACTTTTTCCTTCGCCATGGCCTTGCAATATCTGTTCTGGGGGCTGGGCGGTCCGTTTACCGGTGCTCTTGCGGATAAATATGGCACCGGTCGGATCATGTCGATTGGTTGCGTGGTCTATGCCATTGCGCTGGTGCTGATGGTCTATTCCAGCCATCCGACCATGTTCGTGCTGACCCAGGGCGTGTTGTTCGGACTTGCCCTGTCCTTTGCCTCGTTCAACATGATCATCGGCGCATTCCAGAAGCTCCTGCCGCCGGAATGGCGCTCGCTGGCGTTTGGCGTGGGCACGGCGGCGGGCTCGTTCGGCCAGTTTCTCTTCTCGCCATTATCTGGCGGCCTGATCCAGTCCATCGGTTGGCAGAACACGGCGTTTCTTTTCGCTGCAATCGTATTGACCGCAATCCCTGTTGCGCTTGCGCTCAATCCGCCCGCAACCAGGACGACTGCGGCTGCCGCAGCGCCGAAGATTGTCGAGGCCCAACCCGAACAGACATTCCGCGAAGCCCTGAAAGAGGCGTTCAGCCACCGGTCCTATATTTTGCTGGTGCTCGGATTTTTCACCTGCGGCTTTCAGCTATCCTTCGTCACCATCCATTTCCAGCGGTTTGTGGTGGAAGCAGGCATGCGGCCGGAGATCGGTTACTGGGCCTTTGGCATGGTTGGAATTTGCAACATCGTTGGATCGATGGCGTCAGGCTGGTGTTCGGGCTTCATGCCCAAGCGTTACGTCCTGTCGTTCATCTATTTTTCGCGTTCGATGGTGACGCTGCTTTTTATCGTCATCATGCCGATTACGCCGGTTCACCGTATTCGCCTTTGCGATCTTGAGCGGGCTGTTGTGGCTTTCCACCGTGCCGCCCACGTCAGGCCTCATCGGTGTCATGTTCGGTTCGCGTTATTTTTCGACGTTGTATGGCTTTGCTTTCCTCAACCACCAGTTCGGCGGGTTCCTTGGTCTGGTGGTCGCCGGATATTTGCGTGAAGCAACAGGCTCGTTCCTCATCGTCTGGTGGCTCTCGATCGGGTTCGGCATTTTTTCCGCACTTGTGAATTTGCCCATTGTCGAAAAGCCGGTAAAAAGCGCCACGCCGTTTCCGGCATGACTTCCCTCAGGCGAAATTGATCCATGAACGATACGCCCAGCAAACAGACCTCCGCACCTGCACGCATGGTGCCTCCCGAACTGATCGTCGCCGCTGGTTGTCTCATCGCCATGATCACCTGGGGCCCGCGTTCTGCCGCCGGTGCAATGCAATTGCCGGTATTGCAAACCTATGGCTGGAGTACCGAGGCCTACGCCTTTGCCTTCGCGGTTCAAAATCTGCTCTGGGGCCTCGGGCAGCCCATCGCCGGCCGTTTGGCTGATGCCTATGGCAGCCAGCGTGTGCTGATCTCGGGTTCCTTGCTCTATGCCGTGGGCGTAGTGCTAATGACGGTTTCGACAACGCCTGCGGCCTTCACGTTGACGGCCGGTGTCATCTGGGGCTTCGGTCTCTCCGGCTGTTCGATCACCCTGATTATTTCCGGTGTCGGCAAGATGGTGCCTCCCAATATGCGCCCGATTGCCTTTGGTCTGGTGGGCGCATCCGGCTCCTTCGGCCAGTTCGTATTCTCGCCACTTGCCGGATGGCTGATCGAGACTTGGAACTGGCAGACAGCCTGCATTGTCTTCGCCTTCATGCTTGGCGCAATCGTTCCTCTGTCCTATCTGGTCGCCTCGCGCTCGATGAAAGATTCGCGTGCCGACAACAATGACGAAGTTGACGAAAGCTGGTGGAAGACGTTGCGCGATGCCATGCGCGACAAGTCCTACATGCTGGTCGTCATCGGCTTTTTCACCTGCGGCTTCCAGCTTGCCTTCATCACCGTGCATTTCCAGCGTTATGTGGTGGAATCCGGTCTGAGTGCAAACATTGGCTACTGGGCCTTCGCCCTCGTCGGTCTGTTCAATGTCGCGGGCTCGATAGGCGCGGGCTGGCTGTGCCAGCGTTTTCCATCGCGATACGTGCTGGCCTCGATCTATTTCTCTGCGTTCCGTCATCACGCTGATCTTCATCAATCTTGCGCCTTCGCCGGCCTATGCGCTGACCTTCGGCGCGCTGTCGGGGCTGTTGTGGCTGTCGACGCTGGCGCCTACGTCAGCCATTGTGAATGTCATCTTCGGACCGCGCAATTTCGGCATGATCTATGGCTTTGCCTTCCTGTTCCATCAGGTCGGCAGTTTCTTCGGTGTGTGGATGGGCGGCATCGTGCGCCAGACGACGGGCAATTACGATCTGGTCTGGTATGTCTCGATTGCGCTCGGCGTAGCTTCGGCGCTGATTTCCCTGCCGATTGTCGAGCGCCCTGCTGCCCAGCGCGGCGCGCTCGCTGGCGTGCCTGCGCAATAATCATGGACGGTTGAGCCTCTGCCGTTAAAGGCTTAATGCTCTACCCGTTTTGATCTTCAGGAGGTCCGCCCATGTCCGCATTCAAAGCAGTCCGCATCGATAAAGCTCCCGAAGGACAAAAGGGCACAATCGCATCCTGGGCGGATTTCGATGAAGCCGAGCTGATGGACGGTGACGTCACCGTGCGCGTCACCCATTCCACGGTGAACTACAAGGACGGGCTCGCTGTAACGGGCAAGTCACCTGTCGTGCGCCGCTTCCCGATGATTCCCGGTATCGATTTTGCCGGCATCGTCGAGAGCTCCGATGCGCCGGGCTTTGCCAGGGGCGATGAAGTCATCCTCACCGGATGGGGCGTCGGCGAAACCCATCTTGGCGGTTACGCACAAAAAGCCCGCGTGAAATCGGATTGGCTTGTGCCTCTGCCTGAAGGCTTGTCCGCAGCGCAGGCCATGGCCGTTGGCACTGCCGGCCTGACGGCCATGCTCTGCGTGCTGGCGTTGGAAGATCACGGCATGACGCCGGAGCAGGGCCCGGCCATCGTTACAGGTGCCGCAGGTGGTGTCGGCTCCATCGCCGTTGCTCTGCTGAAGGCTGCCGGCTGGCATGTATTGGCCTCCACGGGGCGCGCATCGGAAGCAGACTACCTCAAGGGATTGGGTGCGGACGAAATCATCGATCGCAAGGAATTGTCCGAGCCCGGCAGGCCGCTGGGCAAGGAGCGCTGGGCTGCGGGCGTCGATGCGGTTGGTTCGCACACGTTGGCCAATGTGCTCGCGCAGACGAGTTATCGCGGCGCCATAGCCGCCTGCGGCCTTGCGCAGGGCATGGACCTTCCCTCGAGCGTGGCGCCGTTCATTTTGCGCGGCGTATCTCTGCTTGGTGTTGACAGTGTCATGTGCCCCAAGGCCGAACGCATCGCCGCCTGGTCGCGCATCGCGCAGGATCTCGACAAGAGCAAATTTGCAGCAATGACCACGCATGTTCCGTTTGAAAATGTCATGGATGTTGCGCGCGACATTCTGGATGGCAAAGTGCGCGGCCGCGTCGTTGTGGATATAGGCTAGGGCGTGTACCCCGGAGCTTGATGGGAATGCGGTTCTGGCAATCCCGATGCCGATTGTTGAAGGAACAGTAGTTATTGAGCGCCTTCGCATCGCGCAGGCTGGAGATGCCATCGGCACCCGGGTCCGGGAATGAAGACCGGATTGCGGACCGGCAATTCTGTCACCATTCAATGATGCTTCCGTCCCACGCGAAAAATCCGCCAGTTTGCAATTTATCGGGTTCATCCAGAAGGGCCAGCATCTTCTGTGCCGATTGAGACGCGGTCAGCATTGCACGTTCGCCGGCATAAGGAGCGCTGAGCGGTGTGGCAACTGTACCGGGATGCAGCGCCACGCAGATTGCATCCTTTCTCTTGCGGGCGATTTCTATCGCACTGGTGCGGACGATCTGGTTGAGGGCAGCCTTCGATGCGCGATAGGAGAACCATCCTCCCAGCCGGTTGTCGCCGATTGACCCTACGCGCGCCGATAGTGTTGCGAGAACGGATCGTTCGTTGCGGGGCAGCAGCGCGTGGAAATGCTTGAAGACCAGCGCTGCGCCAATCGTATTGATTGCAAACGCCTGCGCCATGGCGGCAGGATCAATGTCCGCGAGCGACTTCTCCGGCCGGTGCCCGTGTCGATCGAGTACGCCGACAGCGTTGACGATCAATGCAGCTTCTCCGATCTCTGCTCGTGCATGTGCAGCAGCCGCTGCAATTGAGTCTTCCCGTGTGACGTCGAATGTCTCGGAGCCACTGCGCGCGTACCGCAGGACCTTGGCGCATGCAGGATCGCCTTCCAGCGCTGCCGCTATAGCGCTTCCGATGCCCCCGCCCGCACCAAGGACGATTGCGGCATATCTGTCACCCAATGTCTTCATGTACGTTGGTACGAACGGGTGCGGCAAATGGATCAGGGTGCGTCATTCGCCAATGACATGCAGCACCACCTGCCTGCGATGTGCTGCGCTGCGATGTTCGAAGACATAGATGCACTGCCATGTTCCCAGCACCATCCCGCCCTGGGAAACCGGAATTGAAAGGCTGGTCTGCGTCAACGCTGCGCGAATATGCGCCGGCATGTCGTCTGGCCCCTCGGTGTCATGGGCATAGGCAAGGTTTTCCGGCGCGATACGTTCGAAAAAATCCCGCAGGTCGCGCAACACGTCCGGATCAGCATTTTCCTGGATGACCAGAGACGCCGATGTGTGACGGATAAAAACAGTCAACAGCCCGGTGTCGATGTTCGCACCGGCAACAAATTGCGCCACCTGCGCGGTCATGTCGGTCAGGCCCTTGCCGCCTGTTCGAATATCCAGCGTGCTTTGTAACTGCCGGATGATCGTTACTCCGCCGCCTGTCTTGGCAAGATCTTCGTCGCAGCCTTCCCACGGATGGCCGGTGATATCGAAAACGATGCCATCGGGGCCGCGAAATTTGAATTCTGCATGGGCGCCTGCGGGCACGGCATATTGCGACTCCATTCTTCCGCACCCAGGCCCACCAGCTTGGTTGTCCAGGCATCCACATCATCGACGATCACGCCGAAATGGTGCATGCCGGTATATTCGATCCCCTTCCCAAGCTGATCGTTGGAAAATTTCAGGATCGCAATGTTGATGGAACCGTCCGTGAGAAACACGCCGGATGGCCGTGCAGCTTCGCCGGTTTTTTCATCGATGCCGAACCGGCGCAGTTCGCGCAGCCCGAACGCCTGCTTGTAGAAATCTGCGGCCTTGCCAGGATGATCGGAGGCAAATGCGATATGGCGAATCTTGTTCATGGCGACTCTCCGATCACGCGTGAAGAGTCATGTCTTGCCCGCTGCCTTGCGCGCCTTTGCGACAATGTCTTTTGGCGCGCAACGACCGCGGCGACGATGCCCTGGATGACGTCGCCCTTGATCGGCGAAACGATCCACACGCGCTTTGACGGACATCGGCGAGGAAGGTCTTGTCCGCCATGGTCGCATCGAAAGCCTTGCGCAGATGGGAGACAGCGGTGTCGGGCGTGCCTGGAGGCGCGAGATAGGGCTGGCCCAATTGTCCGGGCGAAGAGATCAGCGTCATGATCTTCTTCTGCTCCTCGTTCCGGGCCAGCTCCACCAGCAGCGGGGCATCGGGAATTTCAGCATCGCGCTGCAGTCCGATCTGCGCTAGGAAGTCGAGCTTCTTTTCCGACATCCATTGCGGAAACGTCTGGTGGATTGAGGTCAGGCTGCCGGAACGGGCTACGACCTCGCCGCGCTCCATCGCCAGGAATACCGCTTTGGAGCTCTTGTAACCCGTGATGATCTTGAACTTCGTTCCGAGCAGATTGTTCATCACGGTGGGATAAATCACGATCGAAGAGCCAGGCCCGGTGCCTCCAAGCGTTGCTTCCTTTTTCTGCAGGTCCGCGACCGTACCTGATTCCGGCCGTCTTGAAAATGAAGACGGCTTCGTTGCGCCCGCCGGTCGAGCCAAGCCAGTTGAACTTCGCAGCATCGTAACGCACATTACGCCCGTCCAGAACCTGATGCAGCGGAATCGCATTGTTGACGACGCCGATGACCGTGCCGTCCTTTGGCGCGACATTGTAGAGATAGTTTGTCGCCACCACATTGCCGCCGCCAGGCATGTTCTTGCACGATGGCGCCCTGCGCTCCGATGTGCTTCGGCGCCGTTTTTGCGATCAGCCGCGCGATCAGGTCGTAGGTGCCGCCGGCGCCGGTGCTGGTGATGATCGTAATTGTTTTGTCCTTGTAGAATGCGCGCTTCGCCTTGCGCATTCGACGGCGCAGGATTGGCGGCAAGGGCCAACAGAGCCAACGCCCCGGCTGACCAAATTGCTGATGTCCGGTTCATGTATGCCTCCCCTGTGTCGGCCGTACGCTATTGCGCCGCCAGCCTGTCAATCTTGACGAGATCGCCCATGGCCGCCGCCATGTCGGCGCCCTTTGGCAGTTCGCAGCGCAGCGAGCGCACGCGATAACTCTTCGGATCGTAACCTGTTGGCGTCCGGCCCATGGCTTCATTCTCGATCGCTTCGAGCAACAAGCGGCGCATCTTCACGATCGCTGCATCGCCCATCAGCATGTATTCCTGGCTGCGATCGACGATCGGTCCCATGCTATTCCTGGATCGCGCAATCCTGCGACCCGAAACCCTTGATACCGCTGATAGTAGACGCCGCTGGCCTGCAGCGCCCGGTCGATCAGATAATCGTTGTCCTTGTTGCGCACGGCTAGTCCGTATCGCCGGATGTTTTCCGTGTGAATCCATTCGCCGCCCTTGGCAATAGCGAGTTCTTCCTCGTTCAGCGGCCGGTTCGGATTGAAGTCGATGCTGTAGAGCATCGTGTTTTCGTCATCGATCGGGACCCACATGTGCGCGCCGAACGGCGTGGTCGAAATGATCTTGTGAAAAGGCATCAGCATGATGTTGAGATTCCACATGATATCCGGCTTGCCGACATCGCGTCCGGTTGCGACGACGAAACCGAAGTCGGTGGGCTGCACCTCATAGAAGGAGGGTACGACGTCGCGGCCTGGCGAGGACCGCTTGCCACGATGCAGGAAGGTCAGATGCGGCGCATCGAAGCCGCCCTCCAGCGCCTGCAGCCAGTTGCACTCCTGGATGTGGCGGCGTGTGTAACGATGGCTGTCGGGCACCAGCGTCCATTCGAGGTCCGGAAAATCGGGCTCCTGCCCGGCCGGACCCATATAGGTCCACACAAGTCCGGCGCGCTCGATGCAAGGATAGGCCTTCACCTTCAATTCGCGTTTGACAGTGGCGATCTGTTGCGTCTCGGGTTCCGGCACACAGGGCACGTCCACACACGCGCCCGTCACGTCGAACTTCAGTCCGTGATAGACGCAGCGGATGCCGTCCTCCTCGTTGCGTCCGAAAAACAACGATGCGAGCCGGTGCGGACAAAATTCGCTGACTAGGCCCAGCCGTCCCGAAGTGTCGCGGAACAGCACAAGCTGTTCGCCAAGCAGTTTCACCCGAACAGGGGGTCCATCGGGTTTGGCGACAGCACTCGTATAGGCAGCGGGAATCCAGTAGCGGCGCATCAGGCCGCCCATCGCCGTGCCCGGGCCGACACGGGTCAACCTGTCATTATTCTCGCGCGTTAGCATGGCGCGATCCTCCACCCTGTTGTTTGACGTTACACAACAGACTGCTGCAAAAACCGCGGCGGTTCAAGTCTGCTAGCGCATACCCAGCACGGTTGGCAGCCACAGGGACAGGCCGGGCCAATAGGTCACGACAACAAGGAAGCACAGCATTGTCAGCAGCCATGGCCAGACGGCTATTGTCAGTTCTGTGATCCCCATTTTGGCGATACCCGAAGCAACATAAAGATTCAGGCCGACCGGGGGATGGCACAACCCGACTTCCATGTTCACGGTCATCAGGATACCGAAGTGGATCGGATCGATGCCGAGCTTGACGGCAACCGGGAGCAGAATGGGCGCCATGATCAGGATGATCGAGGATGGCTCCATCACGTTGCCCGCAAGCAGCAGGAGAATGTTGACGACGAGGAGGAATTCAATCCATCTGTTGTCTGGGAGAGCATCGAAGGCTCAGTATTGCTTCGGCCTTCATCGCAGCCTGATCATATCATATAAAAATAATTATATTAGGGTTATGCGACTAAATCAGGTGCACGCTCCGGTAACGGAAAATATTGGAGAAATTTTTTCAGTACTGCCTTGGTGCCGCCGATGCGCAATGCTCCACTGGACACCGCTTCTTCCAGGCTGCGGCCGGCATAGATCACGCTGGCAATGTCATTGGGATCACCTTCAATCGCCGCATCGCAATCGCGCGTGCCGCCGGGTTCCAGGTGCATCGCGCCATCGCTTATATTCGCAACAAACTCCTGCCCGTTGGCGATGATACCGATGCAGGCATCGGAGCTTTCCACACGTGACCCGTCGAACATCGTACGCAAGGAAAGGATCAGCGAGTTGACGCTTAACGGCTTGCCCATCGGCATGGTTGGCGAACTGGCTGCCCAGCGCCCGATGGATTTGATAATGGGTTCCAGCTCGCGCCCCCATTCCGACAGATCGTAAACGCGCGCGGAAGCAGGAGGCGGCAGCATGCGGCGCACGATAATGGATGCACGCGCCAGTTCGTCCAGCCGTTGGGTCAGCACATTCGGGCTGATCCCAGGCAGGCCTTCCCGCAGATCCTTGAACCGCCTTGGGCCAAGCATCAGCTCCCGTATGATCAGCAGCGCCCAACGCTCGCCGATCAGCTCCAGCGCGTGAGCTGCAGCGCAACCATCCTCGTAACTTCTTTTTTGTGCCATCCCGGTTAAATTTCCAATTGACAACTATATACTCCTAAATTAGGAATATACGATACTTATTCAAGATACACAATATTGCCAGAGGAGGCAAAAATGAGCAGCTATTATGATTTTGTCGTTGTTCCGGTGCCTGTTGCCAATCTCGAGGCCTATCGCAAGCAGTCCGAAGTTTTTGGCCGGTTGTGCCGGAAGCATGGCGCGATCGAATATGTCGAAGCGATTGGCGAAGACGTCCAGCCGGGAAAGGTTACGTCGTTTCCCCTGGCCGTACAGCTTCAGGACGGCGAGACCATTGCCTGCTCTTTCATTCGTTATGGCTCAAGGGCTGCGCGCGACAAGGCATTTGCTTCTGTCATGGAAGAGCCAGAAATGAAGGGTATGAAGGACATGCCGTTCGACGGAAAGCGCATGTTCTGGGGTGGCTTCGATGAATTGGTGCGGCTGTAGGCTGGCACCGTTTTTTCTTGAAGCCGTTGTGAAATTGGAAGCGTGTGTTGCAATGAAGAAATTCCTCGTTCGCCTGTCGTTGTTCCTGGTGATTGCACTTGCCGGTATTCTTGTAACGGCAACGACACGGCCGGACGATTTCGCAGTCACGCGCTCCATTGCCATCAACGCGCCGGCACAAAAAATTTATCCGCTCATCAATGACATCAAGACGATGGATAGCTGGAATCCCTTTGCCAGGCAGGAAGGGGTCAAGTCGAATTACAGCGGTCCTGCCGCAGGGCCCGGCGCAACCAACGCTTTCTCGGGGAACGGCGGGACAGGCAAGCTCACCATCGTTTCAAACAAGCCGGACGCGGAAGTTGTCATGCAGCTTCTCATGGAAAAACCAATTGCTGGAGACAACAAGATTGTCTTTTCGATTGCGCCGTCAGGGCAGGGAGCGAACGCGCCGTCAAACGTTTCCTGGTCCATGACGGGCAAGACGGCCTATATCGCAAAGGTCGTCGGCATATTTGTCAGCATGGACAACATGATCGGCAGCCAGTTTGAAAAAGGCCTGCGTGACCTCAAGGTGCTTGCCGAGAAATAATTCACACCACACGTTTGACGGAGATGTTTCCCATGACAAAGCCTGTATGCAAATTCGTTTGGTACGATGTCATGACCACCGATACCAGGGCAGCCGAAGCTTTCTATTCAAATGTCGTTGGCTGGCAGATGAAAAATTCCGGGATGCCGGCGCCCGGCTACACATTGTTGATGGACGGCAATGACATGGTCGGAGGCCTCATGACGCTTCCCGAGGATGCGCGCGCGATGGGCGCACCGTCCGCATGGATGGGTTATATTGGTGTCAGCGATGTGGATGCATGTGCCGGAGAAATTGTGGCCGCAGGTGGCAAGATACATCGCCCGCCGCAAGACATTCCCGGCGTCGGTCGATTTGCAGTGGCTGCTGATCCGCATGGCGCCGGATTTTTGATATTCACCCCGTCAACAACCGAAGAGCCGGCGCCGGTAGCGCCAATGACGCCGCGCCGTATCGGCTGGCATGAATTGCACGCGGGCAATCTTGATGAGGCGTTTGCTTTTTACGAAAAGCTTTTTGGCTGGACGAAGGCCGAGCGCCACGACATGGGTGGCGGGCTGATTTATCAGACCTTTGCAACCGGTGGGCTGCCGGTCGGGGGCATGATGACGAAAATGGAATCCACCCCGCATCCCCATTGGGCCTATTACATCGCCGTCGCAGATTTCGATGCTGCGGTGGCACGCATAACAGCCAATGGTGGCGCCATAATCATGCAACCGCACGAGGTGCCGGGTGGTGCGTGGATCGTCGTCGCGCAGGATCCGCAGGGAGCGCATTTCTGCCTGCTTGGTATGCGTGCGCAAGTTTGAAGGACTGGACGATGACCATTGCCAAAAACACGATCTGCATTTGGTTCGACAAGGATGCCGAAGAGGCAGCGCAATTTTATGCGAAAACGTTTCCGGACAGTGTTGTAACCGGCATTCACCGCGCTCCCGCCGATTATCCCTCCGGCAAGACCGGAGACGTGTTGACGGTCCAGTTCACTGTCGCCGGAATTCCCTGTCTGGGCCTGAATGGCGGGCCGGGATTCAAGCACAGCGAAGCATTTTCATTCCAGATTTCGACTACCGATCAGGAAGAGACGGACCTCTACTGGAACGCTATTGTCGGCAACGGTGGACAGGAAAGCGCTTGCGGCTGGTGCAAGGACAGATGGGGCATTTCCTGGCAGATCACCCCGCGCACATTGATGGAGGCACTGGCTGCCGGTGGCGCGGAAGCAAAACGCGCATTCGAAGCCATGATGCAAATGCGCAAGATTGACGTGGCCGCCATCGAGGCAGCACGCCGCGGCTGACGGGCGCGCGAACGCCCGTCGCCATAGAGCGAAAGTTCAGAACTTTCCCTCGACGCCAGCAAGGCGCACAACCTTGCGCCAGCGTTCGACTTCATCTGCGACGAACTTCTTGAGTTCCGCCAGCGGCTTGTTTTTCTGCGGGATCAATCCAAACTTCACCAGCGCTGTTCCAAATTCAGGTTTGAGCAATGCTTCGCTCATGGCAGCATGGAGTTTGGTCACCGCTTCTTCGGGCATGCCCGACGGCCCGGCAAACATGAACCAGCCCGCAGCATCGAAGCCGGGATATGTTTCGGCAACTGGCGGTGTATCCTTCAGAACGGAAACGCGCTCTGCGGTCGAGACCGCAATGGGCCGGACCTTTCCGGCGCTGATCGATCCGAAGGCAGGCCCGATATCCACAAACATCATCGGCACGTGTCCGGCGATAACATCGTTCAGCGCGGGCAGGCTGCCCTTGTAGGGCACCATGGTGATCTTGAAGCCGGCCATGGAGCCGAGCAATTCCATGAACAGGTGATGCGGCACGCCGGGGCCTGAGCTTCCATAGCTGATGTCCTTCTGGCGCGGTTTCACATAATCCACGAATTCTCGAAGCGTCTTCACCGGTATCGTTGGATTGACCACCAGAACGAAAGGCGTTTGCGAAGCCAGCGCCAGCGGTGTGAATTGCTTCACCGGATCGTAGGACAGCTTCTTGTAAAGCGACACGTTGACGGCAAGGTTGGTGCCCGATCCCAGAAAGATCGTGTGTCCGTCAGGCGCAGCGCGCAGCACAGCCATGGCGCCGATGGTTCCGCCAGCGCCGGGACGATTTTCGACGATGACGCTTTTGCCCAGCTTGGTCTCGATTTCCTTCGCCATCATGCGTGCGAGAACATCCGTTCCGCCGCCCGGTGCAAAGGGCACCACCATGGTAATATTGCGCGAGGGAAATGATTGCGCGGCAACGCCGCTAATCGACAACACGCCTGCTGCCAATGCGCTCAATGCGCATTTGCCAAAAAAATTCATGACTGCCTCCCTAAGAGCCGGTCTGACCTCCGGCAATCTGCATGTTGAAATGGCGTTGCGAACAATGTCAAGCAAGCAGGTGTCAGCGCACCGGGGTTGGCCCGCCGCGGGCATATTCGCCCTGTCCGGAACCACCGCCCGCAGCGTCAAGCCGCCTCCTGGCTTCCGCAATAACGTCTGCATCCAGCGGGCCCATGTTGGCGATTGCTATGTCGTCGGCAAGATGGGCAGGGTTGGTGGTGGCAACCAGTGCAACGTCGATATCCTTGTTCGCCAGCACGAAGCCGATCATGAATTCCAGCCGCGATTTGCCATTCAGGATTTCGTCGAGCTTTGCCCGTTCCCACAGGTCTTTCACATAGCCGTCTTCCGTGCCGATTGGCCGGGTCTGCCACCCCTTGGCCGGCGCGCCGCGTCCAGTCACGCCCCGGGCGATGATGGCCTTGCCGGATTTCTTCAGTTGCGCAATCACATCCTCGTTCGTGCGCTGCAGCGGCGAATAGGGCGCCTGGATCACGTCGAAATAATCGGCGGTGACAAAATCTTCCAGCTTGGGCAATCGCGAAGAAATGCCGATGTAGCGCACCTTGCCGTCGCGCTTCATTTTCTGCATGGCTTCGATCACGCCGCCGTCTTCCAATTGCTTGCGTGTGGGGTCGCCATGCACCTGCACCACATCGAGATGGTCGGTCTTCAGCCGCACGAGACTTTGCTCGATGCCTGCAATGACATTCTCGCCCGTGTAGGTGTGTTTCTCGTGCTTGTCGCCAATCCCCTCAACGCCCACCGCACAGGCGCATTTGGATGCGAGGAAAAAATCGTTGCGGCGATGCGCCAGCGCCTTTCCGATCAGCCGCTCGCTGAGCCCGTAGTCGATGCTGGTGTCGATATAGGTGATGCCGCTGTCGACAATCGTATTGATGAACCTGATCGCATCGGCTTCGGCGATGTCGCGGCCCAGGGGTGGTCCGGCCAGTTCCATCGATCCGTAACCCAGGCGCGAAACCTCCAGGTCTGTATTGCCAAAGCGGCGCAAGCCCCCGGCGTGTTGTGTGCTGGCCATCCTGCCTCCCCGTCATTTTTTTCTGCGCACCTGTCGGGCGCAACACAATCTGACGGATTGGTATGCGGTTTGGCAACGTCGGTAAAGCCCGGAGCCTACCGCCGGAGTCTGTCCCCTGTTTGCTCCGGTTTTATCAGCCGTTGGCCGGCTTCGCCGTTGATCCTTGCGAACGCACTGCCAGATGCTCGCGCACGAGAATGCCTCCCCCGATGACGATGCCGGCCAGATCCACCAGCCCGCCAGCACCGATGGCGCTGTCCGGAAATACGGCAGCGAAGCCTGCCAGCGCCAGCACGATGCGCATCGGCATGGAAAGCGGCCTGGTGAAAAAGCCCGTTACAGCAACCGATGCGATATACACGCCAACTGTGGCGGAGACAGCATTCATGGCAATGTTCACTGGATCGCCCTGCATCAACAATGTCGGAGACAGCGCAAACAGGAACGGGATGACATAGGCGACCCAGCCCATGCGCATGGCAACGAAGCCGGTTTTCATCGGGTCCGCGCGGCTGAGCGATGCGGCCGCAAAAGCTGCCAGTGCAATGGGTGGCGTGATCATCGACATCATGCCGAAGTACAGGATGAACATGTGCGCGGGGAGCTTGTCGATCCCGGCTTCCACCAATGCGGGCGCAACCAGTGCTGCCAGCAGGACATAAACACCGGTCGTCGGCATTCCCATTCCGAGCACGATGCAGATGATGCCTGCAATCAGCAGCAGGATGAACATGTTGCCGCCGCCCAGTTGAATGAGAAACAGGGTGAGCGCAAAGCCGCCGCCGCTCTTGTTGAGAATACCGATGACAAAACCTGCAGCTGCAACGATCATGACAAGTTCGGTGGTTGCAAGTCCTGCGTCCCAGACTGCGGACGCCAGCGACCGCAGGGTCATCGCTGGTACCCTTGTAGCTGCGCAGAAAGCCCAGAATTATGATGACAGCCACCGCATAGAGCGCAGCGGTCTCGGCCTCTTCATTCAGTGCATAAAGCGCGTAAATCAGCAGCGCGAAGGGTACGATGAAATGCCAGCCCTCGCGCAGGACCTTGGACGCCGATGGCAATTCGTCGACAACCACGCTGATGCGGTCGCGTGCGGCGACCAGATCGACCTGGATGAATATCGCGAAATAATACAGCAGCGCGGGGATGATCGCCGCAACCACAACCTGCGAATAGGGCATCTCCAGAAACTCGGCCATGAGAAACGCAGCAGCGCCCATGATCGGTGGCATGAATTGTCCGCCGGTCGATGCATTGGCTTCGATCGCGCCGGCATCGACTGCCGAATAGCCGGACTTCTGCATCAGCGGAATTGTGATCACGCCGGTCGTCGTTACATTGGAGATGGCGCTGCCCGATATGGAGCCGAACAGTCCCGACGCGATGACGGAGATTTTCGCTGCGCCGCCGCGTCTGCGTCCCATGGTGGCCGCAGCAATGTCGGTGAAGAATTCGCCACCACCGGTGTTGAACAATACCTGACCCAGCAGGATGAACAGCACGACCGTGGTTGTTGCAACAGCCAATGGCGAACCGAGCAGGGCATTTGTGTCGAATGCAAGATAGACCGCAAGCGGAATGGCGCCGCTGCGCGTTCCGGTCAATGGCGCAGGCACGAGATGGGCCAGCAATGCATAAGCGAAAAATATCACCACAACGACGAACAGGAAGAGCCCGGCAACGCGGCGCAGTCCTTCCATCGTCAAAAACAGCAGCAACAGCGAAAGTACGAGCATCTCGCGCGTCTCGTACGGCGCATCGGCGAGAAAGCGTTGGTAATCCCAGGCGATATAGATTGTCGTCGCCAGAAAAAGAAAGCTCGCCAGCCAGTCATACCAGGGCACGCTTGCCGACTTGCCGCCGTTCCAGCGCACGGAAAGATAAAGCGCGGCTCCCGCCAGCCCGAGAGCGACCAGCAGAAATTGTTCCTTGTACATGGAAATGCCGAGCTGGCTCGGAACCTGGAATGTCCACGCGATCGCGTACAGGACAAAAAGGGTCGCCAGTGCCCGCGCAATCCATACGCTCGCTCCGGCATTGTCCGTTTGCTGGTTTGCAGCAGCTTCACTCACGCACCAATCTCCCGTGGCAACGAAATAGCAAAATGAAAAATCGCAGCCTGTTTGCACGGGCTGCGACGCTGGACATCAGTCACTCCACCAGGCGGTGTCCTTTGGCCTGGATCTGCTCTGCTTGCGTGCGCGCCAGATATTTCACCGGCACGCACGCGGGCAACCAGCAGTGCCTATTTCCCGGTCCAGAGGCCAACTTCCTTGTAGAACTTGATCGCGCCGGGATGATAGGGCGCGGGATGGTTGCGCACCATACCCTTGGGATCGAAGCCCCGGAACGCGCCCAGCGCTTTCACCAGCGCATCCTTGTTGCCATGGGCGGCCTTCACGACCTTGTAGACAACCTCGTCGGAAACCTTTGAGCTTGCGAGCATCAGCACGTCGACTCGCACCAGATAGGTGGGGTCGACAGAAACGCCCGTGGAGTTCGCGCCCGGCTTGACCCCCGCGGCCATCGATGTCGGCGTGAATTCCTCCATCTTCTTCTGGCCGTCCGGCGAGCCATCGATGCTCAGGTAACGCCAGCCGCCGGGGACAGTTGCCATGGCCTGTTTGGCGATGCCGGAATTGTAGGGGAAGTAGGCTGAATCCGTTCGCCCGGCCATGAAGGCCTTGATCCCCTCGACGAAATTCGGCGTCGGTACGCCCTTCACGTCTTTTTCGGTCAGGCCTGCCGTTGCCAGCGCTGCGCCCTGCAGGAAGTGGAATATGCGTCCGGAATTATATCCGATTGGCACACGTTTGCCCTTGAGGTCGGCAATCGTCTTGATCGGGAAATCGGCGCGCACGCCTATGCCCGAAAGGATCGGGATCGTCAGCATCACCGCCCGGACATCGGCATTCGGCCGACCCTTGAACATTTCCGTGCCTTTGTAGGCAAAGGCAGATTCAGCGGTATTGGCCAGCCCGAAGGCCAGGTCGCCCTTGTTGATGAGCGGAATATAGGTCGAGGAGCCCGCATAGGGCGCCACACGGAATTGTAATCCCGCCTTTTCCACCATGACCTTCGACATCGCTGCACCCGCAGCATAGAAAATCGAGCCCTGCGGATTGGCGCCGATGCCATAGGTCTGCGCGGATGCTGCACCCGTAAGCGCAAGCGTCGAGACAATGGTGGCCAGGATTGATCTGGATTGCATTCTGGATTCCCCGTTCTGGTTGCGTTGGCGCGGGATCGCTTCCATTCCGTCCCGCTTTTCATCAGAGCCCGATATTAAAGGACGATGGCCCACGGGTCCATACGGTTTTGACAGATTGTGGATGGAGCTGAATCCCGTTGCCCAAGGGCTAAACCGCGAACTGCTCATCAAGCTTGGGTGATTGCGCCCATCAGGACTTATTGTGGTGACCTGCAAGGCGGCAAACGAATGTCTTGCCGGGTTCCTTGCGCGTTAGCGTCAGGCACAAATCATCCGGACCAGTCCATCCGGTGCGCCTTGTCACTTCCGATTGCGGCTGTTTGGGCGATTAAACCTCCAGGTTCACTTTTGGTCCTCAGGAGGCAAACATGTATGATTTACTGTCCAAAGCACTGGCGCATGCATCCGGTCTGATCGCACCGGCAATCGCCATCAGCGTAATTCTCGACCTGACTCTGCTCGCTCTGCGTTATCGCGGGGCGCAGCAGATGAGCCGCATCAAGGCAGCGCTTGTCCCACACACGATATTGGCCGTGGGCGCCGGTGCGATTTTCGCAATCGTTTACGGTGCGACTGCGGCCGCAGTGGGAATGTACGCGGGCAAGGTCGTCGCGCTCACCGTTCTCGCAATCGTCATCTGCACTCTCCACCTCGTCGGCCACCTGCGCAAGGCAGCAATCTAGCCGTAACACATCATCACCCAGCAATCGCGCGCAACGCCGCAAGCCCGGCCACGCCGCCAAACATGGATAGAAAGTTATGAAAACGATAGCACTTTGCACAATCGCGGGACTTATCACCTTCACTGGCGTTGTTGTCGCCAAGGAGACCGCAACACAAATTCCGCTTCCAAAAGTCGACTACGTCGTCGAGATCAAGTCTGACTTGGGTGATGATACGAAGCTTGTGACACAATGGAAACACAAGGATGGAAAGTTCAAGCGTATCAACGAAAATCGGGGACGTATTCTCGTACGGCTGACCACCCTCTACGATACGAAAAGCGCTACGCAGACAACAAACGGGAAGGTAACGCCCATAGGCGTCGATGATTTCTTCCTCGTCGGGTACAAGTATCTGACTATCCGTTCAAAAACCGAGCAAACAATCGCGGGCGTTCCGTGCACGCGGTATGAAAGCACTGTCGATGTCGACAGTGTTCTCCGTGACTTGAATCAAAAGGTACCGGACGGAAAGTCGCCTGCCAACGCTCTGGAAACCTACAACAAGCTCAAGTCTGGCGGAACGATTTCCTATTGCGTAACGGCAGACGGAATACCGTTATCATCTGGCATGCTCGGGGAAACGAAATGGCAGGCGACCAAGGTCGAACGCCGGCCCATAAGCGAGGCCGAAATGGTTCCTGAGATGGTGCAAAGGGCCACCAAGATCGACAAGGGCTGACGACGCCAGGCAGACCCGGCGGTGCGTGCGATGGTTGCTTCGTACGTACCGCCAGGGCGTACCAAGCTAACCCGGTCAATCCGAATTTGAACCGGCTTGGCCCGCAGGTATTTCCCGTCGTTGCTATACAATGGCAAGGCAGACCTGCGCACCGATATTGCCCATGCGCATCGGGATCCGATGATCGCCGCAACACTGCGCATCATTCGTTCAGCTGCAGCGTGCGAAAAAAATTGACCGAACAGACGTGTTGCCAATTTTAGACGTAAAAAATGCAAGGCCTTCAGCGCGAGTTTCTCTCCGCCACTTTCACAATCGGAGCCACTGTGTCGTAGTTGATACCGCGATCTTTACAGTATTTTGATTCGAACCACACAGAGAGTGTCTTTTGACCTTTGCTTGCGTTGCAGCCACAGCAGCAAAGCGCGATATTCTCCAAAGAAATTAAATTGACATCATTGACGATATGTTCCCAGCTCGCCGCAGACTTCAAGGACACCTTTGCATCAGTGAATCCATTACCGCAATAGACACACACAATATCGCGTTGGCGTACCGCTTCTTCGAGCGGTTTGGGAATGTTCCATTTATTTACCACCAAAGCACCATCGTCATCGGCATAAGCTGTTGAGCAAAAAAAAATTGCCACTACAGAACGACCGAGTGTCTCGTGATCATGGTGTGATCTAGCATATTGGCAGATCAAGACGGCCGCCCGCAATCAGGCGACCTTTTCGCACCCTCACGCCGTACTAGCTGCCTTCTTTCCTATTGCAGACTGTGCTGCTGCCAGGCGTGCAATCGGCACGCGGAAGGGCGAGCAGGACACATAGTCGAGCCCGATGCTTTCGCAGAAGTCGATCGACGCCGGATCGCCGCCATGTTCGCCGCAGATGCCGAGCTTGATGTCGCGCGCGTCTTGCGCGCCGCGTTCGGCAGCGATCTGGATCAGTTCGCCGACGCCTTCCACATCCAGCGTCACGAACGGGTCGGCCGGCAGAATGCCCTTGGCTGTGTACGCTCCAAGGAAACTGGCGGCATCGTCGCGTGAAATGCCGAGCGCCGTCTGGGTCAGATCATTCGTGCCGAAGGAGAAGAATTCCGCCGTCTCGGCGATGGCGCCGGCGCGCAATGCAGCGCGCGGCAGTTCGATCATCGTGCCGACGTGATAGGGCACGTCGATGCCGGTTTCCTTTTTCACTTCTGTTGCCATGGCATCGATACGCGCCTTGATCATGTCGAGTTCGGCGCGGCTCATCACCAGCGGCACCATGACTTCGGCCGTCACCGGCTTGCCGGTTTTCTTGCCCGCTTCCACAGCGCCTTCGAAAATGGCGCGCGCCTGCATTTCGGCGATTTCCGGATAGGCGATGGCGATGCGTACGCCGCGGAATCCGAGCATCGGGTTGAACTCGTGCAATTCGGACGGCGCGCTGTTTCAGCTTCTCAGCGCGATGCGTTCATCGCCTTGGCGACTTCGGCAATTTCCTCATCCGTATGCGGCAGGAATTCATGCAGCGGCGGATCCAGCAGGCGGATCGTCACCGGCAGGCCGGACATGATCTCGAACAGGTCCGCAAAGTCCTGCCGCTGCATCGGCAGAAGTTTGTCGAGAGCGCTGCACGACGGCCCTTTTCGTCGTCCGACAGAATCATCTCGCGCACGGCGATGATGCGGTCGGCTTCGAAGAACATGTGCTCGGTGCGGCACAGGCCGATGCCTTCTGCGCCGAAGTTGCGGGCAACGCGGGCATCGTCCGGCGTTTCGGCATTGGTGCGCACCTTCATGCGGCGCAGGCCTGTCCGCCCATTCCATCAGCGTTGCGAATTCGCCGGACAATTCCGGCTGCAACATGGCGACTGCGCCTTCCAGCACCTGGCCGGTCGAGCCGTCCACGGTGATGACGTCGCCCTTCTTGAACGTGCGGCCCATCTGAGGTCAGCGTCTGCTTGCATAATCAACGCGGATTGACCCGGCGCCGGATACGCAGGGCTTGCCCATGCCGCGCGCCACCACCGCTGCGTGCGATGTCATGCCGCCGCGCGTTGTCAGAATGCCTTCGGCTGCATGCATGCCGTGAATGTCTTCCGGCGAGGTTTCCACGCGCACCAGAATGACATTGTGGCCTGCAGCTTTCAGTGCCTCGGCTTCATCGGCGCTGAACACGATCTCCCCGCGCGCAGCGCCCGGCGAAGCGGGCAGGCCGGTGGCAATGATCTTGCGTTCGGCATCTGGGATCGATTGTTGGATGCAGCAATTGATCGAGCGCTGCCGGATCCACCTTGGCGATACGCTTCCTCCTTGCTCATCAGATCCTTCGTTCGCCATGTCGACGGCGATGCGCAAGGCTGCCTTGGCCGTGCGCTTGCCGTTGCGGGTCTGCAGCATCCAGAGTTTGCCGCGCTCGACGGTGAACTCCATGTCCTGCATGTCGCGATAATGCTTTTCGAGCAGCTGCGTTGCACGCACGAATTCGGCAAAGCAGTCCGGCAGCACCTTTTCCATCGAGGGCGCGTCCGAGCCTGCGCCGATGCGCGCAACTTCGGTAATGTTCTGCGGTGTGCGAATGCCTGCGACCACGTCCTCGCCCTGGGCGTTGACGAGAAACTCGCCGTACAATTCCGGCTCGCGCCGGTCGAGGGATTGCGCGTGAAGGCAACGCCTGTCGCCGATGTGTCGCCCATGTTGCCGAACACCATTGCCTGCACGTTGACAGCGGTGCCCCAGCTTTCGGGAATGATTGTTCAGCCGGCGATAGGTAATCGCGCGCTGGTTCATCCAGGACGAAAACACCGCGCCGATCGCGCCCCACAACTGTTCGTGCGGATCCTGCGGGAACGGCTTGCCCGCTCTCCTCTTCGACGCGCTTCTTGTATTCGCCGATTATATGCTTCCAGTCGTCGGCGGACAGGTCCGTATCGAGCTAGTGGCCCTTGAGATCTTTGTAGTCCTCGAGAATGTCCTCGAAATTGTGATGGTCGATATCGAGCACCACGTTGGAATACATCTGGATGAAGCGGCGATAGGAATCCCAGGCAAAGCGCTCGTCGCCGGCATTTTGCGCCAGCGCGTCGACCGTTTCGTCATTGAGGCCGAGGTTGAGAACCGTATCCATCATGCCGGGCATGGAGGCGCGCGCGCCCGACCGCACGGACACCAGCAGCGGATCCTTCGCGGTCGCCGAAAGCCCGTCCGGCAATCTTGCCGGTCGCGACCAGCGCCGCATCGACCTCGGCTTTCAAGGTCGTCCGGATACATTTTGCCGTTGCGCGTAGAAATAGGTGCAGACCTCCGTGGTGATGGTGAAGCCCGGCGGCACCGGCAGGCCGAGATTGGCCATTTCGGCAAGGTTCGCGCCCTTGCCGCCGAGCAGGTTGCGCATGGCGCCTTCGCCCTCGGCCTTGCCATCCCCGAACGTGTAAACCCACTTCGTCATACGGAAAGTCCTCGTCTGGTAGATGATAGGCGGTGCGGCAGGCCGCAAATCCGCATCGGGCCCTGAATATTGCAGCGCCGCAAAACTTTGTGCGACGCGGCGCAATAATGCAATGCGACGAAAAGACGAGATGTCAATATAGCGACCGTAGGGTGAGCGGACCCCTAAGTTTGCCCGTCAAATGCGTGCATTGCCATTTCCGGACCGGTTATAGGCGATTCGCAGTGGCAATACGCAAGCTGGAATAGGCCTCAGCGCTTCAGCCCCTTGCTCAGGCCAAGGGCAAAGCCGAGCCAGCTCCAGCCGCGTACATTTGAGCTTGTGCGCTTTGGCACAACCCGGCGAGCCAGATTCTGCCAACCACATTTGATGCAATCGAAAGGTAACGGCCATGAAACTGCTTTGCTTTCGTCCCTTCCTCCTCATCCTTATTGCGGCCGGCACAGGTTCGGCTGCCCATGCGCAGACGCCGCGAGCGCCTGCGCAGATACAGAAGGAATATGATCAGTTCATCGTCAAATTCCGCGATGCCCTGAAAGCCAATGACGGCACAGGTGTCATGGAGATGACAAAATTCCCATTCTACTCCGGTGAAATGCGCGACGCGGCCTATTTCCGCAAAAATGTCTATGCTAAGCTTTTTCCTCCGAAGGCGCGCACCTGCATCGCGCGCGGCAAGGGCGTTTACGATCGCGCCCCCAATGGCGAGGATAATTTCACTATCTTCTGCGGTCAGGACACGTTTCTTTTCACCAGGACGCCGGGTGGCTTTCGTTTCGCGGAAGTTGGCGTGAACGATTAGAACTTGTTCAACGGCATCCGCGGTTCAACCCCGTCAGACCGATCATCAGCGCGTTGTCGGTCCGCTCCTTCGAGACCAAAGCCAACCGCCAAGTAGCAGCAACACGACACCGACCGCCAGAGTGCCAAGTCCGTCGATCCAGCGATCCGAGCCGGTATCCATCCGGCAGGAGCGCAAGACTTCCCCTTCCTTAAGACAAGTCAAGTTCACGGGTTGGCCCACCTGCCACGCGGTATATTTGGTCACGCGCGCGATGCGAACCGCGCCGCCGCCGTCGAGGGCGATCTCGACAGCCGGATTGTTGATTGCGGTGATCCTGCCCACGAAAGCGACGCCGTTCCGGCCATGGGACCACTGGTTCTCGGTTACGTAAACGCCAGCGCCGAACAGCAGCGCGCCAAGTACAAGCGCCACGAGGCGAAAGATGCGCTTGCCCGAGGTCTCGGGGCGAACATGGCCGACGAAGGCGGCTTCCAGGCTTCTTGGTCCGTCACGGGCTGGCTCATCATCGGT
Source organism: uncultured Alphaproteobacteria bacterium (assembly GCA_963700795.1). Taxonomy (GTDB): domain Bacteria; phylum Pseudomonadota; class Alphaproteobacteria; order Rhizobiales; family Beijerinckiaceae; genus Terripilifer. Next base: position 296,660 of record CAVOYX010000006.1, on the reverse strand, counting down.
TTCGCTGCCCGTTCCGACATCAATTGGAAATACTGCTTGATAGTGCAGCCCCGCCATTGGCGCGGAAATCGATAGCGTCCAGAAAATCATCTGTCCGGGGACGGACGAGCCGTGCAGGTTTGGCAGGGCATCCTTTGGAATCCGGAATTCAAATGGGATGCCTGCGCTCGATCGGGTTGAGGTCGGAGCGTTTGCCGTCGCCTCCCAGACGGGTATTCGGCTGGTTCTGAGGTGGGTATCGTCGCTGTCACTGCCCGTGTTCAAAGCCTTGCTCTCGCACAGGAGCCGGATCGCATAAGGGCCGGTAGCCTCGATCGCGCGGTCTGTCCGGATTTTGCCGCGATAAATCCGCCCGAGTACGGCAGGGCCAGCTTCGAGCGTCGAAGCGCCGGATTTGCCAGAACGCGCGGATTGAAGCAGTCCTTTTCCAAGGTGGATCAATCCGAACACGGCAAAAAACATGGCGGCAGCGGCGGGGAAGGGGATAAAATCGGCAGAGGCAGGATCAAAGATAGCTGGCAATCCCAGCCAGATAACTCCGGCGCCAAGCATTGCCAATGCTGTCAGCCATAAGGCCATACCGATCTTTATGGAACGGCGGGCCTGATCGATTGTGACAGACTTTGTCTGGGTGAGATCGCTCATATCGACTCTTCCTTGCTGCCGATGGAACTCCGTGATGCAGTCCCGCCAACCATTCCCTATCACGGGACAAGGCACCGTCCCCATCCTTTTAGCTACTCGCGCCCGGTCGCGTCATTTCCGTGGCCGATCGCTCTAGCTTCAGGCACTTCTATCTTTGAGCATGTTGTCGAGCTTGGACTCGCCCCGAAAAAGTGGAGGAACTTCTGCCAGCTTAACAGCGTCAGGAGGACCTTATGAGTAAATGGGAACGGCGAGTATTCATCGAAATTTCAAACAGGAAGCGGTTCGGCTGACAGAATCCAGCGGTCGAACCATTGCGCAAAGAGAGCCGATGAAACCGGATATCGCGATGCCTTCCAGAGCATCGAAGAAATCGTCTGCCAGTTTCCAGATGACAAACACATTGCTGACCAACTTGCCAAGGCTTGAAGCTTCCGTGGTGTTTCAACTCCCGGTCTGGACGTTTCAGCCGGCAAGGCACGGGCTGTCTTTAAGGACCGCTGTCCCAAAATCCCGGCCGCGATAACAAAACACCTGATTGAGCTTGGCTCACCGCTTCAGCCCCTTGCTCAGGCCAAGGGCAAAGCCGAGCCAGCTCCAGCCGCGGACCAGCATTTCGCAACCCAGCACGATGGCCAGCAGGCTCTGGTTGCCGCCCGTCCAGCGCGACAGCAGCAGCAGGCCGGCGCATGCGGTGATTCCCCCGCACAGCGGCACGATGGATGCCTGGAACCGTTCGGGCAGGGCAAAACCGGCCCGCATCCAGGTGATCCCGGCAAACAGCAGCAACACGCCAATGGCAGGCGTCACCAACGATGCGGGAAGAAACAGCGCAAATATGGCCACGGCGCCGGCCGCCATGTGGCATCCGCCGGACATGATCCACGGCGTCAGCGGGGAATTGTCGGTATCCTCGCGTGCGACCTGGCCCGCGCCCATTTCGAACAGCCCGCCGACGGCCATCAGGATGCCGATCGGCACCAGCGAGGAGACGCGCGGCAGCGCCGCAGCTGCCAGCGCCAGCGAGCCCAGCGCGACCAGCACCGCGCCGACCACCTGCAGGATGCGCAGTCGCGGCAACAGCCGGTAAACTGCCTTTTCGACGATGATGCGCCGCCGTTCCAGCAGCGTCTGGCGTGTATCGTTCACCTGGTCCGGTCTCCGAAAAACGGCACAAGTGCCGCAAGGTCAACAGCTTGGCTATGCACAGCTTTCCACGTTTGCGAATTGCCGCACGAGCCTTAGATGTTATAGAGGGGGTGTATAGCCTTGCGGGGCGTCAAATGCCACCAGCCGCACACAAATGCCGTCGCCATCAACCGTTCGGAAGCAAACTTGTCGAAAACGCCGCTCCTTGATTCCGTGCCGACACCCGACGCCCTGCGCAGGCTCACGGAAAGCCAGCTGCGCCAGGTCGCCGACGAATTGCGCACCGAAACAATCGACGCGGTCTCGGTTACCGGCGGGCATCTCGGCGCGGGGCTCGGCGTCGTCGAACTCACGGTGGCCCTGCACTACGTGTTCGACACGCCCGAAGACCGGATGATCTGGGACGTCGGCCACCAGGCCTATCCGCACAAGATTCTCACCGGCCGGCGCGACCGCATCCGCACCCTGCGCCAGGGCGGCGGGCTTTCCGGTTTCACCAAGCGCAGCGAGAGCGAATACGATCCCTTCGGCGCGGCCCATTCCTCCACGTCGATTTCCGCCGGCCTTGGCATGGCCGTGGCGCGCGACCTGTCGGCAGAAGACGAACAATGTCATCGCGGTGATCGGCGACGGCGCCATGAGCGCGGGCATGGCCTATGAGGCGATGAACAACGCCGGCCACATGCATTCGCGCCTGATCGTCATTCTCAACGACAACGACATGTCGATTGCCCCGCCAACCGGCGGCATGAGCGCCTATCTCGCGCGCCTCGTGTCAGGCTCGTCCTACCGCACGTTTCGCGGCGCGGCCAAGCAGCTGGCTGCAAAGCTGCCGAAGTTCTTCTACGACAAGGCCAAGAAGACGGAGGAATACGCCCGCGGCTACTGGATGGGCGGCACCATGTTCGAGGAGCTGGGCTTTTATTATGTCGGCCCGGTCGACGGCCACAACCTCGATCATCTCCTGCCCGTACTGAAAAACGTGCGCGACAATGCGCGACGGGCCCGTGCTCATCCATGTCGTCACGCAGAAGGGCAAGGGCTACAAGCCGGCCGAAAGCGCCGATGACAAGTACCACGGCGTCGGCACATTCGATGTCATCACCGGCGAACTGGCAAAGCCCAAGGCCAATGCGCCCGCCTACACCAAGGTCTTCGCGCAGAGCCTGATCGCAGAGGCGAGAAAGGACGACAAGATCGTCGCCATCACCGCCGCCATGCCATCGGGCACGGGGCTCGATCTGTTCGGCGAGGTCTTTCCCGCACGCACCTTCGATGTCGGCATTGCCGAGCAGCACGCGGTGACCTTCGCTGCCGGCCTTGCAACGGAAGGCTACAAGCCCTTCTGCGCCATCTATTCCACCTTCCTGCAGCGCGGCTACGACCAGGTCGTGCATGATGTGGCAATCCAGAACCTGCCCGTGCGTTTCATGATGGACCGCGCCGGGCTCGTCGGCGCAGACGGGCCGACCCATGCAGGGCGCATTCGACACCGCCTATCTCGGCTGCCTGCCGAACATGGTGCTGATGGCCGCCAGCCGACGAGGCCGAACTCGTGCACATGGTCGCCACTGCCGCCGCCCATGATACGGGCCCCATCGCCCTGCGCTATCCGCGCGGCGAGGGCGTCGGCTGCGACATGCCCGGACAGGGCGTGCCGCTGGAAATCGGCAAGGGCCGCATCGTCCGGCAGGAGCAGGGCAAGCCCGCGCAGATCGCGCTGCTCGTCTTCGGCACGCGCCTGGCCGAATGTCTGAAGGCTGCCGAAGACCTCGCCGCCTACGGGCTCAACACAACGGTGGCCGATGCGCGCTTTGCCAAGCCGCTGGACCTGGCGCTGCTGCGCGATCTGGCCCTGCGCCATCGAGGTGCTGATCACGGTGGAGGAAGGCTCCATCGGCGGCTTCGGCAGCTTTGTCTCCCAGGCGCTGCTGGAAGAGGGGCTGCTCGACAATTCAAGCCTGAAATTCCGCTCCATGGTCCTGCCCGATGTGTTCATCGATCACGACAAGCCGGAGAAGATGTACGCCGCCGCCGGCCTCGACGCGAAGGGCATCACCGCCAAGGCGCTCGACGCGCTCGGCCGCGGTCAGGAGATGGTGGGGGTTGGGGAGTAGGGGAAATAAGTTTTTTATCGCCGCAATTCGTTTGCGATTTGTCCGATCAATTGTTGCGAGTTTTCTCTTCCCTGCTGTGGTCCGAGAGAGAATGGGCATGAGCCAGGTGATCTGCCCGAATCCTTCGACCCATCAAGCTATGTTGCTGCGCAACACTCCTCAGGGTGAGGGTCAAAATCATTTTTCTCCCCCTCCCTCCGCACGCCCTTATCCTGCGCCCGTTCCATGTCACTTTCTGCCCGCTTTCCGGGCGGAAAACCGGCTTCCACTTTTCCTGGAAGCGGGTGAAGGGGGCGGCTTCGCATAGGGCCGTCCGGCATGGGAGCGGAGGCTGTGTGGTGGCGATTTATGCCCGGCGCCATGCAGCGGCCCAAGCTGTATGGTCCTGATGCGCCAAGCGCCGCGCGTCACGTGTCCGGGAAGGCCTGAACATGGCTCCGGCGACATAGGAGGCAAACAAGTGCAAGCCTCCTGGGGTCATATGGAGCAAGCCTCAAACTTCGCGCGATAAATCGGGTCGTATCGGGAAACCGAAATGATCCGCCGGGATGCCGGACGTTCGTTCGGCTTTCGGAATTGCATAGCCCCGAAAAGTGGTTTCCGGTTTTCGGACAAGGCTATGCGCAAAGAACTTTAAACGTTTGTCGCCGGAAGGCGGCGGACGTCCGGCATCCCGCGCCGTCCTTTCATCATCCGCAAAAGTTGCAGACTTTTGCGAGCAAGATGATGAACGAACAAGTGCGCATCGCTTCAAAACCCGGAGTTATGAACTCGCGGGATTGCGAACGGCTGTTTGGAATCCAGTCGGCTCGATGCTTCCTGCCCTTCGAGACGCAGCCTTGCAGGCTGCTCCTCAGGACGAGGGAGTCGTACATGGCCTGCAGCGTGAAACCAGCCCTCACCCTGAGGAGGCCCGCAGGCCCGTCTCGAAGGGTGGAAGGGCAACCCTCCTCAGGATGAGGGACGCGCGCGACGCACCGTGGAAATGCAATCGCCATTTCACACATTCAAAAATTCTGATATGTAGGAGCAAATCTGACGCGGCGCACCGCGCTGCCCCATTGGAGAAGACCCATGCAACGCAATGATCTCAGCCGCCGCGAAGTTCTTGGCGGCAGCGCCGCAGCAGCCGCTGCCTTTGCCCTGCCGATGTCGGCGCTGCCATTGCCGGCCCTTGCCCGCTCCGTCGGCAAGGCGGGTGCGCGCGAAATCTTCTCGTTTACCGATGGCCTGGTCAACCTGCCGGTTGCCATGTCCGCATCCGATCGCAAGCCGGAGGAACTGGCCGCCCTGCTGAAATCAGGCGGCATGCCCGTCGACAAGAACATTGCGCCGTTGAACGTGACGGCGGTGAAGGATGGTGAGAATTACATCTTCCTCGATGCAGGCTCCGGCCAGCGCTTCATTCCCGGTTCCGGAAAACTTGCAGCGACGCTGGAAGCAGCCGGCATTGATCGGGAAAAGGTGACCCATTGCCTGTTTACGCACGCTCACCCCGATCACCTGTGGGGCGCGGTGGACGAGTTCGACGAGCCGCTGTTTCCCAAGGCAAAGTTTCTCATGCCGCTGGCCGATCGCGATTACTGGACAGCGCCGGACACGATCAACAAGGTGCCCGATCAATTGAAGATGTTTGTGGCCGGCGCGCAGCGGGTCATCAAGACCCTTGGCGACCGTTTGACCACCTTCAAGCCCGGCGACGAACCTGCGCCCGGCATTGCCGCATTCGATACGCGCGGGCATACGCCCGGCCATGTGTCGTTCGAGGTGAAGATGGGGTCCGACAGCGTGATGGTGCTGGGCGATGCGCTGGTGCATCCGCTGGTATCCTTCCAGCACCCTGAATGGAAGCCCGGTTCCGACAGTGAGCCCGACATTGCGGTTGCCATGCGCAAGAAATTGCTGGAGCGGCTGGCGAACGAGAAGCGCAGTTTCATCGGCTATCACCTGCCGGGCACTGGTGCAGGGCGCGCGGAAAAAAGCGGAACGGCCTATCGTTTTGTCCCTGCGTGAAATGATTGCAGTATAAGTCAATACATGTGCCGTAGCGGATGCCACTGCGGTACATGTGTTGATTCATTTTACACAGTGTACGTAAGGTTTCCCCTGCCGTAGCGGAACGAGCATTTGCTTCACCAATCGTTGTGAAAAAGATGATCGTTTCGTACCGGGTTACAATTTTTAATACTGAAGGCTTTGCATGATTGCTCCGTCATCGGGGAACGGGACCATGCAAATCAGGATAAGGGCTGCAATCGCGGCTATCACAAGTCTGACATTATTTTTTCTGACAGCGCGTGCAGCGCCGCTTGAAGTTCTGAAGGCGCTGCCGGACGCTGTCATGTTTTTTCTGGCGGGGGTTTTGCTGGCGCTTTTTTTGCGCTCGAAAGACGCCAGGAAAAGCAGCGAGCAACGACTGGCTGGTGTATTGGAGAGCGTGCCGGCAGGCATCATCATTTTTGATGAGGCCAGACGGATCAGTCATGTCAACAAGCACTATGCAAGTATCTATGGGCTGGACCCCGCTGCAATCACCGTCGGCATGAACGAATCTGCGTTGCGGACATTGCGCGAGAACGCCGGACTTCCTGTAATCGGCAGCCAAACGCGGCGGTCAGTCGAATATGGCCACGGAAATGGCGAATATTTCGTCGAGAATTGGCAACTGCGCGACGGCCGTTACATAAGCATGTCGCAATTACCGTTGCCGGACGGCGGCTTCATCGCCATCCATCAGGATGTAAGCGAAGCCAAGCGGAACCGGAAGGCATTGCTGCATTCCCAGCAGTTTCTCAATGCGGTGATAGAAAATGTGCCGACTGCCATCGTCGTGAAGGAAGCCGCTTCGTTAAACTATACAATGGTCAATCATGCAGCGGAAAAAATTATCGGTATTGATCGCACCAAGGTAATAGGTTCAACCGGTGATCGGATTTATGGCGAATATGACGCTCGGCGCATTCGAGAACGGGACGAATTGGCTGTGTCTTCCGGTGAAGGTCTGGATGTCGCGCCCGAACATGTGTATCACAATCCTGATGGGAACGTGCAGATACATCGCTCGCGACGGTGTGTCATTCGCGACGAAAAGGGCGCGCCGACACATCTGCTGACAGTTCTGGAAGATCTGACAAAGCAGCGCAAGGCTGAAGAAAAAATCCGCTTTCTGGCCATGCATGACGTACTGACTGAACTGTACAATCGCGCATGGTTTAATGAGAATCTGCCACTTATTTTGAAAGCCCTGAATGAGGACCAGCACCTTGCGGTTGTCTTGCTGGATCTGGACCGGTTCAAGCAAGTCAACGATATGTGTGGCCATCTGGCTGGAGATTTTTTGCTGAAAGCGGTTGCAAGCCGGATGAATAAACATCTGGGTGAACGGGACGTGGCGGTGCGGTTGGGGGGCGACGAGTTTGCCATTTTGATCGTGGTCGATAATTGCCTGGACCAAATTGAAGATCAGCTTCAAAATTTAGTTACTGCCATACGCCAGCCAATCGATTTCGAGGGGCGCGCTATTGAAGTCGGTGTGAGTGTCGGTTACAGCATCGCCATTTGTGGCGCTGTCGACAGGGATATATTGGTTGGGCAGGCCGATCTTGCGCTTTACGAGGCCAAGGCAAGTGAGAAAGATAAAATCCGTTCGTTCAACCTTTCGATGATGAAGAACCGCCTGCGCACAAGGTCGTTGGCGCGGCACATGCGTGAGGCAATCGAGTTTGATAACTTCGACGTTCACTACCAGCCGATTGTCGATGCGCAGAGCCACGAAATTCTCAGCATGGAAGCTTTGCTGCGCTGGAACCATCCTGAATACGGAATGGTTCGCCCGGACGAATTCATACCGATTGCCGAAGAAACCGGGCTTATTGTGCAGATTGGCGAGCGCGTTCTGCAAAAAGCCTGTTGTGCCGCGAGCCAGTGGCCCGATCATGTCCGAATTTCGGTAAACCTGTCGCCACTACAATTCCGCGATCCGGCCCTGCTCAGCAAAGTCGACAATGCGCTCGAGATGTCGGGACTTGATCCATCGCGACTCGAACTGGAGCTGACCGAAGCCGCATTGTTGCGGAACGAGGAAGAGAATATTGCAATACTCGCCTCTCTACGGAAAAAGAACGTCCGTATCGCGATGGACGATTTTGGCACTGGATATTCGTCGCTGAACTATCTCAGGCGTTTCCCATTCGACAAGATCAAGATCGACAAATCATATGTGGATGGGCTGTGGCGGACTGGCGATAGTTCCGGACCGATCCTGCAGGCTGTCATAGCGTTGGCATCGGAACTGCAACTGGGTACAACGGCCGAAGGCGTGGAGCACGAGCAACAGGTCACATTCCTCAGTGCGCAGGGTTGTACCGAACTGCAGGGTTATTTCTTCAGTAAGCCGCTGCCATTGAACGAAGCGTCTGCGCTGTTCGCGAAGGAGGGTGACAAAAAATCTCACGTCGCCTGAAACGTCACAGCGTCAATGCTCTGATCGTGTGGTACAATCGTTGCGCCACACGGTGGCCAGTTCAGCATTCGGCGCAGGCCATGTTGCGGCAGTCTTTGCCGGACCCGTGACGGTGATTGGCTTGCCAGTTGCCAGAACATCGAACACCTTGTTGTCGGTTGTTGTCTCAAGCACGATCTCGAACACTTTCGTGAAGTCGTTGAAGGTGGCCTTGCCCGACAGCTTGGCACTGACGCCACCGCTGTCGAGCGCTAGGCTGACGGTATCTGCCGCCTCTGTGACCTTGTCGAGCGGGGCTCCAATTGACAGCTTCACTGCACCGCGTTCCTCGCATGCAGCCAGAAAAGGCAGCGGCGCCTTGGGATCCTTGTGGCGCAAAGTCATCGTCATATAATTGCGGTCGTTGAGGAAATCCCAGGAAAGGTCGCCATCTGCACTGGAAGCTATAGTCGGAGCAGCCAGACCCAAAACCAGGGCTGGAATTGTGAGCGAAAAGGCGAAACGTTTCATCGGCTACCCCTGTACGCGGCAATTGGAACACTTATGTCGATTTAGTTTGCTTGGCTGGCGCGTCAAGCACATAAAGCGGTCAACAAGGATTCTTTATGACCCTTCGTAAGCGCGCCGACATATTGCTTGTTGAAAGAGGCTATTTCGTCAGCCGGGCCAAGGCGCGCGAGGCGATCGAGGCAGGCCTGGTGGCCGCAGGCGGTGTAGTCGTCCGAAAACCATCGGATATTCTGTCAGAAGACGCAGATATTGTTGCCGAAAGGCCCTATCCCTATGTGTCTCGTGGCGGTGTCAAGCTGGCAGCAGCGCTCGAAACATTCCGGATTGATCCTGCCGGGCTGGTCTGTCTGGATATAGGTGCATCTACCGGTGGGTTTACCGACGTTCTTTTGCGTGGCGGAGCCTCACATGTTTATGCGGTCGATGTGGGGCATGGCCAACTAGACGCTGGCATAGCGCTCGACGAGCGGATCACGCCGATGGAAAAGACCGATGCCCGCACACTTGCGCCTGCCCATTTTACGCAAATTCCGCAGCTTGCGGTTTTTGACGTCAGTTTCATTTCCCTTCGCCTGGTCCTGCCTTCCGTGTTGCGTTTGCTCGCACAGGATGCTGCATGTGTCGCATTGATCAAGCCGCAATTTGAGGCGGGCAGGGAGAATATCGCAAAGGGTATTGTTCGCGATCCTGCATTGCACGAGCAGATTTGTACGCAGATGCGCGCTTTTGTTGAAGAACTCGGGTGGCGCGTTCTCGATATCGTTGTCTCGCCAATTGAAGGTGGCGATGGCAATCGAGAGTTTCTGATTGGCGCAACGCGCGGTTCTCCAGAGTTTGTTCGGAACGGATGATGAAACCCAGGCAAACCCCATCGCACAAGAATGACGTTGCATTTGGTGCAACGCTGGAAATTGAGCGGCTCGGTGCGCGCGCCGAAGGTGTTGCATCCTTCAGGGGCAGGACAGTCTATGTACCGTACGCCCTGCCGGGGGAAACGGTTCGGGCAGATGTGGACGGCGAACGCGCTGCATTGAGCGAAGTGCTTGAACCATCAGGCGATCGCGTATCTGCCATGTGCGAATATTTCACCACGTGTGGTGGTTGTGCGCTGCAAGTGCTTGCGCCGCAGGCTTATGAAGGATGGAAAAGGAACCTTGTCGTTGAAGCGCTGTCGCGCGCAGGGATCGATGCGCCTGTGGCACAGATGGTCTCTGCACATGGCGCAGGTCGCCGGCGCGTTACGCTGCACGCCCGCGCCGGACGGGTCACGGCCAATGGCATCCCTGCCGTTACGGGATTCATGCGCGCGCGCAGTCATGAAATCATTGCAATCGATCATTGTCCCTTGCTCTGCGAAGAACTCGCCCGGGCGCCGGAGGTAGCCAAAGCCATTGCCCAGCCGCTGGCAGAATTGGAAAAGCCGCTGGATATCCAGATTACATCTACACGCACTGGATTGGATGTTGACTTTCGCGGTGCGGGAAAGCTGCCAGATGCAATTCGATTGAAACTCGCGGCACTGGCCGAGGTTCTTGATCTGGCGCGATTGTCCTCTCACGGCGATATCATTATTGAACGGCGCGCTCCAGAACTTCTCATAGGCAGGGCTGTGGTAATCCCGCCGCCAGGCTCGTTCCTTCAGGCCACTGTTGCAGGTGAGGAAACGCTGGCGCGTCTGGTGCTGGAAGCAGCCGGCAAATCGAAACGCATCGCTGACCTTTTCGCTGGACTTGGAACCTTCGCCTTGCGTCTTGCGGAAATGGCTCCTGTACATGCTGTGGAAAGCGACGGGGCTGCACTGCAGGCTCTGGACAAGGCTGCGCGCTATTCCAACGGTCTCAAGGCAATTGGTGTGGAGACACGAGATCTGGTTCGGCGACCGTTGACGGGCGAGGAATTCCAGACATTCGATTGTGTTGTGTTCGATCCACCCCGCGCTGGTGCCGAAACGCAGGCAAAGGAGCTTGCAAATTCCAGCGTCGGCCGTGTAATCGCCGTTTCCTGCAATGTGCAGACTTTTACCCGCGATGCCGGAATATTGCTCGAAGGCGGGTATGCACTGGAAAATGTAACCCCGGTTGATCAGTTCCTGTACTCGCCGCATGTGGAAATCGTCGGCGTTTTCACCAAGGCCGCGGCGAAGAAAAAGCGCAGGTCATTGCTGGGTTGATCGGCGAAGAAGCCGTGTTCACCGGAGCGAGCGGGCACGGCGCTTGCTCATAAATCGTCTTGCAGGGGACTCAGCTTGCAGGGGACTCAGCCGGGCAGCGAGAAGGTGTCGTATCGCAATTTGTCGATGTCCACAGCGGTTCCGTGTCCGCGCGGGGGGCCCTTGGGGAAATGTTCCGAACCGGGCACGCCGCCCGAGCAGAACAGCTCGATCATGTTGCCGGACGGATCGCGGAAGAACATCAGGGCTTCAACGCCACTGCGAGTCCAGAAATTCGATGTCGGAATGCCACATGCTGCGAGCCAGTCCTTCATCTGGACTATTTCCTTGGGGCCCACATAAAAAGCGAAATGCGGATATTCATTGCCGGGCTCGATGAAAGTGCAGCCTTCATTGCCAATACCGATTTCCGTTCCGCAGACGTTTATTGCGCAGAAGGTTGGCGTGTTCACGCGCAACTTGCCGCCCATCACCTGGATGTAAAAACGTTTGCCTTGTTCAAGATCGCGGCACGGCAGTGACACATGGGCAAAGGACTGGAACATTGGAGGCCCGGATGGTTGGGGCTTCGACGGAGCTTCGGTCTTCTCCTGCACCATTGTCATGACGGCCTCCCCGGCTGAGTGCAAATCGCAAAATGATGGCGGGCGCAGTATAGGCCCGCCATTTCAATCTTGCTATCTCGGGGATCAAAGCTTTTCCGGGTCGACCTTGTCGTATATTTCCCGTTTCAGGGCCGCCGCGAATTTGTCGACGTCCTGCCCGATGTCCTTCGACAGGCCTTTCCATTTCTTGAAATTGGCTTCCAGCGAGTTCCAGCATTTTGTCGGGATTGGGTATGTTAAACCGGCCTGATGCCTTGATATTGGCTTCCCGCTGGTCTTTCTCCCGCTTGGCTACAATTGCATCGAATGCCGTTCCGCCATCAAGAAATGTGACACCTTTCTTCTTCGCGTCAGCTGATATTTTCTCGTCCGTCCTGATGTAGCCCACTATGGTGGCGATCGAGACCGAGCGCGGCGCTGCCATGACCATCGCTTTGCGTTGATCGGGTGTCAGCGAATAATATCGCTTGCGGCTCAGGCCCAGATGCATCGCAGGCCCGGTCATTCCGAGCGGATAATCCAGCACGTATTTGACGACATCCTGATAACCGTAGGACCGCAACCAGGCAGGCGGACCTAGAACACAATCGACGGCTCCACGTTGCAGCGCCTGCGTCGCAGCTGCCGGCGACATCGCCACCGGCGTTGCACCAGCCATGCGAAGGGTCTGGATGGCTCCTCCAACGGCGCGCACTTTCAGGCCCTTCAGATCGTCCGGTCCCGTGACCTTGCCTCTGCACATCAGGACGAATGGGGTGGTGGCAAATCCTCCAAGAGTGATGATGCCCGATTTCTTTGCCTCATCGAGGCATTGCGGGCAGTTGAGCAGCATTGTTTCCAGTTGCGCCCCGGTTGCGGCAATCCCGTCGCGTCCGAAAAATTGGGTTGAAAACATCAGGTTTATGGCCGGGATGTAACTCGGCGCAAATGGCGGGATGACGAGCCCCAAATCGAACAGTCCGTCTTTCAGGCCGGGAATCGTGCCCTTTACGTCTGCTAGCTGTCCACCGGCCACCAGGCGGAACGTGAGCGCACCTTTGGTTGCGGACGTCACGTCCTTGAAAAACTCCGGCACCCCGTTGCGCATGACGCTATGGCGTGGGCTGACCCAGGCGCCGTAAACCAGCTCAAGCGATTGTGCGGCAGTTGATAAAGTCATGCCAACTGCCAATGCCAGCCCGGCAAGGGACCAGCCGTGAGCCAGCCTGCGTAAAGGCGTACCTGCGAAGGCAGATTGTTCGTGAGTTTTCATTGTGTATTCCTCCCGGACCATTATTTTGTGTCATGGCTGGCCAGCGAGGCTGTACCGGCATCCAACAGGTTTGCGCAAATTCGCCCGTTTGCCAAGACCGCGCTCATAACAGGTTGATTGCAATGACCTCCACCACACTCGCCAGCGATGGATTTACCGCTGAACTCGCTGCCATTGTCGGTGATCGGTACGTACTTACCGATCCCGGCGACATGGCAGCCTATCTTGCTGAACCGCGCGAGCTTTTTCACGGCACGGCGCGTTGTATTGTCCGGCCTGCCAGCACCGCGGAAGTCGCTGCAGTGCTCGCCGCCTGCAACGTTGCGGGCGTGCCGGTTGTTCCCCAGGGCGGGAATACGGGCCTGGTTGGCGGCCAGATTCCAGGGCAGGAAGGCCGCACAGGTGAGGTTCTCCTATCGCTCAATCGCATGAACCGGCTGCGTGAGACCGACCCTGCGTCCATGACCATGACAGTCGAGGCGGGCATGACGCTTCTGGCCGTGCAGCAGGCAGCCGAGGCAGCCGGAGGACTGTTTCCATTGTCGCTTGCCTCTGAGGGATCGTGCACGATTGGCGGAAACCTTGCGACCAATGCTGGCGGCACCGCTGTGCTGGCCTATGGCAATGCGCGCGATCTGGTCACCGGGCTTGAAGTTGTGCTTGCCGATGGCCGCATCCTGTCCAACCTCTCGAAATTGAAGAAGGACAATACCGGGTACGATCTCAAACATCTGTTCATGGGATCGGAAGGAACACTTGGCATTATCACTGCGGCTGTCGTGAAAGTATATCCACGGCCGCGTGCCGTTGAGACAGCCTTCATTGGCCTTGCTTCGGCTCGTGACGCATTGTCACTCCTGAATCTGGCGCAGGCCCGTGCCGGAACGGACGTGAAGACTTTCGAATTGATGGCCCGGTTCGGCATTGAAGTGGTGATCAATCATGCAGCGGGCGCGCGCGATCCACTCGCCGGCAAACATGCCTGGTACGTTCTCCTGGAACTGGGGTCACAAATGGAGACAGGCCTGGGCGATGTAATGACCGGCCTGCTGGAGGAAGCTGCGGAGCAGGGTATTGTTGAGGACGCGGTGATTGCCGCCTCACTCGACCAGCGCAAGGCGTTCTGGAAATTGCGCGAGGACATGTCGGAGATGCAGAAACACGAAGGCGGATCCATAAAGCATGATATTTCCGTGCCGGTGGCTTTGGTGCCGCAATTCCTTGATGAAATGTATCCTGCTGTTGAGAAGTTCATGCCCGGTGCGCGCCCGTGTCCATTCGGACACCTTGGCGATGGCAACATCCACGCCAATATCTCGCAGCCATTGAACATGGACAAACAGGCATTTCTCGATCGCTGGTATGAGATGAACGAGGTCGTCCATGCCATCGTTGCGCGGCTTGACGGTTCGATTTCCGCCGAACACGGCATCGGCACATTGAAACGCGATCTTCTGCCGGGGGTAAAAAATCCCGTTGCTCTCGATGTCATGCACAGTGTGAAGGAAGCGCTGGATCCGAAAGGAATTTTGAATCCAGGCAAAGTTTTGTAACGTCCTCGCTCTCTAGTCGAACAGGTCGCGGGTTGCGGCTTTGCGTTTGGCGACGCGTTTGCGGTCCGGTAAGGCGTTGTCGTCGCCGTTGCCAGAATTTGTGGCAAGGGATTTGCCGTCAGATGGATAGTGCTGCCCGCCGGGAACCGGCTTTTGAATATCTTCGTTGTCGTTGGCGACCTTGTTTACAGCAGTAGAGATTTCAAACGCTTCCAGAATGTCGTCGGCTGCCGGACGCATCAGAGACTGGGCAGCTTCGGCATTGGCCTCGTCCGTGTCGAGCCAGGTATCAAAGTCTTCGGGCTCCAGAATGACAGGCATCCGGTCGTGTATGGGCTCCATGAGCTTGTTGGCCGCTGTCGTGAGAATACAGGCTGTGTCCAGCTCTTCTCCATTGGGACCCATCCATGTTTCCCATAGCCCGGCGAAGGCCATGGGCGCCCCATCGCGTCTGCGTATTAGAAAGGGAACCGAAGCCTTCTTTGTCTTGCCGCTGCCTTCCCGGTCGCGTTTCCATTCATAAAACGCATCCGCGGCGATTATGCAGCGTCTGCGTTTCATTGCATTGCGAAAACTGGGTTTTTCCGTCGCTGATTCAGATCGTGAATTGATGACGAGCGGAAATTCCTTCGGGTCTTTTACAAATCCGGGCAAGAACCCCCAGCGTACCAGGGTGAAATGGCGCTCGGCGCCGCCGGCCGGATTTCTTTCCAGACGTATGATCGGAATTGGCTGCGTTGGCGCAATATTGGTGCGAGGCGGGAAATTAGGACGCTCGACGTAACGGAAATACGCTCGCACAGCCTCGGGCGGTAAGGTAATGGCAAAGCGTCCACACATGGTTAAAAAATCCTAACTTTCCGCATTCCAGTTTAAGCTTCCAATCGGGGGGAAGAATAGCAAATATCTGAATTCAAAAAGAAACTTCCCAGTAAGATAGATTCCGTCGTCAGAAAAATAAATAGTCTCATGGAGCTGATAAAGACCACAAATCAACGAGTTGTTATAAATCTGTCTGTAGTGTGGCGAAAATCGACACAGCCAGAGACGGATTATGGCGCAAGCTCAGAGAACATTTGCTGCATCGGCCGCTAGCAAACCGCAGCAATCAACAGACACGATCGCATCGTCGCTCGTAAATCCGGCATCGGGTATTGCAAACGACTATTTGAACCTCTTCAACGAAATCATCATGCTGATTGAGCAGTTGCCCAGCATGCCTGAATTGATTGATGACATCAAAGCCTGGCGACCGACGACGTATCGCGAATATTTTGCGTCTTCTCCGCTGCCCGGCAGGTCGTCGGCACTGGAGGCTTACGAAAAACTCGATCTGGAGTTTCGGACCGAATTCGAAAAAGTCGTGGCCGATCTGGATCAGCAGGCTACTGGTATCGTCGCTGCAATTCGACTGCACCAGCGCGCCAAGATGAACACAGAACCATTTGCGCTTGAAGTGATTTGCGAACGCGGCGGTGCGTCATTGCGAGAAACACTGGAACGCGCAGTTGCGATTGTGAACGAGGGCATCAAGGGCCTTGCCCGCAATGCACGGCTACGCGAGGAACGCCTGCGCAAGATTCGCGAACAGGCGATCAAGGACGTCGAGGAGTTTCGCAATAACCGTTGGGCCAATCTCGAAGACTGATCATGAGATTGCCTTAAGGCTGACCGGAGCGATGGAATTTTCCGGCACAAAAAAGTCCTGTACAAGATCCTTGCTGCCATCGACGCGATAATGATCGAAATCGCGCACGCCCTCGCTCCACAGGAAACTGTCGTCGATCAGGAAATTGCCGCTAAAGCCATCTGATTTCTTGCAGAAAATCCTGTGCGCGGCATCCGCGATGATTTCTGTTGTGCGGGAGCCCTGCATGATCGCATCGCCCCCCAGCAAATTCTGGATTGCAGACGTGGCAATCGTCGTGCGTGGCCAAAGGGCATTGACGGCGATCTTCTTAGACCGCAATTCGCCGGCCAGTCCCAGCGTCACGAGGCTCATGCCGAATTTCGCCATGGAATAAGCCGTGTGTCCTGCAAACCATTTCTCTTTCATGTCGAGGGGAGGCGACAGCATCAGAATATGCGGATTGTCGGATTTTTGCAGATGGGGAACAGCCAGTTTGGAAACAAGAAACGTGCCGCGTGCATTGATCTGATGCATTAGATCGAAGCGTTTCATGTCCGTCGTTTGGGAATTGGTCAGGGAAACTGCACTGGCATTATTGACCACAATGTCGAGGCCGCCAAATTTCTTGACCGTTTCTGCAATGGCATTTTCCACCTGGTCGTCAAATCGTATATCGACTGCCAGAGGCAGGGCTTTTCCCCCGGCCTTCTCGATATCCTCGGCAGCCGTGTATATGGTGCCCGGTAGCTTTGGATGAGGCTCGGTTGATTTGGCTGCAATGACGACGTTTGCGCCATCGCGCGCGGCGCGCAGCCCGATCGCCAATCCGATGCCGCGCGATGCCCCGGTTATAAACAGCGTTTTGCCTTTAAGGTCGCTCATTGTTTTCCCTGTCATCTTCCATGCAACAACACGTGCGCTAGGACTTGTTCTTTCCGCCTTTTGCGAGAAAGGCCATGAAAACCTGCCGCGCTTCATCTGAACGCAGCGCTGCATCGAATATTTTTGCTTCGGTGTCGATACGTTCCAACAATTGCTGTGTGTCGCCGCGCATAAGCCGCCGGGTGGCGCGCAAAGCATGATAAGGTTTGGCAGCCAGCTGATTTGCCTTGTCGCGGGCATGGTCCAAAAGGTGATCGCGATCGACAATTCCGTTGATCAGCCCCATCTCTGAGGCACTTTTGGCATCGAAGCTTTCACCGAGCAATAAAAGTTCAGCAGCTTTTGTATGGCCGACGCGGGCCGGAATTAAAAGTGAAGACGCTGCCTCCGGCACGAGTGCGAGATTGATGAAGGGCATGTGAAAGCGCGCTTCGGCCGTGGCATATATGAGGTCGCAATGCAGCAACATGGTTGCGCCGACGCCCACTGCGTTGCCGTCGACAGCAGCCACGATAGGGGTTTCGCATATAGCGAGCTGGCGAATAAATCGCAATGCCGGAAACTCTTCGGTTCGGTTTACGCGCGACAAAAATTCGGCAATATCGCTGCCCGCCGAAAAGTTTCCACCGGCCCCTGAGAGCAGGATCACGCGGATTGCATCGTTCGAAGTCTGCTTCCTGCATGGCGGCAACGAGGCCCTCATACATCTCTCCGGTCAGGGCGTTCTTCTTGTCCGCCCGGTTCAGAGTAATGGCGAGCACGCCATTGCTACTTTCAATCTTGAGATGTTCCGTCATGAATCAGCCAGTATCCTGTTTGCTAGTTGGACCGATTGAGCGCCTTCGCAAACCGATATTTGCAGTCCGCGCGCGCCACTGCAAATGTGTTCGGCAAAGAAACGGGCAAGGCCGATGTAGTAAATGCGACCAGCATCGTCGCTCTGCGATGCTGCACCCAGGGCCATATTGGCAAGACTGCTGCCACCGCGCGCCAGGCCGAAAAGGCGAAGATAGGGCGTGGCCCCAGCCAACGCATCATTGGGAGCGCTCGCGATGGCAGAGCGCAGATATTCCGTCGAGGCTTCAAGCGCCGACAGGGTTTCGTCCAGACGTTCTCCCGTGGCGCCAAATTCCGCGTCATTGGAAGCACGCACCTTTGCGACAGTCGCGCGCATGTCCGCCATTTCCCTGGTCATGGCCCCGCCGTCACCCAGCATGAGTTTGCGCATGACAAGGTCGATCGCCTGAATGCCGTTCGTTCCCTCGTAGATCGCCGCAATACGCGCATCGCGCATATGCTGCGCTGCACCGGTCTCCTCGATGAAGCCCATGCCGCCATGCACCTGCACGCCGAGCGAGGTAACTTCATTTCCTATATCGGTGCTGAAAGCCTTGGCCACCGGAGTAAGCAAGCCGGCACGTTCATGGGCTCGGGAACGCTCGCTTTCATCAACAGCTCGATGCGACATATCGGTTGCCGCGGCGGTCAGGTAGCAGATGGCGCGTGCTGCCGCTGTCATGGCCTTCATCGTCAACAGCATGCGCTGAACATCTGCGTGTTGGGAGATCGGCGCCATGCCTTCGCCTTTCCAGCCCGGCGGCCGGCCCTGTTTGCGTTCCTGCGCAAAGGCGATTGCCTGTTGTGTTGCCCGCTCTGCAATGGAAACGCCCTGCAGGCCAACAGCCAGACGCGCATTGTTCATCATGGTGAACATGCAGGCCAGTCCGCGATTTTCTTCGCCGATCAGCCACCCCGTTGCTCCGCCCTCGTCGCCGTAAATCATTGTACACGTCGGAGAGCCGTGAATTCCCATCTTGTGCTCAAGTCCGGAACACCGCAGGTCATTGGCCTGACCGGGGTTGCCGTTTGCGTCGGGGATGAATTTTGGCACCAGAAAAAGCGAAATGCCGCGCGTCCCTGCTGGCGCGTCCGGCAGTCGGGCAAGCACGAGATGGACGATGTTCTCTGCCATGTCGTGTTCGCCATAGGTGATGAATATTTTCTGCCCGAATATCCGGTAGCTGCCATCGCCGGCGTGCTCAGCTCTTGCCCGAAGTGCGTTCAGGTCCGAGCCCGCCTGCGGTTCTGTCAGGTTCATGGTAGCAGGCCATTGGCCGGATATGATTTTCGGCAGATAGGCGCTTTGCAGTTCAGGCGTTGCATGACGCGACAGCGCCAGGATGGCGCCGTCTGACAGAATAGGGCAGAGCATGAATGCCATATTGGCAGCGCTCCACATATCAAGACACGCAGCATTCAAAACATGTGGCAGGTCCATTCCGCCAAAGTCTGCCGGGGCGCTGAGCGATGACCAGCCCCCTTCGACCCATCCCGCATAGGCTTCAACCCATCCCGGTGATGTGGTGACCTTTCCGTCGGCCAGTCTGGCTGGTGTCAGGTCGCCGTTTCTGTTGATCGGAGCCAGAACCCCTTCGGCATATTTTGCTGCCTGATCGAGAATGGATTCAGCCATTCCATCGGCAAGATCGGCAAAAACACCTGCTTCAATGCCCGCGGACAGGCCGGCAGCGTGATCGAGCGCCATGCGGATCTCGGCGAGCGGGGCTCGAAAGGTCATGTATCAACTCCGGGATGGCAATTCGCCGCTTGGATGGATCGGAATGCGGCGTAATGTGGCTCATGACGAGCGAATTTCAAACGCAATTCCGCAGATTGAAGGTGAATCGGCTATTTTTCTTGACCCTCGGCCAGCGGTAATCGACAAGTCCGGAACTTTTCCGGCCTCCGGCCCGGTAGCCTGGCCAAAGGGCCGGCTCGACAGGATGTAGCACTCGTGGAAAACACCAGGAACAGAACCCGCGAGCTTGCCAATGACAGGGCCGGTATCGCGGCTGCGTCCGCCATCCTGCATGCTGGCGGTCTTGTCGCATTTCCAACGGAGACCGTTTACGGACTCGGCGCGGACGCGACCAATGGCGAGGCTGTGGCGAGAATTTACGCAGCCAAAAAGCGCCCGGCATTCAATCCGTTGATTGCCCATGTGGTGGATCTGGCAGCTGCCGGCTTGCTCGGCCGTTTTGATGCAAGAGCAATGGCGCTGGCCCGTGCATTCTGGCCAGGGCCGCTGACACTTGTCGTGCCAGTCACGCCAGATTGCCCTGTCAGCCTTCTCGCACGTGCCGGGCTGGACACAATCGCGATCCGGGTGCCGGCTCACCAGCTGGCGCGCGATTTACTTCTGAGTTTCGGCAAGCCGATTGCTGCCCCGTCCGCGAATATTTCCGGCACAGTCAGCCCTACAACCGCCCGGCATGTGCTGGATGGACTGCAAGGCCGGATCGACGCTGTCATCGACGGAGGGCGCTGCTCCGTAGGTGTTGAGTCGACCATTGTCGATTGCAGCGGGCCGTCTCTGCGCATTCTGCGTCCCGGAGGCGTGCCGCGTGAGGACATTGAGCGCATCGCGGGCCAAACCCTGCCACGCAACCCGAATGTCGAAACTGAATCCAGGGGCGCAGACGAAGGCGTGATGCTGGCCCCCGGCATGATGGCGGCGCATTACGCGCCGCGCACGAAAGTTCGCCTGAACGTCCGCTCGCCGCTTCCTGGCGAAGCGGTCATGGATTTTGCAGGCCAGTTGACATCAAGTGCCGTCAACGCGGCTGCCTACGCTGATCTGTCGACAGACGGCAATCTGGTTGAGGCAGCGGCAAGTTTGTTTTCCGTCATGCGCGCCCTAGATGAAGCTGCAGCGCCTTGCATTGCGGTTGCGCCGATTCCCGGCCATAGTCTGGGGGAGGCAATAAACGACCGTTTGAAGCGGGCCGCTACAATGCAATAGCGTGCCACAAGCCGGAGGGGCGGGGCTGGCACGTATGACACGGAAATTGTTTGAGCAATGAGTTCTTCCACGTCATGGGATGATTTTCGGCTCGTTAGCGCAATCGCAGATGCGGGGTCGCTTTGTAGGGGCAGCTGAAAAACTGGGCATCAACCATTCGACTGTTTTCAGGCGTCTTGGTGCGCTCGAAAAGAGCCTTGGCGCGCGCCTGTTCGAACGATCCCGGTCCGGCTACGAACCAACGCCCGCCGGCGCAGAAATGGTCACCCTGGCAAATCGCATCTCTGAAAACATATCGGATTTCGAACGCGGGGTCGCTGGCAGGGATGTGAAGCCTGCCGGTCTGCTGCGCTTGACCACGAACGATACCTTTATCTCCTATCTCGTCACTCCGGTACTGGCGTCATTCAAGCAGGCATATCCGGAAATCGCGCTGGAGATCATTGTAACCCATCAGCCGCTGAACCTGTCACGACGGGATGCTGACATTGCCATCCGGGCTACACGAGATCCGCCGGAAACGCTGGTCGGCCGACGGCTTACAACTTTCGCCTGGTGCCGGTATGCACCGCGCTCCTGGGTCGAAGAAGGCCGTCTTGTCGATCCCGCAAATGTATCCTGGGTGGGTTTCGGCGATGCTCTTAGCAATCTGCCCGCTCGCATTTGGCTTGATAGCGAGGTAGAGCGGCAAAATATTTGCTGCCGGTTCGATACCTTGATCGGCGTTGCCCAGGCCATTGCAAGTGGCATGGGCATGGGCGCCATTCCGTGTTTCATTGGTGACCAGATGGAAGATGTTGTCCGCGTGGGTGATTCGCTGGAGTTCGGTGACGCGCTCTGGCTGCTGACCCATGCCGATTTGCGAAATTCAGCCCGGGTCCGGGCATTCATGGATCATGCCGGCGCGGAGCTTGGCAAATTGAAGGCCCGGATTTAGGGCAAGAGCTAAAATAAAAAATCAGGCAACGTGTGAATGTATGCGTTGCGATCATTGGAGGCAAACATGATCGGGAAAATAATTCTGGGTGCAATCGCTGCGTGTGCATTTAGCGCGAGCTCGCTGCGCGCCCAGTCGCTTGAAGCTTTTTACAAGGCAACACCTCTGCGCATCATCGTCGGCTATGACAATGGCGGTGGGTATGATGTGTATGCGCGTATCCTCTCGCGTCACCTGGGCCGGCACTTGCCGGGCAATCCCACCGTCATCGTGCAAAACATGCCGGGCGCTGGTTCTCTGGTTGCGGTGAACTACCTCTACAACATTGCACCGAAAGATGGTTCGGTCATTGCAACGTTTGCCCGGAACATGGCCTTGCTTGGAATTTTGGGGAACAGCAAAAATATCAAATTCGATATTCGCAAGTTCACATGGCTTGGATCGTCGTCAAGCTATCAGGAGGATGCCTATATCCTGTGGTTGCGCAAGGACGCGAAGGCAAAATCCCTCGACGAAGCGCGCAAACCCGGCGGCCCGACACTCATTCTTGGCGGCACCAATGAAGGCTCTACCGGCAGCGACGTGCCGAAGATCCTTGCAGATACAATCGGGCTGAACGTGCGCCAGATTCTTGGTTACAAGGGCTCAGGCGGATTGTTCCTTGCTATCGACAGAGGGGAAGTCGAGGGCCGCATTACGGACCTGTCAGCGGTACGTTCGAGCCGGCCGCAATACTTGCGGCCCAATTCGGCGGTTCGTCCCGTTTTGCAATTTGCACGTCCCACCCGTCATCCGGATTTTCCCGACGTTCCCACAGCCCGTGAGCTTGCAAAAGACAAGGAGGCGCTTGCCTTCATAGAATTGGCGGAAATGCCATTCATCCTGGCGCGCCCCTATGCAGCGCCTCCAGGCCTGCCGAAAGAACGCGCAGAAGCGCTCCAGAAGGCTTTCATGGCGACGCATTCAGATCAGAAATATCTTGCCGAAGCCAAGAAGCTGAACATTGGTGTTACTCCCATTGACGGCAAAGCGGTCCTGGCGCTGATCGATAACATTTCAAAAGCACCGCCGAAATCGCTCGACAAGATGCGCGCTCTTTACGATGCTGCGGAGCAGGCAAAGAAAGCGCGTAACAAGAAAAAACAATAAGCACATTGGCTGTGTTGCGCGCTTTGATCTGACCCGGAGCCGGCTTGCAGCCGGCTTGGGCACGGGAGGAGACGATGGAACAGGCTATATCGCGTATTGCGGCACTTGCGGCGGGAGCGGCATTATGTGTTGCCCTCGTATCGCCGGGCAACGCGCAGGGCGTAGAGACATTCTACAAGGGAAAAACGCTTGAGTTGATTGTCGGCTATGGACCGGGCGGTGGTTATGATGTTTATGCCCGCCATCTTGCGCGCCACATCATCCGTTTCGTACCTGGGCGTCCGTCAATTGTTGTCCGAAACATGCCGGGTGCAGGTTCACTGGTTGCGGCCAATCATCTTTTTAACGCCGCTCCGAAAGACGGTACAACGTTTGGAATTTTCTCACGCGACATGGCCTTGTCTGCGATTTTGAAAGCAAACCGCAATATCCGTTTCGAGCCACGTAAATTCAGTTGGCTCGGTACACCGGCCAGCAGTGCCAACGATGTTTATCTGACCTTTGCCCGCAAGAACGCGAATGTGAAAAACATCAAACAGATCGTTGGTCCGGGTTCGGATGTTCTCGTCATTGGCGGCACGGGCGCCGGGTCGGCAGGCAATGATTGGGCGCTGTTATTGCGGGACGGGCTTGGCATGCGCATCAAGCTTATACCCGGCTACCGTGATTCAAGCGCGCTGTTCATGGCTGCCGAACGAGCTGAAATCGACGGGCGCTCGTTGGATTATTCTGCGGTGCGGTCATCGCGACCTGACTGGTTGAGGCCGGAAAGCCAGATGCAGGTTCTGTTGCAGTTCGGACGCACGACCCGACATCCCGATTTCAAAAACGTGCCGTTGGCGCGCGACTTCGCCGATACCCCGGAAAAAGTCGCATTGCTCGACCTTGCTGAATTGTCGAACACTCTGGCGCGGCCTTTTGCGGCTCCACCGGAAATTCCTGCAGACAGGCTTGCGGCCCTGCGCAAGGCTTTTGATGATATGGGCCGGGATCCAGCCTATAAGGCCGAGGGTGAAAAACTCCGCATCGATATCTCACCCATGAGCGGTCAGGAAATGCTTGCAGTCATTGAAAAAATGGCATCAGCACCGCCGCACGTGCTTGCGCAGATGCAACGCATTCGCGAAGCAAACCAGAAACGCAAGAAATAACGACGGCAGCGCCTGCGCGCATTCGCTCACGCGCAGACGAATGCCATTGTTGACCTATTGCGGCGCGATCTTTGCGTCCCGAATGACCTTACCCCACTTTTCGGTTTCGCTACGGATGAGCGCGGTAAATTCGGCAGGCGTAGAGCCGGCGGGCTCGGCGGCCAATTTGTCGAGGCGAGAGATCACATTGGCATCCGTCAATGCGGTGCGAACATCACGCGAAAGTTTTTCAAGTCTTTCCGGCGGTGTCTTGGCTGGAGCCAGGAAGCCGAACCAGGGAGATACGTCGAAGCCCGGAATCGTCTCGGCCACTGTTGGGACATTCGGCAGGAATTTCGAGCGTTTAAGTGTTGTAACTGCCAGCGCTTTCAGGTTTCCGGAGCGCACCTGCGGCATGCAGGAAGCCATGTTGTCGAACATCACGCCCGTGCGACCAGCGATGAGATCCTGCAGGGCGGGCGCACTGCCGCGATAATGCAGTTCCGTCATTTCCACGCCTGCAGCTTTCTTGAAAAATTCACCGGACAGGTGCACCGAAGTACCCCGGCCCGAGGTGGCATAGGTCATCTTGCCCGGGTTGGCTTTCAGATAGGCGATAAGCTCGGCCATCGTGTTGTAAGGTGCTTTTGCTGGCGCGATTACAAGATTGGGCATGATCGAAACGAGTGATACGGGCGCCAGATCTGTCTGCGCATCATATTTCATGGTCTTGTAGAGGAACTTGTTGGTGGCCAGGCCAATCGTACCCATCAGCAGGGTCTCGCCATTGGGCTCGGCGCGCGTGACGTATTCGTTGCCGATATTTGCACCGGCACCGGCACGGTTTTCGATTACCACACCAGTGCCCCACATTACGGCCAGCCTGTCGCTGACAATGCGCGCCAGCACATCGGTGGCGCCACCGGCGGGGAAGGGCACGACAACCTTTATGGTCTTTCCCTTGGGCCAGGCGTTTTGAGCGAAGGCGCCAGTTGGCAAACTTACCCCTGCAGCAACCGTTCCGACCATCCAGCCAAGCACCGAACGGCGTGAAAAATCTTCAATATCCGGCACTGGCCTGCCGGTAGCAAAATCATTCGACATGTTGCTCTCCCTCTGACAGAAAAAAGTCTAGCGGGCTTTGGGGGGCTTGCCAATCAAGCTGGCCCCGGTCCATGCAGGGACGTATAAACGTCCCTGACGCAAATGACACAAACGGAGGAAACACATGCCCCATGACAGCGAAGGCGTAGTTCACTGGCACGAACCAAAGGCTGGCGAAAGTGCCGGCTTCGGCAAATTCGAGCGCGCGCCATCCAATTATGATCGCTTCATGGAATCGGAAGGCATACCGGTTCATCGCGCCATTGGCGTGCACCGCGTTCAGGATTTGCCGCTGGCGCCCTGGAAGCGGCTGGGCGGCCGCGGCACCTACATCCAACTTTACGGCACTGAAGGTTTGTGGGGCATGTATGTGGTCGAGGTTCCGGGCGGTGGCGCCCTGAACATCGAAAAACATCTCTACGAAAAGACTGTGCTGGTTGTTGACGGTCGCGGAACCACGGAAGTCTGGCAGGAAGGTTCGGATAAAAAACAGACCTTCGAGTGGCAGCAATATTCGATGTTCTCGATTCCACTCAATGCACGGCACCGCTTTGTGAATGCATCAAACTCACCCGCGCTGCTGTTGTGCGGCACGTCTGCGCCAAATATTTTCAATCTTATCGGAAACCCGAAGTTCGTTTTCGATTGTCCCTTCGTGTTCGACAATGTGTTTGCCGGTGGCGAGGAGTTCTTCAAGCAGAATGAGGACATCGCGCCCGACAAATTGCGTGGCCTTGCGATGATGCGCACCAATTTCATGACCGATATCGCCAATTGCGAGATGCCACTCGATAACCGGCGATCGCCTGGGTACCGCCGTCTCGAACCCGAGTTCTCCGGTAGCGACTTTTATCTCTGGATCGGTCAGCACGAAACGGGGCGTTATTCCAAAGCGCATAAACACGATTCATGCGCAGTGCTTATTTGCCTGCAGGGCAAGGGCTATAGTTACACATGGCCTGATCGCCTCGGCACCACGCCCTGGAAAGACGGCAAGCAGGCTGAAATCATGCGTCAGGATTACGAGCCCGTCGGAATGGTTTCCGCCGCGCCAATGTCCGGTGACTGGTTTCACCAGCATTTCGGTGTCAGCAAGAAAGCGTTGCGCCTGACGGCCTGGTTCGGTGTCAACAATCACCCAGCGCGCAGACCCGGCAGACCTGGCGAAAAACTCATCGACTTTGGCGCGATAGACCTCGCAAAAGGCGGGACTGCCATTCCCTACTTTCAGGAAGACCCATATATCCGCGAAGAGTTCACGCAAACCCTGGCGTCAGAAGGCGTTCCCTCACGCATGGGCGAAGAGCTTTATGCAAAGCCGGATGGCTATCCTGAATAAACTCACCGCATTTTGAGGTCCAATAATGAGAGATCGCGCATTCATCGTTACAGGCGGATTGCGCGGTCTCGGTCGAGCCATGACGCTGGGTCTGGCGGAGCAGGGCTATCGTGTGCTGGCAGTGGGCCATATTGAAAGCGATGTGGCGCGGCTTGAAAACGACATTTGCAACCTCGCCTGGCGTGGCAACATCTCAATGGCAATTGCCGATATCCGCGAAAGCGGAGAATGCGATGCCATGGTGCAGAGGGCAGAAACAGAATTTGGCCGGCTGGATGGCTTGATCAATAACGCCGGGCTGACTTTCACCTACATAAATCCGGGCGCGGAATTCGGGAAACAGGCTCCGCGTTTCTGGGAAATTGGCGATGACGTCGTCCAGAATGTGATGGACACAAACTTCCTGGCGGCCGCAAAAATGGCCCGCCGTGTCGCGCCCAAACTGATTGCACAAGGTTGGGGGCGCATCATCAACGTCACCACCAAGCTTGAAACGATGAACCGTCCGGGTACGACGCCCTACGGCCAGTCAAAGGCTGCGCTGGAAATGGCTTCGGAAGTGTGGGCAAAGGAAATTGCCGGCACCGGCGTGACTGTGAATATCCTAAATCCTGGCGCTGGCGCGCATACCGAAGGCATGTCCATGTCCATGCGGCAAGCAAGCCGCGAAGGCAGGATGGGGCGTTTTCTCGAACCCGAAGAGATGGTGCCGCCTTTGCTGTGGCTGGTGTCTTCTGCTGCCGATGCCGTCAATGGAATGCGGTATGACGCGTTGACATGGGATACGTCGATTGACGCGAGCGCAGCAGCGCAAAAGAACGGGATTCCTTCGGGCTTCAATCTGAAGGCGCTCTAGCGCTATTCTACCAGCCGCGCTGCTTTCCGTCGTAGCCGACAAATTGTCCATGCATTGAGGCGTCGGCATTTTCGATAATCGGAAGAAGGGCCGCAACGCTCTTTTCCGCCGTAAGAGCCGCGTGCGGACCGCCAAGATTGGTCGCGACCCAACCTGGATGCAGGAGCAGCGAAACAATGCCGCGCTCCGCCAAAGCTGCATCAATGGAATGCTGCGCGATGTTGAGTGCTGCTTTCGATGACCTGTAGTGAATCCAGGGTCCGCTACCACCAAGCCCATGACTGTCGATGTTGTGACCGGTTCCCAATTCGCTGGAAATCGAAACGACCAATTTACGGCGGGACATTGCGACGTGTTCCACGAAGGCCTCGATCATCTTTACCGGTGCAATGGCATTGATCTCAAGAACCCTGCGCCACAGGGCATAGTCGATAGTACCCAGAGCACCACCTTCTCGTGGACCGACGCCTGCGTTATTCAGCAGCAGGTCGATTGGCATATTCTGCAGGCTGAGCGCCATTGCATCGACTGCGGCATGGTCGGTTACGTCAAGTTGGTGCCAGATGACGCGATCGATGGAATGAAATGCAGCGCGTTCGCGCGCGCAGGCATGAACGATCCATCCCTTGCCAGCCAGTTGTCTCGCAAATTCTAGACCTATGCCGCGGCTCGCGCCGGTAATAAGCGCCGTTGGCATTACAATTCGTCTCCGTTTGCGCCGCGTGCAAGTATATCGTGGGATTGGGCCGAGCCGTCCAGCTTGCGCGACGTCCTGCGCTTGCATCGCCAACCGGCCTGGGTCCGCACAAATTCCCACCGATTGGCGCTGCACGACAATACCTTGTAACTGCCGTCGTCTTCGCGGCGATAGAGCCTCGATTGGCTGGTCGCTACAGCGTTGTCTCCCTCGACGCTGACCAGGGGCATGCCCATTACATGGGCGCTGCCGCGATGAATCAGGCCTTGATGCCAGTCGCCTTCCAGTTCGTCGATGATGTCCTGTTGTCCGCTCATGATCTGGGTATGAAGGTCATATACGCCGTCATGCGTCCACAGGCGCGATGCCCGCTCGCTGGAACCGCTATCTGCCGCGACGCCGTAACAGGCCAGGATCTGGTAAATCGCCAGTTTGTCTTCGAGCCCCTGCAAACGCTGTTCGAGTGCCGCAAGCCTGCCATCCATATCTGTCATCTGTTCGTCCTGACGGTCCCGCCACATGCCCTCGCGAATTTTAGAAGCCGGGATTGGCGCTGTAAATCGCCGGGCGCTTGTAACGGGCCGGCAATCTCCCTAAACTCGGTTCAGGTCTTTGGAGGCAAACATGAAGAATGGTTTTCCCGCGCTGGTGGCATGCGCCGCCACGTTGAGTCTTGCTGCACCGGTCAGTGCGCAGGGTATAGCTGACTTTTACAAGGGCAAGCAGATAAACATCATCGTCGGTTATTCACCCGGCGGCGGCTACGACGCCTATGCAAGATTGGTTGCGCGCCACTTCGGCAACAAAATGCCGGGCAAGCCTACCGTCATTGTCCAGAATATGCCGGGCGCTGGATCCTTGCGCGCCGCCAATCACCTCTACAATGCGGCACCGAAAGACGGCACTGTGTTTGGCACCTTCTCGCGGAACATGCCGCTGATGGGTGTTCTGGGCGGCAACAAGAATGTCCAGTTCGACGCACAAAAATTTACCTGGCTCGGCTCGCCCTCCAGTGCCGAAGACGATGCCTACATGTTGTTCGTGCGCAAGGATTCCAAAGTAAAGACCTTCCAGGATTTGCTCAGGCCGGGTGGTCCGA
The DNA here is from genome assembly GCA_963700795.1 of uncultured Alphaproteobacteria bacterium. GTDB lineage: Bacteria > Pseudomonadota > Alphaproteobacteria > Rhizobiales > Beijerinckiaceae > Terripilifer. Next base: position 267,572 of record CAVOYX010000006.1, on the reverse strand, counting down.
CAGTCATTCTCGGGGGAACTGCGCAAGGCGCAACCGGCAATGACGTGGCCGAACTTGTCCGCGATGCGCTTGGCGCACGCATCAAGCTGATTGCCGGCTATCGTGACACCAATGCCCTCAATCCAGCCATTGAACGTGGCGAACTGGATGGCCGCTTTGTGGGGCTGTCGTCCGTATCGTCCACTGCCGCGCACTGGCTGAAGCCAAACGGGCCCGTGCGTGCCCTTGTCCAGTTCGCGCGCAAGACCCGGCATCCAAACTACAAGGATGTTCCGACCGTGCGAGAGTTGACCACTGATCCCAAAGCGAAGGTCCTGGTAAATCTCGCCGAGATTCCCTACCAGCTTTCACGTCCGTTCGCAGGTCCGCCCGGCATACCGGCGGATCGGGCAAAGGCGTTGCAGACCGCCTTTCTGGACATGACAAAAGATCCGGTCTTTCTTGCCAATTCAAAAAAAATGGGTGTCGATGTCAGTCCGGTCGGGGCAAAGGATGCCGCTGATATGTTGGCTGAGCTTCGCGCCGCCCCCGAGGAAGCGAAGGATTACCTGCGCAAATTGTTGTTTGGCGACAAAAAGAAGAAGTAGCGCCAGCCCCAGCCTCCATAGGTTCGGATCCAGATGCATCATTTTATTACGTAATACGATTGTTTGGCTCAATTTGGGTTTACTAATGGTGCTCGCCTCCCTAGTCTTGGGCAAACGAGGGAGGATCGCATGAAACGCACAATCGCTGCCATGGGCACCATTGGCGCACTGATGGCAGGTGTCACATCCGTCGAGGCTGAAGACTTGGCGGCGTTTTACAAGGACAAGCAGGTCACCGTGCTGGTGGGTTATGGTCCCGGCGGCGGCTATGATGTTTATGCGCGCCTTGTTGGCAAGCATTTCGGCGATCATCTGCCCGGCAAGCCAACGGTCATTGTGCAAAACATGCCGGGCGCGGGCTCGTTGCGGATGACCAACCATCTTTACAGCGCTGCGGCACGGGACGGCACTGTCATCGGCACATTCTCCCGCAACATGCCGCTCATGGGCATTCTTGGCGGGAACAAGAATGTGCAGTTTGATCCGCGCAAATTTACCTGGCTCGGATCGCCATCCAGCGCGGAGAATGATGCCTATTTGCTGTTCGTGCGCAAAGACGCGCCTGCCAAGACCTTCAACGATGTTGTAAAGGCCGGCGGACCGGAGGTCATTGTTGGTGGTACGGCTGCGGGATCGACAGGCAACGACATAGCCAATTTGATGCGCGATACGCTTGGCGCGCGGATCAAACTGATCGCTGGCTATCGCGATACAAATGCTCTCAATCCCGCCATCGAACGCGGCGAGATTCAGGGAAGGTTCGTTGGTCTCTCTTCTGTCTCCTCCACCTATCCGCATTGGCTCAAGGACGACAGTCCGGTGCGTGTGTTGTTGCAGTTCGCGCGCCGTACGCGCCACCCCAGATTCCCTGATGTTCCGACGGTCCGCGAACTGGTGAAAGATCCAAAATCAAAAACCCTGATTGCGGTGGCCGAAATTCCCTATCAATTGTCGCGCCCCTTTGCAGCGCCTCCGGGCTTGCCGCCGGAGCGTGCGAAAGCCTTGCAAACGGCTTTTCTTACAATGGCGAAAGATCCAAAATTCCTGGCCAATTCAAAAAAGCTGGGCGTAGATGTCAGTCCTGTTGGGGCAAAGGATGCGCAAGACATGCTGAAAGAAATCGCAGAGGCTCCGCAGGAGGCCAAGGACTACATGCGCAATCTCTTGTTTGCGAAGAAAAAGAAGAAAAAGAAGTCCTGAACCTCACTGAAGGACAGTGTTCACGCGAAGCTTTGCAGCCTCGCGTGATTGGCACCCATTATTCAGGGTTCATTTTAGGGTTTTCGGTACACGGTCTAGTATTTTACGGATGAACCCTGCCGGTTGCTCAGGTCCTCTCGCATTTGTTTTCGCGAAGCATTCCAGTGTTGCGGGCTGGGTGCTGCTTCTGCCGCCGCTCTTGTGTTTTGAATGATCAACTCGAGCCGTTTGGATTCGATACGGTACTTGATCCGGTCCTTGTCGAGATCCTCGGCATTGCTGCGGAGCAAACTTGCTGCTTCGTTGATTTTTCCGCTGTCGCGCAGGCGGATCGCCTCGCGGCTGCGATTGCGGGCTTGAAGTTCGAGAACTGTTTTCATCACTTCCGGATCGGTGCTGTCGCGTACAGCACTATCGGATCGGCTGAATTGGCCATTGACTGCAGTTTCGATGTGCCGTGTGTCCCCGGTCGGCGGCAGATAGTTCACTCTTATATCGGCGAGCGGCGCGATATTGTCTACTGTTTCACCGTCGACATCCAGCGCAACCAGAAGTGCATGTTCTGCCGAACCATAGATCTGGTTCAACTTGAATCTCACGCTGTTGCCTTCGAGCACACCCTTGCGGCCGAGAATTTCTACAGGCGTAACGCCTTTGCGCGTGTGGATGATGATTTCGACATCCTGACAGGAAACAGAAAGGACCTCGTCGAATTCCTGGTTGAAAATTTTCACCAGATCGGCGCCCGTGCGGGCGAAGGCGTGATTGCCATCGCTGGCCAGCGCCAATTGCGACATCAGGTCTTCGTTATAGCCTCTGCCAAGGCCGATCGTTGATACGGATATTCCTTTTCTACCGAGCCTTTCGCCCAGAAGCTGAAAGTCATGGGGGCGTGACGGTCCAACATTGGCCAGCCCATCGGAGATCAGGATAATTCGGTTCAGGCGCTGGGGGCTTTTGTTCCTCGCGATTTGCTGCGCGCCCATTTCAACTGCGGGGTAGATTGCAGTCTGTCCGCGCGCCATGATCTGATCGATTGCCGAATGAAAATATTCGCGGTGTTTGACCGGCCTGGCCGAAACCAAGGCTTCGACATCATGGTCGAAAATAACCACGGATGCGTAATCATTTTCTACCATGCGATCGACCGCCATTTTTGCAGCTTCGCGGGCTTTGCGGATTTTTTCGCCATTCATTGAGCCGGAGCGGTCGATGACAATGGCGACATTGGCGGGCGTACGCGAATTTTCAGCTTCCTGCTCTCGTCCCCGGATGCGGATTTTCAGATAAACACGTTGCTTTGCTCCGTGTTTCAGCAGCTTGTGACTAAGCTGCGAACTGACAACGATAGCGTCCCGTTCCTGCCCGGCGTTGGCCGGCGGTATCGCAAAAATACCTGAACCAACTATCGTGCTGGCAAGTATGAGCATCTTGTTTTGCATGTGGCGTCCTCTCCCTTGATGGGTTGCGGAGCCAGTTTCTGTTAATTTGTGTCCAGAATTTGCATTAGCGGTGTCTGTAATTGGATCGAATGTGGCGGAATTTGTATCCGCCACAATTGATATCAGGCAACAAAAGTCTTGCTGACCGCCGTTGCCGGCAAGTTGGAAATGTCATCCAAAATTCGATTATGAATTGGTCTTTGTATCAATTCATATCTTGCTCAGATGCGGCAGGCATTCCCTTGCGAACAGGCGCATGGAAGCTTCCGCAGTTTCCAGGGGCATGTTTCCGAAATTCACCTGGAAGGAAGCAGCATCGAAGCCGCCACATTCGCGGTTATAGATTTCCGCTGCGTTGATGATGTCGTCTGGCGTACCGATCCACGCAGTTCGCTTGGCAACAGTGGTTTCATAATTCTCGGAAGACAAGGCAGCGTACATCTTCTGGTAATTCGGATAGTCGTTCGAAAATGCACCCTTGCCCCATTCTGCTGCACCATCGGCGATGGCGCGCAGATAATGTTCGTGATCTGCCTGCGAAAGGCTGCGTGCCGCTTCGCGCGAAGATGCGCAGAACATGTTAAACGCAAGCATCACCTTGCCGTGCCCGGCGTGTCCTGCTCCAGTCCAGGCATCACGATAAATCTTGACCAGTTTTGAGGTTGCGTCGCTGGCAAGCGGGATGGCCATCATCGAGTGACCGTTGCGGCCGCAGCTTTCGAAGGATTCCGGTGTCGAGATAGATGCGATCCAGAACGGTGGTCTTGGTTTTTGCGTCGGCCGGGGCAGGGAGGTGATATCGGCGAACGAATGGAATTTGCCCGAATGGCTCACATGCTCGCCTTCCAGCAACAACCGCACCTGCTCCAGCCCTTCATCGAAGCGGGCGCGGCTCTCGTTCATGGAAATGCCGAAACGTCCGAACTCGTGTGGCAGGAAAGCGCGCGCAAAGCCCACTTCAAGCCGGCCGCCGGAGATGGCATCCACCATGCCGATCTCGCCGGCCATCTTCAGCGGGTTATTGAAAACAGGCAGTACGGCTCCCGTGATGAGCCGGATTTTATGGGTCAATGCCGCAGCCGCTGCCAAGAAGACCAGAGGGCTTGGCGAGTAGCCGCCATAGGGATGGAAATAATGCTCGACGGTTCGCACGCTGGTGAACCCGAGATCCTCTGCCAGCCTGGTCAGGTAAAGCGCTTCCTGCCAGTATTGGTCAGCCGGTTTGAGATCGGGCCCGACCGATGGAAAAAACTGGATGCCAAATTCCATGGCGGCGCGCTCCCTTATGATTTCAAGGTCAATTGGACGCATGGTGACCGGAAGCGGGCCGATTTTCAATGAATATCCCCCTGCCACAGCGTCACGGGTCCCCGATCCTTGACAGACCGGCATCGTAGGCTCATTCCAGAGACCGAAAGCAAGCCGGGACCTTATATTTCTGGCGGATGCAAAAAAATGACGCTGGAGGATAGCCATGCCGCATGACGATAATTTCTCCCATTGGCACGAACCCAAGGCCGGCGAAAACGCCGGATTGGGCAAATTCGGCCGTCCCGCCATGCCCTATGACCGGTTCATGGAAGCCGAGGGAATTCCCTGTCATCGCGATATTGGCTGCAAGACCGTTCTTGATCTGCCGATGAAGCCCTGGTCGCGCCTTGGTGGCCGCGGCACCTACATTCAGCTTTTCGGCACTGAAGGTCTGTGGGGCATGTATGTCGTGGAAATACCCGCTGGCGGCGCGCTGAACATTGAGCGCCACATATACGAAAAGGTCGTGCTGGTTGTTGAAGGACGCGGCTCGACTGAAGTGTGGAACGAAGGCCAGCCCACCAAGCAGACATTCGAATGGCAGCGCGGTTCGCTTTTTTCCATTCCGCTGAACGCGCATCATCGTTTTGTAAACGCGACCAACGCTCCGGCCATTCTGCTGTGTGGCACGTCCGCGCCGAATATCATGAACCTGTTTGACAATCCGCACTATGTCTTCAACTGCCCTTATAATTTTTCGGAACGCTATTCAGGCGGCGAGGATTATTTCAAGCCGCAGGAAGACATCATGCCCGATCCGGTACGCGGGCTTGCCATGCGGCGCACGAATTTCATTCCCGATGTTATCACGACCGAGCTGCCGCTCGATAACAGACGTTCACCGGGTTATCGCCGCATGGAACCGCATATGGCAGGCAATCGGTTCTACACGTGGGTCGGCCAGCATGAAACCGGCCGCTACTCCAAGGCCCATAAACACGCGTCGTCCGCCGTGCTGATCTGCCTAAAGGGCAGGGGTTATTCCTATACCTGGCCCGAGCGCCTCGGCATGTCGCCATGGAAAGATGGGACACATGCAGATGTTCGCCGCCAGGATTATGAGTTCGGTGGTATGGTATCTGCTGCTCCAATGGCGGGCGACTGGTTCCATCAGCATTTTGGTGTCAGCAAGGACCCGTTGCGTCTGACAGCCTGGTTCGGACCGAACAATTCACGCTCGCGCAAACCCGGCGTGCCCGGCGAGGCAATGACTGATCGCGGCGCTATCGATATCAAGGATGGCGGCGATGCCATCCCCTATTACGATGAGGATCCTTTCCTGCGCGCCGAATTCGTGCGTGAGCTGGAGAGAGACGGGGCGGCAAGCCGGATGAATCCGGAATTTTACAAAAGCGACTATCACGGCAAGGATGTGATGGGGAATGTGATGTGATGAGCGCCTGCTGCGGGATATAGCTTCACAGCAGTTAAGGCTGATTGACGTGTCTGGGTGCACGGCCAGTATAACAAATGACTTGCGCACCAATACAACGAAGGAACGCACAATGGACGACAATACAAGGACTGCAGAAGGCGAAGCCAACCTTGCTTATCAGACCTTCAGCTACAAGAAACCTGACGACCTGCGTCGTGGCAAAGGCATCGTGCAATTGGCCAAAAGCGATATCATCCGTGGCCGTGTGCAGATCGTCACCGAAGGCGGCGAAAACAACCTGCATTCGCACAATGGCATGGACGGTTTCTGGATGGTGCTGGCTGGCAAGGTCAAGTTCTACGGCCCGGGCGATGTACTCATTGGCGAATTCGGCAAGCACGAAGGCATTCTGATTCCGCGCGGCGCCGAATACTGGTTCGAAAGCTCCGGCGATGAGCAACTCGAAATCCTGCAAATGGCCGCTTTCGAAAAAGGCGTAAAGGTCGAGCGGGTCGACAAGTCGGCCAAGAAGCTTGATCCGGATTCAGTCAAGATCGACGTCATCACAAAGACCTTGTGATCGCTTGCCTGCGTGACGGCAACGCGCGCGGGCTTGGTTTGTGATTGAACTCTCGCAGCGGGCCTTGTCCTTCGGTAGAAGTGATGATGGTCCGCTGTTTTATTTGGTGCGCAGGCTGAGAATGTAGGTGGCCACCGCATCCACTTCCTCTTCTGTCAGCATGATATTCGGCATGGTCTTGTTCCGGTGTGATGTCCGCAGGAATACCCGGATCGACAAGACGCTGGCTGATGCCATGTTCGCGATAGCATCGAAGGATGGGGCCTCGGTCCCTGTTGGCGATTTTTTGCCACCCATTGCGTGACACTGCGCGCAATCCTTGCTCGCGATCGACCGCCCCAGACGGATATCGCCAACGTCTTCTGCATTTGCCGTAGTTCCGGACAAGGCCAGCATGGCCCATGTCACCAGTGCCAGAATTTGATTGCGCGCCACGATCAAGTCCTCTTTTCGCTCAACACCATCCAACAGGTTAGCCGTGCTTCCGGTTTCGTCCTTGATCCAAAACAGGCGCGGCAGCACGGCGCACGCACGGCAAGCGTGTCTGTGCCAAACCTGAACACCAGAGAATTCCGCAAGGTAACCGTGTCTCAAGCTTAATCGGCGATAACCTTTTCTCCGGTACGAAACCGGCACGAGTACTGCGTTGCGGTTCGGCAGTAAGCCGGATCCTGATCAATTGCGTAGCGTTGCGTAGGGTAAGTATGGGTCGGTCTCGCGTATTTTGGGCAATAGGAACGGTAGCGCCTTGGTGCCTCGGCGCCGGGCTTGCCGTTTCCTTCCCCGCGGGGGCCGGCCAGGATGCCGCCATTGGCGGCAATATCGCTGGCCTGACCGTCACGCGGACCCTTGCGCCCTCTGATATTGTTCCACACACGTCTCTGCCGCTGATAGCGCCTGCCGGGGCCTTTGGCGCCTCGGCTAACGTCGGCCTGATCCATCTTGCGAGCCTGAAGACGGGCAATGAGCAGGAAGCCTTTGATCCGGTGCCGGATGAGATTGAGCCACGCATCGTATTGAAGGCCGAAAAATTCGGCTTTCCACGGCCTGACCGCAGCAACAAGGGCGATCCGTTCATCGGCCTGCGTCCTACCTTCGATGCCAAACTGCGCAGCAAGGGAAGCCTGAAGCGGCTTATCGCCGATCAGCAGATATACTCCGGCGATGTGCTGGGATTTGAAGGGTTCGAAAAACCCGCGCCATCGCCTGTTGCCGACGAATATGGCGCTAGCCCGGCATCGGGCGCAGATACTTCGCCAACGACGCCGGTTTCTGTGCTTGCAATGCACAACCAGGCACCGCTTGTGTCGCGCGAAGTGTCCCGCCACCTCGATGGTACTTCACCTGCCGTACAGCGCGCCATAGCCTTGTCCTCATCCACACCGGTGGATGCAGGTGCGGCAGTAAAAGTTGTCTTTGCCCGCGAATTGCTCAACGACGGCAACAAGAACCCTCAAGGCGCGCAAAAGCCAGAGAAAACCGATCTTGCACGCACCGTGCATAAGCCGAACTACAGTGCCATGATCGCGCGCGCTAACGAGCCTGCCCAACGCAAATGTCTGGCACAGGCGATTTACTTTCGAATCGCGTAGCGAATCCGAAGCCGGTCAGGCCGCTGTGGCACAGGTGGTTCTGAACCGCGTCTTGAGCGGTCTTTATCCCAACAGTGTGTGTGGTGTCGTGTTTCAGAACCGCCATCGCTACAAGGCTTGCCAGTTCACTTTCACATGCGAAGGCAAGTCGCTGGCGATCCGCGATCACGGCTCCTGGTCAACCGCGCAGCGCATCGCTAAGGAAGTGCTGGAAGGCCAGACCTATCTCGCCAAGGTTGGTGGCTCGACGCATTATCATGCCACCTACGTCAATCCGAAATGGGCCAAGAAGCTCAAGCGCATGAACAAGATCGGCACGCATATTTTCTACAAGCTGAAGCCCGGACAAACCTGACAGGTTGCATTTTTCTGCTCCCGTGCCATGCTTTCCTCCAACCCCGGGAGGAAGAGACATGGCAGGCGATCCGCGCCACATGAAACTCGGCATGTTTTATTGGCCTGGCGCCGGCCAGCACATGGCGGCCTGGCGGCACAAGGACGCCCGTCCCGACTTCGACGTCGACGTGCAGGCGATCATCGATCTGGCCAGATTGTCCGAGCGTGGCCTGTTTGACCTGTTCTTCATGGCCGATTCCCTAAGCTTCTGGCGCGGATCTCTGGAGGCCATGAGCCATGACGCGGCCGGCGCCTGGATGGAGCCGCTGACTGTGATGGCGACCGTCGCCCAACACACCCAACACCTGGGTCTGGTGTGCACGTCCAGCACTACATATGACCAACCCTATCTGCTTGCCCGCCGTTTTGCCGGTCTCGATCTGGCCAGTCACGGGCGTGCTGGCTGGAACCTGATTACTTCCGGAAACGAAACCTCTGCGCTCAGTTTCGGGCACGAACAGCATGTCGAAAAATCACTGCGCTACAAGATGGCGTGGGAGTTCGCGCATGTTGTGCGCGGCTTGTGGCAATCATGGCAGGCCGACTCTTTTGTGCGCGACCAGACGTCGGGCCTTTTTTTCGATCCGGAAAAACTCTTTGTACTCGATCACGAAGGTGAGTTCTTCAAGGTCAAAGGTCCGTTGATTGTACCGCCTTCGCCTCAGGGCGAACCTGTCATGGTACAGGCTGGCGCCTCCGAAGATGGACGCGAGCTTGCGGCTGCCACTGCAGAAGTTGTCTTTGCCGCCCAGCAGCATCTGGAAAACGCCAAAGCATTCTATGCAGATGTGAAGCAGCGCATGGCTGCCTACGGGCGCCACCCGGACAGCTTTGAAGATCATGCCGGGGCTGACCTTTTTCGTCGCCGAAACGCGGGCGCAGGCGCGCGCTGAGTTTGACGAGCTCCAGGACCTCATTGATCCCGTGATGGGTCTGGCGCTGCTGACGCAACGCATGGATTTCGATTTCTCCGGCTTTGCACCGGACGATCCAGTTCCCGTCATCCCGGTGACGCCGCGAGGAGGCAGCCGCGCACAACTGGTCAACGAGCTGATCGAACGGCAGCCCGGCATGACCGTTCGCGATCTTTACAAGCATTTTGCTGGTGCAAGGGGGCACGGCCTCATTATAGGCACGCCCAAAGATGTTGTGGATCACATGGAACTTTGGGTCGGCGAGAAGGCCTGCGACGGGTTCAACATGATGCCGCCGCTTTATCCTCGAGATTTACAGCGCTTCGTCGATCTTGTCGTACCTGAATTGCAGCGGCGCGGCCTGTATCGCAAGGCCTATGAAGGTAGCACCCTGCGCGAGAACCTGGGGCTGACACGTCCTGCTTGGCCAGTGGCGGGAAAACAGGCTAGAAAGTCTGCGTTAAGGAACGCGGCAGCGGAGTAAACGCGCGCCTGGGAGAAAACAATCGCGGTCAGTCGACTGCAATTTATCGTACGCGTGATCGCACAAGGTGAAAACCGCTTCTGGGCTATTTGCGCACGGACAATCTGGAGGCAGGTATGAAAAATTATTCAGACGGCGGCGAAGCAATTGTAGAGGCCTTCCGAAATCTTGGCGTTGATTACATCATGTCCTCACCCGGTTCTGAATGGAGCCCGGTTTGGGAGGCAATGTCGCGCCAGACGGTTGAGAAGAATGACGGACCGCAATTCCTCGATTGCTGGCACGAGACAGTCGCAGTCGACATGGCCATTGGATACACCGCCTACACCGGCCGCCCACAAGCGGTAATGATCCACGCAGGCGTCGGCTTGATGCATGGGTCCATGGCAATGCTGACTGCAAGCCAGCTTGAAATGCCGGTCGTCGTCATGTCAGGTGAATCGACAACGTTCGGCGCCGATCCGGAAATCGATGTCGAGCCGCAATGGTATGGTGGTGTCAGTGTTGGCGGCGCCAACAAATTCGTTGCACCAATCGTCAAATGGTCCACCCACGTGTCGTCTGCTCCGACGCTCTACAACAGCGTCACACGCGCCTATGAGATGTCACAGCGGGTCCCGCAGGGCCCGGTCTATCTGAACGTCTCCCTGGAAGCGATGTTGCACACGTGGGCAAAACCCAAGGATCTGCCGCGTGTGCGGCCTGCGCCCAAGCTGCAACCGCTGCCGCAGGATGTCGAGGAAGTCGCGGCACTGCTGCGCAAGGCAAAGCGGCCTGCGGTTGTGACAGAAGGTTCGGGCCGCGATCCGGCAGCATTTCACGCGCTCGTCGAACTCGCTGAAAGCCTTGGCGTACCCGTGATGAATGGTCGCGCCTCGTTCTACACAAACTTCCCGCGCAACCACCCCATGTGGATGGGCTATAATTTCGCTCCGCTTGAGCAATGCGATCTCATCCTGCTGGTTGGTGGCAAGGCGCCCTGGTATCCGCCGAACAAGCGGTTTGGCAAAGGCCCTATCGTTGCCATCAGCGAAAATCCGCTACGTCCGCAACTGGCCTATCAGGACACAGGCGCGGAAATGTATCTGGAGGGCGATATCGCCGCGTCTTTGAAGCTGCTGACGGAAGCGGCGAAGAAAGGCTCGGACGCCAAGCTGATCGAAGAACGCCGCAATCACTGGACCGTCGAACACAACAAGCTGATTGCTTCGCTGAAGGCAGATCAGGAAAAGTCGCTGGCTTCAACAAGACGGCATGGATTGCATTGCCATGGCAGCGGTTGCTGCAGACGTCCTTCCAAAGGATGCAATTGTTTGCGACGAGACGATCACGCACATGCCGCAGATGCGCCCGCACTTCAATCTGGATGCGCCGCAAAGTTTCTTTCGCCTTGGTGGCGGTGCGTTAGGGCAGGGCATTGGTGCAGCGCTCGGAACAAAGCTTGCTGCGAAAGACCGTCCGGTCGTTCTGTTCGTCGGTGATGGGTCTTTCCTCTACAATCCGATCATCCAGGCGCTTGGTGCATCCAAGACCTATGATCTTCCGATTGTGATCGTTGTTTGCAACAACAAGAAATACGAAGCCATGCGCAAGGGTCACGTGATCTATTACGCTGACGGTGTCGCCGATACGACCAAGGTCCATTATGGCGTTAACATTGAGGGGCCCGAATATAGCGATCTCGGCTCGCACTACGGCATGTTTGGCGCCAAGGCTTCAACGCCGGAAGAATTCCGCAAGGCGCTGACAGACAGCCTTGCTGCAGCTGCTTCCGGCCGCACCGCGATCATCAATGCTGAACTGGTGAAATAGTTTCAGCGAGGAGTGAATGGTCCCGGACGCCCAACGGCGGCCCGGGACTTTTTGTCGCGTCGAATTCCGTGACCCATGCAAGGCATGGGGTATTCGATGGAGTGCGGGCTTTCTAGCGCTGCATCATCGGTAACGTTTTCATCCGCAATTCGCCGACCGCGCCGCCATAGACCGGTACGAAATTGTCTTCGGCCAGTTTCGCCTCCGGGAAGCGCGCGACGAATTGCTTGATCGCCAGTGTCAGGGTGGTTCTGCCGAGTATATTGCCGATGCAATGGTGCGGCCCCGCGCCAAATGTCATGATGCGCTTTGGCTTTCTGCGGATATCGAAACGCAATGGATCGGGAAATACTTCCGGATCGTAATTGGCCGACAAGATCGACGGACGCACGATCATGCCCTTTTCAATGAAGGTTCCACCGACTTCCGTGTCGCAAGTGGCGATGCGCGGAAAAGTGAAGTATCCGTTGCCCGCCAGTCGCAGGCCTTCTTCCACAGCATCTTCGACAATGGATACATCGTCCATCAGCATCCGTAATTGATCCGGATGCGAGTAGAGTTCATGCATGAGGCCTGAGGCCGAACGCGGCGTCGTGGCCAGCGCGCCGAAGATGCCGAATATCTGGTCGAACAATTCCTTGTCGTCGAGGCGGTCGCCTTCATCATGGGCGAGCACGAGATCTCCCAGAAAATCCTCTTTTGGATTTTTGCGCCTCTCTGCAATCACGCTCATCACAACATCGGTCATTTTGCGGAAGGCAATCTGGCAGATTTCTGGCCACGGCTCGCCGGGCTTGGCCGTCGTGGTCAGGGGCATGACATCCTGAAAATCGACAAGAACCTGCTGTTGCTCCTTGTTGAGTGAAATCATGGCCGTCAACAATGCGCCAACGACGAGGCGTGCAGCAAACTGGTTCATCGCATCAAAGGTGTTGGGTCCGCTTGCGATGTCGTCGAGCAGACCTTCGATAATTTCTGAAATGCGCCCTTCCATCTGTTCCATGCGGCGTGCGGAAAATGCGGGCATCAGAAGCCTGCGCAAGCGTGCGTGTTGCTCACCATCGGTCTGTGTGAGGAACTTCACACCCATGAACTTGTCGTATTGCTCATATCCTTTTCCACGCGGTAGCTCGGAGGCAAAGCGTACCGGATCGGTAAATATCTCCTGCACGTCCGCATAGCGGCCGGCAATCACCATCGGTGGGCCATTGTTGAAAATATAGAAGGGCCGGTCCAGCGCCCACCGTGCAAGATAAGACCGTGCGTTGGCTTTGAAATGCTGGCCGCCAACATCCAATTCCATGGAATTTTTACGATCAAGTTCAACACGTGGATGCATGGCTTTGTTCTATTCCGCCGGTTCTCTGGTGCGCTGGCTTGTACCTTGGTTTGCCGGCACATGATCTTGCCACCGTTCATTGTCCGCAATGACCGTATCAACCAGCGCTTGCACAGGCGTGTAATCGGCAATAGCAATGCCGAATGGATCCTTGCCCGCCTCATTCTGGCGCAAGCTTTCCAGAAGACGTTCGCGCAATCGCACTACAGCCATATCGGCGGCGACCAGCGTTTCCTTGTGCCGTTCCACGATCGCTCCCATGGAGATGGCAATGATTGCATCTTCCTGCTCGATGCCCGAAAAGCCTGACCAGTCGTCACTCTTCATTGCTGCGCGATCTTGACCGAGATTATTGTCCCATGACGCGCGAAACTCGCAGTCATCCTCCCGCCAGAAGCGTTCGTCGTCGATTCCAAGAATACGCTTGATGTCATCGCGGTTCACAGGCTTCTGTCCGTGACAGATCAGATATGTGCTGGTCTTGTAATCGTCCTGCGGCACTTCGAAGACGTAGAACTGGAAGGCAGGCGCGGGGATGATGCGCACGGTCGGGAAAATTACCGGCGTTACGCGAACCGAATAAGTTGTCTTGCCGTCCTCGCCGGTCGGACCTTGTCGCTTCGCCGCGTAGTGATAGCCATAGGGTGTATTTTCGACTTCCAGAACCGGCGCATTATCACCGACGCTCAGGGCGCCGGGATTGTAATCTTCGTCCGTCACGGCCTGAAACGTATTGTCCTTCCAGGCGGGATTGGCGCGATTGCAATGCAGGATCCCAACATGGGAGGAATTGCAGCCACCCTCCCACAATTGCAAGTAATTTGCGGCGGTATTGATGCGCGTGATGACCCGGTTTTCGTCCGGGCCGTCGAAGAAACCCCATTTCTGAAAAACAGGCTCCTGGTCCTTGGGTCCGAAATAGCCCCAAATCAATCCGCCTGCTTCGCGACAGGCATATGCCGGAGCTTTCTGACGTGCCGCAAAACGCGGATCGCAATGATTGGGTGTCTCCTGAATGGTGCCGTCCACACCAAACTTCCAGCCGTGATAAAGACAGCGAATGCCATTGTCCTCAACCCTTCCGATGGCTAGTGATGCGCGCCGGTGCATGCAAAACTCATCGAGAATTCCAACCCTGCCGCTCGTATCGCGAAAAACAACATAGTTTTCGCCCATCATGCGCACACGCAATGGATCACAATCGGGAGTAGGGATTTGCGATGATGCGCAGACGGGATGCCAATAGCGCCGCATCATTCGTCCCATGGGTGTATTTCGGCCGACGCGCGTTAGCAGGTCATTTTCTTCAGCGGTGATCATTCTTCGTTCCCGTAGTGAAACCTGATTTTAATATACGCAAATACTAAAACCATCGCCAACCCAGCAGGCCCGGTCATTGTTCGACCGGCGCGCTTCGCCCCAGCGTGAATTGATTCCGTCAACCGTCAGACCCCGTACTTCGGCAGCTCCTGCACGGAACACCGAGACGCTGATGGTCGATATTCCCGGAACAAGCAAACCTCGCTTGCCCTGCGCTGAAAGCACATAGGAGCCATTGCGTCCGTCCGGTTCAAAGTCACAAATTCGGTCCAGAGCAAGGCGGTTGTCTTGAAAGATACGGCATCGCGCATCGCGCGCTGAAGCGGCACTGGTAAAACTGACAGAGCACGCCAGAAGCAAGCCCGCCGTCAATGAAAAAGTCTTCACTCGCATCTACACATATTCCTGTCCGGTATTGCCAACCAATGTTCAGCTAGTTGCGGCAAGACACGTATTCACGAAATACGTAGCCGATTGATGCTCCGTCATTGCTGAACAACAAGGCCCAAGGCCGGCCGCGATCATCGCGTTCGATGCCGCGCACAACAACAAGTTGCCCGTTCCGCACGCGGCTGACGATAGGACCATTCGGAAAGCGGCGTACGTTCAATGGCGTGCCTGTGGGATCGGACACCATGCAGGTGCCGCGCGGTATCTGGGCGTGCGCGGGTTTTGGAGCCAGCATCGAATAACCGGCTGTGCCGGTGCACAAGGTTACGACCGCAATGCGGAGACCATTCATCATTCTGCAGGTTCCTTTGCTGCTGCCGAAGGGCTCATGTTGTCGGGGAGATAGTCCTGCCAGCGTTTACCAACCGGAATGTTGGTGTCTGCCAGGCTTCGCACTCTGCTGAGATCGGATAGCCCGGCACCCAGAGCTTCCCCCTTGGCCTCGTGCGTGCGCACTGCGTCCAACAACCGCTCGCGCAAACGCACGACAGCGATGTCTGCTGCCACAAGGGTTTCCTTGTGACGTTCTGCAATGGGGCCCATGGAAACGGATATCGAGGAATCTTCAGGGAATCAATCCGGTCATTCCCGACCATGTTTCATCGATACGGCTGCGATCCTGAAACCAGAGATTTTCCGGTGTCGCACGATAATCGAAATCGCCCTCGTGCCAGTAGCGTTCGTCGGTCAGCCCGAGCACGACCTTCATCTTCTCGCGGTCAAAGGGTTTTGGCCCGTGGCAAACAATATAGGTGCTTGTCCGGTAATCGTCTTGCGGCACTTCAAAAACAAAGAATTGATATTCACGCAAGGGGATGATGCGCAGTACCGGCATGATGACAGCCGTCGCGCGAACCGAATGTGTGTCGCTGCCATCGATTTTCGGGCCCTGACGCTTGGCGGCATAATGATAGCCGTAGGGCGTATTCTCGATATCCAGCACTGGCGCATTGTCGCCGCTGGCCAAGGCAACCGACGTGTAGTCGTCGAGGTCGGGCACGAAGCTGGCAGCCTTGTCCTTCCATTCCGGATTGGCCATGTTGCAGTGAAGAATGCCTACATGGGATGAATCGGTGCCGCCCTCGAACAATTGCAGATAATTGCAGGGAATGTTGATGCGGAAAATGCATCGGTTCTCGTCAGGGCCATGGAAAAATTCCAGCTGCTGGAACGGCGGTTCAAGTTCTTTCGGTCCAAAATAGGCCCACACAAGTCCGCCCGCTTCGCGCGCCGGATAGGCCGGCGCCTTGATGCGCTGCTTGAAACGATCATCGCAATGGTTTGGCGTATCCTGGATCGTTCCGTCCACGCCAAATTTCCAGCCGTGATACAGGCAGCGGATTCCATTGTCTTCCACCCTCCCAATGGCCAGCGATGCACGACGGTGCATGCAAAATTCGTCCAGGACGCCGACCACGCCATCGGTATTGCGGAATACTACGTAATTTTCGCCCAGCATGCGCGTGCGCAGTGGATCGCTGTCGGGCGAGGCGACTTGCGAGGAAGTGCACACAGGCAGCCAATAGCGGCGCATAAGCTTGCCCATCGGCGTGCCGGGCCCGACGCGGGTGAGGATGTCGTTGTCCTGAGAAGTTATCATCGTTGCCTCCACACCTGGCCTGTTAATCGGCCTTTTTACGTGATGTCGCTATAGGTTGATACTATCAGAACAAGCCGTCAGGTCGAGCGTTTCAGGCATGATGTAAAAACCGTTCGCCAGCAATTATTCCGCCAGTCCTGCCGGTTGCTGATCGTCGTTCCCGCGGAGAATGCACGCCTCCCAAGGTGCCCGGCGCGCGCTCAGGTTATTGTGTCTGCCAACACGGAACAATGGCGCGCGGTGCGCGATGTGTGCCCGTGAAGCCTCCGGCCAGGCTTGCGAGCCAACCCCCATCAAGGCTCTCGCAGGCGCTCGTGCTTGTCCAAGCGGGCGGGTGGAGCATGACGGAAGATGTGTTCGGCCCATGCAAAGCTGGGGCATTTGCCAGTCGAGCCGTAATCACAGTCTGGGAGGGAAGCTCCTTTCCTCGGTGATGTCATGAGGACATTGCCAGGCATCGGCTTCCCCGGTCGCGGCGGCGGCGGCGGAGTTGGCCCTCGCGGTATAGGTTGCCCATGATACTGAGGGGCTTTGCCAAGGCGATTTGCCTTCTGAAGCGAAAAATGGGCGTGCGGCATTCCCGGTTGTCGCAGGCCTAAACTTATCAACCAGGTTGGTGGCACTTGTGAACAACAGGCCAAGCAGCCCTTGATTTATCCGTGAGTTGCGTCTATATAATACTCGTATTGAGTATAAGGGCTTGGTGCAAAACGGCTAACGGCCGTTTTTCTTGGCCAAGGTTTTGCTCAGATTGAACATAAGCGTTGCTACGGCAGGCGCTGTGCATGAAAGGAAGCGGCCATGAACATGACCACAACCAAAGGCTTCACCCCTAAAGTCCCGGCTCCCGCCAGCCTGGTTCCGGGTAAAACCCGTGTCAGCGATCTTCCCATGCCCGATTTGTCGTGGACGCCGGAAGTCGAGGCTGCGACCGCTCACCTGTACGAAAAGGTGAAAAAGGTCATTCCGCCCGTCGAGTGGCCGTTCCATGCCCCATACGTGAAGGCGATCAATGACCTGAAAAAGGTCCGCAACGCCGTGATCCTCGCCCATAATTACCAGACCCCTGAAATCTATAATTGCGTTGCTGATGTCGTCGGCGACTTCCTGCAGCTTGCAAAGCTGGCAACCCGGACCAGCGCGGACATCATTGTGCAGGGCGGGGTTCACTTCATGGCCGAGACGTCCAAGCTTCTGAACCCACGGAAGAAAGTTCTCATTCCGGACTTGAAGGCCGGCTGCTCGCTGGCGGCCTCGATTACCGGCGCTGATGTGCGCGCGCTGCGGGCGCAAATATCCGGGCGTCCCGGTGGTTGCCTATGTCAATACCTCCGCCGAGGTTAAGGCCGAGGTCGACATCTGCTGCACGTCGTCCAATGCCCTTCAGGTTGTTGAGAGCCTCGGCGTGGATACGGTGCTCTTTGTCCCGGACCAGTATCTGGCGAAAAACGTGGCCGCCCAGACCAAGGTGAAAATCATTGCCTGGGCTGGCGCGTGCGAAGTGCACGAACGGTTTACGGCGGCTGAACTTGATGCTTTGCGCAAGGACGATCCCTCGATCAGCATTGTCGCTCACCCCGAATGTCCGCCCGAAGTCGTGCAAACAGCGGACTTTTCAGGCTCGACGGCGGCCATGATCGACTTCGTAAAGAAGAACAAGCCTCGGCGTGTTGTGCTCGTCACCGAATGTTCGATGGCCGACAACATCACTTCGGAAAACCCGGACACGGAATTCGTGCGACCCTGCAACCTCTGCCCGCACATGAAACGGATCACCTTGCCGAAAATCCTCGACAGCCTGCTGTATCTGGAACACGAAGTAACCATCGACCCGGCTCTTGCCGAACGGGCGCGGATGAGCGTCGAGCGGATGATCGCACTGGGTTAGGTCGCGCCCAATCTGGTAAAAAACACACAAACCGCCGGAGAAATCCGGCGGTTTTGTTATATCGCACCAATTTCCGCGGTGTTGTTTGCTTGGTGGTCTTGCCGCCTATACCCAAAAGCGCCATCTTTATCCGGCAATTCCGACCGGGTGGGTCGCAAGTCGCTTTCGGCTGCGTTAAACCCATGCCAGTTGCAACGTCTACCGATTCGGCGGTCCAGCCAGAAAGTCCAGACAGTGCCCAGCAAGCAGTCAAACATTTACCGCAGCGCCTCGTTTCTTGCCGCTCTCACAGTTCTTACAGGCGTCCTGATCGCACCAGCTTCAGCCCGGGAATCCCGAGCCGTAGCGACGCCGTTTCAGGTCGGCGACACCTTCGCCGGCTCCTGGCTGGCTGCAATCAATGCTGGCGCCCGCAACGACACTTTCGCCGCCTCGACCTATTTTCGCGAGGTGCTGCGCTACGATCCGAACAACAAACTTGTACTGGAGCGCGCTTTTGTTGCCACGCTCGCAAACGGCGACATGGACGAGGCCTTCCAGATTGCCGAAAAGTTAATTCGTTCCGACCGCAGTCACTCTCTCGCGCGCCTTGCGCTGGCTGTCCGCTCCATCAAGGCGCGTCGCTTCGTTACCGCCCGCACCCATCTGGCGCGCGCGCAAAACAGCCGGACAAACGATCTGACCGGAACATTGATTACCGCATGGACATGGGAAGGTTCGCGCAAATCCAAGCAGGCGCTCGCCACGCTCGACAAATTGTCGAACCCCACAATGAAAATTTTCAAGGATTACCACGGTGCGCTGATCGCCAATGCGTCCGGTAACAAGGATGAAGCCGTCAAGCGTATCACCGAAGCATATAATGCAGCGAAAACCACAATGACCGTGGTGCTGAGTTATGCAGCGCTCAAGCAGTCTACGGACAAGCCCGCTGCGTTGTCAGCGTTGCAGCAACTCGACAAGGAAGTGTCCCGCCACCCGACCATTCAAAAGGCCTTGCAGGATGTCGATTCGGACAAGCCGTTGCGCCTTTATGCAAACAATGCAGTGGAGGGTGTTGCCGAAACTCTGTATCAGCTCAGCACTGCGACCAACCAGCGTGGTGCCGAATTGGTGCCGATGATCTATCTGCGGCTCGCGATGTATCTCGTGCCGGAAAACGACTTGGCGATCGTCTCGCTCGCCGACATCTATGAGCGCCTCAAGCAACACGAGCGTGCAATCGACGTTTACGAAATGATGCCTGAATCTTCGCCGCTTAATTCGCTCGCACAATTGCAGATTGGCGTCGAACTCGAAGCTTTGGAAAAGAAGGATGAGGCACTCAAGCATTTGAAGGCGCTTGTTGCCAAGACCCCCAAGGATCCAGATGCCATACTTGCGCTTGCCAATCTCCAGCGCACCCGCAAGGAGTTTGGCGATGCGGCAAAGCTGTACTCCCAGGCGCTGGATCTGTCCCAGAAAGACGATCGCGCAAATTGGACAACTTATTACTTCCGCGCCATCTGCTACGAACGCACCAAGCAATGGCCGCTTGCAGAAGCCGATTTCAAGAAATCGCTGGAACTTTATCCAGATCATCCCAGCGTATTGAACTATCTGGGATATTCCTGGGTTGATCGCGGCCTGAATCTGAACGAAGCGTTCCGCATGTTGCGCCGTGCTGTGGAGCTGCGCCCCACCGATGGCGCCATCGTGGATTCGCTCGGCTGGGCTTATTACCGGCTTGGAAAATACGAAGACGCCTTGCGCGAACTGGAACGTGCGGTGGAATTGCGCCCGTCCGATAGCGTCGTCAACGATCATCTGGGCGATGTCTACTGGAAGGTCGGTCGAAAGCTGGAAGCCGGGTTCCAATGGAACCATGCGCGGGATCTTGAACCAGAGCCCGAGGACAAGGCGAGAATCCTGAAGAAGATCGAGGTCGGACTGGATGTCGTGGAGCGTGCAGAGGCGGAAAAGCTGAAGGCCGAGAACACCCCCGCGGCTGAAGTGAAAAAAGATCCAGCGCCAGTAACGCCAAAGGAAGAGCCTGCCAAGAAAGACGGCGGCTAGGCTTTAGAACCTGGGCGCGCGAACGTGATCGTAAATGCCATGATGATCGAGCGCGCGCCGGCCAAAATCAATTTGAGCCTGCAAATCGTACGTCGACGTGAAGACGGTTGGCACGAATTGGAAAGTCTCGTCGCCTTCTCGCATTCCGGTGATGTCGTTTCGCTCGACTTGTCGCGCGCATCTGGTCTGTCCGTCGATGGGCCCTATGCAATGCTGATTGGAACGCACGATAATAATTTGGTTCTGAAAGCAGAGCGCGCCCTGCTAGAGCGTTGCGAAAATCTGCGTTCGGGAGCTTTTCATCTCACAAAGAAACTGCCTGCTGCTGCGGGCATCGGCGGCGGCTCCTCCGATGCTGCGGCAACTTTGCGCCTGCTCGCTCGCGCCAACGAATTGGATATGGACGATGTGCGGTTGCTGGAGGCAGCGCGTTCTGTCGGGGCGGATGTGCCGGTCTGCATGGAGGCAAGTGCCAGGATAATGCGTGGCATTGGCGACAAGCTCGGCCCATCGCTGCATCTGCCAGGTATATGCGCAATTCTCGTCAATCCCGGTGTATTGCTTGAAACCAGGGAGGTATTCGGCAGGCTGAACCTGGTTGCAGGCAAGCCCTATTCTATAAACCAGCATCCGGACGTCGTCAGCGGCATGAGTGTAGCAGATGTGTTCGCAGTCTTGCGCAAGACGCGCAATGACCTGGAGGATGCTGCAAGCGTTATCGCACCGGTTATCACGGATGTTCTTGCAGTGCTTGGTGCAGCGCGCGGTTGCAAGCTGTCGCGCATGTCCGGTTCAGGTGCAACATGCTTTGGTCTTTTTAAATCGCGCACAGCAGCCTCGCGCGCCATTGCTTCTATCCGTCGAACCCGGCCGCAATGGTGGGTAAAGGGATGCGTGTTGCGCTGACAACTCAGACCGGCGCTGAGGCCAGATGAGTTTGTAATATGCGGGCGCCTATGAAAATCAATCCCAGGCCACCTGCACGCTCCGCCCAATTGCCCATGTGTGGACCGAGCATGCTTCCAAGACGTAATCCCATAAATGTCATGGCGAATGTAACGATACCAATTGCTGCAAGCGTTATGGCGATGTGATTGCCAAACAGTGCAAGTGTGAAACCTACTGCGGTCGCATCTACGCTGGTTCCCAGCGCCGTTAGCAGGACTGCAGCAAAGGTGGGTGAAGTAGCCATTGTTTTGTCTTCTATCGTTTGGAAACTGCGCCAGATCATTCGCAGCCCGAGGCAGGCCAAAACAATAAAAGCGACCCAATGGTCATAGGCTTCTATCGCGTCCTTGAATTGTTTGCCGATCAGGTATCCGATCAATGGCGCCAAAGCTTCGAGCGCACCAAACCCCAAAGCAATCCCGGCAATCCTTGACAGCGTCATCTGCCGATAGCGCACACCTTTTGCAATCGATGCGGCGAACGCATCGGCTGACAAGCTGAATGCAAGGATGAGCGTTTGCAACATGCGTATGCTGACTGTTGGGTTGAACAAATCGGGATGCATCGACACCGGGTGGCGAACGGGCCTGTTTCGCGCGGGAGCCGCTGGATGCCCTGACCGCGCATCACCCGGTGAAGTCAATCTACCGTGCGCCGGCAATATCTACGCGCATTGAAGATTTAAATCAAATAAAATCAATAAGATATAGCAATTTGTCGAAGGTTTAGCCATTGCTTCACAATGCAGGGCGGGCGCGCTGGCGGCTACATGCTATTGCGCGAGTTCTTCGAGAATTCCGGCCAGTTCGTCCGGCATGTCCAGCATGACATGGTGTCCGCAGGGCAGGTTCCAGGTGCGCCATGCCGGATCTGCCGCGTACTGGGCGAGGAATTCGTCGAAAGCTGCATTGGTGTGCTTGCCACCACGGATATAGGCTTTCACGGGAACGCGGTCGCGTGCGCCGGTCAGTTTGATGCTCTGAAAGGTCACGCCAATGGGTTGCGGTGTCATTTTCGCATCGACCAGTTTCACATGCACTGGATCCGCAATTGCAAAATCTTCCGCCTTCGGCCCGGGCCTGCCAGCTTCGCCGCGCGCCACGGCATCGTTGAGAATCTTCAGCCGCTCCGGAGTTTGCATCACGAGGTTGGATTGCCCGTCTTCTGGAATGAATGCGTCCAGATAGACGAGCGCACGCAGGCGATCGGCAACCTGCTCGACTGCGCCCGAGCCCGGCCAGCCTGCATAAGAATGCAATACCAGCGTTGCGTCTTCAATGTCTTCCCATTTGAAGACGTTGACGATGTCGGTAATATGCGTGTCGAGATTGATCTCCTTGCTCAAAAGATGCGAGCGCTCGCCCAGGCCTGTCATCGTTGGCGTATAGACTTCATGCCCGCGTTTGCGCAGTTCGCGCGCCAGAAGTTTCCAGCACCAGCCACCATGCCAGGCGCCGTGAACGAGAACGAATGTGCGCGATGTTTTGGCCATGACGTTCGATCCCTGAGAGAACATTTTTACGGAGCGTAGTGTGAGGCCTGGATTGCGCAAGATGCGCGCAAGGACGTATCTCGCGCGGCCAGTGCTATCTGCGCGTCAATGGGCTCGCGCGACACAGAATTCCACCACGTCGAACAGGGCCTTGCGCCATTTCGAATCCGGGAAAATCTGCAGGGCGTCGCGGGCAATAGCGCCGTAATGGCGTGCGCGTTCAATCGTATCTTCCAATGCACGATGCTTGCGCATGGTTGCCAGTGCGGTTTCAAGATCGCCGTCGCGAATGTCGTTATCTTCCAGCGTGCGTTTCCAGAAGGCGCGTTCGCTGTCATTACCGCGACGGAACGACAGGACTACAGGCAGTGTAATCTTTCCTTCGCGGAAGTCGTCGCCGACATTCTTGCCCAGTTTTGCTGCCGAGCCGCCATAGTCCAGTGCATCGTCGATGAGCTGGAAGGCAACGCCCAGGTTCGCGCCATAGCTGCGGCATGCCGCAATATCGCCTTTGGAACGTTGTGCCATGATGGGGCCAACTTCGCAGGCTGCGGCAAACAGCGCCGCTGTCTTTGCGCGGATAACAGCCAGATAATCGTCTTCGGTCGTCTGCGTATCCTTGGCAGCAGACAATTGCATCACCTCACCTTCGGCAATGACAGCCGCAGCAGAGGAGAGCACTTCCAGACAGGCAAGCGAGCCGACCTCGACCATCATCTTGAAAGCCTGGCCCAGAAGAAAATCGCCAACCAGAACACTGGCCTCGTTGCCCCACAGCATGCGGGCAGCAAGCTTGCCGCGGCGCATGTCGCTCTGGTCCACGACGTCGTCGTGCAGCAGTGTGGCGGTGTGCATGAATTCAACCGACGAGGCCAGCTTGATGTGTCCGTCGCCGCCATAACCGCACAAGCCAGCGGTGGCGAGGGTCAACATGGGCCGCAACCGTTTGCCACCGGACGAGATCAGATGATTGGCGACTTCCGGGATCATCGATACGTCGGAAATGGCCCGCGACAGGATGGTCGTGTTGACCTTGTCCATATCGTCGCTGACGAG
The DNA here is from genome assembly GCA_963700795.1 of uncultured Alphaproteobacteria bacterium. Classification (GTDB taxonomy): domain Bacteria; phylum Pseudomonadota; class Alphaproteobacteria; order Rhizobiales; family Beijerinckiaceae; genus Terripilifer. Next base: position 243,731 of record CAVOYX010000006.1, on the reverse strand, counting down.
TGTCAGAAGGCTGTCGATGGATGGCCCCTGGGCCTTGTCTTCAAGCGGAACAACTACGCCCACGAAACTGTCCTGTTTTTGCTGCGCATACGGCTGCGTCCATTGCCGGTGTGCCCGATATGATGGCACTATGAAGCTTTAATCGCATGCCCGTCCAAGGTGTGCAATAGAGACCCGGGGAGGTTCCCGGCTGGATGGCAAGCCCATGATCGAGTTAATGCGCACGAATGATCTCGTCCTGATTTCGGTCATAGAATCGATCCTGAAAGAGGAAGGTGTGATCTATTTCGTGGCCGATCAGCATACGAGCGCCGTCGAGGGATCGTTGGGATTCCTGCCGCGCCGGATCATGGTGGATGCAGCCGAGGCAGAGCGGGTGCGCCGCATCATGCGGGAAGCCGGATTTGGCAAGGACCTCGCCCATGGCTGATCTGGAAGATCATGCGATCCACACGACCTTGCTATCGGGACGGTTGCAATTGCGCCAATTGCGCGCCGGGCACCGCTCTGGAACCGATGCGATCCTTCTGGCCGCCTGCATCGGGTCGGTCGGTGGCGATGTCTATGATCTGGGTGCGGGAGCTGGGGCAGCCGGCCTTGCCGTGGGGCTGCGCAACCCTGATTGCAGGATCACGCTGGTTGAAAAGGAGCCTGAGCTTGTCGCCATCGCGCAGGACAATATTTCGCTTAACGGGATGCAGGGCAGGGCACACACAGCACTGGCAGACGTAACCATAGCCAGTTCCCGGCTAGATGCAGGATTAAAACCCAATGGGGCGGACGTATTGATCACCAATCCGCCCTATCAATCGGCCGCTACCAGCAGGGTTTCTCCGGACGCGCTCAAGGCCCGCGCTCACACTTTCGATGGCGAAGCCGGGAACGGTCTGGAAGAATGGGTGCGAGCCTGCGCTGCATTGCTGCGGCCCGGCGGGACGTTTGCGATGATCCATCGTGCAGATGCCCTGGCAGATGTACTTGCAGCCTGCGGGCGCCGGTTCGGAGGGCTGAGAATCCTTCCCGTGCATCCAAAACACGGGCAAGCCGCAACACGCCTGCTGGTGCTTGGTAAGGCCGGAAGCCGCGCGCCATTGACGATCCTGCCGGGCTTGATTCTGCATGAACAGGATGGTGACTTCACACCGGCAAGCGCATCGCTGCATGCAGGCGACAGCATCCTGGACATTGCCGGCGACAAATGAATGCGGGACAGCCTTTGCTGGCCGCCCCGTATTCAATTTGGCGCTATTGAGTTTTAGCGCCGGATAAATTGGCACTCGTACAACGGGCCTCGAACGGTCGCACGAAAGCGCACGCGGTCGCAGTCACTGTCCTGCAGCGGGCGAACGATGCGTACCGGCGGAGGCGTTCGTCCTCGGCGGCGCTCAGCTGCCGCATGCTGCAATGCGTTCTGCAAAGCTTTTTCTTCGCGGAAAAACAGGCCGGGCGACATACCTTCGCCACCGCCGCCGCCGCCATCGCCGCCGCCGCCTCCACCGCCACCACGCGCCATCGCAGGGGTTTGCATGACGGTCGTTGCTGCGATCGTTCCTGAAGCCAGAACAAGACCTGTGAGAAGGGCGTGGGCGAGTTTGCGTGCCTTGATGATATTACAGAACATGGGAGAGTCCTTTCGTTGATAGGTTGCTCTATGCCCCGACGACATGTTCTGTTTATTTCAAAATATCTGTTCCCATGTCGTGCGTAGACACACACAGGTTTACGAGCAAAATATTTTGGCTCAGCGCTCGCTGTTAGGCTCCAGGACTGCAGCTTCTGCTGGCGCACGATCAGGCATGTTAGTCGCCCGATGGGAGGGCTGATTGCGATGCAGCACATCAGCGAATGTGATCGCTCCAGCAACGATCATGGCCGCAAAGACAGCGACGATCACCACAAGCCGGGAATAGGCTGACATGATACCTGGCTCCAGATGGCCGGCGATAATGCCGGTGACGCGACATGCTGCCTGCGCCACACAACTTCCCCGTAGCTGGATTGCGCCCGGTGTTGGGTGATCGAAGGAATATCCTATGGTTACAGGTCTGGGGCTGAATGGCGTGTGATGCCTCCATTCATCTGGCGTTCATCGGTGTGAACGGGTCTGCGGGACCCTTGCCGGACGGGCAATTTGAGCCTATTGCAGGGGCAAATGGCGGCGTTTGACCGCAATTGCCGATTTATCCAGCCAGACGCAGCCAAGATGACAGCCTCCACTGCCGCCAGCCCAACGGGCAAAGATCCTCGCCTTGATCCTGCGCGCTCATTTCAGGGTCTGATACTGACGCTGCAGGATTTCTGGGCGCGGCAGGGATGCGCCATCCTGCAACCCTATGACATGGAAGTCGGTGCAGGCACATTTCACCCCGCAACGACCTTGCGCTCGCTGGGACCCAGGCCGTGGAAGGCTGCCTATGTGCAGCCATCGCGCCGCCCGAAGGATGGCCGCTACGGCGAAAACCCCAACCGCCTGCAGCATTATTATCAATACCAGGTCATTCTGAAGCCTTCGCCGCCCGACCTGCAGGATCTTTACCTGCGTTCGCTCTATGCCATTGGCATTGATCCGGCCGTGCACGACATCCGTTTTGTTGAAGACGACTGGGAAAGCCCAACGCTTGGCGCCTGGGGTCTGGGCTGGGAATGTTGGTGCGACGGCATGGAAGTGTCCCAATTCACCTATTTTCAGCAGGTCTGCGGCGTCGACTGCGCCCCGGTTTCCGGCGAGCTGACCTATGGGCTGGAACGTCTGGCCATGTATGTGCAGGGCGTCGAGAACGTCTATGACCTGAACTTCAATGGTGGCGAGGGTGCCGAGCGCATCTCCTACGGCGACGTGTTCAAGCAGGCCGAGGAGGAATATTCCCGCCACAACTTCGAACATGCCGATACCGAAATGCTGTTCGAGCAATTCAAGATGGCCGAGAGCGCCTGCAGGAAATATCTGGCGGCAGGAGAGCCTGCGGGCGCGACCTCCGGTGAGAGCCGGCACCAGATGGCATTGCCGGCCTACGACCAGGCGATCAAGGCCAGCCATGTCTTCAATCTTCTGGATGCGCGCGGGGTGATCTCCGTTACCGAGCGCCAGAGTTACATATTGCGTGTGCGTGAGCTGGCCAAGGCTTGCGGTGCTGCCTGGCTGCGCACCGCCGGTGGTGGGGCAGCCTGAGCATGGCTACAGGGCTGGGCCTTGCGCTGATAGGGCTGCCGGCCATTCTGCTTGCTGCTCTGATATTCTGGCGCCGTCAGCGCCCGATTTTCTGGTTCGCAATTGCGCTGATCGCCATTGGCCTTGCGTATCTGGGCATATCCGGCGCCGGGGCGGATATCGGACGCAAGCTGCTCGGCCTGTGACATCCGCAGTTTTCAGTTGCTCCACGCCTTGCCTGTAGCCGCCGATTGGAATAATTCCAGATGTGAAGCCGGCTCCGGGAAGGGGCCGGGCAGGCAGGAAGCAAGAGGGCAGCACATGAGCGATCCGGTCATAGCGCAAAAAGCGCCATATCCCGTGGATGTGGAACAGGGCAAAAACTATTTCTGGTGCGCCTGCGGCAAGTCCGCCAAGCAGCCTTTCTGCGATGGCGCACACAAGGGCAGCGGCATCACCCCGATCAAATTTGAAGCCCAGAAGTCCCAGAAAGTCTATTTCTGCGGCTGCAAGCATGCAGTTAACCGCCCGCTCTGCGACGGAACCCACGGCAAGATCTGATCGCCCGAAGCTTTCACCAGCCGTGCCGAGCGCGCGGCTGGTGACATTGCCCCGGCTATGGACTAACACGAGCGCCAATTCAGCTTGGTTGTGAACGAAGTCCAGATGCCCGATCTTCTCCTCGAATTGTTTTCCGAAGAAATTCCCGCCCGCATGCAGGCGCAGGCTTCTGCCGATCTGCAGAAGCTGGTGACCGATGCGCTGGTGGAGCGTGGCCTGACCTATGAGGGCGCCGCCAGTTTTGCGACGCCCCGGCGCCTGGCCCTGCACGTGGCCGGTTTGCCACCGCGCCAGCCCGACACCAGCGAGGAGCGCAAGGGTCCTCGGGTCGGTTCGCCGGAAAAGGCGGTTGAAGGCTTTCTGAAAGCTGCGGGTCTCAGCTCGCTCGATCAGGCGCAGGTTGTGGCGGACCCCAAGGGCAAGGGCGAGTTTTACGTCGCGCTGATTGAACGCAAGGGCGCAGCAACATTAGACGTGTTGGCGGAAATTTTGCCTGCCATTATCCGCGCCTTTCCGTGGCCGAAGTCCATGCGCTGGGGCGATGCCTCGGCCAGTTCCGATGCCATGCGCTGGGTGCGCCCGCTGCATTCGATCCTTGCGACCTTCGGACCTGAAACAGAAGAACCGGAAATTGTACGCTTCGAGGTTGGCGGCATTGCAAGCTCTAATACGACGCGCGGTCATCGCTTCCTATCACCGGGCGAGATTACCGTTCGGCGTTTTGACGATTACGTGCCTGCGCTGGAGAAGGCGAAAGTCGTGCTCGATCCCGCGCGACGCCGCGACATCATTTTGCATGATGCAAAGACGCTTGCCCATGCGCAGGGCCTCGAGTTGATCGAAGACGATGCCTTGCTGCATGAAGTGGCAGGGCTTGTCGAATGGCCCGTCGTTCTGATGGGCGAGTTCGAGGAAGAATTTCTCGCTATCCCGCCGGAAGTCATCCGCGCGACGATCCGTGCCAACCAGAAATGTTTTGTCTTGCGCAAGGCCGATGGCAGCCTCGCCAACAAATTCCTGCTCGTTTCCAACATTGAAGCCAGCGATGGCGGCAAGGCAATTGCTGCTGGCAATGGCCGCGTCGTGCGCGCGCGCCTCTCGGATGCATTGTATTTCTGGCACACCGATCAGGCCGACCTGCCGGACTATGTCAACGATCAGAACCGCGGCAAACCGCTCGACCAGCGCATGGAAAAACTGCGTGCGTTGAACATTGTCTTCCACGAAAAGCTGGGCACGCAGGCTGATCGCGTAGCGCGTATCAAGGCATTGGCGAAGGAATTGGCGCCCATCGTCGGCGCCGATCCGGCAAAGGCGGAACGTGCAGCTGAGCTCTGCAAGGCCGATCTCGTCACCGAAGTAGTGGGTGAGTTTCCCGAAACGCAAGGGCTGATGGGCAGGTATTATGCGGCCATCCAGGGCGAGGACGCCGATGTCTGCGCGGCACTGGAAGATCACTACAAGCCGCAAGGCCCGAACGACCGCATACCCACCAACCCTGTCGCGATTGCCGTGGCGCTCGCAGACAAGCTCGACACGCTGGTGGGGTTTTGGGCGATTGATGAAAAGCCCACGGGATCAAAAGACCCCTACGCCCTGCGCCGTGCGGCTTTGGGTGTGATCCGGCTGGTGCTGGAGAATGGGGTTCGATTGAATCTTCAGCTGGCGGCGAAAAGCGGAATTGATCAACTTCTGACCACCGGGACAAATCAAGCACTCATAGATGATCATCTGGTGGCAACAGATCTCCTCGCCTTCTTCCACGACCGCCTGAAAGTCTATCTGCGCGACAAGGGCGCACGGCACGACCTGATCGATGCGGCGCTCGCATCAACCCGAAAAGTTGCAGACTTTTCGGACAAGGTTGATGCGCAAACCAACGACGATCTTCTCATGATCGTTCGCCGCGTTGAGGCGCTCGGCAAGTTCCTTGAAACCGATGACGGCAAGAACCTTCTGGCCGGTTACAAGCGCGCCGCCAACATCGTCCGCGCAGAAGAGAAAAAGGAAAAGGACGCGTCAGCTTTCAGCGAGCCCTATGCTGCCGGAGGCGATGCTCCCGATGCCGAAAAGGCTCTGTCTTCAGCAATCGCCAGCGCTTCGAAAGCTGCTGCCGCGCTGTCGCAAGTGAAGATTTCGGTGCCGCAATGGCCGCTCTTTCGCGCCTGCGCGCTCCAGTCGACGCCTTCTTTGAGGACGTCACGGTGAATGATGCGGATGCTAAAAAGCGCATCAACCGCCTGCGTTTGCTCAACGAATTGCGCGATGCGGTGCATAAGGTGGCTGATTTTTCCAGGATATCAGGGTGATATCAAGGTACGACACACAGGCGTGATTGGTTGATATTTAAACGAATTGTCGCTCCCGTGCGTGCCTAATCTCCTTGCTATCGCCGCAATTGAGGCGTACAAGGCCCCCATCGAACTTGGCCGGACGAATGGCCGTAATGCCTGCTTTTTCAAGCCGGGTTGCACGACTTCTCTCTTCAAATTCGACTAAACGCGTGGGTAGTGTAAAGCGCTCGCGTATTCGTGCTCAGGTCTATGAAAAGGAAATACTATGGCTACTGGCACCGTAAAGTGGTTCAACGATCAAAAAGGCTACGGCTTCATTCAGCCCGATGATGGCGGCAAGGACGTTTTCGTACACATCTCCGCAGTCGAGCAGGCTGGCATGCGTGGCCTGGCCGAAGGCCAGAAGATCGATTACGAACTGGTGACAGACAAGCGCAGTGGCAAACAGTCTGCTGGCAATCTGCAGGCTAAGTAAGCCGCACTAAAATATGCCGCTCTGCGGTATTGAACGCCGGGGGTTTCCCCGGCGTTTTCTTTTGCCTTGATGCCGTTGGTTTGCCGCCTCACTATGCAGGCGTGATTTGAGGGGAAACTGATGTCGCATGCGCAATCTCAATCGGGAGCCGCCGCACCTCGAAAGCTAGGCATGTTTCAATCCGGCTCGCCGGAAGATGAAGCGGCGCGCAAGGCGCGCTCGGCGCGCTGTCCTGTCACTCCGATGAGCACGGCCTTCGCGCCATTCTCCGGCGAATATATCGCCGATCCCTACAAGTTCTTTGAATATGCCCGTGATCGCGAACCGGTGTTCTATTCACCGGAAATGGATTGCTGGGTTGTCATGAAATTCGATGACATCGTCGATGTGTTTCAGGATCCGCAGACATATTCCGCAGCCCTTGCGCGCCATCCCGTCACGCCGATCTGTCCGGCTGCAGCAAAGGTGCGCGATGAACTGAAGATTGGCATTGAGCCTTCTCTGGTCGATGAAGATCCGGAAACGCACCGCAAGCATCGAAAGATTTTCGGCGATGCGTTTACGCCGCGCAGGGTCAGCGAACTGGAACCCAGGATACGCGACATTACCTCGCGCTATATCGACAGGTTCATCGCAGCTGGCCGGGCCGAACTCGTCGGCGAGATGCTCTACGAATTGCCTGCACTGGTGATCTTCCTGTTTCTTGGCGCGCCCGATGATGATGCGTTGATGGTCAAGCAACTCGGTTCCACGCGCGCGGTTGTCAATTGGGGCCGTCCGACCGAAGAGGAACAGGTCGCGATGATGCGTGACATGTCTCATCACTGGGATTTCACGGTCAAGCTGGTCGAAGCCGCATATGTCAATCCCGGTGACAATTACCTCGGCGATCTGGTTCGCATGCACAAGCAGGACCCGTCGCTCTTCACCAAGAACTATCTCTGCAATGTGATGTTTCTCATGCAATTCGCCGGCCATGAGACGACAACCCAGGCCTCCGCCAATGGTCTGCGAATGCTGCTGGAAAATCGCGGGCAATGGGAAGCACTATGCGCCGATCCATCGCTGGTGGCCAATGCGGTTGAGGAAATGCTGCGCATGGATTCCTCGATTTTTGCCTGGCGACGGATTGCGACACGCGACACCGAAATCCGTGGCCAGAAAATCGCGGCCGGCGACAAGGTTCTTGTCATGCTTGGTTCGGGCAACCGCGATAACGATATGTTTCCCGACGGTGAAACTTTCGATGCAACGCGACGGAACGCCAAACGGAATCTGGCATTTGGACATGGTGCACATTTCTGCATGGGAGCGCCGCTCGCGCGGCTGGAGATGAAGGTCATCTTCGAGGAGTTGACCAAACGCCTGCCGTCCATGCGTCTGGTAGCGGGGCAGGAGTTTCGATATATCCCGACGCTGACATTTCGCGGCGTGCAAAATCTCGAAGTGGAATGGGATTAACGGCCTGATATCTCAAAGGCCGGTCCGCACGATCAAGCCAGCTTTGGCCGGGCGCCATTCAGGGGTATTCGTTCGTCCATGTCGCCGGGTACCGTCGGCATCCTGCCGTTTTCCCAATCTTCGGCGGCCTGCACGACAGCATCCTTGCGCGAGGATACAAAGTTCCACCAGATATAGCGTGGCCCGTCCATCCGCTCGCCACCGAGAATGAGAAGACGTGACGGCTCACTTGCGCGAATATCCATCGCGATACCGGGGCGGAGCACGACGAGGCGTCCGGCTTCATGGTTTTGACCGTCGATCTCGATAGCCCCCGATGAAATGTAAACCGCGCGTTCGTCGTAGGCTGTGTCCAATGGCAAGACCGCGCCTGCGCTGAGAGTTGCGTCGCCATAAAATGTTGCGGTCGGCGATTGTGCCGCCGCTGTCTTTCCAAACATCGAGCCTAAAACGACGGTGATTTTTTTTCCTTCGCCCTCGATTGTCGGCAGGTCAGTTGCGCCATGATGCACAAATTCAGGGTTTGACTCTTCAAGGTGTTTGGGCAGGGCCATCCAGGTTTGGATGCCATAAAGGCTTGCGCCATCGGGACGCAGGGCAGGGGGCGTTCGTTCCGAATGCACGATAGCCTTGCCCGATTTCATCAGGTTGAGCTCACCTGGGCGGATCAATTGTTCCGAACCAAGAGAATCGCGATGCATGATCTGGCCATCGAAGAGATATGTCACGGTGGATAAACCGATGTGCGGGTGCGGGCGAACGTCCAGCCCGGAGCCCTTCAGAAACTCTCCCGGTCCGAATTCATCGAAGAAGATGAAAGGCCCCACCATCTGTGTTTCTTTTGCGGGAAGGGCGCGGCGCACCTTGATGCCGCCCAGATCAGTCACGCGCGGTACGATGACGTGCTCGGCAATCGCGCGATCTTTTGCTCCGGTCTTTCCTGACAGATCGGGCTTGGACATGGCGGCCTCCTTCAAAACTCTGATTGCATGCACGTGGCGATTTTGCATGCGGGTTCAAGGTCCGGCGCAGTGCTGCAAGCCTATCCTTGCAAGGCCGCCCACATCTCCCGATCCCGTTCAGCCGTCCAGATCACCGGATCATCAATTCCGGACGCTTCGTCGTATGCGCGCGATACGTTGAAGGGCAGGCAGTGCTCGTAAATTGCAAAGCTTGAATATTTCGGATCCATCACTTCGCGGGTTGCGGCCATGTTTTCTTTCAGGCTGCGTCCCTTCGCAACCGACATTTCGGCTGCGCCATAAAGATCGCTTACAAATGAACGTGTCATGGCGATGGCTTCGCGCACGGTGTTCTGGCCAATCAGGGCATCGCCTCGACCGGGCACGACGGCCTTGGGGTCAAAGCTGCGAATGTTGTCGAGTGTTTGCGGCCATTCACGCAAATGCGCATCGCCGCAATAGCACGCAGAGTGATATTCGATCAGGTCACCGGACATCATCACCTGTGCATCGGGAACCCATGCAACGATATCGCCGGATGTATGTCCTGCGCCCAGATGCATCAGCCGCACTTCGCGTTTGCCGAGGAATATGGTCATCTCTTCCTCGAATGCCAGTGTCGGCCACGTGAGGCCTGGTATGCTCTCGGCATCCTGGAACAAACGTGGAAAGCGGCCGTATTCGCTGTCCCAATCCTGTTGCCCGCGTTCGCGGATAAGCCGCAAGGTTTCTTCCGAAGCGACAATACCAGCGTTCTGATAGGCCGAGGCGCCGAGAACGCGCACCGCGTGGTAGTGAGACAGAACCACATATTTGATAGGCTTGTCGGTGACTTTCCGGACACGCTCGATCACGCGATGAGCCATTCCGGGCGTAGCCTGCGCATCCATAACCAGACAACCGTCGTCGCCGACGATGATACCGGAATTTGGATCTCCCTCGGCAGTATAGGCGAAGAGCCCTTCGCCGATTTCCGAGAACGAAACCTTCTTCTCGGCCATGTCTCCGGTAGAAGCGAATGACTTGTCGTTCATGCTGAAAGCTCTTTCGTTCTCGATAGATTGATGTGAGTGTCCGATGTTTGTGCCATCGGTGCAAGCAACAGGGCGTCCGCCCCGTCCGACTGCGCAAGAAAATGTGCAATCACGCGATCAAATGCTGCAAGATCGTCTGAGGCTATACCTTTCTCAAGTGTGGCTTGAAAGGCCTGTGCTCTCGGTACGATTGCTTCGTAAATGTTTTCGCCTTTTATGGTCAGGCGCAGAAATGCTTCGCGACGATCGCTCTTGTTGGCGCGGCGCGCAATGATCCGACGCCGCAACAAGGCCGCAACAGCGCGCGAAACCATGACCTTGCCCATGCGTCCATGCAGGCACAGATCGCGCGCAGTCATGCCATTCCAGTCTTCGCCATGTTCCGCGCCAAGTTCCCCGAGTGCTGCCAATATCCGCCATTCCGGTACGCTGATGCCAAACTCCTCGGAATAAAGCCTGGCCAAGCCCTGCGATACCGCTTGCGTTACCACATTTAGTCTGTAAGGCAGAAAATGTTTTAGTTTCAGCGTCTTAAGTTGCGATCTTGCGGGTGGCTTGCGCTCAGCCATGGGATAATCTCCTGTTGACGTTATTAGTTTCATATGTAACTAATTTTGGCAAGCCTTCTCCTGTAAAGCCGGTCCATCCTCGCAGCCGAACAGGAAGCACCAATAAAATTTCTGGGAGCAAAGCATGACTTCGCCCAATTACATGTCCGGGTTCTCCAATTCCTTCGAAACCGAAGCATTGCCGGGAGCATTGCCGATCGGGCGTAATTCACCTCAAAAGGTGAATTACGGTCTGTATGCGGAACAATTGTCCGGCACAGCTTTCACCATGCCGCAATCGACCAACAAGCGATCCTGGCTTTATCGCATCAGGCCATCGGTCAAGCACAGCGGGCGGTTCAGGACTGCAGACAAGGGGCTTGTTCGCACGGCGCCTGAGGCACGCCACGAAAGCACTCTGCCCATTGGCCAATTGCGCTGGTCGCCGCTGCCGATTCCCAACGAGCCTCTGACATTTGTGTCCGGCATGCGCACAATCACCACAGCTGGGGATTCAGACACGCGTACGGGCATGGCCGCGCATCTGGTGTTTGTGACGCGCAGCATGGAAAACGAATATTTCTTCAATGCCGATGGCGACTATCTTGTCGTGGCGCAAGAAAACAACATGCGCTTCGTTACCGAACTTGGAGTCCTGGATATTTCGCCCGGAGAAATTTGCGTCATTCCGCGTGGCGTAGTCTTCCGCGTGGAAATTCCGAACGGGCCGGCGCGCGGGTATATCTGCGAGAACTATGGTGGCAGTTTCATCCTGCCTGATCGCGGACCGATCGGCGCGAATTGCCTGGCCAATCCCCGAGATTTTCTTACGCCCGTCGCCTATTTCGAAGATCGGGAGGAAAAGTCAGAATTGACGGTCAAATGGGGCGGTGAAATTTACAAGACGGAAATCGGTCAGTCACCGCTGGATGTCGTTGCCTGGCACGGAAATTACGCACCTTTTAAATATGACCTGCGAACCTTTTCACCAGTCGGCTCGATTTCATTCGATCATCCTGATCCATCGATTTTCACCGTGTTGACAGCCCCTTCGGAAACGCCGGGCACAGCCAATATCGATTTTGTTATCTTCCCGGAGCGATGGTTGGTTGCGGAAAACACGTTTCGCCCACCGTGGTATCATCGCAACATCATGTCGGAGTTCATGGGTCTGATCTATGGCGTCTATGACGCCAAGCCGGAAGGGTTTGTGCCCGGTGGAATGAGTTTGCATAACGCCATGTTGGCGCATGGTCCGGACGAAACATCGTTCGAGCATGCAAGCAATGCATCTCTCAAGCCGGTTAAACTTGAAGGTACGATGGCTTTCATGTTTGAAACGCGGTTTCCCCAGCGGCTGACGGCCTATGCCTCAAACCTTTCGACGCTGGACGATACCTATGTCGATTGCTGGCAGGGTTTGAACCGAAAGTTTGATCCAACCCGCAAGACGCCCATCTGAAAAACGGGGCCCCGGCTCATGTCTACCGCAGCAAACCAGCGACACGCCAAATATTCTTTTGGTTATCAGCGCTCACCCGATCAGGACGCAGCAGAACCCGTGCGGCATCGGATTGTGGTCGTCGGAGCAGGGCCGGTAGGGCTGGCATTTGCAGTCGATATGGCACAGCGGGGTTTCAAGGTTGTCCTGGTAGACGATGCCGATCGCATTGGTGAAGGTTCGCGCGGTATTTGCTATTCCAAACGGGCGCTGGAAATTCTTGACCGGCTTGGCGTGGGCGAACGCTGCGTGGACAAAGGCGTGCAATGGAAGATCGGCAAGGTTTTTCATCGCGACCAACAAGTCTATAATTTTGATTTGTTGCCGGAAAACGGCCATCGCATGCCAGCTTTCATCAATCTGCAGCAATATTATCTTGAGCATTATCTGTGCGAGCGCGCCAGCGAGGTTGGTGTCGAAATTCGCTGGCGCAACAAGGTGACCAACGCGGTGCGCCGCAACGAAAGCGTGCGGGTGGACATCGCGACACCCGATGGCTCCTATCAGCTTGAAGCCGATTGGTTGATCGCTGCTGATGGCGCGCGTTCGACCATTCGCGATCTACTCGGTCTGGAATGGCGGGGTGAAGTCTTTGAGGATCGCTTCCTGATAGCCGACGTCAAGATGACGGAAGCTTTCCCTTCCGAGCGCTGGTTCTGGTTCGAGCCTCCATTTCACAATGGACATTCGGCATTGTTGCACAAGCAACCGGATGACGTCTGGCGCATTGACTTGCAGCTCGGTCCTGAAGCCGATGCAGCAGAAGAACAGCGGCCGGAGAAAGTCATCCCCCGCATCGAACAGATGCTCAAGCATCGGAACTTCGAACTGGAGTGGGTATCGCTCTACACATTTCAATGTCGGCGCATCGATCAGTTCGTGCATGGCCGCATAGTCTTTGTTGGCGATGCGGCCCATCAGGTTTCACCCTTCGGTGCGCGTGGCGCAAATTCCGGCATACAGGACGCTGAAAATCTGGCCTGGAAGCTCGCGCTTGTTCTTTCGGGCGGGGCGTCTGAAAGTTTGATCGACACCTATCATGACGAACGCTCAGCGGCGGCGGATGAAAACATCCTGCATTCCACGCGCTCGACCGATTTCATCGCGCCACGCAGTGCGCAGGAATTGCGTTTCCGTAACGCGGCCCTGGCTTTGGCCGCAAACACGGACTTTGCCAAGGGCATGATCAATTCCGGGCGCCTGTCGACACCTAAAACCTACGACACTGGACTTTCAACGCCTGATCGCGACACGTGGAAGGGTTCGCTGAAACCAGGCGCGCCAGCGCCTGACGCACCTGTCAGGTTCGGAGATGCACACTGGTTTCTGCGTGTGCTTGGAGGAGAAGAGACATTGCTGTCGTTCGGCGGCCTTCCGGACGATTGCAGGCACATGGGGTGTCGCGTGCTTGTCGTTGGGAAAGACATTATCGATAGCGAGGGAGTGCTGCAGCAGCGGCTGGATGCGACGCCCGGATCCGCCTTTCTGTTCCGGCCCGATCAGCATCTGGCCGCGCGTTGGCGCAACCCGGATGCAGATGCGATAAAGCTCGCCTGCGCACGCCTGCGCGGGCGAATAAATTGATCAATGAAAAACGGATTAACGCGATGAGCGAACTGCGAACCAACGCCGGATATACAGACGCCGACAGCGCTTATCGTGCGTTGATTGATGCCCATCGTGGACTGAACGATGAAGACAGCGCCGTCCTGAACACTCGTCTCGTGCTTATCCTTGCCAATCATATTGGTGACCGGCAGGTTCTCGATGAAGCCATCAGGCTTGCCGCTAACCTGAAAGATGAACAGACCTGATCATTCCGCGTCGAGCGGTTCGGTGCCTTTGGGCTTGCCATCGGACCCGAGATTTATTTTTTCGATGCGTGCGGTGGCAGATTTCAACAAACTTTCGCAGCGGCCTTTCAGCTTTTCGCCACGCTCGTAGAGTTTTATGGAATCGTCCAGGGAAACCTGCCCGCTTTCCAGGTCGCCGACGATTTTTTCCAGTTCCGCGAGCGCTTGTTCGAACGCCATGTTGGCAATGTCGTCTGTCTTTCCAGCCACCGGCTAGTCTCCCGTGCTGGCCGCTGCCCCAGGCGCTGGCCGTTTGAATACCCATTTCTGATACACCAGACCGATGCCGATCAACACCCCGCCCAGACCGATAAATGATAACGCCCGCAATATTCCATCAAGCCCGGACAGATCGAACAGGAACACTTTGACAACGCTGAGTACTATGAAGAAGGCGGATGCGATGCGGATTTCTACGGATTTGCGCCACAAGCCATAGGCCAGGAGGATAATGCCAAAAACAAGCCAAACGGCTGAATAGGCATACCATTCGCCATCGCTGGTATAACGCGAAAATCCGATGATCGGTCCCTGGAAAGCGCGCCGCACCTGCAAGGTGATGTAGCCGAACAGCAGTGCCATCGCCAGCACACGGGCGCCCATCACATACCAGCGTGGCCGGACACCATCAGCCATGCGCCCCAGCAGGAGGGCCATAAGGCCTGGCACCAGATAGGCAAGCAGCAGGACATTGAAAAACGCGCCGCCTGAGATGGCTGCGCCGCGCCATTGCAGCAGCGGATTATAGGCAAAGCCCAGCCCCAGAATTGCGATTGCCGCAGATGCAATGCCAAACAAATAGGACGCATAACGGAACACCGGCGATGCTCCGCCACCGTCGAGCCGCAACAGCACGATTGCAAACCCCAAACTCGCTATCGTCAGCAGTCCTTGCTCAATCAGCGCCGAGCGTGGGGCGAAGGGATCGCCTGCATAGATGAAGTGGCGAATTTCGAAATAGACCAGCAGCGCTGTGGCAAGAATGGTCATTGCCTGCGCAATGCGTACTGGCTTGTCTTCGCCGAATGCACGGCGCATCAGCCAGGCGGAAAGGCCAAAGCTTGCTGCCGGTATGCCATAGCCCGCAAGCAGCCAGTTGAACACCGGCCGTGATGACAAGGTCACAGCGATGCGCGGTTCCCAAAGAAAGCGTAGCGCCAGCACTACCGCAAGACCTGCCACGCACCAGCGTAGCAGCGGGATGTCCAGCTTCACTGCAACGAAGGCCGCGCCGAGCGCAGCCAGCGCCAGAGCAATGGTGAGCGTTCCACCATCCAGCGCAAAGGTGAAGCCAAGCGCCAGTGCGGCAATAGCTGCTGAAGCACATATGCCCAGCGCTAGATCCCAGGCAGGAGGTTTATGTTCGCTGACACCGTTGCGGAACACCTGAGCAGCAATAACAAACAACACTGCCAGAGCTGCCGCCAATGCTGCGAAAGTGGTGCTGACGATGCCGCCGGTGACTTTTGCATAGGCGATGATGATAACGACTAAAGGTGTGATCGCCGCTGTTCCCGCAAACAGGCTGGTAAGCCGCACCGGCATTTGCGGACCTTGTGCTACCCGCCAGAGCGCAGCCCCTGCCAGGCTTAGCGGCGCCAGCAGGCAAAAGACATTGAAGGCTGATTTGCCGATGAGTTCAGCCGGTGTGAAAACAGGATTGGTGTGGATCAACTGATGGGAAAGGGCAGGCCATACGGCAACCGCACCTGCGCATGTGACGCCAGCAGCAGCAATCGCGATGCTCGCACACGGTATCGTCATCGCACAGGCAGCCAGCATTGCAACCAATGCCGCTGCAGTAACATACCAAAGCGCACTGAAATTGCCGACGTCACCTGCGGTCAGCGCAACAAGTCCGGCAATTGCAACACCTGTGGCTGCGAGGCTTGGTAATGTGGCCAGTGAGCCATCGCCTCGCAAGTCGCGATATGGTTCATAGGCCAGCACGTACAAGACCATTGCTGATTGCAAGAGCACATGGATGAGAGCAGCGTGGTAAAACGCATTGCCCTGCGTGCCATAACTTTGTTCGAGAAACAGAAGCGTCCATAGTGCAGCGCCAATGGCAGCAGCCAGCGCCAGCCACAGCCATCTGCGCATGCGGGCCAGAACATATGTCGCGATAGCCACCACCAGCAGATAAAGCACGACCGGCCAGGGGGTGGGATTATTCGATGCAACGAACAAGGGCGTTGCCAGTGAGCCGGCAAGACCGAGCCCTGCTAGCATGGGTCCATGAAGTGCAGCGGCAAACATGGTCGCCACCGCAGTCGCACCAAGCGCGATAAAGGCCAGCGCGGGACCGATAAATTCGTATAATGCGTGTGCCGCATAGATCGAGCCGAATGCCGCGATCGTTCCCGCCGAGGTGAGCATGGCCGGAATGCTGGGGCGCGAAAGATCGGGAATAAGCGGATTTTCAGCGTCCTGTATGCCGGAATTTGCGCCAGGCGCCCCGGCGCGCGTTTCCTGCTTTTCCTGCCGGCGAAGTTTTTCGCCCGCTAGTATGAGCGCGACGGCCAGCGCGAGGCCCATCGCAATGCGCATGCTGGGCCCGAACCATCCTTGTTCGATGGCATATCGTACCAGCAGCAGTGCCCCAAGCGCCAATGCCAAACCGCCTATCCAGACAGTCCAGCGTGTGCCAAGCCTTTCTTCCAGCGTCGGGCCGGAGGGGCCGCGCTGGCCGCCCGTTGCCGGCGGCGGTGGCGGCGGTGATTGTGTGCCGCCGGATCGGCTGCTTGCTGCCGTGGCCGCCTGACTGGTCCACGACGGCACGCCGGAACTTCGAGGCGGCGGTTCGGGCAATCCCGTGGAACTCCGCGCAGGCTTGTCATCACGCGCAGCTTCGGTAAGCGGCGGCGCCGGGTGCACAGACTTGATTGCCTGGCTGGCAGAATCCGTCGCCGCTTCAGTCGGGGATGCTGCTTCGTTCGTGCCGGGATCTGTAGCTTGTGGCGCCTGCTGTTGCTGCTGCCCCAGTCTGTCGAGCTGGAGGTGCATTTGCGTTAGTCTTGCTTCAAGGCTGCGTACCATGCGTTGCGTTTCGGCCAGTCGCGTGCGCGCGCCCAGTGTCAGGAAAAAAGCCAATGGGCCGAGCAGAAGTACGGCGCCAGCTATGAGAAAAATGGATATCAGGGACATATCATGCATTGCAGCAGCGCCTTAATAAGGGCGTAAGAGGCTGATTAACGCGAATGATCGCGCGCTTGTCGCCGCAAGCAGAAGCTGGCCCATATTTGGAGCCAGTGCAAGGGCGTAAGCTACAGGTAAACTGGGTTCACACAAGTCCTTGCGACGAGTCCTTGGCCTCCAGGCCCGTCCCGCGCATACTGGGCAATAGATTTGCACAAGGATCCTGCCATGCGCGTTGGTGTGCCCAAAGAGATAAAAGACAATGAATTCCGTGTCGGTCTGACGCCTTCGTCGGTTTTCGAACTCGTCCATCACGGCCACGAAGTTCTGGTTGAAACCGGCGCTGGACGCGGTAGCGGCCTGCTCGACGACGAATACATTGCCGCTGGCGCAAAAATCGAAGGGAACGCGTCCGATATCTTTGCCAAGTGCGAATTGATCGTGAAGGTCAAGGAGCCCCTCGTTGCCGAACGCAAGATGCTGCGCAGGGAGCAGGTTCTTTTCACTTACCTGCACCTGGCAGCGGACAAGCCGCAGACGCGCGATCTGATGGCCTCAGGAGCGACATGCATTGCTTACGAGACGGTGACTTCGGCTGCGGGAACGTTGCCACTGCTGACGCCAATGTCGGAAGTCGCAGGCAGACTTGCGCCACAGGTCGGCGCCCATTGCCTGGAGCGGGAAGCAGGCGGACGTGGCGTTCTGCTTGGTGGTGTGCCAGGCGTGCGCGCTGGCGATGTCGTGATTATCGGTGGTGGAGTTGCTGGATCACATGCGGCCACCATTGCACTGGGAATGGGTGCTGACGTTACCGTCATTGATCGCAATCCTGAAGCATTGCGGCGGCTGGATTTTCGCTTCGGTACAGGTGTGCGGACAGAGTTTTCAACGCGCGGCGCGATCGCAGAACTGGTAACACGGGCTGACCTGCTGATCGGTACGGTTCTGGTTCCCGGCGCCGCCGCACCGAAACTCGTAACCCGTGACATGGTACGGTCCATGCGCAATGGCGCAGTCATTGTCGATGTCTGTATCGATCAGGGCGGGTGCTGCGAAACATCGCGGCCCACAACACACTCAGACCCGACCTATGTCGAGGAAGGCGTGGTGCATTACTGCGTCACCAACATGCCCGGAGCTGTGCCGCGAACGTCAACCTTCGCGTTGAATAATGCGACACTACCCTTTGTGCTTGCTCTTGCAGGAAAGGGTTGGCGCAAGGCTGTCTCGGACGATCCGCATTTGCGCGCAGGCCTTAATGTTCACGACGGCAGGATAACCTGCAAGCCGGTTGCTGACGCACATGGTCTTGCATTTACACACGCCGACACGTTCGTCGGTTCATGACACCGGATCACCCTGCGCGAAACAATCCATTGATCGGCACTGATGATGAACTGGCAGGAAAAATCTTGTCTTCAACAAAACCCTGCGCAATTCCCAGGTGTCCGATCAGTGCAGCCTTGAAAATACCTTCATAAGCATTGACGGCACGCACATCGCGTTCCTCATACAGCGCACTGCGCGACAGCCCAGGCCAAATTCCGGCAATTTTGCCGCCCGCGATAGCGCCGCCCGCCAGTATTGCAAGTCCACCCGTTCCGTGATCGGTGCCGCGGCTGCCATTTTCTGCAGCAGTGCGTCCGAATTCAGAAACCACGGTGATCGCTGTCTTGCTCCATGCATCGCCCAATCCTTGCTTCAGATCGAGAATGCCTTGCGATAATTGTCCGAACAGATTGGTCAGCCGGGTTTCCTGCGCGAAGTGTGTATCCCAGCCCTGTGATTCCATCACTGCTATGCGCGGCCCGTCAGCTCGCGCCAGCAGCTGCGCCGCCGCTTTTGCCGCGATTTCGAATTGCCGGTTGCGCGGCACACGGGCCATGTCTTCTTTGTCAAGGTTGGGTTTGATTGCGCCAGTCGCATCGGAAAGAGCGCTCGCAAACAATGGGTCGCTCGCATAAACACGGCCAAGTCGCATGATAAAATCTTCATCGGCCTTGGGAAGGTTTGACTGGGCCCATGTCTGCACATGTGCGTCGCCTTGCAGAATCAGCGGAACCGCAGGGCCAAGCGCCAATCCCAGCTTTTTGTTGTTGTCGTTCATTCCGATTATCGCACGGTTCAACCAGCCATCGCGCGCGCCGAACGGTTTACCGCTGCCGTTCTCGAGCATGTTTTGACCGTCGAAATGGGAGCGCTGGCGGTAACCCGTCGCAGAGGCCGGGATAAACAGCAATTCCTTGGCGGCATAAAGCGGACGCAACGGCGCAAAGGCATGATGCATGCCGAAATATCCGTTCAGATCTATTGCTGCTTTTTCCGCCCCGGGCGCCAGACCCGCAAGTGTTGGACGCAAGGTCTTGTAGTCCTTGTCGGCATAGGGCTGCAAAGCATGCAGTCCATCCATTCCACCTCGCAAGACAATGAACACTAGCCGGTTGTCGGTTGGCGCTGCAGCGAAGGCCAGGCCCGCGCCGGAAAGCGTTGAAATCAAGCCGGCACTGGCGCCTTGCAGAAAGAGACGACGATCAAGCATTGCTATCTCCTCTGGAATTCCGGGCTGGCGAGTATCATGGCAATTGCGGCATCCCCAGAAGGCGCGCGTTCGGTCCATGTGCGTGTCGCTTCACGGGCCACCGGACCAATCGCATTTTCGAGAACCTGGGACGGGTAGAGCGTTGAGGGCAGTTGCGCTGCGTAACGTCGCAGCCATTCGATCCTGCGCATCAGCGCTTCAGGCGAAATCCAGCTCTTGGCCGTGTCGTCCCAGCCTTGCGGCGATTGTGCAAAGAATGGCATTTGCCCCATTTCCCGCAACGGCATCAATATATCGCGTGGCCGTGCAAAGGTGTTGCCGGTTGCCCGGTGCGTCGAGATCACCAGCTCATAATGGTTTTTTATTTTTGGCAACGGATTGGACCACACCTCAGGCAGATCCAACACGGCGCGCGAAACTTCGGCCAGGTCACCATCGGTTGAACGAAATACCGCTGCGATTTTCTCGACCGCAGCTGCAGGCGGATTGTCGGAAACAAAATGGCGCACAAGTTTTGTTGCGATGAATTTTGCAGTGGAAGGATGGCGCGCCAAATCATGCAGGACGGCCAGCCCTTCTTCCGCTCCGTTCTCGCGATAGGTCTTGCCCAGTATTGTCTTTGGACCTGGCTCGTGAAACTGTTCGCGAAACTCATAGCCTCCGAACACCGGTCTTGTGTCTCCTCGCGGTGCAGGAGCTGGCATCATGCTGTTATTTTGGTTCTGATTTTGGTTTTGTCTGCGGTTGCGACCAGGGCGCAAGCCGCCATGGCTCCAACCCGATATGGCTTTTGCAAGCTCGATAATGTCGTTTTGCGTATAGCCACCGTTGACACCCAATGTGTGCAATTCAAGAATTTCACGGGCCAGATTTTCATTAAGCGTTTTGGCATTTGCATTGCGTTGGCGTCTGCGCTGACCGGCGCGCGAATTCGGGCCGATGGATATTATGTTGTCGAGATAGGTCAACATGCAGATATGGCGGGACACCGCTTTCAGCATCTCGTCGAAACGCCCAAAGACATGCGGGCGTATGACTTCTCTTTCATAGGCCGGAATGGCTGGCCCCATGATGCCGCGTGTACGCGATACCGTGAAATGGTTTGACCAGAAAAGCACCATGCGCTCTGCAAACGGTTTGTCGGTTGTAATCATGTGACGTGCACGATCGATAGTCTCTGCGTTGAAGGCTGCCCGATAAAGTTCTCGTGTCGTTGGCCGCAGCTTCTCCGGACCCTCCAGCCGGGCGTTATGAATTTCCGCCATGATGCTTTCAGACGAACGGTATGTGCCCAGAACAGCAGGTGTTTCCTGCTTGCGCACAATCTGGGTCTTGATCCAGCCGCGCGGGTCGGTGGCAATATGCCGGTCTTCGCCCGGCGCGGCCCCAAGGCCAAACCGGTTGAGCGCAATAAAGCTGGCAATATCTTTCATGGGAAAGTTCCGGGCATCGTTTCAAATCGAGTCTAGCCAACAAAAATGAACGCAAGCCGAACGCACTCAGGCAATTATGCTGTGCCCATCTCTGGGCTTGCGCAAGTTAAGACTTGGTAATATGCGCCGACCGATCAGCTGCAGCGGCGCTGTGCGCTGGCGCACATATCGCGTCGAACTTTTGGCGAAGGAAAGGTACCTGTCTGTCGCAACCCTAGAACAGGATGTCCGTGTCGCGATTTTTTGCTCAGGTCTGGCGTTTTAACGCCCTTGCCATTGCCGCCTGTGCGGTCATCGGTATTTTGGTTGGTGGCTATGCAGTTGTTTCGCTCGCCCGTTATACGGTTCGCCCGCTTGTTGCCTCTGCCGGAGCGGTTGCAGCGGCTGCTGTGCCGTCAGAAGAGCAATTGCGGCTCGATGGTTTTACATGGCTCGAGCTGAACCGGTATATGTGGGCGCCTGTGACGACCATCCGGTCCCGGTCAGCCTATTCCAGCAAGGCAAGCGATTCCTGGCTTTCGACACGCAATTACGTTTTCTTCAACGTGCGAACAGGTGAGGGCCGTCAGCTTTTCAAATCAAACTCTGGTGTGATGTTAAACGTCCGCATCATCCGTCAAGGCGATACCCACGATGTCAGATCGCCGATATTGGCAATTCTGCTGACCTATGCGGATGAAGATACCAATTCCGACGGCCGGATCTCGGGCTCGGACCGCCAGAAATACTTGATGGTTGCAGGAGATGGCTCCAGGGTCACACCCATGCAGTTCGAGGGTGAGCGCCTGTTGAGCGCCCTGACAGGAGCTGACAACACGATTGTTGTTGCGATGCAGACCAAATCAGGCGCTGAAATTCTCTACATCGCCACGACAGACTTCTCTGTAACCGGCAAGAAATCGCTTGCAGTTGATTTGGCGCGAGGCGAAACGGTAAAGCCGTAAGTTGGCAACGAGAGTTATGTCTGCCAGCGTGTTGCGTCCTCAGCCGCGTGCGCCCACCCGCAGACCCTGCGCAGGACGCTCCTGCAAGACTTCACGGCGGAACCGGAACAAAGCAGCAGGGCGTCCGCCAGTGCCGTGTTCGGTTTCGCCTGTTGGCTCTACCACGGCAGCATTTTCCACGAAGCGGCGGAAGTTCTGTTTATGCAAATGGTGCCCGGATATGGCTTCTGCCATCTGCTGCAGGGCTGTGAGCGTGAAGCGCTCGGGCATCAGTTCAAATATCACGGGACGGTATTTTATTTTTGCACGCAGGCGTCCCAGTGCCGTGGCCAGAATACGCCGGTGATCGTGTTGCATCGCGCGGCCCAACTGCGGAATCGTTTCCAGAAGCGGACTGGCGCGGCCGTCACGCTTTGCTTCTTCAACAAGCCCCGCTTCGTAGAGCATTTCATAGCGGTCGAGCACCGTCTCGTCATCGAAGCGGCCGGTCTCTTCGCCAAACAGGATGTGTAGACGATCGGCACGTGTCAGCCCGCGTGCATTCATCAGGGTCGGTTCGCGGGCCGTCCATTTTCGCAACGCCGGTACGATGGCTGCCTCGATGATGGTGGGTTTGCCCTGTCGCCAGTCCTCCCACGGCAGAAAAGAGTAACACGAGCGGAATGCAGCAGAACCACGCGGGGCGGCATCCTCCCGCATTCGAGTTCAGGGCAAGATACCCGACCGAAACCACGTGCGGCTCGCGCGCACCGGCTTCCGCATGGCGGCCGCGATCGCCAAAGGTATAAAGTTGCTCAACGTATCCAAGCGGCACCCCTGTCTGTTCGTCCACCCATGCGCGCAGGCCCATGTCGAATGTTCGATGGTCCAGGGGACTGAAGGGTCCGGAGGGCAGGCCCGGATGTCCGCCGGGCGTCGCATCGCCTTGTGTTGCCAGAATCACCGGTTCGCCCTGGGCAACCGCAATGATGGCAGCCGTCAGGTTGATTTCGATCGGCAAGGTGGGGCGGATATCAACGCTGGTCATGTTTCATTATAGCAGACTTTGCGTGCAAAACAGGCATTGCGGGCGTTTATGCCGTCTCGGCGTCCAGCTCGACAAACCGTTGTAGAAATAGCGTTTCAGCTTCGCGGGCGTTCATGGGTTCGATAAATCGCTCTATGTTACCCATGCCTATCATGGGGCGTTCGAAAAACTGTTCGGCTTCACTAATTTCGAAGCCCGCAAGACGCGTCGCCTCGATGAATGCTGCAGCCCTGTCGGCTTTTTTCGTCAGGCGTGCTGCTGCGGCCGGAGGTTTGTGCGGCAGGGAAAATCGCATGTGGATGGCGGCAAGCAGCCGTTCTTCCACGCCCTTGTAAGAATCGCCGATCACGGCCTTGAACGGGGATATCATGTCGCCGATGACATATTCCGGTGCATCGTGCAGCAGAGCCATCATGCGCCAGCGAACGGGAATTCCCGGATCTATTGCTCCAGCCAGATGTTCCACCAGCACCGAGTGTTGGGCGACAGAAAACACATGCGGGCCATGCGTTTGTCCGTTCCATCGCGCCACGCGGGCCAGACCATGCGCTATATCCTCGATCTCGATATCAAGCGGAGAGGGGTCCAGCAAATCCAGCCTGCGGCCGGATAACATCCGCTGAAAAGCGCGCGGCGCTTTGGGTTCTCGCGCCATGCTAGCGTTTTCCCGAACCGCGTTTGGGTTTGGCCATCGCTGCGCAAGCGCTGTGCCGGTGACAATCGTGGAGATGATCGTTGACCATTCCAACAGCCTGCATGAAAGCATAGACGATGGTGGGCCCGCAAAAATTGAAGCCACGTTTTTTCAGGTCTTTTGACAGGGCGCGCGATATATCGCTTTCAGTCGGAATGGCTCCCATGTGCTGAACCTTGCCTTGCAACGGTGCACCATCGACAAAATTCCAAAGGTAGTTTGAAAAACCCTGATCGGCCTCGATGTCCATCCACACCCGCGCGGATTTGACCGTACTTTCAATTTTCGCCCTGTTGCGCACAATGCCTGCGTCCAGCATCAGTTTTTCGATTTTTGCAGGCTTGTAGCGGGCGATTTTCTCCGGCTGGAAATCATCGAATGCTTTTCGGAAGGCATCGCGCTTACGCAGGATTGTAATCCACGAGAGCCCCGCCTGAAAACCGTCCAGTATGAGTTTTTCGAAGAGCGCGCGGCTATCCCATTCCGGCACCCCCCATTCCTCGTCGTGATACGCCATGTAAAGCGGATCGGTGCCCGCCCAGGGGCAGCGGCGAATGCCGTCATCATGCAGCAGCGATTTGCGAAGCGTTTCAACCATTGCCAACATGTATCGCGAAGTTTGAGTCGGCAAAAGTATGTAAGAATTTGAAAGTGGGGCGAGACGGCCACGCATCTAGCGCTAGGCAGGCGTGCAGTAAATGCGTTCGAGCGAACGAACCAGCTCTGTTATCCGCGCATCGGCAATGGAATAATACACGTTGAGCCCATCTTTGCGGGCACGGACCAATTCTTCTGTACGCATGACCGCCAGATGTTGCGAAAGGGCCGATTGTGACAGCCCGATAATCTTCGTTAGCTGTGACACACTTGTCTCGCCATGTTGCATCAAGTGGCAAAGCACGAGCAGGCGCCGGGGATTGGATAGTGCCGAGAGAACCCGCGCTACTTCTTCGACATTTTCATGCAGATCTATGGTTGGGGTCACGCTTCATGTTCCGTGGAATATGGCATCTTCATAAATTAGGCATCCCTAATGGTTAAGTCAATAAATATACGGGAAATTTAAAAAATAACAAAAATAATACGCTATTTGACGCGGGGGGTGACCGGGATTACCGCATGACCGCCGGCTTCCAGACTAAGTCCTGCCCCCAATGCCTCCGTCAGCCGGTCTATCCGGAACAGGGCCAGTCCTGCCTGGCCGGAGATCGAGGCAATCGTTCCGACCACGTTTTCACCTGCAAGAATATCTGTGCCCTGCGTCGGCGTTTGCGCCGGAAACGTGACCGGTCGGAAGCGCTTCCGGGCGGTCCCGCGATGTTGCACCCGGGACACGACCTCCTGGCCGACGTAACACCCCTTCTTGAAGTCGACGCCCCCTAGTTCGTCCATGTCTGCGTCGTGAGGGAAGATATCGTTCCAGGAAAAGTCGGTTCCGCCCTCCGGAACACCCAATGCGATGCGATGGGCGGCATATTCACTTTCACCAGCATCAGGTGCCACCAGCATCGCAAGTGCCGCCTGGTCCTCCAAAAGGCGCCAGCCGAGTTCGGGATGGCGAGGATCGCGCAGAGCCAGCGGATGAGGCCGGGTATCGGTGTCCCAGATTGCAGCCACGGCAAAGTCTGGCTCATGGGTGGCTTCAACTTTCGCGCGCAGCCGATACATCCCCAAACGCCTCGCGAGTGCCACTGCCTGGTCGGCCGCGCAGTCGAGCAGGAATGCTTCATCCCGGCGATGAACGAGGAAATCGAAAAGGATCTTGCCCTGCGGGCTCAGCAAAGCGGCAAAGCAAGCCTGACTGGCATCTGCACGGGCAACGTCGTTGGTTATCAGCCCCTGTAGCCAATCCTGTGCATCCGCACCGGTAATCCGGACGACACCACGGCTGGTCAGAAGTGCTGTTTTCATAATCTTGATACCTGCCTTGGCGACTGCCGAATGAACTCCGTCAGCCGCCGATCGCGCCATTGCGATTGTCATAACACGTTTGGCTAGGTAAGGCTCCCGGTCGAGGATGCAAGTGCCGGAGACCGTTTCCATGTCCATTACGTATGATCTGATCCTGAGCGGTGGAACCGTTGTCAATCAAGACGGCGAAGGCATTCGTGACATCGGCGTGCGGAACGGGGCAATTGCCGAAATTGGTGATCTGGCCCGGGTGTCGGCAGGTGAGCGGATTGATTGCAAGGGATTGCATATTCTGCCGGGCGTCATCGACAGCCAGGTGCACTTCCGCGAGCCCGGTCTCACGCACAAGGAAGATCTGGAAACAGGTTCGCGTGCGGCGGTGCTGGGCGGAGTCACGGCTGTATTCGAAATGCCCAACACCAACCCGCTGACAACCGGAGCCGAAGAGTTGGCCGACAAGGTGGCACGCGGCGCCAATCGCATGCACTGCGATTTTGCCTTCTGGGTTGGTGGCACACATGACAATGCAAAGGACGTTCCCGAACTTGAACGCCTGCCGGGCTCTGCAGGCATCAAGGTCTTCATGGGCTCGTCAACGGGATCGCTGCTGGTGGAAGACGATCCCGGCGTCGCCGCCATCCTTGCGAAAACGCGCCGCCGCGCCGCTTTTCATTCCGAGGACGAATACAGGCTGGAAGAGCGCAAGGGTGAACGCATTGATGGTGATCCAAATTCCCATCCGGTTTGGCGCGATGAAATTACCGCCTTGCAATGCACGCAGAGGCTTGTGGCAATTGCCCGCAAGCAGAGGGCAGCAATTCATATTCTGCACGTGTCCACAGAAGAAGAGATTGCCTTTCTGGAAGCGCACAAGGATGTTGCCAGTGTCGAGGTTACACCACAACACCTGACACTGGATGCCAGCCTCTATGACGTGATCGGGACGCGGTTACAGATGAATCCGCCCGTGCGTGCGGCTCGCCATCGTGATGGCATCTGGCGCGGCATGATGCGCGGCGTCGCCGATATTTTGGGTTCAGATCATGCGCCGCATACCCTGGAGGAAAAGGCGAAGCCTTATCCGCAAAGTCCGTCGGGCATGCCGGGTGTGCAGACGCTGGTGCCCGTCATGCTTGATCAGGTGACGCAGGGGCGCATGTCGCTTGCCCGTTTCGTGGATATGACAAGCGCCGGCCCGATGCGCCTTTTTGGTATTGCAAGCAAGGGCCGCATTGCATGCGGCTACGACGCGGATTTTACCGTTGTAGATTTGAAACGCACCGAAACCATTCGCGACTCCTGGATCGCGTCGCGCTGCGGCTGGACCCCTTACGATGGCCAACAGGTCACCGGGTGGCCTGTTGGGACATTTGTGCGTGGCCGTCGCGTGATGTGGCAGGGCGATGTCGTTACGCCATCACAAGGGCAGGCGGTTCGTTTTCACGCTGCATTGTAACCGGGGATCGGCGAATTGATAAAGTCCTGGATATTCGAGTTCGTCCACGCTGCAGGCACTCCGGAAGAGGTCCTTGACGGCCCATTTGCGTCGCAAACCTATGCTGATTGTTTTCATGTCTGGCGCCGGGCCGAGGAGCTGGGGTTTGAGGGCGTGTTTTTCAGCGAGCACCATTTTCAGCTGTCCTATTCTCCGTCGCCCAACCTGCTTGTGGCTGCAGTAGCGCGCGAAACCAAGCGGCTGCGACTTGGCGTGATGGGCGTCGTGTTGCCGTTTTATCCACCGTGGCGCGTGGTCGAAGAAGCCTTCATGCTCGACCATTTGAGCGGCGGCAGGCTGGAAATTGGTTGCGCACTTGGTGTTCCCCAGGAACTGGCGCGTGTTGGAATCAACGCTGCTGAAGCGCGTGAGCGTTATGAGGAAGCATTACGTTTCATCGACATCGCTTTGCGTAATCCGGTATTTTCTTTTGAGGGGAAATACTGGAACGTCGAAAACCTTTCCCTTGTTCCACGGCCGCTGCAACAGCCATTGCCTCCCGTGTGGACCCCGGTTCTCAGCAGGGCATCAGCGCAAAACGCCGCCCGTCGCGGGAGCAAAATTTCCACCGGCTTTGAGACTGTTGCCTATATCGCAGACCTGTTCGATGCTTATCGTGCGCAGGCGGACGCGATGAACGTCGCAGTAAACCCGTATGATCTTGCCATACGCCGCAATATCTCTATTGCGAGTAGCGCTGAGCAGGCTCAGGAGGCCGTTGAAATTTCGAAAGCCGTGTCGCGACAGCTTATGGCAGGCGACACGCGCCTCACGCGCGCCGATACTGTTTCTCTGGATGCTCCCAAGGCAGATTCAGGCTTTACAGTCAGCGCCGACGAATATGTTGTTGGCACGCCTTCGCAAGTCGCAGAGCAAATTATCGAGCAATGCCGTGCGACAGGCGCCGGACATTTCTTCATCACCATTGGCCGGGGTCTTGGTCCACGTCGCAAGGATTCAGTGGAGTTGTTCGGCCAGGAGGTTGTGCCGGTCCTGAAGCGGGCACGGCTTACCTGATCTGGTTGTTCACCCGGTTGCAAACAAATGCCACGTTCCGTCCGCGCCGATTTCGATCCGGTGCATGGGCGGAAAGCCGTTCTTGCCGATTTTTTGCAGGTCGCCAAAGGCGACGAAGCGGTAGAGGTCAGCCCGTGGCGTTTCCTTCGCCAGTTTTTCGTCGACTGCATGGACCGGCCAGACATATACGTCGATCGGCTTGCGTTTTTGAAGCCGGTAGGGCGCATACAGTGTAGCGCGCAGCAAATCAAAAATCTCTCGGCCTTCCTTGTCAAAACTTTGGGCCTTGAGAAAGTCGATGGCGGTGGCGAAGGATTTTGCCCTTTTTCCCGTTTCTCCGAACAACGGCATGACTTCGTTGCGCTCGATAGCAGCACGCAGCTTGTTGAGATCACGACCCTCGGCTGCTTCCAGAATCTTTTCGCGCATTGACGCTACGCGATCCGGCAGGGCAGCATTCAGTTTCTGCGCCGCTTCATCATCTTCTGATTGCAGTGTGAAAGGGCAAACATTTGGCATCATGAGGCCAGCATATAGCGTACCTGCTGGGAATTCACATCCGGGCGAATACTAGTGCCGCGATGCAGTCGTAAATGAGCCGTTGCGGATTCGTTCGGGGAAATTTTCGGCATATTTGGCGACGGCTTCTTCGCCATAGGTGGCCACCAATTCGCGGAAAGCGGTAAACAGGGCAGCCTGAGCGAAACAATCGCCCTCAATTCCATCCCGCACAGCTTCGGCAAATGCCTCCGTGACATAGTTCAAGGCAGCACGCCGTTCTTCGCTGGCGGCAAGTTCGTCGCTGAGGTCCTGATAATCGTTCGTCATCATATGCGGCGTCTTGAGTTTGTCGTTCCGTGCGCCAGGGGCCTGCCGGCAGGCATATATGCGCCAGCCGCTTTCTCAGCCCCTGTCTTCGATATGACATTAGTGAGACTTTTCAACGCGAGCGAGCCGAAGCTTTAAAGAAGGTTAACAGCCGGGGGCAAAACTTTCGTCAAAAGCCGCAGGTCAGCCGCCGCCGTAACGATTTGCCACATCGCGGGCGATTTTTTCGCCTTCCGCCAGATATCGGGCGATAACCAGCCGGGCGTTGTCGGTGCATGTCCGGTAAGTCAGTTCGAAGCCGCGAAATCCGGTATTGAATGCTCCGGCAAGGCGCGCCCGCTGATTGGGTGTCTTGGCCTCTGCATCCAGCAATTCCTGCATGGTCTTGCGCCAGTTTTCACCCTGGGGTTGGCTGCACAATGGTTGCAAATAACTCAGCGCGCCCAAAAGTTCAGAAAGCCGGAGCAGGCGGCTTTCGTAGGGTGGTGGCGGGAGTTCGGGTCTTGCTGGTGCCTGACCCTGTGGTGCATCACCAGCGCCGGGGCGGTTTTGCGCCCGGGGGGCACCTTGAACATAAAGGATCATCGCCGCGGCCAATACGATACTGCCACGCCGGAAGAATGCGCCAAGCCACCGGGTTCCTGCCATCAGGCAAGCCCGAGAAGCGAACGAGCCCGGGCAATGATGTCCGGCAATCCGTTGGTCAGGTCCAGCGTCCGGATGGTGGGCTTGTCTGCCCAAATGACCTGGCCCAGCTCTTCACTCGGACTGCCATCTCCTGCCACCCAGCGCGCAGCGAAGGAGGCGATCACGTAGTGGCGTTTCACCCGGCCGTCGTCATCGCGGCTGATGACCTCCCTCCAGTCGTTGAATCCGACGATATCGCAACGCACGCCGGTCTCTTCCTCCACTTCGCGTATAGCCGCTTCCGGGAGGCTTTCTCCCGTTTCGACTAGCCCGCCTGGCAGGCTGAAAATCTTGTCGAAAGGCGGATGCCGCCGCGCGCCGAGCAACAACGTGCCGTCCGGCCGGAATACGGCGGCGCTGGCAGCTAGGATCGGACGGGGCGGATAATCGCGGGAATCGGTCATACATTGGCCTCGGAAAGTTTTTCGAGCGACATATTAGGCTGCGCACATACCCTCGCCAAGCTGGAAGTGAAACCCCGCAAGACTGCCTGCTTGACCAGCCGCGCATAAAATGAGGGAATGGCGCAACGGCTGGAATCCTGTGCACAAAATGCCGGCCATGAATCAGGGAGAGAAACATGCAGCACAAGATGCGCCTGACAATGCTCGCTGTTGCCGCAGTGACGGTAGTGACAATCAATGCCGCGGCAGCCCAACTTTACGCTGGCAAGAAAGTGAACCTTATCGTGGGCTCGCCGCCCGGTGGTGGTTACGACTTCTATTCCCGCATGTTGTCGCGGCACATGCCCAAATATCTGCCGGGCAAGCCAAGCATCATTGTTCAGAACATGCCGGGCGCCGGCAGCATGAAAGCGGCGGAATACCTCTATTCAATTGCGCCAAAAGACGGCACCACGTTTGGGATTGTCTTTCCCGGTGCATTGGTGGAACCATTGTTCGACAACAAGAGAAAGTTTCGTTTCACGCCGGCGAAATTCGAATTTCTCGGTTCGATCGACTCCGGTGTCCGGCTTTGCGTGACGCATGGCGGATCAAAGATCAAGACCTTCGACGACGCGTTGAAAATGCAGTCGTCCTTTGGTGGTAGCGGCCCCGGAAGTTCGACGACGGATTACGCGCAATTTCTCAACATTCTGGCCGGAACGAAGATAAAGATTGTCAACGGCTACAAAGGTTCACGCACGACGATCAACGCCATGGAGCGTAATGAACTCGATGGTATTTGCGGCCTTGATTCCGGTTCTTTCCAGGCCATGAAGCCGGACTGGTACAAGGACCGGAAACTCGCAAACATGATCGTTCAGACGAGTATTACACCCGACCCCGAACTCGAAAAACTCGGCGTTCCATCGCTCTGGAAATATGTCAGTGGTGAAAATCGCAAAGTGGCGGAATTGATACTGGCCCAGCAGGAATTCCATCGTCCCTATCTGGCGCCGCCGGGAACATCGGCGCCACATCTTGCCGCCTTGCGCAAGGCGTTTGACGATGTCGTCAAGGACAAGGACATGCTGGCAGAAGCCGGCAAGGCAAAACTCGATATCAATCCAAAGGATGCTGCAACGGTTGGCAAGCTGATCACAGGCATGTACGGCGCACCGGAAGCTCTGGTTGCAAAGGCGCGCCAGGCGCTCGGACGTTAAGGCCGAAGGCTGCTCCACCGGTCACTTTGACGTCACAAGTCCCATCTGTGTTTGGCATCCGGTGTAGCAGCCGCCATAGAAAACGTTCTCACAGGTATCCTTCATTCCCGGGATCACCGCGTACCTGCGCCGTTCGACAGCCTTTGGCAAACGGGTTTCAACGACGTCGCAGATTGCAATGCGATGATCGCCCTATGCCAATATCAGCTTTACATTGCATTCAATTGAATCGTCCGGCGCCAAATGTATTCAATCCACGATCACATCGCGGCCTTTCTTGAATTGCCAGCGATGGAGCTGGTCCAGATCCCCGCCGGTCACGCGGACGACCCATGTAATTTCGTCGTGATGGGGAGAATGAATGGCGTGGGCTGGATATGCCCGGGCATCGCCAGGTCTCATTGTGTAGCGATCTATGATCTTCAATTCGCTGTGGCTCCCGTCAGCTGCTTCCTGGCGGTGATATTCACGCATATGTGTGGCGCCACGCGCATTGGCATAAATGGCCCAGGATGGAGCATGGGAGTGCGGATTACCTCCAATTCCTGGCCGGAAAACATGGGCGAGGACATGGATGTCAGTTTCCCGATCGTGATGGAGCAGCCGTTTGTCTGGCGAGTGTGCATGGAACGTGGCTGTGACGAAATTCTCGTCGGCAACAAGTCTGGCAAGCTGTTCTGCTATTTTCGCCAACCTGGATTCCAGAGGCGCGGGTTCTCGAAAGAGTTCGCGGCTGATGTGTGCAAAATGCCCGAGTGGATCCATGACCGTTTCTCCCCGCCGATGGCCAGCCAGCGACCAGGCATAACTTTACCGTGGCCATAAGCCCTCTGGATTTCTTGATATCAGTCAAAAAGACTGGTCGCACGGGCGGCTAAAATCCATGCTATAAAAATATGTGTCGAGACGGCAAGGGGGCTGTCAAAACCAAGTTGAAGGTTTATGGTCATGTCCATGACGCAGGGAAACATTGCAACGGCCAGCGCTGGCGCGGCACAACAGCTGCCGGTCTGTTCTTTCGCGCAGGTTCGTGAACGCTTGCAGAAGGCTGGTTTGCGTCCAACGCGGCAGCGAGTGACCCTGGCCTGGTTGCTGTTTGCCAGGGGCGATCGCCACGTGACCGCTGAAATGCTCTACGAGGAAGGCCGCGGCACGCGCACTCATATGTCGCTTGCGACGGTTTACAATACGCTGCGGCAGTTTTCACAGGCAGGTCTGCTCCGTGAAATCGCCCTGTATTCATCGACCATCTGGTACGACACCAACACGGGCCCGCACTATCATTTCTATCTCGAGGATTCCGAGCAGCTTGTGGATATCGCCCCAGAGCAGGTCGCCCAATTGCCCTTGCCACCCGCTCCGGAAGGGATGGACATCATTGGTGTCGACATGATTGTTCGCGTTCGTGCTCAAAAGCGCAGCGAACGCTGATTACACCGGTAAACGCCGTCAGGCGCACCGTGAAGCCGGTTTATTCCGGATAATCGCTCCGAACCAACATAACAATATGTAGCCAGCCTTGATCTTGCGTGCCGCTCCCCGGCACGCGATTTGCGCTACTTTGCCCATGTTTTGTCTGCGTGTTACCAATTACCAATATTTGGTGTGAAAGCCTGTTGCTGGCGCGCCAATACAAAACAAACAATTGGGAGGGGAGACATGAAATATCGCATATTTGCATCGGCTCTGGTCGTGGCAGGAACGTTGAGCGCCGGAGCTGCCAGCGCGGCGACGGAAATTCTCTTTAACGTCTTTACCGGCCCCCAGCACTTCGTCAACGACCCGTTCAAGGAATGGGCCAAGGATGTCAGCTCAGTTACCCAAGGCCGGGTGACGGTGAAGTTTCTCCCCACCAGCGCTGCGCCGCCGCCGCGCCAGATCGATGGCGTTGTTGGCGGACAATATGATGCGGCATTTATTTTTCACGGCTTCACAGCCAAACGCGCCGTTGGTCCTCAATTCGGGATTTTGCCATTCCTGCAACTCGGTAGTGCAGAAATTAGTTCGGTCGCGTATTGGCGCACCTATGAGAAGCATTTTGGCGCGAAAAATGAATTCGGCAAAATCGGCATCCGCATTCTCAGTATGTTTCAGTTTCCTGGCGGTATTTTTCACAGCGGCGACGACAAGCCCATCATGTCAATTGCGGACATGAAGACACGGAAGATGTGGGCTCTCGCCGGAACGCCGTCGCGTACGATGAAGGCTGCCGGTGTCAATCACGTATCAGGTCCAGCTGCACGAGTGAGCGAATTCACGCAAACCAATGTTGTTGACGGACTTGTCAGCATGTCGTTCGACGCAATCAAGGCATTCGGCGCGCTCAGTTTCGTCAAGCATACGACGGTGACCGCCAGAAAGATGCAAGCGCCGTCATTTGCAATGTTCATTTCCGAAAAGAAATGGCAGCAGATTTCACCCGCCGACCAAAAGGCGATCCTGGCAATCTCGGGCGAAAAGGTCGCACGAGCCGTGGGCAAACGTTCCGATCAGGCAGAAATTGACGGTCGTGCGAATGCCGAGAAGGCCGGCATTAAGATTCATAACGCGCCAAAGGCTTTCGAAGACGAATTGGAGAAAGCAGGCGCATTCCTTATTGGCGATTGGCTGAAGAGCGCCAAGGCCAAGGGCGCTGATGGGCCTGCAGTGCTTTCGATGTACAAAGCCGAGCAGGAAAAACTGCTGGCGGGGAAATAAACTATCATTCTGGTACCAATGAACGCGGGATGCTGGCGGTTTGATGCCGTCAGCGCCTTCGTCTTATCTAATCAAGCGGGAACTACCCGATGACCGCATTTGTCAATGTTCTTTATACCGTGACACGCTGGTTCGGCGCTTTCTTGCTGGCCATCATGATGGTGTTGACCTGCGTCGATGTTTTTATGCGCTATGTGATGTTGAGGCCCGTGCTCGGCAGCAATGAAATGACGGAGTTTCTCCTTGCCGGCGTGGTTTTCGCCGGTCTGGCGTTGGTCACCGGCAAACGCCAGCACATCGTTGTTTCGCTTTTTGAGCCAGCGCTCCTGCGCGTGATGCCGGGCACCTATAAATGGCTTGCCATTATCTGTAATTTTATCGGGATCGTTGCCGTCGCCTTGCTGATCTATTCCTACATGAAGTTCCAGTATCTGATGCAGAATGAAACCGAAATCCTGGAATGGCCTTATGGCAATACAGCTTTGATGATGACGGTCCTTGCCTGCATCGGCGTTGTAATGGGTGCCTACGCATTGTGGCGCCCAGTTGGCGGCGAAGCGCAGAGCCACACCAGCACGGAATAATCAGTCGAATGACTCTCGCCCTTCTCGCCTTTGCAATTGTGCTGGCCCTGTCGTTTCTCGGCATCCCGCTGGCTTATACAACACTCGCCGTTGGGTTTATCGGCTTCTGGTGGCTGCGAGGCTTTGATGCTGCAGTATCCATGGCGGGTCAGGAAATATTCGAATTTTCAACCAATTTCGGCCTGTCGGTTATTCCGCTTTTTATTCTGATGGGCTCTCTTATCCAGCGGGCCAACATTGCCGATGAATTATATGAAGCAGGTTATGCCTGGATAGGGCGGCGGCGTGGCGGCCTTGCCATGGCGACTGTGCTTTCATGCGCCGGGTTTTCTGCAGTGTGCGGCTCGTCGCTCGCAACGGCGGCAACCATGTGCAAGGTCGCTATGCCTCCAATGCGCCGCTACAAATATTCCGATGCGCTTTCGACAGGAACGCTGGCGGCAGGCGGGACACTCGGGATCATGATCCCGCCAAGTGTTCCGATGATCATATTCGGCATTGTCACCGAAACCGATATTGGCGCACTGTTTATCGCAGGCATTTTGCCCGGCATCCTTTTGGTGAGCACGTATCTTCTGGCAATTTACTTCTGGGTTCTTGTCGATCCTGCGATAGGGCCGAAAGGTGAAGTTGTCCCCTGGTCACGCAAGATGGCGACGCTTTATCGTTCATGGCCGATCCTCTTGCTGTTCGCCCTGGTTCTGGGCGGGATATATCTTGGCGTTTTCACGCCTACTGAAGCTGGTGCGGTTGGAGCAGGCGGAGCCTATCTTTTTGCCCTTTCGCGTGGACGCATGTTGTCCATCAAGGACAATATCGACGTCTTCGCCGATGCAATGATTACATCAGCGCTGATTTTCTCCATCGGCTTTGCTGCGCTTGTTTTTGGCCAGTTTCTGAATCAATCAGGCATGTCGTCTGCACTTTTGCAATTCACGCAGAGCATGAATCTGGGCGGCTTCGGATTGGTGATCCTGATCTCGTTCATATGCGTTCTGCTGGGTATGGTGTTCGAGAGCATCGGTATTCTGCTGCTTGTCATTCCCGTGTTTCTGCCAGCTTTAAAGGCTGCCGGAGTGGACATGATCTGGTTCGGTGTGATTGTCATTCTTGTTGTGGAGCTTGGACTTATTACTCCGCCAATCGGCGTCAACGTTTTCACGGTCAAATCTGTCGTGCCCGACGTCCCGCTATCGACGATTTTCAAGGGCGTCACTGTCTTTGTTATTGCCGATCTGGTGGCGCTTATCGTCATCTTTTTCGTTCCGCAGATTGCGACACTTCTTCCTTCGCTGATGGCGCGTTAGCCAGCTCCGAAAGTTGATCTGCCTCAAGGGACCACCTTGCCTTTCAGTTTATCCAGATGGGAGGCAACCGGAACCATTGGGATGGCAAGATGACTCACGTCGCACATGAACTGCATGAAGAATTCCCCGGCAGCACTGATCGCATACACGAGTTGAAAATCAGCAATGCGCATTTTCAGAAGCTGGCCGAGCAGTACCACGAGGTGAACCGGGCGATACATCGCATGGAGACCGAAGTTGAGCCTGTGTCCGATGAAACGCTCGAAACAATGAAAAAGAAGCGTCTCGCTTTGAAGGATGAAATTGCCGGCATGCTGTAGCAAACTGGCTGCAATTTCGATCCCCATAAGCTGCATTGATCCGGGCTCAAGGTCTTGCTAGGCATGTACCTCAGGACCAAATCCAGAATAGCGTCAGCCGGGGAAATGCTCGTGGGAAACAATCTGCTTCTTGTCGGTTCGGTGCCGCTGAACAATACCGAAGACGTTATGAGAATGTTTGGTGGTGGCTTGTCGCGGCACCTGCCAGCAGTCCCGGATGGGGAAACAGGTGAGCGGCGCTCCTGGGTCAATCGCCTGTGCTATCAAATCCTGAATGGCCATGCCGATCTTGAAACCCTGCGCCGCCCCGCACCAATTGACGGACGCGAGCAATTATTGCCGCGAACCCGCGATGAGGCTTGGAACTTTCGCGTACGCGATGGCGTGACATCAGTTCGATTTGGCAATCCAGGAACCCGGCTTGGCTACGCGCGCGATGCGGTGGCATCCTATTTCGTATTCAAGACATTGCGTGAAAAGGGTGTTCTTCCGTCGGGCATGCGTTTCCAGATAGCGATCCCCATGATCAATTCGGTCATTCGTCCATTGTATTTCCCCGTTCCGGGAGATCTGGAAAAAGTCCGGCCCGGCTATGAGGAGGCTCTGGCCGCCGAAGTGGCCGCCATCGTGCGGCAAATACCGAACGAGGATATCGCTATCCAGTGGGATTGTGCCTGGGAAGTCTCCGCAGTTTACGGCACGGCAAAGGATCATCCGGGCGAAGCCGAGATCGCGACCCACGTTGCGGCGATTGAACGTCTTTCGAAAGACCTGCCACCGGCCGTGCAATTGGGCTTCCATTTCTGCTTTGGTACGTTTGGCGGCTGGCCAGCTTTTGCTCCGGCCAGCCTGGATCGTGCAGTAGAGCTGGCTAATCGCAGTGTGGAAGCTACCCGCCGCAAGGTCGACTGGGTGCACTTGCCGACGCTCGATACCACATCCGATAACTTCTACGCGCCGCTGGCCGACCTGAAGCCCCAGGGTGCACGCGTCTATCTCGGCGCCATCCACAACATGGCGACCTTGAAGCAGCGTGTTGCAGTTGCGCGAAAATATCTGCCGGACTTTGGCCTGGCCGCATATTGCGGCTTTGGCCGGACGCCGCCCGAGCAACTTCCCGGAATTTTGCGCGATCATCTTCAGGCGCTGGAGATTGCTGGTCTCGACTAGTTGGCAATCTATTCGGCAGCGGCTGCGCGGTCTTCGACAAGGTCGGCAATCAGCCGGCGTACCTGATAGACACCTGCGTCATGCATGATTGTTTTCATGGGTGCATTGGGATTGAGATCAATCACCCGCTGCTGCGCTTCGATGATTCCCTTGTCTTCCTGAAAAGCCGTTTCGACGGTTTGATGAATCTTGTCCGTGAGCCCTTCCTTTTCCAGACCGAAATTGCGCGGGTGCCCCCAGAAATAATGCGTTGTCTTGTCGGTCTCCGGCGTCAGGACCGACATGTGACGGAACTGAACGGCATCCTTCCGCGCGCCTTCATACCCACCCGTGCCGACGTCGACGAAACCTGAATCCATAGCCAGAATGTTGCCACGCAAATGCCAATCGTAAATGTTCCAGCGATCCACTCGTTCGTCATTACCGCGCAAATCGCGCACGAATGGAGGTGCGATGTCGTTATCGAGGATGCGATACATCTTGACGCCATAAGACGTTCGCTCGACGCGCGGCTTGGTTTCAGCAAGAGAGTTTGAACCGATTGTATTCTCGTGCACGAAAGCAAGATGCGAAAAATCGAGCAGATTATCAACGATCAGCAAGTAGTTCGCCTTGTAGTGCAGATAATCCTCTTTGTAGACCCACTCGGGATGATCAAGGTATGGCCAGTCGAGTATGTCTTCCTCGCGGGCAAGTGATGGTTCGCCCATCCAGATCCAGAGAAGTTTTTGTTTTACCACAACCGGGTATGACCGCACTTTCATGTCAGAAGGAATACGCTCCTGACCGGGAATTTCGACGCACTGGCCGGCCGGATCGAATTTCAGGCCATGGTACATGCAGCGGATGCAGTCGCCCTCAATGCGACCCATGGACAGCGGCGCCAGACGATGACAGCAGCGGTCTTCCAAAGCGACAATGCCGCCGTCTTGTTTCCGGTACATCACTACCGGCTCATTGAGAAAAACGCGGGCCAATGGGGCTCCGTTTTCCAGTTCGCTGGCCCAACCGGCGATATACCAGGCGTTTTTAATCCACATGGTGTCCTCCATGAAAATTCTTTGCCGGAAAGCTAACGCAATGCGATAACCAATGCCAGTGCGGGATTATCGCTCGCCACCTGACGGCATTTCAAGCCTCTGGGTCGACCGGCCCACGCCGGGCAGCCCGGCGGGAGACGGCCATCCCGGCAGATTGCTCGACGAACGGAATCCCATTGCCAGCAGGCCGGGAGTTCTTCATGCTCGTTGCAAGGTCAGGCAGAGCCGTTCGATCCGGGAGGCATACATGAAAAAATCATTGGCACTGTTAGCAGGGCTCTTGGCTCTTACGGCAACATCGCAAACACTCGCCCAGAGTAATCCACGCTACGTCCAGTTCAAGCCTCGCGCGACAAAGGGCTTGCTCTACGCGCCCGACAAAGGCCCCGCGCCATCGATTGCTTTTCTCTCGATCCACCGTACTTCGAATTTTCTCACCATGATTGCCAATCCGGAATTGGCCAAACGCGGTTTCATGGTGTTGGGCATGAATCCACGCTCGGACAACAACGAGACGATTGTAAATTTCGAGACCGTTGCATTGGACATTAAACAGGGCGTTGAATACTTGCGGAAGCAACCGGGAATCAAACGGGTAATCCTCATCGGATTTTCAGGTGGTGGACCAGCAACAACTTTTTATCAGGCAACAGCGGAAAAAGGCATTGGGTATTGCAATGGGCCAAACAAGCTCACCACATGCGACGAGCGATGGGCTGGCCTGCCAAAGGCGGACGGTGTTTTGTTGCTCGACGCGCATCCCGGCATTTCGGTCAACACAATGCGAAGTCTAAATCCAGCGGTCCTTGACGAAAACGATCCGTCAAAAATCGATCCGTCGCTTGATCCGTTCGATCCGAAAAACGGGTTCAATCCGAAAGGCCACTCACAATACACAAAAGACTTCATGGATCGGTATTTCAAGGCGCAGGCCGCGCGAATGAACCGCTTGATCGACAAGGCGCTTGCAATAAAGACAGAACTTGCCAAGGGAGCGGGTAAAACGTCCGACGATGCCCCATTTATTGTCTATCGAGACCGCGCACGCCTCATGGACTTTTCCATGAGTGTGCATCCGGGGACAGTCAAGCCGCAGAAATTGTTGAAGAACGACGGTACGATCGATACGCGAATAATTCAATCTGTGCGGGTTGCTCTCGCATCGAACGCAAAGCAGGATAAAACGCTGGCAGGCGGGACCAAAATTTTGACGTTAAAATCGTTTCTGAGTGCAAATGCAATCCGTGCAAAAGACTCCATGGTTGATATCGATTGGTGCACCAGCAACAGTTCTACACCTTGCGCATTAAAGCAGATAACTGTTCCACTTCTGGTTACCGCAATGGGTGGACATTACTTCGTGCGGGATAGCGAAATCCACTACGAGACTGCTGCAAGCAAGGACAAGGATTTCATTGTCGCCGAAGGCGCAGTCCATGGCATGACGCCTTGCACGAAATGCACAAAATTAACCGGCCAGTCGTATGACAATGTCAAGATGAACCTGTTCAACTACGTTGCCGACTGGACAAACCGGCGCTTCAAATAAGAGCGTCAGCGATATGCGTTTTCAGCGGAATTGTAGTGAATACTATTTTGAGCGACATGATAGAAAACAGGTTTACGCGAACATTTACGCGCTGATTACCGATTATATGTCCCGTTGAATATTTACGCCAGGTGACTTTAGAGAAATCTATAGAGTATTTGTCATTGCCCCAACGTGATCTGCTGGCATTGTACTTGTCGCGGGCTTACGGTTGTTCTCGCTTCATTGCGCCGGAGCTTGTACGTGATAACCGATCAAATCGATACGTCTCCTGAAGCCGATTTGCCTGCATCGGCGGGGCTGCAATCAGCGTCTGCCACCGATGGGGTGCAGAAGCCTGCGACGCCGGTCAGGAAAAAATACGGCGCCCCGCGACTCACCCGTCTTGGCCACCTTCGCGATCTCACGCAGAAATTTGGTCCAACCCAGAGTAGCGATGCTTTTTGCGTTGGTGGTGCTGGGACTGGATTGACCGGGACGCGTTGCGCGTAATCTGCTGCTGTCTGACATCGCAATGATGTTGACAAGACTCAGCTGCGGTTACCTGCTGCCAGACTGGCGTTAAATTCAAATCCCCATAAAGGCAACTGGATAGGTAATTGCGCCAGCGCCATTTCCTCACCGGTCAGGGTTGCCATGCCACGAGATCGGGCAGTTGCAACGAATGGTGTGATGAGTGGCTTGGTCACGGCATCGGCGACAAAGCAACGTTGGGAAAGTATTGTCAGGTCGAAGGGCGGGGGATCATCGGCCTTCATGCCGAGCGGCGTCGCGTTGAAGACTATATCGATGGCCTGTGGATCAACAGGTGTGTCGGGCACGCAGAGCCCGGTGTGGAATTGCATGAGGCCGTCGCGCAAGGTTCTGCTGCGCTTTGAATCGATGTCGATGATATGTATCGCTGCAACGCCCGCATCGGCCATCGCATGAGCAACGGCTGCGCCAGCTCCTCCTGCGCCAATCAGTATGAAGCGCTTGCCCTGTGGTTCAAATCCTTTGGCGCGCAACGCTTCTACAAAAGCTGCACCGTCAGTCATGTCGCCATGCAGGCTTCCATCACGCGCGCGTACCATGAGGTTGACCGCTTGAGCCTGTATGGCCCGCTCACTGACATGATCTGAATTTGTGAAGGCCGCCTGCTTGTGCGGCATGGTTATGGAGACGCCCGCACAATTGTTCCAGCCCCGCACCATGCGGAAGAAGTCTGTGGTCACCTCCGGTGCAACATCCATCGGGACTATTGCAGCCTCGATTCCCGCAGAGACAAAATAATTGTTCATCGGTTCGGGCGTGATGACCTGGGCGATCGGATGCCCGATCATGGGCACGATGCGCGCACCCGGTGTGATAACCTGTCCGGATGAGATCACGGATAAAGCCGCTGCTTGCTCCAGGGCCCTTGCGGTTGTTCGCGCCTGAATACGACGCGATCGTGCAGGCGGAATGGTCTGTCGTGCCAGAATTCCATTTGCACGGGCTTGATTCGATAGCCGATCCAATAAGTCGGGCGCGGCACCTCGCCGATGTTGAAGCGCAATGCTTGCGTGGCGATGGCTTTTTCAAATGCAAACCGCGATTCGAGTGGCCGCGATTGCTGGCTCGCCCAGGCGCCGATTCGGGCGTCGCGGGCACGCGAAGCAAAGTAGGCGTCCGACATGGCTTCAGGCACGATTTCCACAGGTCCACGCAGGCGAACCGCGCGGCGCAGGCTCTTCCAGTGAAAGTTGGCGGCGGCCTGCATATTGCCTTTCAGCTGCAGGCCCTTGTTGCTCTCGCAATTGGTATAAAAAACAAAACCCTGGGAATCGCACTCTTTCATCAGAACCATGCGGACATCGGGCAGGCCTTGCGCGTCAACGGTTGCAACCGACATGGCCGAGGGGTCGTTGGTTTCCTTTTCCGTGGCTTCGGCAAACCAGCTTTCGAACAGCTCCATGGGTTCATTGGCCTGGGTGAAGTCACCGGTTGTTAAGGTATTCAATGTTTTAATCCTGCCGCGTGAATTTGAGTGGGATAAGAGCGTGACTGTTGGCGTAAAACTTCCTCGCCGGAACAATATAGGGCAGCCGCAGGCAGGTTCGCCAGCACCGATCCGCTTGTGTGCGGTACTTTTGCTGGCTGCAGGCCTTGCAGGCTGTGCGACCGCTATTCCATTGCCGTCTTTCACAGGCGTGTCGAAGGATGATGTGACCGGCTCCATCCGCCCTCTCTCGCCTCTGTCGGGAAGCCTTGATGGTGAAGACTGGCGCCGCGCCAAGGGCGCCTTGTCCGTGGCTCTGGATCCGCAGGGCAATGGCGAGCCGGTGAGTTGGGAAAATCCGCAGACCAAATTCAAAGGGTCGTTCGTGCCTGTCGGTCAGGCCTGGGTGAAGGACGATAGCGTCTGCCGCACCTTCCTTGCCGAGCTTGGTGGAGCGCATCCTCAGCGGCAACTTCAGGGCAACGCCTGCCGCGACAAGGCGGGCGAGTGGCATGTGGGCAAGGTCGAGCCCTGGAAGAAAATCTGACTTTCGACCGCCTTGATTGGGGGCGCCACGCCTTCCAGACCATGTTTCAGCACAGAAAAAACCGGGCGCCTCGACGCCCGGTTTTTTGTTTATCGTTACAGCCGATTATTCTGCAGCAACCAGAAACGCTTCGGTGACTTCCACAGGGGCCTCCTGCTTCAAGACGACCGGGCGGGTTGGCTGAGCTGGCGATCCTGCCCAGGCGCTGTGCGCGGGAATATTTTCGCCCTTCATCACTACGGTCAGCGGAGCGATTTGCGCGTAGTCGCCAACCTTTGTGTCGTAGAGCACCGTTGCACCCCAGCCCACCGTGACGCCTTTGCCCAGATGAACGCGCCCGACCTTCATGATGCGGTCTTCGTACAGATGCGTCTGCAGGCAGGAAAAGCCGTTCAATGCGCAGTAGTCGCCAACGGTAACGCAGTCAAACTCGGTCACGTCCGTCAATTCCATCCAGACACCCTTGCCGATCTTGCAGCCATGCAGCCGCAAAACCCAAGGCAGGAAGGGCGTACCGCGCAGGAATTCGTTCGAAGCCTTGCCTGCAAGTCCACCGTACATGACAGCGACCATCTCTGTACGCATCGCCCAGAAGGACCACATGGGCTTCATGATCGGCTTGTAAACGCCCATCGTGACCCATTTGATGACCACAGTGAATGCGATACAGGCCAGTGTTGAAACAACACCCGCGAGCAGGAAGTACAGAAGGGCCAGGCCATAGTGTTTCTCGTCAATTGGCATCGCGATGACATCGGCCGTAATGAAAGCCATGGTGATGAACATTGCCGTCGGCAATGACGTATGTGCTGCTTCGAAGAAATACCGGAACACCTTGAACCAGAGCGGGGGCTCGAAAGTCCAGTGGGCGGGCATGTCGTCGATTTTTTGGCGGCTCGGAATGGTAATCGAGGGCGAGCCGAACCAGGTTTCGTTGGCTTTCACATGCAGGCTGTCAGGCAACTTCGATTTCACGCCAATGAGCGCGCCATCTTCGATGACCGAACCACCAGCAACGACGCTGTCGTTTCCGAAGAAAACACGATCACCTGTTTTGACCGTATGCAAGGTCATCCAGCCGCGATGCAGTTCTTCATCGCCGAACACGGTTTCGTCGCCGATGAAATTGCCTGCACCGATATCAACCAGATCGTAACGGCCGGAGAGGTTGGTCGATACCT
Organism: uncultured Alphaproteobacteria bacterium; assembly: GCA_963700795.1. Classification (GTDB taxonomy): domain Bacteria; phylum Pseudomonadota; class Alphaproteobacteria; order Rhizobiales; family Beijerinckiaceae; genus Terripilifer. Next base: position 200,220 of record CAVOYX010000006.1, on the reverse strand, counting down.
CCGTGCCTTTGCCGATCTTTGCACCCATCGCACGATACCAATGGCCCATGTAGACCGTTGCATATAGCGAGGACAGGGTCTCAAGCGTCACTTCTGTCGCCAGCCCCATGATCCATTTGCGCAAATAGAAATTGGAATGGATCGAATAGGTGCCTGTCGACACGCGTGGCAGCAGCAGCCAGCGTACAGCGATAATCATCGCCATCGACACGACGACAAGCGCCAGGGCAGTGGGCCAGGACAGCAATGGCAGCATCGACCAGGAGACGTCCAGATCCTTCACGCCGCTGATCAGGTCGTCGAGATTATACAGCACATAAAAGGCCGGAAAGATTGGCAGCAAGCCAAACATCAGGACGACGACATAGGACAGAGCGTAGATCGCAGAATGAGTGACGCGGCGAAGTGTTGTCGCTTCAGCAATTGGCGGCAGTTCTGCAACATTGACGTCGCCTGTTTTCTTGGCAGGAGAGCCATCCCAGATTTCGGCTTCGCCAATGACAGTGCCGGCTGGCAATGCAGTCAGGTCCATTACCTGCGCATCCTTGCCAATCACGACATCACGGCTGAGAACACAGCAGTTACCGGTCAACGCTCCGTCATGAATGGTGATCGGTCCGACATGAACCTGATTGCCGATGACTTCAACATTGCCCAGTTTGTTCTTCAGGCCAACTGATACATTGTCGCCAATGGTCAAGAGGTCGATCGCGCCGACTTCGATCTCGCCAATCATCGCGTCTTTGCCGACCTTCGCACCAAGGGCGCGCAGATACCAGCGCATCAGCGGAGAGGACTGCAGAAACTTCATGGTGGTGACTTGCACCAGACGTTGCACCAGCCACAGGCGGAAATAATATACGCCCCAGAGCGGATAAACGCCTGGCTTCGTGCGGCCGATGATCAGCCATTTCAATCCGATGATGGTGAGTTTAACACCGATATTCAGCCCGGCGTAGACGCCCAGAAGTGTAATCATTTCCAGCCACAGCGGTGCATCTGCACGCAGAAGCCAGATCGATGCCAGGAACAGACCCAGCCACTGGATGGTCACCATCGCGAATATCGGAACAAGCGCAATCGCCTGTGCAGTGCCACAAGTAAAACGTTTCCACAGCGGAGGCGGATCAAAAGACAGATCGCGCGCGCCGCCATTGCCGCCACCCGAAAAGCGATTGCGTTCGTCCAGGATGACGCCCAATTGCCGCAACGTCGGAGACTTGTACACGTCTTGCAGCGTTATGCCTGCGAGCGAAGGGGTCTGGCGTACCTGCGAAATGAATTTCGCAGCCAGCAGCGAATGTCCTCCGAGGTCGGCGAAGAAATCAGCATCAAACGGGATGTTTTGCGGGGGCAGAACGGCCTTGGCAGCTTCCAGAAGCTTTGCCTCCGTTTCGTTCTGCGGCTCTTCCTGAGCCTCTTGCGAAGCAGGCGCAGCCATGAGTTCCAGCTTCTTCAATTCGTTGCGGTTGACTTTGCCTGACGGAAGGCGCGGGACCTCGCCCAAAGTCTCGAACCGTGCAGGAACCATGTAAGCAGGCAGCACCTTGCGCAATTCGTTGCGCAGGCCCTTCAAATCGATTTCGGTCGCGGAGACCAGAAATGCCACCAGCTGGTCCATGCCATCGTCGTTGCGAACAACAACCGCAGCATGGGAGATGCCTTGAATCGCAACCAGCCGCGCCTCGATCTCACCCAGCTCGACACGAAAGCCACGAATCTTGACCTGGTCGTCGATACGACCGCGGAATAGAAGATCGCCGTTTGTGTCCATGACGACTGCGTCGCCTGAGCGATAAAGCACAGGATCTTGCGCGGTGGAGGAAAAAGGGTTGGCGATAAATTTGCTGGCGGTCAGGTCATCGCGCTTGAGATAGCCGCGCGCAACACCTGGGCCACCGATCAGCAACTCGCCTTCTTCGCCAGCCGAAACAAGATTTAAACTATCGTCGACAACATAGCACGTATAGTTGGCAATCGGCTTGCCGATTGTAACCGGCTCGTCGACGCGCACTTCGGCAATCGTTGCAACAACCGTCGCTTCGGTCGGGCCATAGCTGTTATAGATCACGCGGTCCGCGCGGCACCATTTGGCCGCGACCGTCGGAGGACATGCCTCGCCACCCAGAATGATGATACGCAGCGAAGCAACATCGCGTGGCATCATGGCGAGCAACGTTGGAACTGTATCGAGCACGGTAATGCCGGCTGCTTCCATGACGTCGGGAAGTTTTTCCGCCTCGCCGATAACTTCGGGCGTCGCGACAAACAGAGCTGCGCCGACCAGGTAGGGCACCCAGATTTCTTCCATCGAAAGATCGAAGGCGACGGACGCACCCTGAAAGACGACATCTGTTTCGTTCATGCCATATGTTTCATTGGCCGAGCGGAGGTAGTGGCAGATATTGGACTGGGTGATCACAATGCCCTTGGGCACACCGGTAGAACCGGACGTGTAGATCATGTAGGCAGGACTTTCCGGGCTGCATCCGGAGTCGCGCGCATCGATCAGGCTCTCGTCGGTCGAGTCAATCAGCTCGCCAGGACGCAGAACATCGCAAGGTATGACAACGCCGCTTGTTTTGGCCGCCTGGGCTGTGCCGACAAGAAGTGCTTTGGCTTCTGCATCTTCAAGGCAAACCGCGATACGCTCGGCAGGTGCGTCCGCGTCAAAGGGCAACCAAGCAGCACCAGTTTTTGTGATCGCAATTTGGGCAATCAGGAGATCGGCGCCGCGGCTGAGCCACAGGCCGACGACGTCGCCAGCGCCAATGCCGCGGCGTCTGAGCCCGCGGGCGATCGCAGTCGCTACTGCGTCGACCTCGTCATAGGTGAGCTGGCGCTCACCTTCGGTTATGCAGATCCTGTCCGGATACCGGTTTGCGGTATCGGCGAAAATCTCGCTCAATAATTCGTTGCGGAGGAGAGAGGGCAGATCGGCGCCCTGCAAACTGGCCGACGAGGGATCCATTGGCTTTTTTCCCAATGCCACGGAAACGGGAAGAGCCTGAGCCAGTTCTTCGTTCGTAAGGTTGCGGTTGATCTTGTTCATAATTTTCTGCTTCCAAACTCATGTTTGCCCGGAGCCTGCACCCCAAAACAAACTCTCCCTTCGCAAAACCGTCCTCGGTTGAGCGTTGATGGGCGTGGCCCATCTTCGACTAATGCAAGATTGTGGGTACTCTCCCAATATGACGCGGGATCTACACAAAGTCGCTTCTGGTCATATTGGGCCAAGGCTGAAAATACAGGCCCTGGATCAGCCCCTTTATGATCGTGCGTTATTAGGCGTTATTGCCTGAACGCTATGTGAACCCTTTGTTTAGGACAGCTTTTCGTCTTTAGAACGGTGCAAATATGTGGATTGTTCAGCAAGCTATTGATTTAAAGAAATAAACGATCGGGCCAGATAGCTTGAAATGGGTATTTTTGCTCAGCTGATGGGCAGGATGGACAGGCGAACGTTCATATTCGCGGATCGTTCACAAAAATCGTTGGCAAAATTATTGTGAGCCCACCCATTTCCAACTGCCCTTTTCGAAGATCAGCAACCGGCCTTGCCAGATGTTTTCCAGCGCAGCGCGCTGGCGATCCATACCAGCCAGTTCTGCAAGCAAGACGCGCGCCACTCCGCCATGGGCCGTGACGACAGTTTCCCGTTCAAGTTCGTTCACCCACGGCCAAACCCTGTCAGACAGCATCTGGTAGCTTTCCCCGCCAGGTGGAACGAAATTCCACTTGTCGCCTTCGCGCCAGCCGGCCGCGTGGGGTGCGCGGCCTTTTACTTCCGGCCAGGTAAGTCCCTCCCATTCGCCGAAGGACAGTTCCTTCAGCCGCTCATCAAGTCCGTAGCCACCTTGCGGAAGGCTGCCGGCAGTACGAACGATGTTCATCGTCTGGGTCGCACGTTCCAGCGGCGAAGAAACCCAATGCAGATCTGGACCCGCAAGTGCCGCAGGCCCGACGAGATTGAGTAACGATTTCCCCGCTTGCTCGGCTTGAACAAGACCGCGTGCGTTCAGGGGAATGTTACGCTGGCCCTGCAGGCGGGCCTCTGCGTTGTAGTCGGTTTCGCCGTGGCGGATGAAAATGATGCGAGGCAGGGACATCGGGATATTTTAGCCGGTAAGAGATGATATGGCCTTGGAGCCGGAATTGAACGGGGGCCATGAAATCGTCCATGGCCCCCGTTTCACACTGGCGATTGTGCTTTATCCGATGGGCTTTTTCAATATGTGCTGCAACGTTTCGCATTTGCTTGTGGCATTCAGTCGGGCAATTGCACGTCTGCTATCTTGAAAATGCCTGTTCAGTCCTTGACGATCGACATATCGGGAGCTTCAGGGTGCTTCATGCCAACTACATGATAACCCGCATCCACATGCACGATTTCGCCGCTGATCCCGCGCGCCATTTCGGAACAGAAGAACGCGCCGGTCTCGCCGACTTCCTCAATAGTGACAGTGCGGCGCAAGGGTGAATTGAGCTCGTTCCATTTCAGGATGTAGCGAAAATCGCCAATGCCCGAAGCAGCAAGCGTCTTGATGGGACCGGCAGAAATCGCGTTCACGCGGATGTTCTTTTCGCCAAGGTCGGCTGCCAGATATCGCACGCTTGCTTCCAGAGCAGCCTTGGCAACGCCCATCACATTGTAGTGCGGCATCCATTTTTCCGCACCGTAATAGGTCAGCGTCAGCAGCGAACCGCCATTCGGCATCATCTTTTCTGCGCGCTGTGCAATCGCTGTGAACGAGTAACAGGAAATCAGCAGCGATTTGGTGAAATTACCTTCGCTGGTGTCAACGTAACGGCCGTCCAGTTCATCCTTGTCGGAAAAGGCAATGCAGTGGACGACAAAATCCAGCCCGCCCCACTTGGCCTGAAGGTCAGCAAATACTGCATCCATGCTCGCAGGATCGGTAACATCGCAATGGCCCGCGACATAGGCCCGGCCGCCAAGGCCTTCGGCGAGCGGGCGAACCCGTTTGGCCAGCGCATCGCCCTGATAGGTGAAAGCCAGTTCGGCGCCTGCATCGTGGCACGCCTTGGCGATACCCCAGGCTATGGATCGGTTGTTGGCCACGCCAAGCACCAGGCCACGCTTGCCGGCAAGAAAACCGGTTGAACCGGCGGCGGGGGATTTGGCTGTATTTTCCGGTGCGGACATAGATTTTCCCGGTTTCGATTGCGGAGTTCAAATCGTATTGTTGCATGCCGTTTAAGCGCAGGGGACGGCTGTGGCAAGGCAAGGGCTACCTAACGCCAGCGGATAAGTCTTTCACATGATATTAAATTCCACAAAGATGGGTCACGCCGTCAGCATCCCGCATAAGGCGTCGATGGCAAAAACCGGGGATTGATCGATGAAAATCTGTATTTTTGGCGCCGGCGTCATTGGTGGAATACTGGCAGATGCTTGCGCACGTTCTGGCCATGAGGTCAGTCTGGTCGCGCGGGGAGCCCATCTGGAAGCTATCAGGACCAATGGGTTGACCCTTGCTACCCCGGTAGAAAGGCGTACCCACAAACTGCGCGCCTCAGACAATCCGGCGGAACTGGGCCCCCAGGATTTTGTCATCGTATGCACCAAGACGCCTGCCTTGCCCCAGGTGGCAGCGACGATCGCCCCGCTTCTGGGGCCTGACACGCAGGTCGCTTTTTCCGTCAATGGAATATTCTGGTTTTATGGCGCGGGCTTTGTGCCCGGCGGCAAGCCGTTGGACCTCGGCAGGCTCGATCCTGGCGGCGCGCTGAGCCGGGTTGTCGGGAATGAAAGAGCCATGGGACTGATTGCCTGGGCTGGCGGGGAAATCCGTGAGCCGGGCATCGTCAATGCCCGTGCGGACGGCAAATTCGCCCTGGGTCATGCCTTGAGTTCAAAATCTGCTGTCGCTGAGCAATTGGTTTCGGACCTTGCCATAAGGGACTGGAGCGTCGAGGCCGCCCGGGAAGTGCGTGTGCCCATGTGGCAGAAATTCATGGCAATCGCTGGCAACTTTGCTACCTCTTCGCTTACCGGCGGCACCATTGCGCAGGTGCAGGCCGATCCGCAGGCACTGGAAGTATCGCTCGGCTTGCAAGGCGAAGCGCATGCTCTCGCGCTCGCTCACGGATTTTCGCAAATACCATTCGAGCCGGAAAAGGCGCGCGCCAATCCCTCGAAGATTCAACATAAACCGTCGATGTTGCAGGATCTCGAAAGGGGCCGCACGATGGAGATAGAAAGCGCCTATCTGGCAACGCAGGATCTGGCCCGGCAAGCCGGAATTGCTACACCGATCCATGATGTTATCGTGCCGCTGCTGACCCTTCGGGCCAGACTTGCCGGATGTTTCGAAAGCTGAAGACTAGATGCCGTCGCGCGGGCGATAAGGCCGAGCCGATTGCCACTTTCGCATCAGCTCCTCAAGATCGGTCATCTCGCCTTCCGGCAGAATGATCTTGATCGCGACCAGCAAGTCGCCGGATGCTGCGCTGCCCGCCGCTGGTAGACCCTTGCCGCGCAGACGCAGGGTTCGCCCGCTGCTGGAGTCTGCCGGAATTTTCAGTTCGATACGACCGCCCAGTGTCGGGACTTGAATTGGCCCGCCGAGCACGGCCTCGTAAAGCGTGACCGGCAGTTCCAGACGCAGGTCCCGGCCCTCGACCTTGAACAGTCTGTGTGGCTCGATATTGATCGTTACGATTGCATCACCGGCAGGAGCACCGCCCGGATCCGGACTTCCCTGACCCTTGAGGCGGATTTGCTTGCCGCTCTCGATGCCAGAAGGAATTTTCACGTCGAGCGATTTGCCGCTGGGCATGATGACCCGCTTGGTTGCGCCAAGCGCAGCCTCTTCCAGCGTTACACGCAAGGATGCTTTCAGGTCCTCGCCGGTGCGACTTGCGCCACCTCTGCGCCCGCCAAAAAGATCAGAAAAGAAATCGCCGGGATCAAAACCGCCCCGTCCGCTGCCCGGCGCGCCCTGCCGGAAGCCACCGGGCCCGTATTCGAATTCGTATGACTGGCCTCCTGGTCCCGGCCGGAAGCCTCCGGGACCGCCAGCTCCAGGGTGCATGCGCTCGAAACCACGGGGTTTGCCTTCGGCGTCGATTTCACCGCGATCGAATTTCGCGCGCGTGTCATCTTCCCCCAGAACCTCATAGGCCTGGTTGATTTCAGAGAATTTGTCCTGTGCCTTAGGATCGTCCTTGTTTCGGTCCGGATGAAGTGTCTTGGCCAGACGCCGGTACGCCTTTTTGATATCGGCAGCGCTTGCCGATTTGGATACCCCCAGGACGGTATATGGATCGCGTGCCGTCATCTCATTCGCCGTTGGAGCCCTGGTCCAGCCACCTCATATAAGCATGGTCGCGCCAGTCTCTGTGAATATCCCATGGACAGAGGCCACGAGCTACATCTTTGCCCATGTATGTGGGTTTCCCGGCCCTGATTCGCAAGGTGGGCGTCGAATTTGTCCGGCCCGGCATTTCCCCTTGCCGCTATTCTGGTCTAAAAGCCGGGCACACAAACCAGCTGAATCCCGTTCCCATACCTGTCACATGTCGCACAATACTTTCGGTCATCTCTTCCGCGTTACGACCTTTGGCGAAAGCCACGGGCCCCTGATCGGCTGCGTTGTCGATGGCTGCCCACCGCTGATCGAGCTGACGGATGCCGACATGCAAGTCTGGCTCGAACGGCGTCGCCCCGGTCAGTCCCGTTTTACAACCCAGCGGCAGGAGCCAGATCAGGTCCGTATTGTTTCGGGTGTCATGGTGGACGAGGCAACGGGCAAGCAGGTTACAACCGGTACGCCCATCGGCCTGATCATCGACAACGTCGATCAGCGCTCGAAAGATTACGGCGACATCAGGCACCAGTATCGTCCAGGTCATGCTGACGTCACCTATGACGCAAAATACGGCATCCGCGATTATCGCGGTGGCGGCAGGTCCTCGGCACGCGAAACTGCGATGCGGGTTGCGGCTGGCGGCATCGCGCGGAAGGTTCTTGGCGGTGTCAAAGTGCGTGGTGCGCTTGTACAGATCGGACCGCACAAGATCGACCGCAACAATTGGGATTGGGACCAGGTCAACGAAAACCCGTTTTTTTGCCCGGATGCAAAAGCTGCGGGCGAGTGGGAAATCTATCTCGACAGTTTGCGAAAAAGCGGCTCGTCTTGCGGCGCGGTGATTGAGGTTGTGGCAGAAGGTGTACCCCCCGGTCTTGGTTCACCGATCTACGCAAAACTGGATGCGGAACTTGCGTCGGCTTTCATGTCGATCAATGCTGTCAAGGGCGTCGAAATCGGTGAGGGAATGGCGGCGGCTGCATTGACCGGGGAAGACAATGCCGATGAGATGCGTGCCAGCAACGATGGTTTTCCTGCCTACCAGTCCAACCATGCCGGTGGCATTCTCGGCGGCATTTCGACTGGGCAGAACATCGTAGCAAGGTTTGCAGTCAAGCCGACGTCTTCCATCCTTACACCGCGCAAATCGGTTGATCGCTACGGCAAGGAAATCGAAATACGCACGAAGGGACGCCACGATCCGTGCGTCGGTATTCGCGGCGTGCCGGTTGGCGAAGCAATGATGGCCATTGTTCTTGCCGACGCCGTTTTGCGCCATCGTGGTCAGACCGGTGGACTGGACATACGATGGCCGTTCAGTGCGTGACGCTTGATGTGAACGGTTTGCTGCCAGGGTCGGATTGAACCCATGTTGGACAAGTATTTCTATGCGATAGGGCGGGGTGTTCGCGGCATACGTGAAGCACTTGATGAGCAACGTCGTGCCGAAAAGCCCGATCCTGCCGTTGCAGCTCGTGACGTCACGCCGCCGCGCGATGCGCATCAGCAGGCCGCGCCCATCGAACGGCACATCAGTGGCGCAGATTCCCGTGTCAAACCCTTGCAGCGCAAGGCCATCGAGCTCGGCAAGCGCGTTCTGGTGATGGGTATCGTCAACGTCACGCCGGATTCGTTCTCTGACGGCGGACAATTTTTTGATCCGGACAAAGCGATAGCCCACGCCATGCAGCTCGATGCAGATGGTGCTGATATTCTGGACATAGGCGGTGAATCAACACGCCCTGGTGCAGAGCCTGTAACGGCTGAAGAGGAAATTGCACGCGTTGTGCCCATCATCAGGGCCATTGCGAGTCAAACAACAACGCCCATATCCATAGATACGATGAAAGCGTCAGTAGCTATCGCTGCACTGGAGGCCGGTGCAAGCATGGTCAACGATGTTTGGGGTTTCCAGCACGATACCGGGATTGCAGGGGTTGTCGCGCACTCCGGAGTGCCCTGTGTCCTGATGCACAACCGCCGTGATGTCGATCCGGCCGTCGATATCTATTCAGATGTATGTACGTTTCTATCCAGATCTATCGATCTGGCCCTGCGGGCAGGCGTGAAACGCGAGGCTATTATCATCGATCCGGGGATCGGTTTCGGAAAGACCAACGAACAGAGCATGGAAATGGTCAGGCGCCTGGCGGAGCTGAAAGCTGCGTTTGGTCTTCCACTGCTTCTTGGTCTGTCGCGCAAGCGCATGATAGGCGAAGCGACTGGCCGCAAGGTAGCCGCTCAGCGCGATGCGGGAACGGTTGCCGCGAATTTGTTTGGTATAGACAAGGGCGCCGATATCGTTCGTGTGCACAACGTTACCGTACATGTCGACGCGTTGCGAATGATGGCGGCCCTGAGGGATAGCGTAACTGGTGCGAAGTAGCGGAAACGCCTTTTGCACGGATCGGAGAGAACATTGTTAGCGAAAATTCTTGTCGAGCAGCTCGACGTTCACGCGTATCACGGCTGGCATGCGCACGAAGGAGAGTTCGGGCAATCATTCCTTATCGATCTTGAATTCGAGGCTGATATTGCTGCTGCTGCGCAGACCGACGATTTGCGCCACGCTATAGACTACGGCAAGGTCGTTGCCGAAACGCGCATGCTGTTTGTCGAGCGCCGTTACAAGCTGCTTGAGGCTGCTGCAGCGGCGCTGGCAGACGATTTGTTGCGCAGGTTTCCGGCCATGCAATCGATCTTCGTTCGAGTTCGGAAGGTGAAGCCTCCCATACCCGAGCGCCTCAATGCTGTTGGTGTGGAATTGCGCATGGAGCGGACCGGACAGCATGACGAGCGCTGAGGGATCAACCTCCCTTGCATTTCTTTCCCTTGGCGGCAATCTGGGCGACGTCGCCAGAACATTCGCGCATGCTGTCTGTGATCTTGAAAAGCAGGCGCAATCGCATGTGCTGAAGTGTTCTTCATTGTGGCGTACCAAGCCCTGGGGCAAGACCGATCAACCCGACTTCCTGAATATGGCCGTAAGTTTGAGTACGGATCTGCCAGCGCTGGAACTGTTGGATTTCTGCCGTGCATTGGAGATCAAAGCTGGTCGTATCCGGCACGAGCGCTGGGGTCCGCGGCCTCTTGATATTGATATCATCGTCTTCGGCTCTCTGGAAGCAAACACCGAAGTTCTCACACTGCCGCATCCGCGCGCGCATGAACGTGCATTCGTGCTTGCGCCGCTTGCAGAGATTGCTCCGGATGTCCTGCTGCATGGCAAACGCATCAACGACTTGCTGCACAAATTGCAGGAGACATTGCCCGAGGGTGAATGCGTGCGCGATTCATTGGCGACGGACAAATTTCGCTCCGCGCTCGCCTAGCGCTTGGCTTCTTTCTGCTTTTTCTCGACGACGCCAACAATAGGACCCATCGGACGCCAGCCATCAGAACGCTTGATGGAAGGCGCATACATTGATGAAATCGAACCGTCGAGGAATAGCGCGTTGCGGCATTTCAGGCGATCCTTGAACAGGCTCGCGAATGCATGGAATGTTACGGGTGAGTTGGAAATGGCAAATTTTATTTTGTCGCCAGCGCACGATCCCACTCCGTTGCGGATCTTGTGTGATTCGCTTTCCGCCCGGAACTTGGAATGAATTTGCCCGTCGATGACCAACATCGGGCCGGACTGCGTTGCGTAGTCCACCTTGCCCTTGAAGCGCAGGTAGCGGCGGGTATCCAGAACACCGGCGCCATTTGGGCCGACATAGAAAACGCCGTTGGGCAGCAAATGGAAATTGCCTGGTCCGCGACGGACATTGGCCTTGGTTTTTTGCGAGCCCTTTTCGATGTAAAGACCCACAGGGCTGTAATCCTTGTGATACATGCCTGCATTCATCGCGAAAACGAGATTTTGACCGTCGTTATTGAGAGCGTCCGCGAGACGTTTGAATGAACCCCAGAGTTCGCCGTTTGCGTCTTCCAGAAATACGCGGACATCCGTCTTGCGTGCGCTAAAGCTGCACACGGTAAAACTCGCGCCGTCTTCCTTGATCTCTTCGCAAATTGCAGTTGCGCCCATGCTGGCTGGTGGGGCAAGGGCAAACGGCAGCAGGCTCGCCAGAGCAAGCGCAGAAATGCGTAATATCCTGATCAATGCGTCTTTCAAAAGCACCTCACAGTGCGATTCCTATCAAATTTAGCATGAACCGCCGATGAAGGCTGATACCATGCCTGTCCAGAAGTCATGCCCCCATCAGGGTGCGGACGTGGGCAGCTGCTGACAGCGACAGCCCTTCCAGGTCATATCCGCCCTCCAGCAGCGATACGATGCGGCCACTGGAATGACGTGCCGCGATCTCCATCAGCTCCCCGGTGACCCAGGCGAAATCGCTCTCTTCGAGGTTGATTTGGGCGAGCGGGTCACGGCGGTGCGCATCGAAGCCGGCCGAAATAAGAATCAGGTCTGGCTTGAACGCTGCTATGCGGGGCAGAATCAAACTGCGCATGGCTTCGGAAAACGCGTCACCTCCGTCGTTTGGACGTAACGGCGCGTTCACGACATTATTGTGCTCTCCGGTTTCGCTCTTTGCGCCTGAGCCTGGATACAGGGGCATCTGATGCGTGGACGAATACAGGACGCTCGGATCGGCCCAGAATATCTCCTGGGTACCATTGCCGTGGTGAACATCGAAATCCATGATGGCGACCCGTTCGGCTCCGGCATTTTTCTGGGCGTGACGGGCAGCAATCGCTACATTGTTGAAGAAACAGAAACCCATCGGTGTCGAGGTTTCCGCGTGATGGCCCGGTGGACGCATGGCAACGAACGCATTGCTGGCCTGTCCGGACATAACGTGGTCGACAGCCTCGCAGGCCGCGCCAGCCGCGCGCATCGCGGCTTCCCATGTGCCAGCATTCATCGAGGTATCGGCATCCAGCGCGACCCGCCCCGTGGTCGGGGCGGCAGCTTCCAATGCGTCGAAATAGGCCTCCGGGTGAACCTGGCAGATCGCGGTTCGCGAGGCCATCTGGGCCTCTGCGCGCTTGAGCGCAGCGAACTCGCCGGCTTCCAGTGCGCGCAACACCGCCTTGAGCCGATCCGGCCTTTCCGGGTGGCCTGAACCCATGTCGTGAAGCAAGGCTGCCGGGTGGGTGAGCAATAAACTCGTCAAAGGTTGTTCCTTGTTGTCTGAAATGATCCATGCACGGGATCGTGGCAATTTGGCAACACCACCCGTAAAAAATGCGTCGTGCGACGTTAACCTTAAACTTATAGTAAACAAGACGATAATAATGCGGGTAGATAGCTGGAGTGAATCAGCAAGGACCGGTTTCTGACAGCAGAAATCAGGCCTTTTTCCCGCTTTGGTTGAAAGTTTTCCGGGGTTTCAATGAAGATCCAAACATTTTTATCGGTTGCCGCAATATCGCTGGCATTGGCGGGTTGCAGCTACAAGTCGGTACCCGATCCTTCTTTGTCACCACGTGACGCGAAGTTCATGGCCAAGGTGCCGGACTTCCAGCTCGACATGAACTATCAGCGCTATGAGGTCGACGACCCGACCGGCGAGCAGCCTGGCACAATCGTCGTCGATACCAAGGTGAATTTCCTCTATTACGTCCTGCCGAACAAGAAGGCGATCCGCTATGGCGCAGCGACCGGCTCGGAAGCTTTTGGCTGGAAGGGCGTGGCCCGCGTAGCCCGCAAGGCTGAATGGCCGCGCTGGATGCCACCTGCGGATATGTTGCAGCGGTGGCCGCATCTAGCCCCGACGGCCGCAGCGGGCGGCCTGGGTGGCGGACCGGATAATCCGCTCGGCGCCCGGGCACTGTATTTGTATCAGGGCAACAAGGACACATTGTACCGGATTCACGGCACCAACGAGCCGGACAAGATCGGCCAGAATGTTTCTTCCGGCTGCATTCGCATGCGCAACATCGATGTCGTCGATCTGTACAATCGCACGAAACTGGGGGCTAAGGTCGTCGTTCGGTAAACATAGCCGACCGCGATTGAGGCTGACGAAAAACCCGGTGCATGGCGCCGGGTTTTTTGATTCTCCTTGCAGATAATGTAATTCTGCAGTGCTACCTGGCCTGTGCAGCTGAACGGTCTTTCAAACCGGGCGTTTTGCCTTGATGTTTCCGAAACTGGCTAATGCTCAGCGCTGCAGCGACGGCTGGAATTGCCACGGCTCCATACATCTGGGTGAGGGAGTTTGCGTGCGCCACCGGCGCGCCGTTTTTATTACCTGGAACATGGTGCAATTTTGTACGCATTTTGACTTGTCCTTGCAGGGTCGATCCGACTGTGGTGCATAAAGTCTTCGGATGCGGCAAGATCATGGCTTTGGCGCGCAGAATTTGCGCGATAGCGGTAACATTGCATGTAGGACATAGGATTTAAGTGAACATGCGCACCGGGGAGGAACCGCTGCACATCTATCCCTCACCACCTTTGGATCTGCTGACGTCCGAGCTCGGGTCTGAATTTTTCCGTATGCCGTCGCGCACTGCAATCAACCCGGCTTCGAGTTCCTGCAACAGCCTGTTGTCTATGCCGGCAAAGGCGTTGGCGACAAACATCCGCTGAATTTCGATACCCTTGGCCGCAAGACGCCGTCCTTCTTCTGTCAGGAAGAGCGCATGGGAGCGCTTGTCTTCCTGCGATTGCCGGCGTTCGACAAGGCCTGCCTTTGCAAGCCGGTCGATCAGTCCGGAAATATTGCCCTTGGTCACATACAACCGCTGGGCCAGCTCCTGCTGGGCAATGCCTTCGCGCTCGCTCAAGGTCGTAATGACGTCGCATTGGGGGACGGACAAACCGATCTCACGCAGCCGGTCGTTGATGGCTGAGTGCGCTCGCGTGTGCAAACGCATAAGTCGGAACCAGACTCTGCTCGGGTGCTGATTTAGCCATGTTCGATTGCCCCATGCGCTCTTATAAACAGACTACATCCGCCTTGGCTGCTCACCGGCCTGGCGTCATTCTGGCGGGGGATCACTGCGTGCAAAATGATCTTTCGCTCCGATGCATATCGGCACAATCCGTAGCGTGTTGACAGGCACAGATCTAACGCCCAGACCTTAGCATATATGCCTAGGAAGATTCTCACAGTTTGTCCAGATTGGTCCCCGGCTGTACCAATTTAACATCTGTTCAGGGTCGGTGTCTGGAGCTCTGGCCAGATGGAGCAAGTATGTCGAAGATCGTGCGCAGGGGTGAAACGAGCGGCGGTTATTGGTTGCCGTTGGCACTGCGTACGTCTTTTGAATAGCCGGGCTGGCCTGCCAAGCGCCAGCCCATAAAGTCTGAATTCGGTCGATAGACTTTGGATGATGCCATGACAGATGGGTTAACTCCGCCCCCCTCCGGCCCGTGGGGAGAGGCTCAACCACAGGCCCAGGGTCTGCCACAGCTTCCGCCCTTGCCGGAGCCGGCAGACAGTGCCGATAACGCGTCGCGTGTCCAGTTCACGGAGAAGGGCGGGGATTTTCTGCGCCTGATCATTCGTGGCGCCTGGCTGCAATTCTTCACATTCGGTTTTTACCGCTTCTGGCTAAATACGGATATCCGCCGTCATTTCTGGTCGCATACATTGGTGGATGGTGACGGAGCCGAATACACCGGCACTGCGCGTGAATTGCTCATCGGATTTCTTTTCGCACTGGCGATTCTGGCGCCGGTATATCTTGTTTATTTTCTCGTTGGCCTTGCTGCTGAAGAGGCAAAAGCATTCGGCTCGGTACCTCTTGGCCTTTTTCTTGTCCTGTTTGGCCAATTTGCAATTTACCGGGCACGCCGGTATCGCCTGACGCGCACAGTCTGGCGCGGTGTACGTTTCTGGATGACTGGCTCAGGCTGGAATTATGCCTTCCGGTCCTTCGGCTGGCTGATACTTGTCGCCCTGACACTCGGCCTTTTGCATCCGTGGCGCGCAGTTGCGATGGAACGCTACAAGATGCGTCATACGTTCTATGGAAATATCAATGGCAGTTTTGATGCTAGGGCGTGGGATTTTTTCAAGCGTGGAATCTGGCTTTGGCTTCTTGCGCTTCTGCCCTTCGTATTTTTTGCTGCCGTTGCGGCGGGGATGGGCGACGTTCGTAACGCATCGCCGACCCGTGTAGCCGCTGCCTTTTCGACAGCATCGATAGGATTTCTGATTTGGCCGGTTTTGTGGCCGTTCTATCGCGCCATTGAATGGCGCTGGTGGGCAAGTGGTGTGCGCCTGGGCGAGGCGCGACTTGCCAGCAGTATCCGCGCGGGGCAGTTTTTCGGATTTTATGTGAAGTTTCTGTTTGCAGTCCTGTTGTTCGCGATCTGCCTTTCGCTCGTCCTGGGGCTGTTGATCGGGATGATGGAACTGATTGCGCGAGGATTTTTCGACGTCAATTTGATGTCCAAACTGAGCGATTTCGCTGCAGCCTATCCGTATACGAGCGTTGCCGGAATTCTGGTCGTGTACCTGTTCATCGGACTGTCATTCGGCGTCGTGCAGCGCTACTACCTGCTCTTCAAGTATTGGGATATGATCTGTGACAGCTTTACGGTAACCGGTATCCACACACTCGATGGAGCGAAAGTGGAAGGTTCACTCGCAGGGTCCCTTGGCGAAGGGCTTGCCGATGGGCTCGACGTAGGTGGGTTTTAGACGATGAGCGAAGCATTGACCGGCGCGGTTTTTTTCGATGGTGTATCCAATAAGCGCCGGAGCGTTACTGTTCGCGCGGGCATCGATCTGGAAATTATCGAAGATGGCGAAGTCGTTGCCCGCTGGCCCTGGGCCGATATTCGCAAGGCGGACACTGTTGGCGAAAAGTTGCGCCTGCGCCTTGAGAATGGCCCGGAACTGGCGCGGCTGGAGGTGGACGATCCAGCGTTTGCGAAAACCATAGACGCCTATTGTCACAATCTTCTGAGTGCGGGTGTTGTTGGCCGCACCAATGCAACGCGCATCGTCATGTGGTCTATCGCCGCTGCGATCTCAATCGTGTGTGTCGGACTTTTCGGCGTGCCATATGCAGCCGATCGCGTTGCGCCCTTGTTGCCGCAATCGTTCGATAACAGGCTTGGAGCGATGGTTGACGGTCAGGTCCGTGTAATTTTCGGTGACAAGACCTGCAACGATGCCGAGGGAGTCAAAGCCTACCAGAAACTTGTGTCGAAACTGGCGGAAGCCAGTGATCTGAAAACGCCGCTTGTTGCGGCAGTTCTCAATTCTTCGATCAAGAATGCGATAGCCCTGCCGGGTGGCAAGGTTTATTTTTTCAAGGGGCTTATCGAAAGCGCAAGTAACGCCGATGAAGTGGCCGGAGTCCTCGCCCACGAATTGGGCCATGTCCGCAATCGAGATAGCATGCGCAAACTGTTGCAGGCTGGTGGTACGTCTTTCCTGCTCGGTTTGTTGTTCGGCGATGTGACCGGTGCAGGCGCGGTTATCATTGCCACACAGACCTTGCTGGATAAATCCTATAGCCGGGACGCAGAATATCGCGCCGACGGTTTTGCCATCGACACCATGAAACGGCTTGGCAGATCCACAGTGCCTATGGGCGAACTGCTGGTTCGCGTGACCGGGAAACAGGGAGGTTCCAGGTTCAGTATTCTGGCCAGCCATCCGTTCTCGGAGGACAGGCTGTCGCGCATGAAAAAGGCAATGCCGGAACACACTGGCGAACCCTTGCTCACGGCGAGTGAATGGAATGCACTGAAAGGTGTATGCGCCGGTGCTCTTGCTGGCAGCTCCGGAAAGGTTAAATAGGCCGACGGGCTGGACCCAGCTTCGGCTGCGTGGGGATTGATGCGGAATATTATTCTGGAAGAACCATATTCACAGGCCGCTGTCTGGGCGCGCAGGCTGGCGGTATTTTCGCTCGTGCTGGCTGCTATTGGTTTTTTGATCATCAGGTCCAACGCAATCGAGATTTTTGCAGGGCTTTCCGTCGTCGCTGTATCAATCCTGATTGCATGTGTGGCGCTTCTGATGGCGGGAACTGCGATCGTTGTTATATGGCGTACCGGCCGCAAGGGGGTTGGTTTTATCGTGACGACGTTTTTCCTTTGCGCGGTCTTTCTGGCCTACCCGACGTATCTGGCGGTAAGGTCGGTACAGTTGCCATTGATCAATGATATTTCCACCGATGTGAACGACCCGCCGCAATTCTCCAGCGATCCCGCCACGTTAAGCGCGCGCGGCGGCATCCGGCATCCGGAAAAAATGGCGGGTGCGCTGTTGCAGCAGGGTGCATATGCGGATGTGCAGCCGATTTTGATCGACGTGGATGCGAGCGAGGCTTATGAGCTCGTTGTCAGTACGGTAAAAAGTCTCAACTGGCGAATTTTACAACAGGTTCCATCGACGGAAGATAAACCGGCCGTGTTTGCAAATCGCAGGGTGCGCACTAACAGGGGGCGAGGTCCGGCGCGTGTACAGCGCGTGATGGTTTCACCCGCGACCACCGCACAAGCCGGACGCATAGAAGCTGTGGATCGCACATTGTTAATGGGTTTTCCGGACGACATAACAATTCGCATTCGGCCGCTGCAGTCTCAAACCCGCATCGATATCCGTTCCGCGTCCCGCTATGGCCGCCATGACTTTGGCGCTAACGCTGCTCGCATCAGAAAGTTTGCGGCGGGCCTGCAGGATCAATTGGATTCCCGTTGAGTGTTGATTGTTCCCAGCGCTACGGTGCCTAGCGGTCTTTTCGATAGCTGGAAGAAAGGTTCGCTGGTCCGTCTGAATGCACAATACCGCGTTCGGCCATGTCCTGAAGATGTGCGAGCACGGAAAGGCCTGCTGCGCGGTGAAGCCGCGGATCAAGTCCCTTGTAGATGTTGATAACCATCGTTGGGATTGTACCATCGCCAGCAGTTACGCGGTCCAGAATGGCTGCTTCACGCTGGCGCCGGTGGTGTGCCAGGCTTTGCACATAATTTTGCGGTTCGCGCACAGCGCTGCCATGGCCTGGCCAGTATTGCGTTTCGCTGCGCCCGAGCAATTTGTCCAGCGAGCGCATGTAGTCTTGCATATTGCCGTCTGGTGGCGCCACGATGCTTGTAGACCAGGCCATGACATGATCGCCGGAGAACATCGTGTGTTCTTCGGGCAATGCAAAACACAGATGGTTGGCCGCATGTCCGGGTGTCGCGAGCGCCTGTAATGTGAAGCCGGCTCCATGCAGTTCGTCACCGTCCTTCATTTCCAGGTCGGGCCTATGGTCGATGTCGTGCGAGGCATCGAGTCCTCGCTCGGCTGAATTTGTATTGGGGACAAAGGTCGCGCAGCCAACGATTTTTGCTCCCGTGATTTCTTGCAACGCACGCGCACCGGGTGAATGATCCTTGTGGGTATGGGTGATGACAATATGTTCGAGGCTCTCGCCGTCAATGGCGCGAAGTATGGTTTGCAGATGTGCGTTATCGTCGGGGCCAGGATCTATTACCGCCACTTTTCCTTTCCCGACTATGTAAGTGCAGGTGCCTGTGAAGGTGAACGGTGTTGCATTGGGTGCAATTATCCGGCGCACCAAAGGCGATACATCTTCGACATCGCCCGATGGCAGTTGTGTTTTGTCGTGTTTCAGATCTGTGCTGGCGCTCACGTGTCCCATCCTTTTGTCAGGCGTTTATAGCCTGCTCAGGGTGCTGGACACCAGATGGTCTGCAAGCGGGCACAGGTTGCCATGGACGCGATCTTTAAGCCAAGCCTATGGCCTTCTTGCTCCGGGGCTTTCGGAGCAAGGGATCTGGGGATCAGGGCATCGTTGCTGCGAGCGCGCGCGCCGAGTCGAATATCTCGGTAAATTCGATAATTTGTCCATTGCGAAACTTTGTAAGGTGCGCGACGCGGCACTCGGCAATCTTGCCGGTCTCCTTGTTACGCCAGGAACACACACCAAACATCGCGACTTCGATCCCCTTCGTTGACAAAGGTTTCCGGCGACCAGAAGACCATTGTCCAGTCGTTTGCCAGTTTTGCGAAATAGTCAGCCAGTTCCTTTTTGGAGTGTCTATCGCGGGCGAATGAGAGGGCAGGGTTGCCGTTCCCCATACTGTGGAAGATGACGTTATCTGCTGCAATTTCGAACCAGCAGCTGGAATCCACGCCTTTGGAAGAACTCCACAGATCATAGGCATTCTGGAGCTTCTTCAGGTTCGAATTGGGCATGTGTCCCCCACTGGAATATTTTTTCGATTTTCTATTTCGACTATACTTCGATTGATTAAATATTGTGCAACTTTTGCAGTTATGCAAGGGTGTTTTGCATGCTTTATTAATGGAAGTTCCGCCCTTTAGGCATGACTTCAGCTGCCGGGTTTCCGGCGTCCGCAAGCCTGTTCTGATTGGCTGGTGCCGCTAGCAAGGGCGTTGCATCCACCTTGGGTTTTTGCCGGTCGTGCTGGGGGCGCCTGAACTCATCGGTGCGGGCAAAGCCATGAACCCCACTTGTTTCATCCGACAAAAGGCCGAGCAGGGGCGTCAGATCCTCCATCGCTCGGCGACGACATGGATGACGCCGGCTTCATTCTGCAATCGTCCGCTGACTGCCACAAAGCGCGCGCCAATAACAATGGGCCGCAATTTCTCGAATACTTTCGGCCAGACGATGACATTGGCGACGCCGCTTTCGTCTTCCAGCGTCATAAAGACGACGCCCTTGGCCGATCCCGGGCGCTGGCGCACCAGCACCAGACCGGCGACGGTAAGGCGGCCGCGGTGGCTTTATATCGTGGCCAGGCTGCCGCAGGGGAGCGCGTGCTTCGCATCCAGATGGCGGCGCAGGAAAGCAGACCGGATGCGCCTTCAGCGACAGGGACAGATGGCGGTAATCTTCCACCACATGCTCGCCCATGAGGCATGGGCGGCAGATCGCGCATCGGGTTCCTGTTCCGCAATGCGACATGGCGGAACAGTTCGAGATCGTCCTTGTCGCCGGACCGGTTGAGGCCGCGCACGGCCCAGAATGCATCGCGCCGGTCGAGCCCGATGGAGCGGAACGCATCGGCCGCAGCCAGTCGTTCCAGAACGGCCGGCGAAAGGCCTGTACGAAGCCAAAGATCGCGTACGCTGTCGTAGCCACGCCCGCGCCGTTGCACGATCAGATGCATGTCTTCTTCGCGCACGCCCTTGATGACCCGGAAGCCGAGACGGATAGCGTGCGTTGCGTGAATATGAGGTGCTTGCAATTCGTGTTTCGGCAGCATTCTGCCGGCACCTGTCAGGTAAAATATATTTTCGGCCGTAATGTCTTCCAGCGTGCAATCCCAGTCGGAATGATTGATATCGATTTCACGCACATCACGCCATGGTCGCGCGCATCGCGAATGATCTGAGAGGGCGCATAAAAACCCATCGGTTGGGAGTTGATCAGCGCCGCTGCAAAAACATCCGGATAGCGGCATTTGAACCAGGCCGACGCATAGACAAGCAGGGCAAAGGATGCCGCATGGCTTTCGGGAAAACCATAACTGCCAAAACCTTCGATCTGTTTGAAGCACCGCGCTGCAAATTCGCGGTCGTATCCCTTGGCGGCCATGCCCTCGATCATTTTGGTTTCAAACGTATGCAACGTGCCGACACGTTTAAAGGTCGCCATGGCGCGCCGCAGTTTGTCGGCTTCCGAAGGTGTGAAGCCTGCGGCGACGATGGCAATCTTCATCGCCTGTTCCTGAAACAGCGGCACGCCCAATGTCTTGCCGAGAACGTCTTCCAGCTCTTTGGACGGAAAGCAGACTTTCTCAAGACCCTGCCGCCGCCGCAGATAGGGATGCACCATGTCGCCCTGGATGGGACCAGGCCGGACGATGGCGACCTCAATCACCAGATCGTAAAATTTGTTCGGCCTGCAGCCGCGGCAGCATGGACATCTGCGCCCGGCTTTCGATCTGGAACACGCCGATCGTGTCTGCACGGGAGATCATGTCATAGACGCAACGTTCCTCGGCAGGAATGGTCGCAAGCGTCAGGCTCTGCCCGTAATGCTTGTCGAGAAACGCGAAGGAGCGGCGCAGGCACGATAACATGCCAAGCGCCAGAATATCGATTTTCAGAATTCCCAGAGCATCAAGGTCATCCTTGTCCCATTCCACGGTGGTGCGATCCTCCATGGCAGCAGGGGCAATGGGAACGACTTCATCGAGCCTTGTTTTCGTAATCACGAAGCCGCCCGTATGCTGCGACAGATGGCGAGGAAATCCCGATATTTCCTCAGCCATCTGCATGGCCTGTTTCAATTGTGGTGCGCTCAGGTCGATGCCGATGCGCATCGCTTCCTTTTCTTCCACACCGCCCGAACGCCAGCCCCAGACCGTGCCGCTAAGGGCTGAAATGGTAGCCTCTTGGATGCCGAAGGCCTTGGCTGTTTCGCGAATTGCCGAACGGGCGCGATAGGAAATCACCGTTGCTGTCAGGCCAGCGCGATGGCGTCCGAAACGCGCGTAAATATATTGCATGACTTCTTCGCGCCGCTCATGCTCGAAATCGACGTCGATATCCGGTGGCTCGCGCCGTTCGGCGGAAATGAAACGTTCAAACAGAAGGTCATGTTTGGAAGGATCGACCTCTGTTATGCCAAGACAAAAGCAGACCGAAGAATTTGCAGCCGATCCGCGGCCCTGACACAGAATATTGCGCGAACGCGCAAACCGCACGATGTCATGAACGGTAAGAAAATAGGCAGCGTATCGAAGCTCGCCAATCAGTGTCAGTTCATACCGTATGGCTGCATCGACCTTAGGAGGAATACCTTGGGGATAACGGAATTTCGCACCCTCATAGGCGTAATGGGTCAATGCGTCCTGCTCGGTTGCAAAACCCTCGCGCAATTCGTCAGGATAATCGTAACGTAATTCATCCAGTGAAAATGCAATGCCATCCAGAAATTTCAGGGTTTCGGCAATGGCTTGCGGCGTATCTGCGAACAGCCGCGTCATTTCTTCAGGCGTTTTCAGATGTCGTTCGGCATTGGCGGCAAGCCGCCTTGCGCCAGCTTCCGCCACTGTCACATGTTCGCGGATGCAGGTAACTACATCGGCAAGCGGACGACGATCTGGCGTATGCATCAGGACGTCGTTGACGGCAATCAATGGCAGGCTTGCTGTTTGCGCCTGCGCAATCCGAAGCGCCAATTGTTGGCGCATGTGTGTGCCGTAGGTCAGGGCTGCCGCCAGCCAGACGCGGCCTGGCGCGAGTAACGAAAAGCGCGACAAAAAATCTCTCTGGTCTGCGCCATCGTCCATGACGATAAATTGTATTCCATCATGGAATTCGGTGAGGTCCTCATAAAACAGGTGACATTCGCCTTTGCGTGCACGCATGTTTCCACGCGTCAGCAAGCGGCACAGATGGCCATAGGCTGAGCGATTTTGCGGATAGGCGAGAAGATCGGGTGTAGCATCCTGAAAGACAAGCCGCGCGCCCGTAACTACGCGTAATCCCTTTTTATGGGCCTCATGTTCCCGCGCGAAAACATGTGCGCGTACAACACCTGCCAGTGAATTGCGGTCGGTGATACCGATGCCGCGCAATCCGAGCGCCATCGCCTGCGCCACCAGTTCTTCAGGATGCGAAGCGCCACGCAGAAAGGAGAAGTTTGTTGTGGTTGCAAGTTCGGCATAGCCCATGGTTCACCCGAACAGGCCTTGCAGGAACCAGCGTGGACGCTGGGTTTCACGTTCGTAAAGGCCTTCCCGGTAAAGCCAGAAGCGGCGGCCTTGCGCATCCTCGACACGAAAGTAATCGCGGGTCAGAGCCTTCGTTTCCTGTTTCCACCATTGTGGCGCAATGCGTTCTGGCCCCTCGAAGGCAACGACTTCATGCAGGGCGCGCCGCCAGCGGAAACGCAGGGGCGGCCCGTCCGGAACCATGGCGAGAGCTTCCACGGGTTCTGGTTTTTCGAACAGCCGGATCGGACGTGCGATGGCATAGCGTGGGGTGGCGGTCTCTTGCAGGCCGGGTAACGCTGGTGCTGCTTTTTGCGTGCGGTAATGGATGGCCGGAGAGGCCGTAACGGCATGTTCGGGAATATGGGTATCGTTGAACGCAAAGCGCAGGACACGATGATGGCCGAAGCGTGCGCTCATGCGATCAAGAAACTGGGCCAGTTCTTCCCGGGGAGGCTCACCGGCCTGCTTTGCATCCCCCTGTATTCTTGCATGCAGGTTTGTTTGCTGTTCGCGCAAAGGTTCGGCAGTCATGACGGCAAGGCGTATCACATCGAAACCGAAGCCGGCATTCAGTGGATCATCGGTGTTGGCTTGTGCTGCGGCATCGATCCGTTCGCGAAAAAGCCGAGCGATGGATTTGACGTCGCGCTGCGGCCGGCTGGTTGAACATTCCACATGCATGATCATCCCGTCAGAGCGAAACAATGCAGCCATCAGCCGCCGCGCACCTTCGTCATGCCGCTCCAGCATGACACACAGGTCGCCGGTCAGCGCTTCGATGGTTGCTTCGATGGCTTCACGGATGATGACCCCATCAGCGAAACGCCGCTCGGCGATATAAGCGGGAGCTTCGAACAATGGCGTGATGGAGCTTTTGCTGCGGCCCAGCATGGCATCGAGCCGCACGAACAAGAGTTTGCCGAACCGTGCCGTCAATGGTGCGCGCGGACGCAGAATGATATCGCCGATACGCTTCAATCCCGTTTGCGCCAGGGCGATGATAACGTCCTCGTCCAGCCGCAGGGCAGCCATCGGCAGATTGCCGATGACGCGTGCGACAAGTTTTTCTTCCGTTTGCGCCGGAATCAACCGCCGCTTGTCTTCGCCGAAACGGGCAAGCGCCCAGGCCGCTTCCGGCGTATCGGCAAGACCGGTGCGCGCGCGCAGGCCACGCGGGGACAAATCGCGTTCAATGCTGGCCATCAGCGCAGCTTCGCCGCCGAACAGATGCGCTGCACCGGCAACATCCAGCATCACACCATCCGGTGCATCGGGTGCGGCAAGCGGCGTGAAGCGCTGATGCCACAACGCCAGATGCGCCAAATCTTGCGGCGAGATGGCTTGCCGGGAGTAAGCGGCTGCGCCCTCAGGCGGCGCGATGCATACGGACAGGTAACGCGGCACGGGAACGCTCTTTTACGAAAGTGGGTGAAGCCTGCTCCGTTTCCAGTCCGGCCTCGAAAGGCTTGTCGGGATCGAAACCGGGCAGAAGGCCAGCGCCGCCGCGATAGCGGACGGTCCATGCAGGCGAGCCGGGCAGGGGACGCGGCAGAACAAAATCCGCCGCCATGCCGGGCGCTCTGGCCGCCACCTCAAAACGTAATGGGGATGGCGCCAGAAAAGGTGCGGGCGAAACAGGACGCAGCAGCAGTGCGCAGGCACGGTGGCTGCGGGTAGCCAGGGCCAGGCGACGGATCAGGGATGGCAGGTCGCGTCCTGAAAGCGTGGCAGGCTCACCAATGATGGCCGCGAAGGCCCGCGATTTGATGGCCTCCTCCATCACACGCCACAGATCGAGCCGGTTGCTCACCCGGATCTGGATGAAATCATTGAGGCCGATGCCATAGGGCGTCAGCCCGGGCAGATAAGGCGCTCCCTGTTCGGCGATGGCGAAATCTTCCACCACCCACAGGACAGGGCGCTGCATGTCGCCCACAAGCTTGCCTGCAATGCTCAGGGCAAAGCCTGCCGCCGCGCTGCAATCCCCGCCCGTTGCCGGAGCGATCTCATAAAAAAATGCCGCCTGGGACGGGAAAACCCCGCCCACGGACAGGGCTTGGCCTGAATGTGGAGCATAGCCAGAAGCCACGTTACCCGTCTCGATCCGGGCCACGGCCGCGCGCAATAAACCTATCCGTTCCGATCTGCCGGGCTCTGGCATCGGTCTACCTTTCAGAAAAATGTTCACTATTTGTTCTTATAAAAGGCCCGAATGGGAAAAGAGTCAAGCGGCAGATTGCCCTGACTGCCCAAGGGGACTATTGCGAGCGCAGACGTGTTTCCGCTAGTCCTCCCGTCACCGCCAGCCTGAAAGAAAAACCAGAAAATGCTGCAATCCCTGCTGGCAGATGCCGGAATCAGTTTTCCCCTTTTGTTGCTCATGATGGTTCTGGCATTTCTGACCGCCGTATTTCACAGCGTCAGCGGACTGGCTGGTGCATTGCTTCTGGTGATCTTGCTGACACCGATGGTGGGGCTGAAAACAGCCGTTCCGATTGTTGCGGTAGCCGTTGCCATCAGCAACATCACGCGGCTCTGGGTGTTCCGCAAGGATCTCCTGATGCCAATATTCACGGCCATCATGATAACGGCATTGCCGGGCATGATCATCGGCGCGCTGATGTTCGTTTATATGCCTGTGCAAATCATATCGATTTTGTTTTCTGCCTTTTTGCTCTTGTCGATTCCCGGCCGCCGGATATTTGAAAAGCGCGGCATAAAAGTATCGCGCGCCGGCTTTCTGGCTGTAGGGCCGGTGTATGGGCTGATCAGCGGAGTCACCATGGGGGCGGGGCTGATCCTTGCGCCATTTTTTCTTGGTGCAGGCATGGTGCGTGGACAGATCGGCGCAATGACAGCAGCGATCGGCATCATCCTCAACCTGACCAAGACGGTTGTCTTTGGTGCATCGCCGCTGCTGAACTGGCAATTGCTGGCCATCGGCGTCATTCTGGGCCTGTGCACGATGCCAGGTGCTTATGTTGGCAAATGGATTTTGCAACGCACTTCCGTGCGCGTACATACGTTTCTCGTCGAAGGCATCATGGCTGCGGGCGGCATTTTCTTTCTGGCGCGCGCGATCATGCAATCGGCAAACTGAAACGCATCGCGGATCAGTTGCCGCTGCAGGCATTGCCTTACATCCGGGCTGCGGCCAGCTTTGCTCCCTCGCTCAATACAGCAAGCTTCTTCCAGGCTACAGCCGTATCGATCTTTCCATAGCCTGCAAACGTGCCAAAGCCACAGTCGGTGCTGGCCATCACCCTGTCTGCCCCGACGATTGCAATATAGCGTTCCAGCCGCTGAGCGATCAGTTCGGGATGCTCGACGTAGTTTGAGCATGTGTCGATGAGGCCTGGAGCCAGAATTTTGTCGTCGGACAGCTTCGCCTCCTTCCACACAATCCATTCGTGTTCGTGCCGCGGGTTGGCTGCTTCAAACAACAGGACTGACGCACGCGCCTTCAAGATGACGCCAAGAATTTTTTCCAGCGCAATATCATGATCGTGCGGCCCTTCGTAATTGCCCCAGCAGATATGCAGCCTCAGCCGCGCGGAATCGATATTGGCTGTTGCTGCATTGAGTGCAGCTACGTTTGCTTCCACAACGGCCAGGAACTCGCGCTCGCTCATGTCCTGATAGCCGGTGTGGCGCGACATGGCCAGATCCGGACAATCCAGTTGCAGGTCAAAACCAGCGTCGGCAATGGCCTCGTATTCCGGACGCATGGCATCGACAAGATCGGCGAGATATTGCTCGTGGGTCTTGTAATATTTGTTTGGTTGAAATGCAGTGACGAGGCCGGGCGATGCAGCGTTCATAAAGCCCTTGGCGCCATTCCCATGCTTGTCCATCGCAGTCTTGAAGCGGCGAACATCGTCAAGGGCCGGCTGCAACGTCTTCAGGCGCACCGGTGCGATGCATGCAGCACGCGTAAATTCCTGCTTGCCCATGATGGCTGCAAGCTTTTTTGCAAGATCGGGATGAGCGGCAAGGTCAAGCGCGGGCTTGCGATCGACATGGCCGCCAAAGCCTTCGATGCGCTCGGTGACATAGGTGGAATAACCGACCTTGCCCAGTTCGCCGTCGCTGATGCTGGTAACGCCGGCAGCAACCTGTTTCTGCACGGCTTGCGAAATGGAATCTTGCACCACGCGGTCGAACGCTAAAGCATCATACTCCTGCCCATGATCCTTGGCGAGCAACAGGCGCGCCAGTTCCTCGCCGCGCGGCAAGCTCCCTACATGCGTCACGTCAATGTTCCTGCGCGCCATATCGATACCCTTGCCCTGTAATTTTTTGAGTGCGACTGCCGGTCAGGGCACTCTGCTATCCGCGTGATCCGAGAAGAGAAAACCTAACTGCCGAATGCCAGATCAATCCGGCCCTTGCGGCATGCAACCAGCCATTGGCCATCGACCTTGCGAAAATCATCTACAAACTCTCCGATCATCAATTTGCCTTCGGCAGGAGCGGGAAGCTTTTCACCGGGGTTGCCCGACAATACCAGAACCCGGCTCTGCGCCGTCATTTCCGAACCGGTATAATTCTGAAACCAGCAATTGGACAAAAGGTGGTTGGTGATTTTCGGTGGGCGTTTGGCAAAGGCGTCATGAATATTGGCTCGACCGATCACGGCGTTTACCGGATCGCTTGGCCGATAGAATTTGGCATCCTCGGTGAAACACAATGCCAACTCGTCCCATCGGGCTCCATCCAGCAGGTGGATCATCTTGTTCAACAGCTGTTGACAGTCCCATTCGGCAGCTCGTTGTTCATTATCGCTCATGGCGCGTTGGCTCCCCGTTTCTCTAGGTAATTCTGGCGGCGAAAAGTAGCGGCTGAATGGCCGTGAGGCAATCTACCGTTCTTTGGTTTCCGCAGATTTGCTCCGTATCGCCAGGCCGTGTGCAATATTGGCGCCTGACACGAAGATCGAATACGCCACGATCAGGGCCAACACTATGCCGGACCAGCGTAAACGGCCATCAAACTGCTCCAGGGCGAAAACGAAAATTGGTCCGGTTGCGCGCAGAATATGGGACATGAGCTGCGGTGTATGCGCTATGCCGATTTGCAGGGCATATAAAGGCAGGGCAATCAGCAGCGCTGCAGCAATACCCAGAACAAGGCCGTGGCCGGCGCTCTCGATGCCACTGGATCTGCCACGCAGGGCAATGAAAATGATGGCCGAGAGCATGATCAACAAGTAGCGCGCCGCAGTAATGCTTGTGGCATCGATACCAGCTTCGTGCAATTTCTTGGCAAACAGATGAGAAATAGTGATCGAAGCGCCGCTAACAACCAAAAGGAAAAGAGCCGCAAGCGTCCCGCCAGCCGGGCTGCCGCTGGCGCCGGACTGACCCGACAATACCGTCCACCAAAGACCGGCAAGCGTAAGGGTCATACCAGCCAGCAGAGCACCCTCCAGCCAGCGCACTTTGTGGTTTCCGGCAATGGCAAATCCGCATGCGGACAGGACGACGACTGTCAATGGTCCAACGCCGCTGTGCAATGTATTGACGACTGCAGGCTCGACCTGGGACAGGCCGAAGAAATACGAGGTCCATGCCAGCGCAGTCGTGACATTCATGGCGACCACCATTCGGCCATGCCGCAGAAGCTCCCGAAAGTCGGCCCTGTGAAAAGAATAAGAAACTGCTCCGAAAAACAAGGTCGAAGGGATGAATGCCAAAAGGATGACGGCAAAAAAATCGACGCTTTGAAATGCGTTGCCGAGATAAACATCGCGAAATGCCTGCGAGAAGCAAAACGCCAGTATCATCCAAACGCCTAGCCAATAGTTCATTTGTCCCCCGCAAGCAGTGGCTCCACCGAACTATCCGTAGGGTTGATTCTGTAGCAGCGCCACCCGATTTCGCTTGTAGCCTTCCGTCGGCCAGCATCATGGTCTACAAATGTCGTGAAGATGCAAGCCGGAATATATCGGGTCAGGCTGGCCCGTCACCGGCAGTCAGGGAGAAAGCAATGGCCGTTTCCATGTACACAATATCTGCGCCGATCTTTGTTCAGATTTTGAGCGCCTTGTCCAATGTCGTCGATAAGGCAAAAACGCATTGCGAAACAAAAAAACTCGATGAGAATTTCTTTCTTAACAACCGGCTTTATCCAGACATGTTCCCATTCGTGCGCCAGGTCCGTTCGGCATGCGATCATGCTGTTACTGCTTGCGCGCGCATTTCCGGAACAGAAGCGCCAACTTTCGCCAACGACGAGAATTCATTCGAGGACCTCAAGGCGCGTATTGCGGCGGCGGTTGCCTTTGTGAAAACGATCAAGCCCGAACAGATGGACGGACAGGAAGACAAGGAGATCGTGTTTACGCTTCCCTCCGGCGAGCGGCGTTTTACCGGCCAGACCATGCTCCTCAACTTTACCCTGCCGAATTTCT
The DNA here is from genome assembly GCA_963700795.1 of uncultured Alphaproteobacteria bacterium. Taxonomy (GTDB): domain Bacteria; phylum Pseudomonadota; class Alphaproteobacteria; order Rhizobiales; family Beijerinckiaceae; genus Terripilifer. The sequence continues at coordinate 170,849 of CAVOYX010000006.1, read as the reverse complement.
ATTTCCACGCCACGACAGCCTATGATCTGTTGCGTCACTGCGGCGTAGAGATAGGCAAGCGTGACTTCATGGGAACACCCTGGAAACCGGAATAAGGGCTTTAGCCGATGACCGCGAAGGTTCTGGCCGTGTGCCGCAATCCGCATCATACCTTCTCAAAGCGGGTGGACATGTTTATCCGCCTGCGCGAGGGACTTGGCGTGGAAGGCGACGCGCATATGGGCGCTACAGTCAAACATCGCTCCAGGGTGGCAAAGGACCCGGGATCACCCAATCTTCGGCAGGTCCACCTGATTCATGCCGAACTATTCGATGAGCTCGCTGGAAAGGGTTTTTCGATCCATCCCGGCGACATGGGTGAGAACATCACAACGTCGGGAATTGATCTTCTGGGACTTCCCGAAGGTGCACGACTCCACATTGGAGGTCAGGCGATTGTTGAAGTCACAGGGCTGCGAAATCCGTGCGGCCAGATCGACAAATTTCGCTCCGGGCTGACGCAGGCAGTTCTGGACCGGGATGAACATGGCAATCTCGTCCGAAAATCCGGAATTATGGCGGTTGTTTTGGCGGACGGACAGGTCGCAGCGGGAGACCAGATTACCATAACCTTCCCGGAAGGGGCACCAAGGCCGCTGCGACCGGTTTAAGCAAAGCACTGAAGCCGTGAAAATGCCCGGTGCGTGGGCGCACATCCGCCTGGCCGATATTTTGGCACTGTCTCTTCATCAAGACCGGTTGTTCCGGTTCGAACGAGGAGACAGGCAATGTTCGTATCCGCTTCGAAAAACCCGCTTCAAGCCCGCGCACGGGCGCGCAAGTTGCGCTTCGTTCTGGCCGGCGCTATCGGCATGGCAGTCCTTGCAGGCTCGGTTGCGGTCAGTGCCCAGACAGCCCAGCAGCCCACAGCAAAGCCAACAGAGGCCATGAAGGCTGCTTCCAGCGACGTCGAGCGCACGCTGATCACCTATCAGACACCTACGGGCTCGCGTACGGTCCGTGTCATTCCCCTTTTCAAGGCACCGTCTGACCAGCACGGCGACACAAACCGCTAAAATTGATCGGCAAAACAACCAATGCGGTGCATCGGCCGGGTTGACAATGATCGCCCCGACCGTGACCAATTGATCCCGAAGAACCATTCGGGAGATAAGCATGGCCTCGACCGGACCTGCCGGTAAAAAAACGGATCCGGGCCAATTTGCGAACGGTTCCCGACCCGAGATCATTGTCGCCCATTCGTCAGACGTGCACGTTGATCATCACTATACGCCGACCTTGTTCGGCGGTGACGGTACAGGCAGCCTCAAGGTTGTCATAAACGCAGCGCGCAAGGCTCATGCAGACATCATTCTGCTCGCAGGCGATACTTTTGACTGCCATCGTCTGCCGGTCTCACTCCTGGAAACAACAGCCGAAGTGTTGCATGGCTGCGAAATTCCGGTCGTCATCCTGCCTGGAAATCACGATCCCGTCGTCGAAGATGCGGTTTTCCATCACCCGGTTTTCGCCGATGTGAAATGCCTGTCGGTGCTCGGCGTGACCCATGAGGAAGCCGTATACTTCGACGCGCTCAATCTGGAAGTCTGGGGAAGGCCACATCGAGATTATGGCGATATGGATCCCTTCGCGAAAGCGCGCCCGCGTACAACCCGCTGGCAGGTTGCCATGGGACACGGGCATTATACGCCTGAGCCTGATCGCAGCACGAAGTTACGGCCATCCTGGCTGATTGGCGATGACGAATTGAACGCGACTGCAGCCGATTATGTCGCGCTTGGTCACTGGAACCGGTGGGTCAAGGTTGGTGACGGCTCAATCAATGCCTATTATTCCGGATCGCCGGACTATGCACAGACGATAAATCTCGTGCACTTCGGGCATAATGGTACGGTGTCCGTCGAGAGGGCTGCTCTGGATTTGCCGCAGGATTTCGCAGCAACCGCGCAGGAATGATTTTGGAGGATCGGTAACAAGCCATGGCTTTCGCGACAGCAGACGAAATTCGACTTGGGGGAAGAACCGCAATCGTCACGGGGGCTGCCCGCGGTCTCGGCCGTACCATGGCGACAGCGTTGATCAAGGCCGGGGCCAATGTCGTGTTCGCAGACATCGACGGAAGGGAAGCTGAACGCGCTGCGGACGCTGCCGGCGGCGGCAACCGGTCGGTTGCCGCAACGTGCGACATCACGAACAAGGAACAATGCGCCCACGTCATCCGAGATACCGTCCGCGCCTATGGCAGTCTGCATATTTTGATCAACAATGCCGCCAAAGGCCCGGTGCATGTGGAAAATGCAGCGCACACCCGATCGATGAAATTCTACGAAGCCGATCCCGACGCCTGGCAGGAAGTGATTCGAACCAATATCAACGGCACCTATCTCATGTCGTATTATGCCGCGCCGCATCTGATAGCCGCTGGCTGGGGGCGTATCATCAACATCACTACATCGCTCTCAACCATGCAACGTGGCGAAAATTCGCCATATGGTGTGAGCAAGACTGCGATTGAAGCGGAAACGCTAATCTGGGCGCAGGATCTTGCCGGCAGCGGTGTCACCGTAAATTCGCTCATTCCCGGTGGTGCGGCAGATACCGATTTCGTCAGTGCCCCCACGCGTGCGAAAATGGCAGCAACCGGGCGTACATTGATCCAACCTGAGATCATGATCGAGCCGCTCCTGTGGATGTGCTCGGCGGAAGCTGACGCCATCACCGCCGCTCGCTACGTCGGCCGCTTGTGGGATAGTTCCCTTCCACCCTCGCAAGCCGCCGCCGGGGCGCTGGAGGCGCCGGTTTTGCGCGATCCGGCGACGGAAACCCGATAGCCGAACCCCGGCTTCGCAGCTGGATTTGAGTACGGACAAATCCCCGCTGCCACATCAATGGTTTTACGGCGCAAGCCGGGATTGGCAGCGGGAGGGTAAACGCGCTATCCAACCCCGGTGCCGCCAGCAAGTCTGTCTTGCCGGTGCGATCTGTTTCTGGAACCACAGGGGAGTAATACATTATGGCAATTATGACGCCGCCATACCGCGCCGACCATGTCGGGTCGATTCTGCGCACCGCGCCGCTCAAGGAAGCGCGCGAAAAGAAAGCCAGGGGCGAAATTTCCGCCGATCAACTCAAGGCAGTCGAAGACACCGAGATCAAGAAAATTATCGCCAGGCAGGAAGAAGTCGGCCTCAAGGGGATCACCGACGGCGAGTTCCGTCGCGCCTGGTGGCATTACGACTATCTGGCCGGTCTGGAAGGCGTAAAATTGATCGAAGTTGAATCCGGCATCAAGTTTGCCGGCGTGCAGACCAAGGCCGAAGCACCCTATGTCGAAAGCAAGTTGGGCGGTCGCAATCATTATCACGTCGAGCACTTCAAGTTCGTGAAAGCGAATACGAAGCAGACAGCCAAGATGTCCATCCCCAGTCCTTCGATGCTGCATTATCGCGGCGGCACGAAGATGATCAACAAAGACGTTTACCCGAAGATGGACGACTTCTGGACAGATCTCGGAAACGCCTATGGCCAGTCCATCAAGGAATTCTATGACGCCGGTTGTCGCTATCTGCAGATCGACGATTGTTCGATGGCCTATTTCTGCGACCCGGCACAGCGCCAGATGCTGAGTGATCGCGGTGAAAATCCCGAGCAGCTGGAAGAGGCTTACGCCTATACGCTGAATACGGCGTTGGCCAATCGTCCCAAGGACATGCGCATTACCATGCATGTTTGCCGGGGCAACTTCCGTTCGACCTTTGTTGCATCAGGTGGATACGAACACATCGCCAATCTGATGTTCAACAAGATCAACCTGGATGGCTATTTCCTCGAATGGGATAATGATCGCTCGGGCGATCTTGCGCCACTGCGTCATCTTCCCGCCGACAAGATGGTCGTTGTTGGCCTCGTAACCTCCAAGACCGGCGACATGGAAAGCAAAGACGATATCCGCCGCCGCATTGATGAGGCGACAAAATACACCAAGCTGGAACAGCTTTGCCTGTCGCCGCAATGTGGCTTTGCTTCGACCGAGGAAGGCAACACGATCACCGAAGAGCGTCAGTGGGAAAAGCTGGCATTCTGCGTCGACATGGCGAAAGAGATCTGGGGTACGGTCTAGTCATTTGAAGTGTCCCGCGGCCAGTGGCTGCGCTGCGTGACAAGTTGCGTTATGAAGAAAAGTCCCGGCGCATTGCCGTTTACGCCGGGACAATAAATCAGGGGAGGAGCGCGAATGCGCACGCAAGTTGCAATCATTGGTGCGGGGCCAGCTGGACTTTTGCTTTCCCATCTGCTGCATCTGGAGGGGATTGAATCGATCGTTCTGGAATCGCGCAGTTACGAATATTGCACTACGCGTGTGCGCGCCGGTCTTCTTGAACAAAACTCTGTCGATCTGCTCAACGAAGTCGGCCTGGCCGAGAACCTGAACAAGGTGGCGCTCCCGCACGATGGCGTTCAGTTCACTTTCGACGATACCTATTGCCGTATCGACATGAAGGAGCTCACCGGCCGGCGCGTAACGATCTATGCGCAGCAGGCGATCGTCAAGGACATCATGGATGTGCGCTTGCGCGACGGTGGAACAATTTTCTACGAAGCCGAAGCCAAAAGCATAACGGGTTTGGACGACAAACCGGTTGTGACCTTCATGCATGAGGGCGTGGAAAAAAAGATCGAATGCGACTTCATAGCCGGTTGTGATGGGTTCCACGGTATCAGTCGCGATGCCATGCCAAAGGCGCTGGTTCAGGGATACGACCGTGTTTATCCATTTGGCTGGCTTGGCATGCTGATTGCGGCCGTGCCGCCGTCGGAGGAACTTGTATACAGCCATCATCCGGACGGATTTGCATTGTTCTCGATGCGCGGCCCGGCGCTGACCCGCGCCTATCTGCAGGTTCGGCCGGATGACAGCGTCGACAATTGGTCTGAGGATCGCATCTGGAGCGAATTGCACAGCAGGCTGGGCAAACACGAAGGATTGAATATCAACGAAGGCGAGTTGATGCAGGTCGCCATTACGCCCATGCGATCCTATGTCAGTGAGCCCATGCGCTACGGAAAATTGTTCCTGGCCGGAGATTCAGCCCATATCGTGCCGCCAACCGGAGCCAAGGGCATGAATCTGGCCATGGCCGATGTCTGTGTGCTGGCGCGTGCGTTCATCGATTTTTTCAAGAACAACAAGACCGCCCACATGGATGGTTATAGCGACACCTGCCTCAAGCGCGTCTGGCGTGCGGAGCATTTTTCCTGGTGGATGACAACGATGCTGCACCCACCCTATGACGCCAATCCATTCGATCTGCGAAGGCAGATTGCCGAACTGCATACGGTCTTGGGTTCAAGGGCCGGCTGCACGCTGATCGCAGAGAACTATGCCGGACTTCCAGTCGTTCCCTGGCGGCCTTGAGTGCGTGCGCATGAGTGAAGATACACCACTCGAGATTCCATTTCTCGACTACCTCGGCATGAGCCGCGATATTGTTGCTCCTGGGCTTTGCCATACGTCTATTGAGCCAAAACCGGAGCATTTCAATTCCATGCATATGGCGCATGGGGGGGTCGTCATGACCCTGCTGGATGCGGCCATGGGCAATGCAGCCCGCTCGGTTGTTGATGAAAATGGGAGCGTGGTAACCATCGACATGCAGGTGGCGTTTATCGCTCCGGCCCGGGGGCGCCTGTCGGGAGAAGGCCGGGTGGTGAAGGCTACTCGAACGCTGATTTTCGCCGAAGGCACTGTAACGGATGAAGCGGGCGAGCTTGTCGCCAAGGCAACCGGCCTGTTTCGCCCGGTAGACCGGGCCCGTATGCGTGCGGCAAGCGGCAAGGCGTAACCATTGGTGTGCTTGACCTTTTCCCCGAACAGGCAGAAGCTTTCTTTCCGGTCCGCGCTGTTTAGCTGGCCGATGGAACCGATCCGATGATGGGATTTCGCGAAGAGCGCAGGGAAGATGCACAGCAGCGCACTCCAGTGCATAGCGTCCGCGACGACGTCGATTATGACCACCGCCATTTCGTCAATCTTTGTGCTGCTGCCGCCTTGTTGACGCTTGCTCTGGGTTTCGGCTGGACGGTGAAGATCTTCGATCAGCAGCAACGCATGGAGCGCTGCTTGATGTCCGGCCGCAAGGATTGCGTGGAGATTGGCCGGGTAACGCGCGGCCCGGTTCAGCTGCCGCAGATTGTCTCACGCTGAAAATTTACCGCTGTGTTGCCGCCTGTGCTCCACCGCCATAACCCGGATTGCTGCGATTACGCTGCGTTCGAGTTCGGCCATGCTTGGCCGGCGGGGCGGGAATTCAATGCCGTACTCATCAGGGTTTTCGAGCCGCCATTTTTTGCGCAGGCGCGGCACGTGCAGAAATCCACATATTCCATCATGTTTGCCCAGCGACAGATATAGCGCCTGGTTGCAAAGAAAATCGCCTGCATCAATGGAACGCGTTGCGCGAAATCCAGCTTGGGTAATTGCATTGCAAAGCCGTTCGACCGGCCATCGCGCGGCGCGCTCGGGTGTGCCTCCCGATGTGACATGCATGACGCCAGCGCGTTGCCTGGAGGAATCCGGATGCACGATGCTCAGCCTGTTCTTCGCCCGTGCCTCGACACTGATCGTCTTGCGCCGCGCCGCCAGGCCCAGATGCAAAACGATCTGCGGCCGCTCCTTCGCGAGCAGCTCCGTGATAGCCAGCTCAACCTTATCGTAGACGACCGGAAGGACGGCCGGGCGTACATCAATGCTGAGGCGCTGCAGGGCCCGGGCATGGTGACTTGAAAGTCTGCGCACCAGCGTTTGCGTCGGGTTGACCGGAGCGCCGGGAAAGGCGCCAAAGCCGGTGACAAGAATGCGGATCATGTTTTTCCTGTTACACCGATTGCCATTCTTTCGTCCTTGTCCATAGAATGGCCAGGGAGGGGTGCCTTATGTCAAGCGTACTCGAAAGCAATAATAAACTGAAACTCGGAGTGTTCGGGGCTACAGTTTCGGGCGGTCTGACCCCAACCCAGGCGCCCGGTGCGCTGGAAATAAACTGGCCGAATACCAAGGATATCGTTGTTACAGCCGACAAGGCTGGATTTGAAGTTCAGGTTCCCGTGGCGCGCTGGAAAGCCTTGCCGGGAAAAACACAATTCAACGGTACGTGCTACGAGCCAACGGCGTGGACAGCCGCGCTGGGTTCTATAACCAATTATACGACGCTCTTCAGCACGACTCATGTTCCGGCCATTCATCCTGTCGTTGCAGCCAAACAATATACGACCGTGGATCATGCATCGGGCGGGCGCTTCGGTCTCAATCTGGTTTGCGGCTGGAATGAAACCGAGTTCAAGATGTTCGGTCTGCAACTGGCAGAACACGACGAGCGCTATAACTACGCGGCCGAATGGCTGCATGTGGTGCGCGAATGCTGGACACGGCAGGACGAATTCGATTTCGAAGGCAAATATTTCAAAATCAACAAAGGTTACGCCCAGCCCAAGCCTCTGCAAACGCCTTGCCCGCCGGTGATGAATGCGGGACGGTCTGGCATCGGCAGGGCATTCGCAGCCAAACACGCAGATATTGCATTCACGGCCTTGAATGACGTCGACATCATGAGCAACAAGCCGCAGATCGATGAATTCCGGCGCGTCGGACGGGAGGACTACAACAGGTCATTTCAGCTTTGGTCTTCGGCCTATGTCGTGTGCCGGCCGACAGAAAAGGAAGCCCAGGATTATCTGGATTATTATGTGAATGAGATGGGCGATTGGGAGGCGGCGGAATTTATCTTCACGGACGGCCCCACCGGACGGGCGCAGTTGACTCCGGAACAATTGCGCATTGCCCGCCATCGTCTTGTCGCCGGGTGGGGTGGCCTCCCATTGGTGGGCACACCGGAAATGATCGTCGACAAGATGTCGAAGATTCCCAAGGCCGGCCTCGACGGTATCGTTCTGTCGTGGGTGAATTATCATACGGAAATGCGCGAATTCATTCGTGACGTCCTGCCTTTGATGGAGCAGGCCGGTTTGCGGGAACCCTATGTTGCGGCAGCAGACGTATAAGTCCGTTCACTCCGCTGCAGGACGGCGCTGCGCATAGCCGAGCCTGATGTTCAGCTCTTCCAGCAACGTCGCGGCAGCTTCTGCGACCATGGTGCCGGGCGGAAAAATTGCGGCAGCGCCAGCCTCTTCAAGTGCAGCAAAGTCCTGGGGTGGAATGACGCCGCCGACAGCGATCATGATGTCGCCCTTGTCGAGCTTTTCCAGTTCCGCGCGCACCTCGGGCACGAGGGTCAGATGACCAGCGGCAAGTGATGAAATACCAATGATATGCGCATCGCCGGAAGCGGCCTGTGCGGCGGCCTCTGTCGGCGTAGCAAAGAGAGGGCCGATCTCTACATCGAAACCAAGATCGGCGAATGCGGACGACACAACTTTCTGGCCGCGATCATGGCCATCCTGTCCGACCTTTGCCACGAGTATCTTCGGTTTGCGGCCTTCGTTGCTTGTGAAGTCCCGTGTCATGGCCTTGACGCGCGCAACGATTTCAGACCCTTCGCCAGCTTCCCGCTCGTAGATGCCTGAGACAACCTGTATCTTTGCGACGTGACGATTGAACACGCGTTCCATCGCCGAAGAAATTTCGCCGACGGTTGCCTTGGCCCGGGCTGCTTCCACTGCCAGCGCAAGCAGATTGCCGTTGGCTTCGGCGCCTTTGCTGATAGCGGCAAGGCTTGCATCGACGGCAGTCTGGTCGCGCTCCTTGCGCAGGCGCTCAAGCTTGTCGATCTGTAGACGGCGTACAGCGGAATTGTCGACTTTCAGAACATCGATGGCCTTCTCATTGTCCTGGCGGAATTTGTTGACGCCAACGACCGTCTGTTGACCGCTGTCTATGCGAGCTTGCGTTTTTGTTGCAGCTTCTTCGATACGGCTCTTTGGCAGACCTTGCTCAATGGCCTTTGCCATGCCGCCCAATGCTTCGACCTCATCGATATGCTGCTTGGCGCGCATCGCCAGGTCGGCGGTCAGTCTCTCGACATAGTAGGAGCCGCCCCAGGGGTCGATCATGCGCGTGGTGCCGGATTCCTGTTGCAGGAACAATTGTGTATTGCGTGCAATGCGTGCGGAAAAATCGCTTGGCAGTGCCAGGGCTTCATCCAGTGCGTTGGTATGCAGCGATTGCGTATGGCCCTGCGTTGCAGCCATTGCCTCAATGGTAGTGCGAACAACGTTGTTGTAGACATCCTGCGCTGTAAGCGACCAGCCGGAAGTCTGGCAATGGGTGCGCAAGGCCAGCGACTTGTCGCTCCTTGGATTGAACGGCTTGATCAGGTTTGCCCATAAGAGCCTTGCGGCGCGCAGCTTGGCGACTTCCATGTAGAAGTTCATGCCTATTGCCCAGAAGAACGACAGGCGCGGAGCAAAGGCATCTATGTCGAGCCCGGCGGCAATACCGGCCCGCACATACTCGACCCCGTCGGCCAGCGTATAGGCGAGTTCCAGATCTTGCGTCGCGCCGGCCTCCTGCATGTGATAACCGGAAATCGAGATCGAGTTGAATTTCGGCATGTTCTGCGATGTGAAGGCAAAAATATCCGAGATGATGCGCATCGATGCTGCGGGCGGATAAATATAGGTGTTGCGCACCATGAATTCTTTGAGAATGTCGTTCTGGATCGTACCGCCGAGCTGCGCCTGGGAAACACCCTGTTCTTCCGCGGCAACGATATAGAGCGCCATGATTGGCAGCACCGCGCCGTTCATTGTCATCGACACGGTCATCTGGTCCAGCGGAATACCGGCAAACAGAGTGCGCATGTCATAGATGGAATCTGATTGCGACACCCGCCATGCCGACATCGCCCGATACGCGCGGATGATCGCTGTCATAGCCCCGGTGCGTCGCCAGATCGAAAGCGATGGAAAGACCCTTCTGCCCGGCGGCCAGATTGCGCCGGTAGAAGGCATTTGAATCCTCCGCTGTCGAAAATCCGGCATATTGGCGGATTGTCCACGGCTGGTTCACATACATGGTCGGATAGGGTCCGCGCAGGAACGGCGCTATTCCGGGATAGGTATTCAGAAAATCGATACCGGCAAGGTCGCCTGCGTCATAGACTGACTTGATGGCGATGGATTCGGGGCTCAGCCATGCGTCACGTGCTGTCGCGTCTGTGCGCATCTGCACATCGCGAAAGGGGACGGTGGTGAAATCGGGTAGCGCAGACATGACATGGCCTAAGGTTGTTGATCTTCAAATTCTAGCGCCAATACGGCCAACGCGCCATAAACCTTTCGAATGATTTGATAATGAACGATTTAAATGGCGGCACAGATATTCGGCGAAGTGCAGCGGCGCGCTGGGGCTTCCTGCGTCCGTTCATCGCCTGGGAATACCGGCTCGGCAAGCGCATGGCGCGGAGCTGGTCAACTGCCTTTCTCTATGAATTCCTGCGGTTCGGCATCAAACAAGGATGGGCCTGCCTGTTTGGCGGCATCATGTGCGCATTGCTGATCGGGACGTTTCTGTTCTATCCGCGCAATGTTGCCCTTCCGCGCTATGATTTTCTGGTACTGGCTTCGTTTGCAGTACAGGTCGTGATGTTGTGGGCGAAACTCGAGACATGGGAGGAGGCCAAGGTCATCTTTCTTTTCCACATTGTTGGAACAGCGATGGAGATTTTCAAAACCGCTGTTGGATCGTGGATATATCCCGAGCCCAGTTATCTGCGTATTGCAGGTGTGCCGTTGTTCACCGGCTTCATGTACGCCGCAGTCGGCAGCTATATTGCGAGAGTCTGGCGGTTATGCGATTTCCGGTTCGTGCATCATCCACCGATGTGGCAGGTATTTGTGCTGGCGATTGCGATCTATGTGAATTTCTTCACCCATCATTACACATGGGACATGCGCTGGCTGCTATTTGCCGGTGCACTGCTAATTTTTGGCCGCTCGTGGATCTATTACAAGGTCTGGAAATGGCACCGCCCCATGCCTTTGTTGATAGCGTGTGGCTTGTGCGCGACCTTCATATGGCTTGCAGAGAATATTGGCACCTGGTCGCGCGCATGGGTCTATCCAAACCAGATACACACCTGGAGCATGGTCTCCTTGTCCAAATGGTCGTCGTGGTTTTTGTTGCTGATCATCAGCTATGCGCTGGTTGCTCTGGTGACGCGCCCGCGGAATATAAGTCCGGAAGAACAGCGGACAATTACCGGGCACTAGAGGCTCCCGATATCCGCTGCAAAAAGCCGACTACCGGCTCGCCTTCCACGAACCGCCGCAAAGCCGCGTGTTCGATGACCACGTTCCCGATCCGGTTCTTGAACCAAGTTTTCCCTGCATCCGGTAGAGATCCTTGGCTTGCGTCAGTCGCGCCCACATGGAGCCATTGGGATCGATAGCGCCATCTGCGCGCAGGGGACTTTTCGGGTCGGGAAGAACATCGTCATTGCGAACGGCAAATCCAGCCTGCAGATGTTTCTCGCATTTGCCCACCGTCGTGACGATGTCCAGATGCCAGTTACCTTCGCGCGCCGAAGCAGATGCCGTGAGGCAGGCAATAGAAAGGGCCAGAGCGATGGAGCGGACTGAAACGGATGCGATGGAGGGCATGGGCGCTATCGTGCGTTGGGAAAGTTCGATTGTGCCGGTTTGTCTAGGCGCAATCCAGAATGGCCTCAAGGGTCTCGATCATGTTGCAGCCCTGATAAAGGAAAATATCCACACCTGCTGCTTTCCAGGCTTCGGCATTTTCGCCGGGCCGCAGCGCAATCAGCACAGAACGCGCTCCGCCATCCTTTAGTGCCTGGGCAAATGCAGCGCCTTGCGTGCGATATTGTTCGTCATTCGAGCACAGGCAGGCGATACGAGCACCGCTGGCGGAAAATGATTCCGCAGCTTGTTTTGGGCTATCAAGGCCCCCACCGCCAATTGCCGAAAGCCCACCAGCGCCCAGGAAATTGATTGCAAAGTTACTGCGCGCGGTATGTTCTGCCACCGTCCCCATATTTGCCATGAATACATTTACGGATTGACCGGCTGCGGCTTTTTTTATCGCCCGTCTGCGCAATGCTTCGAATGGATCACTAAGGCGACTAGGCCGCCAACCATGCTTGTAGCGCGTATGCCAGCTCTCATCACTGGCCGAGAGGATTGGGGCTGGCTCCTCATTCAGATTTGGAAATGAACTGGTGCCTGTAAGTGGTATGCGCCCCCGGGCAATCTCGTCCTGACGCTTTTTTCGCACCGTGGCGATGTCGTCAGCCAGCGCGCCGGACAATATGCCCGAGGCGATGCCGCCCATACGTTCGATATCCTGAAACAGCGTCCAGGCCTTGATGCAAAGATCGTCGGTCAGTTTTTCAATGCCGGAAGCTCCTGCAGCGGCATCGTCAACTTGTCCGAGATGTGTCTCTTCGTTCAATACGAGCTGGATGTTTCGGGCCAGTCGCCGTGCCTGCGCATCGGGCAATCCCAACGCCTGTGTGTAGGGCAGAACGGAAACCGAATCCGCACCGCCGGTCACAGCCGAGAATACGCCGACCGTGGCGCGCAATACATTCACCCATGGGTCGTTGCGCGTCATCATGCGCCAGGCAGTTTCAGCGTGAACGCGAATGGGCCTGCCTTCCAGACCGCAAGCCTCGTCAACACGCGCAATCAAACGGCGCAGTGCGCGCAGTTTTGCAATGGTCAGGAATTGGTCGGCGTCGGCACAGATGCGAAACTCAATAGCAGCGCGTGCCTCGGCAAGATTTGTCCCGGCGCCTTCAAGACCCCGCATGTAGCAGACAGCACTAGCCAGCAAATAGGCCAGTTCCTGGGCTTCACCGCTCCCCGCAGCGTGAACCGGCCGCGCATCGGCTGCAAGGAATGGACCGGCAAATCCACGCGTCATCAAATTTTGTGTTGTTGAAACTGCCTGCGCCAAAGTCTCGGAAAAATCGCCGGTCGTTTCCGCCAGGAGAAGTGTGCCGACCGGATCAAGACCGAACGAGACGCTTGCGCTGGCCGGATTGAGCCCACTTGCGTCAATAAGATCAGCGATGGCATTGGCCACCAGATTATCTTTTTTTCCGGGATCGAGAAGCAGGCAGCAGCCGGCAGGGTCAATACCTTCAAGAACTTGCTCCAGAGCGGCATGTGGCAGCCCAAAACCATAATCTCCGGCACTGCCTTCGAAAACCAGATGCAGTCCTGAAGCCCCGCCGGCCAGATCGACCTGGCCTTGCTCATTGGCCGAAGGGCCATCCAGATGATCGATCCGTGACAAGGCATCCCAACGGCCAGTTTGCGCCCGGACAGGGCGGGGTCCGTTGGGCCGTCGAGCCGTGAGCGGCAATATTTCAATTCCATCGGCGGTCTTCGAAACGAGCCGGTCGAATGGCGCGCCTTTCAGCACCTTGTCGACAAGCGCGCGCCATTGCTCCTCGTTGGCGGGGGCAAAATCGGCGGCGAAAGGCAGGACATTGACTTTGTCGTTCATTGCTCAGGCATTACCATAAAAACACCGCCGACAGTGCCATGCTGCGGCGGTGGTATCTACGCTCAATTGGTATGATCCGGATACTTGCGTATCGTTCAGCTCAATTGGTCCATGCCGGGAATTGAGGACGTAATGGAAGCCATCGTGTCTTCCCCGACCACTTCCCGGCCGTAAGAGATCAATGTCTTGCCCACTTCCTGCATCTGGCTCATGTCGAGACCCTGGCCCTGCAGCTGGCCAACCAGACCCATGAGGCCGCCGGCCCCACCGCCCATAAGGCCGCCGATAGCGCCCATCAGGCCCCCGCCGCCTTCGCTGCCCTGGGCCTGCTCGATCAAACCCTCAGCACCGGGGATTTTCCCCAGCAGTTCGCCAACGGCCTCGCCAGGACCTTCCTTTTTGAGAAAGCCCAGAACAGTGCCGATTGCGCTTTGTGCCTGCGTTGCATCGATGCCGGCGGCAGCCGTCACGCGGGAAATCAATTCTTCCATACTTGTCCTCATTACAATGCGGGATGCGGAATTGCTCAGCCCCTTCAATCCAGTTTTCACGCCCTCGCCAGCAAAATCAAGTGCCGGAATTCAGCGACTTGGTGCAGTGCGGTCACCTGGAAACTGAGCGATACGTCTGGAATGCTGCGATTTGATGTCCTATAAGCACCAAAACAGGCAGAAAACAGGAAACTTCAATGACAGGTGATCCGCGCAAACAGGACGGCCAGATTTTGGTCGGTATGAGCGACCGCTACGAATATCTGACGTTGAAGCTGGGTAACCGGCATGGTCTGATAACTGGCGCAACTGGTACAGGTAAAACCGTTACGCTTCAAACACTTGCCGAAGGGTTTTCCAACGCAGGCGTGCCGGTTTTCGCCGCTGACGTGAAGGGCGATCTGTCTGGCATTGCCATGCCGGGCGACAGCAAGAAGCCATTTGTAGAACGTGCGCGTAATCTCGACATCACTTATGCCCCCGAACAATTCCCGTTGGTTTTCTGGGATCTGCTGGGTGTGCAGGGACATCCGATTCGCACCACCGTGTCGGACATGGGCCCTCTGCTGATGTCGCGCCTGCTCGAATGTAACGATGTGCAGGAAGGTATCGTCAATATCGTTTTCAAGCTCGCTGACGAGCAAGGATTGCTATTGCTCGATATGAAGGATTTTCGTTCGGTAATGCAATACGCTGCAGATCATGCCGACGAATTGCGCGCGCGTTATGGCAACATCCACCCCTCGTCCGTGGGCGCCATTCAGCGCCAGCTCCTGGTTCTGGAAAATCAGGGCGCTGAAAAGTTCTTCGGTGAGCCTGCCCTCGACATCAACGACTTTCTGCGCGTGGATGCCAATGGCAAGGGCGTGATAAACATGCTCGCTGCCGATGATCTGATGAAAACGCCGCGTCTGTATGCAACATTCCTTCTCTGGCTTTTGTCGGAATTGTTCGAAGAATTGCCGGAAGTTGGTGATCCGGAAAAGCCGAAACTGGTGTTTTTCTTTGATGAAGCCCATCTGCTGTTCGACAGTGCACCCAAGAGCCTGCTTGATTCCATCGAGCAGGTCGTTCGCTTGATTCGGTCAAAAGGCGTTGGCGTCTATTTCGTTACACAGAACCCGCTTGACGTGCCCGACACGGTGCTTGGCCAGCTCGGCAATCGCGTGCAACATGCATTGCGGGCATTTACGCCGCGCGACCAGCGTGCCGTGCGTGCTGCCGCAGAAACATTCCGGCAGAATCCAAAATTTGATACTGCTGAAGTCATCACCCAGCTTGAAGTCGGGGAGGCGCTTGTATCCATGCTCGAAGGCAAGGGTGCGCCGGCAATCGTCGGTCGTAGCCTCATCGCCCCGCCCATGGCGCGCGTCGGGCCTATTACCAAGGCAGAGCGTGATGAAGCGATGAAAAAGAGCCCGCTCAAAGGCAGGTACGATACGACCGTGGATCGGGAATCCGCATTCGAAATCCTGCAGAAAAAAGCAAGCGGGCGCATGGATGAGGCTGGTGCAGAAAAGCCGGCAGGCGGAATTCTCGACAGGATTGGCGGATGGCTTGGCGGCGGCGGCGACGATGCCGGCGGCAAGACCAAAGGGGGCCGCAAGCGGGCGTCTACTGCGGAAGTCATCATAAAGTCTGCGGCGCAATCTGCCGCGCGTTCGGTCGGTACGCAGATCGCTCGCGCTGTACTGCGTGGCGTGCTGGGAAGCATGACGCGCCGCTAAGAATCTTCGGCGCCGAAAGGAAATGCAATGACCGTTACCGCAGCTCTCGCCGCCCTTGATGCCGACAGACAGCGTGCGCTGGATCGACTGTTTGCATTGCTCAAGATTCAGTCCGTTTCCACCGATCCGGCATACAAGACAGAATGCCGGAAATGCGCCGAATGGCTGGCGGCCGACCTGAACGGGTTTGGCTTCAAAGCATCCGTACGGGACACGCCCGGTCATCCCATGGTGGTGGGGCACGCACGGGCAGCAAAAGCTGATGCACCGCATGTATTGTTTTATGGTCACTACGATGTGCAGCCGGTCGATCCTCTCAATCTGTGGGAGACCGAACCCTTTTCGCCGCGCATCGATAATGTGAATGGCGAACAGGCAATCGTTGCGCGTGGCTCTTCCGATGACAAGGGACAATTGATGACCTTTGTCGAAGCCTGTCGCGCCTACATGAAAAATGGTGGCCTGCCATGCCATGTCACGATCTTGTTTGAGGGCGAAGAAGAATGCGGATCGTCTTCGCTTCCGGGTTTTTTGGCGGCCAACAAGGACGAACTTAAGGCCGATTTTGCGCTCGTGTGCGATACCAATATGTGGGACGCAAAAACGCCAGCGATAACAGCAATGTTGCGCGGTCTGGTTTTTGAGGAAGTGATCGTTCATGCAGCCAAACGCGATTTGCACTCAGGCCTGTTTGGTGGTCCGGCCGCCAATCCTATCCGTGTGCTCTCGCGCGTTCTGGGAAAATTGCACGACGATGATGGCCATGTGACGCTACCGGGCTTTTATGATGGCGTTGCCGAATTGCCCGATGACATTGCAGCGCAATGGAATGCATTGCCATTTGATGGCAAGGCCTATCTGGGCGATGTTGGCCTTTCTCTGCCAGCCGGAGAAAAAGGGCGCAGCGTATTGCAGCAGATATGGGCGCGCCCCACTTGTGAAATCAACGGCATCATCGGGGGCTATACCGGCGAAGGGGCCAAAACCGTCTTGCCTGCCCAGGCAAGTGCGAAAGTATCCTTTCGGTTGGTTAGCAAGCAGGACCCTAAGAAGATTGCCAGTAGTTTTAGGGAGTTTGTGAAGGCAAATATCCCGGCCGATTGCCGTGCCGAATTCATTTCGCATGGCGCTTCGCCCGCGATCACGCTGCCGTTTGAATCGCCGGCCCTGAGCAATGCACGCAAGGCGCTCGCGGATGAGTGGGGCAAGGATACGGTGATCGTCGGTTCCGGCGGATCGATCCCTATTATCGGTGAGTTGAAACACGAACTCGGTATTGATTCCCTTATGATCGGCTTTGCGCTGGAGAACGATAAGATACATTCGCCGAATGAAAAATATAATCTGTCGTCCTTCCACGGTGGCGCGCGCAGTTGGGTGCGCGTCCTTGATGCTTTTGCAAAATAACAAGCTGGTGAAATAAAAACGGGAGGAAGCAATGGCAGGATTTACCGGAGGATGTCTCTGTGGCGCTGTGCGTTATGAGGTTGACGTGGATCCCGTACGGGCCGCACGTTGCCATTGTGACGATTGCCGCAGGGGTTCGGGTGCAACATTTGCAACAAATGTTTTCGTGCCGGCCGATCACTTCAAGATCGTCGAGGGTGAAGTCGCGCAGTATCAGCACAAGACCGACGCGGGAAACACGATGACACGGGCGTTTTGCCCAAAGTGCGGTAGCCCAGTTTTTGGGTTTTCTTCAGCAGGTGGCGGTGCGATGCGCGCTGTCAGAGCCGGGTCGATCGATGATACCAGCGTCGTGAAGCCGACGATTGAGGTTTTCACCAAGCGAATGCTGGCCTGCACGACCGTAGATCCGGACACCACAAAATTCGAGGGAATGCCGCCGCCACCTCCGGCGCGGTGACATCTATGCGAGCGTTTCGTTTTCGCCATTGAAGCAGAAACCGAAATGGTCGCCATGGCGGCAGATTGTCCCGGCCGTTGGCGCGGGAAAATGTGCGGGCACCACGAGCGCTCCGGTGTCTGCGTGGGTGTTGAGAAATTTTTTGCGGGTTTTTCGAGCCATGTCCTGGTCCGCACAATAACGCGTGCTCCAATCCGGAAAGCGTAATTGCAGCGGATGGTGCATGACATCACCGCTCAGGATCACATGCTGGCTGTCATCGTCGAGATGCACGGCCATGTGGCCAGGTGTGTGGCCGGGCGTGTGCTCAAACCGGATTTTATCGTTGAGAACATGGTTGGCATCGACCAGGTCTGCCTGATTGGTTTCGAGTACAGGCAGTATGCTGTCGGCGACATAATCGCCCGTACGCAACATCGCTGACCGTCCGGCGTCAGAGCGCCAGTAATCCAGCTCGATCTTTGACATCAGGTATCGGGCATTGGGAAAGGTGGGCACCCAACGGCCGTTGGCAAGCCGTGTATTCCAGCCGACGTGATCCACATGCAGATGCGAGCACACGACCATGTCCACATCTGCGGGCCTTATTCCGGACTGTTCCAGTTTGTCGAGCCAATGCCAATTGCCATCGTTGAACAGACTTCGCTCGCGGGTCTTGTGATCGCCGACACATGTGTCGACCAGTATCGTCATCCCATCAAGCTGGATCACGAAGCTCTGGACGTTGATGACAATGCGATTGGTGCTGGCGTTGTAGAAGCGGGCTCCAAACCATGGAATGTTTTGCTTTTGTATCTGAGGATCATAATCGGGGAAAATTTCTGCAGGATCAAGGATTGCCTCTTCAGACTCGACAATGCGTGAAAGAGCCATGCCGCCAAATTCAATGACTTTCATCGGCAATCCATCCTTTTGTTCAGGACTAGTAAGTATGTTCCTTTGCCGGAAAACTGCTGTCCTTTACCGCATTCACATAGGCCCGAATTGCATCTTCGATACTTGATGCGCCATCCATGAAATTACGCACGAAACGCGGTGGCTTGCCATGAAATATGCCCAGTGCATCGTGCAGCACAAGCACTTGTCCGTCACAATCCTTGCCAGCGCCGATGCCGATAGTTGCCATCGTCGTGGACGCCTTGCTGATGGCAGCAGCCAATTGCGGGGGCACCATTTCCAGAACGATCATAGTAGCACCTGCCTGCTCAAGCGCCTTGGCGTCGGCTTTCATGCGCTTGGCTTCGGGGGCGTCCCGGCCCTGAACCTTGTATCCGCCCAGCTGGTTGACTGATTGTGGCGTAAGACCAATGTGCGCACAAACAGGTATGCCCCGCTCGACCAGAAAGTGCACGGTCTCGGCCATGTGCGCGCCGCCTTCAAGTTTGACCATGTGGGCGCCCGCAGCCATCAGCAGTGCCGCATTGGAAAAGGCTTGCGCCGGCGATTGCTGATAGGAACCAAATGGCATGTCGGCGACAATGAAACCGCGCGTGGCGCCACGTGCAACGCATGCCGTGTGATAAGCCATTTGTTCCATGGTCACCGGTAATGTCGAGGAATGTCCCTGCAGGACATTTCCCATGGAATTGCCAATGAGCAACACTTCCACGCCGCACTTGTCCATCAGGGCAGCAAAACTGGCATCGTAACAGGTCAACGACACGAGTTTTTCGCCGGACGCCTTCATTCTGGCAAAGTCGCCGAGCTTGAGCGGCTTTGTGTCGGAGAGGTAGGCCATAAAGCGTCCTTTGTTCGGGGTATGCGTTTTGGCAGATCAGAGAGCCGCAACGGCTATATTGTCAATAAGGCGCGTGGTTCCAAGGCGAGCTGCGACGAGCAATCGCGCGTCACGCCCATCTGCGAGCGCCGGCGCTCCAAGGGTGAGTGCATCGCGCAGTTCCAGATAGTCCGGACGGAAGCCTGCCTTTTCCAAAAGTTGCAATCCCTTCGCTATACTTTCCGCTGGATTGCCACCTGTGCTTACAGCATCGCGGCAATCAACCAGCGTTTTTTGCAACAGTGGAGCGATGGCGCGTTCCTGCGTCGAAAGATAGGCATTGCGCGAGGACAGGGCCAGGCCGTCCGGTGACCTGACTGTGGGTGCGCCGATAATGTTCAGGGGAAGATCAAGGTCGCGCGTTATCTGACGTATGACAGCCAGTTGCTGAAAATCCTTCTCGCCATAAACCGCAACATCGGGCGCGGTCATGTTGTGCAGTTTGGTAACGACGGTGGCCACTCCGTCGAAATGATCGGGCCGGAAACGGTCTTCGAGACCAGCCTTTGCGGGGCCGGCAACATGCACACTTGTAGCAAATCCATCCGGATAGATGGCCGCGACCTCCGGTGCGAAAATCGCATCGACACCTGCCCGGGCCAGCTTGTCCCTGTCAGCTTCAAACGTGCGCGGATATTTGGAGAAATCTTCGTTCGGTGCAAATTGCGTTGGATTGACAAAAATCGAAACCATGACGCGTGCCGCATGCTGGCGCGCCAGGCTAGTCAGAGCTACATGGCCCTCGTGCAATGCACCCATGGTTGGCACCAGAGCAATCCGCTCGCCGCGCGCGCGCCATTTTCCAGTCAGTGCGCGCAGGCTGATGAGATCACGCACGATTTCGGGCGCGTCTTTCGCAGAACTTTCATTGGTCAGCAAAACATTACTCATGTTGTTTTCGGGCTACCCTGGCACGTCGGTCAATTGCGAAAGGGACTGGATTGTCCGGTCGGCAGGCAGGTCCTTGTATTCATCCGGCTGGCCGGTTCTGTTGATCCAAATGGTTCTGAAACCAAATTTCTTGGCTCCAGCAATGTCCCAGCGGTTGGAAGACTGGAACGAAACTTCCCCCGGTGAAACGCCAGCCCGGTCCGTCGCCAATGAATAAACATCTGCAACGGTCTTGTATTTTCGCAACGGGTCGACGGAAAATACGTGGTCGAGCAAGTCGCCGATATGTGCGGCCGCAATTGCTGATTGCAACATGCCAGGTGTCCCGTTGGACAATATTGCAGTTTTGGCGCCCGCATTGCGAAGGGTTGCCAGGGCAGGGCGCACATCCTCAAATGCCTGAAGCGATTTGTAGCTTTCAAGAAGGCTGCTTCTGACTTGCCGGGAGATTCCGCCGCAACGTTCAGCAGCAAAATCAAGCGCCTGTTCGGTGAGAGCTGCAAAGTCCTGATACGCGCCCGTCAGCGTGCGGACCCAGGTGTACTCCAGCTGCTTTGCCCGCCAGATTTCAGACAGACGATCAGCCTGGGGGCCAATTTGCTCGCGCAGGGATGCCGTCGCCGAATGTACATCGAACAACGTCCCATAGGCGTCGAATGCGTAAAGCTTGATGGCCACGTACCGTTCCTTTCGACTTTATTGTGCCATATGGCCTTGTGCCCGGGAAAGTGCGGAATTCCAAGACTTGCGAATTCCAGGACTTGCGAATTCCAGGACTTGCGAATTCTAGGCCCTTACGGGGCTGGAGGTTCTTCTCCGGGGGGCGGTTTTGTCGGGCGGCGGCGGGCGGCCAGCACTGCCCGGGGCCCCAGGCCGAGGGCCATGAGCACCGCTAAAAGCGCAGCCAGATAGGTCGCGCCACCAAGGAGCGTATGGAGAATGAGGCTGGCTTCGTGCTTGTACTGCGTTGCCTTTGCTGCCAATCCGGCAATCGGATTGGATCCGGCCAACAGCGCGCCCAGCAATATTCCGCAAGAGACTGCCACCGCAATCGCGACCTTGCCGGTCGTGCGATCAAATGCCATGTCGCCGCGCCGCAGCGCCAGGAAAACCAGCAGGCCCAGGTTCACCCACGCACCGACCGCAGTTGCCAGCGCCAGCCCTGTGGCGCCCATTGGTTTGAAGAGTAACACCTTGATCCCGACGTTGCAGGCAACCGCGAACAGGGACACAAACATGGGCGTCATCGTATCGCCCCGCGCTTGAAAGCTGGCAACCGCAGAACGGATCAGCACGACTGCAAGCAATCCCGAGCCATAGGCGCCGAGCACACTTGCCGACGCGATTGCCGCTGCATTGTCAAATGCCCCGCGCTGAAAGACGCCGCGAATAATGATGTCAGGAATGGCAAGAAAGACGATAAAAAATGGTGCAGCCAAGGCGATTGTGAGTGCCATCGTGCGCGATTGGGCTTGGAGTGCGCCACTCACGTCACCCGAGGAAAAGCGGCGGCTCATTTCTGGCAGCAGCACGGTTCCAGCCGCAATGCCGATTACGCCGATAGGTAATTGATACAGCCGGTCGGCATAGTAAATCGATGAAATGCCACCTGTTGGTAGCAGCGAACCAATAATGGTATCGGCAAAAATTGCGATCTGGACACCGGCAGAACCAATGACAGCAGGAAGAAATGCAGTGAAAAACTGTTTGACGTCGGCGCTCCAGTTCGGCCTTGCAAACACTGCAAGCAGGCCCGCACGCCGGGCCGCTATCAGCATGAGCGCCAGTTCGAGCAATCCTGCCAACAATATCCCCACGCTAGCAGCAACACCTGCATTGGGGAAAAGGAAGGCGACTACAAGCAGCGCAGCGATTGCGATATTCAGCAAGACAGGCGCGAAAGCGGCAGCTGCAAATCGTCCATTTGCGTTGAGCGTGCCTGCAAGCAGTGTGACGAGCGTAACGCAGAGCAGATAGGGAAAGGTGATGCGCGTCATAAAGATTGCCTGGCGCATCTTTTCCGGGTCATCGGCAAAGCCCGGAGCCAGCAAATGCAGCAATTGCCGCGTGAAGATCAGTGCGACAACAAGCAGGATGATCTGGGACGCCAAAAGCAATGTGAATATCTGCGAAGAAAAGCGCTTGGCATCCTGCTGCCCCTTGGTCTCAAGAACCCTTGCATAGGAGGGAACATAGGCAGCGTTGAAAGCGCCCTCACCGAAGATGGCGCGAAAATGATTGGGCAGCCGGAAAGCCACATAAAACGCATCGGCGATGAGCCCGGCCCCCAGAATTGCCCCTAGCAATACGTCCCGGATGAAGCCTGTGACCCGGGACAGAAGCGTGAAACCGGCGACAGAGGCTAGATTTTTGAACAGTCCACTCAAGATCGAACATCCGATTGCGGGTAAAGCCGGTGCGAATTTAGCGCTAGCGCCGTAATACTGCATTAACGGGGACTTAACAGCTTTGCAGCATTCTTGTCCCCTGATCTGTAATTCGATAATTCCGCCGATTTGGCTGGTCCTGTCAGGACAAGATTTAATGCCACCCAAAGGTAACGGTAAAATTGTGCTGAAACGTGGCGCATTCAATACGTTGCGTGGCAGGATTGTCATGTCCGCCGCGCTTGTTGGCGCCATCGCAATTTTTTCTATCGTTGGGGTGGTTGGTTATTCGAATATTTCAGATGGCTCAAACCCAATACTGACGATACCCAAAACGATCGGGGGCGGCGTTCTCATCGTCGGCTGTCTGGTATTGCTTCTGGATTTGACGCTTGCTGGTTTCACTTCCCCACTGGAAGAGATTACCCAGCTTGTCGAACAAATGGCCAATGGTGAAACGGATTTATCCATCCCGACGATCAATGTATCGGGCGAGGTTCAGGATATTGCACGGGCCTTGCAGCGTCTGAAGGACCGCTTGCATGAGCGCGCGGGGCTGGCAAAACAGGTCGAGAACTGGGGATCTGACGCTGTCCTGCGCCGCCAGGAAATGGACGAGCTTATTGCCAAATTCCGTGCAACCGTAGATCAGGTGCTGCAGCAGGTGCAGTTGCAGAGCGAACAAATGACAACGTCCGCTGACTGCCTGACATCAATTGCGAAGGACAGCGCCCAGCAAGCAGACAGCGCAGCACAATCTGCCTCTGTCGCTTCTGGCAATGTGGAAACTGTTGCCTCGGCGGCCGAGGAATTGTCCCTGTCCATCCGTGAGATCGAAAAACAGGTGATGATGACCCGAAATGTGGTTGGACGGGCATCCCAGACGACTAGCAAGACGACAGGAACTATCGACGAACTGTCGAACAAGGCCCATGAGATCGGTGAAATCATTGATCTCATTCAGGCGATTGCGGAACAGACAAACCTGCTTGCCCTGAATGCAACTATTGAGGCAGCGCGGGCCGGCGAAGCAGGGCGCGGATTTGCCGTCGTTGCCCAGGAAGTCAAATCGCTCGCCAGTCAGTCAGCGGCGGCTGCCAGTCGTGTCTCCGATCATGTCGCGTCAATTCAGGCTGCAACAGCAGACGCCGTCTCGGCGATATCGAGTATTTCGGAAACGATGGTTGAAGCGGAAAAATTTGCCGCTGGCATCGCGGTGGCAGTGGAACAGCAGTCGGTTGCAACCAGCGAAATTTCCCAAAGCGCGGTCAACGCCGCAAACGGAACGCAATTTGCCGCTACCAAGATGACAGGTCTCAAGGCAATGGTAGGTGAAACCGATCAGGCTGCAGCCCATGTGCATCACGCAGCTTCGGACGTTACGCGGCAGGCTCGTCACCTGACTGAAACTGTGGACAAATTCCTCAAATCTGTGGCCAGCGTCTAAATCCAGCGCTCGTCTCCAGCCCTTGATCGCTGCCTCGCGGCTAACGTGAGATAGTTTCTGCCCGCTTTTGGACAAAGATTTTGGGCAAATACCGAGGAAACCCGTTCATCATGGAGCTTTTCCCGGACTGATTGGCTTGCATCGGCGGTGGTTATCCCGTTCACTTGCGAATTGGTTTGTACCTTGAGCCGGTTAAACGTGTGGTGTTGTCAATATGAAATGGATTGTTGTTGCCATCGGCTTTTGCGCCATTGCTTTCGGCGCGTGGTGGGGCTGGATCGGATGGAGCATTGTTCAAGTTGAGCGCGGCTGGAGCGCGTTGATATCCGGGGCAGTGATCGGCAGTGCCGGTATGCTCATGCTGGGATTGGCCGCAGTGATGGCCCGGATTGATTCACTGATCCAGCAGTTGAAATCTCAGCCTTCTATGCCTGACGCCGTTGATACCTCGCCGGGCAGGGTTGCCCCTGCGGCTCCTGCTTTGTCAAAGCCAGTGCAAGCCCGGCCTGCACCGCCGCTCGCCCCGAAAAATGTTCCAGACCTCGACGAGGCTGTGACAGGCGAAAAAGGATTGCCGAAACCGCCCGCCAGAAAATTGGCGAGTGCTGGCGATGCGGCGCCTGCCAGACCATCCATTGCTGCCGCGGCGGTTGGTGCTGCGGCTGGAGCAACGGCTATGGCTGCCACCAGCACTATCGCACCCAGTTTGGGTTTAGCGCGTAAGCAGGAAAAGCTCGATAGCGAAGATACAGGCGAGAGTGCGCAGGCCATTGCAACGAAAAAGTCCGAAGTGCCAGACCTTGCGGCAATATCCAAAGTTGAGCCGGCGCCAGAACTGGCGCATGTGCAATCAAATGACGTTCGACCGATAAATGAAACCGAAAATGACAAACACCCGATTGTAGCGCTGGATGCGCCAGATCCCGCTGCAGGAGAGAACGATCAATCCGTCGCGAAGGCTGATGTTGATCTGATCGACGTCCTGCCGCCAAGGCGGGCGCTCGATAAAGAAATTACCTGGCCCGATGCACCGCAATCCGCGGCTCCAAAAAATGAAGAACCAGACCAAAATGCGGGTGTCGTGCCCGCGCCTGCCGATGAGGCCTCAGAAGGGACTGTTCCACGCGCCAGGTTGCCTCGGATAAGCACTTCCCCGGAGCCTGCGGGACAAGGTGAACCTCAGACCGCAGCTGGTGCTCCGGGTATTACAGGTACTGCGGCACGGTTTGCTGAACCGGAGCCTGAGGCAGTCAGCGACCCCGTTGCTGACGAAGCCAGCGCACATAAGCCCTTGGCCACCAGCGGCAAGACCGGAGGCGACGACGCCTGGTTTGGTGAATTGCTCGATGACAAGGTCTCACCGAAGCCGAGGACACCGGAACCTCGAAGCCTGGCCCGCGCGTTGAATGATCTGGATGCAGGGCGAGGTGAACAGGTCGCTGTGTCAGGCAGCCCCGCGCCGCCACCAGTTAGAGAAACAGCTGCCGAGCGGGTCTTGCTGCGCAGCTACGAATCCCAGGGAATCCGCTATCGCCTTTATGTTGATGGTTCAATTGACGCCGAGGGCCCCAATGGTTCGATGAGCTTTGCATCCCTCGAACAATTGCGCGCACACATCGAAAAACGGCGGATTTGATTCCGCCATCGTTCTGTTTTCTCGCCCGTCAGCCGTTATTCCAACGCCTCAATTCGTTTTCAAGCTCAAATGCAAACGACGGATTGGGCGCCAGGTTCAACTGGTCAGTTTTCCTTCAACGCACATGATGGCGAACGCATATTCACGGGCAACATCGGGCAGTCGATCAAATCGTCCGGGTGATCCGCTATGGCCGCCATCCATGTTGGTTCGCAGCATGATTGGACCGCCTCCGGTAATGTTGGCCCGAAGCTTGGCGACGTATTTTGCAGGCTCCCAATAAGTGACACGTGGATCAGTCAGGCCGCCCTGCACAAGCATGGCCGGATAATATTGTGCGCGCACATTTTCATAGGGAGAGTACGATAGCATATACGCAAACGCGGTCGCATTTTTTACAGGATTACCCCACTCGAGCCATTCCGGTGGAGTTAGTGGCAGGTTCCCGTCCGACATGGAGTTGACGGCGTCGACGAATGGTACATCTGCAATAATGCCGGCAAATAATTCTGGCGCCATGTTTGCGACAGCACCCATCAGCAGGCCGCCCGCGCTTCTCCCGACCGCAACGATATTGCCTTCACGGGTGAAGTTTTCTGCTGCCAGATGACGTCCGACGGAAATGAAGTCGAGGAATGTGTTCTTCTTCTTGTTCATTTTGCCATCGAGATACCAGCGCCTTCCCCTGTCCGAGCCACCGCGCACGTGGGCAATGGCAAAAACAAAGCCCCGGTCGACAAGCGAAAGGCGGTTTGCACCGAAACTGGCTTCGTAGGCATGACCATACGATCCATAAGCCGTTAGCAGCAGCGGGGCGCTGCCATCCAGCTTGGTTTTGCGGCTGTGCAGAATGGAGATTGGAATCTTCTCGCCATCATGGGCCGTTGCAAATATCCGACGCGAAACATACTTCGCAGGATTATGCCCGGACGGTATTTGACGGCGTTTTCGCAATGTCCGTTTACCGGTCGCCATATTGTAGTCGTACACTTCGGGCGGTGTAGTCAGCGAGGAATAGACGAACCGAATGGTATCGGTATCATATTCGAGTACTTCGCCCAGATCGAGATCGTAAGCTTCCTCGTCGAAGGATATCGCGTGCTCTTTGCCGCCACGGAACGTATGAACGACGATACGTGGCAACCCGTCTTCCAATTCGATGCGAACCAGATGACGTTTGTAAACAGCCATTCCGGAAATCATGCATCCTGGACGGTAAGGAATAAACTCAGCCCAGTATTTTCTGCCGGGCGTTTTCAATGGCGCCGCCATGATCTTGAAGTCTTCCGCCTTGTCCGCGTTGGTGATAATGAACAGGCGACTGTCGTGATCTTCAACGTCGTATTGGACGCCTTTCTTGCGCGGCTCGACAATTTGGGCAGTCGCACGCGGCTTCCGCAAATCCACCAGATAAAGTTCCGACGTTTCCTGATCAGAAACCTCAATAGTAGCAAAGCGTCCGGATTGCGTTGCGTTGAGGTTCAGATGCCAACGCGTTTGTTTTTCGCGGTAAATCAGCGTGTCTTTTTTCGGGTCGTCTCCCAATTTATGCCTGAAAATTTCACGTGGCCGGCAATTGGAATCCAGCTTCGTATAATAGAAGAATTTGGAATTTGCGGTCCAAACGACATCACCGTCTGTATCAATAATCTCGTCCGGAAGGTCCTTGCCCGTCGCCAGATCGCGCACGCGGATCGTATGAAATTCCGATCCGTTTTCATCAGCACTCCAGGCCAGCAGCTTGTGGTCGGGTGAATGGATCCCGTCGCCAAGATCGAAAAATGATTTGCCTTTGGCGAGTTTGTCGCCATCCAGCATGATCTGCATTTTGCCGCCTTCGCGCGGCCGCCGGCAAATAAGTGGATGGTTGCCGCCTTTGCGGAATTTATAGAAATAGGACCAGGGTCCATCGTCAGCAGGAACACCTGAATCGTCTTCTTTGATCCGTCCGCGCATCTCGCGAACGAGCGTGGATTGAAGGCGTTTCGCCTTCCCGAGAATGACCTCGGTATAGGCGTTTTCTGCCTGGAGATATTCAAGGATTTCTATCGGCAGTGTCTCGGGATCTCGCAACACTTCCTGCCAGTTGTCGGCTCTAATCCAGGCGTAATCGTCCGTCCGCTTCACGCCATGCAAAATGGAGGTGACCGGCCGCCGCGCTGCGATTGGCGGACCACCCGCGCGCTTTTTCGCTGCGGCCCCGCGGGAAGCGGCTTTGCGCTGCGATACTTTCTTTGATTTCGCTGTAGTCTTACGGTCGTTCATAATCCAACTCATGTGAGTAAAGTGTGCTTTGCAGCAATGTCGCCTTGCGGGCTGAGGCCCGGAGTTTTTGCAGTGCGAGGACTGCCACCGGAAGCCTGCCATCAAATGCCAAGCTTGAGAATTGTTCATTCATCAATGTGATGCGGTACTACATTTGGCAGAATTGCCAAAAGGAAAAGATGTTTGTTTGAATTCCCTTTCGCACACGGCTGCCTGAAGCTGCAAAAAGGGTCGTTATGGAGCAGAAATCGATTGTAGCAACGAACAGTTGCGGCAATTCGGGGTAGAAATATCATCCCGGACAAGAATTGCTCAGTTTGGCATAGCTTCAGGTATTTTTGAGACATATCCGGGGTTGCGGATGTATTGGCAAGATTAGTCTTTGATTGTAGATATTTCGCCGAAGCCTTTAATTAAGTGTTTTTGGACATTTTCTGGCTGAAGCCAAGCAAATCGCAGAAATGTTCGGCAGTGGAACGCATTTGCTTGCAAGCTTGACCGTCTTGTGCTGTATTCCCGTGCATTCTAGCATCCTTTTTGCGGCACTGGATGTTTCCTGCGAAAGCACAACCACGATTTAAAAACTGGTACGTCATGGGAAACGTTGAAGCCACGCATATTATTGAGCTGACCGCAAATATCGTATCAGCCTATGTCGCAAAAAACCCTCTGGCAGCGTCTGAGTTGCCTCAACTGATGAGGGATGTACATTTAACACTTCAGCACCTGGCCGGGACAGCACCCCCTCCAGCCGAGGCGTTAAAACCTGCCGTGCCGACCAAAAAATCCGTGTTTGACGATTATATCGTCTGTCTGGAAGACGGAAAAAAGTTCAAATCATTGCGCCGGCATCTGCGCTCGCAATTCAACATGTCGCCAGAAGAATATCGCGAGAAATGGAATCTCCCGGCTGATTATCCAATGGTTGCGCCTAATTATGCACGTGCGCGCTCTCGTCTGGCCAAACAGATGGGACTTGGCCAGCAAAGAACGTCTCGCAGCTAGCCGGCGGGTGCCTCCCGGTTGGAGGCCGTTGGTTCTTGCCAAATTTTCTCATTCTGGCTGAGGCTTGAAAAAGCCTGTGCCAGGGAGATGTGCCGGTTCAGATCGTAGCTCCAGTGCCCGCTCAAGCCCCGGCGCCGCTCTTCCCGTAATTCTCTGGCGATGCGAGCAACTGCTCTTCTGCGCGCCGGAAGATCGTCCGGCATCTCGCGGGTTCCCCGGCCAAACACATTTTCGGCTTCCACAAGCTTGTCCAGCCGATTGCTAGTGCAGCCCGCAGCCATCCGCCTTGCCACGGATTCTGCTGCAAGCTTGGCCAGACGTTCATCAGAAATAATACCCATTCACGGCTCTCCTTTGCTCGCATGCGTTTAGGGCACCGACCGGGGAGGGGGATAAAAGCGCGTTGATCAGCCAATGCGAGGAAGCTGAAAAAATACCTTGTAAAAGGAAAAAATACCTATTATATAATTTTCACAGGAGGAAAACGATGGATTATGCAGCCCGTCAGAGGAATGATGCGCCGGGAATGAGGCCCCGTTGGAATTATGGCGCCATAGTCACTCTGGTATTGGGGGCGGCATCTGGTGCGAACCTGCGGCTGGCAGGCATGACTATTCCGCAGACCTATAAGGACACCCTTCGGTCGCGGCGCGTTAGGCATTCAGGAAATTGGTGCGCCAGCGACACGAGAGTCGAAAACCATTTTCATGTTGCCGTTTACTTGACGCACGTGGTGTTCGGCGTTTCGCAACGGACGGCAGGCCGCGTTTTCGGTTTGGACCGGACAAGTGTGCGTTACGCATGCGCACGCATTGAAGATGCGCGCGATGACAAGGCTCTCGATAGCGCACTCGACATTCTTGCCGTTGCACTCATCGCGCACGTCGAAGGTCTTTCCCAAGCAATAGTACAGGAGCGAGTATGACCACAGGATTGTCTGTTAAATCCCACACCGAAAAAAATGCTGCTGCCCCGGACACCCGAAATGTTGAAGCAAGCGCCATGCGCTTGTTGCGATTGCTGGGAGCAGAGGGTTCTTTTGCGACAGACGTTGGCTTGATGGACGGAAACGAATTGCAGGTGTTTTCGTCCAGGAAGGGCGTCAGCCTGCGAGTTGCCAGCGCAAAACTTGCTGCTGTGGAATATCTTGTGCGCAGCGATCTTGCTCAATGGGAAGCGCAGGGTGCATCAGGTCGCCGCTATCTCAAGATATCCGATGCTGGGCGCCACCGGCTGGCACGAGATAATGCTTCGCCTGGTAAAGACAAATTTCAGGCCCAACATCTTGATTTGGAAAATGCAGTCGCAATCCGCGATGGCCAATCGGTCGAAGTCACCGTCGATGCCGGCGAAAGTCCGCTTGCATGGCTGGCGCGTCGCAAAGGGGCAAACGGAGAGCCGCTTTTGACACCTTCGCAACTGGAAGCTGGCGAGCGATTTCGGCGCGATCTGGAGCAGGCTCAGATCATGCCGCGTGTAACGGCCAGCTGGTCGGCTACGGTGGCATCCTCAGGCCGTGGCGCCACGGGCTACCACATTACTGATTTGATGGTGGCGGCACGTCAACGCATCGACAAGGCCATCCAGGCGGTCGGCGCCGACTGTGCGGATTTGCTGATTGACGTATGCGGGTTTTTGAAAAGTTTGAAGACAATTGAATTTGAGCGTGGCTGGCCGCAACGTTCGGCCAAAGTGGTGTTGGCCATCGCGCTGTCCGGACTTGCGCAACACTATGGGCTTGGCGAAATTGCAAGAGGGAGAGCATCGGTCAAAATGCGCCATTGGGGGGCAGCAGGTTATCGGCCGGACATCGGTTCAGGCGAGGTAGCAAGGGACGTTCGAGAAGTGACTGCGCACCCAGATTAGAAATCGGCACCGGCGGGCGCAGTGGAGTGAACGGCGTCAGGCAGTGGCCTGTGCATTGCGTGCATCGCTGCGAATTCTTTCCACCATGGCGCGCACCCCGTTCGATCGTTGCGGCGTGAGGTGTTCTGTCAGCCCAAGCTTCGCAAACAACTCCCGGGCATCTGTCGCCAATATGTCCTTGACGCTCTTGCCGGAATATATGGCGAGCACGATGTAAATCAGTCCGCGCACGATATGCGCATCACTGTCGCCAATGAACTGCAGATGTGGGTCACGTTCAGACCCCGGTATTATTGATGTCGCGAGCCAGACCTGGCTCGCGCAGCCCCGTACCTTGTTCGCATCATTGCGCTCTTGTTCGGGAAGCGGCTCCAGCGAACGGCCAAGCTCGATGACATAGCGGTAACGTTCTTCCCAATCGTCGATGTAGGAAAAGTCTTCAATAATGTCGTCGATTGTTTGCATGAGCTCTTGGGCGCTGTTTTGGCGATTGCGCAAATAGGAAGTTTCGATAGCCATGGATATGACGGTTATCAACGGGTGATATAGGCGGGCATGGCCTGCGGTGCAAATTAAAGGCTCAGCGTGCCTCGATCCGGTTCCTGGCAGGCAATCTTTCGTGCAGGAAGGATTGGGACACGCCCGCGGCGTGGCGCAACGGCTATTTTTCAGCCCGGTTTCCAAGGGTGCGGGCAAGCTGCAGTATCTGGCCGGGCGAAATATCCTTGCCCGCGCCTGCCAGCCGCGCAGCTGCATCCATGCACAACGCGGGTTTGTGGTTGCAGAACTCTTCCCCTTTGGCCTTGGCCATTTTTATGCCAGTGGCGAGAGCGTTTCCGGCTGACGCGCCACCCTGTTTGGCGGCAACGCTTCCGCCACCCGCCGCATTCTGCGGCGGGATGGACCAGAAAACCAGTCCAAGGAAGAGAAAGCAGCGCAGGAAGAAAAACATGACACCCCGTTTGTCAGACCTGACGAATCTAGCGCATGCGAATCAAGCTTGAGATAATTCTTTTTTGAAAATCCGGCCTGTAAAATTAGCTTTTCGTTTACTTGCATGGGCCCGGCAGGGCGGATGGCAATATCTTCTAAACCATGCTTCCGCATAGTTGCCATTCCGTCCCAAATTGAAACGATCCGGGGCGCGAAAAATCTGCATGCTTAGGTTTCATTTAAGGCGGTCCTGCGAATTTGTTAGCATTAACGGCGCGGACTTTCCGCACAGTGTGAGTGGCGTAGCGTGGCTTTTGTTGCAGGGATATCTGATCGTCTGGGAGCGCTTGTCCATGACAGCGTTCATGGCGACCGTGCGGAATATCTGCGCCACCTGATGTTTGTCTCCGGCCGTCTGATCCTGTCGCTGTTTGCACTCATGATCCTGCCGCCATTCCTGGCAATGAATGGTGCGCCTTCTACTGTCGATGCGCTTGTCTTCAGTCTGGCAATGGGCCCGATGGCTGGCGCACTGCTGACCAGCCGCACAGGCAATCTGCGTCTGGGCCAGATCATCTGTATTGCTTCGATGCTGACTTTGGCGGCGGCGTTATCCGTCGGCGAAGCGCCGGTTGCCTTGGCGGCGCTGATCTGGCTGGCGCTCGCGCCGGTCGAGGCCTATCTGACAGGTTCGGGTAAAATCGTTCTGCGTACAGGCGCTGCGGCATTGGGCATAGCTCTGTTTGTGCTGCTGCTGAAAACGTCTGGCCTTGGTTTTGGCAGCGTAGAAATTTCATACACAGCGTCGATTGTGATGGTGTTGCTGGCGATCGGCTATTCAACCATGCTGGCCATGGGTGCACTGCGCATCAACAAGCAATATGTAATGGCTGCCGAACTTCGCAATGATCGGTATCGCTGCCTTTCGGAGGCAATTGACGATCTTGTTCTGCGTCTTGATCGTTCGGGCGCTGTATATTTCGTCAGCGCAAACAGTGAGAGACTATTCGGCTTGCCCGGCCGGGAGTTTATGGGACGCGGTCTGTTTGACAGAGTTCATGTTGCAGACCGGCCGGCATTCCTGAAGGCGGTTACGGACGCAGCCAGCGGAAATGGCGTTGTAACAAGTGTAGTGCGTGTGCGGACGCCTTCGAACAACGACGATCCGCAGACTGTTCGTTTTTCCTGGGTCGAGTTGCGCGCCAACAAGACGATAGGTCAGGCGGGCGACGAGGATAGCCTGGGTAACGATACGATTCTCGTAGTTGCACGCGATATCAGCCGACTCAAAGAGCATGAACAATCCATGGAAGAGGCCAGACATCTGGCCGAGCAGGCAAATTCATGGAAAGACCGGTTCGTTGCCAACGTGAAGTCATGAATTGCGCACGCCGCTCAACGCAATCATTGGATTTTCCGAAATATTGGCGAACAAGGATATTTCCCCGAGTGATCCTGAAAAGATCAGGGAATACGCCAATATCATTCATGAATCGGGCGAGCACCTGTTGTCTGTTGTCAATTCGATACTGGACGTTTCCAAGATCGAGGCCGGCAGCTTCGACATTGTTCCCGAATCATTTGAAGTCCCTGCGCTGGTTGAGACCTGTCTTGATATGTTGCGCCTGCGCGCAGAAAAAGGATGCGTTTCACTCAAACGGGAAATACATCCAGCTGTCCATGAACTTGTGGCGGACAAGCGTTCCATCAAGCAGGTTTTGTTGAACCTCATTTCGAACGCCATAAAATTCACACCGGAAGGCGGCACAGTAGAGGTCGGTGCGCGGCCGGAGGGTAATTCCCTTGTGTTTATTGTCCGCGATAATGGCATTGGTATCGGATCTGGCGAATTGTCGAAACTGGGCATGCCATTCTTCCAGGCATCAGACAATTTCGATCGCGCTTATGAAGGTACAGGTTTGGGGCTTTCGGTCGTTCGTGGATTGATTGGTTTGCATGGTGGTTCAATCCGCATCGAGAGTGCTCCATCGCAGGGAACCCGTGTGAGCATTAAGCTGCCACTTGACGGTTATTGCGCGCGTGACAATCGTCTCACTCCTGCAATTATTGAAGCGTTACCGCTTAAGGTTGAATCTCTCCCCGATTTCGATTGGCAAAAGAATACTGAGGTAAGAAAAATTGCGTGAATCCCTGCTTGAAGCAAACAACCGGCCCC
This sequence comes from uncultured Alphaproteobacteria bacterium, assembly GCA_963700795.1. Lineage (GTDB taxonomy): Bacteria > Pseudomonadota > Alphaproteobacteria > Rhizobiales > Beijerinckiaceae > Terripilifer. The sequence goes on along the minus strand of CAVOYX010000006.1, from coordinate 136,892 downwards.
GGAAAAAGAAAAAGTCGCGAACAGCTAAAGAACCTGTTGGTGAACGTCGCAGGGGCTTGTTCGCCTTTCTGCGGATGAGTCCGGGCCGCGCATTCTTTCTCGCAGGAATGATCGCAGTTAGCGGCGGCGTTCTTGTAAATGCTGTCTATTTGCAATCGGATAAGCATCCAGCGCCGTTCTTTGCCAAAAACGTTGCGCCGGTTGAATCCAAGCGCGTTGCTGTTCATGCTGCCAGGCCTTCCCGTCAGACAACGCCTGTTCAGGACGTGGCGTCGCAAAGTAATCGCTGGAAGGTAGAGCAGCCCGTGCTGCCGCCGGTTCGCAGTTCTTTGCCGAAGATTGTCGAACCAGAGGAAACGCAAGCCCGCGCGGTCAATGTTCCGCGTACCGAGCATGCGCCGCAACCTGGCCCCGCACGCGATCTTATCGGGTCGCTCCTGAGTGGCGGTCTTGAAACAGTCCCCCGTCCGCCCGCCAAAGTTCCGAACATCCTTGCAGACAACGGCTCTGATCGCAGTGGCATCCTGGCCATGCAGAAGGCGCTGGTGAAGTTGGGATACAAGCTGGACGTAGATGGAATTGCCGGGCCGGCAACACGGAGCGCACTCGAAAAATTCCAGCGAGCAAACAAATTGCAGCCGACAGGCCAGGCGGAATCCAGGACCTTGCGCCTTTTGGCTTCGCGCGCGCGCGTCACAATTCCCAATTGATGTATTGGACGTACGGCCTGGTGAGAGAACTCATGATTGCGGTTCTTGCGCCGGTTGGTCTTATTGATGGCTTGTCTTGCTGCCTGCTTGTATCGCATGGTCTGAAGCCATGAGATTGCGATCGGATATCTGGGTTTCAGCTTATTTGAGACGGTGCGCCAGCGAAGGCGCTTTCGCCGTCTTGCGCCGCCGTGGCGCTGCCGAAGCCGGTGCCATATTTGTCCGGGTTGACGGGCAGGGGAGCGATTGCCAGCTATACGGGCCTGCACCGCAAAGCGAATTGCGCAACGACGGCGTTGATCGTCAATGGACGCGTTTGCATGAGGCGCCATCTGTCTCTGGTCTGGAAGCAGAAGAACGTTTGCAGCGCGAATTGAAGTTCGATCCGGATATCTGGATCGTTGAAGTTGAAAACTCCCGCGGCGAACATTTTCTGGATCTTGCCTGAGCGCCAGGCCTCCGTCAGGCTGACCGTTTTACAGTTTCAGCGGAGACTGCACGGGCAGGGCTTTTGGTCACTGTGGGAGACGCACGTCCTGCCAACGGCCGCGCGGAAACATCATGCGTTGGCAGGTAAACTTTGGCGGGCGTGGCCCCTTGCCATTGTACCTCCTGCACAATGGCGCTTATCATTTTCAAAGCGGCATGGGCGGGAACACTGTCAACGACCTGCTTCAACGCGCGTATTCGCTCTATGGAATGGGAAATGCTACTCTCGCAACGAAAAAATAGCCGAACTGCATCATCGGCGGGCAAACCAATGGCTGCAAACAGAAGCGCTAGTCCGTAGCCTTGGCGGTCCTGTATCAGGCTGGAAATATCTGCAGGCTGCAGTCCGCATTGTCTGGCAAGTTCGCGGGCGAGGCCATCGCGATGCTCGACCGGGCTGCGACGCATGATCCAGCCGTGTAACGCAGGCCCCAAGGTTTTCACGCGATTGATTTCGGCGGCAGAGAATGTTTGCCGCTCAGCCAGGTTGACCATGCGCATGCGCATGGCTGGATCGGCTCGCAGAAACAGGGGCATCAACAACTCAAGATCGTCCGTTTTCTCCAGGATCAGGTCGGACAGGATTGCATCGTCTCGCGCAATACGCACCATCGCCTTCAGAGCATCATGAGTTAGATGAGCGGTTTTATTGGCGGCCAGGGCGCGAAGAACTTCGATCTCTGATCGTTGCGCCAATGCGCCGGCCAGTTGTGACGTAAGTCCAGGGCGTCGCGCCACGGCTGCGGCAAGCCCGGCATCGGTGCCTTCGGCGAAAGCAAGCAACGGTTTTGGCGACAATCGGGGACAGTGTTCGGAAAGTATTTTGGCGCAGGTGCGATCAAGTCCGAGCAAAGTGTCCAGAAGCACAACTGGTGCAGCGGGATGAGCGGCAAGTTTGGCTGCCACATATGTGAGGGTCGCGACATCGGCGTCGGCGGCAAGCCGGCTGGCGATGTCTTCATAGCGCATGATTTCGGCGCCTGTCGGCGTTGCCCGGCTGGCAAACAGATCGGTCAGATCGCGAAGGATGCGAGAGGGGTGTCTAAGATCACTGTTGGCCGTCAGCGGCCTACACTGGTCCTGCACGCCCGGACGGACGCCGACGGAAGCTTCGGTACTAGAAACAGACATTGTGCGGGGTCACACGTACGCTTTACTCAGATCAGTGCAATTTATACTGGTTTCGTTGACACAACATTAACCTTAGCAGGCCGTAATGCTGTGCGTAGCGGTTCGTAGTGTCCCAGGCTGAAACAGACCCTGCCGGGTGGCAGTCTTTGCAAGGCGCGGGGAGCAGATGCAAAACCGTCTGCATGGCCGGAATAGCCAAATGTGAAATTGACGGCCAGCAACAAGGATGTGGAGATTTTTCCATGGCTGATATTGTAAACCTGAGTTCCCTCGAAAGGCCGCCTCGGTCTTTGCGGGAAGGTATGCCGGAAGGCGGAGCCGTGATCCTGTTTTTTACGGGTGTGCAATATGTGAGAGATCGGACTGCCTATCTGCCTTGCGCTGCCGGGGAGCAACCCGCAAGGCGCGCAGCTGGTGCGGGCGACAGTTCCAGCAGGGCACGGCGTGGCCGGCGTACATTGACCAGGCAGGACAGCTGAATTTTTCAACTTTTGTCAGACTGATGTCGGCACATCTTACACGCGTCGATCAATATTGACGGCCCCGCTAACCCGCAGTTTTCCCGGCCACTGGCTGGATGAGTGAAGCCATACCCGTCGTTATGGGCTTTGCCTGTTAGTTTGCCTTTTGCTCGCCAGGGCGCTCTTCGACGGTTTCTTTCTGGCACGAAACAGCCAGCAGTCTCTGCATCGCAGCAGGATACAGGCTTCGTTCCGCAGCCAGAGCCCGCAGCAGGACAAATCCCTCCAGCGAAGGTGATACAAGGCGAAGTTCCGAGGGCAACTCGTCTTCAGGATCGTTAGCCTCGATTTCCTCCAGTTGCGCTTTGGTGACCACCACCACATTTAGATCGCCGCGGCTCGTGCCCCGGTCGTTCATGGCATAGAAGGCCGTCCCAAACCGGTTTCGAAACGAGATGAGAGTCAATCCTTCGCCGGAAAGCTTGCCACGAAGCCTGAGCGGCCCGGTGCGCAAGTCGAAACGGCAAACCGCTTGAACGGTTGCCGGGTCTTCAAACGGGAATAGATTGGGTTTGCCCTGCGCGACGGAAAGAATTGTCATTTTATGCAATGGAGCAACCCTTGCCACACGCGCAAAGGCATCTTCGGTCGCCAGCCTTGGCATGGCCAGTATGGAGCCAATGTGAACAATTCCTGCGACGATCAGCGTCGCCAGAAACCATGGCAGCAACTGCAGGAGCCTTTCGCGCAGATTCATAGGCAGGCCCCGCGCTCGATTTTGGGCAAGTCATCTGCGTTGAGCGCTGCAGCAGCCGCAGTGACCGGGCTATCGTAAAGCCGCAACATCAAAACGAGTGGTGCATCCGGCTTGATGGGCAGCCAGTTCCCGGGACTAGCGATCGACGAAATCGTGATTGAAAACTCCGCAGACCCGGTCCGGAAAATTTCGCTCGATGTCATACCTTGCCGCAGATCGCCTGCTTTTCCGGTCCGGCCGTTGGGCGGCATAACGCTAATGGTCCAGAAGCGCGCTACGGGCATTGGCGGTCGTATGACATAGGTGCAAGCCGGATTAAGCGCGGATCCGCTTGAATCCTGTCTGGCCGTAAATGTCAGGCCCTCGGCAAGGTCCAATGGCACCTCGCCGGTACGCGACATTGCCGCTCTGGCATAAGGGTCGGCATCCGGAGTTCCGGCTTTGGGCCATCCAATCCACGGCCCGGCGCGCACGGCGCCAAACCCGCGCCCCTGCTCGATGGACAGCCAGGTCAGCAGCAGGCCAAGTGCCGCGCCCAGAACAGCCACGGCGATCGACTTGAAGAATACCGCCACACTTTCTCCAATATGTCCGGTGCAATCGGACCTCGCATTCCGGGCGCCATGGCCTTGTTTCCAGCCAGGCAGACTTCCGGTTTGCTGGTGATAGCGTATTGCCCCGCCATGCTCAACGGCTGGAACTCTTGCATCTGTTCCCGATCCCGGAACTCTGGTATCGAAGACAGCGTATTGCGTGCCTGAAATTACGACAGCGCAATTGGCGGATATCGCCGGGATTGCGATAGAGTGCCCGGATTATCAGGCCAGGCAAGAACACGGAGGAACAAATGATCTCGACTGAAGGCTTTGTGCATTTCACGATCCCGGTGAAGGACCTGGATAGTTCGGAGAAGTTCTATACCGAGATACTGGATATGAAGAAGCTTCGTCGCAATAGTCACATGGTATTTCTGGATGCCCATGGAACGAGCTTTGTTCTGACCCTTTCCGAAAATCCGATCGATCCCAACAAGGGCGACAAGCACGAAATCCATACCGCTTTCCGTGTTTCGCCTGAAGCATATGATCAGGCCAAGTCGTTCCTCGCGGCCAAGGGTGTGCGCATCTTCAAGGAAGAAAATCGCGATGGCGGTACGTTCCACGGGCGTAGCGCCTACTTTCACGATCCCGACAGGAACGTCATAGAGATTATCGATTTGCGTCGCGGGCCCGTTGCCGAAGGCGAATAGCTGCACGTACCATTTGCAGCCTGTTAGCGGGCATACAGTACCGTCACGCTGTTCTTCTTGCCCAGCGTTTCAAATGCCTTGCCCTGGCGAATTGCTTTGTCCTGCCTTGAATTGCTTTGGCGCAGCCGCGTCGAAGTATCGCGCATCTGCTTTTCAATTTGCAGAAGGGTTGCGGCTGACTTTCGCGACAATGTGGCCGGACGTTGTGGCGAGCCCAGACTCGCTGAACCAGCACCTGTGCCCAGCCGGGCAACATTTTCCGAAGCAGGCGGAGCGGGCGCGCCGGGCAGGGGCTTCAGCTCTATTCCCTGATGCGCATAGACCATGATGTCATGCCATGTCTGCGCCGGAATTGATCCGCCGGTCATGTTGTTCATCGGCTGGTAATTATCATTGCCGTACCAGATCGCGCCTACGAAGTTTCCGGTAAACCCGACGAACCACGCGTCGCGATAGGCATTGGTCGTTCCTGTCTTGCCACCCACAGCAACACCGGGAAGGCGGGCGCGCCGAGCCGTTCCGGCTTCGACAACCTGATTGAGCATGGAGTTCATGTTGACGATGACATCAGGCCGGATCACCTGCTGTAGTTTGGCGGCATTCTTTTCATGCTGGTAGATCAAATCGCCTGCGCTGTTTCGTATCTCGATAGCTGAAAATGCGCTCGTACGTTTGCCGCCTGATGCGAATACGCCATAGGCTTGCGCCATGTCGAGCACCGTGACTTCCGATACGCCAATTGGCAGATGCACGGTATCCTTGAGTTCGGACTTTAACCCCATACGTTTGGCCGTTTCGATGATTTTCGCACGCCCCGAACGCGCCTTGTTCCAAACTCCACTGCCATCGCCAACATCAATGGACAATTTGACCGCTACCGTGTTGAGCGATCGCGCAAGCGCGTTGCGCAGGGGCACGCGGCCAGCAAAGCTTCCACCGTAGTTTCTCGGGCACCAGTTACCAATGCAGATCGGAGAATCATTCACGATCGTGCTGGGTGTAAAGCGTCCGGACAGGAGTGCGGTTGTGTAGACGAATGGCTTGAAGGATGAGCCGGGCTGGCGCATGGCATCGGTTGCCCGGTTGAATTGGCTGTCACCATAATCGCGTCCACCAACGATCGCGCGGACTGCGCCATTGGATTCCATGATAACGGCTGCAGCCTGCCGGGCATTGTAACTTTTTCCGAACTGGCGAAGATTGTTTTCAATTGCCTGCTGAGCGCGTTTTTGAATGTTGTTATCAAGCGTTGTACGCACCGTCAGAACGCGATTGTTGCCGAGTTTTCCGTCACGGACCATGTTCTTTATTTCGGCAAAGGCCCAGTCCAGAAACCAGTCAGGTGTTTCATCGCGCTGACGGTCAACCGGTTGAGCCGGATTTTTTCGCGCCGCGTAAATCTGGCCTTCGGTCAGAAATTTTGCTTCGACCATGTTTTCAAGAACGTCGTTGGCGCGCGCGCGCGCTGCAGGAAGATTGACATGCGGCGCATAGCGCGTCGGCGCCTTGAACAGTCCCGCCATCATGGCTGCTTCTGCAAGCGTGACATCGCGGACTGATTTGTTGAAGTAGAACTTTGTCGCGGCCTGAATGCCGAATGCTCCACCGCCCATATAGGCGCGATCGAGATAGAGTTTGAGGATCTCTCGTTTGGTGAGACGGAATTCCAGCCACACTGCCAGAAACGCCTCATTGATCTTGCGCGACAATGTCCGTTCGTTGGTCAGGAACAGGTTTTTGGCCAATTGCTGGGTGAGCGTGGAGCCGCCTTGCACCACGCCGGACGCCCGCGCATTGGCGCTCAATGCACGCAGGGTTCCAATCGGATCAATGCCATAATGGGACCAGAAGCGCCTGTCCTCAGTCGCCAGCACGGCATTGATCTGCATGTCCGGAATTTGGTCCAGGGTAAGCGAGTCGTCATGGCGTATGCCGCGCCGTCCTACTTCCTGACCGTATCGATCAAGGAAGGTCACGGCCAGATCCTGTTGCTTCAGCCAGTCTTCCGAAGTCTCGCGAAACGCGGGAATTGCCAAAGCCAGCATCAAGACCGATCCGGCGACACCGATCGTCAATGCTTCACAGGCCAGCTCCACGCCGGCCTTCGAAAAACCAGAGACGTGAAAACGGTCCATGAAGGCCGCGAAGGAGGCATAGCGCGCCCGGGTACGCTGCCCGCTGTCATACAGGCTTGAATTCACCCAGGAATCGAACGCAAGCATCGCCCGGGAAAACCGGCGATACCATGCTGAATTCCAGAAGCCGTTCGACACCCGCTACTCTTTCCTGGCCAAGCTGTTCGGTCTTCCCGCCCAGACATCATTCCGAAATGCTGTCTAACATGTCCGCACCGGGCGACACGGACATGTTTAACATATTCTTAACGGACTTGACGATTGTATGGCGTTGCCGCCATGTCCACCCTTCAAGCCCCTGTTTGGCCTTGAGCGAGCAATTTCGAGGCCGGGGTACCTGTGCCGAAATGAAACAGCAAGACGGACGCAAGGTATGACAGGAAAAAAGCTGCCAAAGACGACATCCGGCGCTGGAGGCGGGACTGAAAAGAACGGTTCAAGCGAGCCTTTCTGGAAAAAACCGCTGGAAGATCTGTCGAGACGCGAATGGGAATCGCTTTGTGACGGTTGCGGGCGATGCTGTCTGGCCAAGCTGGAGGACGAGGATACTGGCGAAATCCACTACACGAACGTGGTTTGCAGGCTGTTTGAAGCCGAGTCTTGCCGCTGCGGAGATTACAAGAACCGCCGGGCGAAGGTCCCTGATTGCATCGTTCTGTCGCTGCGCAACGTTCGCAAGCTGGGCTGGTTACCGCCGACCTGTGCCTACCGGCTGCGAGCCGAAGACAAGGATCTGGAGTGGTGGCATCCTTTGGTCTCCGGCTCGCCGGAAACAGTCCACACTGCTGGCATTTCGGTTCGTGGGCGCGCTGGCCCGTCCGAGGACGATGTCGCGCTGGAAGATTATCCGGACTACATCGTTCGCTGGCCAACCAATGTTCCTAAAGGCCGGGGACGCAAGCCCAAGACTTGATCAGTCAAGTTGTGACCTGGTTGCCGGGTCGATCCAGAGTTGAATTATACGATCTTGTTGAGACGATCGATTTCCGCGGAAATTTTCTCTGCAGACTCGATCTGTGCTTCGCGTCCTTCAATCGTAATGCCGCTGGCTTTCAGGCGGGCGAAGGAACGCGATAGCGTTTCCTGTTTCAAACCAAGCGATGCAGCAATGTCCCCCTTGTTGTAAGGCAGACGTACTTTGCACGGCCCGCGCGCATCCGTGCACAGGGAGTGGAGAAACCGCAGGACGCGCTGATCTGCCGTCTGCGCTTTCAGTGTTTCGATCTCGTCCATCAGCGCCCAGATTTTAGCCGATGATTCTGAAAGGATTCTGAGGGCCAGCTCCGGCGCCTCACGCGCAATCTGCGCGACTTCCTTGGCAGGCAGCCTTGCAACGGTCGCAGCTCCGGTAGCCTCGGCCGTTGTTGTGTGGTTGTCACCCAGTACCGCGACAGATTCCGCGATACTTTCGCCGCGCCCGAAAATGTGGATGACGGTTTCGTCGCCTTGCATCGAGATGCGCGACAGTTTGATGAATCCTTCGATGACGACAAACACCGAGAGCGCCTTGTCGCCTTGACGAAACAGGATTTCGCCGCGGCGCAGGCGATCAATGCGGGCCGTTTGCGTCAGCCGTTCAAATGTATCGGGCGCGAGCGCGGCGAAGAACGGAAGCATCTTCAGCGCTTCGAGATTTCTCGCTGGTGCACTCATGAATGCGATACCGTTCCTTCGTTGATTGCTTTGAGAAGGGTGTGTGTCAAATCTAGTCTGGCGTCTTTGCATCTACCAGCACAAAGGCGATACGGCAGATGTCGTTGCTTCGATTCACCCATGCGTGATTTGTGCCTTGCTGGACAATAACATCGCCTGCTTTCAGATGGACTTCGCTATCGTCCAGAAGCATGTCTATCTCGCCATGTAAAATAATCGCATAGTCAACTGACCGGGTGCGATGCATGAATGGATGGCTCGGGGGCAGGCCTTTAATGGGTGCTTCGTGGGTAAGTTCATTCATTCTCGTATTCATGTCCATTTTCTCGACTTCCGGCGCTTGCGGCGGATAGTCAATTATCCGGAAGACTGTTCCTCCGTTGACCGGCGAGGTTCCCTTGTAATTGGCGCCGCGGTCCTGGAAACCCTGGATGTCTGCAGGTGCGCTATCGGTGGCCCATATAACGCGAGACACATTTTTTCGGGCGGGCCGCACCTCTGCATGGGGGTTTTCGCCATCGAAGAGGGCTATGGCCTTTCCTTCGGCATCTACCGTTGTGACAATTCTGCGCAGGCCCATAGGTTTGGACATGTTGCTCCCTCAGCTCTTCTACGATTTCCTGCGACTATAGCATTTCAAACGGGAAGGACCAGCATGTCGCAAGGTTGCAAGGCACAGAAGCCAGGCGAGGATAAGTCTGGCAAGGCTATGCGAACTTCAAGCGGCTCAGTAGCGCCTTCGTGCAGTTCATGGCCGCAATTGCACGGTCAGTTGCGGGCAAATGTGCGTGCGCTGCCGAAGGTGCTTCAATACTCAGCGGCGTATCGGGCGGCAAGGCCTGCAAGAGCTCTTCAAGCCACAAGGACCCTTCACCGGGATACAGCCGCGCGGTTCGCGATTCCCTGCGAAGCTCGTCTGTGGTCCTTTCGCCGGCGGGCGGCGGCAATGCATCACAAAGATGAACCAGCGCTATCAGATCGGGGTCTACCGTCTTGAGATCTGCGGGCGAGCCTCCCGAGCGTGACAGATGCAATACGTCGATCAGGAGCCGGGCATTTTCCCGTTCGCTCGCCTCGACCATCTCCACTGCTTCGGCAAGCGATTTACAGCCGCTGTAGGGGTTGAACTCGATCAGGGCTTCCAGGCCGCAGCTGATTGCCAGATCACACAATCTCTGGAACGAGGCCAGGCGCCGCTGTGGATGGGTATCTTCGACAGGGCAGGTGATGAAACGGGCGCCAATTTTATGGCTGAAACTCAGGACCGGCCCGTAATTATCGACGTCTACCGTGGGAGAAATAGGGAAGACACCAATTTCCAGCGGCTTGATATTGAGGCCGGCCAGCATGGCCTCCATCTCTCGTGCGCGCTTATCAACCCCAACCACCGCCTCGTCGGTCGGCAGCAGGGGTTGAAGCCTGATGCCTGCGTGGGTGAAGCCTGCTGCATGCGCAGCCTGTACAAGACCGAAAGGTCCCGCATCGAGAATGGTTAGAGCGGCCAGCGAAAGCAGGGGCATATTCTTCCCGGGAATGGCTTGGGGACATTGCCGGAAGCATCTTAGGCAAAGCCAGCGAGCGTGTCCATAAGGCTCAAGCTGGGTATTTGCGAGCTAATGGAAATAATTCACAAATCAGGAATATATTCCTTGACAGCGTAACGCTGGTCGGGTATACATTATGCATGCTCCGGAATTGCGCCACAGGCCATTGAGGCCCTGCCTTCCGGGATCATCAAAATCATACAGCCTTGGCCCGGTGCAATGCGCTTGCCCGGGTCTTTGCACGTCTGGGCATCCAATCATGTTTGCAGCACGTACCTTTACCGCAGAGCAGATCAGCGAATCTCGCCGCCGTTACGACGCTGGTGAATCCCTCGCCAGTATCGCCCGTTTCCTGGACATCTCGGACGTCACCTTCCGCAGGTATCGCAGAAAATGGGCCTGGGGGGAGAGAGGCGCATCGGGAGACGCTGCCATGGCAGGTGTCCTGCCGGGTTTGCCGGATACAGACGATGGAGAACGGGCTGCGGCGGAGGCATTTCGGCGAGCGGGAAATGGGTGATGAATGCGCGCCAACCAGAAGCACCCGGGCATTATCACGCCGCGTTGAGGCAGCGGTCCGCCGGGAATTGGCGGGAATCGAAAAGCGCCTTGGCACTGGCGCTGATGCTGCCTCGGCCGAGCGCAATGCCCGCGTCCTTGCATCGCTTGTGAAATCTCTCGCAGAGCTTGGACGAATTGACGCCGCGCGAAACGAAACCGGGGGAGCCGGAAACGAAAGCAAAGGCGGCGATGCAGAAACACAGGACGAGCGGCCTCCCAGAGACCTGGCCGAACTCCGCGAAGAGCTTGCGGCGCGTCTTGACCGATTGCGCGCAGAGCGGGCTGCTGGCGAAAGCAACTGATGACTGGCGCGCTGCAGATCTCGACCGCGTTCTTGCGAGTTGGGAAACAAGTGCGCGCGACGATCAATTGCCGCCCCTTGAGGCTCAGGGTGGCGGCCCCTGGACCGCCTGGGTCATCATGGGCGGGCGGGGCGCGGGCAAGACGCGTACCGGTTCGGAATGGATAAAAGGTGTGATGACAGGCGCGCCGGACTTTACCGCAACACCTGTCAAGCGCGTTGCGCTGATCGGTGAAACCATGGCCGAGGTGCGCGATGTGATGGTTGAAGGCGTGTCCGGCATTCTGGCCGTGCATGACAGGCACAACAGGCCGGCCTGGACGCCGACGCGTGGCCGCCTGCAATGGTCAAATGGTGCGGTAGCGCAAGTCTATTCCGCCGAAGATCCCGAAAGCCTGCGCGGTCCGCAATTCGAATGCGCCTGGCTCGATGAATTCGCGAAATGGCGCTACGCAGAGGAGACGTTTCGACATGTTGCAATTCGGATTGCGTCTGGGCGCGCATCCACGCCAGGTGATTACCACGACACCGCGTCCCGGCCCGTTACTTGCCCGCTTGCTGAAGGATCCACGTTCGGCGGTATCCCGCGCGGCAACCATCGCGCAATGCGGAAAACCTGGCGCCGGATTTTCTGCAAAAGATTGTCGCGCGCTATTCCGGCACGCGGCTCGGCCGTCAGGAACTCGATGGCGAACTCCTCGACGACAATCCGGATTCGCTCTGGTCGCGCAGTGCAATCGACGCTTTGCGTGAAGACGACGCGCCTGCCTTGCAGCGCATCGTTGTTGCAATCGACCCGCCTGCCACGTCCACGCAGCGCGCCGATGCCTGCGGCATTGTAGCTGCGGGAATCGACGACGATGGAATTGTGCATGTGCTGGAAGATGCGACGCTGACTGCTGCCCGCCCTGGTGCATGGGCGCGTGCTGCGCTGGCGCTCTATCACAAATGGCAGGCCGATCAGCTTGTCGCTGAGGTCAATCAGGGCGGCGAGATGGTTGCTGCGGTCATCCGGGAGGCCGACGAAGGCGTGCCGGTTACCATGGTGCGTGCAACCCGCGGCAAATACCTGCGCGCGGCGCCGGTCGCCCAACTCTACGAACAGGGCAGGGTGCGCCACGCCGGCGTATTCCGCGAATTGGAAGACGAAATGTGCGCCTTCGGCCCGGACGGCCTGCCCGGTGGCAAAAGCCCGGACCGGCTCGACGCGCTGGTCTGGGCGGTTACGGCGCTGGCGCTGGGTAAAAAGCCGCCGGAGCCGCGCATGCGCCGGGTTTGATTTCTTATACTCAGGACAGGACAATTCATGCCCTCATTTCTCTCCCGCCTCATGGGCGCGGGGGCGCCTTCGCGCGCGCCCGAACTAAATATCAAGGCTTCGCGCACGGGGCCGTTGCTCGCGTTGCAGACGCTCGGCCTTACGCGCTGGTTGCCGCGCACGCATTCCGAGTTGACACGCTCGGGCTACGAACGCAACGCAGTCGTCTATCGCTGTGTGCGCATGATTGCCGAAGCCGCTGCCACTGTGACCTGGCTCGTCTATGAAGATGGTCTGGAAGACGAACATCATCCGCTATTGAACCTGCTTTACCGCCCAAACCCTGCAGCTTCGCAAGGGGAGTTTCTGGAACAGATTTTCACTAATCTGCTGCTAACCGGAAACGCCTACGTGGAAGCGGTTAGTGTCGATGGAACGCCGCGCGAACTATACGCCCTGCGCCCTGATCGCATGCGTATTCTGCCCGGCGCCAATGGCTGGCCAGAAGCTTTCGAATATTCGGTGGGCGCACAAAAGGTGCGGTTTGACGTTGAGACAGAGGGGCTGTCTCCGATCCTGCATCTTAAATTATGTAACCCGCTGGACGATCATTACGGATATGCGCCGCTTTCGGCAGCACAGGAAGCGCTGGACGTTCACAATGCAGCTTCGGGTTGGAATCGCGCATTGCTCGAAAACGCCGCGCGCCCATCCGGCGCTCTGGTTTACACAGGTGGTGATGGCGCCGGGCTAACCAGGGAACAGTTCGATCGTTTGAAAAGTGAACTCGACGAAAATTTTTCCGGCTCCCAAAACGCCGGCCGGCCGCTGCTACTGGAAGGCGGGCTTGACTGGAAGGCGCTTTCTTTATCGCCGAAGGACATGGACTTCATCCAGGCCAAGGCCGCAGCCGCGCGCGAGATTGCGCTTGCTTTCGGGGTGCCGCCGCTGCTGCTCGGCTTGCCGGGCGACAATACGTTTGCGAATTACTCGGAAGCCAACAGGGCCTTCTGGCGGCAGACTGTCATTCCACTGGTGCGCCGCACGCAACAGGGTTTCGCAGGCTGGATGGGCGGCATTTATCGCAGCGTCCGCGTCGAGGCCAATCTCGACCGGATAGATGCTCTTGCTGGTGAACGCGAATCCGAATGGCGGCGCATTGGCGCTGCAGGTTTTCTTACCGATGACGAAAAGCGAGAGGCGCTGGGATATGCAGCGCGGCCATCGCAAAAACGCGCTGGAAACTATCTTGAAGTCCGTTATTCTGACGGCCAGCCGCGGGATGATCGCGGGCGATGGACGAGTGATGGGGGCGAGGACCAGCGCGCCAATTCGGATGGAGAAATCATTAATGATCGGATTCATCTTGATGCTGGTTATTCTTGGGGTAACCTCATTTCGCAGTTTCAGGGTGCGATCGGAATGAAGTGCGTTTATCGCTTTGAATTCGGAGATGTTTTGATTGATGGTCCTGCCATAGGTCGATGTTGGGATCGCGTCCTTGCTACACAGGCGTGGCACGGTCAATTGCTCAATGACAATTTCAAGAAATATATTTCTGTCAACTAATCTTGATTAAGGCAATCACAATGACCCAGATAGAACTTGTCACGGCAAAATTCAAAATATCCAATTCGGCCAGGGCCTTTATCGCCCAGGCCAGGCAAGACGCGAACGAAACACTTGATGACCCACTGGATGTGGTTGGAATAGGTTGGGGAGAAATTCGCCCTGTCAACGGCAAGCCATTCGAAGATGTTGTTGTTGGTTTCTACCGAAAGTCACAGGTGCAAGAGATCATTGAACTTATACAGCACGTATCCGGTATCGATTTGGTGTTTCACGTCGCGCCCAAAAATCTCGGAAAATTTGATGGTAAAACAATTGATTACAATGAAAAGGCTGGATTTCATCTAATATAGAACGCACCTCGTCGCTATTTCTCCCAAGCGCGAGTGATAACGCGTTTGCGAATTACTCGGAAGCCAACAGGGCCTTCTGGCGGCAGGCTGTCATTCCACTGGTGCGCCGCACGCAACAGGGTTTCGCAGGCTGGATGGGCGGCATTTATCGCAGCGTCCGCGTCGAGGCCAATCTCGACCGGATAGATGCCCTTGCTGGTGAGCGCGAATCCGAATGGCGGCGCATTGGCGCTGCAGGTTTTCTTACCGATGACGAAAAGCGAGAGGCGCTGGGATATGCAGCGCGGCCATCGTAAAAACGCGCTGGAAACTTCCCGCGCAGCATTCAATTAGCTGACACAATCTTGGAAGTGGCTCAAGGCCATTGCAACACAATGCTTACGGCGTTGCGATCGGATACGCATGCAAGACATTACAAAAACGATCATCGAGCGTGGTGATCTCGCACATCTGGCGCTTTTCCTGTGGGCAAGCGGCGCCTCCGGATTGTTGGTGTGGGCCCTGCGAGAGCTTGCGGCCGCCAACCGCCGGTTTGACGGTTTCGTGAGGGAGCTGGCCCGTTTTAACCGCAAGATTGGAGGCCTTTGATGCCGCGCCAACGAACACAAAAAGAAACTGCTGATCGGGAAACAAAAGCCGCGCGCGAGAAACCGCGGGGCAATCAGCAAGAATTGCAGGCCAATCCTCAGGCTGTTTTCCGGCGCTTCGTTCGGATGCTCGAAAAGCTTCAGGCCGGAAAAACGGATACCACGCGCAACAAGTTATAAACGGGGTATATGGCATGGAAGAAAAGATAATTCTGCTGGTGGATGAAACTGCATCTGTTGATCGCGCGCCTGAAATAAAGCGCGCTTCGAAATCGTTCGTTGATGCGGCTGCGGATGGCACATTCGAAGGGTATGCAAGTCTTTTTCACCTTCGCGATCTTGGCAATGATATTGTCATGCCCGGTGCGTTCGCAGACAGTCTGGGACAGCGCGGCATGCGCGGCGTAAAAATGCTCTGGCAGCACGACGCATCCCAGCCCGTGGGAATCTGGCAATCGATTTCAGAGGATTATCGCGGCCTGAAAGTGCACGGACGTCTCAACCTGCAAGTCGCCAAGGCCCGAGAAATTCTATCCTTGATGCGTGAAGGTTCGGTCGATGGCTTGTCCATTGGCTATCGGACACGGCGAGCCGAGCGGGACGCCAAGTCCGGTGTGCGCCGTCTTTATCAACTCGATTTATGGGAAATATCACTTGTGACATTTCCCATGTTGCCTCAGGCCCGCGTCAATGCCGTCAAGCGCGGACCCATGCATCTTGACGGCGATTGTAACAGCGGATTGCAGGCGCGTATTGCGCACACCTTGCGCCGCACAGCAACTCTCATGCGTTGAACCAGGAGAAACCAATGGAAGTGAAGTCAGTCTCTAATGATGTTGCAGCGGCGGTGGATGATCTGCACCGCGCGTTCGCTGCTTTTCGCGAAACCAATGACACTCGTTTGAATGAGCTGGAAACCCGCCTTTCAACTGACGTCGTAACCGAAGAGAAGCTCGCGCGTATTGATCACGCCCTGGACGAAACCAAGGCGCGTCTGGACCGCGTGGCAGTTGAAAAAGGCCGTCCTCGTCTTGGGCGTGAAGAAAAACACATCGACAGCATGTTCGCTCGCGAACACAAAGCCGCATTTCATGGTTACATGCGTTCTGGCGAAAGTGTCGGTCTTAAGGCGCTCGAGGAAAAGGCTCTTTCCGCTGGTTCCGGCCCGGATGGGGGTTATCTGGTTCCCCAGCCGGCCGAACGCGAAATCCTGCGCCGAATGGCAGGCATCTCGCCAATCAGGTCTATCGCATCTGTGCGGGAAATTTCGACGGCCAACTTCCGCAAGGCATTCTCGGTTTCCGGTCCTGCCGCGGGTTGGGTCGCTGAAACTGATCCGCGCCCTCAAAGCGCCAACCAGCAACTTGCGGACATGAACTTTCCGGCCATGGAACTTTACGCCATGCCGGCGGCAACGCAGACTTTGCTCGATGATGCTGCAGTTGATGTCGAGCAATGGATCGCCGAGGAAATCGATACAGTCTTCGCTGAGCAGGAAGGCGCGGCTTTTGTGAATGGCGACGGCGTGAACAAGCCTACAGGCTTTCTAAACTACACCAAGGTTGCGAACGATGCCTGGGCGTGGGGATCCATCGGATATGTTCCTACAGGCGTGGCGGGCGACTTTGCGGCCAGCAATCCATCGGATGATCTGGTCGATCTGGTTTATTCGGCACGGGCAGGATATCGCCAGAACGGCAGTTTCGTCATGAACCGGAAAACGCAGGCGGCTGTTCGCAAATTGAAGACCGCGGGCGGCGACTACATCTGGGCGCCACCCTCTGGCCCCGGTCAGCGTGCGAGCCTGATGAATTTTCCGGTCATTGAAAGCGAAAATATGCCTGACATTGCCGCTGACGCCCCGGCAATTGCCTTCGGCGACTTCCGCCGTGGATATCTCGTCGTGGATCGGACGGGCATTCGCATTCTGCGCGATCCATATTCGGCAAAACCCTATGTGTTGTTCTACACAACCAAGCGCGTTGGTGGCGGCGTGCAGGATTTCGATGCAATCAAATTGCTGAAATTTGGTGTGTCGTAAGACCTGCTGGGGAGCGTTAGCGCGCTCCCCATTTGGCCAATGTTGCATCAATCCAGTTGCGTTGTGGCGCAACAAGAACGCCTTGTGTCAGTTCACCGCAACGCCGCTTTCCGGTCCCGCGTGACCATGTCGTGATTGCTACCAGTCTCGTTGCATCAGCGGAAAAGACAGGTCCACCGGAATCACCGGTGCAGGCTCCGCCAATTCCCTTGCGCGCTGGTTTAGCCCACAAAAGAATGGAGGACAGGGGTTCCCGCACAATGATGCGTGCTGACCGGAGTTGTCCTGCGCTATTTTCCACACCTTCGCGTTGCAAACCAAAACCGGCAATCATCAATGCGTCTCCGTCCTTGTATCGGCTCTGAGAGTCAATCGCCACCGGTGAAAGAAATCCGGGAAGAGTTCCCGACGTGCGCACCAGTGCCAAATCTATCGATCGCTTGCGTGTGCGGATGGCGTCGGGAACATAGCCAGGATGCATGGTGACAGTTGATGCCTCAATCAGTTTTGGTGTGCCATCACCGGGTACATAAATAGCAACGCCGGCGGCCCTGTGCACACAATGTGCCGCAGTCAGGACAACTTGCGGAGCGATCAAAACGCCTGAGCAAAAGCTACTGCCAGCCTTCTGCTTTTTAAGCACCATGACAGTGTGACGGGAAGTGGGTCCCGGACCATCCGTCGACCCTACCAGAGCTTCGGCATTGTGAACTCCGGACAAAAGAAAAAAGGCAAGAATAAAGAATATCGCACGCATGGTCCGTCCCGTCGTGATGAGCTTTGCATGACTACACCAAAAAATCAGGAGTTCCAATGACGCCTATCCTTTTATCAGGTCCGGCGATCGAGCCTGTGTCTTTGCAGGAAGCAAAAAACTGGCTTCGGGTCGAGGGTAACGGCGATGATATGCTTATCCAGGCATTGATCACGTCCGCACGCCTCATCGTGGAAGCGCGGACCGCAACGATGCTCATAACTCAGAGCTGGCGCTGCATTCTTGATGCCTGGCCGATATCGGCAATTGTCGAGATTCCACTGAAGCCACTTCAGGGCATCGATGAAATTCGCACCCGGGCGCAAAACGGCAACGAGACAGTCGTGTCTTCGGACATATACTTTCTCGAATCCGGAACGAGGCATCCACGGTTGCACTTCCGCCAACCACCACCTCCACCTGGGCAGGCCGTTGCCGGAATCGAAATCGATTTGACCGTCGGGTTCGGTAGCACGGATGCGAGTGTTCCAGCACCGATACGCCAGGCGATCCTGTTACTCGTCGCGCGATGGTACGAAAACCGCGGCGATGTGAGTGAGGATGTACAAGCACCTCCACGAGAAGTCGCTTCATTGCTGGCCCCATGGCATGAGGCGAGGTTGGTATGAAGGCGGCCGGATCGATTGCCAGATTGCGGCACCAGATGATGCTACAGCGCCCGGAAGATATCCCGGATGCGGTGGGTGGATTTGCCCGGAGCTGGCTGGACGTAGCCACTATTTGGACTGCGCTGGAAACTCTTGCGGCAGGTCCGGATTTTGAGGCTGCTCAACACGTTGTCCGATCGACGCATCGGATAACCATTCGTTGGCGGCCGGATTTGACCGGCGCTATGCGCCTGGTGGGTTCCGCCGGCACATTCATCATACATGCTGCGCATGACGCGGACGGTAAACATGCCTTCATGAGGCTTTATTGCGAAAGGCTTCAGACATGATTGCAGCAGACGTGATCGCCTTGCGCATAGCCATCCGGAACCAGTTGCAGGCCGATGCCGCTTTGATCAACCGCATGGGGTCGAGTTTCGTTTATGATGAAGCACCTCCATCGGCGCAAAAGCCGTTTATCGCTTTCAGCGCAGTGCGCAGCAGAGACTGGTCGACCTCTACCGATGCAGGCAGCGAACACTTCGTCAGCCTCGAGATCTGGTCCACTCACCATGGTGTCGGCGAATGTTTGGATATCGCTGCGCTTGTGGTGGATGCGCTTGTGGAGGCCCCATTACTGATGAGCGGAAGGAAACTGGTGCTCCTGCATCAAACTGCGCTGGAGACTGTTCGCCGCGATCGTGGCCGTCTCGTCGCAGCCAGGCTCACCCTGCGCGCGCTTGTCGACGACGCCTAGCGATACAACGCAATTATCGAACTGATGGAGAACGATCATGCCCGCACAAAAGGGTAAGGACTTGCTATTGAAAGTTGACGATGGCGCAGGCGCGTTCCAGACGATTGGTGGAATGCGTACGCAACGCTTGGCTTTGAACGCAGATGCTGTAGATATTACCCATCAGGAATCGGCAGGCCGGTGGCGCGAACTACTTGCCGGTGCAGGCGTGAGAAGGGCGAGCATCGCAGGCACCGGCATATTCAAAGACGCCTCATCTGACAGTCAGATCCGTCAGGTATTTTTCGACGGGATCATCCGGACCTGGCAAATTATTGTACCCTCGTTCGGAGTGATTGAAGGGCCATTCCAGATATCAAGTCTGGACTACCGTGGCGAGCATTCCGGTGAAGTGACGTTCGAGCTGTCGCTCGAATCTGCTGGCGAACTTCTGTTCACAGCCATTTGAGGTAGCAAATGGCAAATCTTCATCGTGGCGAAATCGAAGCGGATTTGGCCGGGCGCAAGTTCGTGCTTTGCTTAACACTGGGCGCTTTGGCTGAGTTGGAAGCATCCTTTGGTGAAAGCGATCTGGTGTCGTTGGTAAGCCGGTTTGAAAACGGCAGGCTGTCTGCGCGCGATCTTGTAAAAATTATCGGCTGCGGGTTGCGAGGTGGTGGTAATGCCATCTCCGATGCCGAACTTGCGACGTTTTCTGTTGCGGATGGATTGCAAGGCTATGTCTCTATCGCGGCCCGCCTGTTGGCAGCTGCGTTCGGCGCCTCTGCTGAAGGAGACAACAGCGCTTTCCCTCCGCGGCCGCAGGACCCGATGACCTGAACACCCTAGTCCAACCGGAGAAAGCGCGTTCCTCCCCCGCGCCATTTCCCTGGCGTGAGGCTATGGAGTTCGGTCTCGGCGTCCTGCGGCATCCCCCTGCCGACTTCTGGGCAATGACCCCACGCGAACTGGCATATGCGTTTGATGCCATGTTTCCGCAAGCGAAATCCGCTCCGCTCCGCAACAGCCTGGTCAGCTTGATGCGGACATTCCCCGACTGAAGGTTAGTGAAATGAACAATGACACGGAAAACATATCAAACCTCAATGCGGAACAATTTGATGAAATACGTATCGCGCTTGATGGTGTGAATATCTCGGCAGACCGCGTGTCGCGCACGATGACACGGGCCTTTGCTGGAGCAATCATAAGCGGAAAATCGCTTCAGTCGGTTCTTGTGTCGATTGCTGAAGGGTTCGCGCGGATGGCGCTTAGTGCCGGGTTGAAGCCTCTCCAACAAGGGCTTTCCTCTCTTCTCTCGTCGGCGTTTTCGTCGATCGGCGGAATGGGCGGGGGTGGTCCAGCTATCGCTCCATTTGCTGACGGTGGCATCGTATCAAGGCCGGTGTTCTTCGGCAACGGCGGTGGCCTGGGGTTGATGGGTGAGCGCGGTGCTGAGGCAATCCTTCCGCTGGCGAGGGGGCCGGATGGAAAACTTGGGATCGCGTCGCAGGGCCAATCAGGCCAACCGGTAAATGTGACGGTCAATATTTCCACACCCGATGCTGAAAGTTTCAGACGCTCCCAAGTCCAGATAGCCAGCACCATGGCTCGTGCTGTCGCACGTGGGCGGCGCGGCCTCTAATTCAAAAGGACGAGTAATGCCGGCGTTTCATGAAATCTTGTTCCCCACGAAAATCGCGTTGGGTAGCCGTGGCGGTCCACAAAGACTTACCGATGTTGTCACGCTCGGATCCGGCCGCGAAGAGAGAAACCAGAGATGGCAGCACTCCCGCCGCAGGTACAATGCCGGCTTTGGAGTGAAAACGCTTGAAGAAATCGCCGAGGTAACTGCGTTCTTTGAAGAACGGAGGGGCCGGCTTTTCGGATTTCGGTGGCGAGACCATTCTGATTTCAGTTCAGCTACGCCCCACCAGTCGGTTACGCCGTACAATCAGCAAATCGGTATCGGAAATGCGGTTCAAACGCAGTTTCAGCTCGTCAAGAAATACGGATCTGTACATGCTCCCTATTCGCGTCACATCGGCAAACCGGTCGAGGGGACTGTGCGCGTCGCTGTCGATAATGTCGAAGTTCCAAGCGCAAATTTTAGTGTGGACGTCGCGACCGGTCTTGTTTCGGTGCAATCGCCGCCTGCCCCTGGCGCAATAGTGAGTGCCGGATTTCTCTTCGATGTGCCCGTGCGCTTCGATACCGACTATCTGGAAATGGATCTAGCGGCATTCGATGCAGGGGAAATTCCTAATATTCCAATCGTCGAAATTATCGTTTGAGGAAGCAGAATGCGGATTTTGCCGGAAGACTTTCAGGCGCATCTTAACTCTGGAGCGACAACAATTTGCAATTGTTGGCGCTTGGTGCGCTCGAATGGTGAGATTTCAGGGTTTACCGACCATGACAGGTCGATTGCATTTGATGGCACGACATTTGAAGCCAGCAGCGGCTTCGATGGCACACATGTGGAGTCCCAGATCGGATTTGCTGTTGGTGGCAGCGAAGTCTCCGGTGTGTTGCAGTCGGATACGTTGAGCGAATCTGATTTGCTCAATGGTATTTATGACAATGCCCGGGTGGAGCTCTGGCGGGTCAACTGGACAGATCCAGCCCAGCGTGTCTTGTTTGATGTAACCACATTGGGAGAAGTGAGACGCGGCGCACGCGCTTTTACAGCGGAGTTGCGCAGTCTGGCCCATTGGTTCGATCAGGAGCGGGGCAGGGTATATCAGGCCGATTGTTCTGCTGATCTTGGTGATAGCCGTTGTGCTGTCAATCTCGATGATCCGCGGTTTCGACAAAGTTGCACGGTTACTGAAATCGTCTCTCCGCTCCGGATCAAGGTTGATCTTCAAGGGTTTGATGCTGGTTGGTTTAGTGCTGGTACATTGAAGTATGTCGACGGGGAGAATGCCGGGGTATGGCAGAGCGTCGAGAGTTTTGCAGATGGGCCGGGTTATTCATTCGTCAAGCTCTGGACAGCGCCTGGCAGTCCAATTGCAATCGGTACGTCCATTGAGCTCACCGCTGGTTGCAACAAGAGATTTTCAACCTGCGCCTCGAAGTTTGCAAACATCGAAAACTTTCGTGGTTTCCCGCACATGCCGGGAAATGACGCTTTGCTCAGCCATCCGGGGACTTCGAATGGTCCTATGGATGGTGAAAGCCTTTATTCGAGATGAATTGCGCCTTCACCGAAAATACGCGTCGTAACGCAATAATCATTGCCGCACGCGGTTGGATTGGAACACCTTATTCGCATCAAGCATCGCTGCGAGGCGTGGGCTGTGATTGTCTTGGTCTCGTGCGCGGAGTATGGCGCGAAGTGATTGGGCGTGAGCCAGAGGTTCCGCAAGCCTATACGCCATCCTGGGCGGAAGGTAGCGGGCGTGAGCAATTGCTTGAGGCAGCACTCAGACATTTCACTCCACGAACAGGCAATGCGTGCATTCCTGGTGATGTGTTGTTGTTTCGCTGGCGCGTGAACTTGCCTGCAAAACACCTGGCGATTGCAACTTCTGAAGCGACAATGGTTCACGCACACGATGGTGCATGTGTTTGTGAAGTTACGATTTCGCCCTGGTGGCGGCGCCACATTGCACATGTCTTCGCGTTTCCGGACACCGCGGCTTCTGCTCGCAGCGGTGCGTAGTATTTACCTTGTGGGATTCAAATGGCGACTCTTGTTCTACAAACTGCCGGGGCTGCAATTGGTGGTCTGCTCGGCGGGCCGTTCGGGGCCGCGATTGGACAAGCAGCCGGCGCGCTTGCCGGTAATCTTATTGACCGGCAGATAATCAGCTCCATTGGTGGTCGAAATATCCAGGGTCCCCGTCTCGCCAGCATGCCGGGCGTTGCTGCCGCCGAGGGAACACCAATTCCCCGCGTGTATGGCAGGGCCCGTTGCGGTGGAACCTTGATATGGATGACCCGCTTTGAAGAAGTTGCCAATGTGGAACGGGCAGGACGATCCGGAGGCAAGGGCGGTGGCCCCAAGGTTACAACTTACAAATATTTCGCGAACTTCGCCGTTGGCATCTGCGAAGGTCCCATTGCAGGCATCCGACGTATATGGGCAGATGGAAAGGAACTGGATCAATCTGATGTTTCGATCCGAATTTATCAAGGTGATGAGAGCCAGCAACCTGACGCTTTGATCGTCGCGAAGGAAGGCGCGGGCAATGCTCCTTCCTATCGCGGTCTTGCTTATGCGGTCTTCGAACGGATGCCTCTGGATGATTATGGAAACAGATTGCCCGTCCTGAGCTTTGAAGTGCTGCGTCCGGTCGAGGCGTTGACCAAAAAGATCACGGCAGTGTGTCTGATTCCCGGCAGTTCGGAATATGCGTACGATCCTGACGCAAGCGTACAATTCATTCGCGCGGGGGTGACTCGCAGTGAAAACAGGCATCAATTGTATCGTACCAGCGACTGGACCGCTTCGCTCGATATGCTTCAGGCGCTTTGTCCGAATCTGCAAAGCGTAGCGCTCGTCGTTTCCTGGTTTGGGGATGATCTGCGTGTCGGGCAATGTACCATCCGGCCGCGTGTGGAAATTTCGGACAAAACAACCAGCAACGGTCCGTGGGAAGTTGCCGGCCTCAACCGATACACTGCGCCAGTCGTTAGCCAGCATGATGGTAAACCTGCATTTGGTGGAACACCAAATGATGCAGCCGTGACGTCCGCGATAAAAGATTTGAATAAACGCGGATTGAAAGTCGTATTTTATCCATTCGTCATGATGGATATCCCACAAAGTAATGACCTTGTCGATCCCTGGAGCGGCGCCGGTTCGCAGCCAGCCTATCCATGGCGTGGTCGTATCACCTGCAGCCCGGCGCCGGGACAGCCTGACAGTCCTGACGGACTGGCGATTGCCGGTCAGCAGGTCCAGTCATTTTTCGGCTCGACCAATCCGCCAGCCAGCGAGTGGAGTTTCCGTCGTTTTGTATTGCACTACGCCAGCCTTTGTGAAGCTGCCGGTGGGGTCGATACATTTTTGATTGGTTCGGAACTTGCGGCCTTGACCAAGGTGCGGGCCGGTCCGGGAATATATCCTGCTGCCCAGGAACTGGCATCGTTGTCTCAGCACGTTGCAAGCATCTTGTCACCGGGTACAAATTTATCTTACGCGGCAGACTGGACCGAATACGGCGCGCATATTCTTGATGACGGAAATGAGGTGCGCTTCCCGCTCGACGTTTTGTGGTCGCGCCCTGAAATTTCCTTTGTTGGCATCGACGTGTATTGGCCGATGTCCGATTGGCGTGACGAGCCGGATCATCTCGACAAGACGGAAGCCGTCAACATCTACGATCTGGATTATTTGCGCCGACAAGTGGCCAGTGGAGAGGCCTTCGACTGGTACTATGAAGATGACGAGGCGCGTCAGGCTCAAACCCGCACCCCGATTACCGATGGGGCTTACGGTAAACCATGGATTTACAGACCGAAGGACATCAAGTCCTGGTGGTTGTCCAATCACGTGGAGAGGGTGGCCGGGATGGAACTGCCGCAACCGACTGCGTGGGTTCCGCAATCAAAACCGATCTGGTTTACCGAATTTGGTTGTCCGGCCGTGGACAAGGGAACGAATGCACCAAATGTATTCCCGGACGAAAAATCCTCCGAGAATCGCATTCCCCATTTTTCAAAGGGAAATCGCGACGATTTGATTCAGTTGCGTGCTCTTGAAGCAGTAATCGACCGGTTTTCGCCGGCTCATTCCGAGTTTGAACCCGGCAATAATCCTGTCTCAACTGATTATTCGGGCAGGATGGTTGATGAAAACCGGTTGCACATCTGGGCATGGGATGCGCGGCCATTTCCGGCCTTTCCGGGTTTGTATGATATTTGGGCGGATGGTCCTGCATGGCAAACCGGACATTGGTTAAATGGGCGGTTGGAGGCAGCCTCGCTGAATGCAATCGCCAGCGATATAGCAGCGCAAACTGACGTGCCGGGCGGGATGGAATTGCAATCTGAATCCAGCGCCATCATCGATGGCTACCTGGTTGATCGGCCGATGTCCGCGCGTTCGGCGCTAGAGCCCCTGATGGCGACATTCAGCACAGATGCCATAATTTCCGGCGGTAAGTTCAGGATCGTAGATCGCAATAGTGCGGCTGCGCGCATTTTGGAACTGGATGATCTTGTCTCTGATGAGAAATCAGACATTGTCGCACTTCATAGAGCGCAGGAAACCGATCTACCACAATCTGTGACAATTACCTTTTCCGACGCAGACAATGATTATCGATCGATTACTGCGCAATCGCGACGTGTAGAAGGGCGCTCACAACGGGAATTGCATCACGATATTCCGGCCATAATGAATCGCAGCCTGGCACGACGTGCCGCTGATATCTTTCTTCAGGATACCTGGATCGCACGGGAATCTGTAGATTTCGCAATTCCACCTTCGCAATTGGCCGTAGAAGTTGGCGATCATATGCAGATCGAGCTGGCTGGTGTATCGCGCCGCTTTCGCATCGTCTCTATTGATGATGGTGCAAGCAGGAAAGTGTCGGCCATCGCTGTCGAGACAAGTGTATTTGATCACATAAGCGAACCGGGGGATATCTTCTTCGGTTCGATGCCTGTCGTTGCAGGACCGCCGCAAGTTGAAGTGCTGGAACTTGCAACGATGCGTGGTGACAACTCCGTATTGCAGTATCTGGCTGCGTTCGCTGATCCCTGGCCTGGCGCCTTGGCGGTGTGGCGAGTCTCAAGTGGATCCACATTCGATCTGATTGGAAGAATCACCCAGCCGGCGAGGATAGGAACCACGACCCAGGTATTCGGAGCAGGTCACGCCAGCCGGTATGATTTCGCGAATTCACTTGTTGTTCAATTGGGTTTTGGAGCACTGGCTTCAATGGAAAAGCGGCAGGCACTGTCGGGCAACGCTGCAATAGCAATTGAAAAAGATGGCGCATGGGAGGTTCTGACCTACACCCGTGCCGAGCTGGTAGCCGAACGCACATACAAATTGACGGAACTCGTGCGCGGTATTGGTAGCGCCGAACATCTCTGCGAAAGAGCCTACCCGGTCGGTTCGCGCGTCGTGGTGCTTGACGAAGCCTTGTTCCCGCTAACATCCGCTCTGGAGGACTTGAACATACCTCTGACTTACCGAGTGGGGCCTGCAAGAAGCGACATCTCTGATCCGGCATTCGTCGAATTTCCTGCGACTGCCGGAGCTGCGGTGCTGATGCCATATGCACCGGTGCGCGCCAAAGCCAAACGCCGTACCGAAGGTGTGCAGCTTTCATTCATCCGCCGAAGCCGCCGCCTGTCAGATAGCTGGGAGCCAGCAGTGGTTCCTGTTGGCGAGGATCTGGAGCGGTATGAAATCGAGATCATCCAGAACGATGCTGTCCTGCGGACAATCGTATCGGATTCACCTTCTGCAATTTACAAGAGCGACGAGGAGTTGACGGATTTTGGTTCTCCTCAGGCAGAAATAACTGTTCGAATATTTCAGATTAGCCAAATTTCTGGACGAGGTTTTTCTTTGCAGGCCGTTCTTCCAGTGACCTGATGGAGTTGGGATAAGTCATGGACGATACCTATAGAATGAAGCTGCCGCTTCTCGCTGCTGCCCAGGCTCAAAAACACGTTACGCACAACGAAGCATTGATGCTTCTGGATGCGGTCGTGCAATTGTCATTTGCAAGTGTGAACCTCGCTACTCCTCCATCGCAACCGTTGGATGGAATGTGCGTTCTGGTTGGCGATTCTCCATCCGGAGCCTTCGCCGGTCATGCAGGTGCGATTGCAATATTCGACGCCGGTGGCTGGTTGTTTATGGATCCTTTCGCCGGTTGTCGCGCCTATGTAGAAGACGATGCGGCGTTGCTCGTTTTCGATGGCGCCCAATGGCGCGCGTTCGAAGAGTTCGTCAAGGAACTTCAAATGCTCGAACGCGTCGGGTTGGGCACAAACGCCGACGTGAACAATCCCTTCGCGGTCAAGGCGAACAATGCGCTGTTCACGTCACGCGCGACCGGGGAGGGAGGCAATGGCGACCTGAGGTTGACTGTAAATAAACAATCTACCTCGAATACCGTCTCGCACATTTATCAGAGCAACTATTCAGCCCGGGCAGAAGCCGGGCTGATCGGTAGTGACGCGTTCAAACTTAAGGTGTCAGCCGATGGTGCAGTCTGGAAGGAAGCGCTTGCTGCTGATCCATCAACCGGGCATGTGAGTTTTCCTTCCGGGGTATCTGGTCCGGGAACGGGATTGAGCCTCAAACGCATTGATGTCTTTGCCTCATCCGGAACGTTTGAGAAGCAAGCCGGTGACGTACTTTATTTCGTTCAGCTCATTGGCGGCGGAGGAGGCGGTGGCGCTGGCGCGCGTTCTGCATCGGGTACGATTGCGGGCGGCGGCGGCGGCGGTAACGGTGGTTATGCAATCGAGGCCTGGTTCCCTGCCGATGTAGTATCGGCAAGCTCGCCAGTCATTGTGGGTGCAGGTGGTGCGGGGGCAGTCGTTTCCGCCAACGGTACTGTGGGTGCCGCTGGTTCGTCAGGCGGGAATTCCAGCTTGGGCTCGTTGCTGCTTGGGCCCGGGGGGCCGGGTGGCGCCGGAGGCACAGCATCTGCCGGTGGCGCGGGAAAGATTGGTTCTTACGATCTGGACAATATCCCTGCCGCGCGAACCGGCGGCGCCGCTGGTGGCGGCGCTGCTGTGGGCGGCAGTACCTGGCATTGCAATCGTTCATCGGGCGGGGCCGGTGGTGGCGGCGTGAGTGCGGCAAATGCAGCCTATGCAGGTGGAAGCGCAGGCGCCGGTGGTACCTCATCGCCAGTTTATCGATGCTATGGCGGATCAGGCGGATCGATCGGTGCTGCCGGAGGCACGGGACAGAGTGTGGTCTTTGCTTACAGCTGGGGCGCGGGTGGCGGCGGAGGTGGAGCGGCGGTCAGCGTAAACTCTGGCGACGGCGGCCCGGGTGGTGCTGGCGGCGGCGGCGGAGGTGGCGGCGGCGGCGGACGCAACAATTTTTCAGGTGGTGCCGGTGGTGCCGGAGGACGCGGGGAAGTCCGTGTTTTCGTATTCGGCTGACCCGCGCCCTTGAACGCAAGAATACAATCTAACTGGAGCAAGCGATGCAATTGGCACTCATTGATGATCAGGGCAATGTGATCAATGTCATCGAAGCAAGCGAAGGCTTCGATCCTGGCGCCGGGGTGATGGCCATGCCGGCCACCGGTGGTGTTGGACCTGGATGGCGCTGGCAAGATGACATGTTTCATCCCCCGGCTAACAAACAAGCACCCGCACTGAAAGTTTCAGACCTTCAATTCCGACGGGCCTTGACCGTTTTAGGGCTGCGCGATCAGGCCGAGACACTTGTTGCCAATGGTTCGCGCGATATTCAGGACTATTGGGATCGTTCGTTGACAATAGAACGACACAGTTCGCTCGTTACTGAAGCTGCACAAACGCTTGGCAAAAGCGAATCGGAGATCGATGCCTTGTTCGATCTGGCCGCCACTTTGTGAACTAGACCTCTGCACATCGAATATTGGCTTTTCCGCTCCAGCACACAATTGCTGGCGGCGTTTTCTCGCGCGCGAAAGCGCATAAATGGCAACTCTAATTCAAAGACAGGATAGCAAAATGACTGATGTTCAATCCCGTACCGAATTCGCCGCTTCAGACAATTCAAAGCCGTTCTGGGCATCGCAAACAATCTGGTCTGCAATCGCGGTTGTAGGTTCATCGCTGGCCGGCGCGTTTCTGGCTTGGCAATCCGGCGATATGGCGGCGTTCGGCGCGGCGCTGACTGCAATGCTCGGAGGCGTCAATGCTGTCGTTGGTCGCTTTCGGGCGACAGGTCCGCTGCAATAGCGAGGTCGAAAGCCATGTTGGCATTGCGAACCCCGGCATTGGTCGTCCTGGCCGCGCTGATAGGCGTTTTTGGAGGGGCTCTCTGGCTACGCCATGCCACAGCAGCTGCCTGGACCCAGGGATACGCGGCTGGCGAGGCCGCTTTGGCCGCTCAACTGGCGCTGGCGACGGAGCGGGCGCGCGCGTCTGCACAAAAGGCCGCAGAGCAATCCGGGGCTGCAATACTCGAATTGGAGAAACGGCGTGAAGCGTTGCAAAACAAGCTCGACCAACTCAATACGGCGATATCAACCAGCGCTGGCAGTCATCGCCAGTGTCTGGATGCTGACCTCCTGCGCGCCCTCGCACGTACCGGTGTCGACGGTCCAGGCGCTGGCACCGGCCCCGGCAATTCTCGCTAGGCCCTGTGCGGAACCTGTCCCAATCGCCGAATTGAGCCTGTCCGCAGGAGAAGTTGCTAGAAAATGGGCCCTTGATCGCACGTCGCTGACGATCTGCGGGGTGCGTCACAATGCGTTGGTCGATCATGTTCGCAAGCAGGAAGATGCGCTAAAATAGGTAATTGATTGAAAAATGGTATAATCAGCTTATTTTGGTAAGAGAACAGGCGCGGGAAGGCCTCCGCCATGCTATGCAAGTCCTGCATTCATCTTGCGTTCATTGAGACCGCCCGAAAAGACGGCATGTTGAGATTTTTCCTCGCTATTTCGGTTCTCTTGGCACTCGGTTTTGCAGCGCAAGCTGCCCCAAAACCGCGGCCAGCGCAGCAATGTTATTCGGTCAAGGAAACCCGGGAACGCATCGCACGGTTGAAACTCGCCAATCCGCTCATGCTTATGCAAGCTGCGGCACGCAGAAATCGTGCTCAGCCGTTGCGCAGCCGTCTTTGCCGCCGTGGAAACTTGTTGTTCTATACGTTTGTTTTGCTGCGGCGCGATGGTAAGGTTCTGGAATTGGTCGCCAATGCCAAAACAGGCAAGGCGGTGAATTTCAAGCCGGCAAAAAACTAGCAATGTTCCGTTGCCGCGGTGAATAGGGGAGTGCCGGTTGCGTCTATTGGTGGTTGAAGATGATCGGGACTTGAACCGACAGCTCGTTACTGCTCTCCAGCAGGCGGGTTATGTTGTTGATACGGCTTTCGATGGCGAAGAGGGACATTTTCTTGGCGATAGCGAGCCGTATGACGCCGCAATTCTCGATCTGGGCCTGCCAAAAATGGACGGTCTTATGGTGCTTGATCGTTGGCGCAAGGACGGCAAGGTTTTGCCGGTCCTGATCCTGACCGCGCGAGACCGCTGGGGCGACAAGGTCAAGGGTTTCGATGCCGGCGCCGATGACTACGTTGCAAAGCCTTTTCACATGGAAGAAGTCCTTGCGAGGTTGCGGGCACTTCTGCGACGTGCCGCAGGTCATGCGACCAGCGAGCTAAGTTGTGGTCCGGTGCGGTTGGATACAAAGGCCGGTCGAGTGGTCGTCGACGGAAATCCTGTCCGGCTCACTTCCCATGAATATCGCCTGTTGGCCTACCTCATGCATCATTGCGGTAGAATAGTTTCGCGCACCGAACTTGTCGAACATTTGTACGATCAGGACTTTGATCGGGATTCAAACACGATTGAAGTGTTTGTCGGCCGCCTTCGAAAGAAACTGGGAGTCGATATTATTCAGACAATCCGGGGTCTGGGCTATCTTGTACCCGCCGCGGGCGAAGCGCCGGTCTCAAATGCTGATCCGAAGGGCTAGCGTTGGATGATCGCGCTCATGCGCAAGGATCAGTCGATTGCCACGCGATTGTTTTTGTCCGCGGCTGGTTGGAGCACGGTGCTGCTCCTCATCGCGGGCATATTTCTTGTCACTGTATATCGTCGCAATTCTGAACGCGCGTTTGATGGCCGCCTGGGTCTGTATCTCAGTTCGCTGGTAGCAGACCTTGCAGTCGGCGACGATAATCAGTTGAACGAGCCAGGCAGGCTTGGGGATCCGCAATTCGACCTCGCGCAGTCCGGTTGGTACTGGCAGGTGACACGGCTCAAACCTGAACCACCGCAAATCCGGCAGTCCTTGTCCCTGAGCGGCGTTCGTTTGCCTTGGCCATCTGAGAATTTGTCTGACAAACATCCAGCGTCGCAGCGTCTTTATTACATTGATGGACCGGACGGGCGACGATTGCGTGTTCTCGAACGCATTATCGACATTGGCGCTACGGGCACATTTCTGATCCAGATTGCGGCAACCAACGAAGCAGTTGAGGAGCAGATCTGGAATTTCAAGCTCGCGCTTGTCATCACCTTCATGCTTCTGAGTCTGGCGCTGGTAGGCACGACCGCATTGCAGGTGCGCTACGGCCTGCAACCGTTGCGCCGCCTTCAGGGCGAAGTGGCGCAAATCCGCCAGGGCGATGCGGAAAAAATTGACGGACAGTTTCCGCAAGACCTTGCCCCGCTTGCTGAAGAACTCAACCTGCTGATTGCCTCGAACAGGGAAGTGGTTGACCGCGCCCGCACGCAGGTCGGCAATCTTGCGCACGCCCTTAAAACTCCGCTTAGTGTCATCACGAACGAAGCCGATCGAGAGAAAACGCAATTCGCGCGAAAAGTGCGCGAACAGACGCAGGTCATGCGCGATCAGGTCACCTATTATCTGGATCGTGCCCGGGCGGCCGCGCGCTCGACGGTCGTAGGCTCGGTACTGGACATCAACGAGCCATTGTCTGCGCTGGTGCGCACGTTCGAGAAAATCTATCGCGACCGAAAGGTGCGCTTTCAGCGCAAGGGCCCAACAAATTTGCGGTTTCGTGGGGAGAAGCAGGATTTCGAGGAGATGGCTGGCAATTTACTGGACAACGCCGGCAAATGGGCCAAATCAAGAATAGTGATTGAGACAGCCAGGCAAAAAAAAGCCGAAGGCGAATTTCTTGCCATTGTTATCGACGACGATGGCCCCGGATTGCCCCCCGAGCTTCGGCAAGAGGCATTGACCCGTGGCCGGCGGCTTGACGAAACCAAACCGGGGTCCGGGCTGGGTCTATCGATCGTGAATGACCTGGCCGCTACCTACGGCGGTGAACTGACCCTGGAAGACTTGCCATTCGGCGGCTTGCGCGTGCGGTTGACCTTGCCCTCCGTGTGAGCCAGTTTGTTGGCCATTGCAAAAAACACGCAATTCCATCGATCAAATATTGCGCCAAAACCTGGAGAGTTCATTTTGCAAGGGTATATGCCAATCGCAGTCGTTTCCGCGCTAGCAATTGTGCTTGCTGGATGCACGTCCTCTGGCTCGCGTGCTCCCGAGCCTTCCGCTGCCGCCGTGCCGCCTCCCGATCCCATCATTGCCGGTGTTGTCGCCGGATCATTAGGCCAGCAATTGAGCCCAGAAGACCGGCAGATTGCGGGGAGGGCCCAGTTTTCAGCAATTCAGGCAGGCGCAAGGAAGTCCTGGAAGGGCAAGGGCGCGACTTTCGGCTTCATCACGACCGGGGCGCCATTAGCCGGCGTTTCAGGCGCCTGCAGGGAATACAGCCACACGATTTATATAAATGGCCGGCCGCAAACCGGCAAAGGCTCCGCTTGCGAAACAGCGCCTGGACGCTGGACTTTGACCTGAATTGACCTATCTGCCGGTTTTGATGCGCGCCATGGTCGAGGGCGCGGCACGATGGTCACTTCCAAGAATGGCCCGAACGTGAGAAAAGCCGGGCCATGATCTGGATAGCCATAGCTCTTTTGACCGGTCTGGCTGCGCTGAGCATCTTGATTCCGCTCGCGCGGGCCACCGCGCCTATCAGTCATGCTGACGCCAGCCGGGCATTTTTTGACGCGCAGATGAACGAGCTGCGGCAGGATTTGGATCGTGGCCTGCTATCGCCGAACGAGTTCGCTGCCGCAGAAGCCGAAGCAGCCAGACGCCTGATAGCCGCACACGACCAAACTGCAAGTTCGGCCGTACCGTCTGTTCGTCGTCGTCGCGCTGCCGCTGTCATCGCCATCATACTTGCGCCCGCCTTTGCGTTGGGCCTGTATGCCAGACTGGGCCATCCGGCACTTGCCGACCGGCCACTCCAGGCCCGACTGGACGCTCCCCCCGGAAAAATTGAACTTGTTGCAGCTGTTGCGAAAATCGAAAAGCGTCTCGCGCGCGTTCCTGGCGACGGAGCCGGCTGGCAGGTCATCGCACCTGTTTACTTGCGCATGCAAAGATATGACGATGCCGTGAAGGCATGGCAAAACGCCGTGCGAATTTTGGGCTCGGACGCCTACCGGCTCGGATCGCTGGGCGAGGCCCTCGTTTTTGCGGCCAAGGGGAAAGTTACCGATCAGGCGCTGGCGGCATTTGCGGAGGCGCTTAAACTCGACCCTGCCCACAATCAATCGTTGTTTTTCACTGGCCTTGCCGCAGAACAGGCTGGCGTCCCGGAGCGGGCACGTGAGTACTGGACACGTTTGATATCGTCCGCTCCCAAGGATGCACCTTGGGTTGCATCCTTGCGGCAACGCATTGTCGATCTCGACAAGACTGTGAAAGGTGGCGGGCCAGACAGCGAGGCTGGAAAAGCCATAGCGGCGCTGCCATCTAACGAACAGACTGCGGCGATACGAGGGATGGTGGCAGGGCTGGCGGCCAAGCTGCAGGAAGATGGAAAAAACCTGGATGGCTGGATCATGCTGATCCGCGCCTATACTGTTTTGAAGCAGCGGGACAAGGCGAGTGCCGCGGTGAAGACCGCGCGCCAGAATTTTGCAGATGATGCCGGCGCGTTGAAAAAACTGAATGAACAGGTCCGCGCGCTGGGGTTGGGAGAATAGGATGACTTGCAGGGGACGCAGATTGACGTTGATCGGAACTGCGGTCGCAGCTCTTGGCGTCGCCGCAGCGCTCGTCTTGTTTGCCCTGCGCGACAATGTAGTCTTCTTTTATACGCCGTCGGAAGTGGCAGCCAAATCAGTGACGGCAGGTTCGAGACTGCGTCTGGGCGGATTGGTTAAAAAGGGATCTGTCGAGCGCAGCGCCAACAAGGCTGTAACATTCATCGTTACGGATACGAGCCGGGAAATAAAGGTCAGCTACAATGGGTTGCTGCCTGATCTGTTTCGCGAAGGGCAGGGTGTCGTAACAGAAGGCATTCTTGAGAATGCTTCGACGTTCCGCGCTGACTTTGTGCTTGCCAAACACGATGAAAACTACATGCCGCGCGATCTTGCGGACTCACTCAAAAAGCAGGGCCTCTGGCAACATGATAAGGCCGGGAATGGCAAACCGGGTGGAGGCAGCAAGCAGCCATGATTGTCGAGGTCGGGCATTACGCACTTGTTTTGGCATTTGCTCTCGCGCTGGTGCAGGCATCATTGCCTCTATGGGGCGTCTGGCGAAATGACTCGGCACTAATGAGTGTGGGCTCCTACGCAGCAGTGGCGCAGTTCATTTTTATTACGCTTTCTTACTGCGCTTTGACGTGGGCATACGTCGTCTCGGATTTTTCGCTCAGCAATGTGTTTGAGAATTCACATTCCGACAAACCGCTCATTTATAAATTCTCGGGCGTGTGGGGTAATCATGAAGGCTCCATGCTTTTGTGGGTTCTCATACTTGTTTTGTTTGGAGCGCTTGTGGCCCTGCTTGCGCGCCGCATGCCGCGCGATCTCTTGGCTGCCGTCCTTGCCGTTCAGGCATGGATTTCCAGCGGGTTCATTGCCTTTGTCTTGATGACGTCAAACCCCTTCGAACGGATAGCCAATGCACCAATAGAGGGACGGGATCTCAATCCTATATTGCAGGACCCTGGTCTCGCGATCCATCCGCCTCTGCTTTATGTCGGTTATGTCGGTTTTTCTCTGACGTTTTCTTTTGCTGCAGCCGCACTGATTATCGGCCGGATCGATTCACTCTGGGCCAGATATGTGCGGCCGTGGATTCTTCTTGCCTGGATATTCCTCACGCTGGGCATAGCGATGGGTTCTTACTGGGCATATTACACACTTGGCTGGGGCGGCTTTTGGTTTTGGGATCCGGTCGAGAATGCTTCTCTGATGCCATGGCTTTCCGGAACAGCGTTGTTGCACACTGCAGCTGTGATGGAAAAACGCGATGCGTTGAAGATTTGGACCATGTTCCTGGCCATCCTCAGTTTCTCGCTTTCCCTGCTGGGAACTTTTCTTGTGCGGTCGGGCGTTTTGACGTCCGTTCACTCCTTTGCCAGCGATCCTGACCGCGGCGTATTCATCCTTGCCATATTGGTCTTGTTTATTGGTGGCGCTTTCGTGCTTTTTGCCCTGCGTGCGCCAATGCTGAAACCCGGCGGCATATTTGCTCCGGTTTCGCGTGAAGGTGCCCTTGTCCTGAATAATCTCTTGCTGACCACAAGTTGCGCTGCGGTATTCGTTGGCACGCTTTATCCGCTCCTGCTTGAGGCGCTAACAGGCGCAAAAATATCAGTCGGCCCACCATTCTTTAACATGACGTTCGTTCCACTTTTCGTGCCGCTATTCCTGGCGATGCCGCTCGGACAAATGTTGGCGTGGAAACGTGGCGATTTGCTGGGGGCAGCGCAGAGAATTGTCATCGCAGCTGCGATTGGCGCTTTGGCGGCGTTGGCATTGTTTGCCCTTCAGGGCGGCCCCTGGCTCGCCGCAGTGTTCGCGGGACTGGCCTTGTATCTCATGGTCGGATCATTCGTCGATATTGCAGGGCGTGTATTCGTTCGCGCCTCGGGAATGGGCAATGTGTTGGCACGCCTGTCCGGATTGCCACGTTCAGCCTGGGGAACCGCATTCGCACATGCCGGTGTTGGCGTGACCTTGTTCGGTCTGGCGGCAACAGGTTGGGGCGTTGAAAAAATTACTGCGTTCAAACCGGGCGAGACGATTCAGGCCGGACCCTATTCCGTGACCCTGGAAAAGGTTGCGCCGCGTCAGGGGCCGAATTATCGGGAAACTGTTGCATATATGACCGTGCGGGAAGGCGGCGTAGTGGTTGCACGGATGGAGCCTTCGCGGCGGTTTTTCACGGCCCGTGGAATGACAACATCACAAGCCGGATTGCGGACATTCTCTTTCGGCCACGTGCATATCGTCATTTCCGAACAGACCGATAACGGTGCACTGAGCACGCGAATTTACTGGAAACCGTACGTCTCGTTGATCTGGCTTGGTGCGCTGGTGATGGCACTTGGTGGCCTCTTGTCCTTGTCCGATCGCCGATTGCGCATCGCTCCTGGTCGGCGTTCACGCAATGCGAAAGCGGTGGCGAGTTTAGTAATGAGCCCCGCGGAGTAATGGGCATGCGAACGAAGCTGCTGGCGCTCCTGTTTTGCATCGTTTTCCCGTTCACGGCAGCAGCGGTGCAGCCCGATGAGATCCTGAAGGATCCAAAACTCGAATTGCGTGCACGTGACCTGTCGGCGGGGCTGCGATGTCTTGTTTGTCAAAATCAGTCGATCGACGATTCGAACGCTCCTCTGGCGAGAGACTTGAGAGTTCTCGTGCGTGAGCGCCTCAAAGCTGGCGATTCCGACGAACAGGTTTTGAAGTTCGTTGTGGCCCGGTATGGCGATTTTATTTTGCTGAAGCCGCCGCTGAATTTTCAGACGTTTGCCTTGTGGTTCTTGCCGTTAGCGATTCTTCTGTTTGCCGGGTTGATGATTGTCTTCAATATCCGGCGCAGACGACCCGCACTGCAAACGGTTTCGCCGCTCAATCATGAAGAGCAATCAAGATTAAGCGATATTATTGACAAAAACACGCCATAATTGCTTGTTTTTAGGCACATTTCAGCCAGATATTACAAAAAATTCATACCCTTGCAACGTTCGGGTCACGTTGGCTTTTGCATGATGGCCAGCATGCCAATGATCATGGCGATCCAACAAGGGGAAAAAAAATGCAAACCTCCAAATCCAGAATTGAAAACCATCCTTCCTCGGAGCCGCGCCGCAAAGCGTCTCGCGTCGTGCTGATGGGAGCCGCAGCTGTCATCGTGGTTGGGGGAATGTTTGGCGCAGCGCAGGTTCTTCCGCCTGTAGCAGCAATTGCCCAGACGGCGCCGTCGAAAGCGCCAGCTGGCGTTACCCAGCCAGCACCCTTGCAAGCGCCCGCTGGCGTCACAATGCCGTCGTTTGCAGATGTGATAGAACGCGTTCGAGGTGCAGTTGTTTCTGTCAAAGTAACAGTCGGAGAAGTCAGCGCACCGCAGGACGAAAGCGCAGCCCGCCCCGGTATGCCGCAGTTTCAGCCTGGCGATCCCATGGAGGAGTTTTTCCGGCGGTTCGGTCAAGGTGGTCCTTCAATGGGTCAGCCTCGCGCCCAGGTTCGCCGTTCCCAGGGTTCCGGATTTGTAATATCGGCCGATGGCTACGCTGTGACCAACAATCACGTCGTGCGCAATGCCAGCCGTGTCCAACTAACATTTGACGATGGCAAGACAGTCGACGCGCGGGTGATCGGAACCGACGAAAAATCTGATTTGGCGCTTCTGAAGATCACTGATGCCGGAACTTATCCCTTTGTCTCGCTGGCTGAAAAGCTGCCACGCGTGGGCGACTGGGTCATTGCAGTAGGCAATCCATTTGGTCTGGGCGGAACAGTTACTGCCGGTATTGTTTCGGCCCGAGGCCGGGATATCGGCTCTGGACCATACGATGATTTCTTGCAGATTGACGCGCCGGTCAATCGCGGTAATTCGGGCGGCCCGACTTTTGATGCTTATGGCAAGGTCGTTGGCGTGAATACTGCCATCTACTCGCCATCTGGCGGAAGCGTTGGCATCGGCTTTGCCATTCCGGCAAACGTCGTTCGTAACGTGGTTAGCTCGCTGAAGGAAAAAGGCAGCGTTAGCCGTGGATATATCGGCGTCCAGATTCAACCGGTGACGCCCGATATCGCGGAATCCCTCGGCGTGAAGGGGCAGACAGGCGCCTTGATTGCCGAAGCAACATCCGGACTGCCGGCAGAACGTGCCGGCCTGCGTGCCGGGGACATTATCGTGTCGGTGAACGGGGATAAGGTCGGTAGTCCGCGTGACCTCGCCCGGAAGATCGCCAGTATCAACCCCGGCTCCAAAGTGTCGATTGGGTATCTGCGGCAAGGGCGCGAAAACACTGCCACTTTGATGCTCGCCGAACAGCCTGGTCAGCGCAGAGCGTCTATTGGTCATTCCGGCCCATCCGGTCCGGTTCCTTCAAGTCTCCGTTTCGGCATGACCCTGGCGCCAGCAGCCGATGTTGCCGGGGCAGGCGGTGAAGGGCTTGTCGTTGCACAGCTTGGATCCGAGCGGCCTGGCTGCGCGGCAGGGTTTGCGGTCCGGGGATATCATCCTCGAAGCGGGCGGCAAGTCTGTCGTCGATCCCGCGCAGTTTAGCGACGTTGTGTCCAAGGCCCGGAAAAACGGGCGCAAGGCAGTGTTGTTGAGGGTCAAGTCAGGAGCTGGCTCACGCTTTGTGGCGCTGGCTTTGGACGCCAAAAATGCTGGCTGAGCACTCCTTGGGACATCTGGACAATTAAATTTGGCAGGCCGGAAATTCCGGCCTGCCGTTTTTCTGCGGGAACGGGTATATGTGTGCAATGCGTTTGCTCGTGGTTGAAGACGATAACGAAGCGGCCGGCTATCTGGTCAAGGCGTTTCGCGAAGCTGGTCATCAGGCCGATCATGTGGCCGATGGGCTGGATGGTTATGCCATGGCGCGAGACGGCAAATACGATGTATTGGTGGTCGACCGCATGTTGCCGAGAATGGATGGCCTGACCCTTATCGGAGGCCTGCGGGAACAAGGCGTTGAAACGCCAACTCTCATATTGTCTGCACTTGGACAGGTGGATGACCGGGTTAAAGGCTTGCGGGCTGGCGGTGATGACTATTTGGCCAAGCCCTATGCATTTTCCGAATTGTTGGCGCGTGTCGAGGTGCTCGTCAGGCGTGGCGGTGCATCAGCCACGGATCCAACAGTATTGCGTGTCGCTGATCTCGAACTTGATCGGCTAGCGCACAAATTGACACGTGCCAACAAGGACATACCCTTGCAGCCACGCGAATTCAGGCTTCTGGAGTATTTGATGCGCCATGCCGGCCAGGTGGTGACGCGCACCATGTTGCTGGAAAACGTCTGGGATTATCATTTCGATCCACAAACAAATGTTATCGATGTTCACGTCTCGCGTTTGCGAGCGAAAATCGACAAGGGCTATGACAAAGCCTTGCTTCATACTATTCGCGGCGCAGGATATATGATCCGTGACAGCGCTCGGTAAGTTATTCCGCACAACTGTATTCAAGCTGTCGCTTGTTTATTTGATCATGTTTGCGCTTGGCGCGAGCGCTGTTATTGGCTGGGTGGCATGGAGCGTTCGGCACCTGATCGACCAGCAAATAACTGCAGCCATCGAGGCTGAAATAACCGGATTGTCCGAGCAATATACACAGGGCGGCGTACGGCGCCTTGTTTTTATAATCGACAGGCGAACCCGGCAGCCAAATTCTTCGCTCTATCTGCTGACAAATTTCCAGGGACTTGCGATCACGGGTAACGTCGCTGCGCTTCCGCCCAATGTATTGGACAAGGCCGGGGCTACCGAGACCCTGTATCAACGGCACGGCGAAACAACGATGCACCGCACTGCAATGGCGCGCATTTTTATTTTGCCTGCTGGCTTTCGGCTTCTGGTGGGCCGCGATCTGGCCGACAGGGAAACCCTGCGTCAGGTCATGGGCCGCGCATTATTTACTTCGCTTTTCTGGCTGATTGTAATTGGTACTCTTGGCGGGCTTTTTGTCGCGAGGCGTGTCCTGCGCCGCGTAGATGCAATGAATGATTCTGCTCAAACAATCATGTTTGGAAATCTCGAAGGCAGGTTACCTGTATCGGGCAGCAATGACGAACTGGACCGGTTGGCGCAAAACCTCAACGCCATGATTGCTCGCATAAATGAGCTCATGGTTGGTATGCGGGAAGTGTCAGACAATATTGCACATGATCTAAAGACGCCGCTTACCCGGCTGAGAAGCGGTGCCGAACAGGCTTTGCGCACGGCGGGTACAAAAGCTGAATATCAGTCCGCGATGGAAAAGGTTATAGAAGAATCCGACCATCTCATCCGTATATTCAATGCATTGTTGATGATAGCACGCGCCGAAGCCGGGTCTGAGCGTGAGGGAATGAAGGCGTTTGACGTATCGGCAATGGCCCATGATATTGTAGAACTTTACGAGCCCGTGGCCGAAGACAGTGGCGTGCAATTAAAGTTGGATGCACTCTCAGGCCATATTGGATTTGGAAATCGGGAATTGGTTGGACAGGCATTGTCCAACTTGTTGGATAATGCACTCAAATACGGAATAACTCCGCAGAACGAAAAGCCTGTTGAAGCGTCCCAACGTGATAATTCTCCAACGGATATTTCAGATGCGGCTCTCCAGCCTGTTGCGTCAACGAGTATAGAAATAAGGGTTGTTGTTCGACGCATCGGCAAAACCATCGAAATTGAGGTTGCAGATAAGGGCAGGGGTATTCCCGACGCAGATCGTGGTCGTGTTCTTGGCCGTTTTGTTCGCCTTGAAGACTCGCGATCAATGCCGGGATCAGGATTGGGTCTGTCACTTGCGGCAGCGGTCGCTAGATTGCACAATGGGGCCCTGACATTGCGAGATAATGACCCTGGCCTGAGAGTCATCTTGTCGCTACCATCTACCGAACCTATTGCCAGATCCGAGATCGCCGAAAAATGACGGACAAGCCTGGGAAGAAGCGGACAACCACAAAAAAGCAGGTCCGGAAAGTCAATCTTCCAAAGGTAAAGCCGCGGTTGGAGGAGACCGCAACTGATAATCGCCTAGCCGCAAAGCCGGGTCAGTCCACTGCACTCGCGACTGTGTTAAGTGGCGGTCCGATCATATCGGATCGCGGCTTGGCAAACAGCCGTATTGCAGACTTGCTGGCGACATTGCCCAAATCGCACTCACTTCGAAGTATACTGCAAGCAAAGAAGGTAGCGGACTTCCTCTGTGGGATTTCGCAACACTCTTCCTACTTGTGGGGATTATGCGTGGCCGATCCAGATCGGCTTGAAAGATTGCTATCGAGTGACCCGAACGAATCCTTGGATAACTGCCTTCTGGGCGCCCGGCTGTATCTGACCGATTGCAGCGATGACAATGATGCCATGAAGTGCCTGCGTCGCATGAAGCAGGAAGCACACCTACTGATAGCACTCGCAGACATCGGTGGGGTTTGGGATCTGCAAAAAGTTGTGGGAGCGATTACAAGACTGGCTGACTGCGCAGTTTGTACTGCTTTTGATTTTTTACTGCGGCAATCGCTTCGCAGTGGAAAGTTGAAGCACAATGAAAGCGCTAACCCGGTAGAGCAATGCGGAGCATTTGTCCTGGCTCTGGGCAAACACGGCGCGCAGGAGTTGAACTACTCAAGCGATGTCGATCTGATTGTATTTTACGATCCGGACAGCTTGGCGTTTGATGACCCGATGGATGCAGGACCTCTCTATGTGAGAATTACCCGTCAATTGGTGAGACTGCTACAGGAGCACACCGAAGACGGCTATGTTTTGCGTGTCGATCTGCGATTGCGTCCTGATCCTGGTTCAACATCCGTCGCAGTCTCACTGCCGGCAGCTTACGATTATTATGAATCGGTTGGTCAGAACTGGGAGCGTGCTGCCTACATCAAGGCTAGAGCGATTGCCGGGGATGTTGCACTTGGCAACCGTTTCATAGAACATCTGAGGCCATTCGTCTGGCGCAAGTATTTCGACTACGCTGCTATTTCTGACATTCATGCGATGAAACGCCAAATTCATGCGGTCAGGGGACATGGACGAATAGCAATTGCAGGGCATGATATAAAACTGGGACGGGGCGGAATACGCGAAGTAGAGTTTTTTGTTCAGACGCAACAACTGATATTTGGTGGTCGACGCCCTGAACTGCGCGGTAGAAAAACTCTTCAGATGTTACCTGCGCTTAAGGACGATGGCTGGATTACTGAAAATGCCGTGGCGGAATTGTCTGAGGCTTATTGTTTTTTGCGGACCATTGAGCACAGGCTCCAGATGCGCATTGATGAGCAGACCCAACGGCTGCCGTTGGACGAGGATGACCTCGAAGCGTTTGCGCAATTCTGCGGATACGACAATCGTAACTTGTTCGGTGATGCGCTGACGGCCCAAATGGAGAATGTCGAAAAGCATTACGCACGCTTGTTTGAAGATGCGCCCGCGTTGAGTTCCGCCTCAGGCAATCTCGTCTTTACGGGTAGTATTGATGATCCCGAAACTGTATTGACGTTGCAAAAACTGGGATACACTGATCCGTCACGGACAATTGAAACAATCCGTGGTTGGCATTTTGGCAGACGCGCTGCAATTCAAAGTGCCAGGGCACGAGAAGTGCTGACAGATTTGGTCCCCGCCTTGCTTGAATCCTTTTCGGGTAGCGGAGATCCTGACGCTGCATTGATGGCATTCGACGAAGCCTTGGCAAACATGCCTGCCAGCATCGAATTGCTCTCCATCCTGAAGTCAAATACTGCAGTGCGTGAATTGTTCGGCGATATATTGGGTGGCGCGCCAAGATTGGCGCAGATAGTTACCCAGCGTCCTCACGTACTCGACGCAGCAATAGACCCATCATTGCTCGGTAATGCCAGGAATGTGGAGTATTTCAGGCAGCGTTCCGGCCGGATAAGTATTGAACAGGACAATACGGAGCTGGTCCTCGACGCCATGCGCGATATTGCCTTGGAAGAGTCATTTCTCATCGGCGTGAGAATGCTTTCCGGCAGTATAGAAGCGGAAGATGCAGGGCTTCAATATTCGTTGTTGGCCGACGAGATGATTGCAGTTGCGCTCAACCATGCTCAATATCTGTTCAGTCAGGAACACGGTCTTGTTCCTGGAGGTCGCTGTTCGGTAGTCGGCATGGGCAAGCTAGGCTCCATGGAGATGACTGCAACTTCGGATCTTGATTTGATAATCTTGTACGATTTCGATCCCAACAATTCTGAATCTGACGGACGTAAGCCATTACACGCTACTCAATATTTTTCCCGGCTGACCCAAAGATTACTCGCCGCCCTGACCGTAGCCACGAGGCGCGGACCATTATACGACGTCGATATGCGGCTTCGCCCATCCGGACGACAGGGCCCGGTTGCGACAACTGTGGATTCCTTCAAGGATTATCAATTTGCCGAGGCTGAGACTTGGGAACATATGGCGCTCTCTCGCGCACGGGTAATCGCGGGCTCACAAGACCTTAATGAACGTATCAACCAGATAATCCGGTCTGTTTTAACTCGTCGAAGGGATAAGGAAGAATTGAAAAAGTCTGTCCGTGACATGCGAAAATTGATCGCCCTTGAAAAAGGCGATGCAAACATATGGGACCTCAAACTTGCATCTGGTGGGTTATTGGATATCGAATTTTTGGCGCAATATTTCAGCTTGCTCTACGCTTCGGAAAATGAAGAAATACTACAGGTAGGTAATCAGGCTACAATTCACAAGGCGCACGCAATTGGTGTTTTGAACGACGAACAATGGCATCAACTTGCCGATGCACATAGATTTTATACCTCAATTCAGCAGTCACTTCGCTTGGCCATGGATGGGGAGTTCGAACCGGGAAAAGCTGCTGCAGGCGTTCTGCGACGGGTCGCGTCTGCGGTTCATTTGCCGGATTTTAGAACTGTCGAACGCGAGATTGCTGAAAAGCGCAAGCTGGTTCGCGATGTGTTTGACAAGATACTCTCTTGATTAAATCTATAGCCACCAAACTACCGTTCACATAGCCGATGATCTGGCCTCTAGGCCTTTGACAATAACGGGCTGGCCCATGGAATTGGTGCAAATTGCCGGTTGTCCAACAGGTAGACGCACCGTCACTTTTGTGCCTTTGCCGACTTCTGATGAAATTTGCAATATGCCTCCGTGAAGGCGCACGAATGACTGTGCAATAGCAAGACCGAGGCCGGATCCGCGCATTCCATCTTGGATCGGCGAATTGATTTGCTCGAAAGGTCGCTGCACCCTGTCAAGGTTTTCTGCAGAAATGCC
This sequence comes from uncultured Alphaproteobacteria bacterium, assembly GCA_963700795.1. Taxonomy (GTDB): domain Bacteria; phylum Pseudomonadota; class Alphaproteobacteria; order Rhizobiales; family Beijerinckiaceae; genus Terripilifer. Next base: position 93,060 of record CAVOYX010000006.1, on the reverse strand, counting down.
TATTCCGGTATCTTCAACAATCACACTGATTTCATGTTCTAGCTGACGGCAGGAAATGGAAACTATGCCCCCTTCAGGTGTGAACTTCACCGCATTGCGAAGCAGCTTTTGCATGACCTTTTCGAGCGCAGACTGATCCGCGCGAATGTTCACATCTGGTGCATCTTCACAAAAAACGGTGATTCCCTTCGACGCAGCGTCTTTCTTGAGTTCCGAAATAGGAACAGCGATGCAATCGCGGATGGAAATTGATTGTTTGGTGATTTCAAAGTCGCCGGTCTCAAGAGTTGACATATCCAGGACGTCGGACAAAACACCCAGAAGATATTGTCCGCTTTGACTGATAAACGACGAGTACTCAATGTAGCGGGGTGAGCCCATCGCCCCGAAAGTTTGCGATGACATTATTTCCGAAAACCCGATAATTGCGTTGAGCGGCGTCCTCAATTCATGACTCATGTTGGCCAGAAATTCGGATTTGACCTGATTGGCCTGCTCTGCCTGCGCTTTCTGTTCGAGATAGCGTTCAGCAAGGTCCGAGAGTTGCCGGGTCTGGATTTCAAGCGTGTGGCGTGATTTCCGTAGATCTGCGACTGTTGCCATTAGCCGCCGTTCGGAATCAAGTAGTTGTTCCTGGTTCTGTTTCAGGTCCGTGATGTCTGTGCCAACCGACACATATCCCCCGTCGATGGTTCGCCTCTCGTTTACCTGTAGCCATCTTCCATCAGCCAATTGCGCCTCGTACGTGCGCTCATCGAATGTTTGTGCTGCCGGCAAAGGATATTGTGCTTTCACATAGGGGGTATGTGCACCAGCCATAACGGAATCATAATGCAAACCATAATGCGGGACATCTAGAGGCAAGTTGTGGAACCGTAGAAACTTTGAATTATACAAGACAAGCTTATTATTTGCATCCCAGAGAACAAAAGCTTCTGAAATAGTTTCAATCGCTGCTCGCAGACGCTCGTCCGCAGTGATCGTTTTTTCCTCTAGCAATCTTTGCTCTGTGATATCCAGGGCAATACCGATCAAGTGCGAATGACTGGCGCTTCTGCTCTTGTCCAACTCTGCCCGCGCCCTGATCCAGACCCAGTTTCCAGCAGAGTTGCGTAGCCTGAAAATGTGGTCGATGGACTCCGTGCCTGACGCCAAGACGCTCTGGGCCATCGCTGCGAGGTCGCCATCTTCAGGGTGCAACATCTCTCTCACATCGCCAATGGAAAGTGGAACGTTTTGTGGTTCCAGGCCAAGCAGTTCATACATGGAAGCCGACCAATGTATGCGCCCGCGCGAAATATCCCAATCCCACAATCCGCAACGGCCGTGGCTCAGTGCTCCATCCATTCGCTGTGCCAGATGCCTGCAGTCTTCCGTTGCACTTCTGGTGCGCCTAGCCTGCCAAACATAGGCAGCGGCCATTGCCGAGCCGAGAACCATTGAAATGGCGAGTAAGCCGGATATTCTCCAAACATTGCTCGTCCACTCGCGAAGAATATCGGCTTCCCGATGCACGACGTACACTTTCGAGAAGGGGGGCTGCAACGTTCTGGCTATGACATAAACAGGTTCGCCATTCGGCAAAAGCACACGCGCAGGCCCGGCACTATATGTTTCTTCCCGCAAGATGGTCGCGCTTTTCCATACATCCTGAATGAGTTCACGAACCTCGGATTTTGCAGGCAAGGCACCTACGAGCTGCCTGTCCTTGTCCAAAATGATGATCTTGCGGCCTCTTGCCACTACGCGCCCGGGGAGTTCGGTTGCAAATTTCCGGGCCTGGGTTTTCGAATTCTTCTTATTTGATATATCAATTTCGGAAACCAGCGCCGCTGAAATCATCTCCATTTCGGAGATACTATCCGCGATGGTTTCGTCACGAATGTTGAGTGCGAGAAGCGTTCCAAACAATGCGATGAAAGCAAAAACGGCCGCGACGCCCACGGGTATGCCGAAATACCGCAGCTCGGCAATGAGCTTGGTGTTTCCCCGCATCCGCGCAAAAGTATCCGTTGCTCCGGCGATAGCCGGAGCCAATGCTGCGTTCGTACGCATTATTCCTGGCCCCCTCGATATGAGGTTGATCCGCTGCCATGTGCCGCATCGCTGCGAAATCAGGGCCAGTTAAATCTCAACGGGCTGATTTGTCCAGAAATTAATGAAGTGTTACCGAGACTTTTTTTCGAAGAAAATTCCGCTTTCAGTCTACGCGCGCGTTTAGCAAAATACTTCGATGCAGTTGCTTGTGTCTCGCCTAACGTTGCCAGAAAAAAATCTGAATCAATTCAATAACTTAAATCTCTAACCTGCTTGCAGGGCGTTCAGCCGAGCGAGCGCCGCAAAATGTCGGCTACATCGGCAGACAGTTTATTTGATGCAGCAAGGGAGGACAGTGCGGTTTTGGCATGTTGCTGCCTCCCGGCTTCCAGTGATCTCCAGTTCCGGAAAGCCGTTAAGAGGCGTGCAGCAATTTGCGGATTGCGGGCATCCACATTCCTTACGACTTCAGCGACCAATTGATAGCCAGCCCCATCGGCAGAATTAAACCCCGTTGGATTGCCAAACGCGAAACTTGAGATCACCGCCCGAAGCCGGTTCGGATTATTGATAGAAAAATCCTTGTAACTCATGAGGCGTTTGACGCGTTCAACCGACGAGCTTCCTGGAATCGAAGCCTGCAATCCAAACCACTTGTCGATAACCAGGTGGTCTCCTGAAAATTCGTTGTAGAAAATGTCGAACAATTCCTCACGTTGCGGACTGTCAATGGTAGACAGGACCGAAAGCGCCGCTATTTTCTCGGTCATCGTCGTGGACACTTTCAATTGGTTGGTCGCCAGACCAATTGCATCCGGTTCTTCTGCAGCAGCAAGCATCGCCAGAGCTATCGCTCGCAGACTTCGTTCGCCAGCTCGGGCTGGGTCAAATGCCTTGTCGTCCGGTGAAGCAAGGGCGCTGTATATCTTCCGGAAAATCTTGGAGTGAGCCCTTCCAACACCTTGCCGAAGGGCTTGCCTTGCTGCATGGACCGCATCTGTGTCGACATCCGAAGCAATAAGCCGCGCTATATCGTTCTCTCCAGGCAAGGTTAGAATTTGAGCGGCAAACTCGGGATCCTCTGAATAGGACGCTACAACAGGGGCAAGGGCCGCGGAAAATCCAGAACTGTCCGCAGGTTCTTCACCGGCGCGGATACGCTTCACCGATGACATCAACAGCTTGTTTGCGTAGTTTTGGGAAGCTTGCCACCGGTTGAAGGCGTCAGAATCATTGGCAATCAAGTGAAGTAATTCGGATTCAGAGAAATCATATTCAAGTTGAACCGGTGATGAAAATTGCCGCAAAAGAGATGGCGTAACGGCTGACTTGATATTGGTGAATTCGATCGTCCGGGACCAGCTGTTAAGTTCAAATGTTTTGGTTGCGATTTCATGGGTGCTTGCAGAATATTGCGATGAGGAACCGGCAACGTGGAGATCAACTTCCTCACCGGCCTGGCCAATTAGCCCCAGCTGAACAGGAATAACTTGTGGTTCCTTACTGTCCTGCCCAGGTGTCGGGGCAAGAATTTGTTCTAATTCTAGCCGGTAAGTGTTGGTGTCAGGATTATAGGTACCGCACGCTTTAACTTTTGGCGTTCCGCTCTGCTTGTACCAAAGCATGAACTGATCCAGATTTCGGTTGGAACTTTCTTCAAAACATGAAATGAAATTCTCAACGATTGCAGCCGTTCCATCATACCGGTCGAAATATAGCGCCATGCCCGAATAAAATGCCTTGTCACCAATAAGCGTCTTCAACATGCGAATAACTTCGGCGCCCTTCTGATAAACAGTTGCAGTATAGAAATTATTGATCTCGTGATATGTTTCCGGCCGTACATTATGGGCCAGCGGTCCGGCGTCTTCGCTGAACTGGGCCGCGCGAAGCGCACGCACATCTTCAATTCTCTTTACCGTTCGCGAACGCTGGTCCGCCGAAAATTCCTGATCGCGAAATACAGTCAGGCCTTCCTTCAGGCAGAGCTGAAACCAGTCACGGCAGGTGATGCGATTTCCTGTCCAGTTGTGAAAATATTCGTGCGCAACGACTGATTCAATATGTGCATAGTCGAGGTCTGTGGCAGTATCCGGGGATGCCAGAATATACTTGTCGTTGAAAATATTCAGTCCCTTGTTTTCCATCGCGCCCATATTGAAATCGGACACGGCAACGATGTTGAAAACATCCAGATCATATTCCCGCCCATAGACCTCTTCATCCCAGCGCATGGATCTTTTTAGCGCGTCCATTGCATAGGCCGCTCGTGATTGCTTGCCTTTTTCAACATAAATGCCAAGCGTCACCTGTCTCCCTGACAACGTGACAAATGTTTCCTGAATGAACTCGAGGTCGCCACCCACAATGGCGAAAAGGTAGCTCGGTTTTGGAAATGGATCGTGCCAGATAGCAAAGTGCTTCCCGTCTTCCAACGGACCGGATTCCTGCAAGTTTCCGTTGCCAAGCAGAACAGGTGCTTGCTCGCTGTCAGCCTCAATACGCGTAGTGTAAACAGAAAGAACATCCGGCCGGTCGAGAAAATAAGTTATCCTCCTGAAGCCTTCAGCCTCACATTGCGTGCAATATGCGCTGCCGGATCGATATAGTCCGGACAATTGCGTATTCTTCACCGGGTCCACATGGGTCACCGTCCGCAAGGTAAAGGGTTGCTGAGGTGGTGAAGGAATAACCAGAAAATCCGGCTGCATGGCAGCCTCGCTGGCCGGCAGTTGTCTGCCGTCAATCCAGACACCCTGAACATTGAGCTCATCACCGTCCATCACCAGCGGCGCGCCGGAACGCCCCAGGGGGTTAGGGCGGATCGACAACACAGATTCGACAATGGTACTGGTCTCGTGCAGCTTGAATGAAAGATTGACCGTATCGATCAGGTAATCCGGGACTGTGTATTCTGCCAGATGGATGGCTTTGCCTGTGTCGGTACGCATATCACCCTCAATGATGGATTCTGCCGGAAATATTAGCCTTTAGCGGCAATATAATTCAATTGCCATTCTCGGTAACGCCTAAGGCTGAGCGTATCGCATTTTCGATTATTGTCGCACGCTGCCCCATGGTTCCAGCCAAACGGCCATACAGCAGGAATGTCGCGGGCTGTATGGCAGCGCCCAAAGCGATTGCCGTGGCCAGGTCTGGCTCGGCAATCTCGATCTCGCCTTTTGAATGACACGCATGCATGATTTTGGAGAGCTCTTCCACAACATTTCTGCTGTGCCCAATGAAACGGAGGTGGTTGTGCTGATTCATCAGGATGAACGTAAATACGTTGGGGGCGCGATCATACAGATCGCACAATAATTTCACCAGTTCATGCAGTACAGCGCTACAACGTAAATTCATTTGTCCCAACCGGGATATGTCATCGGCCAATGCGCCATAGTGGCGACCGAAGACCTCCCCCGCAATATCCTCCTTGGAGGGAAAATGCCGGTAAAGCGCCGCATCAGCAACGCCGACGGCGGTCGAAATGTCTTTTACCGAAGTGGCGTCAAATCCCTTGTTGGCAAATAGCCGAAGCGATTCGGTCAGAATTTTCTCTCTGGTTGCAGCACCATCGCGTTTGCGAGGTATCGTTGGGTTTGTTGCCATTGTTCAGGCCTTTGTCTTGCTTGCAGTGAATTCCGCGACAAGTTTGTTCAATTCGACATAGTCGGTTTTACCCGAACCCAGGAGCGGCATTTTGTCGAACACAATCACGTCTGCAGGCATCATGAGTTCGGTTGCGCCGCGCTCGCGCATGTGGTTTTGCATGACGCTACGGTTTGCCTCTTTTGCCGTTGTTACAAGAATGAGCCGCTCGCCTTTTCGTGGATCTGGTAGCGAGACCACAGCCGAAATATCGTCGGCCCATAATCCGGCAGATAATTGCTCAACAGCAGCCAGCGACACCATCTCGCCTGCAATTTTTGCGAACCGCTTGGCGCGTCCTTGAATCCGGACGAAGCCTTCCGGATCTATGGAGACGATGTCTCCAGTATCGTGCCAACCATCGGGTGTTGCTTCAAGCGTTCCCGGTTCATCAATCCGGTAGTAACCCATCATCACGTTGGCGCCGCGCACGCTCAGCCGGCCACCGGTTTCGATGCCGGGAACAGGATCAAGACGCGACTCAATGCCGGGCAAAAATCTACCCACAGTGCCGCTCTTGTTAAACATGGGCGTGTTCACAGCAAGCACAGGCGCTGTTTCAGTAACCCCATATCCTTCCAGAATGCGAAGGCCGAATTTCTCTGCGTACGTTTTACGTGTGGTTTCCTTTACGGCCTCGGCACCAGCAACGATATAGCGAAGCGAGCGCAAATCGTAGGCGTTGGCAGTTCGCGCATATCCGTTGAGGAAAGTATCCGTACCGAACATGACGGTCGCATTGGTTGCGTAGATCAGTTCCGGTATTTGCCGATAGTGCAGGGGTGACGGGTAGAGAAAGCTCTTCATTCCTGAGAGCATGGCAAGCAGCATTCCGCCTGTGAGGCCGAAGGAATGGAAAATCGGCAGCACGTTGAAGACAATGTCCTGTGGAGTGATATCAAAGCGTGCAAAAATCTGTGCGATATTTGCATTGAAATTCTGGTGAGACAGAACAACGCCTTTTGGCGTTCCTTCCGATCCTGATGTGAAAAGAACCACAGCCGGATCGTTGGGCGAACGAGCCTCGAGCATTTTTCCTGCATCCAGAAATCCGCGCAGCTTTTCAGAAGTTGATATGGTCTTGCGAACGTCTTCCAGATAGACAAGGTTAACATGGCGGGCCAGTTCTTCTGCGACCTCGCCTAGTTTTGCCTTTTCAATGAATGCACGCGATGTGAGAACAGTAGAGATACCCGCTGCTGTACAGGCTGATTTGAGATTGTGGGCGCCAGCAGTGTAGTTCAGCATTGCTGCAATGCGGCCCGAAGCCTGTATCGCAAAAAATGTGACCGCCGCACCCACTGCATTGGGCAACATCAGGCCAAGGACTTCGCCGGGTTTCGACATGACCATGATTTTACGGGCCAGGACAGCTGCGCCAAGTTGCACCTTCCTGCCCGAAAGCGCGCCGCCAAGCGGGTCTTCTACAATGATCTTTGATGCGCCGCTTCGTTTGATTGAGTCTGCAAGCGCTCGGGTCAATGTCTTGTCTGTCGAAGTTGTACGATAAATCAGATTGGACATGAGGTCATAGAGTGCAGCGCCGGCCGCCTGCCGGCGTTTTCGGCCGCGCAGAGCATCGTCGATTTTGAGATCTTCAGGCGGCAGAAATGTCACCCGTACTTTCGGGAATAGCGCGCGCTGCACAAACCGTGCCGGCACTCGCGATAGATACGTGCGCTCCAACCCCTCAAGCCGTACGGGTACGATTTTCACGTTCGACTTGTCTGCGATCATGGCTGCACCGTCATAGACTTTCATCAGCGATCCCGTGACCGTAAGGCGGCCTTCGGGAAAGATCACGAGTGTCTCGCCATTCTTTACTTCCTTGATCAGTCCCCGGGTCGACAAGGCTTTGCTTGGATCCATGGGAAAACACTTGGCAATGCCGAGAAAGGGTTTGACCCACCAGGCCTGTGCAATCTGCCAGTCAATGGCAAACACTGGCTTCTTGTCGAGAAGTGAAAGGATAACCGGCGCATCCAGGAAAGAGACATGGTTGAGAGCGATGACGCAATTGTCGCCGGCCGCGGCAATGTTCTCCATTCCCTTCACTTCCATGCGAAAGAACAACCTGAAGATTATGTTCAGGAAATCGGCCACGAAATTGCCTGGCAAAATGCGGAAGAAGACGACCGCAGCGGCAATATTTGCAAGGCCCAGCAGCCCGAGTAGCAAGGGTTCTGAAAAACCTACAGTTTGCAAGAGCGCCGTGACGAGAGCGCCGCCAACGATGAATAATGCAGTCACTATGTTCACGGCTGCGACTACGCGTGCCCGCCGGTCTTCGCCAGCCCATGCCTGAACGGCAGAAAATGCCGGGACGACAAACAAGCCGCCAGCGGCCGACAGGCCGATAACATCAATTGCGATGCGAACGCCGATGGCGCTTTGAAAAAATTGTGTCAGTCCAATGGAGGTTGTCGTATGGGACAGGCCGTGTGTTGTCAGCGCGAGGTCGCCGAGAAAAAGCGCCATTAAAAGGCCGGCTACAGGCACGGGCAAAAGCAGGATACGGCCATGGGCGATGATTGCGGCCAGTAGTGAGCCTATCGCGATACCGATAGCGAATAGTGCGCTAATCGCTGTCTCGACATCAATGCCGCCGCCGATACGTTGCTTTATGATGACGGGGATCAATGATAGCGCCACTGCGCCAGTCATCCAGAACCAGGAGACAGCCAGGCCACCGTTGAAAATCTTACGTTCGCCTGTGAGGTCGCGCACCATGCGCCAACTTGAAGCAAGAATGTTCCGTTCGACCTGGAGCCCCGGTGCTGCAATTCCGGTTGCCGGAATGAAGCGGCTGGCAGCCCAGCAGGCAAAGGCCACAATCATTAGTTGGATGACTACGCCAATTGTCGCGCCGCCATGCGAGGCCGCATACGCACCGGCCATCAAGCCAAGAAGAATGGCCACGAACGTTGCCCCTTCCACAAGTGCATTGCCGGCCGGAAGTTCACTGGTCTCCAGATGGTCCGGCAAAATCCCGTATTTGATGGGGCCGAACAGCGCGGCGATGACACCAAGACCAAACAGTGCTGCATAAAGCAGGATCAGGGAGGAGAACCACAGTCCTGCGGCTGCGATGACCTGTACAAAGATTTCCGCGAACTTCAGGCGTCGTGCAATCAGGGCCTTGTCATGGGCGTCGGCGATTTGTCCGCCGAGCGCGGATAGAAAAATCGAAGGTAGAATGAACGTGCCGACAGCCAGCGTGATCAAAGCGCCAGCTTGCGCTTCCCCCAACTTGAACAGAATAAGCATCGCCAGCATGTTCCGGACGAAGTTGTCATTGAAGGCGGAAAAGAACTGGGTCCAGAACAAAGGTGCAAAACGCCGGGATGCGAGCAGGGTCGTGAACATGCGAGGCTCCGCTAAATCTGCAGAAATAATAGTGAGTATTCACTAACATAATATTTTCTGCAAAGCAAGACCGCGATCATAATTCGATTATGATCGATAGATATCATAATAAATCTATTAATATCAGTTACTTACGTAGAAGCTCTGGGAGCCGCCGCTTAGGCAATCAGCGAGTGCGCCGTCCTTGGTGCCCAAGCCCGAATGGTTCGCCAATGGTCTATTTGGCAGCCATTGGCTGACCGGGCTCGTCGTCCATGACAATCTGCCAGCGCTCGCCATGTGGCACCATGCCTTCACCTGTACGCAGGCGGCCATGTTCAAACGGTTCGCGCAGACCAACAGGTGTATCGCCGCTGGCTGTAAAGCGTTCAGCTGATTCCAGCATCATGCGCCGGAAATGAATGACTGCCAGGTCGCTCGAACCCAGATGTTCCCTGGAACGATCATAGATCGGCCCCATGCTCTCATGCACGGCTATGTCTTCCATATTGATGCCGTGAATGCCGGAGAATGTGCGTCCCGCCATCATGGCGGCGCGATCCTGCATCCAGTTGTTTTCGCGGCGACGAATGGAAACAAAATTTTCGTCGAGGTCTGACCCTACATGCAGACCCATGTTTTCATCGTAACGTTTGCGAGTGTCTGCATCGATTGCGCCATCTCGCTTCCACAGAATATAATAGAACATGGTGTGATGGTCATCGATCGGGACGAAATATTGTACCGAACCCCAACCTTTGGCGGCCGGGATCATTGAGCTATTGGGAGCCACAAAAAGCGTGACGCGCACATATTTGTTTTTGTCTGCGTCGTGAATAGGCTTGCGGATCGCGGCGTAGCGGAAACCATAGGGCGTGGTCTCCACATCGAATTTTGGCGCACCATCGTTGGAGGGACGCGACAGGTGTTCTCCTTTTCCATGCTCGGTTATTGCACCCACTTGCGTGCTCGCGCGAATGCCATTGGAATGCAGGTAGTTTGAATGTGCAAAGTCTATCGCACCCTCAAGGCATTGCGCCCAGTTTGCATTTTCCTGTGCACGAAGAATGACGATCTGGGAATCCGGATAGCGCGTAAACTCCAGTGCGGGCAGCGGTGGCTCAAGGTCCGCTGGTCCCATATAGGCCCAGACGATGCCACCAGCTTCGCGCACATTGTAGTGAGCGAAGTTTATCCGCTCGTGCATCTTGCTGTCATCCGGTTCTGCAGGTGTCTCAAGCACCTTGCCTTCTGCGCTCATGAGCCAACCGTGATAAATGCAGCGCAGGCCGCAATTCTCATTGCGTGCCAGTACCATCGACGCTCCGCGATGCGGACAAAATTCGCCGATTAGCCCAAGTGTGCCATCCGGTGAGCGAAAGGCCGCAAGGTCTTCGCCGAACAGTCGGACGCGTTTGGGTGCGCCGCCTGCAACCAGGTCATCGCTGCGGAGCGCTGGCATCCAGTAGCGGCGCATCATCTGCCCCATGGCGGCCGATCCCTCGATACGGCACAGCAACTCATTCTTGTCTTTTGACAGCATGGCAGGTTTTTCCTCACCAAGGATCTGTTATCGGTTCTCTCAAAAGTGCAGCGAAGCGCCCCCAAGATCAAGCAAAATGGCAGCTTGAATGGTTAGTGGAGGCCAAAGTTATCTGCATAGACTGCGTTTATCCGGTCCAATTCCTCAGGTGTCATGGCCGGAAAGCCCGGTGCGACCGTTATTTCTTCCAACTGGCCAAAATCCGAAAACCCGCCGATGACTGTGGAGACGGCCGGGTGCGCGAGGGCAAACTGATAGCCCGCCACAGGCAAGGATCGCGGCGGCCGGTGCAGAAACGCGAATGCTTTCCCGCGCTCCGCTTCAGGGCGAAACGCTTCCGGGTTACGGGTGTATATGCCGCCGGCATTTGCGTGCCGGGCCGTGGGACCGGTCTGTGCGACCTGCCATGTCAGTGCTCCGCCAGCAAGCGGGCGAATGACTGCCACGCCAATGTCCTGCTCTCCGGCATAGGTGATGATCCCGCCGTAATCGTCATAATGGCGTCCGAAGACAATACCGGGCGGCATGGTCATGCCTGCGGTTGGGTTGACCATATTGTACCAGCAGTTGATCGCGTCATAACGTCCGCTTGCAAGCACAGTCTTGACGACGGCGGGCTCTGCATTCTCGCACGTAAACCCGAAATAGCGCGCCTTGCCTGCCTGGCGTACGCGCTCGAGCCCCTCAAGCGCCGGGCCGAGCATGTCGTCGGCTGTTAGAGGCAGCCAGTGGGCTGCATCGGGGTTGCGTGCTGATCGGGGCGGATTGTGGATCATCAGCATATCCACATGGTCTCGCTGCAGCCGCTTCAGGCTGGCGTCGGCCGAACGAACGATCTTTCGTGCAATATCTCCGATGTCATCTGCCATTATTTCCACTTTCGTGGAGATCAGGGCGGCATTGGCTGCCGCGTGTCCGAGCTGTTTGAGCCCGGCCCCAAGATTGGTTTCGGCAACCCCCTTGCCGTAGTCAGGCGATGTATCGAAGAAGTTAATTCCAAGATCTAAAGCTTTTGCCAGTGTGCGCTCGCGCTCTTTTGCTTCGGCATTCATCATCAGCCCGGCGTTGTCGCCCGTGCCGAAAGAAATTTCGGAGACTTGCAAGCCTGTTTTTCCTAGGCGGCGGTACTGCATGGGTTTCCTCCCGGGCGGCTCGCTGGCCGGCAATCTTTTTTATGCTTCCCTCTTGCCCTTTTTCGCCCCTGCGGACAAGTTGCTCGCAATTGAAATTGCTGCCTAGGGAGAGACGCATGCGCTATCTGCACACAATGGTCCGGGTGAATGATCTTGAGAAATCGCTGGACTTTTATTGCAATAAACTTGGCCTGACAGAAGTTCGCCGTGTCGAGTCCGAGCAGGGGCGTTTTACGCTGGTGTTCCTGTCAGCACCCGAAGACAAGGAGGCCGCAATTGCGAACCGGGCGCCTCTGGTGGAGCTGACCTATAATTGGGATACCGAAGACTACAAGGGCGGACGAAATTTCGGGCACCTTGCCTATCAGGTGGACGATATTTATGCGCTCTGCGACAAGCTGCAGAAAAATGGCGTCACCATCAATCGCCCGCCGCGTGACGGCAAGATGGCCTTCGTGCGCTCACCGGACAATATCTCGATAGAGCTTCTGCAGAGCGGCGATGCCTTGCCGCAGAAAGAGCCCTGGGTTTCTATGAAAAATACCGGAGAGTGGTAGCAGGCTGTCCAGGCTCTCGAAGACTGTTGCGTGCCTGGGTTCAACACCAGGCCGGCGGCAATCTTTTTGCGATAAGCGGTTTTTGAGTCCCGTAGCTCCTGGAAGACGGCGTCCGGTTGTTTTGACAGAACCTCACAAGGTCTGGGAAACGTCAGACACTATTCCGCATTTGTGCGACAGGCGAGGAAACAATCTCTCAACGTATTCGAGATCAGCGTCCGCCCCGTCGCCGTGGCGGCGCGTTTCCGTCTGGTGCAGGTTCGCTCGTCCAGCCGCCCGCATAGGGACCACCGGAATTACCTTCGTGCGGGCCGCCAGTGTCGGGAAAATTTCCGTAGTCAGCTCCGTTGCCGAATCCGCTGTCTTCGCCGCCATCGGCATGAGGGTGGCGAAATTGCAGGAGATCAGGCCGGGCCGAATGTCCGGCCATGTCGAATGCGACCTTTGCAGCACGCATGATGGCCATGTCGCAATCGGCCACAAGAATGGTTTCACCTTTGGCAGGGCCTGCGATGATCTCCCCTCGCGGATCGATGATGATGCTGTCGCCAGTGAATTCGCGCGTAATAAGGGTGCGGTATTTTTCGGGTATGTCATCTTTGGTCATTGTGCCGGCTGCGCACAGAACGAAAGTGCCTGTCTGCATTGCAAATGACCGTGCAATCAAATGCTGGCGCGGCCAGGGTACCGATGGCGCAGACGGGGCAGGCGAATCTCCACCGGGAAATGCAGCGACATGGAATTGCGCGCCCTGTTCTGCCAGGGCATAGGCAGGCAGGCCCATCTGATGGTCCCACCCCGAAAGCGCGCTGATGAAGCCGAAGTCTCTCTCGTGCACGCTCAGACTGGCCTGATCAGCATCGCCCCATACAAGTCTCTCATGCAGAGTGGCTTTCAGCTTGCGATCCTGTCCTGTAATTTCGCCTTCTGCGTTGATAACGAGTTGTGTTGAATACACCGTGCCGTGGGTAATCGGATCGCGTTCGGCAACGCCGATCACCACGTCAATGCCCGATTGTGCGGCTGCATCGCACAGGATGCGAACAACATCACCGTCGATGTCGACAGTTTGTTGCATATACGTCGCGGCAATATCCCACCACTCGTCGGTGCCGTTGGGGGCAAAGGCATGCATGGGGTAGCCGGGGATCCAGCCTTCACCAAACGCGGCAATCACGGCGCCTGTATCGGCAGCCTCAGCAATCAACTGTGCTGCTTTTTGTGCGCTTGCTTCAGCATCGAGAAACACCGGTGATGCCTGGACGATGGCAACCCGGACTTTATTCGACAGGTCGGACAAGTAGACTACTCCCGCAGTTGCGCCATTGCCTCGGCACGAGCGCTATGTCGCTTGGGTTGCTTCAAAGCTCACGGACGTGGCGGAGTGCCTTGCGGTTCGCCAGCGCCGGGCATGCCTTCATCGTCGAACTCCTCATCGAAATCCTCGGGCATTTGTTCCAGTACAAGCGTTGGCGACAGGCGCGTCCACATGTGATCGAAAATTTTCTTCCAACTGTCGCAATAGACACTGGGGTTGTCATACTGCTTTTCGTTGGACCAGCGCTGTGCAAGATGACCGCCACCGCAGCAATCAAAATATTCACAAGCTTTGCAGGTATCGCAAAGATCCATGCTTGCTTTGAAGGCCGTGCTCCAGCGCAGATCCTGCTGCACATCCTGGATGGAATGCGTCGCGACGTTGATTTCGGTCTTGGTGCTTCCGTCGCCGATAATGCGCAACACGTCGAGCGGCTCCAGCGATCCATCGCTCATCAGCGTTACCGTGTCGATGGGACCCAGGCCGATGGTGTCGCAACTGGACGGGTCACCCATAAGGCCCTGGATCATCGCGTCCAGTGTCGAAATGCGTACGCCTTGCGCAGCATATTTGTCGTACCAGACATCGAACAGCTTGATGAAATACGGATGTATGGGGGGAGGGTCATCCTCGTGTGTCGCATCGGGTGGCAAGATGTCGAATTTCTTCACGCCAAGATTTTCAACGACATATTTCAGCAAGGCTTCCGGGTCAGTTGATGGATTGCAGACCGACAATATGCCCGGTTCGACCCCAACCTTGGCAAGATTTTCCATGCCCTTCAGCGTCTGGGCATGTGTGCCTTTCCCCTTCATGTCGACCCGGTACTTGTCGTGAATCTCCGGCGGCCCATCGATGCTGACGCTTACGGAAATATCGAACTTCTTCAGAAGCTGGGCCCATTCATCGTCAATCAGCATCGCATTGGTGCTGACGCCACGCGAGATCGTGCAACCCGTGCGCTTTTCTATTTCGTTGATTTTCTCATTCAGCGTTCGAAAACGATGTTTGGGGAAAAGCAAAGGCTCTCCGCCGTGATAGATGATGAGAAAGTCATCCAGCTTGTGCTCGGAAATATGCTCTTCGAGCCGTTTGCAGAAAGCCTCTTCGGCATCCTTTGTGAAAACTGCGGGCTTTTTGTACACCTCGGCATCGCGGAACCAATAGCAATATGTGCAATTGATGTTGCAGCGGGAGGCAAGCTTGACCAGCAAGAACTGGAAAACCGGCTTGTCAGGATCGCCAGCCCCGGACCAGGCGGAAATTTGGTTTGGATGTCCGATGTCTGCCAGGGACATGATGCTATTCCTTGGTTTTAATCGCCTGTCCGACTCTCAATGCCGGTGGCAAGGGTCAGTACGGATCATGGAAGTTGTAGCCAGCGAATATGCTGGCCACACAAGCAGGGCGCAAGGTGTTTGCCATGCCTTGGTATGCAAACACGATTAACGTGACTGCTTCACGCGCACTCTCGAAAACAAAGGACCCGGCGGCGAAAAATCGCCGCGGGTCCCCCGAATTTTTGTCTGGCAACGCAAGCATCTGCCTGACGCCGCCTTTGATTTGCCGGCCTAGTAGTAGAACCGGCGATAGCGACGATAGAACCGGCGATAGAAATGGCGGCGATAACGGAAATACCGGCGATAGCGGCGGTAGAACCGGCGGTAGCGGCGATAATAATATTGCGCGACCTTCGTGTTCGGATCCTGCGCAGCCTGTTCACGGCCCTCGTCAACAATGTCGCCGATCGCCTTGTTGCTCGACTGCAGGGATACGATATCACCGGTGGCAGCATTTGCAGCCTCAGCACCGACAACTGCCGCAGCACCAAAGCCAACGCCAATTGCCTTCAGACGGTCCAGAAATTTACGGCGCGAAAGCCCGGAGGTTTTCAGCTCTTCCTGGAGCTTGTCCAGTTCCTGCTGTGTTTTCTCCCGATCATCCATGGTTTTCTCCTTCAATATATGAAGCCGCATTTTGATGTATCGCGAGAGCCCGGCGCAGACCGTCATGGCATTAAGGGCCGACGTCCCCCTTAACGCAGAGCTGCCTCGATAAACAGGAACTTACACCACGTCAGGTAACCGTCAATACTCCAATTGCGGTAATGCGGGCTATGGTTGCCGGCGCGGTAAGTTTCTGGCTTCAAATCTGGCGTAAAGCGAAGAATATCTTGCCTGGAATTTGTCATTTCGCGTTTGTTTTACCCGGAAACATGGGCAAAGACGCGTGGTTAACGCGATTTTCTACGGAAATGCGGTCCAACGAGGTGCATCACGCGCGGTGTGCGCTAGCGCACATGTGTCGTCCGGGAAGACCAGCGAAAACAATCAGATCGTTCGCGAAAATTGTATGGCGGATACGCCCTGGGTGCTGGCAGCTGCAAGCTGCCAGATGATATAGCAGGTCAGCCGCACGCCATTTTTCAGGATGCGGACATTCCGGGAGGATGATGTGACAGAACTTACTTTAGAAGCCGCGCAGACCATTGTTGCCACTGCGCAAAAACATGCCCGCGACAACAAATACAATGGTATCGCGATTATCGTCTTGGACGGTCGGGGCGCGCTTCGCTCCGGAATTTCTGAAGACGGGACAAGCCTCTTGCGCTGGAAGGTTGCGTTCGGCAAGGCCTGGGGTGCCGTTGCATGGGGTGCCGGCTCCAAGCGGCTGGAAAAAATTGCCCAGGAACGGCCGCACTTCATGGCAGCAGCGGCCCATCTGGCTGATGGCGGAATACTTCCGGTTGGCGGTGGTGTCCTGATCCGTGACAAGAACAAGGTCATTATTGGCGCTGTGGGCATTTCCGGCGACACATCGGACAATGATGAAGCGGCGGCAGTCGCCGGGATAAAAGCAGCCGGTTTCGAAGCCGACGGCGGCTAACTGAAAAAGTCCGGGCAGGCGATAGCGATCTGCCCGGACATCTGGCCCTGATGAGCCGACGTCTGGCAAGCGACTTGCTGGCGACTTGAAGACGATAAGATTCTGTCATCTGAACGCCGTTTTGATGCCATGATGCGCAATGAGGCGTCATCAATATTGATCTGTCTTCAGATATCCGGCCTGTGTGCATTGGCTTGGTCCAATTGCACTTCGTTTGCCATCAAAGTTTATTCGTTATTGCACCAAACAATTTCATCATGTGTCATGATCCTGCCAGCTTTATCCTTTATCGAAGAACAATCACTGTTTGGTGCTGCGTTGCAGCATTAATCTTTTGTCCTTTGATTTAGGGAGGCGAACATGCTTCGCAAGGAATTGATTCATTCCTGCTCATATCCGGCAATCGCCGATGCCGCGCTGCGATCATTGGGCTGTGATTTGCGCAAACGGGTTGCAGAAGCTGCAGATGCCAATGAGCGTGATCCTGGCGTATATGCCGCTGGTCTTGTGCGCGAGTTCTCGGACATTGCTACCGACCGCGAGTGGCGCAGTGTCGCTGCAGTAATGAGTGGTGACGATACGCCGGTCCTGACGGGCTTTCGGTATATCCTCGAATACATGATGGGCAGTGACGATGGTCTGGACGACTTCGATAAACTGATTGCTGAGTGTAGTGCGCGATCAACCCTGGTCGACGCATACGAGGCAGCCTGATCGGCTGATCGGATTCAGCGGGCAGGGTGCCGCAACCAGGGCCGTTGTCCCGCAGGTAATTCGTCCAGAACGGAAGGCTGATAAAACAATGTCTGCTTCCAGGCGCTGCGCTCTTGCAGCGCCTTTATCGTATGCGGATCTGTTATTTCAAGCGCGTCAAATCCGCAGCGATCCAGCATATACAGCTGGTCGGTGAGGATATCCCCGGTCGCGCGCAGCTCGCCGGAAAATTGATGACGTTCGCGCAGCAACTGCGCTTTCGAAAAAGACCTTCCGTCGGTATAGGACGGAAAAGCCAGTGCAATGAGAGATAGCCGGGAAATATCCTTTGCAATGCTTTCCAGATTTTCCGATGGCTGCAGCAAAACGCCCACCGGCGCATTTGATTGTGCAAAAATATCGCGAACCGCGTTCCACCAATCGAGCGGGATTATAACATGCCCGGCCGGTGACACGTCTTCGCCTTCTGCAACATGCCGCCATGGGTCGTTAACAAACGCGCCGTTTTGCCATAGTGCCATAATCAGATACCTTCACCGGTGTCGCGTTCGTAGAGCGCCTTCTTGAATGGCGCCATTCCAAGCCGCCGGTAGGCAGACAGGAATGTCTCATCCTTGCTTGCCCTGTTGGACATATAAGTTTCGACAATCGTATCGATGGCCTCGACAACCTGATCGGAAGAGAAACCCGGTCCGGCAAGGTCGCCAAGTGAACAGGATTCATCGCCTGAGCCACCGAGCGTTATCTGGTAGGTTTCGACGCCTTTGCGTTCAAGGCCCAATATTCCGATATGGCCGACGTGATGGTGGCCGCAAGCGTTGATGCACCCGGAAATCTTGATCTTCAATTCGCCGATATCGTGACTTTTTCCATTTGCGCCGAAATGCGCGGATATGCGTTGCGCAATCGGTATGGAGCGGGCAGTGGCCAAAGCGCAATAATCGAGTCCCGGACAGGAAATGATGTCCGTCACCAGTCCTGCATTGGATGTGGCAAGATCACACGCAATCAAGCGGTCATAAAGTGCTGGCAGGTCATCAAGCGCGACATGGGGCAAGACCAGGTTCTGTTCGTGCGAGACGCGAATTTCATCTGCACTGTACTGATGTGCCAGATCCGCTACAGCTTCCATCTGCTCTGCTGTTGCGTCACCGGGGATCCCGCCAATCGGTTTCAGGGAAATTGTGACGATTGCATAGCCATCGACTTTATGCGCGGTCAGATTCGTCGCTGCGAATGCAGCAAATCCATGATCGGATTTGCGTCGTTGTTCAAACGCAGTAGACGATACGCTTCGGTTAGCAAGATCAGGCAACTTGAAATAATCACGAATGCGATTGATCTCGTCGATCGGCAATTCGAGCGCACCACCTTCGATGGCAGCGAATTCCGCCTCGACAGCTTCCGCCATCGCTTCAGCGCCTTTTTCATGGACGAGAATCTTGATCCGCGCCTTGTACTTGTTGTCGCGGCGCCCTTCCAGATTATATACGCGTACAATGGCCTGCGTGTAGGAGAGCAAGTCTGCTTCTGGTAAAAAGTCCCTGATCTTTTTCGCAATCATTGGGGTGCGGCCCTGGCCCCCACCAATGTAAACCGCAAAGCCGGTCTCGCCCTTTGAATTGCGCACGATCTGGTATCCGATGTCATGCACCTGAATGGCAGCGCGATCCCTTGCCGCGCCGGTCAGCGCGATCTTGAATTTGCGGGGCAGGAAGGAAAATTCCGGATGCAGCGATGACCATTGACGCAGAATCTCCGCATAAGGTCGGGGATCGGCAATCTCATCGGCGGCGGCACCGGCAAAATGATCGGCAGTTACATTACGGATACAGTTCCCTGACGTTTGTATCGCGTGCATTTCCACTTGCGCGAGGTCGTTCAGGATATCCGGGCAGTCGACCAAAGCCGGCCAGTTGTACTGGATGTTCTGGCGTGTGGTAAAATGGCCAAATCCACGGTCATACGTGTTGGCGATATGAGCCAGCATGCGCATTTGATTGCTGTTGAGTGTGCCATATGGAATGGCGACGCGCAGCATGTAAGCGTGCAATTGCAGATAGACGCCATTCATCAGGCGATGCGGCTTGAATTGCTCTTCGGTCAACTCACCTGCCAGGCGTCGCTTGACCTGATTTCGGAACTGGCCGACCCGGTCGGCAACGAACGCTGCGTCGAATTCGTCATATCGATACATCGGGGGACTCTTTGAAAGAAGACGAAGGTTCACTCAGTTTAAGGGACGAGCCTGGCGTTATGGTCGGTCCCCCCATCCGTATGGAATCGCGCAGATGCGATGGCTGGAGGCGCCCTGCTACAACAACCATGTCTATGGCTGCCACATCGACAACCAGATTGGTTTTGATATCCGCCTGACCGCGCGTAAGCGCCGAGGCAGCCGCTTCCCTGGTGTCGAACACCGCTGCCTGAGTTGCGGCCTCGACCCATTTGTTTTCCTTATCAAGGAATACGATAAGACCATCGCTCAGACGATTGGCGGAAATGATTTGGGTCATCGGTTCACGATCCGGGCAAAACCAGTGTTATCCAAGGATAACGCAGTTTAGAATAAAACACAGAAAAATCCAGAAAAATATTTTATATAACAAAATTGATAAGTAAAATACAGAGATTGATCCCTGTCATGTCGCTGTCGCGAAATCGCCGCCAATGTTTGTCATCAAGGAAATTGGAGCTGGGCGGCGAAAGTTAATCTCATGGGAGAGCGAACATGTCAGCGCCTGACAGTAAATTTCGGGAAACAAAATCTTCGGCAGAACGTCAGCATGCAGGGGCTTCAACTGCGGCAGAGACATTGCTGACCGGCATGGCCAGCGGCATCTATCCGAAGGCGGTTCAGTCGATTGCCCGGATGAATGGTGAAGTTTTCGATGCTTGGATGAGCTGCAATCTGGAATTGATGGATTTCTACAAGGGGCGTTATCAGCAGGATCGCGCGCTGGCCAAGGCAGTCACGCAATGCGCCAATCCATCAGAGGCTATCGGCGTGTGCATGGATTTCTGGGGTAGAGCTATGACCGATTATTCGGGCGAAGCAGGCAAGCTCGCCAATCTGAATTCGGAGCTTGCGGCTGAAACCGTCAAGCGCATCAGCGAAGAAGCCAATGTCATTTCGCGCGATTTTGCCACCGAGCGGCAAACGGCAGCCTGAAGCTGACCTGATTTGGTTATTGGCTGGTCAGCACTTCGGCGCGTGGCAGCGCATGTTGCCACGCTAACCTGGTTGCTGCGTGGCTTAGATGTATCCTCATCTGTTGAATGCAGGTTTCTTGAGCGCTCAACTGATGGCTAGGTCATCGCCTCGAGAATATTTTATCGCGATTGCCCAGGTTGAAATCCGCCTATGGAATAGTCTGCCTCATCGCGGTTTGAACCCGATTCGTTTCAAGATTGCGGCAACAACTTCGCCTTCGTCCTTGATTTTCTTCGTCACGGCCTCTGGAGGCCCGCCAATAAAACTTGTGAACTGTCCCTTCAGGCGGCTGGCGAGTTCGGGATCTTGCAGGACGAGATTCATTTCCTTGTTCAGTTTCGTCACAATGTCTGGCGGAGTACCCGCAGGCACAAACATGGCCTGCCAGCCGTTCGGTGCGTGGACGAATTTTGCAACCGTCTCCCGGACGGTGGGTAGTTCCGGCGCCAAAGGTGTTCGTTCATCTTCACAAATAGCCAGAATTCGCAGAAGTCCGGCCTTTGCCTGCTGATAGGTCAGCGATACCGATGTGAAAGCGTGTCTTAGCCCCCTAAAATTGAGCCATTATAGTGGTGGCAAAGGGAGGAGCATGAGATGGCTCGTAAGCGACATTCGGATGAGGATTGCCTGAGGATTTTGCGGCAGGTTGATGTCGAGCTGGCCGCCGGAGCAGAAGCGGTTTTCCTACCTCCAGCATATCGGCGATATGCAGATCGATCAGCCAGGCTACAGTGGTCTGAGGGTCGATCCTCGGTCCCGTTGCGCTCTTGCCCAGCTCGACAGCGCGCTCAGCCTCAATGGCCCAGCTCTCGGCCTGGCTTTTCAGGCGGAACGTCTTTGAGGCATACTTCCCCTTGCGCCGAATTTGGGCTCGCCAATATCCAGATGGAAGTTTATTGAACGTTGCCATTGGCCTGCCGCCGTCATCCTAGAAAATTCGTGCACAAAACGTGCACACGGAACCCGCGAATTTGTGCGTAAAGGCGAGAACAAATGCGAACAAAAGTGTGCACGTTTCGCCTCGTGCACACTGAATATAAAGAGAAATCGGTGCAAAATCAATTACCTATCTTTGCTATAGCGCCCATGATGGACTGGACGGACCGGCACTGCCGGGCCTTTCATCGTCTGTTTTCGCGCCGGGCGCGATTGTACACCGAGATGGTGACGACTGGCGCCATCATTCATGGACCTCGCGATCGTTTGCTTTCCTTTGGTGGCACGGAACACCCGGTGGCCTTGCAGCTGGGTGGCAGCGAACCTGCATCCTTGGCCGAATGCGCCCGGATCGGTGCCGATTATGGCTATGATGAAATCAATCTGAATTGCGGCTGTCCGTCGGACCGTGTTCAGAACGGAGCCTTTGGGGCTTGCCTGATGCAGACGCCTGATCTGGTTGCCGAATGCGTGGCTGCCATGAAAGCGGTTGTCAGAATTCCTGTCACGGTTAAATGCCGCATTGGCGTCGACGAACAGGAACCTGCCGAAGCATTATGGACAATGGCATTGAAAGTACGCGACGCCGGCGCGGACGAACTTATCGTCCATGCCCGCAAGGCCTGGTTGCAGGGGCTTTCGCCGAAAGAAAACCGTGATGTCCCACCGCTCGACTATGCGCTTGTCTATGCATTGAAGCTGGATTTCCCGGACATGCCGATACACATCAACGGCGGGATACAGACCATTGAAGATTGCGTTGCTCACCTGTCGCATCTCGATGGCGCGATGCTGGGCAGGGCTGCCTATCAAAATCCGGGCCTGTTGTTGGCGGTCGATCCGCAATTGTTTGGTGAGCCAGCCCAGTTTGCCGACGGCTTTGCGGTGGTGGATGCGTATGAGGCATATATTGCCGCGCATCTGGAGCAGGGCGGACGGTTATCCGATATCACGCGCCACATGCTGGGTTTGTTTGCGGGAATGCCCGGCGCGCGCGCCTGGCGCCGGCATCTGGCGACCCAGGCGGTGACGCAGGGAGCAGGGCTGGAAGTGGTGCGGCAGGCGCGGGACTTCGTTGCCAATTCGAAAGGTGCCGCGACGGATGTGACCGCCGCGGCCTGAATATCCGGTTTAGGGATCAGTTTGCTACAAAGCAGTAAAGCAGGCCCGAGCCGCCTGACGATCTGAATTTTGCGTGGCTGCAGCCGCGGGTCGGATGAGCCGAATTCCAGGACAAAGCTTGCGGCGTCTTCTGGCCGCTCAAGCGATCGAAATGGCCAATCTGTGCTGCACCCGTGTCGTTCTTGGTCCAGTTCCCGCAGGTCATGTCTTTTTCGGGCGGAAAAGCGGTACCTTGCAGCGTTGAGCCGGTCAGGATGTCGTGCATGTTATAGACATACTTGCGGCTGACGATCAGCCTGCCGTTTTCTGCAACGCCGGTTTCAGCATTGATTTTGACCTTTGCCTGATCGTGCAATTCATCAACATTTGCGGCGATCTGTACGCCATTGGCATTTGTCCACGGGCCTTTGCCGATCCGGTCTCGGGCGTTCACGGCGGGCCTGCCCTCCGCTACTTGCGTGCTGAGATAGGCGCGCCAGGTTTTGCTGCCTGCGCCTGCCTTGGCGGCAAGCGTCTGGCAATGACGGTCGGCGCCTTCAATTCCACCGAAATTGCCACCATCTGGTCCGCCCTTACTTGTGATGAAAAACGTCATGTTTGGAAATTGCGGATCCTGCGGTTGCTGTGCCTGTTGTGCAAATGCCGGAGCAGAAAGGATTGCTGCAGCTGCAGCAAGTGTTGCCAGACGTTTCATGATTGCCTCCTGATACGTGATGCCCGAATGAAAATGCCGTCGCAGCAAAAATTGCACTGCGACGGCAAATGGATTTTTCGCAGGCCTCTTAGTTCGCTGCGAAGCAGTAAAGCAGTCCATTACCACCCGAGCGCTTCAATTGCGGATTGGAGCAGCCACGCGAAGGATGCGAAGCATTCCACGACCGCGATGGTGCATCGTCGCGCAGACCCGCCCTGTCATGATGGCCCACCATGGCCGAACCCTGGTCGCTGCCGTTTGTCCAATTGCCGCAGGTCATGTCCTTTCCTGCCGGTGGTGCAGTGCCGTCAGCCTGTGTCCCGGTCAGGATATCATGCTGATTGATTACGAATTCCCGGCTCATGATCTTCTTGCCGGTTTCCGTAAGGCCTGTGTCCGTACCGATCCAATTCTTGAACGTGTCGTGCAGGTCAGCAGTGTTAGCGGCAATCAGAGTACCTTGCGCATTGGACCATGGACCATTTCCGATACGGTCCTTTGCATTCACGGCAGGCTTGCCGCCCATGGCCTGCTGGCTGAGATAGGCACGCCAGGTCTTGCTGCCTGCTCCGGCTTTGGCGGCCAGGGCCTGACAATGCTTGTCAGCCCCCTCCAGCCCGCCGAAATTGGCCCCGTTGGGACCAGGCGTGCTGGTGATGAAAAATGTCATGTTCGGAAATTGTGGCGGTGGCTGCTGGGCGGCTGCAGGGCCTGCAACAATAGCCAGTGCAAACAATGCTGTTCCGAAACGTATCATATTTACCTCCCTGATGCGCGGTCCGGCCGCGCCTAAAATGGCCGTTTGAGCCAATCCGAGAGTGCACCGGCAGCGAGCAAGGGTGTGATCACAAAATCGTGTTCATGGCTGTCGTCCGCCGGGCTCAAAGCTCGCAAGTACTTGAAGCAGCGAAACTTGCGCTTCGTCTTGCAATAGCGCAAACCGGTGTTGCGTGTGTAAACTGGACGGGAAAGGTCCGGAGCTGGGGGACATATGTCGTTTATGGGGATTCCGCTGCAGGATTTGATCTTGCTTGCCGTCGCACTGGTCGCCGCTGGCGCGGTCACGGGTGTTCTGGCCGGCATATTCGGCGTCGGTGGTGGCGCCGTTATAGTGCCGGTGCTCTATGAGCTGTTTCGCATCATGGGGGTCGGTGAGGATGTCCGCATGCCCCTGTGCGTCGGCACGTCGCTGGCGATCATCATTCCCACCTCGATCTCTTCCTACAAGGCGCACCTGAAGCGCGGTACCGTCGACAAGGACATTCTGCGCGCCTGGGCCGTCCCCGTCATCGTAGGTGTCATTCTTGGTTCTATTGCAGCGCGCTGGGCCGCGCCCGCGGTCTTCAAGGTGGTGTTTGTTCTCGTTGCAGGCGTAAATGCGACACGCCTTATCGGCAATCTCAACTGGAAGCTCGGCGATGACATGCCGAAGGGGATGCTCCTGCGAGCCTATGGTTTTGTCACCGGCCTGATGTCCGCCCTGATGGGGATCGGCGGTGGCCAGATTTCCAACATGCTGATGACCTTCCACGGTCGCCCGATCCATCAGGCCGTATCGACATCTGCGGGCCTGGGCGTCCTGATCTCCATTCCTGGAGCTATCGGCTATATGGCTGCAGGGTTCGACAAGGCGGGACTGCCGCCTCTGTCAGTCGGCTTCGTATCACTTCTGGGCTTCATCCTGTTTTCGCCCGTCAGTGTGTTTACGGCTCCGATAGGAGTGAAAATTGCTCACGCAATGTCGAAAAGGTCGCTTGAACTGGCCTTCGGTATTTTTCTCGGGCTTGTATCACTGCGATTTGTCTTCAGCTTGCTGGGGTACTGATATCCGCTACCCGCCTAGCGTTGCAAAACGAGGCGGTTGCCGCTGACGGTGTAACCCGTCAACCGGCCAAGAAATGACATGCCGAGCAGGTTTTCGCGCATAGCCCCCGGCCGGGCAACCAGCGCGCGAACATCGCGCAAGGTGACAGAACCTATCGTCAAGGCATCAATTCTGATGCTTGCAGCCTGGGTGCGTCCGTTCGCAGTGGAAACCGTCGTATCAAAAGAAAGCTTCGCGGGCGAAAAGCCGATGCGAATTGCATCCTCGGCAGTCAGCACGACTGAGGATGCGCCGGTATCGAACATGTATCGCAACGATTTTCCGTTGGTAACGCCGTCCATGAAAAAATGGCCATTGCCACTGCGCACAATTACGGCTTGTCCCGGCGATGAATCGACTTTTCGTCCCGGGACGATCTCGTCCATGACCCTGTTGGTAACAGACTCAAGATCGCGCCGGTAAGTATAGCCGACGACGACCACACCGAATATCGCGATCCAGGCGACGGCGGACAGCACGGCCGTGCTGAGTTTCCCACGGTACTGCAACAGCAGGTACGAGGCCATGGACACGGCAATCGCGCCGTATAAAAGCGATTCCAGCGCATGCCCGAATTTGAAATCGCCAGCAATTTCCTTGTCGCCGAATGTGACGACCAGAAGAACAGCAATGGCAGCAATCGCTATGCCGGCAAGTAATTTCATCAGCTTGATCCACTAACCAGAACAATCAGAACAGGTGACAAGACTTACCTTTTCCACCTGAACCAAAGCTCACGTAGGGTCGAAATTTGTCGTTTTCCAGTCCGAGGTATTTATGCGCTCAGTTCATACGCTTGAAACCGGGATCAATCTGCTCTGCCTGCCGGTAATACATTTCCCAATCGAGGCGGCCGTAGGGTTTGCCGGCGCGCCGCTTGTCCATCTGTGACTTGGTGAACTTTTGCACGTCCTCTGACACTGTACGGGTGCGTGCACCTGTTTGCATTAAGCGAGCCTGAATTTCACACGAATCCACCAGACGCCGCATGAAATAGAACGCTTCGCCGATCGTCCTGCCGACGGTTAAAGCGCCATGGTTGCGCATCATCAGGGCGTGTTTTTCGCCAAGATCAGCAATAATGCGTGGAGCCTCTTCGGCCTCCTGTGCAAGGCCCTCGAAGTCGTGATAGCCGACGTCATTGTACAGCACGCATGATCCCTGATCGTAATATTGCAGGCCGTCTTCCATCGCAGACACAACCACGGTTGAGGGCGCGTGCACGTGTAAAGTGCAATGAACATTTGGCATGTCTCGCAAAATGGCGCTGTGAAAATTATACCCCGCGGGGGCAAGCGTCCTTTTTGTTTCCGAAAGATAATTACCGTTGAAATCGGATTTGATGAGATCGCCCGCACATACTTCGTGCCAGCCCAACCCAAGCGGGTTCATCAGGAAAGCATCGGCTTCGCCGGGAATTTTCGCTGCAATATGATTGTTGATCGTATCGTTCCAACCCAGATGATGCGCCATCCGGAATGCTGCAGCCAGATGAATTCGGGTTTCTGCCTCGGCATCGCTGATGCTGTTGCGCAAGATCGCTGGCGCCTCGGACATTTTCATCTCCCTTTTCTTTTTCACGGGTTTTCCCTGCTTGCAGGCTTGCCCGGACGTTCCTTGAAAATATCCAGAACATATTGATTGGACGGCCAACGGGCAACGCCAAACCCCGGAATTAATAGTCAAGCTTGGATCGCACGGCAGTTTATGTCAAACTCAATTTGGGCGAGAAAGAACAAATCGCCACCGCCTTCGGGCGAGAACCAAAAAGAGGGGACGACCATGAAAACCAAAGCATTGGTTGCATTTGCCGCCATGAGTCTGGTTCACGGGACTGCTTCGGCCGGGGAATATTTCGCAGGCAAAACGATCACCGTTGAGGTGCCATCTGGGTCAGGGGGCACCTACCACGTGTATTGCCAGATCGTTCAGAACAATCTCGGCAAGCACATTCCGGGCAATCCGACGATGATTATCAAGAACCGCCCAGGCGCGGGCGGAGCGATATCTGCGGCCTACATGGCCAATGTGGCGCCAAAAGACGGCACGGAAATCGCGATGATATCCCCTGGGACCATTACCCTGCCGCTGCTGCGCAAGGTCGACTTTGACGCTCGGAAGTTCAATTTTCTGGGGTCGGTTGCAGCGCGGTCGTCTGCGGTGTGGGTGTGGCATACGAAGGGAATCAGAAAATCTTGACGATCTAAAGAAGACCAAGGTCAAGCTTGCCTCATCCGGCTATGCAGCCGCGGGTTCGGTCTTTCCACGCCTGATCAACAAGATCCTCGGCACGAATATTCAGCTGATCTATGGCTACAAGGGCGGTGGCGCGATGAATGTCTCCATCGAGCGCGGCGAGACCGAAGGACGATGGAATTACCGTTCCGGCTTCACAGGCGTGCGGCCTGGCTGGATCAAGGACAAGATGATTGTGCCGGTACTTGCCACCGGGCCACGCGATTCCGAACTCAAGGGTGTTCCGCACATGCGCGACATGCTCAAGGACGGCACGCTGGATGCAAAAATGTATGACGTGATTGGCATGAACTTCGAGATCGGTCAGGCATTCTACGCACCTCCCGGGGTGGACGGCAAGGTGGTTGCCATTCTGCGCACGGCATTCGACAAGATGATCGCTGATCCTGAAACCAGGGCGATGATCGAAAAACGCCGCATCGAAATGTCGCCAAAAACGGCAAAGGAAATTGATGCGGAAATGGTGAAAGGCTTTGCTGCGGCAACGCCCGACGTCGTCGAGGGTCTGAAGGGCATTTACCTGAAGCCCGCAAAGAAGTGACGCGCAAGCCAATTCCCAATTGAGTAACGCCGGGCCTGTGAGGTCCGGCGGTTTTCTTTGGACGCCCCTATGGTTTGTTTCCCGCTCGTGCTAAGCGCGAGGCGAAAAGCCAACCATAGTCTGCCACCCATGATGAAGACCCATGACTGAGCCTACTCATCCATTCGACGATATTCGCGCGCTGCTGGCGCAATTGCCGCCTCCTTCGCAGGCGGTCCGCGAAGCCGTGCGCCTGCGTGATGCGCAGCTTGTGAAAACGCCCGGTTCGCTCGGGCGAATGGAAGAAATCGCCGAATGGCTGGCGGTTTCGCAAAACAGGTCGACGCCTCGTATCGACAAGCCGTTCACGGTCCTGTTTGCAGCCAACAATGGAATTGCCGAACGCGTGATGCCTCACCAGACTATCGGGTCTGCTCGTCAGAAGCTGGAACTGTGTGCAGCGGGGGGCGCTGCGGTAAACCAGATCGCAGCAACCTATGGTATCGGCCTCAAGGTTTTCGAGCTTGCCCTGGATCATCCCACTGCGGATATTGCAATAGCTGCAGCCCTTGATGCCAAGTCTGCTGCTGCCACATTTGCCTTCGGCCTGGAAGCCATAGCGGGTGAACCGGACCTGCTTTGCCTGGGGGCATTCGGCCTTGGCAATGATGTTGTTGCAGCTGCTGTATTTACAGCTCTTTGGGGTGGTGACGCCAGTCAATGGCTGAGCGCCGACGCTGTTGCGGGCAGTGAAGCAACAGCAGCAATACATGCAGCGCTTGCCCTGAATGCGGGAGAACTCTCGGATCCGCTGGAAATCATGCGTCGGCTGGGCGGACGCGAGACCTGCGCACTTGCCGGCGCGATTGCGGCCGCGAGATTGCAGAATATTCCCGTGTTGCTCGATGGACTTGCCGATTGTGCAGCTGCCGCCATTTTGCTGGCGATGGATTCCACCGCAATCGATCATTGCATGGCAGCGCATGTGGTTCCCGGAGGGGTCCATAGGGATGTTCTTGAGAGATTGGGTAAAAAACCAATCCTCGATATGGGAATTTCAAGCGGCGAGGGAGCAGGGGCCACTTTGGCGGCGGGCGTTTTGAAGGCTGCTGTTGCCGCGCACAATGACATGCCGACTTGGGATCAGGCCAGGTTGCAATAGGTCCTGGAAGTCATCATCCTGCGTTCACACAAGGCAGGGGTGGACCATGACACACGTAATAACCATCGACAGGCTGGTCAGTCACGTGTCCAGCGTTCCCGCGATTGCAGGCAAGCGCATTGATCTTTTCTTGCGCGAGAGGATCCAGTCGACTGCGTTGAACGATGCAGACAGCTTCGATTTCAATGGTCGCGTGGTGTTGTTCGTCCATGGTGGGTATTGTCCGTCCACGCTGGCATTCGATGTGCCATATCGCGATTATTCGTGGATGGAATTTCTCGCAGGCAACGGTTTTGATGTGTTCGCAATGGACATGACAGGTTATGGCCGTTCTGTCCGTCCTCACATGAACAATCCACGCAACCTGGATCCCGCACAACAGCACCTGATTATGCCGGACCTTTTGCCTTCGCCATGCGAACCCGATTACGGTTTCGTTCTGGTCAACAGCGACAGTGAGACAGATGATATCGCATGTATTGTCGATTACATTTGCGAGCTCAGGAAAGTTGAAAAGATATCCTTGATCGGCTGGTCTGGTGGTGGCATCCGGACAGGCACATTTACGCACCGGCATCAGCACAAGGTGGACAAGCTGATCCTGCACGCTTCTTCAAATTACAGCAGGGGCAATCCTGATGCGCCTGTTGCGCAAATGCCGCTGCCGGGCGCACCCATGACTATTCAGGTACGCGAAACCGGCATCGACAAGCGATGGCTCGCAACGGTCAGCGACAGGTCGACGATAGAACCCGGAATGCCCGAGTATATCTGGAAACTGAACACCGAACATGACCCTGTTGGCGCAACATGGGGACCGGGTGGCTTGCGCGCACCCACGCGAAGTTATTGGGGTTGGAACGCAAAAGCCGCGAACAAGATCAAGGTTCCGGCATTATTGATGACAGGTGCGCAAGACGATCTTCTGGCGGCCAACCTGTATTTGATGGATGATATTGGCTCGCAGCAAAAGGCATTTGTGCGAATCGAATGTGCGACCCATTTCGCTGTGTGGGAATATCAGCGCCACGTTCTGCACAAGACTTCTCTGCAATGGCTTCGTGATAGACATGTCGATGCAGGAAATGGGCCGTGGTACCGCGCTGCGCGTGACGGGCAGGTAACCAGCTTTAGTCCCTGACACCGGATTTGGCGCCGTCCACCAACGCACGCCCATGGTCGCGGAATGTTTTGCGGGATGCCTCGCGCGAATAGAACATGTGGCCGCCCGGATAAACCTCAAATTTGATGCGGTCATCCC
Source organism: uncultured Alphaproteobacteria bacterium (assembly GCA_963700795.1). GTDB lineage: Bacteria > Pseudomonadota > Alphaproteobacteria > Rhizobiales > Beijerinckiaceae > Terripilifer. The sequence continues at coordinate 62,847 of CAVOYX010000006.1, read as the reverse complement.
GACCGATGGGGGCCATCTGGTCCAGCACGAGTTGTGTCTCGAAATAAGGTGTCACCAGATCGGTCATGCCATGCACGATCAATACACGCATGTTCGGATCCAGGCTGACAACGCTGGCAAGATCTGAAACCGATTCAGGCATCCGATTGCCCCATTTCCACTTGTTGCCCGCCTGCTTGTTCTGGAACATGTAGCGCCCGTCGGGGAAAACCCATTTGAGCTTGTCACGATAAAGACCAACCATCGCCTGAACGAGGGGCGCATGAAGGCCGAGCCGCAATTGGTCTTCAGCTTCATTGCCGGGAGAATTTCGATCAGGGTCAAGGCCGGTGACAAGTCCATCATACATGGAGGCGACACGCCCCTGGTCGCGCCAGAACTCACGCGCAAACAAGTCAGTTGAAATCCGTCCGGCCCTGCGTTTCACGATATCCTTGTCGAGACCGGTCAATTCACTGACACGCGCTGTCAGCCGTTCAAGAGCCTGCAAGTCTTTGCGGCCCTTCAAGAGATCGACTACGAACGTGCTGCGCGCATAGTCCTCAATGTTGGCCAGGTCTTTGCGTGTAATGTTCCTGTGGCGGCCCATTGCAGTTGCCGCCATTGAAGGGAGCGTTGCTGCGTGCCTTAGAGCGCCTGCGTTACGGCGGCGCGCAAAGTTGAGGACGGGTGAGACCAGCACAAGGCCGTTGACGCCGACGCCTTGATCGGTTTGCAGTGCGTTGGCGAGCTTGGGAACGCGAAAACCGCCATAACTCTCGCCAAGCAGAAACTTTGGCGATGCACTGCGGCCGCTATTTTCGCTCCAGCGCCGGATGGTGGTCGCCAGCGAGTCGATATCGCCATTGACGCTCCACAAAGTGTCTGTAGCACCCTTCGCCAATATGCGGCCATAGCCGGTACCCGCAGGATCAAGAAAAACGAGATCGGTAAACGGCAACCAGCTTTCCTGATTGTCTGACAAATCCGGACGCGCTGACGGATAAGTTCCCTCATTGTCCATGGCAATGCGCCAGGGGCCCAGTGCGCCGAGATTCAGCCACGCTGACGCATATCCGGGCCCACCATTCATGGCAAAAGTAACCGGCCGCTTGCGCACGTCTTCGCCGTCCTTTGTAAAAGCTATATAGGCGATGTCGGCTATGGCCTCCCGGGTCGTTGAATTCTTCAAGGACACGTAGCCGGCCGTGGCAGAAAACTTCAATGGCTTGCCGTCAATGATTATGGTGTGGCGCGTGGTTACCGGTTGTGGCCATTTGGCAAGAGATTGCTTGTCCTGCAAAGCGGCGGCTGCGGGCTTCGTTTCGGCCAAGGCAGTCTGCGCACCAAGTGAAAGCACCGCCACTGCAGCAAGGACATTGCGCAACACTTGCAGGTGACGGGGGAAATTACGCGCGTTGCCAAAGTGCGGGGTGGCGGACATTTGCTGATCCTGAGAACGATGAACCGGGGATTGCATGCGGCAATGATAGCCCGGCAATAGTGTCAGGCTTGCGGCAATTTGGCGAGGGTGCCTGCAATACAAATTTTGGTTACGCCTCAGGCCGCCTTACGACGGAAGCCCTTTTGCGGAGTTGGCGGAGGAAACGGTTCACCGGGCATGGCGGCCAATACATTCATGATCCGCTGCGATGGCAGTTTTACAATAACTTCGGTTCCAACGCGGACCTTCGAGCGCAGAATGAAAGTACCTTCGTGCAACTCCACAAGACCCTTGACGATCGGCAGGCCCAGCCCGGAGCCCTCGTCGGCATTCTTTTGCGCCATAGATCCGCGACCAAACGAGGACAGCACGACCGGAATTTCCTCTTCCGGGATACCCGGGCCCGTATCGCGAATGGAAATATATTGCCCGCCTGAACGGGTCCAGCCGGCCTTGATCGTTACCGCTCCGCCCTGCGGGGTGAACTTGATGGCATTGGTCAGCAGGTTAAGCACGATTTGTCGCATCGCTCTCTCGTCGGCCCACACACGCGGCAGATCATCTTCCACAATCGCTTCAAGACTTATCTCGCGCTTCTGCGCACGAATTTGCAGCAAGTGAACGCAATCCTCAACCACACCAGGAAGTGAGACGGCTTCTTCCTTAAGTTCGTATCGGCCCGCTTCGACGCGTGACAGATCTAGAATTTCATTGATCAGCATAAGAAGATGCTGGCCACTCGAATGGATGTCGTTGGAATAATCCTTGTATGACGCAACGGAGTGCGTACCAAACAGTTCATTCTTCATGACTTCGGAAAATCCCAGTATGGCATTCAGCGGAGTGCGCAATTCGTGGCTCATGGTTGCCAGGAAACGGGATTTTGCGATGTTGGCCTCTTCAGCGCGCCGTCGCGCATGGTCGGAATTCAGCTTTGCTTCTTCCAGTTCGCCAATCAGACTATCTTTTTCACGCTGCAGCAACAGCGACGATACGTTGCTTGAGTAAAGACGTTTGGCCAGCACGACAAAAAATATCTGCGAAATGATAGCCATCACCGTCATCGGGACAGCGCGGAAGTCAGCCGTGAATTGCATGAAGCCGACGATTGCCAGAGTGATCGGCAGAAGTCCTGAATAAACCGCTTGCGGGATAGCTGCCGACATCATTGCGCTGATTGCGGCAATCAGAAGCATGATGAACAATACAAATGTGCGCGCATCAGGATCGTGAACATGCAGCAGAAACAAGACAAGCGTCGCCCACACGATGCTTTGAATTATTTCCGACAACACAAATCGCCGTTGCCATTTCTGTACGTTAATTTCAGCGTCGGCTTGCTCCAGGTATTTGCGGGCCTGTCCAAAGCTGTTCAGCACGGCAGAAAGCACGAGCACCAGCCAGATCATCGCATGACCCGGGCTGATCCAAAGGGTGGCGACAACAGCCACGACCAGCGCCAGCCCCATGGTCGCGGGAGCAGCGGTCTTGCGGGTAAGGGCGTATTGGCGCAGCAGTTCGACGTCGAGACCGCGCAAGCCGGAACCCGATGAAGTCAACTTCTCCCGTGTGTTGCGGATCTGATTGGTTAGGCCACGCCGGTTCTGCACCGCGCGCGTTTTTTGCTTGCGGCCTTTCTCGATCATTTCGGCGGTGACTTCACTCATACACGCAACGCAAAAACTGCGGCAGACAGCCGCAAACATTACTTCCAGTGGGCAATTGTCTCGCCAAAACGTTAACGTTGGACTGACAGGAGCCGGATTTTGGGGCCAAACGTCCCACAGGCAGATATGACTTGTTGGCCATCGGTTACGGGTTGGGCCAAGGGGAAGCTAAGTCCCGGGATGTGCGCTGCAACACATTCCGGGCAATAATCCGTTGAGTAAATGGTCGAAATATCATGAAACAGCGCAGGAATTGCTGATTTCATGCGCTTTTCGATGGATCACGCAGCTCTTCGTGGTATGCGAAGCGGGAAATCTGCGCGATCCGGGATTGCGGCTGGCGCTGCCGGACGATGTTGTGGGGAAGCATACGCGGGGAACATCATGAAGCTGTACAATGCGCCACTCGCGCCAAATCCCCGCCGGGTAAGGATATTTCTGGCGGAAAAAGGCATTGTCGTGCCCGTCGTGGATGTCGACCTCGGCTCCCGCGAGCATTGGGGCGAGGCCTTCACTGCGCTCAATTCCTTCCAGATGGTTCCAGTGCTGGAACTGGACGACGGGACGATCATTTCCGAGAGCGTGGCTATATGCCGGTATTTCGAGGAGACGGTTCCCGAACCTGCACTTTTCGGCAAGGGAGCGGTTGGCAAGGCACAAGTCGAGATGTGGAACCGCATCATCGAGCTGGAACTTTATCGTCATGTGGCCAATGCCTTTCGCCATGCCCATCCGCGAATGGCGGGCCGGGAAGTGCCACAGATTGCGGAACTTGCAGCTGTCTCGCCGGAAAGGGCTTATGCCACGCTGCGCAAACTTGATTCCGTCCTGCAAACCCGGCCTTTCCTGGCTGGACAAGACTTTTCGATTGCCGACATCACGGCGCTCGTAACCTTCGGTTTTTTCAAACTCGCAAGAATGGAAATTCCGGCGGAATTAAAGGCAGTACATCGCTGGGTTGAAGACTTGTCGAGCCGCCCAAGCGCTTCGGCTTGATACAAGGATCAAACAAGTTTCGAGCGGTCTGTGCGCACGAACCGGAGATCGAATGAAGACGACTTTTGTTGGCAGTGGAGACGCATTTGGTAGCGGCGGCCGCGGTCATACCTGCATCAGGCTCGATAGCCGCGGTCACAGTGTGGCCGTGGATTTCGGAGCTACCGCATTGCTCGGCTGGTCGCGTCTTGGCTTCTCGACGGAAGACATTGATGCGGTGGTGCTGACCCACTTGCACGGCGATCACTTCGGTGGATTACCATTTCTGCTTCTGGAGGCCCAGTTCGTCGCTGGACGGCGCAAGCCGCTGACGATAGTCGGGCCACCCGGTACACGCACGCGCATCGAAATGGCATGCGAAGTCTTTTTCCCCGGCATGACGGCAAATCGCTGGAACTATCCATGGGCGGTAGAAGAATTGCCGCCCGGTGGACATATGGAAGTCGCTGGATTCAGTTTGCACAGCCTGGAAATGCGCCATCCTTCCGGTGCGCCTTCAACTGGTGTGCGCCTGACCGATGGAGCCAAGGCATTTGCATACACCGGCGATACAAGCTGGAATGCCAACGTGCCTTTGCTTGCGGATGGGACGGACCTGTTCGTCATCGAATGCTATTCGGGCGAGCGTTCGACACCCAATCATATCGACTGGCCAACTTTGCGACGCAATCTGCCGGAACTGAAAGCGGCACAGATTGCCGTGACCCATTTGGGCCGTTCGGCCTTGGCCTGCGCAAAGGAAATGACCGCTGGGGGGCTGATTGTTGCCGAAGATGGCAAAGTCATCGATCTCTGAAGAACAAGTCCATCCGCGCGGCGCGCTGGGGCAATTAACGCGGCGCATCGAAGCGTGCCGGATTTGCCGCGATCAGCCGCAAAAGGCGGCATTGCCGCACGAACCGCGTCCGGTTGTTCGTCTGTCGCCGACGGCGCGGTTGCTGGTGGCAGGCCAGGCGCCCGGAACACGAGTCCATTCCACAGGGCTGCCATTTAATGATCCTTCGGGCGAACGCCTGCGTGCGTGGATGCAAGTGGACCGGACGACATTCTACGATAGCTCCCGCGTGGCAATTGTACCCATGGGCTTCTGCTTTCCCGGTCACGACAAACACAAGGGCGACCTGCCGCCGAGGCGCGAATGCCGTGCTGCCTGGCATGATGAAATTTTTGCGCTTATGCCGCAGATAGAAGTCATTTTGGCGATAGGATCATATGCCCATGCTTATCACTCCAGGCGGCTTGGCTTGTCCATAAAGGCGGGTGCGCCGATGCGGGAAACAGTTCGCCGCTGGCAGGAATTCGCTCAAGGTTCGCCAAAAGTATTTGTCCTGCCCCATCCGTCATGGCGCAACACGGGCTGGTTGAAGGCCAACCCGTGGTTCGAAACAGAAGTTCTGCCGGAATTGCGAAAACAAGTGGCTCTGGCCATCTCTTAACCAGAGTGCATGCGCAAGAACTCAATGGTATTTCACTCTTGTTGCAGGCTGCACTAGGATAATGAACCTGTTGCGCAGCCTGTGTGCGGCGCCTATCAAAATCGTGAGCATTGCGGAGGCCGGGCGTGTCGGAAAAACGGAAGGTCGATGCAGACGCCAAACCCTTTTTCGAAGGCAGCAGGTCTGGATTCCCGGCCAGGGTGTTGTGCAATGTCGCGGTCACGATGTGTCTTCTGATCATGGCATCAGGTATCGGCAAAGTGCGCGCAGCGGAGATTTTGAAATTGCGCACGCTCACTTTTACCGGCGCACCAATTGCAAAGAATCTTTTGACCTCGGTGACGCTGCCTGCAATCGACAAGGAACTGGCTGTCGGTGGCAAATACAAGATCGAATGGGATAACGCTGAATCGACTGACCCGGCAGAGATATTTGCATCCATGCAGGCCGGTAGCGCTGACATTGCATTGTTCTCGACAGAGGGCTCATCCGACAAGTTTGTCTTTCAGCAGATCACATATGCGGTCCCTTTCAATGGCGCGGATCCGGCCAGGCTCTTGCGCGCATTTCGAATGACGATCGATCAGGTTCCTGAAATGCGTCAGGCATTTTTTGGCGTGAACCAAATTTTGCTCTCGGTTGCTGCTGCGGATGAACTTGTTTTGGTTTCGAACAAGCCGGTCGCTGCGTTTGCGGATTTGAAAGGGCGCACGGTTGGTGTGTCTGCCTTGACCGGCAATTGGTTGCCGGGTGCCGGAGTAAAGGCAATCTTCGGTCCGGTCAGCGATCATGTTCTTGCGCTGGGTGCGGGAAAACTGGACGCGGCCATTCTTCCGATCGGAGACTGGATTGCAGCAAAGTCACGCCCGCCGACTTTTTTTGTCACCGACGTGGGGTTTGGCGCGATGATGCAACTGGCGGTAACAGCGGGAAAAAGCCGTTGGGATGGTTTGCCGCCGGAGGTGAGTGGAGCAATCCTGAATGCCTTCGGGGCGTTTGAAGAGCGTCTGGCGATCTTGCAGACAGAAGATGCAATCGCGAAGCGAAAGGCGCTGGCGCAGGCTGGATTGACCTTTCGAACTTTGGCCCAGTCCGAACAGGTGAAGTGGGCCAACCTGCTACCGAATCTCGCGCTCGAATGGGCCCAGGGCGCCAACAGGGCAGGGTGGCCCGGTGCACAGGCCATTGCGTCTTATGTGGCTTCGCTGACCGCTTCGGGCGCAGTTCCCCTGCGCAACCGGAAATAAAATCACGACCAGATGATCAAGTAGCTGGGGGCGGGATGGGAACCGGAGAATATGCTGACACCTGTCCAGAGCGTATTTGATCTGCTGCAAAGCGTTGCGGCTGGCCTTGGGCAAAATCAACACGTGACGTCTCAGGTATATATTTAGGCCCGGTAGTTCGATTTGGGTTGCCGAACCAGCAAATCGAACTAATCTAGATCCATGGTGGGAAAGCCGAAAGCTATTCAGGAGATGTGGCCGATGTTTCGTAATACCAGACTGCTACTTGCCGGACTTGCCCTGAGCTTGTTCGGTATGGCCAGCACGGCCCTCGCACAGAACGCACCATCTTCCCAGCCGCCGCCACCGCCTGCCGCTGCTGCACAACCCGACAATCAGCAGAACGGCAAGGGAAGCCAGGCCCGGTTTGCTTTTGTTGTGGGTGTCGAGGGATATGAAGCCAAGCCGCTTCCCACGGCAGCCGCTGATGCAAGTCTCATTGCAGCTGCGTTGAAAGGCGCGGGTTTTGAGGTGGTCGGCGCGCGCAACCTCACCCAGGACACTTTTCGTGCCTCCTATCGCGAATTCCTGCAAAAGGTAAGTGCAGCAGGTCCGGGAGCAGTCGCCGCCGTCTATGTCGCCGGTTATGGCCTGCAGCTGGAAGGCGAGAATTATTTCGTGCCCGATGAGGCGGCCGTCGACCAGCCCTCCGATGTTCCATTGAATGCGATCCGCATTTCCGATTTGCTGCGACCGCTGGCTGCGCTTCCCGGCAAGGTAAATATCGCCATGCTGGACATGTCATATGACGGTCCGTTTGCAAAGGGCGGCGAACCGCTGGCGCCCGGTCTTGCCCTCATGCAGGCTGATCCTGGCATGTTGATATCCGTTAATGCGACGCCTGGCGCATTTGCCCCTGACAACAAGCCACCCTACGGCAATTACGCCAAGGCTATTGCCGAAGCCGTTCGTGAGGGCGGGCTGCCCGTCAACGACATGTTTGATCGCATCCGCTTGCGCGTTTCCGAACTCAGCAAGGGCGCACAGGTGCCCTGGCATGCTTCCCGGATAACCGAACCGTTCCTTATTATGGAACGCAAGCCGAATGCGCCTGCGCCAAGTCTGACGCCGCAAAAGCTGGAAGCCATGCGGACCCAACCCATTGCCCAGATGTCTGAAGCGGACGCCTATTCGGCAGCGCTGGGCCGCGATACATTCGAGGCTTACGAAGAGTTCCTGCAGAAATATCCCGACGGCAAGTTTTCCAAGAACGTGCAAGGTATCCTGGCTGCCCGGCGTGAAGCGCTGACATGGCAGGAAGCCGTTGCGACCAATTCAAAAGAGGCGTTCTGGACATATCTCGACCGCTATCCGACAGGACCGCACGCAGCCGATGCCCGCCGTAGACTGAACCGGCTGTCGGCGGAAGCCAAACCGCCGCGCACTTACAAGAAAGTCGTTTACCGCGCTCCGCCTCCGCCCCCACGCGAGCAGCGCTATTATGCTCCGCCACAATCGCAGGCCGGTTCGGACCCTTCGTTCACACCTGACTATGCGTATTCGCCGCCTCAATATCTGGCTCCTATCGATGGTGGCTGGCAATCGAACTACACGCCGTCAGCTCCGGACTGGACACCACCACCTCCGCCGGATTTCGATGATGACGAGGATTATTTTTTGCCGACGCCAGATGCCGTGATTATTCCGTCCTGGTCAGCGCCGCCGGACTATGTCTACGCGCCGCCACCGCCGGTCTATATCGATGATCAGCCGGGATACGTGTCTCCCTATGTTGCCATACCCGCAGCGGTTGCAACGGCAATTATCGCCGGAACGCTAGTCAGCCAGTTCCGTAACAAGGCGATTGCTGGAAGGCGTGCCAGTATATTTCCAGGGATAGCTCCCCCGCCGCGCTTTGGCAGGGGTGTCAATGTGCCACCGCAGCGTCGTCAGACGATGTTGCAACAGCAACAGCAAATGCTGAGTCAACGCCGCCAGTTGCAGCAGCAGCTACGTCAGAACGTCGTTGCCCGTCGCAACCTGCCGCCGAATGTGCGCCAGCAACAAATGCAATTGATGCAGCAACAACGGCAATTGCGTCAAAGGCAGCAACAATTGCTTCAGCAACAAAGGCAACAACCCGCCAAGCTGACGCCCCAGCAGCAAATCCAGAACCGGCAAAAGTTCTTGCAGCAGCAGCAACAACTGCGTCAACAACGCATGAATGTGATCAACCAGCGGAAGAACCTGCTGTCGAACCAGCCCAATATCCGTCAACAACAGCAGCGTGTGCAACAATTGCGGCAGCAGCAGCAGCAAAACCAGCTGCGTCAGCGCCAATTGCAGCAACAACAACAGAACCAAAACCAGCTGCGTCAGCGCCAGCAGCAACAACAGCAGCAACAGCAGAATTTGCAGCAGCAGCAGCAGCAGCAGCAGCAGCAGAAATCAACAGCGTCAGCAGCAAAACCAGCTGCGTCAGCGCCAGCAGCAACAACAGCAGCAGCAGCAGAATCGCAGCGTCAGCGGCAACAACAACAGCAGCAGCAGCATTTGCAGCGCCAGCAGCAGCAACAGCAGCAGCAGCAGAATTTGCAGCGTCAGCGGCAGCAACAGCAGCAGCAGCAGAATCTGCAGCGCCAGCGGCAGCAACAGCAGCAGCAAAATTTGCAGCGCCAGCGGCAGCAACAGCAGCAGCAAAATTTGCAACGCCAGCGGCAGCAACAGCAGAATTTGCAACGTCAGCGCCAGCAGCAGCAGAATCTGCAACGTCAGCGTCAGCAACAGCAAAATATGCAGCGTCAGCGGCAGCAACAGCAAAATATGCAGCGTCAGCGGCAACAGCAGCAGATGCAGCAGCAGCGTATGCAGCAACAGCGAATGCAGCAGCGCGGATGCAGCAGCAAAATATGCAACGTCAGCGGCAACAGCAGCAGATGCAGCAACAACGTATGCAGCAACAACGTATGCAGCAACAGCGTATGCAGCAGCAGCGCCAGCAACAACAACGGCGTCGCTGAGCTGTTACCGCTCGAAGAAAAGGCCGCCTCAAGGCGGCCTTTTTTAATGATAATATATACGACGATTACTTGTCATTTAGACGGGCAATGAGGCTCGACGTATCCCAGCGCCCACCGCCCATGCGCTGAACGTCGCCATAGAACTGGTCAACGAGTGCGACGACCGGAAGCCGTGCGCCGTTTCTCCGTGCTTCGTTCAGGCAAATTCCAAGATCTTTGCGCATCCAGTCGATAGCAAACCCAAAGTCGAATTGCCCGGCTGCCATTGTTTCGTGCCTGTTTTCCATTTGCCAGGATTGCGCAGCGCCTTTTGAAATCACCTCGATAACAGCCTTGGTGTCGAGCCCGGCTTTTTGGGCGAAGGCAACGCCTTCTGCCAGTCCCTGGACCAGACCTGCAATACAAATTTGATTGACCATTTTTGTCAGCTGCCCCGCGCCGGCAGGTCCCAGCAGGGCGCACATCTTGGCAAAATTTGCGATCACCGGTTCGGCGCGATCGTAATCGCTCCGGTCGCCGCCGCACATCACCGTCAACGCGCCGCTTTCTGCGCCGGCCTGTCCACCCGAGACGGGCGCATCGATAAATCCGATGGAGCGGGTTTTTGCAGCCGCGTGTAATTCACGGGCAACATCTGCAGAAGCCGTCGTATGATCGACAAACAGGGAGCCCGCTTTCATGCTGGCGAATGCACCCTTCTCGCCCAGTGTAACCTGGCGAAGGTCGTCATCATTTCCAACGCAGGCAAATACGATATCCTGGTCGACGGCTGCTTCGCCTGGTGTGGTACAATGCCGACCGCCGTGAGTTTCAACCCATTTCTGCGCTTTGGTCTGTGTGCGATTGTAGACGGTAACCTGGTGCCCGCCGCGGCCAGCCAGATGGCCCGCCATCGGAAAGCCCATCACTCCAAGTCCCAGAAATGCTACCTTGGCCATAAAAGTCTCCTGTATCCCGATTTTGGGGATGTTTCTATCGAAGCCTGTTATTGCAGTCATTCCCAACTTTTGACCAGAGTGGCCATTCAGGCCGTTGCGAGCCAGCGCGCGAGGCCTTTATAATGCGCCTAATGGACAAGTCGAGATTTGGCCGTCCATGATATATACAGAGGGATCATCGTCGGCGGCGATGCAGATAACCATCGCGTTGGCTATTTCGGGAGAAATCATATGTCTATGAAGCGTCGTCAATTCTTGAAGACAGCGGCAATCGGTGCCGCGGGGGCTGCTGTGGCCGCGCCTGCAATCGCGCAGTCCACGCCGACGATCAATTGGCGTCTTACATCAAGTTTCCCAAAATCTCTCGATACCATTTACGGCGCCGCCGAGACATTTTCCAAAATGGTTGCCGAAGCGACCGATAACAAATTCAAGATCCAGGTTTTCGCTGGTGGTGAGATCGCGCCCGCATTGCAGGCGCTTGATGTCGTACAAAACGGCACGGTCGAGATGTTCCACACGGCAATGTATTACAATTGGGGCAAGGATCCGACATTTGCTTTCGGTACTGCCGTTCCGTTTGGCTTGAATGGCCGTCAGGGTAATGCGTGGATGTATCATGGCGGCGGTATCGATCTCTACAATGCCTTTCTGAAAGACTACAATGTGCTTGCTTTGCCAGGTGGCAACACCGGCGCGCAAATGGGCGGCTGGTTCCGGCGGGAGATCAATTCACCCGCGGACTTGAAAGGCCTGAAGATGCGCATTGGTGGCTTTGCCGGTGTCGTGTTGCAGAAGCTGGGGCTTGTGCCGACCATGGTTGCAGGCGCAGACATCTATCCGTCACTGGAAAAGGGTACGATCGACGCTGCAGAATGGGTTGGACCATACGATGATGCCAAACTCGGCTTCAACAAGGTGGCGCCTTTCTATTATTTCCCGGGTTGGTGGGAAGGTGGCGCGATGCTGCACTTCGGCTTCAACCTGGAAAAGTTCAACTCATTGCCGAAGAACTATCAGGCGATCGTAAAGTCGGCTGCAGCGTTCGCCAATGTGGACATGCAGGCAAAATACGATGCCAACAATCCAGCTGCACTGAAGAAGTTGGTTGCAGCGGGAACCAAGCTGAAGCCATTCCCGCAGAGTGTTCTGGAAGCTTGCTATACAGCAGCCAACCAAACCTATGCGGAGATCAGCGCCAAGAACGCAAAGTTCAAGCAGGTGCACGACCAGTATATGGCATTCCGCAACGACCAGTATTTGTGGTGGCAGGTTGCCGAATACAATTTCGACAACTTCATGATCCGCCAACGCGCAAAATAGGGCGATATTGCCTACAAAAGAAAACCCCGGGTTCGTGCCCGGGTTTTTTTTGTTTCTTCTTGTAATCGTTTGCGGGTGTCAGAATTTTAGTGGTGGTGGAGCACCTATCGATATCGGTGGCGCAATCGTTTTGAGTTGTTCTTCGACCTGTTTCTTGTTCAGTTGCACATCGCCGCTTTTGTAAACCATCACCATCGCCGGGAACGCAATGACCAAAGCGACCATCAACATTTGAATGCAAACGAACGGTATCGCCCCCATGTAAATCTGTCCTGTCGTTACCGGAGCGATCGCCTTGCCAGTGATCTTGTCGAGGTAGGTTTCCCGGGGAGCCACCGAGCGGAGGTAGAAGAGCGCAAAACCGAACGGCGGATGCATGAAGGACGTCTGCATGTTTACCGCCATGATGACGCCGAACCAGATCAGGTCGATTCCGAGTTTCTCCGCTGCCGGCCCCAGTAGCGGAATGATGATGAAGGCCAGCTCGAAAAAATCCAGGAAGAAGGCGAGCAGAAAAACCATCACGTTGACGATAATGAGAAAGCCGGTCTGACCGCCGGGCAGGGACGTGAGCAGATGTTCGACCCAGGTATGTCCGTTCACACCATAGAATGTGAGTGAAAAGACACGCGCACCGATCAGGATAAAGACAACGAAACAGGATAGTTTCGCCGTGGTGTCCATCGCCTGCTTCATCAGATCCAGCGTGAGCCTTCGTTTGGCAAGCGCAAGAAGCAACGCGCCCAACGCGCCCATCGCGCCACCCTCTGTTGGCGTGGCCATGCCAACGAATATTGTGCCAAGCACAAGAAATATCAGCGCAAGCGGCGGTACCAGAACAATCACCACGCGCTCGGTGATCTGGGCCATGACATTCAGGCCGGCCTGGCGATTGATGACGGCTGCAAAATAGAGAATGCCAACGGCAGTCAATGCGGACCAAACCACAGCATTGTCGGCAGCCATCTCCTTGAATTCGGCGCGGTAAAACGAAAAGATAAAATAGCCGGCAACTATCGTCAGTCCGAAAACTGCGCCTGTATTCATGCGTGGAGACGTCATGGCGCCCCATCGTGCGCCCGTCGTCAGCCGCAGCGCCAGAAGCAGTGCCGCTCCGCCGATGGCAATGGCTCCATGTACCTGCGGCGATAGACTTCCCGCTCTTATGCCAGCCAGTCCCGCTGCCAGCATGATAAGAAAAATAGCAAGATAGAGAAACGCCACGCAAAATGCAGTGAAGCCGAATAGTGACAACACGCCTTGCCGGGTAGCCATCGTACTGTCTTCGGGAATGATGCGCGCTTCAGGCGGCAGGGCCGGCGCTGCCTCGGGCTTGAAAATAGTTACCAGAACAATCCATCCGGCATAAAGCATCGTCAGAATAAAGCCGGGAATGAAAGCGCCCTTGTACATGTCGCCAACCGAACGCCCAAGCTGGTCGGCCATGACGATAAGAACAAGAGATGGTGGAATGATTTGCGCCAGGGTCCCCGAAGCGGCAATAACGCCTGTGGCAACGCGCCTGTCGTATCCATAGCGCAGCATGATGGGCAGTGAGATCAGCCCCATGGATATCACCGATGCCGCGACAACACCCGTGGTGGCCGCCAGCAACGCACCGACGAAAACCACCGCAAACGCCAGTCCGCCGCGCATGGAACCGAAAAGCTGGCCGATCGTATCGAGCAGGTCTTCTGCCATGCCCGAGCGTTCGAGGATCAGGCCCATGAAGGTGAAGAATGGAATCGCAAGCAGCGTCTCGTTGTTCATGACGCCGTATATGCGTTCGGGCATGACGCCCAGCAGCGGCCAGTCAAGGCTGATATTTCCCCCCGAGAGCGGCGCAAGTTCAACGCCGATGAAGAAGAACAACAACCCCACGGCCGACAGCGAAAATGCAACCGGATAGCCAAGGAGGAGAAAAACAACCAGCGCCAAAAACATAATTGGCGCCATGTTCTGAGCAAGGAATACCATCATCGCGCGGCCCGCCTAGTTTGCTGGACCATGACCGCCGGTGTTTGCATAGGGCTCATCTATCAGCCCTTGCATTACGGCGATGCGCTTGATCAGTTCGGAAATCGCTTGCAGGAACAGCAGGAGAAATCCCACTGGTATGAGCAGTTTGGCAGGCCAGATGATAAGTCCGCCCGCACTGGAGGAAACTTCACCCGATACCAGTGCGCGCGTAAAAAACGGCCAGCCAAGCACCAGCATCAGGATGCATAGTGGTAGAAGAAAGAACAAGTGTCCGAAAATATCAATCAGGTTCCGTGTGCGCGGTGAAAAGCGGGAATTGAGAATATCGATGCGGATGTGTTCATTGTTCTTCAGCGTATAGCCGGCCCCCAGCAGAACAACTCCGCCGAACAGATACCATTGAAGTTCGAGCCAGGCATTTGAACTCAGGTTCAGGCTGAATCGGGAAATGGCATTCAGTGCTGAGATGAGAACGGCAAGAACAACCAGCCAGCCCACGCCCTTGCCGATCTTTTGATTGATCCAGTCAATTGCGCCACTGATGCGTAATAGTGGTGTCATCGAATCCCCGCTTGCGGCTTTTGCTGCCAGCCCCTTGCCTCGACCGGAATTTACGGCTTTCCGGGCAAATTAAAAAGGCGGAAAGCGCCCTGCGATCTAACGCTTTTGGGTAACCCGCTCCCGGTGCATCATGTAAAGACCACAGGCAACAATCAACGCAATTCCGGAGAGGGCAATTGTATCGGGCACCTGGCCCCAGATCAGCCAGCCGATCAGGATTGCAAACGGGACGCTCGCATAGCGGAAAGGAGATATCGCAGAGGTTTCAGCCGTGCGATAGGCGTAAATGACGAGAAACACGCCCAGCGCCACCGACACGCCCGCGCCCACCAATTCCAGCCAGACAATTCCGCTGGGCCAAGACCAGCGCTCGAAAGGTGCGAGTATCAATCCTACGAGTGCCATGCCACCGGTCGACGCCAGCGTGATCATCTGGGATGAAACTGTCTTGGGGACCGCACGCGTTGAAAGATCCCTGCCTGCCACCATCATCGCAGCGACAAGGGCAAGCGCCATTGCAGGGTCCAGCCCTTGTGGAGACGGTTTTATGACCAGCGCTACGCCGAAAAACCCGGCGAAGACAGCTGCCCATCGCCGCCATCCAACTGTATCGCGCCAGATAAATGCTGCAAACGCCGTGATCATGATCGGGGCGGATTGCAGGACGCTGAATACAATCGCGAACGGTGCGAGGCTGAGCGCTATTACATAGGTTACAATGAACACCGCCTCGAAAATTGTGCGCTGCACGACCCTTGGTTGCAACACATCGCGAAATCCGGTGATTGGACCCTGGGTGCGCATATAGGCTACCAGCAAGGCTGTCGCTATCACACCGCGAATGGCGATGATCTCCGAGGGCGGCAGGCTTCCCGTTGCAGCCTTCATCGCGGCGTCTGTCGCTGTAAAACAAACCATGGCGCCGATCATGGCGAAAATGCCACGGGTGTTTGCCAGTGCCGGACTGGCTGCAATCTGGGTCATGAATACATTTCTGTCGCTGGCACTTCGCAGGCTTGTTTGGTTGTTATGAACCGAACTCTATCACCTTCAAGCACCAGACAGGTCAAAATTCCAGACAGATATGCGCCAGTGTCGATATTTATTCGCCTGCCGAGGAGTTGAGGCTCCAGCACGGGCGTGTGCGCATGAACGATTGTTTTGTCGAATGTCAGTGGAGTGTCGAGAAATCCCTTGCGAATCCACATCAGGTCATGTGGCGTTTGCTTGGTCAGCGACACATGTGGGTTGACACCAGCATGGCAAAAAAAATAGTCCCCGACAGTGTAGGAAAACTGAGTACCCGCCAGAAACTCACTGTGGCTGCGCGGCATGCGGGCCAACAACTCTCTTTGCGCGCGCTCAAAACCACGCCCCGCAGCGCAATCTTGCACGTCAATGCCGTAGGATGCGAGCGTTTCCAGGCCCCCATGATAGCGCCATTCAGCGAGGATACTGAAGTCCGAGAGAAAATTAATGAGAATTTGCTCGTGGTTCCCGCGCAGGAATACAGTTTCATTCGCGTCGCGAATTTTGGCCAGAAAGTTTACAACTTCCGCTGATCCATTTCCGCGATCAACGTAGTCGCCAAGAAATACAAAGCGTGTGTCTCTGACAGGGTTCCTTAGCAGATCCGCCGAAATCGAAGCTGAGAGCTCGGCGAGCAGGTCGGCCCGGCCATGGATATCGCCAATTGCGTAGACGCGTAATCCGTCGGGTATGCATCGCTTTCTTGGCGTTTTACCTTGCTTCAGCGCATCACGCTTCAGCCGGTTGCGCAGCTTCCTGATGGTTCCCAGCATGCTTCCAGCCAGCTCGAGAGATATAATTGAGCGTGTTTGAGTCCGAATCGAACGACTCACGACGAGCTAATCTTAGTGCGAATATATAGCCAACTAAACGTTAATGGAGGATAGTGAACAATTAAGGAACCTGAAAATCGAAGAAGTGAACCAGAATCGCCCTGGATGGCAGCCGCGGGAAATTATGGGACGCAATGCAGGGCACAGACGTTATCCGCCGGTCAGGCTCATGTGTCGGGGCACGGCAGGGCGCTGCGTCTCCCGGTCGATGATAAAATCATGACCCTTCGGCTTGCGGGAAATGGCATCGCGGATAGCGGCGATCAGCGGCTCATCGGATTCTGAGGCTCGCAAGGGTGTACGCAAATCGGCAGCATCCTCTTGCCCCAGACACATGTAGAGCGTGCCAGTACAGGTCACACGCACGCGGTTGCAGCTTTCGCAGAAATTATGGGTCATAGGTGTGATGAAGCCCACAAGTCCGCCGGTTTCCTTGACGCGCACATAGCGTGCCGGGCCACCCGTCTGGTGATCGCTTGCTTCCAGCGAAAAGCGGTCGGTCAATAGGGTCCGCACTTCTGTCAGCGGCATATATTGGTCGGCACGCTCCACTTCGATTTCGCCCATGGGCATTACTTCAATGAAGGTCATGTCCATGCCCCGGCCATGTGCCCAGCGCACCATTTCCGGGATTTCAACGTCATTGACACCCTTCAGCGCGACGGCATTGATCTTGATTGCGAGGCCGGCCTTTTGTGCAGCGTCAATCCCAGCCATCACCTTGCCGAGATCGCCCCAGCGCGTGATGGTCCGGAATTTTGCTTCATCCAGCGTATCAAGGGAAACGTTGATACGGCGTATTCCGCAATCGAACAATTCCTGCGCATGTTTTTCGAGCTGCGAACCATTGGTCGTGACGGTGATTTCTTCCAGCGCGCCGCTATCCAGATGCCGCGACAATGAGCGGACGAAGCTCATGATATTCCGGCGAACCAGGGGTTCACCGCCTGTGATGCGGATTTTTTTCGTGCCAAGGCCAACAAACGTGCTGCATAGCCGGTCCAGTTCTTCAAGCGTGAGAAGATCCTTCTTTGGCAGAAAAGTCATGTCCTCGGACATGCAGTACACGCAGCGGAAATCACACCGGTCCGTCACCGATACACGGATGTACGTGATCGCCCGGCCGAACGGGTCGATGAGGGCAGGGCGCTGCCCGGCGTTCTCGCTCACTGCAGATATCACGATCAGTCTCGTTTCATGGTCAGACGCCTGAAACGTCACAGGCGAACACATCAGACGCCAAAAAAGCGCTATAGCCAATCATATATAGCGCCTTGCCCTCTGTGCAAAGCCCAACAAAAAGGGCCGGAACAGGTCCGGCCCTTGGGCTAAACAGAAATTCCCCTGAAATCAGCGCTGTACCACTACCATCGTGCCAACACGGACACGACTGTAAAGGTCGACGACATCATCGTTGGTCATGCGGATGCAGCCGGACGATACCGCCTGGCCAATGGTCCCTGGCTCGTTGGAACCGTGGATCCGGTAGAGAGAGGAGCCGAGATAGAGCGCGCGAGCTCCCAGTGGATTTTCCGGTCCGCCCTTCATGTGGCGCGGCAAATCGGGGCGGCGGCGAAGCATTTGTGCAGGAGGTGTCCATGACGGCCACTCGGCCTTGCGGGTGATGCGCTTGGAGCCGCTCCACTGAAAACCCGGGCGCCCAACGCCGACCCCGTATTTGATGGCCCGACCGCCAGGTTGGACCAGATACAAGCGGCGTTCGCTGGTGTCGATCACGAGGGTTCCGGGCCGGTGACGTCCACTGTAGGCAACCTCCTGCCGGGGAATTGCGCTTTGCTCAACCGATGCACTGCTGCGATGGACAAAGCCGGGGCGATTGTACGGCGCAGAGAAAAAAGCAGCCGGATTGTCCTGGGCCAGTGCGGGTGTCGCAACGGGAATGACAATCGCTGCTGCCAAGGCTGCGCCAAGGAGCGACATGAGGTTTGCTTTTGTGCGCGTCACGGGATGTTCCTGCAAAGAAATGGATAAACGGGCTGTTACCGAGCACGAAAATTGATCGGTAGCTGGCATATTCAACAAGTTATTGACCAATGCAACCGCCAGCGGCAACGGTGCGGTAAACTTTCTGCGAGGGTGGCAAACCGGACACGGTTCGGAAATTTCCGCCGGCTGGGTAAGTCATATCAGTACTTTGAAACAGGCCATTCCACAGCCATTCCGAAAACCGGTCGCAGGTACATGCCGATCCAGTTTCCGGCAAGAGCGCAAACGATCCATAGCCAGCCATGCAGGCTTCCCGATGCCAGGCCACTGAAAAAAGCACCGATGTTGCAGCCATAGGCCAGCCGGGCGCCGTATCCCAGTATCAGTCCGCCTATGATTGAGGCCGCCACCTGTCCAAGCGGCACACGCCAGGCCGGCTTGAATTTTCCCGCAAGGGATGCCGCCACCAATGCGCCCAGCATGATGCCGAAATTCATCACCGAGGTGATGTCAGCCAGCACGCTGGTCTGCAGCGCCTTTTGCTGATTCGGTGCTGCCCAGGATTGAAAGACCGAGACGTCCATCCCTGTGGCAGACAATATCTTGGCGCCCCATAGCGGGAATGCGGATGTGATGCCCCACGGCCTGCCTGCCTGATACAGGGTGGCAAAATTCAGCAGGGCCAGAAGTACGGCTGCCAGAATAATTGGCCAGGGGCCACGCAGCAGATTGGCTTTGCTCCAGACATCGCTGCCGGTGAGCGCCACCACATTGCCATGCCGCTGTCTTTCGATCCCCCGGGTTACGAAGTAGATCGCTGCGAACAGCACCCCGTTGACAATCAGCGCGGTTGGCCAGCCCATTTTTTCGACCATCGAAATCGCCGGCAGGCTTGGTCGCGCCTCCCACCATGGCAGGTGTTCCAGACCGAACATCGAGCCGACGATGAAAAAGATCAACGTCAGCATCATGCGGGTATTCCCGCCCCCTGCAGTGAACAGGGTCCCCGACGCACATGCACCACCGAGCTGCATGCCTATCCCGAAGATGAATGCACCAAATGCGACGGATGTGCCTGCAGGTGCAACAAATCCTCCGATCGGTCTGCCGAACAGCGTTCCGCTTGCCATCGCGGGAAAGAACAGGAGGCATGCCAACCCGAGCATGACCATTTGTGCGCGAATACCTGCGCTGCGGCCATTGGCAAAAAACACGCGGTAAGAAGCCGTGAAACCGAAACTGGCATGATATAAAGTCAATCCGAGTGCGACACCGGTGAGAAGGAGCAGCACTTGTGCTGCAGAGACTTGTAGCGCTGTTGCCGTCGCCAGAATGACGATAGCGCCCATCGCACACAATGCGGGTACGTTTTTCCAAATCGGCAATTGCGGCAGCTGCTGGTTCAGGGTTGCAGTCATTGCCGTATGATTTCCTTGGCCAGCATTGCTCGATCAAAAAAACTTACAAATTCTCTCGCCATCATGACGCACTTCGGCCTAAACCTATGGACGTATGATGCGCTTGGCATGCTCGACAACATCTTTTGAGGCAGCAAACATGTCCGCTACAAGTTTGTTGACGCGCTGACCTGTCGTCGGTTCGATGCTCAGCTTCGATTTCTCAATGTCGGCGACAAAATTCTTGTCCTTCATGGTTGCCATGAAAGCATCGCGCATAATTTTTGCGACATTGTCCGGCGTTCCCGGAGGCAGCACATAGGGGCGGCCAAACACCTGTTGTCCAATGATCAGCTCGGCCGCTTTCTTGTCCGTGTCGTTCTTGATCAATGGCCACAGGGTCGGAACTTTTTTCTTTACCAGTTCCGGGTCCGGATCGAGCGCGACCTGAATCAAGACGTTCACGCTGTCGTTCCGCACCCAATCGGGGCGTTGCGATTTCATGCTGCTCCAGTCGAGACCGCACATGCCGTCAACTTCGCCGCGTTCCATTGCAAGGAAAATATCGCGGGTGCCCTTGTATCCGCTGACGACGCTGAATTTCGCACCCGCGATGTGGTTGAGCATGTATGCATAATCGCGCGTGGATCCTCCCGCCTGGCTGGCGCCCATGATGGCTTTGGACTGCTGCGCCTGCGCATAGGTCTTGATCTTGGATTTTGGGCCGGTGATGCACACGCGGGTGCCAGCGTCGGCGCTGCCGATATAGACGAATTTCGACGGATCGAACTTGTTGTTCGGTTTGGGATCAAGCACCGGGCCGATGATGGCGCCCGGGAAGAGCGCGCCGATCCATGTGCCGTCCTTGGGCGCGGTATTGGCGAGCAGGCCCGCAGCAACCCCGCTGCCTGCACCGGGCTGGTTCTTCACCACGATTGATGGCTTGCCGGGAATGTGGGCCGGCCAATGGCGCGTCAAAACGCGTGCATAGGTGTCATAGCCACCACCGGGTGCGCCACCGACTAGAAAGGTGATTGTCTTACCCTCAAAATAGTCCGCAGCATGGGCAGATGAGGTTGCAACCCCAAATCCGGCAACAGCAAGTGCGAGAAATTTCAATGGCATGATCATCTTTGGCATTTGTCCGGTCCCTTTTGAATTCCTGATACTGGAAGGCATCTTTGTAGTGCCACAGACCAGCCTGTTCAACGTGAAAGCGCCTGATAAAACGCCTTGACGCGTGGCCGAGGAAAGCTGTGCTGCAACATGGGGTCAGAAAACTGCATCAAAGGGGGTTGTAATTGAAAGCCCATTTTGGTTTATTGAGCTTGACCCGGGCTCGGGATCGAGACAATGCCTCCGTCTCCATCCTGCACCCTCTGACCAAAAGATCCGGGTCTTACTGGCTTTGCTGGTAACTGGAGCCCCGGCGCCTCGCGCCGGGGTTTCCTTTAGAGCCCTTGGCTTGGCGTGTATCGGTTCGAAATAATTGCAAATGGTGGGCGCGACAGGGATCGAACCTGTGACCCCTCCCGTGTGAAGGGAGTGCTCTACCGCTGAGCTACGCGCCCGAAATCTCGTGGCTTATGAGCTGCGCCTGGCGGCCAAGTCAATATCCAAACAAGTCGATATCCGATCAGGCTTTTCCGAGCTGCGCGACAGCTGTCGCCAATTGATCGAAGTGCGAGATCACGACATCTGGTGCAAATTCCGAAACATGCAGGTCCGTGTAACCGAAATCGACTGCAACCACGGGGATTCCGGCTGCCTTGGCCGTATCGATATCTGTTCGGGAATCGCCGACCATAATGGCGGCCTTCGGATCGCCGCCTGCCTTGTCGATGGTCATCAGCAGCGCGCGCGGGTCCGGCTTGCAAATCATGACCGAACCATCGCGGAACGTGTCCTGGCCGCAGATAGCAGCAAACCGCTGATCTACGCCGAGAGCGCGCAACAGGTTACGTGACGGGATTTCAATCTTGTTGGTGCAGACCGCCGTTAGCCAGCCCTGGCTGGCGAACAGGTCCAGTGCCCGTTCGACGCCATCGAACAGATGGCTTTCATTGGCGATGTTGGCTTCGTAATGGGCGATAAAATCGTTGAACAGAGCCTCCAGCGGGCCGTCAGCGATCGTTTTGCCGCCACGCTCAAACCCGGCCTTGATCAGGGCCCGCGCCCCGGCGCCGACCATTTTGCGGCCATCGGCGAGTGGTACGGGTCCGAGTCCTTCGCGCGCCAGAATGACATTGAGCGTCGCAATCAGATCGCCAGCGGTCTCTGCCAGCGTACCGTCCAGATCGAATACCAGAATTTTTTGCTGCGCCATGCGGAAAGCCTTTCTACGTCGCGCTGATCTACCGCAATTCGTAAATAATTCTTAACGAACGCTGGACTAAGAATGGGATGGTTAACGCTTTATTGCATATGGAGCGAGTTCCGCCATGCCCAGCAACAATTCGATTTTCCGATTGCTTATCATCTGCGCGGCCATCCCGGTGTGCGCGATCGGCGCCGTGGCCGGAAATTTCGATTTCCGGGCTGCCCCGGACATTACCCTCAACCGGGTCTATCGTGTTGATACGATCACAGGCCAGATGGGGGCCTGCCAATATGGCCTCAAAGAGGGTGCTGTCGGCGCAACCCTCTGCTACCCGTCTGGCGAGGGCGCCGGAGCGCAGGAAACCGGCGAATATGCCCTGATATCCTCCGGACACCAGAAAGAGGGCGGTGTATTCCGTCTGAACCGGCGTACCGGCAAAATGTCGATCTGTTTCGTACTCAACGATCAGGTTGTCTGCACACCTCAAGGCTAACGCCTCTTTGGTCGATCTCATCTGTGGGCTGATGCCTCTGCTGCCTTGCGCCGCTAGGCGCGGGACTGTACCTGCAAGGGCAGTTTCCTAGGCAGGGATGGCAGCCGGATATGATCGATCAGGACAAGGCCAAGCACGATGCCGCTGCAAGGGCATTGGAATTTGTCGAGCCAGGCATGCGCCTTGGCCTCGGAACGGGATCCACAGCAGCCATTTTCGTCGATCTCCTGGCTGCACGTGTCCGCCAGGGACTAAAAGTTGTCGGCGTCCCTACGTCCGAGCGCACGCGCGAACAGGCCGAACGTCTCGGCATTGTCCTGACAAGTCTGGATGAAACCCCAGAACTTGATCTGACCATCGACGGCGCAGACGAGTTCGACAGGCAACGCCGTTTGATCAAGGGCGGCGGCGGCGCCCTATTACGCGAAAAAATCGTGGCTTCGGCGTCGGCCCGCATGGTCGTGATTGCCGATGCCAGCAAGCGTGTCGAAACGCTGGGCCGGTTTCCCCTGCCTGTGGAAGTAATTCCTTTCGGGCTGGGTGCGACCAGGATTGCAGTTGAGAACGCCATTTCGAAGTCCGGATGCGCAGGCGCGGTTCAATTGCGGAAATCAAACGCTAACACAGCATTTGTGACCGACGATGGGCATTACATTCTTGACTGTGCGCTCGGCGCCATTCCACGTCCGGAAGATCTGGCTGATCGCCTCCTGCATATTCCCGGAGTAGTGGAAACCGGCCTGTTTCTTGGGCTGGCGACGGCTATTGTCGTTGCCGGAGGGGATTCCGGGGTTGAAGTCATTGAATAAACCGACGACCGGCGCGGAGGTTGGCTTGCCAGCCACGACCACCTGTGTGCTAAGAAGCGCATGAATGCACCTGTATGGTGCCGTAATTCCTCACTAACTCCATAAAACGCCTATCGGCACAGGAGAGATACCGTGAAATTTTCTTCCACGTTCAGAATTCTGGCCCTTTCGGCTGCCGTGGCGTTTGCTGCGCCGGTCTCCGCGCAGAATTTGCCTAGTGCGACCCATCTGCAGGCTGCCAAGGAGCTTGTGACCCTGACCCAACTGGCCAAGACATTTGATGTCTTCGTGCCGCAGCTCGGAGTTCAGATGATCAATAACGTCACCCGGACGCGTCCTGAACTGAAAAAGGATCTCGATGCGGTTCTCGACAAGCTGATCCCGGAATTCGACAAGGAAAAGGAACTTCTGATCGACAAGACCGCGCGCTTATTCGCCGAGAACATGACTGAAGCCGACATCCGCTCGGTGGTTGCTTTCTACAAGACACAGGCTGGTAAAAGCTTCCTCGATCATCAACCAAAAGTTCTCGACAAGATGGTTGTCGAGATCGACAATTGGAACCGGGATCTGTCGCAGCGCCTGATCGAGAAAGTGCGCGAGGAAATGAAGAAAAAAGGTCACGATCTGTAGAACCCGCAACAGGCAGGTGTGAACGTGGCTGGCTTTGACTGCGATCTCTTTGTCATTGGAGCAGGTTCCGGCGGCGTTCGCGCCGCCCGCATAGCTGCGGGATATGGTGCGCGCGTCATAGTCGCCGAGGAGTTTCGCATCGGGGGAACTTGTGTCATCCGCGGTTGCGTACCCAAGAAACTCTATGTGTACGCCAGCCGCTTTGCCGACGAATTCGCAGACGCCGCAGGTTATGGCTGGTCTCTTCCGGCGGAACCGCAATTCGACTGGCCAAAACTCGTTGCAGCCAAGGAGAAAGAAATTTCGCGGCTGTCTGCAATCTACCGGACCAATCTGGAAAAGGCCGGTGTGCAGATGGTCGAGACGCGGGCCGTCGTCGAAGACCCGCACACGGTTCGCCTGGTCAATGACGGCAGAAAAATCACGGCCGGCAAGATATTGGTGGCGACTGGCGGATCTCCTCGTCACGTTCCGGAATTTCCCGGAATGGAACATGCTATAACGTCGAACGAAGTGTTCGATCTGCCGCAATTACCGCGCTGCATGATGGTCATCGGCGGTGGCTATATTGCGGTTGAATTTGCCAGTGTTTTCGCACGTCTTGGAACCCGCGTTGAAGTCTGCATGCGTGCGGACAATGTCTTGCGCGGGTTTGATGAAGACATGCGCAACGGCGTCCGCGATGGTTTGCAGCACGCCGGTGTGCAGTTTCATTTCAATGCGCTGCCTGTTCGCATCGAAAAGCATCCTGACGGACTTCATGTCCACCTGAGCGATGGCAAGCATTGTATTGCCGATCAGGTTCTTTCGGCGACCGGGCGCAGCCCGCACACCAAGGGGCTGGGTCTCGAACACGCCGGTGTTGATCTGCGCTCCGATGGTTCTGTTATCGTGGACGGTTATTCCAAAACCAATGTCAATTCCATCTATGCTGTGGGTGATGTGACCAATCGCATCAATCTCACACCTGTAGCAATTCGCGAAGGCCACGCTTTTGCCGACACTGTTTTCGGAGGCAAGGATGTGCGCGTCGATCACAAGGATGTTGCCACTGCGGTTTTCACAACTCCGGAAATAGGGACGGTCGGTATCAGTGAGGAAGAAGCCAGGCGCGACTACGACATCGTCGATATTTATCGCGCGGCCTTCCGCCCCATGAAGGCGACATTGTCTGGCCGCGAGGAACGCACGATCATGAAGATTGTGGTCGACGGGAAAACCGATCGCGTCCTTGGCGTTCATATTTTGGGACACGATGCGGGCGAAATGGCTCAGGTCCTGGGTATTGCTATCAAGATGGGCGCAACCAAGGCCGATTTTGATGCCACCATGGCCGTTCATCCGACCGCCTCTGAAGAACTGGTAACAATGCGTACGCGAACGGCCCGCTACGAGCGCTGAAAGAACAAGCGCCGGGTATTCAAAAAATTACGGGGGACACATGTACGAGGACCTGAAGGAAACACTCGTTAACGGCGGTCGCGCACTGGCTCTTGAAGGGCAGGGTGACTATGTCGCCGGCCATATCAGCGTCCGATTGCCGGACAATCCGAACCTGTTCCTGATGAAGCCTGCGGGCATTGGACTTGAGGAGATGAACGCAGGCAACATCATCACCTGCGACCTCGACGGCAAGCAGGTCGACGGAGTTTCCAACCGTCACAACGAAGTTTACATCCACTCGGAGATATTGCGCGCGCGACCGGATGTGCAATCGGTCATCCATACCCATCCGATCCATGCGGTGGTGTTTTCGTCCCTCGACAAGCCACTCCAGATGGTCGGTAACGATTCTTCCAATTTTCATCGCGGCCTGCCGGTATTTTCCGAAACCACCGATCTGATTACGACGCAGGAGCGCGGCAAGGCGGTCGCGCGTGCGCTTGGCGATCATCCCGCTGTCCTGCTGCGCAATCACGGGATTGCGGTGGGCGGGGGCAGCATCGAGCAGGCAGTCTGGCTGGCGCTGAAGCTGGAGCGGGCCTGCCAGATGCAATTGATGGCCGAAAGCGCAGGGGGCGCAAAGGTCTTCGTCAAGGACGAGGACATCGGCGACAAGGCGAAAAAATCCAATCGAAGTGACCTCAACAACAATGTGTTTGCCTATCTCCAGCGCAAGTGGAAACGCCACATGTGCCCGATGTGTGCCCAGGACGAGGTCAAGGCGCCCAGCACCTACCGCATGGAAGTCGACGGCCCCCTCTAGCCGGCAATGGCAGCGCCGCCGCGAATGCGACGTTTGAAGGGTCGCGCCAGTGGCGGAATTGGTGTATTTGTCCCTTGTGCAACGCGATATCGCTGTGGTGCGACGGGGTGAGTACTCGCACCGTCGCCCGCGGAAAAATGGCATTTATGATGGCGTAGGCATCCCGAAGCGGCCTTGTGGCTGCAAGACTATCTGTTGTGTGTTGGAGTATGGATTATGACTGCTACGGGCTGGACCCCTGCAAGCTGGCGCGCAAAGCCGATCAAACAGGTTCCCGACTACGCAGACCAAGCTGCGTTGGAAACCGTGGAGGCTCAGCTCGCCGGATTTCCGCCGCTGGTATTTGCCGGTGAAGCGCGCAAACTGAAAAAGGCACTGGGCCAGGTCTGCGCCGGACAGTCTTTCCTTTTGCAGGGTGGCGATTGCGCCGAGAGTTTTGCCGAACATTCCGCAGACAACATCCGCGATTTTTTCCGCGTTTTCCTGCAAATGGCGGTTGTCACAACATTTGCCGGTTCATCGCCTGTGGTGAAAGTTGGGCGCATCGCCGGCCAGTTTGCCAAACCGCGTTCGTCGGACGTTGAAAAGCAGGGCGACGTCACGTTGCCCAGCTATCGTGGCGACATTATCAACGACATCGAATTCACGCCCGAGGCGCGTAATCCCGATCCGCGCCGCCTTCTGGAGGCCTATCGCCAGTCGGCAGCAACGCTAAATCTGCTGCGTGCGTTCGCAACCGGTGGTTATGCCAGTCTCGACAATGCGCATCGCTGGATGCTCGGCTTTGTTGCCGATTCCCCGCAGTCGCATCGCTATCAGGAACTGGCCGACCGGATCACAGAAACGCTTGCATTCATGCGCGCCATCGGCCTGTCGCCGGAGGCGCATCAGGAATTGCGCCAGACTGATTTCTTCACGTCCCACGAAGCATTGTTGCTTGGCTACGAGCAGGCAATGACCCGCGTGGATTCCACGACCGGCGATCACTACGCTACCTCCGGCCACATGATTTGGATCGGAGACCGCACGCGCCAGCCCGATCATGCCCATATCGAATATTGCCGCGGCGTGAAAAATCCCATCGGCCTGAAATGTGGCCCGTCCCTGGCGCCTGACGACCTGCTGAAATTGATCAAGCTTCTCAATCCTGCCAACGAAGCAGGCCGGCTTACGCTGATCTGCCGTTTCGGTTCGGACAAGATCGTCGATCACCTGCCGGGCCTCATCCGTGCAGTCAAATCGGAAGGCCACAATGTCGTGTGGTCCTGCGATCCCATGCATGGCAATACGATCTCCGCCACCGGTGGTTACAAGACACGTCCCTTCGATCGCATCATGAGCGAAATTCGCACGTTCTTCGCAATCCATCAGGCCGAAGGCACGTATGCGGGCGGCGTGCATCTGGAGATGACCGGAAAAAATGTCACCGAATGCACCGGCGGTGCGCGTCGCATTGCCGAGGCAGACCTGCATGACCGCTACCACACCCATTGCGACCCGCGCTTGAATGCGGAACAGGCAATCGAGGTGGCTTTCCTGGTAGCGGAGCTTCTGAAGAAGGAGCGCTCGGCTGTGCCCGCCCATGCTGATGCAGCCGAATAGGGCATCTGGTTTCTTCCATGGAATCGCGTTCTGGACTATTTGCCGTTCCAGAGGCATACGTCGCATAGCTGGAAAGGGCGGGCAGTCTTGGATCGAATCATCAAGGCCTTCTGGAATTCGATGGCCGGCTTTCGCGACGCTGCACGAAGCGAACAGGCCGTTCGCCAGGAATTCTTGTTGTTGCTGATTGGTATTCCGTTGTCGTGGTTCGTCGCCAAGGGCATATGGCAGCAGGTCGCGCTGATTGTATCGATCCTGTTCGTCATCGCTGTGGAACTGCTTAATACCTGCGTCGAGAAGCTCTGCGATCACGTAACGCCGGAACGCCATCCCCACATCAAAATCGTCAAGGACATGGGCTCGGCAGCTGTCTTCTGCGGCCTGTGCGTAATGATGCTTGTTTGGGCGGTTGCGCTGGCTGAACGCCTTGGCGCTTTCTAGATTTACCGGCAAGGAACGATCATGACTGCACGGATGCCCAGCATTTTCATATCGCACGGCTCGCCCATGACCGCGATTCAGGATGCACCTGCTCGCCGCTTTCTGCTCGAGTTTGGCAGGCAATTGCCGCGCCCGCGCGCCATTCTCATTCTCAGCGCGCATTTCGAATCCGCGTATCCCCGCGCTGACGATCGATGAAAAGCCGGAAATGATCTACGACTTCGGCGGCTTTCCCCAGCCGTTGTACGAGATTGTCTATCCAGCGCCAGGAGATCCGGAACTGGCCATGCAGGCCGGACAAATTGTTGCAGGCATCCGGCATGCAGGTAGGCGTGGTGCGCCAGCGCGGCTTCGATCACGGCACCTGGGTGCCGCTGTGCCTGATGTATCCCGATGCAGACATTCCGGTTGTGCAATTGTCGGTGCAGCCGGAACAGGGGTCTGCCTGGCCACATCGATCTTGGCCGCCGTCTTGCCTCGCTCCGCGACGATGGTGTGCTGATCCTCGGGTCCGGCAGCCTGACGCATAATCTGCGCGCCCTGAACCAGACCGGCCGTGTGCTGGAAGCACCGGTCCAGCCATGGGTGGCTGAGTTCACCGATTGGATCGCCGAACAAGGTGACATCCGGCGACGTGGACGCCATAGCCGCCTATCGCGAGCACCGCGCCTTTTGCGAAGGAGAACCATCCCTACGATGAGCATTTCCTGCCGCTGCCCTTTGCCATGGGTGCCGGAGGACGGCGGCAAGGGCAAGCGCGTCCATGCGAGCTATGAATACGGCATCCTGGCGATGGATACCTATCGTGTTTGACTAACGCTCATAATGCAGACAATGAGCCGCCCATTGCAGCCGCGCCCTGCGCGGGCTAAATCGACAGCCATGAGCCAGATACTTCCCAGCCCCTGAACCGCCTGGCCATCTGCCTCGCCCAGATTGACTGCATCGTCGGCGACATTGCCGGCAATGGCGACCGCATCCGGACCGCCAGGGCGACAGCGCCGCGAGCAGGGCGCCGATATCGTCGTGTTCTCCGAACTGTACATCGCCGGCTATCCGCCGGAGGATCTGGTGCTCAAGCCGGCCTTTCAGGAAAGCTGCCGCCACGCGCATCGAGACATTGGCGCGCGAAACCGGCGATGGCGGACCGGCGGTTCTGACCGGCGTGCCCTGGGTCGAAGACGGCAAGCTCTACAACGCTGTCGTCCTGCTGGCCAGTGGCCGGATCGAAGCGGTGCGCTTCAAATACGACCTGCCGAATTACGGCGTGTTCGACGAGAAGCGCGTATTCACGCAGGGCCCGCTGCCCGGTCCGATCGTTTTCAAGGGCGTGCGCATCGGCGTGCCGATCTGCGAGGACATCTGGACCGAGGAAGTCGGTCGAATGTCTGGCCGAAACCGGCGCGGAAATTCTGCGTCGTGCCGAACGGCTCGCCCTATTGGCACGGCAAGCACGAGACGCGCATGAATGTCGCGGTATCGCGCGTGAAGGAATCCGACCTGCCGCTGGTCTATCTCAATCAGGTTGGCGGACAGGACGAACTCGTGTTCGATGGCGGCTCCTTCGCACTGAACGGCGACGCATCGCTGGCGTTCCAGATGCCTGCATTCCAGTCCGGCATCGAGACATTCGTGTTCGAAAAGATGAAGGGCCAATGGCGCTGCGCAAGCAAGACCAAGGCGCTTGTGCCCGAAGGCGACGAGGCCGATTACACCGCCTGCATGATGGGCCTGCGCGACTACGTGAACAACAACCGTTTTCCCGGCGTCGTCATGGGCCTGTCCGGTGGCATTGACAGCGCGCTGTGCGCTGCGCTTGCCGTCGATGCGCTGGGCGCCGACCGCGTGCATTGCATCATGCTGCCCTATCGCTTTACGTCCAACGAATCCCTGTCGGATGCGCAAGGTTGCGCCAATGCGCTTGGCGTGCAGCTACGACATCCTGCCGATTGCTGCCTGCGGTTGAAGGCATGGAAGACGTTCTTGCGCCCATCTTCAAGGGCCGCGAGCGCGACATCACCGAAGAGAACCTGCAGAGCCGGGCGCGCGGCGTTCTGCTGATGGCCGCTTCCAACAAGTTCGGGCCGATGCTGGTGACAACCGGCAACAAGAGCGAAATGAGCGTCGGCTACGCAACGATTTACGGCGACATGAACGGCGGCTTCAATCCGATCAAGGACATCTACAAGATGCAGGTGTTCCGCATGTGCGGCCTGCGCAACCGCTGGAAGCCTGACAGCGCGCTCGGACCTGATGGCGAAGTCATTCCGAAGAACATCATCACCAAGCCGCCGACCGCCGAATTGCGCGAGAACCAGAAGGATCAGGACTCGCTGCCCGAATATGAAGTGCTCGACGACATTCTCGAATGCCTTGTCGAAGACGAGATGCGCGTGTCGGACATCGTCGCGCGCGGGCACGATCTGGAGACGATCAAGAAGGTCGAGCGGCTGCTCTATATCGCCGAATACAAGCGCCGCCAGTCCGCGCCCGGCGTCAAGGTCACGCGCCGCAACTTCGGCCGCGACCGCCGCTATCCGATCGTCAACCGTTTCCGCGACGACGGCACGCCCAAACGCATTCCCGATGGCGAAATCGCGCCGAAGAAAATCACCGGCGGCGCCGAGCGCTTCGAGGAATAGGATCGCCATCATGCTTACCCTGTATCATCACGGCTCGTCGGTGTGTGCGGCAAAGGTTCGCTTCGCACTGGACGAGAAGCAGCTGCCGTGGAACGGAGAATACATCGACATTCTGGCAGGGGAACAATTCCGCCCTGAATATCTCAAGGTCAATTCACGTGCGATGGTGCCTGCGCTCATCCATGATGGCTTTACGATCATCGAATCCACCGTGATCTGCGAATATCTGGAAGATGTGTTTCCGGCCAATCCGGTTTTTCCATCCGATCCGCGTGCGCGTGCGCGGGCCCGCGTCTGGACCAAGGCCGTGGACGAAGATCTGCATCCCTCCTGTTCGGCGATCACCTATATTGCATCCCATCGGCACGCGATCAGAAAAAACGTCAAGGGCTTTGAGGATTTTCTCAACACGCCATCCAATGAAAGCGTCGAGACGCGCAAGCGCAAATGGCAGTGGATCGAAAAAGGTTTCGAAGCGCCCGATATTGCGGACCGCGTCAGGCTCTATGACCGCTATCTGCACTTGATGGAAGATGCGCTGTCGCAATCGCAATGGCTGGCGGGCGATGCATTCTCCATCGCCGATATCGCCTTGACGCCCTATGTCAATCGTCTCGCCATGCTGTCGATGCACGGCTTGTGGCAGAATGGCCGCCTGCCAAAGGTGGATGACTGGTTCGCGCGTATCCAGGCGCGTCCCGCCTTCAAGCCTGCATTGATCGACTGGATACCACAGGGCCTTGCCAATGATCTGGCCAGCAACGGCGCTAGATCATGGCCGGACGTGCAAAAAATGCTGGCGATTGCTTGAACTTTCGGCCCGGCAATGAACTTGCCAAAGGCGGGTCAAGCAGCAAGACAGAATTTCAAACAGCAGTTCGCATTCTTGCGATGCAATGCGGCGCTCCCTTCATCCTGAGGAGCGTTGCGCGGCAACGCGTATCGCGCTTCGACAGGCTCAGGGTGGGGACCAATTGCGGCACACCCTGAAGCTCATCCTGAGTAGCGAAGCGCAGCTTCGCGTATCGAAGGATGGCGTGGGAAAACCCGCCGCCCTCGCGCTCGTGCTTCGATACGCGCCCTGCGGGCGCTACTCAGCATGAGGGCAAATTGCAGCACACCCTGAACCTCATCCTGAGGAGCGTTGCGCGGCACGCGTCTCGAAGGATGGCGTGGGAAAACCTGCCGCCCTAGCGCTTCGAGACACAGCGCTGCGCGCTGTTCCTCAGCATGAGGGCAAGTGGAGTGCCATAATTTCAAACAGCAGTTCGTATTCTCGCGAGTCATTAACCCCGAGTTTTGCATCTGGATTACACCGCCTTTATCAGGACGGCGCGGGATGCCGGACGTCCGCCGCCTTCCGGCAACGAACGTTCTAAGTGAATTCCGAAAGCCGAACGAGCGTCCGGCATCCCGGCAGGTCACGGTGTTCTCACATCGCAACCTGTTTTTACACACGGAGTTTATAGGCTTGCTCTGCGATGCCTCCGGAGGTCTAGCCTTGTTCACCTCCGTTGTCGCCGGTTAAATTCTTATAGCGCGCAATCCGGTTGAGAATCGCGCACGAGAAGCAGCCGGACTTGTGCCGCACGGCGCTTTAGCGCAGCGAGACATCGCAGCTTGGGCCGCCGTGCATGTCCGGGCGTGAGTCGCCGCCTGCACAGCCTCCGCTCCCGCACCGGCCCGCGCCACGCAACGCAAGCCCCTTCATTCAATGCAGGACAGCGTGGAAGATAAGGGCGTGTGGAGGGAGGGGGAGAGTCCTGTGCTCACGATTGTTCGCAGTGAAAATAAAAAAACTCAGCTAATTGATGACCGGTGTTACATCCTTCATAGCATTCTTAAACTTAATAATAAAATTAGTTTGTATTGAAAAAGGAAAAATTGGATGAGTGAGCACAATAAACACAACGTCTCGGATTGGGCATCTTGGCCTTTGGATAGAGAAGTTGTCATTTCCCGTGTTGTCGACGCTGACTGCAACACCGCTTTTCGCGCTTGGACTGACCCTCAACAAATCGTGCAGTGGTTCGGACCCGATGGGTTTCGTATTGAATCCCGCGAGATCGACATCCGCGAGGGCGGCGTATGGCGGTTTGACATGGTTGCGCCTGACGGCACTCTCTACCCCAATCGTATGGAATTCCTGCGAATTGAGGCTCCAAGATTGATCGAAGTGAATCACGGCACAGACGCGGATGATGATCCTGATCGCTTTCGCATGCTGGTCACTTTCGACGGCCAAGATAACGGCAAAACGGTTGTCACCTTGCGCCAGATGCACCCGACTCCAGAACGTCGGGCGACCGTTATTGGGTTTGGTGCGGTTGAGTATGGTGCCCAGACGTTGGGCAAACTCGCGGATCACGTCGCGAAAAAATCCTAAAATCAAAGCGACCGCTATCCAGCCGTTGCAAAACCGATCCGTTTTCCAACGCTTTCCGCGCCCAAATAAATTCAATGGCTTGTGAGTTGCAAAACCTTAGCGCAAAATGTGTGCATGAAATTAGGTTACGCCCGCAGCTCCGCCGCCGAACAGAATGCCCGCCTGCATTAAGGACGCGGGGTTCCAATCGCTGTCAGAGAATATCGACACGACCACGGCAGGCGGTCGCCTGATCTTCCACCTCATGGGCGCTCTGGCAGAATTCGAGCGCTCCCTGATCGTGGAGCGAACACAGGCCGGCCTCGCTCTCGTCACCCTTGCACAGGTCTAACACGCAAAAAAGCTGCTAAGCTCTGGCGAGGCTCCGTCAGCCGCGGCTAAATCGCGGGGTTAGTTGATCAACGCTCTATCGGACATTGCAAGCACAAGAGATAAAGTAGCACCATGAATTTTTCGGGGAGGTCGTATAATCGAGACAATCTTATTTTGGCCGCTAAGGAAGGCAGACCAATCAGCCTCCGGCAATCCTGACACGGTTCTGTCATCTTTCGATGTGAGCGTTTGGATCGTATAAAAGCAATTCTTCAAGCTTGTTCGACATCAGTTCGTAAGCATATTGTCCATCAGGCCGGGCACTTTCTGCCGCAGCTTCTGCCGCATTTTCCGCGCAGTCGGCACTCGCCTCGATAGATCTGCGCCATGCCACACTATAAGCCACACTGGAAGCGCTTTCAGCACTCCGTGCCGCTTTTCTTGCCGCCATAGCTGTCTCACCAAAAGCGTTCCTCGCAGCACTCCTTGCCTCACTTGCAACAATCCTGGCGTGTTCGGCCGCGATAATTGCGCTCTCTTCTACAAAGGTCGCTGCCTGGAACGACGTCAAAATACGGGTGCACTCTGCAATGATATCTCTCACCAAATGATGATTTATCCCACGGTTCACTTTATCATCTGTCAACAGCCATTGTAGGAATCTCCACCCTACTTGAGACAGGTCAGCCCCGGGTGAGATGGCTTCAGCAAAACGCAGAGGCCACAAAATCGATTTTTCATGTGGCAGATTTCTGGAAATTTTATCTTCCAGGCTTGCGAGCATGTATCCACCTTCCCCGAAGACCTGATCATAAATAGAATAGTCAAGATAGTCGATACTTTCAATTCCTTTCGCTTCGCCATACGCAAGAAGGGTGATGCCGACTGCTGAAACTTTAAATGATCCCGTCACGGCTCCGAGTTGACGCTCAGTTGAGACAGACTCGTTGATAGCCACTATCATAGCAGACTTAAGCTTCTTGCAATTTAGATATGCTGACATGCGTTCTCCTCAAAAATACAAAGGCACACAGCGTGTGAACCAACCTTGCCTTTTTGAATAGCCCCGAGTTTTCCAGACACCTCGGCAACCGGGTAGCCCCGCTCGGTGATCTGCGCCACTGCGTCCCGCTCGAAATCGTCGCTGAAATTACCCTTGCCCATCATGCCCTCGTTGCCTCAAATTCAGGAAAGAAGGCGTCTACAAATCCAGGGGCTATTCAAACCGGCTACAAACGGTGCAGGGCATCGTTCCAGACCGAAGGACATTCCAGTCCCGCGAATCCCGAAATTCCATTCATGTAACAATGACTATGGAATCCTGCCCGGATCAGCCAAGAACTCAGGCTCCCTCACTCCGCTGCCTGTGCTTGCCCCACCTGCGCCTCCATCTCGCGCAGCATTTTCATCGCCTGCAGGCCTGCGCCATCGGAGACGATGTCGAGCTCGTCTGGATTTTCGCACAGGTCCATGTTGGCCTGTTGTGCTTCCAGCAAGACCACATCTTCCTCGAACGTGTCGATCATCTGCTTGATGAGGAAGTCGGCGAGGTCCTCTGAATATTCCTGCGGGTCGTAGCTGAAGGCGACGTAATAATTTGACGACGTCTCTGTTTCAGGCGCGATGGAATGCATGGCGTGCCGGTCGAGAATGCGCGCGTTGATTTTTGGCGCGTTGTAATCAGGCGGCGGCGGCTCGTGCCCTGTTTCCACAACGCCGGTGTGAAATTCGAACGAGGAGGGCGCCATCCAGTCGATGGTCTGCCAGCGGTTGACATTGCCTTCAAAGCCTCCGGCCTTCTTGTATGTCGGCGGCGGTTCGATGTCGTACATCTTGCGCGCAAGCCGCACGCCCGTATCGCTCTGGGTGACTTTCACCACCGCATCCTTGATGACGCCTTCGCTGCCGATGGTGCGTGGATGCACGAAGGGCAGATGCGCCATGTTGAGCAGATTGTCGACCACGAGCTTGTAATTGCAATTGACATGCAGGCGGCGCGTCCTTGCCTTCCAGCCCTGCTTTTCAAACCAGGGATAGGCCGGAATTTGCGATACATCGGCGCTGGCTGCGTCCCCGCCCCAGATCCAGACCCAATAGCCCTTTTCGACAATCTTGTAGGAACGCACTTTTGCATCGCGCGGAATGCGCGTCTGTTCGGGGATGAATTTGACGTTGCCGTCTGCATCGTAGCGCAGGCCGTGATAGAGGCAGGCAAGCGTGCCGTCATCGCAGACATTGCCCATCGACAGCGGCACCTGCCGGTGGATGCAGCGGTCCTCCAGCGCAACAGCCTGGCCCTCCTTCGTGCGGAACAGGACAACCGGCTGGCCGAGGATGAGCCGGCGCATCGGCTTGTCCGTCACTTCCTCGCGGAAACCCGCGATGTACCAGTGATTTTTGAGAAACATGCTTCCTCCTGCGGACAAGATACGGCGCTGACAGCCTTGTGATCGCCAAGCTATTCCATCAATGATTGGGCCGCAACCTTGCCAAACATGCTGAAATTGCAGGCGTCACAGCGCTTTGGCCAAATGGATGCAGGCGCCACTGCGGCACATCAGATTTAGAATAACTCTAATCAAATCAGTCACCTATTGACGTTTTGCCGATTGGGTTTCATATCTGGTGAGGTGTGATTGCCCACAGGCGCACACGTGGGAGACGACGCAACGATGGCCGAGATAAACGACGCTGCAAGCGAAACCGGAAACACCGCCGATCAGGTGATCGGTCTGGGGCATTGCCATGCGGGCATGTCCGGCCGTGTGGTTGGCGTCGGCAGCCGCGCTGCCGGCTCGGAAGAGCAGACAGCCTTTGCCGTCGAACTTGAACGCCGTTTGCTTGAGATGGGGTTTGTGGAAGGCGCGCACATCGAGGTTCTGCACGAGGGCTTTATCGGCCGCGATCCGATAGCCGTGCGGGTCGATGACATGCGCGTCGCCATTCGCCGTAACGAGGCCAATTCCGTAATGATCCGTGTGGCTCCTTCGCCCCCGCGGCAACAGAAGAAGACTGTGTGACATGCGAATGCCCGGCGATACATTGACTGAGACACGCCTGCGCGAATTGCACGTCGCGCTGGTCGGCAATCCCAATTGCGGCAAGACAGCCCTGTTCAATGCATTGACTGGCAGCCACCAGAAAGTTGCCAATTATCCCGGCGTTACGGTCGAGAAAAAGGAAGGCACTGTCGCCACGCCCGCAGGCCAGCCCCTGTTGATCATCGATCTGCCGGGCACCTACAGCCTGCGCGGCCGCAGTCCCGATGAAGCAGTCACGCGCGATGCCGTAATCGGCAATCTCGAAAACGAACGCCGGCCCGATATCATTGTATGCGTGGCCGATGCCACCAACATGCGCCTCATGTTGCGGCTGGTTTCGGAACTGAAGACCATCGGCCTGCCCATGGTTCTGGCGCTGAACATGTTCGATATCGTGCAGAGTTCGCGGCATTTCCATCGACATCGAAGGCTTGTCGAAAAGTCTCGGCATACCGGTTGTGCCGACGGTTGCAGTGACGCGGGACGGAACGCTGGCGCTGTTGCGGGAAATCGATGCGGTGGTTCAGCGCGGATTGGGTCCGGCTGAATCCAGTTGGCATGCGCTCACGCGCGATGAAGTTCGGACTGCCCATCACAATGCCGACGAGACGATCGAGAAATATGTCAAGGCGCCGGATGATTCCGACCGCTGGACAACGCGCATCGATAACGTGCTGCTGCATCCGGTTTTTGGTGTGGTGATCCTGCTGCTGACATTGTTCCTGATTTTTCAGGCGGTCTTCAGTTGGGCTGCGCCGGCGATGGATGGCATCAAGGCGGGGTTCGATTTTCTCGCTGGTCAGGTCAAGGATACGCTGCCTGCCGGCATGCTTTCCAGCCTGATCGCTGATGGCATCATTGCAGGTGTCGGCAGCGTGCTGGTCTTCCTGCCGCAGATCATGATCCTGTTCTTCTTCATCATCCTGCTGGAAGATTTCGGATACATGGCGCGTGCTGCCTTCCTGATGGATCGCATTGTTGGCGGCGTTGGCCTGCACGGGCGTTCCTTCATACCGCTGCTGTCGAGTTTTGCCTGCGCCATTCCCGGCATCATGGCCACAAGGGTGATCGACAATCGCCGTCAGCGGCTCGCAACCATCATGATTGCACCGCTGATGACATGTTCGGCGCGCATTCCCGTTTATACGCTGATCATCGGCGCATTCGTGCCGCGCCAGAACGTCGGCGGCTTTGTCAATTTGCAGGGCCTGGTCATGTTCGGCCTGTATGCAGCAGGCATTGTCAGCGCCTTTGTGGTCGCCTTTGTCTTCCGGCGTTTTGTCTGGAAGGGAGAGAGCGAACCCTTCATCATGGAATTGCCGGGCTACAAGCGGCCGAGCATTCGCAGTGTCCTGCTTGGTGTTTGGCAACGCGCCGTAGTGTTCCTGCGCCGCGCTGGCACGATCATCCTGTCCATGATGATCCTGATCTGGTTTCTTTCGACTGTGCCTGGCGCACCTGCCGGCGCAACGCAGCCTGCGATCCATTACAGCTTCGCGGGCATGATCGGTCATGCACTGCAGCCATTGCTGGCGCCCATCGGCTTCAATTGGCAGATCGCTGTTGCCTTGATACCCGGACTTGCTGCGCGCGAAGTTGCCGTTGGCGCACTTGCCACCGTCTATGCGGTCGGTGCGGGCGATGCAGCGCGTGTGGCGCTGGGAACAACGATTGCAGCGCAATGGTCCCTGGCCACCGCGTTGTCCTTGCTCGCCTGGTATGTATTTGCGCCACAATGCGCCTCTACGCTCGGCGTGGTAAAACGCGAGACGAATTCCTGGCGCTGGCCGATAGTGATGTTTCTGTACATGCTTGCGATGGCCTATGCAGCCTCATTCGTCGTGTACCAGACCGCCCGCGCATTGGGCGGTTGAGACAGGCAGGATGTGATGGTCGATGCAATCCTGACATATCTGATTGTCGCGGCAGCAGCAGCTTTCGCAATGTGGAAGCTTGTTCTGCCCGTGCGTACGCGAACCGTCCTGCGCTACGCTCTGGTCGGTAAATCCGCGCCGTGCGAACCGCAGGCGCAAACAGAGGGCTGCGCTGGCGGATGTCCCGGTTGCGGACTGGCGAAGGCAAAGCCCGGCGTTTGAGATAATATCTGAAACAGGAATGTCTGAAACAGGAATGTCTGAAACAAGAAGGGCAGCCGTTGGGCTGCCCTTCCATTGTCTTGTCCGCGGTCCGGGATCGGGACCGTGTCGCGCCGCTCACGCGGGGCGGGCCCCTTTGGTATGAAGGGTCCAGGTCCCGGTAATAGCCGTCCTCGGCGATTGACAATGAGACACTAGATCACCTCCTTTCAGTTGGTTGAAAACAGGGCCAGTCTAACGCGAGTCGCGCGTTTGTCGATGCCTGAATGACTGCGGTCTGTTTCGGCCATCTTGCGCGCAGCGTTGGGCGGTAATAGCCTGCGGCAGCAAACGGGAAAAAGATCGGAATACCCAATGGAAACGCGCCAGTTCGACCGGACGACCCAGGACCTCGGCAATATCGTCGAGATCGGCCACATGAACTACCTCATTCCCGATCAGCGACTGGCCACGCTTTATTACATTGCGGGCCTTGGTCTGACGCGCGATCCGGTGATGATGACGAGCGTGGACAACATGTGGGTCAATGCCGGCAAGAGCCAGTTTCATCTGCCCACAGGCGATGCTGTGGTCGCACCCTGCACGCGAACGGCCCTGGTCATTCCGGGCCGCGAATCGCTGCTCGCGCGCCTGGCGAAGGTGAAGAAGGATCTGGCCGGCACGAAGTTCGAATTTCATGAGACCAACGACAGCGTGGAAACTACCTGTCCCTGGGGCAACCGCATGTCCTGCCATGAGCCGGACGCGGCACGCTTCGGCAATATGCGCGTTGGCATGCCTTACATAGAGTTCGAAACGCCGCATGGATCATCCGAAGCCATCGCCGGTTTTTATCGCGAGATATTTGAAACACCGGCAGCGTCGGGCCGCGACGGGCAAGGTGCTTTTGCCCGCGTGGAGGCCGGGCCGGGCCAGTTCCTGATGTACCGGGAGACTGGCAAGGAAAACGTCATCAACCAGACCCATCATGTGCAGATCTATTTGCGCGATTTCTCCGGGCCGTATCGCAAGCTTCTGGAGCGCGGTCTGGTATCGGAGGAAAGCAGCGAGGTGCAGTACCGCTGCGAGCGGATCGTCAATCTCGACAATGGGGAATTGCAGTTCCTGATCGATCACGAAGTGCGCTCCATGCGCCATCCGATGTTCGGCCGGCAGCTCGTCAACCGCAATCCGGATCAGTTTATTCGCAATTACCGGGCCGGTTATGACGAGGCGCCCATTTATCTCAGTTGATCGCCGTTCCCTTTGCGGGCGGATTGGATTAGAAGCGCGCCATGACCGCTCCCACAGTCCGCTTCGCCCCGTCGCCCACCGGCCACATACACATCGGCAACGCCCGCACGGCGCTGTTCAACTACCTGTTTGCCCGCAAGCACGGTGGCCGCTTTATCCTGCGCTTCGACGATACCGATCGCGAGCGCTCGCGGGAGGAATATGCACAATCCATTGAGACAGACCTGAAATGGCTGGGAATAGAACCCGACCAGATTGCCTGGCAGTCACGCCGCTTTGCGCAATACGATGCGGCTGCCGCAAAATTGAAGTCGCAAGGCCTGTTGTATCCCTGTTACGAGACCCAGGAAGACCTGGAGCGCAAACGCCGCCGCCAGATCGCACGCGGCCAGCCACCGGTTTACGATCGCGCAGCGCTGGAAATGAACGCTGACGAGCGTGCGCAACTTGAGGCGGAGGGGCGCCAGCCCCACTGGCGCTTTAAACTGGATTCCGTGCGTATCGACTGGGACGATCTCGTGCGCGGGCCAAGCCACATTGATTGTGCGTCCCTGTCCGATCCCGTGCTTATCCGTGCCGATGGCACCTATCTCTACACATTGCCGTCTGTCGTCGACGATATCGATCTGGGCGTCACCCATGTCATTCGCGGCGAAGACCATGTGACGAACACCGCGGTGCAAATTCAATTGTTCGAAAAACTCGGCGGGAGTTCGTGCATACCGGTCTTTGGCCACCATAACCTGCTGGCATCTGCATCGGGCGAAGGTTTGTCCAAGCGCTCCGGTGCATTGTCGATCGGCAGTTTGCGCGAACAGGGGCTTGAATCCCTGGCAGTCGCTGCCGTCGCGGTCCTGACCGGCTCGTCCGATTCCGTGCGGCCCGTAGGCACGCTTGACGAACTTCGCGACCTTGTCGATCTGTCGCATGTCTCGCGCAATTCCGCGAAATTCGACGATGCCGAATTGCAAGCCATCAGCGCGCGCACCATTCACGCCCTGCCATTTGATGCTGTGCGCGAACGTTTGGCAGCATTGGATATTCCTGGTGGTGGCTCGGACGAATTCTGGCTGGCTGTGCGCGGCAATCTTGCAACGCTCAGCGACGCGGCCCTGTGGTGGGGCGTCATCAATGGCAATGTTCCAGCCAGCCCGGAAGACGGCGATTTTCTTGCCGAGGCCGCAAAGCTGCTGCCGGCAGAGCCATGGGATGCGTCGACCTGGGGGGACTGGACCGGTGCGATCAAGACCGCGACAGGCCGCAAGGGCAGGGCGCTGTTTCATCCGTTGCGCATCGCTCTTACGGGCGAGGAAAAAGGTCCGGAACTTGCGGTGCTGCTGCCTTTGATAGGGCGCGCTAAAGCTTTGGCGCGATTATCCGGATCGTCCGCGTAGTTCCGCTGGCATCCTTGACTTCGGCCTTCTTGCCGTCATGCAGGGAATAGACGCGTTTGCGTGTTTCCTTGCCTGGGTCGATGCCGGCGCGGATATTTTGCGCTTCCTGCGCTTCGCGCTTGCCAAGGTTTTCCAGATCGCGCCGCTCTTTTTCAGCTTCCTGTTCCGCAGCCATTTCCTGCTTGCTGCGCTTTCCCTTGCGCGCGGTGGAAACTTTCGGCTTGGACAATTCGGCGGACTTTTTGGCGTCGACAATCAGGTCGCGCTTGCTCTTGTTGTCGAGAAGTTCCTCGGCCTTGCCAAGCACCTGCGCCCAGCTTTGCTGCGCAGGCTTGCAGGTGCAGGTGGGATTGAAACTGGTCTTGAATTTTCCCGCATTTGGTAGCGAGGAATAAGGCTCGCCGTCGCTCGAAACAGAATCGTCAATCTCGCGCCCCGGCGAATAGGTATACAATTTGGTTTCTGCATTTGGGCACAGCGCCGAGCACATTTCGGCCAGATCGCCAAGATTGCTCCGCCTTGCCGAATAACTGACCGGAAAGAACCCGCCGTCGCATGTGCGAACACAGACAGCCTTTGAACCACCGCGCGGACCACGCTCTTCGTCCGGGTCGCGTTCCTGTGGCGGCTCGATTGGCATTTCCCGAACGTTCGGATCGTCAAACCGTGGATCGCGCTGTCCGCCACCGAACAGGCGTTCGAACAGGCCGGGCTCGCGCTGGGGAGCCACCGCCACGCGCTCGCGGCAATTTGCATCATAGCGCGCCATCAGTGCCCGCCGCTGGGCATCCCGGCCCGCGTTGGCGTTTTGCACATGACCTTGAAGATTGGCCAGGTTGGCGCGCATCTGCGCGATCCGGGCGTTGAGTGCGCCGCATTGCGGGGGCGGCGGATCGCCGAAGAACAGGAATCTTTGCCGGTTGCAGCCTCGCGATGCCGCATAGGCGGCGGTGCGGGCAAGTTCACGCTGCTGTCTGGCAGCAGACCTGGCATAGCGAGCGGTATTGCCGGGAGGAGCCCGGCCAAGCGCGGATATCTGGGCAGCCATACGCCTGCAGGCCGGCGATCCAGCCTGCGCATTTGCCTCTTCCGGGACGGTAAGGCTGCAAAGCACGGCAGCCGCAGCGGCGGCAATTGCCACCGCCAGGCGCCTGGGCACCCATGCTGCCGCTCTACACACTCGCACCAAATTCTCTCCTTGCTGCCCTGAACGCCGCTGTCCGGCCGGCTGGAAAGTCAATCGATTCGCAAACCCTAAAGCCAAACGGTTAACGGCTGTTATCCTTTTGCTGTCAACCGCTGGCGGGGATAAATTCAGGCTTCGGCCCCGTGCACTTGCATGATCTGTGACGGGGCGATGTGGCGAGTTTGCGGCGCTACATGCTGTAATCGCACCCTGAATGCATATTTGGTCACTTGCTCGCCGGGACCGTTGGAAACACTGCCTTGCCTACCCATATGCGACCAGAGCCGGCAATGCCCGGCCAGCCGGAGATTTGCCATGCCTGCCATGACGACCTGTTTTGCCTTCCCCCGCTTTGCCGGAGCCTTGCTGGCAGCGGGTATGCTGGCTGGCGTCTGCGCCGCGCCTATGGCGCAGGCACAGGAGCTGATCTTCCGCAAATCGACCGTGTTCAAGCTGCTTACGCCAAACGACAAGCTGGCGACCTACGCCATAGACGATCCACTCGTGGAAGGTGTCGCCTGCCATTATACCGTGCCGGAAAGGGGCGGGGTGAAGGGCATGTTTGGCCTTGCCGAGGAAGTGTCGGAGGTCTCGCTGGCCTGCCGTCAGTATGGGCCGATTAAATTCAAGGAAAAATTCCCGCAGGGCGACGTCGTTTTCCGCACGCGCCGCTCGTTTATTTTCAAGAAAATGCAGGTGGTGCGGGGCTGCGACAAGACCCGTAACATACTGGTTTATATGGTGTATACCGACAAGATCATCGAAGGATCGCCGCAGAACTCAACGTCCACAGTGCCCATAATGCCCTGGGGCGCGCAGAACGAAGCGCCCAAATGTGCGGAGTTTCTGGAGTAACCCGCAGGCGTCTTGTCCGGCGCCAATCATTCCGCGCAGGTTATTCCGCGCAGGCTATTCCGCGCAGGCTATTCCGCGCAGGTGACGGCGATGTGGTCTTTCGGCGCCGCCTTTGATTGGGAGCCGGTTGACGCTGTCATGTCGTTGGTGCTGCCCCAGGCGCTGGCAATGCCCCAGCCATGGGCCGAGCACCATGAATTGGCGACTACCTGGCCGCATTGAGCGCCACTGAGCAGGCAATCCGACAGGCCATAACCGTCTTTCTGGGAGATGAAAAACGTTTTGGTTTTCGCCACAGGTTGCGGTGCGGGCTTGATTTCCGCGCGCATGGTCAATTTCGGCGCTGGCCCGAGAGAAAGAACTGGTTCGGCCTGCGCAGGGCTGCGGGCCAGCGCGAGGGCCAGCAGCGCGCCGCCAACGGGCAGCAGGATCGGAGGAAGCGGACCATCAACTGAAAACAAACGGCGCATGACACTCATAACTCTGGGAAAGGCTCTTGGAGCGAAGTGACACGAGTTCTCCCACCTGCAAATAAAAATTCGATTAACCAGACCGTGAAACTGCGTTTCGAATGCAATTGCTTGCAATTCCTTCATGCTGACAGCACGCCAGCCTTGACGTATGGCCCGGCCTCCCGCATGGTCGCTCCATGACGTACCGCGTTTGCATTTGCTGCATCCTGATTACGAGCTAGCTCACAAGCTGGCTGGACGTCTCCTTTCCGATTTGCGAAACCGACGCCCCGGCCAGCCGGCTGGCGGATGATCA
The DNA here is from genome assembly GCA_963700795.1 of uncultured Alphaproteobacteria bacterium. Classification (GTDB taxonomy): domain Bacteria; phylum Pseudomonadota; class Alphaproteobacteria; order Rhizobiales; family Beijerinckiaceae; genus Terripilifer. The sequence continues at coordinate 18,654 of CAVOYX010000006.1, read as the reverse complement.
TGCGCTGCAAGGCGCCGGTGACACCGGTTTGAGGATTTGGACCATGACTGCGCAGACGGCGAACCTTCGCCTGTACAACACGCTGACCCGGACGAAAGCAGGACTTCACGCCCATCGATCCGTCCAATGTCCGCATGTATGTCTGCGGGCCGACGGTCTACGACTATGCCCACATCGGCAATGCGCGGCCCGTCATCGTCTTCGACGTGCTGTATCCGGCTGTTGCGCCATCTGTATGGCGAGGACCATGTCACCTACGTCCGCAACATCACCGACGTGGACGACAAGATCAACGCGCGCGCCGCCGAGCGCGGCATTTCCGATCCGCGAGCTGACCGAGGAAACCGCGAAAATATTCCACGAGGATGTGGCGGCGCTCGGTTGCCTGAAGCCGAGCGTCGAGCCGCGCGCGACCGAGCACATCGCCGAAATGATCGCGGTGATGCAGAAGCTGATCGACAAGGGCCATGCCTATGCCGCCGACGGGCATGTGCTGTTCTCGGTTCCGTCCATGCCCGATTATGGCAAGCTTGCGCGCCGCTCGCTCGACGAAATGATCGCTGGTGCGCGCGTCGAAGTCGCGTCCTACAAGAAGAGCGAAACCGATTTCGTATTATGGAAGCCCTCGAAGGAGGGCGAGCCCGCATGGGATTCGCCATGGGGCAGGGGCCGGCCCGGCTGGCATCTGGAATGCTCCGCCATGAGCTGGAAGCATCTGGGCGAGACTTTCGACATTCACGGCGGCGGCATCGATCTGGTGTTTCCGCACCACGAAAACGAAATCGCGCAATCACGCTGCGCCTTCGGCCATGACGTGATGGCCAACTATTGGATGCACAACGGCTTCCTGCAGGTCGAAGGCGAGAAAATGTCGAAGAGCCTCGGCAATTTCATAACGATTCATGAATTGCTGCATACGGAAAAATTTGGGGGGCGCAAATGGCCGGGCGAAGTACTGCGGCTGGCGATGTTGAAAACACATTATCGGCAGCCGATAGATTTTACTGTCAAAGCGCTGGAGGAAAGTTACGAAACGCTCGAGAAATGGCGTGGTTATTCGCTTGGAGGGGATCAGAATTGCGGACCCAGTGAGGAATTTCTTGATGCTCTTGGTGATGACCTCAACACGGCCAAAGCTATTTCAGTGTGCCATCAATTAGCCGGGTTTCATCGCCGCAATACGACCGACGGCGTTCCTGCCACTCAGATTGCGGCCAATAAACTTCGAGCTGGTTTGAAATTCCTAGGTTTAGACAGAATATCGGAACAGGGGTGGCCAGGCGATTACTATAAAACCGATGTTGTAGCCAAAGAAAGCAATGTCGCCTCCCTCATCACCGCTCGTCTCGAAGCGCGCAAGCAGAAGAACTGGGCCGAGAGCGACCGTATCCGCGACGAACTGGCGGGCATGGGAATCCAGTTGAAGGATGCCAAAAATCCGCAGACCGGCGAGATGGAAACCACCTGGGAGGTCAAGCGATGAGCGCGATTGCCCTGCGTCCCTATCTGCCTGCCGACCTGCCACATCTGGCGTTGATTTTTCGCGAAGCGATCGAGGAACTGACGGTGGACGAGTATGATGCCGATCAGCGCGAAGCCTGGGCAGCTGTCGCCGACGATACGGAAGCCTTTGCGGACCGGCTGGGCAAGTCACTGACACTGGTCGCAACACTCGAAGGCCAGACCATAGGCTTCGCCAGCCTCAAAGACGGTGCGATGATCGACATGCTTTACATTCACCCCGATGCGGTGGGGCAGGGCGCGGCCAAAACCCTTGTCGATGCGCTGGAAAAACTGGCTGCGGCGCGCGGTGCAACCGCCATCACAGGCGACATCAGCGACACCGCGCGCGGTTTTTTCGACAAGCGCGGCTATCGCGCGGACATGCGTAACACGATGGAAGTCAATGGCGAGTGGCTGGCCAACACGACGATGACGAAAACCTTTGCGGGCAACGATAACACTCCTGCAAGCACGACCCGTCATTAAGCTCGAACGAAATGGATCGCGATCATGGACGAGCCAAAAAAGGACTGGAAGACGTCGCTGCCGTTTCCCCGGCACTGGCTCATCTATATCGCGGTCAAGTTGATAATTCTTGCAATTGCCGTCCTTGTGACCCTGCGAATTTATGGATTGATCTGACATGAGCCGCGAACGCCTCTACATATTCGACACGACTTTGCGTGATGGAGCGCAAACGACCGGCGTCGATTTTTCCATCGAGGACAAGCGCCATATTGCGGCCTTGCTCGATGACCTCGGCGTTGACTATGTCGAGGGCGGGTATCCGGGCGCCAACCCGACAGATACCGAATTCTTCAAGAAGAAGCCGGTCAAGCGCGCCCGCTTTGCTGCATTCGGCATGACCAAGCGTGCAGGACGTTCGGCGGAAAACGATCCCGGCGTAGCAGGTCTTCTGGAAGCCGACGCCGATGTGATTACCTTCGTCGCCAAGAGCTGGGACTATCAGGTGCATGTGGCTCTGGGCTGCACGCTGGACGAAAACATCGAGGGCATCGACGATTTCATTCGGCTTGCCATCGCGCGCGGCCGCGAAGTCATTCTCGATTGCGAACATTTCTTCGATGGTTACAAGGCCAATCGCGATTACGCTCTGCAATGCGCGAAAACGGCTTATGACGCGGGCGCCCGCTGGATCGTGCTGTGCGACACAAACGGCGGCACGCTTCCACACGAGATCGAAGCGATCGTGCGCGAGGTAAGCACGCATATTCCCGGCACTCATCTGGGCATTCACACGCACAACGATACGGAAAATGCGGTGGCCAATACGTTTGCGGCCATTCGCGCCGGCGCGCGTCACTTGCAGGGCACGCTCAACGGTCTGGGCGAGCGATGCGGCAACGCCAATCTGGTATCGATCATACCGACGCTTCTGCTGAAAGCCGAATTTGCCGAGGCATTTGATATCGGCATTACAAATGAAAAACTGGCAGGCCTGACCAGGCTGTCGCACGCATTCGATGAATTGCTGAACCGCCAGCCCAACAGACATGCACCTTATGTCGGCGCGTCTGCCTTCGCCACAAAGGCAGGCATCCACGCTTCGGCGGTCGTAAAGGATCCCCATACCTACGAACATATCGAGCCGCATCTGGTCGGCAACAAGCGGCGGGTTCTCGTTTCGGATCAGGCAGGCAAGTCCAATGTGCTGGCCGAACTCGAACGCATAGGAGTCTCCGTAGATCGCAATGACCGGCGCATCAATCGCATGCTTGAGGAAGTGAAAGCCAAGGAAGCGCTTGGTTATGCCTATGAAGGCGCTGATGCGTCATTTGAATTGCTGGCGCGCCGCATGCTGGGAGAAGTCAGCGAATATTTTCAGGTCGAGCGGTTTTCGGTCAACGTCGAACGCCGGCACAATGCTATAGGCGAACTGACCAGCGTCTCGGAGGCCATCGTGAAAGTTGTCGTCGATGGCGAAACGCTGATTTCTGCAGCCGAGGGTAACGGTCCTGTCAACGCGCTCGATCTTGCCCTGCGCAAGGATCTGGGAAAATACCAGCGCCACATTGCCGATATCGAGCTTGTCGATTACCGCGTGCGTGTATTTCAGGGCGGCACAGATGCGGTTACGCGCGTGCTGATCGAGTTTGCCGATGCCGAAGGCGAGCGCTGGACGACTGTTGGCGTGTCCGCAAACATCATCGACGCCTCGTTCCAGGCGATGCTGGACGCCATCAATTACAAGCTGATGAAGGCCAGCGCCTGACCGCGCCGGTTGTCCTGTATGCCGCTTATTTTACCAGGCGCAATGTGTGTCGACGGCACACATCGAGATCTTCGGCATCCAGTTTTGATTTGTCCTTGTAGATGCCCTGAACATCGACGAGACAAACACCACGCGGCAATTGACTGCGCACGTTCTGGCCAGCGGCAACATCGCGCGCAATTGTGTATTTTTGCGGCTTGCCATCCTGCTTGTGAATGATGGTCAATTCGCTGAGTGTCGCGTCGGTGCGGTTCTGGATCTTGATCGACTTTGCTGCTGCCAGTTGCGCACTTGCGAATAACAGGGCAACCCCGACGAGGATTGCTGCCGCCGCCTGCACCAGTGGATGAAGATACAGCGGTTCGTTTTCGCGATAGGCGACTTTGGTCCTGTGCATGGCCATCTCCCGTGGTGGCGGCCGGTATGCCCGGCCTGTCCATAGACGTTCGTATTGCTGCCCCGGTACCCTTTTCAGGACAGATTTATGCCGTCTGGATCGCGGAGAGAATGTGGCGATGTTTGTACGTTTTTGGGATTTGTGCGCAGGCGCAGCGCGAAGCTACAACCGCGGGTCGTGCGTGTTGCGCACCTGTGCTTTGGCTTCGTTGCGGATGGCATGTGCGGCAAGCATGGGCATGACGTCACTGATTTTTTCTGCAACGCTATAGCGCACTTCAAGGTCGGCCCGGATAAAGCCATTGTTGCGCATGTGCGCGAGCAGATCGAGAAGTGGCCGCCAGAAACCGCCAATGTCGGCAAGCAGCACGGGCTTGTCATGGCGGTCCAGCTGCACCCAGGTCAACTGTTCCACCAGCTCTTCCAACGTGCCGATGCCACCGGGCAGGGCGACGAATGCATCGGCCCGTTCGAACATCAGGCGTTTACGCGTGTGCATGTCGGGCACGACGATCATCTCACTGGCGCCAGCGAACTGCCGCTCCTTGGATGAGAGGAAATCGGGAATGATGCCCGTAACGCGCCCGCCGGCGTCGGCCACAGTCTTTGCGACGATTCCCATCAGTCCATTGCTGCCACCGCCGTAAACCAGCCCTGCGCCGGCCTCGACCATGGCCTTGCCAAGATCTTCGGCGGCTTTGGCAAAGATCGGGTCATCGCCGGGGGAGGAACCGCAATAAACACAGACGTTTCTAATATCGCTCATATCGGAAATAGCTCTCTCAAACTGGGGATTCCTGCCGTCGGTCGGGGACTTCGACGGCCAAATACCGGCATATTTAGTGCACACTCTGGCAATTCTGCTCCTGAGTCGCTACATTTGAGTGGCGGCATGTAGCTAAAGGTAAGAATTTGCCCAATAAAAATACGCTCATCATGGGCGGGTCCGCTGTCGCGATCGCTATCGCGGTGGGTGGCCTCCTTTACAACGCCTTCGTCTATCAGGCCCGCAAGCCTGCTATCGTGGGCAAGGATGCTCCCGCAGCAGCCAGCACCGACGCACCCGGCAAAACGGCTGCGCTTCCCGGCAGTGCGGCCTCCAGCAGCGCTCCGGCAGGATCGCAAGGCAATCCCGCGCCTGTGCCCGGCAAGGCTCCCGCGGCCGCCACATCCGGACCGAATGCGCCTTCGCCGGCATTCGATATTGTTCGCGTGGAACCGTCAGGTGAAGCTGTTGTTGCCGGCAGGACAGAGCCGGGCGCAAGCGTCGAATTGCTGAACCGCGGCCAGCCGGTGGGCAAGGCAACCGCCGATCCGAACGGACAGTTTGTCATCATTCCCGGCAGCCTGCAGCCGGGTGCGCATCAATTGCAGCTGCGCATGACTGCAAAGGACAAGCAGACCGTATCGCAGCAGGCAGTCTCCGTTTCCGTGCCCGAGAAGGGTGGCAAGGATGTGATCGTCGCCTTGAGTGAGCCCGACAAGCCGACAGTGATATTATCGGATACGAAAACGCCCGTCGCCGAACGCGGCAAGGTGCCGTCCGCACCTGAGCCGGCGAAGACACAGGTTGCCAGCGTGCCCAGGCCCGTGCCCAGTCCGGATGCGGCGTCCCCGTCGCAGGTTGGCATCCGCATTGTGGAAGCCGAACAGAAGGGCGGTTTTTATGCCAGCGGGATGGCAGAAGCCGGCGCGAAGCTGGGTGTCTATCTCAATGGAGCCCATGTGGCTGATGTTCAGGCCGACAGGAACGGCCAATGGTCCCTGCGCGTCGAGCGTGGCATGTCGCCCGGCAATTACGATGTGCGTGTGGATGTGATTGATCCTGCCACGGGCAAGGTTCGCGCGCGCGCGCAGGTGCCGTTCAATTACCCGGCACGGGTTGCCGCCGCCCCGCTTCCGGCAGAAAAGCCCGCCACTCCCGGGACTGCCCCGGCAGCAACCCCGGCCGTAACCCCTTCAGCAGAACCGGCGAAGACCTCCGGTCAGGCTCCCTCGCAGAGCCCGCAACCGGCAAGTGCCGGTCAGCCGGCAACGGCGGGCCAACGGGCTCCGGCTGCAGTTTCCGGCGCAAGTTCGCCAACAGCAAACGCCGGGCAGGCTGCGGCCATTCTGCCGCCGCCCGAAGCGCCCGCTCATGTGGTCATCGAACGGCTGGAGACGGCAAGCGTCGTAAAAGGCGACAGTTTGTGGCGGATCAGCCGCACGATGCTGGGGCGCGGCATTCGCTACACCCAGATATATGAAGCCAATACCGACCAGATACGGAACCCGAACCGCATTTATCCCGGTCAGGTTCTGGTGGTGCCGGTTGGAAAAGCTGGGCAAACGCCGTGATCTAGGGGGTGCGTTTGGCGGTAAGAGGTTCTATATCAACCGCTCAATCCCTCCCGACGACATGAGTTTATGAATCCCAGACCGCCCGCGAGCGACGACGACAAACGCCAGACCACCTACCGCAAGGAAGCATCGCTTCTGGCGACGGTGCGCCATCTGTGGCCCTATGTCTGGCCGCATGACCGGGCCGATCTCAAGTTCCGCGTGATCGGGGCAATGGGCATCACTGGTGCTGGCCAAGCTCGTCACCATTGCTGTGCCCTATTCCTTCAAATGGGCGACCGATGCGCTGACCGATCCGAAAGCGGCTTCCGAATCCCGCTTCCGGTCATTCTCGCAGGCCCCATCGCGCTATGCATCATCTACGGGCTCCTGCGCAGCTTCATGCAGTTTTTCACGCAGGCGCGTGATGCGCTTTTTGCGGCTGTGTCGATGAATGCCGTGCGGCAGATCGCCAACGAAGTGTTCGTTCACCTGCATCAATTGTCGCTGCGCTTTCACTTGGAACGCAAGACAGGCGGACTGACGCGCGTGCTTGAACGCGGACGCGAAGCGATCCAGCAGATCGTGCGCATGAGCATGCTGACGGGTTTTCCAACCATCGTCGAGTTTGCACTGATCATGGCCGTGTTTCTCTATGCTTTCGATTGGCGCTATGCGGCCATTCTGGTTGTAATGATTGTCGCCTATCTATGGTTCACGCGTGTATGCACGGACTGGCGCATTACCATTCGCCGCAACATGAACGAGAGCGACAACGACGCCAATGTGAAGGCCATCGACTCGCTGCTCAATTACGAGACCGTGAAATATTTCAGTGCCGGAAGCGCGCGAGGCCGCAACGCTACGACCGCTCGATGGAACGCTATGAGCGCAATTCCGTCTCAAGCTATATATCGCTGGCAGTACTGAACTCCGGGCAGGGGTTCATCTTTGCCGTGGCACTGACGGTGATGATGGTGATGTGCGTGCAGGGCATCCGCAATGGCACCAACACAATCGGCGATTTTGTCTTGCTGAACGCGATGATGATCCAGTTGTACCAGCCGCTGAACTTCATGGGCATGGTCTATCGCGAGATCAAACAGGCGACCATCGATATCGAAGCCATGTTCGACATCCTGTCACAGCATCCTGAAATCCAGGACGCGCCGGGGGCAAAGCCGCTTGTCGTTACCGATGGCGCATTGCGCTTCGAGAATGTGCATTTCTCCTATGATGGCCGGCGCGAAATCATCAAGGGAATTTCATTCGACGTGCCAGCCGGTAAGACGGTTGCCGTTGTTGGCCCTTCCGGCGCAGGCAAATCGACGCTGTCGCGTTTGATCTACCGGTTCTATCAGCCGCAGAGCGGACGCATCACCATCGATGGGCAGGATATCCACTCCGTGACGCAGGCTTCCTTGCGTGAAAAGATCGGCATGGTTCCGCAGGATACGGTGCTGTTCAACGACACGCTCGAATACAACATCCGTTACGGCCGTTGGGACGCAACCGAGGAAGACGTGCAGAAAGCCGCGCAGCTGGCGCAGATCGGCGACTTCATCCGCTGGCTGCCCGATGGCTACAAGACACAAGTAGGCGAACGCGGCCTGAAACTCTCCGGCGGCGAGAAGCAGCGCGTGGCGATTGCGCGCACGATATCTGAAAGGCCCGCCGATCCTGCTGCTGGATGAAGCGACATCGGCGCTTGACAGTTTCACCGAACGGGAAATTCAGTCTGCCCTCGACAGTGTCGTCAAAGGCCGCACCACGCTGGTGATTGCACACAGGCTATCGACCATCGTCAATGCGGATGAGATCATCGTGCTGGACGACGGGCGCATCGTCGAACGGGGCCGCCATGAAGACCTGCTGGCAAGGCAGGGCATATACGAGGCCATGTGGAACCGTCAGCGCGAGGTTGATGCGGCAGAAGAAACTCTGCGGCAGGCAGAAAACGAAAAAAGCGCAAGCGTGCGTGTCAATCTGGTGGCCGAGTAGGCGACACGAACGCTGGCACGTCTTGCGAGAATGCCTGCCTTCAGGTCAGCGCCGACAGCGCCTCGCCAGCATCCCACGGCTTCCACCAGAGCTTTGCGCCGATGTCCTTTGCGATGATCCCTGCGCTGATGTAGCCGGAGCCGCCGGAGATTGCGCCACCTGGATGGGCTGCCGATCCCGCCATGTATAGTCCGTCAATGGGCGTGCGATAACCGAAGTGGTTGTACATCACCTGTTCGGCATTGAATGCGCCCATGAAAATATCGCCACCGCTCATGTTGCGCAGTTCGGCGGCATATTCGCGGCCGGTATAGACATATTTCCCGAGGATATTCTTTGGCGAAACGTTCGGGGCATAGCGCGCGAACGTCTCGATGATGCGTTCGGAAAATTCTTCCTTGAAGTCTTCGTAGGATTGCCCGCCGAGGTCCGGATTAAGCGGCATGACATGCCAGCAATAGGTTGTATGCTTGCCCGGCGGGGCCTGCGTCGGATCGATCAGGCTCAATGGCCCTGAACCGAATTGCACAAGCTTGGGAACCCGCCCGGCGCGAACATCGGCCAGCGCGGAATTGAGGTCTTCCATCGTTTCGGCGCCAAGGCTCCATTTCATCGCACGGTTGACGTTCGGGTCAAACGAACCGGCACTGAAATGCGGCGATTCCTCCAGCGCAAGGTGTACGCCGAAGAGGGACCATTCGGTGTACTGGAAGTCATCCAGCTTCTTGGTGAAAGCTTGCGGCAATTGCTGCCGGCCAATCAACTCGTCAAATGTCTGGTGTACATCGAGCGTGGAGGCAACGAATTGCCTTGCCCGCACCGTGCGCCCGTCCGTGAGCTGGATGCCGCGCGCCTTGCCGCCTTCCAGGATGATCTTGTCGACCATGACTTGGGGCTGAAACCGTCCGCCTGCAGCGATGAACGTTTCCATCAGCCCGCGCGCAAGATTGAACGAGCCGCCCTGACAGAGTTGATAGCCGCTCTGCAGGTCGAAGGCACGAATGACCGAGCCCATCGGGCTGGTCTTGGACAAGGTGTCGACAAGCCATGTTCCGAACAGGGATATCTTGAACAGGAACAGCATTTTGACGTGGTCGTTTTCGAACAGTTCATCCAGCACGTCGAGCGGCTGGCGCAGGGTCATTTCCAGAAAGTCGCGACCGGCCTGGGTGCGGTTCAGCAACCGGTCGCGCTCTTCGCGAGACAGCGGTTCGGCGTAACGCTCGGGCAGGAAGATGGTGCGGGTGATTTCCTCCGCCTTGCGGTTCCACTCCCGGAATGTGTCGGCATCCTTTTTCGAAAAGCGGGCGACATTGGCCAGGGTTTCTTCCAGTTCGCGTCCGAAGACCAGCGCCGTTCCGTCCAGATGCGGCTGGCCGAATTCATACTTCGGCGTGATGTAGGTAACTCGCTCGCCAAGGTTCAGATCGTGAAACCAGGGAGTCTCGGAGATGTGGAAGTGATTGATAGAATGCAGGTTATGATAAAAGCCGGGCAGGGTGCTCTCCTCGGTGCAGAGGCCGCCGCCATATTTCAGCCGCCGCTCCACCAGCAGGATGTCAAGGCCTGCCCGCGCCAGATAGGAGCCCAGGATCAGGCCGTGGTGGCCGGCGCCGATAATGATGCCGTCATAGGTTTTTTCCAGAGCCGCACTCATCGGCAATTCTCCCCGCTCATTGTCACCGGGCCCCAATCTGCCCTATACCTCGCCCGAGTTGTGGCCTGCCAGATTACCCATGCAGGGCCGCAGCTCAAGCACGATGCGTGACTGTAACCATACAGGTTGGCTGCACACGCGCCAGAGGAGCCGGCCGGACCCATACATGAACATTCTTCAATCCATCCAGAAGCAGATCGTCCCCATCCACCGCGAGGGCTATATTTTTATCGCCGCATTCGCGATAGCGACCGCGCTCCTGTTTTGGCTCTGGTCCCCGCTCGGCTGGATCGGCTTGATCCTGACAGTTTGGTGCGCCTATTTTTTCCGTGATCCGGAACGGGTGGTGCCACTAGGTTCTGATCTGGTAGTTTCGCCTGCCGATGGGGTCGTCAGTTCCATTGGCCTGTTCCCGCCACCTCCGGAACTCGAACTGGGCTCCGCGCCCATGTTGCGCATTTCCGTTTTCATGTCGGTGTTTGATTGTCACGTTAACCGGATGCCGGTCGCTGGCAAGATCACGCGCATCGCCTATACGCCCGGCCTGTTCGTCAACGCCGACCTGGACAAGGCGAGCGAGAACAACGAGCGCAACGGCCTTGTACTGGAAACGGCGGACGGCAAAATCGGCGTAGTCCAGATTGCCGGACTTATTGCCCGGCGCATTGTCTGCTTCACGCGCGAAGGGGAATCGCTTGCCGTGGGGGATCGCATCGGCATGATCCGTTTTGGTTCGCGCGTCGACGTCTACCTGCCCACCAGCGCGGTGCCGCAAGTGGGACTGAACAGCAAGGCAATCGCAGGTGAAACAATACTGGCGCGCAACAATGGTGCGGAACTCAAGTTTCGCCGCGTGTAAATTCAGCGTTTTGGATATGAGGAAACCGCTTCATGTATTTTGCGCATTTTTCGCACATCTGGACCAAGCCAGGCATGACGCCGCACCAGCGCTACGAACAATTGTGGCGCGAATTGCAACTCTGCGATGAGCTGAAGTTTGACTACAGCTTTTGTGTCGAGCATCACTTTTGCCCTGACGAAAGCCTGATGTCTTCGCCAAGCCTTTATGCAGTTGGTGCTGGTGCGCGTACCAAGCATTTGCGCATCGGGCCGATGGGCTACATCGTGCCGCTCTATCATCCTTTGCGTCTTGCAGAAGAAATTGCCATCGTCGACCAGATGCTGGGCGGGCGCATGGAATTGGGCCTCGTGCCGGGCATCAATGCAAAATATTTTGAACCTTTCGGCCTCGACTACGATTTCCGGAAAAGCCCGACGCTTGAATTCGTCGATTACCTGAAGGCTGCATACGGCGACAAACAGCCGTTTTCCTTTCATGGCGAGAACCACAACACCGACAGCGCCCGCATATCGGTTCAGCCCGTGCAAAAGCCGCACCCCGATATCTGGATGCAAAGCCGCGATCCCGAGACACTGGATTTCTGTGCGAAGAACGGCATCAATACCGGTTATTTCATTGTATTCCCGCGTGAGGAAGCTGCACCGCGCTATCGCAAGTTTCTGGCGGACTGGCAGGCAGCCGGATGGAAGCGCAAGCCCAAGATTGCCTATTCGCTCCCGGTCTATGTGGACGAGACCGACGACAAGGCGCTGGACATCGCTGCCGATCGTGCAGCACGTGCATATGAAGGATTTCTCGACGACGCCAGGCCGGGCGAGACATTCGAGGACCGGGTCAAGGCGCATGCGGCAAAATTCGTTGCCAGAAACGAGGCCGGAGCTGCAGGCATCATGGCAAACATCTTCAACCGTGATTATCTGTTGAAACACGATCTGGTCTTCATTGGTTCGCCGAAGACGGTAACCGAAAAGCTGCACAAGGCAGCAGAGACGGGTCTGTTCAATACGTTCCTGGGCGAGTTCAACTTTGCCGATTTGCCGGAAGACGACATGATGCGATCCATCAAACTGTTCGGTGAAAAGGTGATCCCCGCACTGCGCGGTTTTGAACCTTTCTGATTGTTCGGTTGGTTTAACTGGAGAGGCACGTGCCAGACACGACGGAAAACGGTTCCAATACTGATGCCGTCATCGCTCCCGGCGAAGCAAGGCGCAGGCGGTTTCCGCGTGTGCCGCTTCGCTATGTGCTGCCCAATCTGATAACCTTGCTGGGCCTGTGTCTTGGCCTGACCTCCATCCGCTTTGCTTTTGAAGAGCGCTATGAAATGGCAGTCTATGCCATTGTCGCAGCAGCTGTTCTGGATGGACTGGACGGGCGCATTGCACGCGCACTGAAAGGCACGTCGCGCTTTGGCGCGGAACTGGATTCGCTCGCCGATTTTATCGATTTCGGCGTCGCGCCGGCCGTGCTTTTGTATTTCTGGAGCCTGAACGAGATCAAGAGTTTCGGCTGGTTCGCCGTGCTGGTCTATGTTGTGGCCTGCGCCCTGCGCCTTGCCCGGTTCAACGTCGCGCTCGACGATCCGCACAAGCCGGACTGGAAGAACGAGTTTTTTACAGGCATGCCATCTCCCGCCGGAGCAATCGCCGTCATGCTGCCGATTTATCTGCATTTGTCGGTGTTTGAAATTCCGGCCGCCCGCTGGCTTGTACCGCTGGAAATCGCCTACGTGCTGTTGATCGCCTTCCTCATGATCAGTCCGATCCCGCATTTTTCCGGCAAGAAACTGGGCCGGGTGCCGCGTGACAAATTTGTCGTGGTGCTGTTCGGCGTCATCGTGGGGATACTGCTGCTCGTAACAACGACCATGGAAGTTCTGGCCGTATTGACGCTTCTGTATCTGGCGCTGATTCCGGTCTCCGTGCGCCGCTACCGGCAGTTTGAGCGCGATGCAGGGACCGCCGCCAGCGAGGCGGACATCAAGGCGGCTATTTGACAATTTTGAGCCTTTACCGGCGATTTGCCCCGCTTTCGCGGCCGGACCGCAATTGCTTGTTCACAAACCCGCGTTTCTCAAGTAGGTTCCGGCCAAATTTACAACCAGCGGTGCGGCGGTAGCCGGTTGATCCCGCTGCGCCCCAAAACCTGATCGGATTCAAATGGCGAAAGAGGAATTATTGGAGTTTCCCGGAGTAGTGGTCGAACTGCTCCCCAACGCGACATTCCGAGTCCAACTCGAGAACGAGCACGAGATCATCGCCCATACCGCTGGCAAGATGCGCAAGAACCGCATTCGCGTGCTGACCGGCGACAAGGTGCTGGTCGAGATGACGCCCTATGATTTGACCAAGGGCCGTATCACCTACCGCTTCAAATAGGCCGCATTGCGGACGATGATGCCTTTGCCGGGGTTACCAGATCATGATTGGCCGCGCCCGAACTCCTGAAACCGGTTGGCGGCCAAAACTTGTTCTGGCTTCCGCATCGCCACGTCGTCTCGCACTGTTGCAACAGATCGGTATTGAGCCGGACGAGCTCGTTCCCGCCGATCTGGACGAGACCCCCAATCGCAGTGAATTGCCACGCCGTCTTGCGGCACGGCTCGCAGCGGAAAAAGCCCGCGCAGCTGCCAAGATAGTCGCCAAGCGCCCGGAAATTGCCGGAGCCTATGTGATTGCCGCTGATACGGTGGTTGCGCTGGGCCGCCGCATCTTGCCCAAATGCGAATTGATGGAAGAGGCGGGCACCTGCCTGCGCCTGTTGTCTGGCCGGTCGCACCGGGTCTATTCAGGCGTCACGCTGATCACGCCCAAGGGCGCCGAACGGCACCGTCTTGTGGAAACACGGGTCCGGTTCAAACGCTTGTCCGGCGACGAGATCGAGGCCTATCTGGCCTCGGGCGAGTGGCGGGGCAAGGCGGGCGGTTATGCGGTGCAGGGGCTTGCAGGGTCTTTTGTCGTCAAGCTGATAGGCTCCTACACCAATGTTGTCGGCCTGCCGCTTTACGAGACCATGTCGCTGCTGTCCGGGGAAGGCTACCCGGCACATCTGTTCTGGCTAAACACCGCCTGACGCTGGAAGCTGCAAGGACCAGGACCATGGCCGATATGCCGGACGATCATCCCCCAGCAGACCCATCATCTGCAGCAGGCTGGCGCAGCTGCCCATGCCCGATATGCCAGAAAATGTCCGATCAGAAATATCACCCCTTTTGCTCGCGTCGCTGTGCCGATGTGGATCTGGCCCGCTGGCTGGGCGGGCGCTATGCGGTTCCGGCGCAGGTCAACGATGATGAAGATGGCCAATGGGGCGGGGAGAGCGAAGGCGACAGCGCCGCCGAAAAATAGGCCTATCCGCCGCAACAGGTTTCAGGCGGACAAGCAACGCAAGGGCTGGACAAGTACTCTCGCCCTTTCTATAACCCGCGGACTTCGCGCCGCTTCAGCGCGGACGAGCCGGTGCAAGCCGGCATGCCCAGGTAGCTCAGTTGGTAGAGCATGCGACTGAAAATCGCAGTGTCGGTGGTTCGATTCCGCCCCTGGGCACCATCCCCCCATTTATCCACATTAGATGGCGTGCAATGAAGGCGCAAAACGTCATGAATTATCGGATATCCTGGTCGGGCAGTGGGTAGGCAGTTATCGGACATCACGGCGGACAGGACGAAAAACACGCTTTCCGCAGCAACTGTCCGGAATGAAGCTGCACCGGGAAATCGCTCGCGCACATGGCGGGTATTGCATCCCGGCCCATAAATCGATTATGCGCCAGTGGTTTGTCTCTGGCCACCTCGTCGTTTACGGGGACCAGCGAACGCACTCGACGCAATCTGGAGACACGACGCCTTCAGGCAGCCGAGCGGTCGGTTCGTGACAATCCTAAGCTACTGCGTTGAATTATGCCAACTGCCATTGAGCAATTATAGGCGCTGTCCGGGTGCAACGCAGAGCCAATGCGCTCTGGTCGGCTCACGATCACTTTGAACGTCAGGGGTTTCTTGTGGCAATACGTTTCGTCGTGCGCGCCAGCCAGGCATCGATCGTTGCTTTCGGCTCTGCATTGGCGCCAGCCAACTTGCGCAATTTCTGGATCGAATCTGCTAACCAATTGCGCTGCTTTGGAAGCAACGCCGCCACGATATAGTGGGCGCATTGGACCACCGGCACTGTAGTGCCGGATGTAGTCGTTCATCCCGGGGTCCGCATTGTTGTTCCAGGCCCGATCAATCGCCTTGAAAGCCGAATTGTGTTTGGCGAAATGTATGATGTGTCCATTTTCGCCCCAGTCTTACCTGCCGGAACGCTTTTGCCTGCATTTGCAATAACCGTGGAGAAGAATGCGCGTGCCTCAGGTCTGTTGCAGCATACGATCACACCGGAATTCGGATTGCCGGAAAAGCCGGGCGCAAGAAACGCGCTTCGCTCCAGATCGGCCAAGGTTTCAATGCGCGGCGCTGAGGGGCGGATTTCGCAATCGAGCCCCACGAACAGCACCCAATCCCACCCGGCCGTGAGAGCGGCTTCGATGAGCGGAACTTTTAACCAGACCGATTGATGCACGCTTGCCAGCACTGGCCAGCGAACGAGCTTGTAGGAATAGTCACAACGATCAGCGTAACGTCGATGATTCTGGATGTTTGAGCATAGACGAGGTCGTAAAAATTCAATGCCACGCACAAGACAAGAACCCGTGGCTGCCGAGCAATGATTTTTGACATTTCAGTGCGCTCCCTGGATCGGCTTCTTTCCGAAAAAGGCGCTTCGAAGGCGGTGCAAGGCGGTGCGTGGCAGTGCGATTGCTGCAAGTGTACCTGCGGTAGTCGCCAGTGTTCTTCCAGGCTCGTCGATTGCAATCCGTGGGGAAGAAGCAAGCGCGCGCAGGAGCAGCACTGCGGCGCGAAATCCATGGCCGGCAAAGATTTCGCGGCGCGCAGTATCGAAGCTGGTAGGCTTTTGCCTGTGGCCCGATAGCCGCCACAAAGGCCGGATCGATTACTGCCATTTTTTTGTAAAACCGCGTCCAGGTATCAAGCTGACGCCCGGTATCGGACGATAGTCCGCCTTCGCCAATCCTATAGAGTGTCAAGGGCTCGTCGACGCACACAAAGCGCGTGGCCACCGACAGTGCTATGCGCGTCCAGCATCGATATCTTCCGATTGCCGGAAACTTTCATCGAACCAGCAGGAATATCCGTGTTCGGGATGTGCGAATTCGATATTGTCAAACACATTGCGACGTACAACCGCTCCGACCCATTGCCAATCGGATTGCGGCAGAAAATTGCCGCCGGTGTATAAGTTTTCTTGCGCGGCTTCTGCACCATGCCCAGCGGAAGTCCGTCGTCGTCGATCAGGGCGGACCAGCTGAAAGTTACCCCGGCCTCTATATCCGCATCAAAAATCGCGACGTGTTTTTCGAGCTTGTCCGCAGTCCACAGGTCGTCGGCATCCAGAAACGCAATCAGCTCGCCGCGCGCATTGCGAATGCCCGTGTTGCGAGCCCCCGGCGAGGCCGCGATTTTCCTGACTGACGGTGCGAATACGAGGGTCATCAAAGGATTCGACAATCCTAAGTCCGTCGTCGGTGCTACCGTCATCCACGACGATCACTTCAAAATCCTTGAATGTCTGCGCCAGGATGCTTTGGATCGCGCCTTCGATCCAACGTGCCGAATTATGAAGCGAAGCTAACACGAGACTTTTGGCATCAATTCCTGCCGTAGCGATATGTGTTCGAGTGTTTTGTTAGCTGACATGGGATTGGGTTCTCCGTGAGGATGAGAGCGCGCTGCGAAGTCTGGCAAGGCGGCGCGCGTGCGATGGCCACACGAAGGTTGCCAGCGTTGCGGCCAATGGGCCAGGTCCGTTGCAAACCAATTGTGGCAGCGCAGTCATCGCCTTGCGAAGATAGCGCCATGCCGCCATGCGGCCCTGACCGACGCGAATAGCCCGACGTGCAAGATAAAGCATCATGCGGCCTTCGGCCTCGCGCCTGTGGGTAGCGGCAAATTGCGGTGCAATGCGCTCGGCGGTGGCCAGCACTGTGCGAAAGCCGGCGTGCATGCGTGCCAGATCGGCGCTCTGGCCGTTGTTTGATGTGCGATAGACGGTGCTTCCGGTTCCGCTGCAAACCATTTCCTGGTTCATAAGCAAAGCGCGCAAAATCCATTCCTGGTCTTCGGCATGGTCCAGCCCTTCGCGGAATGGACCTGTCTGCAGAAATGCACTGCGTCGGATCGCCATGGTAGAGCAGGTCGTGCAGGGATTTCCGAACAACGCGTCCCGGGAGCGGACGGCGCCGGCAGGTGTGCGTGAGATTTCGCCAGTCGGTTGACCATTCAAGTCGACCAGCAAGGCGTTGCTGAATGCGACGGCGACGTTAGGATCCGCCATAATGTCGCACAGCGTCTCCAGATGGTGTGGCAGCCATTGATCATCAGCATCCAGAAACGCAACTACAGGCGCAGTCGCGAGATCAAATATGCGATTGCGGGACGCTGATATGCCGCGATTTGGCTGGCGAAAAAGGCGGATGCGACCATCTTGCGCTGCAAGCTCTGCGACGATGCGCGCTGTCTCGTCAGATGATCCGTCGTCGATGACCAGAATTTCGATGTCTTTCAACGTCTGGGCACATGATGATTGTATTGCAGCGGCAATAGTTGCGGCGGCATTGAATGCGCAGATGGCTGCGCACATTTGAGGCGCGCCATTCATGGGGCAGTCTCCAGCATACGGATGGTTGAGGAATATTCGGCGACGGCCCTGAGGCCCCATATCAAAATCACTGGCATACTTGCGAGATTGGCAACTGCAACACCGATTGCCGCACTTTCAAGTCCGAATGGCAGGCCTGCCGCCAGTCCGGCTATGAAGGCCAGCGATGCGAATGCCGATTGTTGTACTTCGATATGCGGGAGGCCATAGACGCGTAACAATTGTGCCATCGGCACAAGGATAATTCGCGATAGCGAGGCCAGACACAGGATTGACAGCAATGGGGCAACGGGCGCCCATTGTGTGCCGAACACGACAGGCACATAATAGGGTGCAAAGATCGCTTGCAGCGCGACAATCGGCACAATGCCAGCCGCCATCAGTCGCACCGATGTCCAGAAGCGGCCAACGGCGCCACCGTCTTTTCCACTTGCGGCAATGAAGGGAAGAACCGCATTGCCGACAGCGGTGGACAGACTTTGCGTTATGCCTGCTCCAGAGTTGGCCGCAAACGCGTACATGCCGAGAGCTTCCATACCCAGGACCTGCCGACCACCAGGCGGTCCGCGTGTTGCCGCAAGGTTGTCAGGCCCTCAGCAAGAAAAATTCGCAGTGAAAAGCCAAATATGTCGCCAATCTTGTCACTGCCGCCATTGCTTTCAGGCGGGCGGGGCGCCCACTTGAGATGTGCGAAAACCCAGAATGGCGCCAGTATTATTTTGGGGAGCAATATCACCGGCCCCATGCCGGCAAAGACCAGTGCAGATGTGAGGAGATTGTCTGTGGCGGCAAGTGCGGCTGAGGAACTGGCGGAAAAACGCAGACCCGGAACACGCTGGGCCAGAAATGCGCGCACCATGACCATGGGGTTGACCAGATAGGTCAGTGCCAGGAAAACCAGCATCGGTGCTGCCTCCGGCTTGCCGAATGCGCGCGCGACAGGAATGGCGAGCAGACATTGCAGCAC
>CAVOYX010000005.1:55000-888227 GCA_963700795.1 uncultured Alphaproteobacteria bacterium | reverse complement strand
GCGCCACACCGGCGTTTTTTTTCTTGGCCTCGGCACCGCTGTTGTTTTTGGAATGGCAGCCCAAGCGCAAGACAAGGTTGCAGCTTTCTACAAGGGCAAGACGATAACACTGAATGTCGGCTTTGGTGCTGGCGGCGGCTACGACACAACCACCCGCCTTGTGGCCCGCCATCTTTCCAAACATATTCCCGGCAATCCGGCGGTTGTGGTGGCCAATATGCCGGGTGCAGGCAGCATGCGCGTGGCCGGATACATTTACGCTGTTGCACCCAAGGACGGCACCGTTCTTGGCGTTGCTGCCACGTCCATCATGCTGGAGCCATTGTTCGGCAACAAGAACGCAAAATACGATCCGGCAAAACTCGAGTGGATCGGATCAATGCACAATGACACCAATGCCTGTGCGGTCTGGAAAGGCGCCGGCGTTGGAATCAGAACGCTCGAAGACCTGATCAAGGCTAGGAAGACCATTGTGTTCGGCTCACTGTCGCCGGAAACCGAGACAACGCGTTTTCCAATGTTCCTGAAACATGTCGCCAAAGCGCCTATCAAGGTGGTGCATGGCTATCGCGGCACAAAGCCCGTGATGCTGGCGGCCCAGAAGGGCGAAGTGGACGCAACCTGCGGCATGTACGAATCATCGGTGAAGACCGCCTATAAAAGCGAGCTTGCCTCCGGCGATCTGAAAGTCGTGTTCCACGTCAATCTCGACAAGGACAAGATCGATACATTCGGAGATGCAGCCAGCGTCCGGCAATTCCTGAAGACGGACGAAATGAAAAAGATTGGCGAGATCCTTTTCCGCCCGACCTCGATCACGCGGCCTATCTTTGCTCCCCCGGGCACACCGAAGGATCGCGTCGCAGCCCTGCGCAAGGCGTTGATGGACACCATGAAGGACCCGGGTACGGTGGCAGACGGCAAAAAACAGAATATCGATTTCGAGCCGATGGAAGGCCAAAGGATCGGCGAGATCATGGCTGGATTTCAGTCAACACCGAAGGAACTGATCCAGAAGGCTCTGGCACTTTCCAAGTTCGAATAGGCAGCTGAAAGAACGCAGACCGGAAGGGCCGCACCAGGTTGCGGCTCTTTCTGCTTTGAACAGGCGCGTTTGACGGCCGGGAGTGCTATGCTTGATGCGAGAAGATTCGCAATCCAGTCTGGAGTAGTCCTGTCCATGACCATACGCCTGCACAAGGGCGACTTGCCTGCAAAAGCCAAATTCGGCAAGGCTGTCGCCATTGATACCGAGACCCTTGGCCTCAACCCGCACCGCGACCGCCTCTGCGTCGTGCAATTGTCTTCCGGCGACGGCAGTGCGGATGTGGTGCAGATCGCGGCCGGACAGACCTCCGCCCCGAATCTGGAAAAATTGCTGGCCGACCCGGCCGTGACGAAGATTTTTCATTTCGGGCGTTTCGACATGGCCGTGCTGTTCAATGCTTTCGGCGTCATGCCGGGGCCGGTCTATTGCACCAAGATCGCGTCCAAGCTGACCCGCACCTATACCGACCGGCATGGATTGAAGGATCTTACGCGGGAATTGATCGGGATCGACCTGTCCAAGCAGCAGCAATCGTCAGACTGGGGGGCGGACAAGCTCACCAAGGCGCAGCTTGAATATGCTGCTTCGGACGTTTTGCACCTGCATGCCCTTCGCGAGCGCCTGAACACCATGCTGGCCCGCGAGGACCGCACGGCGCTGGCGGAGGCCTGCTTTGGCTTTCTGGCGGCGCGGGCAAAGCTGGACCTCTCGGGCTGGCCGGAAGAGGACATTTTCGCCCATTGAAGCTGGCGGGCGCCCCAATGCGGACAAACCATTATCTTATTTGCCCCGGTTCACCCTACGCTGTAACTACTCGACGCGACGGCATTTTCGGGGAATGATAGGCTGATGAGCCAGGCAAGCTATGCCCATGACGGCCATGAGCCCCCGTATGATGGCGGGAAGGACAAGGCCGATAATTTTCGTTCACGTATTGCCTTGCGCAGTGCTGCGGAACAGGCTGCCGCATTTGCCGATGCGCACCGGCATTCCCGTCATGTCCGGTTTCTGAAACGCGGAATCGTTATAGGGTCCGGCGCGATATTTCTCATGCTTGGCGCCTACACTATATTCGATCCGTTCTCGAAACTGCCAAAGGGTGTCGCAATCGCCAATGCCACGCTGAACGGCACGCGCATCACCATGGAGCAACCCAGACTCAGCGGCTTCCGCAAGGACGGTCGCCCCTATGAGCTTCATGCACGCTCCGGTGTTCAGGACATCCGCAAGCCCAAAATCATCGAACTGAACGATATCGAGGCCAAGATCCGCGTCGATGCGAATGACTTTGTCCGCGTCACCGCACCCGCCGGTGTGTTCGACAGTGGCGCAGATGTCATGCAATTGCGTACGACGCCCGATGAAGATCGCATTCGCATCAAGGGGCCGACCTATTCCATTCTGTTGCAGACGGCAGATGTCAATTTCAAATCCGGCACCGTCAATTCACAAAAACCGGTTTCGGTGAAAATGCAGAATGGTACGATAGCGGCCGACACGCTTGATGTTGTCGATAATGGCAAGAAAATAACATTCACTGGTAATGTGCGCACTGTGTTGCAATCTCCACCGGACGAGAAAAAACCGTCGGCGCCAGACGCCAAGGACGCGAAAGGACAACAGGAATGATGCGCAGCAGCAGTGATATCCGCATCACGCGCAGAACAGCGAGCATACTGGCCTGTGCCCAAATCCTCGCGGTTGCGATCGCGATGACGGCAACGGGCTCCGGATCTGCCATGGCGCAAAAACGCAAGGCCTCACCCGTAATTCCGGGCGGCAATGCCAAGGCGCCGATCAACATAGACGCGGGACGTCTCGATTTTTTCGATAAAGAAAGCAAGATGATTTATTCAGGCGGCGTCATCGCGCGGCAGGGCGATGCAACGCTCAAATGCAAGGTACTGACCGTCTTTCTGCAAAAAGATGCGATGAAGAGTTCACAATCGGGCGAAGGAAGCAGTGGCGATCAAGTCCGCAAGATGGAAGCCGATGGACCCGTCACGATCACTTCGAAGGATCAGGTGGGAACCGGAGATCGCGGCATTTACGACAAGGTTGCGAACAAGGTTTATCTCATCGGCCACCCGGTTTTGACCCAGAGCCAGAATATCGTGCGCGGTGGCGCACAGGCTCAACTGGTCTACGATCTGAATACCGGGCGCGCGCGCATCACGGGTGGCCGGGTACAGAGCATTATCGTGCCGAAGGGCAATCCTTCTGCGCCTGGCAAAAGCCGGTAATTCAACCGGCTTTGTTTATTCACTGCTTGCGGGAAACTTGCACCGCGCATGGACGCGCTGTACAGCCTAGCAAACGTGCGGATGCACTGCGACATCCGCAAGCGCGCAACCGGGAAACCGAATGTCTTTGTTTTCCAGCCTGAAGCGGCCAGGTTCGGCATCCCTGGACTGGCTGCTCCGGCGCAAATCCTCCCCTGACGCACAGGTCGACGGGCAGGAAAATCAGCATCCAATGGCGTCGTCCGGTAACAATTCCGGCGATGGCAGCGCGCACCCGCAACGCGATGTACTGGATGTCCACACGGCCTTTCGGGGCGGGCATGAAGAAGAATCCTGGCGCCCGGAGCAACTTGGCGACGGGTGGCTCTGCGCCTGGCATTTGGGCAAGGGGTATCGCGGCCGGCAGGTCGTACAAAATGTTTCGCTGGCTGTTGCACGCGGCGAAGCGGTGGGACTTCTTGGCCCCAATGGCGCAGGTAAAACCACTGTTTTTTACATGATTACCGGACTGGTGCAGGCCGACAAAGGCATGATCCAGCTTGATGGGCATGACGTCACTGCGCTGCCGATGTATCGCCGGGCGCGGCTGGGTATCGGCTACCTGCCACAGGAAGCGTCCATTTTCCGCGGCCTGACCGTCGAGGGGAACATCCGGGCTGTTCTGGAAACAACCTATCCGGACCGTGACCGGCAAGAAGCTGAACTGGAAGCCCTGCTCTACGAATTCGATATTGCGCGCCTGCGCAATGCGCCCTCAATCGCCCTGTCGGGTGGCGAAAGGCGGCGTTGCGAAATTGCCCGCGCCCTGGCCAGCCAGCCGTCCTTCATGCTTCTGGATGAACCCTTCGCCGGCATCGACCCGATTGCCGTTGGAGATATTCAGGCGCTGGTGCGCCACCTGACCCAGCGCGGGATCGGGGTGCTGATCACCGATCATAACGTGCGCGAAACGCTCGGCCTTATCGATCGGGCCTATATCATCCATTCCGGTCACGTTCTGACCGAGGGATCACCGGAAGCCATTGTCGCGGACCCTGACGTTCGGCGCATCTATCTCGGCGAAGATTTCAGGCTGTAAAAAATCCTGTGGCTGCGGCCCGGTGCGCATCACGAATATCGTCGTCCGGCACTAAAGTGTTTCACAGCGACGCAAATTATTGTGCAGCCTGCGGGAGGCCTTTTCCATGCAATTGGTAATTCTCAGCGACCTGCATCTGATGCCTGCAGGCCAGACGCTTTATGCGCTGGATCCGCGCGAGCGTTTTCGCAAAGCACTGCAAACGATAACGCGCCTGCATGCGGATGCCGATCTGCTCGTCATCAATGGCGACCTCGCCGAAAAAGGCAGCCAAGAGGTTTACGCCATCCTCAAATCCGAACTCACCGCATGGAAAGGTCAGGTATTGCTGCTGCTCGGCAATCATGATTTTCGCCAGCCGTTTCTGCAGGTATTTCCAGATCAGCGAGATGCGCGCAGCGGCTTTGTGCAGGGCATGTATCGATATCCATCCGCAACACTGATTGCATTGGATACGCTTGATGAGGCGGTCACCAACGGGTCCGGCCTGCTGTGTTCCCAACGCCTCGAATTCCTGCGGGACATGCTGAACGAGGCCGACAAAAGCCTGCCCATTCTCCTTTTCCAGCATCACCCGCCCTTTCCCACAGGGCTTGAATCGATGGACCGGATTGCCCTGCGCAACGGCGATGAGCTCCTTCAGGTATTCGAATCCGTCCGCCGGCCCGATTACATGTTTTTCGGCCATGTTCACCGGCCTATCTCCGGCATGTGGAGAGGCATTCCCTTCCACATCCAGCGCGGGCTGAACCATCAGGTTGGCTTTGACCTGAAAGCTCCGATACTCGTCCCAGGCAGTCACGAAGCGCCTGATTATGCCCTTGTCAAAGTGGTGGATGGATCAATCGTGATCCACCAGAACTCTTTTCTCTATGACGGACCGCAATTTCTTCTTGATGACCGGCATGCCAGGACCGCCACCCGCCTGTAAGCTTTCAGGGCGGCACATGGTTCTCGACGCCAATTTATTTCATTATAGATCAATAACTTGCAATATTTCCGGTGCCTGGGCACGGAGCTGTCGCCCTGGTCCCGATGACCGGGCTCACTCTTATTTAACCCCAGCGGGGGAAATCGCGACCAATTGCCAGCCTGTTTACTGTTCGGCGATGCTGATATCGGTATAAGCAAGAAACAGGCCGATTGCCGGAGTTGCCGGCAGCCGGGGTACAGGCAGGGGTTTCATGGCGATTGCGCCAAAAATGATGCTGCGCCAGGGGCAGTCCCTGGTTATGACGCCGCAGTTGCTGCAGGCGATCAAACTTTTGCAGCTCTCCAGCCTCGAACTCAACAATTATGTCGAACAGGAGCTGGAGCGAAACCCGCTGCTGGAGCGGGCCGATGATGCATCGGCACCCGGGGAAAGCCTGCCTGATTCCGGCAAGGACGACATAGACAACAGTAGCGAGCAATTTTCTGCGGGCGAGGATACGATTGGCAACGATGCCGGCGGTGACGATGGCGATTTCGATGCCGGCGAACAGGCCGGCGACTGGGCCCAGGAAACCCTCGATATCGATGCAGGAGCGCTTGCGGAAAAACTCGGCACCGAGATTTCCAATACATTCGATGCGGACATGGCGCCGCCAGCCAGTCACGAGAATTCAGAAGCTGGTCTTTCGGCCACCTCTTGGACCGGAAGCGGCGGCGGCGGTGAAGAGGCTCCCAATCTGGAAGCCTATGTCGCAGCCGAATTGACATTGGGTGAACATCTCAATCAGCAGCTTGCCATTGCGGTCAAGGATCCGACGGATCTGGCCATCGGCCAGCTGCTCATCGATGCGATAGACGAGAGCGGCTACATGCGCGAACCGGTCACCGAAATGGCAGACCGGCTCAGTATCCGGACCGCGCGCGTGGAACGTGTGTTGAGTATCATCCAAACATTCGATCCTGCCGGTATCGGCGCACGCGATCTTGCCGAATGTCTTGCAATCCAGTTGCGGCAGAAAGACCGTTTCGATCCTGCAATGGAGGCGCTGATTGCAAACCTGCCGTTGCTGGCGCGCCGCGATTTCGAGTCCTTGCGGAAAATTTGCGGTGTCGACCAAGCCGACATCACCGACATGATCGCCGAAATCCGCGCGCTCGAACCAAAGCCCGGCCGCGCCTTTGGCAGTGCTCCGGTCCAGCCGGTCATTCCGGACGTTTCGGTAAGGCCTGCTGCGGATGGATCCTGGCTGATCGAGCTCAATCCGGACGCCCTTCCGCGCGTACTGGTCAACCAGACTTATGTAGCGCGGATAGGAAAGGCAGCCTCCAAAGAGGAAGACAAAACCTATATTGCCGAATGTCTGCAAAACGCCAATTGGCTGACGCGAAGCCTGGAGCAGCGGGCTCGCACCATTCTGAAGGTGGCCAGCGAAATCGTGCGCCAGCAGGATGCGTTTTTTGCGCATGGCATCGAGCACTTGCGCCCGCTCAATCTAAAAACGATTGCAGACGCCATCGGCATGCATGAATCCACCATATCGCGGGTGACCTCGAACAAATTCATGACCAGCCATCGCGGGTTGTTCGAGTTCAAGTATTTCTTCACGGCCGCTATCGCTGCCCATGGCAGCGGCGAGGCCCATTCTGCCGAATCCGTCCGCTACAAGATCAAGCAGATGATCGATCAGGAGGATGCGCACGATGTCCTTTCCGACGATGCGATCGTGATGCGGCTGAAGGAAGCCGACATCGACATCGCACGCCGGACGGTAGCCAAGTACCGCGAGAGCCTGCGTATCCCCTCTTCGGTTCAACGGCGGCGCGAAAAGACATCGCTGATGGCAAGCTGAACAACCGCGCTCAGGGCTACAGTCCTAAATTTCAGTGACTTGGCGCATTTTTCACCGGTCTTTTTTGGGCGGTTGACTTGCCTTCCGGGCCCTCGTAACCAGTGCACGATTCAGGCTATAGTCCCAGTTGGCGGCCTTCACGGCAACGCCGGATTTTAGAACTCTTTGTCACGAACTAGAACTTGGTGGATAGGCAGGACTGAATGACGCTTCGCATAACGGGCAAGAATTTCGACATCGGTGAATCAATGCGCGAACATATCCTTGATCGCGTCGATGCTGCGGTAAGTAAATATTTTGATGGCAGCGTTTCCGGTCTGATTGTGGTCGATCACGAAGGCTCCGGTTATCGCAGTGACTGCACGCTGCATCTGGCCTCCGGTATCACGCTTCATTCAGAAGGGCGTGCGCAGGAACCGTATGCAAGCTTTGATTCGGCTGCGACGCGGCTCGAGAAGCGCCTGCGCCGTTATAATCGCCGTTTGAAAGATCACCATTCCAGCCGCGATAACGGCAATGATCTGAATTCCATGATTGCAGACTATGTGCTGGAGGCCCCCGATCAGGACGACGACGAAGTTCAGGGATTCAATCCGGTTGTCGTGGCCGAAAAGACAGCAACACTGCGCACGATGCCCGTATCAGACGCAGTTCTGGAACTGGATATGACGGGTGCTCCGGTACTTGTCTTCCGCCATGCCACGAGTGATCGCGTAAATATTGTCTACCGCCGCGCCGATGGAAACATCGGCTGGATGGATCCTGCTGCCGGCGAAAAGGCATCCTGATCTTCACGATTTACACCATGGGGTGTTTGCAATGCGCCTGGACAGCCTGCTTGCAGCAAATGCAATAATCCCGGCACTTCGCGTGAATGGCAAGAAACAAGCCTTCACCGAAATTGCCGAAGTTGCCGCGCGCGTGTCGGGCCTGAAGGCCCGCGAAATATTCGATGTCTTATGGCAGCGCGAGAGCCTCGGCTCGACCGGCGTGGGCGACGGAATTGCAATTCCCCATGCCAAGATGCCAAAACTCGGACGCATGTTCGGCGTCTTCACGCGAATGGAAAAACCCATCGATTTCGATGCAGTGGACGGTGTCCCCGTTGACCTGATTTTCGCTCTGGTGGCTCCGGAATCGGCAGGCGCAGACCATTTGAAGGCGCTGGCGCAAATTGCCCGTACCTTCCGCGACGAGAAGCTGTTGTCTTCCCTCCGCTCAACACGCGATGGCGCCGGGCTGTTTACGCTGCTGACAACCGAATCTGCACAAGACGCTGCCTGACCCATAAATCAACGCGCGTACCCGTTCGCCCGGCCCTTGGAATGCGCCGCGCCAGCGCGTACAAGCTGCAATATTCCGAACCAGTGAGACTGCCATGACTTACCAGCACGCCCCGATGTTTCCCCTCGCCAAGGATGCAACCCCGTATCGCAAGATTTCAAGCGAAGGCGTGAAGGTTGAGAAATTCAACGGCGAAGACGTACTGGTGGTCGAGCGCGAAGCGATCCGCAGGCTGAGCGAAGAAGCCATGGCGGATATCAATCATCTGTTGCGTCCCGGTCATCTGGCGCAGCTCGCCAAAATTCTCGATGATCCCGAGGCGACGTCCAATGACCGTTTCGTTGCCTACGATCTTTTGAAGAACGCAAATATTTCCGCCGGTGGCGTGTTGCCGATGTGTCAGGACACGGGCACCGCCATTGTGATGGGCAAGAAAGGCCGCCGCGTCTGGACCAAGGGCGGCGATGAAAGCGCGCTGGCCGAAGGCGTCAAAGACGCCTACGACAAGAAGAACCTGCGCTATTCGCAACTTGCGCCGATCAAGATGTTCGAGGAGAAAAATACCTCCACCAATCTGCCGGCCCAGATTGAAATCTACGAAGAGGGCGAGGACGAATACAAGTTTCTGTTCGTCGCCAAAGGTGGGGGGTCGGCCAACAAGACTTTTCTGTTTCAGCAAACACCGTCCGTACTCACCCATGACCGGTTGATTGCGTTCCTGAAAGAAAAGATCCTCACGCTCGGCACAGCGGCATGTCCGCCCTATCATCTGGCGATCGTCATCGGCGGCACGTCGGCCGAACTCAATCTGAAGACAGTGAAGCTGGCATCCACCCGCTATCTCGACGGCCTGCCGACGCAAGGATCGGAAAACGGCAATGCCTTTCGCGATCTCGAAATGGAAGAAGAAATTCACAAGCTGACGCAACAACTCGGTGTGGGTGCGCAATTCGGTGGCAAGTATTTCTGTCACGACGTGCGCGTCATTCGCCTGCCGCGTCATGGCGCATCGCTCCCGATCGGCATCGGTGTTTCCTGCTCGGCGGACCGGCAGGCCATGGGCAAGATCACGAAAGACGGAGTGTTCATCGAAGCGCTCGAACGCGATCCGGCGAAATATCTGCCGCATGTCGATGAGGCAACGCTCGGCGGCGATGTGGTGAAGATCGATCTCAACCAGCCGATGAAGGACATTCTTGCGAAGCTTTCGCAATATCCGATCAAGACGCGCTTGTCGTTGTCCGGACCCATGATCGTCGCGCGCGATCTCGCCCACGCAAAGTTGCGCGCGGAACTCGAAAAGGGCGTGCCGCTGCCGGACTATTTCAAAAACCATCCGGTCTATTACGCCGGCCCGGCCAAGACACCCAAAGGCATGGCGTCTGGTTCGTTCGGTCCGACAACGGCAGGGCGCATGGATTCCTTCGTGGATCAGTTCCAGGCTGCTGGCGGCTCCATGGTGATGCTGGCCAAGGGCAATCGTTCCAAGCAGGTGACCGATGCCTGCAAGGCACATGGCGGATTTTATCTGGGCTCCATCGGCGGGCCAGCCGCGCGTCTCGCACAGGATTGCATCAAAAAGGTCGAAGTCGTCGCCTATCCGGAATTCGGCATGGAAGCGATCTGGCGTATCGAGGTGGTGGACTTCCCCGCCTTCATCGTCGTCGACGACAAGGGCAACGACTTTTTCAAGGAATTGAATCTGGGGTGAGGGGGCCGGCCTGCCATTGAGCCAGACCTCACATCTTGTCTCGAAGCCCGGCAGAAATCGAAAACAGCGGGGAGCCTGCTGGCTCAGCCCCGCTGTAATTCCAAAGTTTGGACCGACAGCATTGATCGGTTGAATCCGGCGCCTAAGCTGGCAACACGACCACCTTCGTCTTCACCGGAGTGCGTTCAAACAGGTCGAACATGTCCTGTGTGACGAGGCCCGTGCAGCCGCTGGTGATGCCGCGACCGATCGTATCCGGGAAAATCGTGCTGTAGATCGTGTAAAGCGTGTAACGGCCGTTCTGGTAGAGATACAGCACGCGGGCGCCGAGCGGGTTGTCCAGTCCTCCAGGCATGCCCTTGGCGTATTTGGCTGCTTCAGGCTGGCGCTTGATCATTTCCGGCGGTGGTGTCCAGACAGGCCATTCACCCTTGCGGCCGACATAGGCATCGCCACTCCACTTGAACCCGTCACGGCCTACATTCGCGCCATAGCGCGTCGCAAGTCCTTCGCTCTCGATGCGGTAAACGTAGAACTTGCCCGGATCAACGATGATCGTCCCGGGCGCTTCCTTGCTGTCGTAGCGCACTTTGCGGCGGAGAAACTTGGGATCGATTTTCTTATAGTCGACCGCCGGGATCGGGAATTTCTTGTCGGTAATAGGACCGTACATGGTCGCAAGCTCGGAATGGTTCAGCCCGTCGTCCGCGCAACCGCCCAGCGCCAGCGCGCCGACACCTGCCGCGGAGCCAAGCAAAAGCGAACGCCGGTCGATCTGCCCTGACCGGGCGGCTTCGCCGAAATTACCGCGTGCGAAAATATCACTATTCTTGAACATGATTGGCCTTCTCCCTGCCGTATTGCCCGGCCGGAAAATACTCCGGCATACAAACTTGAACGCCTCTGGAAAATTCATTTTGCCTTCAGAAGCCCCGCCTGGCAAGCGCCGGTCTTCATCTTGGTCAACGACGGACGCAAGCACCTCGTCGAAGTTCCAAACCTGCGCTAGCGCTTGCGGCGGACAGGCACCGAGATGACGCTGCGCACGCGGCCGCCCTTGGTGCGGTAAATCTGCATACCGCGAACACCGCGCGGGCGCGCGCGTGCTCCCGAACTCCGTACGCCCCGCCGTGGCGGCTCATATGCATTGCCGGGATATGCCTTGCCCGTGTTGCGCGGCGCATTGCGCCTGGGCCCGAAAGAGGCGAGGCACTTGTTGTAAGCGTCGTCCTCGCGCAGTTTTTCGCAATCGGCAAGAGATCGCGGCGCAGCCGTTGCCGGATGCAACCATGCAATTGCCAGGAATGCGAACAGGAACAGGTAAGCTTGCTTCATGGTCTTCCAGGGCAGGCGGATAATGCCGGGCAGCGTATGAAACCATAATGTATTTTCATTGCGTCGGAAACTTGAAGAAAAGCAAACTTCACCCGCGCAATGTTGCGCCGGTTTTCTTCGTTACTTCAGCCACGATCCTGCCAGCCACTGCATCGATTTCAGCGTCGGTGAAAGTTTTCTCGCGCGGCTGCAGGACAACCGATATCGCCACGGATTTCTTGCCTTCCGGGATACCGCTGCCCTCATAGATGTCGAACACATTGGCTGCCGTGATCAGGTTCTTGTCCACGCCCTGCACGCTTCGCAAAATATCGGAGGCTTGCACATCGCGATCGACAATGAATGCGAAGTCGCGCTCAACCGCCATGAACTCGGAAATTTCGAGTTTCGGTTTGACCTTCGTGGGTTTGGCACGCGGCGCAGGCAATGCGTCGAGAATGATTTCAAAGCCGACAAGCGGACCTTTGACATCGAATGCTTCCAGAATGCGCGGGTGCAGTTCGCCAAAGTGGCCGATGATGTTTTTGGGTCCGAACTGCATCGTGCCAGAGCGACCGGGATGCAGCCACGCAGGCCCGCCCGCCACCACATTCATGTTTGCAACCGGAACTCCAAGCGCGGACAGCATGGCGAATGCATCAGCCTTGGCATCGAATGCATCGACTGACCGGGACGCACCCGACCAGTGACGGCCCGCCCCTTGCGCCCTGGCCGTGCCTGCACGCAATGCGCTGGCAACCTGCCGCTGGTCCTTGTCGCCTGCTCCAAGAAAAATCTGCCCGATCTCAAACAGGGCGACGTCGCCATTGCCACGATCAGCGTTGCGCGCTGCCGCTGCAACCAGGCCCGCCATCAGGCTAGGGCGCATGTCCGACAGATCGGACGCGATAGGATTTGCCAACACGAGGGCAGGCGATCCACCGCCAAACAATTCCGCACGTTCATGGGAAATGAAGGACCAGTTGACTGCCTCCACCAGACCCTGCACCGCAAGCGCGCGGCGCGCCTGGGTGGTACGGCGTTGCAACAGTGTGAGGATCGGCTTGGCAACTGTCGCTTCGGCGCGCGGCAACGGTACGCTTTGCACACGGTCAACACCGGCGATGCGCACGATCTCTTCGACAAGATCGGCAGACCCTTCAATGTCCGGACGCCAGCTTGGCGCAATGACATTAACTTCATTCCCGGTGCCTTGCGCGGTGAACCCCAACCGCTGCAAAATCGCAATCTTCTCATCGCGCGGCAGTTTCAGCCCGGTCAGGCGCTCCACTTCGCCCAGGCGATACACAACCGAATGGCTAGGTTGCGGCACCTTGCCGGCAAGGATCATTTCGGACGGTTCACCGCCGCAGAAATCCATCACAAGATGCGTCGCCAATTCAGCGCCCGGGACACAGAAGGCAGGATCGATCCCGCGCTCGAAGCGGTAGCGCGCATCGGTGATGATCCCCAGATCGCGGCCGGAACGGGCGATGTTCATCGGATCCCAAAGTGCGGATTCGATCAGCACGTCCGTCGTGCCTTCATCGCACCCGGATTCCTCGCCGCCCATGATGCCCGCAATGGATTCCACGCCCTTGTCATCGGCGATAACAACATTCTCGCTCGTCAGTTCATAGGTCTTGCCATCGAGCGCGAGAACTTTCTCGCCAGCTTTTGCACGCCGCACGACAAGATTACCGGTGACCTTGGCTGCATCGAACACGTGCAGCGGGCGGCCGCGGTCGAACGTCACGTAATTGGTGATGTCCACCAACGCATTGATCGGGCGAAGGCCGATGGCGCGCAGGCGCTTTTGCATCCATTCCGGCGAAGGGCCGTTCTTGACGCCGCGCACCATGCGCAAGGCAAAGGCCGGTGCGAGATGCTTGTCTTCTTCCGCAAAATCGAGCGTCACGGAAACCGGACAGGGAAATTTTCCGCCGGCCGGTTTGATGTTGTGCTCTTTCAGCGTGCCAAGGCCAGCCGCCGCCAGATCGCGCGCAATGCCGTGCACGCCGGTGGCATCGGGCCGGTTTGGCGTCAGTCCGATCTCGATTACCGGATCGGCAAGTTTTGCGTAATCGACATAGCGTTCGCCAACCGGCGCGTCCTCGGGCAGATCAAGAATGCCGTCATGATCGTCGGACAATTGCATTTCGGCGCCCGAGCACAACATGCCATTGGATTCAACACCGCGAATGACGCCCTTGCCGAGAGTCATGTCCTTGCCGGGAATGTATGTGCCGGGCGGCGAAAAAACGCCCTTCATGCCTGAGCGCGCATTGGGCGCACCGCACACAACCTGCACATATTCGCTCGCGCCGATATCGACGATGCAAACGCGCAGGCGATCGGCGTTGGGGTGCTGCTTTGCCTCGATCACGCGTGCGATGATGAAGTCCTTCAGCTTCGCCGATGGATCGTCAACGCTTTCTACTTCAAGGCCGATCTTCGTCAGCGTCTCGCGATCTCGTCGACAGATGCCTTGGTGTCGAGATGATCCTTGAGCCAGGAGAGAGTGAATTTCATGTTAGTTTACACCTTAAATCCAAAGGTAGCACCGAGCATTCGATACAGCTGCTCCGCCGCCTCACGGCCGATCTGTATCGTTTGGCTTTGCTTGCCAGGTATCTCTCGTTCATTGGACCCGTACGTATCAATTTGGAGAACCGGATTAATCTCAAGATCAGTCGATACTTTCACAAAGCCGACGACATGAGTTGGCTGAAGACGAACACGACCTTCTTTCATTTCGAACTTTTCAACCCAGGCCATATTATGTCTCCTCTCAGCTCGTCAGCCCGCCCGCCAGCGTCGGCAGATCGAGCGGGCGGAAACCATAATGCGACAGCCAGCGCACATCGGCTTCGAAGAACGGCGCGCAGGTCCGGCATGCCGTATTTCAGCATGGCGATGCGGTCGATGCCCATGCCCCAGGCGAAGCCCTGATATTCGTCCGGATCGACGCCGCAATTGCGCAACACATTGGCGTGCACCATGCCGCAGCCGAGAATCTCCAGCCAGTCATTGCCTTCGCCGAAGCGGATTTCACCGCCCTGACGCGAGCACTGAATATCGACTTCCATCGACGGCTCAGTGAACGGGAAGAATGACGGACGGAAGCGCATCGTCACATTCGGCACTTCGAAGAAGGCCTTGCAGAATTCTTCCAGTATCCATTTCAGATGGCCGAGGTGGGCGGTCTTGTCGATGACCAGCCCCTCGACCTGATGGAACATTGGCGTATGGGTCTGGTCGCGAATCGCAGCGATAGGTGCGGCCCGGGCAGATGACGCGGATCGGCGGCTTGTTCGACAGCATGGTGCGCACCTGCACCGGCGACGTGTGGGTGCGCAGCAGCTTGCGTTCGCCGTTTTCGTCCGGATTGAAAAAGAACGTGTCGTGCATTTCGCGCGCCGGATGGCCGGCGGGAAAATTCAGCTTGGTGAAATTGTAATCGTCGATCTCGATATCCGGACCTTCGGCGATGGAAAAGCCCATGTCAGCAAAGATCGCGGTCAATTCATCCATCACCTGACTGATCGGATGAATGCGGCCGGTGACGGACCGGCGCTCGCGCACGGGCAGGGTGACGTCCACCTTCTCGGTGGCACAGGCGCGCTTCCAGCGCGGCTCCTTCAGCACATGTGCGGCGGTTGGTGAGCGCTTCGGCGACCACATCCTTGAGCGCATTGATAGCAGCGCCGGCGGTCTTGCGTTCGTCCGGGCTCATCTTGCCGAGCGTTGCGAGCTGGGCGGAGATCGTGCCCTTCTTGCCAAGCGCACCGACGCGCACGGCTTCAAGCGCAGCTTCATCGGAAGCGGCGGCAATTGCGGCACAGGGTTTCGGACTGGAGTGTTTCTAGATCGGACATGGACAAGCGCCGGACTTGCTGGAAGAAACGTCGCGGCGCTGGAACACGTCCATCAGGCCGCAACACGGCAAGCGGGGCGAATATCGTCCCCGCCTAACTTGCTGACCCCGTGCAAGATCGAGAACGCCGTCAGGCTGCCACTGGGCAGCGCCGCCTTCGCCTTTTCGACGATCGCCTTGAAGGCTTCCGGCTCATGGATGGCCATTTCCGAAAGAACCTTGCGATCGACTTCGATGCCTGCCTTGCCGAGGCCGTCGATAAATCGGCTGTAGGTCAGACCGCATTCACGCACAGCAGCGTTGATGCGCTGGATCCACAGGGCGCGGAACGTGCGCTTCTTGTTCTTGCGGTCGCGGTAGTCGTACTGCATCGCCTTGTCGACGGCAGCCTTGGCGGTGCGGATCGTGTTCTTGCGGCGGCCGCGGTATCCCTTGGCCTTGTCGAGAATTTTCTTGTGGCGGGCATGGGCGGTAACGCCGCGTTTGACGCGTGCCATGACTGATCTCCTTCAGAATACTTGGAAACTGGACCGGAACCTGTGCCTCGGGCACTAGTGTTGGGCAGGAAATACTTCTTGACGTTGTCGCCGTCCGTCTTGAACAGGACGTCGGTGCCGCGCAGGTTCCGGATCTGCTTGTTGGTCCGCTTGATCATGCCGTGGCGCTTGCCGCGCTGGGCGTAGACCACCTTGCCGGTGCCGGTGACCTTGAAGCGCTTCTTGGCGCCGGACTTCGTCTTCAACTTGGGCATTTTGCTCTCCAAATGCGGGACTAACCCCGCAAAATTACATCGGAAATTCCCGAGGAATACCAGCTGTCGATACTCACTAATGAGCGAACAAAACCGCCACGGCAGCCCTGACTGGCCGGGCGGTTTGAAGATGCGGCTTATAGGCAAATCACGCCCTGTTGGCAAGCCAGATTCGACCGCAAAACTGATGATTTCGCAGTGCGGTCAAGAGGATTTCAGAACGTCCCGGCAGACTCAGCCTTCGTCGTCTTTCTCGATTTCGCCGTCGATCAGGCCGGTCACGTCGTCGCCGTCGTCGTCGTCCTCCAGGAAGGTGTCGTCGGCCGCATCGTCGTCGTCATCCGTCGACATCGACGTCGACATCGACGTCGACATCGTCATCGGTCGCCGGCCGCTGCCACCTTGCCGTCGTCGGTCGTCGTCGGCATCGTCCAGGGACACGATTTCCGGACCGGCGGCCTCGACCTCGTCCTCTTCGTCGTCATCCGGTTCGGGCGGCACGGCCGGGCCATTGTCAGGGATGGCCTGCAATATATTGGTGCCGCAACGCGGGCAGGTGATCGGGTCCTTGTTCAGGTCGAAAAACTTGCCGCCGCAACTTTCGCACTGC
This sequence comes from uncultured Alphaproteobacteria bacterium, assembly GCA_963700795.1. Classification (GTDB taxonomy): domain Bacteria; phylum Pseudomonadota; class Alphaproteobacteria; order Rhizobiales; family Beijerinckiaceae; genus Terripilifer. Next base: position 871,528 of record CAVOYX010000005.1, on the reverse strand, counting down.
CGCTTGCTGCCCAGTTCCGGTTTCGCCACGATCAACTTGTCCTTCGTCTGAAATTGACGGGCGAGCCGGCGCTCACCACTGGTTGCTTTTGGGGGCTCCGGTTAGTCGCACACTGCCGCGCCTGTCAAATAGAAATCGCCCTTTCGCCAAATTGCGTGCGATGCGCCTATCGGCCCAATGACAGGCGCGCGGCGCGGCATGCTACGAGCGGCCCGTTCTTACAGATGTTCGTCCGGCCGGAGTCCGGACAGGCATGGCTAACCAGATCGCGAGCCGAGCGGACCCATCGCACACCGGCGCGGCCCCTGGCGGCGCGGCGTAGCGGCCCGATCCGGGGACGTCCTGCGCGCGCCGGGCGACAAATCCATGTCGCACCGTTCGCTTATTCTGGGACTTGCTGGCCATCGGCCGCACCCGGGTCGAAGGTTTGCTGGAAGGCGGCGACGTGCTGCGCACGGCCGACGCCTGCCGGGCTTTCGGCGCCAGGGTCGGAGCGGCTGGGCGAAGGCCGCTGGCAGATCGACGGGATGGGCGCCGGTTCGCTGCTGGAACCGGAAGCTCCGCTGGATTTCGGCAATGCCGGGCACTGGCACGCGACTCATGATGGGGGTCGCCGGCGGCCACGACATGACCGTGACCTTCGACGGCGATGCCTCGCTGCGCAAACGCCCGATGCGGCGCATTCTCGATCCGCTCGTGCTGATGGGCGCGGAAGTGCATCTCCGAGGCCGAAGGCGGTCGCCTGCCGGTCACACTGCGCGGCACGGGCAAGCCCTGCGCCGATCGAATACACAACGCCGGTCCCCTCGGCGCAGCTTAAATCCGCCATTCTGCTGGCCGGCCTCAACGCCCGGGCCGCACGACCGTCATAGAGAGCGAAGCCTCGCGCGACCACACCGAGAAAATGCTGGCCTTTTTCGGCGCCGAACATCGTCAGCACGACCGAAGGACCGCACGGACGCCGCATCGAGCTGACCGGCCGCGCCGAACTGAGAGCGCAGGACATTGTCGTGCCGGCCGATCCCTCTTCCGCGGCCTTTGCGCTGGTTGCAGCCGCTGATCGTGCCGGGATCCGACCTGACGATCGAAGGCATGATGATGAACCCGTTGCGCACGGGATTGCTGACCTGTCTGCTGGAAATGGGTGGCGATATCGAGGTGCTCAACCAGCGCATCGAAGGCGGCGAAGAAGTCGCAAACCTGCGCGTGCGGGCTTCCGCGCTAAAGGGCATCGACGTTCCGCCGGAACGCGCACCGGCCATGATCGACGAATATCCCGTGCTGGCTGTAGCGGCTGCCTTTGCCAAAGGCGATACGCGCATGCGCGGCCTTGCCGAACTGCGCGTCAAAGAAAGCGACCGGCTGGCGGCGATCGTCGATGGTCTGGCAGCAGCCGGCGTGCGATCCACCATTGAGGGCGATGACCTCACGGTGCATGCACCGGCAAACGTTGCTGGCGGCGGCGTAGCGGCCACGCATCTGGATCACCGCATTGCGATGAGCTTTCTCGTGCTCGGACTTGCCAGCGACAGGCCGATGGGGGTCGATGACGTCGCAATGATTGAAACCAGCTTTCCGACCTTTCAGCCGGACATGGCGCGCCTGGGCGCGGATTTCTTCGAGGCCGGCTGATGAGTGGCCGTGCGCTGGTTGTGGCCATTGACGGACCCGCCGCATCGGGCAAAGGCACGATTGCAAAAGCCATTGCGGCGCATTTCGAACTGCCGCATCTGGATACCGGATTGTTATATCGCGCGACGGCCCTGACTTTGCGCCAACAGGGCAAGCCAGGCACGGACATTGAAGCTGCCGTTCAGGCGGCGCGCACGCTGCGCATCGAACGCCTCGATGAAAATGCACTGCGCGGCGGCGATATCGGCGAAGCCGCATCGGTAGTTGCGGCCATCGCGCAAGTGCGCACTGCACTTGTCGATCTGCAAAGAAATTTTGCCAGTAACGCAAAGGGCGCCGTCTTGGACGGACGCGACATTGGCTCGTTCATTTGCCCGGACGCACCCGTCAAGATATTCGTGACGGCGACTGCAGAAGAACGTGCGAAGCGGCGGACGCTGGAGCTGGCAAAGCGAGGAGAAACGACCAGCTATGAGGCAGTTCTCGCCGATATCAAAAGACGCGACGAGCGCGATTCAAACAGGTCTGCAGCACCCTTGAAAATGGCCGCCGATGCAGTTCTGCTCGACAATACGCATCTGGATGCTGCGCAATCCATTGCCGCCGGCATCGCCATCGTCGAAAAACATCTTGCATCGCAGCCACGTCTTTCCTGATCCGCTGATCTCTTGCTTGCAGCTGTAAAAGACAGCACAATCCTGCTTTGATACATGGTTTACGTGATCTGTTTTTATTTTGCGCAGGAACACAAGAATAATCGGAGACCGGACATGCAGATGCGCGAATTTGGAAAAAGCGGTGTGCAGGTTTCCGCTCTCGCGTTTGGATGCGGACGCGTTGGCGGATTGCTTGTCAACGGCAGCCGGATCGATCAGGAGCGCGCATTTGACGCTGCTCTTGCGGGCGGGATCAACTGGTTCGACACAGCCGAAGCCTATGGCAGCGAAGAGGCGCTTGGCAAACTGCTCGCCTGGCGCAAGGCTGAAGTGAATGTATCGACAAAAGTCACACTGGATCCGAAGTCGGCCGACCTTGCCGGCGATGTGGTGCGGCAGGCAGAAGCATGTATGCGACGCCTGCAACGCGATCGCCTGACTGTCCTTCAGGTACACAATCGTATCGATGACAGAGCTACAGGCAACGGCCTTACGATTGCACAGATGACAGGCCCTGTCCTTGAGGGTCTGTCACGCATGCGCGACACGGGCAAAACAAAACTGATTGGACTGACCGCACTTGGCGATACGGCTTCCATCGTGCAGGTGATGGACACGGGCGCGTTTCAGTCGGCACAGATCTATTACAATCCGATCAACCCGAGCGCTGCCCGCGCCATGCCTTCGGCATGGTCCGGACAGAACTTCGCGCAGGTCATGACCGCCGCACAAAAGCACGGCATGGGCATGCTCGGCATTCGTATTCTCGACGGCGGCATCATCGCTACCGATCAGCGCGACAAGCCGGTTTCGATGATGGCGCGCGAAACGAGCGAAGACATCGAACAAAAAAAGACAACGCGCATGCTTGAAGTACTGCAGGAGAAATGCCCGGACGCAATTTCCAACCGGGCGCAGTTCGGCGTTCGCTTCGCACTCGGTTGCCAATATCTGTCCGCCGGGATTGTCGGTATCGGCGAACCTTTCCATGTCGACGAAGCACTTGCTGCCGAACGCTTGGGTCCGTTGCCCGCAGATGCTTACGACGTGCTCGAAAAAATGTACGAAAGCAATTTTGGCTGACGGGCCGGTGGCGTGCGAAATCGCACATCGTATCGGGCTGCCCAGTCTAGACTGGAGCCGCGCGCAGACCTATTGTCGAGACGTCTGGCCGCGCCCGTCCCGGGGGATTGTATGAAACGCAAAATTGCCGCCATTCTTGCCGCCGATGTGGCTGGTTATTCGCGGCTCGTCTCGGAAGACGAAGAAGACACGCTCAACCGGCTGGATTCCTATCGCAAGGTTTTCGAAGATTTCGTCAATCGCTCCGGCGGGCGCGTCTTCAACACGGCAGGCGATTCCGTGCTGGCCGAATTTTCCAGCGCGGTCGAGGCGACCCGTTGCGCCATCGACATCCAGGAATCCCTGCGCACGCGCAATCTGGGCTATCCGGCATCACGGCAAATGCTGTTCCGGATCGGCCTGACCATCGGCGACGTTGTCGAAAGGGACGGCGATCTGCTTGGCGATGGCGTGAACATTGCCGCGCGTCTTGAGGGCCTCGCCCCTGCAGGCGGCATCTGCGTCTCGCGCACCGTGTACGAGCAGGTGGCAAACAAATTGTCCGTGCCATTCCGCGACATGGGGCGGCAGGACGTCAAGAACATCCCGCAGCCAGTGCATGCATTCATGATCGAAATGCGGGGCGACGACGCTGCGGCTGGCGTCCGCGGAGGCCGCCATTCGGTGCTGGATCACCAGAATTCCGGCGGTAAAAGCTCCAGCGTGGCAATAATGGCCGGGATTTTTTTGCTCCTGGCGGGAACGGGAACTGCAGGATTTTTCGGCTGGCGACATTATGCCACTGATCCCGCAAAGCCTGACCCCGCGAAAATTGCCGATGTTTCGCCCACAACAGGGGCAAAACCATCCCAACCGCCGGCGCCCGAACCGCCAATCACCCAGATGGAGACAAATGGGCAGCAGGCGGCCGCCGTGCGGCAGGCGGCCCTGCCTGTGAAGCCAGCCCCCAGCGACCCACCGCCGGCGATAACGCCGCCAACGCCGGTCCTGCCGTCACAATCGGGTCCTTCCCAGGGCCGTCCGAACATTCCAAACGGGGCCAGTCCGGCACAGGTCTTCGCTCTTTTGAGCAAGGCCGGGGGCATTGTGCTGGATCCCAATACCCCCCCGGAGATGTATCATAATGCACGGGTGTGGGAGGCGCGCGGCCAGGCGGCGGAAGCCCGGCGCGCCTATGGTCAAATGGCCGGCCTCGGAGTGGAGGCCATTGATGCCCACATGCGGTTTGCAGCCATTCTCCGGGCCCAGGATGGCCGGGCAGGCGCGCGCGAAGTCTATGCCGCCCTGGCGGACGGCAAGGGTGGCCGCGCCGCGTCGCTCGTCCACGCCCTGCAATTCAACGGCGCGGAACGCCGGGCCAAGGTGATAGCCTTCGCGGCAGCGCATCCAACCTATGCGCCGGCCCACATGCTGGCGGCGCGGGAATATTCGGCCGACCGGCTCGGGGCCCAGACCCTGCAGGACAAGCGCAACCAGATGGCCGCATTCAAAAGCTTCCTGCAGGCCGAGGATGACGGCACATTGCCACGCTTCTTCATGGATCATTCCGTATTGGCCGGATGGGTCGACGAAGCGCGCAAAAACCATTCCGTGCTGGAAAAATACTTCAAGACCGCAGTGTTGAAACCGGTCGTGAGCTATATGCGCTCCAATCAGGGCTGGATGGGCAATATTTCATTGCCCGAGGCCTCCACGGCGATTTCTGTGCGGTTGGGCGATACCGGCGATTTCAAACCGACCGGCACATATCCGCATATCGACCAGCGGACGGGACGGCCCATGGCCAATCCGTCTTTCGAGCTGCCTCCGAACGCAGCAGCGACGACCGTGCATGTGCGCTACCGCGATGCCAACGATGTGGAACAGGGCCCGTTTGCGCTGCGTTTCGACCCCAGTAGTGCGCTCATAAGTGGCCAAAAAGATATTCTGGAGCGGTTTTCGAACGGCTGGATCGCTTTCGGCAAGGAAGATGTGCAGCGTGGACTGCTCTATTTCACACATCTTGTCAGCTATCGCTGCGCCATTGCAAGCGCGGTCATCGGCATGGACGATGGCCCGCTGGACAAAGAATTGCCGATTTCCGGCCTGCGACATGGCTGATCCACATGCCATACCCCGCAACTTCCTGCCATATCTGCGAATATCTCCGGGCGTCCGGTCTGTGCGTGTACAATTGACCTATGCGGATGGCTCAAAGTCCGAACCCCGGACATTTGCCCGCAATCCATAGAATTCACACAATATCAGTTCGTTCGCAGTCTTGATCCCTTCCCGCCAATTGTGCAAATAAGTCGTGCGGTAACGAAAACGGGTCCGAAAACCGGACGTGGAAGGGGGAGCAATCATGACGCGTAACGTCAGCCTGGCTGTCGTGCTCTTCCTATTCTGGTTGCTGCTTTCCGGATTCCTCACGCCCGGCCTCATGACATTTGGCGTATTGACGTCCCTTGCTGCGGTGTACATCGCTGCACGCATGTCGGCAGCCGATGAGGAAGGTCATCCGTTGCAACTCGTGATCGGCGCGATCACCTACTGGCCGTGGCTTGTCTGGGAAATCGTCAAGGCTGCATGGTCGGTGACGAAAGTGATTGTCGATCCGGCGTTGCCAATTTCGCCGACCGTTGTCACCTTGAAAGCCAGCCAGAAGACGTCGTCCGGCATCAACACCTATGCAAACTCCATAACGCTGACGCCCGGGACGATTACGGTAGGTGTTGCGGGCAGCGCCCTGACCATTCATGCGCTTACACAGGATGGCGCAGACGATCTGCTGGGTGGCGGCATGGACGCGCGGGTGACGCAGTTCGAAGAGGCCGGACGATGAACACCAGCATGTTTATCGTTCCAGCCCTGGCAATTCTTGTCGCCATGTCCCTGGCGGTTGTGCGCGCACTGGCGGGTCCGACCGTCTTCGACCGCGTCCTGGCTGCCAATGCCATCGGAACGGCGGCCATCATGTTGCTGGCCGTCATGGGATTTCTCACGGGCCGGCCGGAATGGCTCGATATCGGCATTGCATATGGTTTGTTGAACCTGATCGGCACGTTCGCCGTGCTTAAATTCTTCCGGCACGGCAATCTTGCGCATTCGGGCGAGCCGGACGACCAGGGAGGCAACAACCGATGACCCTGGCCCTGGCACGCGATATTGCAAGCTGGCTGTTGTTGCTGTCCGGCAGCTTCTTTTTCATTGTCGGCGCGGTTGGAATGGTGCGGATGCCCGACGTTTACACCCGCATGCATGCCTCCAGTGTTACCGAAACCCTTGGCTGCGGACTGCTGATCGCGGGCATGATGCTGCAGGCTGGCTGGGGCGCAGGTGAGCGGCAAACTGTTCCTGCTTGGCGCATTGTTTTTTCTGACTGCACCGGTTGCAACCCATGCGCTGGCGCAAGCAGCGCTGCACATGGGCATCCGGCCACAATTGAAGGAAGAGGGCGACCTCGCAAACGTCATGCCGATAGCGTTTGCAGCAGGCGAAGCGCAAGACCCCGGGAAAGGGAACGCATGATCGTCTCCCTCATCTACATGGTCCTTTTGACCCTGATGGCGACCGTCACCATTGGCGTCGTGCGGGTGCGTAACCTGTTTGCCGTGGTTATCCTCGGCGGCATCTACAGCTTTCTGATGGCAAGCGTGCTGATCGTCCTGGATGCAGTGGACGTAGCCATGACAGAAGCGGCCGTCGGCGCCGGTATTTCGACCGTGCTGATGCTTGCTGCGCTCTATCTGACGAAGACGGAAGAATCACCGCCCGTCCATACTGCTGCGATCCCGTTGTTCGTGGCGATCGTCACCGGCGCGGCACTGGTTTACGGCACGTTGGACCTGCCGCCCTTCGGCATCGCCGATACGCCCATGCACAATCATCTGGCGGCAAAATTTCTCGCCGACAGCATAAAGGAAACAACCGTTCCCAATGTCGTCACATCCATCCTTGCCGACTACCGCGGCTTCGACACGCTTGGCGAGACGACGGTTATTTTCACAGCGGGCATTGCGGTCCTGTTGATGTTCAAGACATCGAACCGGCGCCGGGAAAAATCGCAGACGGACAAGGGAGACAGCGCATGAGGCTCGATCTCATCCTGCGGATCATGAGCAAATTGCTCATTCCCTTCATGTTTGTTTTCGCCCTGTACGTTCAATTCCACGGTGACTTCGGTCCCGGTGGCGGGTTTCAGGCCGGAGTTATCGCTGCCTGCATGGTCATCCTTTATGCCTTGATCTTCGGTCTTCCGGCTGCCCGTCAGGTTGTGCCGCAAGGCCTGGTGGAGGCCATGATCCCCCTCGGAGTTCTGATTTACGCAGGTACAGGTATCGTCGGAATGCTCAAGGGCGGGAAGTACCTGGAATATTCCTACCTCGCGCATACATCGCCGCATGGGCACCATCTGGGCATATTCTTCGTCGAACTGGGCGTGCTGATCACGGTGTCTTCAACCATGCTGGCAATCTTCTATGCGTTTGCAGGTAGGAAGCCATCATGATGCCGGTGTTTGAGAAAATCATCGCCCATTACAATTACTGGATCACCATTTTCCTGATGGTGTCGGGCCTTTATATCGTCATCGCACGCGGCAACATGGTGAAAAAACTGGTGGGACTGGGACTGTTCCAGACCTCCGTTTATCTGCTTTATGTTTCACCGGGCAAGATAACGGGCGGATCGGCGCCGATCCTCGACCCGGCGATCAAGATCTATTCCAATCCCCTGCCGCACGTGCTCATCCTGACCGCGATCGTTGTTGGCGTGGCCACGCTTGCCCTGGGTCTGGCCATTGTCGTGCGAATCAATGAAGCCTATGGCACCATAGAAGAAGACGAAATCTTCGACCGCGAGATTGGGCTGCCTTCCGATACCGGAGATGCAGCAACGTGAGCGGAGCAGCATTCCATTTCAAGGAACATTTGCCAGCCTTGCAGGTCGTTGTGCCGCTGGTGGGGGCTGTCATTTGCGCATTTTACCGGCGCGGCCCTGCTGCGTGGGTTCTGGCCATGATCGTGAGCTGGTCGACCGCGATTATCTCGGCGCATTTGCTGCTGCAGGTTTTGACCAAGGGCACGGTTTCCTATGCGCTGGGTGGCTGGGCGCCTCCGTACGGAATTGAATACCGCGTCGACGTGCTGGCTGCGTTTGTGCTGTTCCTGGTTTCCTGGTCCGGCGCAATCATCATGATCTATGCGCGCGCCAGCGTTGCCAAGGAAATAGACGAGAAAAGCCAGGGCTGGTTTTACTGCATGTATTTGCTGTGCCTGACCGGCCTGCTCGGCATCACGATAACGGGCGATGCGTTTAACGCATTCGTGTTCATGGAAGTTTCGTCATTGTCCATGTACACGCTCATCGCCATGGGCCGGAACCGGCGGGCGCTCTTGTCGGCCTTTCAATATCTGATCATGGGCACCATCGGCGCAACATTTTATGTGGTTGGCGTCGGTATCCTGTTTACGATCACGGGATCGCTCAACTTTGTCGACATAGCTTCGCGGCTCGCCGGGAGCGGCATGACACGGCCGGCAGTTGCCGCGCTCACTTTCCTCACCGTCGGCATCAGCCTGAAGCTTGCACTGTTCCCGCTGCACGCCTGGTTGCCGAACGCCTATGCCTATGCGCCATCGGTTGCGACGTCTTTTCTTGCGGGCACGGCGACAAAGGTCGCGGTTTATCTCCTGATGCGTGTCCTGTTTTCGGTGTACGGAACCAGCACTATCTTCAAAGCGCTGCCTATCAGCGAGATCTTGCTGATCCTGTCGATAGCGGCCATGATCGGCGCATCGCTGGTTGCTGTCTTTCAGGACAACGTCAAACGGGTGCTGGCCTATTCGTCCGTTGCGCAGATCGGGTACATTACACTCGGCATTGCGCTGGCGAACCAATCCGGCCTTACAGCTGCAACCGTACACCTGTTCAATCATGCGATAACAAAAATCGCCCTGTTCCTTGCGATTGGCGCAGCGTTTTATCGCACCGGCGCGTTGCGGCTGCATGATCTTGACGGCATTGGCCCGCGCATGCCGCTGACCATGACCGCGCTGATCATCGGCGGCTTCTCCTTGATCGGCACTCCGGGAACCGCCGGTTTCATCTCGAAATATTATCTGGCCATGGGAGCCCTGGACAAGGGCTGGTGGTGGCTGGTGTTTGTGATCGTGGCATCCTCGTTCATCGCCGTGCTCTATGTCGGGCGCATGATTGAGGCCATGTGGTTCCGGGAGCCAAGCGAAATTGCAAAACAGGCCAGCGATCCGCCCATTGGCATGCTGATACCGATTTTGCTTTTCAGCGCCATGGTCATCTGGTTCGGCATTGATACGCGTTTGACCGGCGATATCGCCAGCAAGGCGGCTGCAATACTTCTCGGAGGCATCAAATGAGCCCCGAACACCTGCTCCTTGCCGCCATTGCCATCCCAGCGATTGGCGCGCTGATCATTCCATTGTTCGGCAAGTCGCCGAACCTGCGCGAGACCGTGACGCTGGTAACGGCTGTACTTCTGTTCGCGACCGTCATGAAACTGCTGATGGCCGTGCTTGGCGGCGCCAGACCGGCCGTTACGCTTTGGCAGGTAACGCCCGCGCTGTCGCTGTCATTCCGCATCGAACCGCTGGGCATGCTGTTTGCCTGCGTCGCCTCAACACTCTGGATCGTCAACTCGATCTATTCGATCGGCTATATGCGCGGTCATGACGAGCCACGCCAGACGCCATTCTATGTTTGTTTTGCCGTGGCGCTATCGGCGACGATGGGTCTGGCATTTTCCGCCAACCTGTTTTCGCTTTTCATCTTCTATGAAATGCTCACCATTTCGACCTATCCGCTGGTCAGTCATGCGCGAACGAAGGAAGCCATGCGTGGCGCGCGCATTTATCTGACCATGCTGATCGGATCTTCGTTGCTCCTGTTGCTGCCGGCGATCCTGATCACATTTGCCATTACCGGCACCCTGGATTTTACACCCGGTGGCATTCTTGGCGGCAAGGCGAACGGAATAACAATCGGCGTGCTGCTGGCGCTGTTTGCTTTCGGCATCGGCAAGGCCGGGATCATGCCCGGACATTTCTGGCTGCCCGCAGCGATGGTTGCGCCCACACCGGTCAGCGCCTTGTTGCACGCGGTTGCCGTGGTGAAAGCCGGCGTCTTCTGCGTGCTGAAGGTTGTTGTCTATATCTTCGGAATAGATGCGCTACGCACATCGGGCCAGAGTGACTGGCTGATATATGTAGCCTCATTTACCATTCTGGCAGCATCAATCGTAGCCATGATGCAGGACAATCTGAAGAAGCGGCTGGCATATTCCACGGTGAGCCAATTGTCCTACATCGTTCTGGCTGCAGCGCTGGCTACCCAAGCAAGCATTATTGGCGGCGGTATACAGATTGTGATGCATGCTGCGGGCAAGATTACTCTGTTCTTCTGCGCCGGTGCGATTTATGTGATCGCACACAAGACGGAAGTCAGTGAACTGACCGGCCTCGGCCGCAAGATGCCTTTCACGTTTGCTGCTTTCCTCGTCGGCGCGCTGTCGATTATTGGCCTGCCGCCACTGGGCGGCGCATGGGCGAAATGGTGGATCATGCTGGGGGCTCTTGATGCCGGGCAACTTGGTGTGATCGGCGTCCTGATTATCTCGTCGTTGCTGAACGTTGCCTACCTGCTTCCGATTCCCTTCAAGGCGTTTTTTCTTCCCGCACCCAGGTTTGCAAGCGCTGGCGCTGCAGGGGCAGAAATGCCGGATGGATTGGAACGCAAATACTGGCTGGTCGTACTGCCACCATGCCTGACCGCTGCCGGATGCCTGATCCTGTTCTTCTACGTTGACGGGATTGTCGCTCTGCTCAAACCCATCGTCACACCGTGAGGTCCGTCATGAGCGAAGACAGCACGCACAAATCAGAAAAACCAGGCTGGTTCGAACGCAAAGCCAATATAGACAAGATCTGGTATTTTATCGTCGCGGGTGCCGTGTTGCTCACGTTGTCGGAATTTCTGTACGAGCATCACCCACACTTCGATATTGAGAAAATTCCGGAATTCTTCGAGATTTTTGGATTCGTCGCATTCGTCTTCATCGTTTTCGCGGGCACTGCCTTGCGCAAACTGATCATGCGGGACGAGGATTATTATGAACGCGATTGATGTAAACCCCGGCCTGTTGATGATTGCGGCAGGAATCGTGTGCGCATTCCTGCCGCGCCTGCTTCGGCAAATGATTGCGCTTGCAACTCCGCTGGCAGGAGCCGTGCTGATCTGGAAAACGCCCATCGGCGCACAATCAACGGTCGATGTATTCGGATACGCGCTTACCTTGCTGCGACTGGACGGATTGGCTTTCCCGTTTGCGTTGATTTTCCTGATCGCCGCGGCGCTTAATGCCATCTACGCCCTGCATCAGGATGACCGACTGCAAGACAGCGCTACCATGATTTACAGTGGCGCTGCCATCGGAGCGTGTCTTGCCGGCGATCTGGCAACTCTTTTCATCTACTGGGAACTGACGGCTATTTCCTCAGTCTTTCTGATTTTGGCAGCGGGTACGGAACGGGCCTATCGCGCTTCGATGAGATACCTTGTCTGGCAGATCGGATCGGGAGTTCTGTTGCTCGGCGGCATTCTGATGCACTACCGTGCAACCGGTTCGCTTGCATTCTCGGCCATGAAACTGGAGAGCGCGGCAAGCTGGATGATCTTTATAGCTTTCGGCATCAAATGCGCGTTTCCATTCCTGCATAACTGGGTGCAGGACGCTTATCCGGAAGCTACCGTTACCGGCACAGTCGTGCTCTCCGCTTTCACGACGAAGCTTGCTGTCTATGTGTTCGCGCGCGCGTTTGCAGGCGAAAGCCTGCTGATTCCAATCGGCGCCGCGATGACATGTTTTCCGGTCTTTTTCGCCGTCATCGAGAACGACCTGCGACGCGTGCTCTCGTTTTCCGTCAATAACCAGCTGGGCTTCATGCTTGTTGGCGTAGGTTTGGGCTCGCAAATGGCGATCAATGGCGCGGTGAGCCATGCCTTTGCGCATATCATCTACAAGTCGCTGTTGTTCATGAGCATGGGTGCTGTTCTTTACCGGACCGGCACGGTCAAGGCCTCTGAACTTGGCGGCCTTTACAAGAGTATGCCGTGGACAACGGTTCTATGCATTGTCGGTGCAATATCGATTGCCGGCTTTCCACTCACCTCAGGCTTTGTCACGAAAAACCTCACCCTGACTGCGGCCGACGAGGCTGGATTTTTCATGATCTGGCTCTTGTTGATCTTCGCATCAGCGGGTGTGATGGAACATTCCGGAATCAAGGTGCCATTTTTTGCCTTCTTCAGTCACGATAGTGGACTGAGGGTCAAGGAAGCTCCGTGGAATATGCTGCTTGCGATGGGTATTTGCGCAGTGGCCTGTATCTTCATTGGAGTTTATCCGCAGGCGCTGTATTCGATCCTCCCCTATCCGGTGGAGAAATCGCCGTATTCGGTCGCCAGTGTTGTCACCAAGACCCAGCTTCTGTTCTTCTCGGTGTTTGCATTCGCCTTCCTTGTGCGTAATGGCCTTTATCCAAAGGAACTGCCCTCAACCAATCTGAATACCGACTGGTTCTATCGCCGTTTTGGCGCTTACGTGTTGACCATCACGGCCAATGTGTTGCGTTGGGCATGGAGTGGGGTGGAGTATGCGTGGCGTTATTGCATCATCATGCTGGAGCGTTGGGTGCACCGTCACTACGGTCCCGATGGCGCGATGGGACGCTCCTGGGCAACCGGGCAGATGGCCTTCTGGGCGACGCTGATGATCGGCGCCTATGCGGTGATCGGCTATTATTATCTGCGCTGATTGCAGCAGACGACCTATCGTTGCGGCGCATTGCCGGGATAGTGCAGAAGCATTTTCCCGCTCTTGATCTCCCACAGCCGGATAGAGCCGTCACGAGCGCCGGTTAGCAAGCGCTCGTTACCGACGAAGGCGATCGAATACAACGGTACGGAATATAGCGATGCATTGTCCTCGCGAAATGTTGTGATGAGATCTCCAGTCGCCAGATTCCACAGTTTGGCCGTTCCATCGAGTGATGCGCTCGCGATGGCGCGGCCGTCCGGAGAAATCTCCAGCGCATAAATGGTGCCGTTGTGTCCGGACAATGTGCGCAGGTCACGGCCCGTCGCAATATCCCAGACCTTGATGGTGCGATCACCACTGCCCGATACGACCAGCTTGCCGTCCGGCGACACTGCAATGCCGTAAACACCCTGGCCGTGACCGCTCAGCATGCTTCTCTGCTTGCCGGTCTGGATATCCCATATGCGCACAGTCTGATCGATGCCACCGCTCAATGCGAGCTTGCCGTCCGGGGTCAGCGCCACAGCCGCCGCCCGGCCCTGATGTCCGCTCAATGTCGCCTTGACCGCACCGGTCTTCAAATCCCAGACGAGCAGTGTCCCCTTCGCCTGACCGCTGACGAGCATGCTGCCGTCGCCAGATACGGCCAATGAATTGGTATCGCCATGCTCTGCGACGTTGAAGACAATGTAGGGCTTGCCGTCCGCTGTGCTGCGCAGGACAATTTGCTTGTCATCGCCCGCTGTCAGGATACGCCCATCGCGCAAGAAGAGTGTTGTACGCACGATGCCGCCGTGCTGCGCCAGATCGCGCAAGGGCGCAGCCGAAGCGAGCGACCACAATTTGACTGACTTGTCAGCGCTGCCAGTGATGAATGTCTTGCCATCGGGAGAAACCGCGATCCCCAGTGGCACATCCCGGTGTCCGTTGGGTTGAGTCGGCGGTCGCTTCGGTTCTTCGGGCGCTGGCGGCGGTGGCGCGGTAACAACAATGGGTTTGTCGGGCGGCGGCGGCGCAGGTGTTGCCTGTTGCGCAGATGCAGGCGCAGATTGTGATTGCGTCTGCAGGCCGTTTGGCCGGGTCAGCCAGGCCCCTGCCAATATTGCGACAAGCGCGCCAAGTGCGACAATGGTTTGCGAAGATCGAGACTGCATGAGGAAGCTCCTGCCGGAGCCTCCCAGATTTCAAGCTGGATTGCCCCGCACTGTTGCCGACCGGAGCCGAGGCTGCGCCTCAACCGGGCGGTTGGCAAGTGCAATCTGAGCTGATGCACCTGCCTGGGCATCCGGTCACGAATCCTCGAATTCCTTCTTGTGCACCCATCCGGAAATTTTCGGCGGCTTGCGGGTCTTGGACCATTCTTCGATCATGGCCGGGCCTTCTTGCCGCAGGCGCGCCAGCTCTTCTTTCGTTGCCGTCCAGGTGGAAAGTTCAAGCCGGTGGCCATTGGGATCATTGAAATAGATCGACTTGAAGATCGTGTGATCGGTGACGCCAACAACATCCATGCCCAGCCCCTGCAGCTTTTTTTTCGTCTGTTCGAGGGCTTCGACATTGGCGACCTGCAGGGCAATGTGCTGCACCCAGACCGGCGTGTTGCGGTCGCGATCCATGGGGGCGGAATTGGGCAGTTCGAAAAATGCCAGAATATTCCCCATGCCGGCATCGAGGAAGACATGCATGTAGGGATCGGGCTCATGGGTTGAAGGAACCCGGTCTTCGGCCATGCAGCCGACCAAATCCATGCCCAGAACGTCGCGATAGAAATCGACCGTTTGCTTGGCGTCGTTGCAGCGAAAAGCAACATGATGAAATTTCTGGACCAGCGCGCCCATGCCATACTCCCGAATTAGTTTCATATGAAACTAATAGCAGAGATGCATGACCGTCCCTTGATTCAGGTCAACACTGGACCTCGCCCCGGGCCAGCTGCAAGGCAAAAGAAAACGGCGGCCCAAAGGACCGCCGTTTATGTATTCCGAGAAAGACTGATTTACTCGGCGGCGATTTTCATCACCGGAGCAGCATCGCGCACGGCCTTGTCGACGTGGTTCTCGAAGGCAACGAAGTTCTTCGCGAACATTTCGACCAAATGCTTGGCAGTCTTGGCGAACTCCGCCTTGTCCTTCCAGGTCTTGACCGGCTCCAGAATATGCGGCTCGACGCCGGGCACCGACGTCGGTACGGCAAGGCCAAAATAGGGATCGGTGCGGAAGGTCGCCTTGGCCAGCGATCCATCAAGAGCGGCAGCCAGCAGCCGGCGCGTGACCTTGATCGGCATGCGGCGGCCTACGCCTTCCTTGCCACCGGTCCAGCCGGTATTGACCAGCCAGCAATCCACGGAGTGCTTGGCAATGAGCTCGCCGAGCATGTCGCCATAGACGCTGGGATGCAGCGGCAGGAAGGGATGTCCGAAACAGGTCGAGAATGTTGCTTCCGGACCGGTCACGCCCTTTTCCGTGCCGGCCACCTTGGCGGTATAGCCGGACAGGAAGTGATACATGGCCTGCGCCGGATCGAGTTTGGCGATTGGCGGCAGAACGCCGAATGCATCGCAGGTCAGCATGATGATGTTCTTGGGCTGACCGGCGCGTCCCGTTGCCGAGGCGTTGGAAATGAAATCCAGCGGATAGGCGATACGGGTGTTTTCGGTTTTTTCCTCGCTGTCGAAATCAGGCTCACGTGTAACCTGATCGAACACGACGTTCTCCAGCACCGTGCCGAAACGCTCGGTTGTGGCGTAAATCTCGGGTTCTGCTTCACGCGACAGGCGGATTGCCTTTGCGTAACAGCCACCTTCGAAATTGAACACGCCGTCCTTGCCCCAGCCATGCTCGTCGTCGCCAATCAGCGTACGATCGGGCACCTGCGACAGGGTCGTCTTGCCGGTACCCGACAGGCCGAAGAAGATCGCCACATCGCCGTCTTCGCCATGATTGGCGGATGCATGCATGGGCAGCACATTCTGCGCAGGCAGAGTCCAGTTGAGCCAGGTGAAGACCGACTTTTTCATCTCGCCGGCGTAATTGGTGCCGCCGATCAGAACGATCTTGCGCGCAAAATCCAGAGCAATGACCGTTTCGGTCTTGCAGCCGTGGCGTGCAGGATCGGCCTTGAACGATGGCAGATCTATAATCGTCAAATCCGCTACGAAGCTTGCCAAGATCGGACGCATCCGGGCGGATCAGCAGATTGCGGATGAAAAGGGAGTGCCACGCAAACTCGGTGATCACACGGGTCTTCACGCGAAACGCCGGATCGGCGCCGCCATAAAGATCCTGGGCGAAAAGGTCCATGCCTTCCATGTGCTTGCGGAAATCGCCGAGCAGCGTTTCGAACTGCTCTGGGCGTGATGGCATTGTTGTTGCCCCACCAGACCTTGCTCTCCGTCAGCGCATCGCGAACGGTATGCTTGTCCTTGGGCGAGCGGCCGGTGTGAATGCCGGTTTCCGCGTTGATCGGACCGCCGGGCATGATGACCGCTTCATTGCGGCGAATCGATTCTTCATACAGCGGCGCAGCGCCGAGGTTGTAGGCAATCGACTTCACGCCTGTCAGGCCGAATTTTTCGATACCATAGGATTTATTCCAGACACCGGATTCCCGCATCGCTGTCTCCAGATTTCGCCGCTTGTCGCGCTTTCGAGGTTTTTCAATGGCCTTACTGGCCTGTTTGCCGGATGCTGCAATTGTTATTACAGGCAGCCACTCCCCGCACTATCGGGGCGTGTTTAGCCCCCATAGCAAGCAAGAGCAAGCTTGCGTCACTGCTTTTTCATATTCCGATTAACAGGTTGGAAACGCCGCAGGGTAAGTGTTGCAGTGCACACTATTTTTACGTGTTTATCAGGCGTCGTTTTTATGTTTCCAGGGCCTGTCGTGCACTTGTTGCCAGGTCTGCGAGCATCTGCCGCAGCGCAGCGCCCGATTGCACACGCTGTGGAAAAGCCAGCCGCACCGACAGGTCCCCCAGGGCAAGATCGATCCCCTCCGGGTCCAACCCGGTTGCGCGCCAGCGGCCTTTTTTCTGACCTAACAGTGCCGTGGCATATAATTGCACCGCTTCGGCATGGTCTGCGTTCATGTGCGCCACCGCCCCTGGCTCAATATTCTCAAGCTCCTGCGCTCCGGTCATCGGTGTCAGAAGGGCGAATGCCTCGAATTGCGCAGCGCGTGCAAAGCCTCCGTTCAAATGTGCCTTTTCGACCGCCATCGTGAAAAACTCAAAGTCGCCAAAGTCCGCATAAAGGGCCGATTTTGGATGCCGGGACAGGAACCGGTTCTTGAGGATTTCTCGCGCATCAGGTTCCGTCACCGCGGTGACGCGCCCTGTAACGGTCAGTCTGGCATGCGCCAGCGGATCGCCCTTGCCGGTTTCCGCCAACAGGATTGAGGCTTCAGCTGCGGCCAGCAAATTCTGCGTATGGGCGGACAGTCCGGACAAAAGCAGAATGGGGGAGCCGTCCATCGCGGTTGCAACATTGACCAGGGAGGCAAAAGGAAACCCATCCCGGCCCCTTGTCGCCAGGGCGGCCGCACGCGTGGTCCGCAGCAGGCGATGGGCCTCTGCACGGGCATCATAGCCCTCAGGCAAGCCGGGTGTCCGGATACCAGTAGTGCCGCCATCGTCCTTCCGTGTTTCGGCCACGATCTGCTCCCCTGCCTGCTCCGGTTAGAAGTCCGGAGGCCGTCCGCGAAATGGAACATGCAATTCTTCGCAACTCAGCTTATATTGTCTGCCATGCGTTGCGTCAGGGCATTTTTTCGTGGCTGACGGGAGCTGGCAGGCCATTGCCATTGAATAGCGCGTATCCGGTCACATTTAAGCCCTCAATCCTGTGAAGGTAGGCTGGCGGGCTTAGGCCTGACTGGGAAAGCGCAGTATACCGCGCAAGAACGTATGGACCGGGCACGACCTGCCGGTACTCAGATTTGCTCCGGATGCCATGTGGTCCGGCAGCGCCGAAAGAGGTAAAATAGCAGATGCCAACAATCGCCCTCGTTGACGATGATCGCAACATCCTCACTTCCGTTTCCATCGCCCTTGAAGGCGAAGGTTATCGCGTCCAGACCTATAACGACGGGTCGGCGGCACTCGACGGATTACGGACCAATCCGCCCGATCTGGCGATTTTCGATATCAAGATGCCGCGCATGGACGGCATGGAGCTGTTGCGACGGCTGCGCCAGAAATCCGACCTGCCTGTTATTTTCCTGACGTCGAAAGACGAAGAAATCGATGAATTGTTCGGACTGAAAATGGGCGCGGACGATTTCATTCGCAAGCCGTTCTCGCAGCGCCTGCTCGTGGAACGCGTGAAGGCGATCCTGCGCCGTTCCACTCCAAAAGACCCGGCCGCGCAGAAGGAAAGCGAAGCACGCGCTCTCGAACGCGGCCACCTCAAAATGGACCCCGAGCGCCACACTTGCACCTGGAAGAACGAACCCGTGACCCTGACGGTTACGGAATTTCTCATCCTGCAATCTCTGGCGCAA
This sequence comes from uncultured Alphaproteobacteria bacterium, assembly GCA_963700795.1. Lineage (GTDB taxonomy): Bacteria > Pseudomonadota > Alphaproteobacteria > Rhizobiales > Beijerinckiaceae > Terripilifer. The sequence continues at coordinate 852,829 of CAVOYX010000005.1, read as the reverse complement.
CGTCCTGGCGTGGTGAAAAGCCGTAATGCCCTGATGGATGCAGCCTATGATGATCAGGTTTATGTCGACGATCGCACCATCGACAGCCACATCAAGCGTCTGCGCAAGAAATTCAAACAGTCAGATGATGATTTCGAGATGATCGAAACTTTATACGGCGTTGGATATCGCTTCAAGGAAGGCTAAACTCCAACCTTCCGGCTTCCTGCTACAGGCAGGGATCCATGATGGATCTGGATTGCAATGAACGTCGAGGTCAAGCGTTCAACAGACGCGGCAGACACTTCGGTTGTGAGTAAGTCGCAGCCTGATCCTGCACGCGATGAATTTGCCGTTCAGTCCGACGGTGCCGAATCCCAATCTGGCGATACACCGGAAAAGCGCGTCGCCTATTGGCGCCTGCCCTATAGCTGGTTCTCCAAGTCCCTTGCCCGCCGCATCGTGTCCCTTAACATCGTGGGACTTGTGGCACTATTGATCGGCTTTCTTTATCTCAATCAGTTCCGGCAAGGTTTGATTGATGCGCGCATGCAGAGTTTGCAGACGCAGGGCGAAATTATTGCTGCGGCCATTGCTGCCTCTGCAACCGTCGAAACCGATGCGATCACGCTCGACCCGGAAAAACTTCTGCAATTGCTTCCAGGCCAAACATACAACGGCCGCAACGATCTTGACTCCAGCCTGGAGTTTTCGATCAATCCCGAGCGCATCGGCCCGGTATTGCGGCGTATCGTTTCTCCAACCAATACGCGAGCCCGCGTATATGATCGCGACGGTTATCTGTTGGTGGATTCACGATCCCTGGCCGACCGTTCGACCATCCTTCGGTTTGACTTGCCTGCCCAAGGCGAAGAAAAATCGAAGTATGAGTGGTTCTACAAGATGTGGGGCAACCTCAAGCGCGCTTTCGGATCCGATCTTCCGCTCTACAAGGAAATCGGCCTTGGCAACGGGCGCGCCTATGAAGAAATAACGGCCGCACTCAAGGGCAATCCACTTTCTGTCGCGCGCGCAAACCAGCGCGGTGAAACAATCATTTCGGTTGCCATTCCGATCCAGCGTTTTCGCGTGGTGCGCGGCGCGTTGTTACTGTCAACGCGCGGCGGCGACATTGACAAGATCATCGCTTCGGAACGCTGGGCGATGATCCGGATATTTCTGGTTGCCCTTGGTGTGATGTTCGTTCTCTCGCTGTTGCTGGCTGGACAGATTGCAGGTCCGATGCGCCGTCTGGCGGAAGCAGCCGACAGGGTGCGGCAAGGTATCAAGTCACGCCAGGAAATTCCCGACTATACCAACAGAAGCGATGAAATCGGTCATCTGTCCGGTGCGCTGCGCGACATGACGCGGACGCTTTACAATCGTATCGAGGCAATCGAGAGTTTCGCTGCCGATGTGGCGCATGAGCTCAAAAATCCGCTGACATCCTTGCGCAGCGCAGTCGAAACTCTGCCGATTGCCAAAACGGATTCATCGCGCGAACGTCTGCTTGAGGTCATCCAGCATGACGTGAAGCGGCTGGACAGGCTTATCAGCGATATATCGAATGCATCGCGGCTGGATGCGGAACTGGCGCGCGAAGACGCCCAGCCCGTCGACATGGTCCGGCTGCTCAATGCGGTAATTGAATTTGCCAATAATGCACAACGCAAGGATGGCGTGCGCGTGTCGCTGAACATCGCGCCCGCGCCTGGGTTGCGCCAACCCTATTTCGTGATGGGTCACGATTCACGCCTCGGGCAGGTCATCACGAACCTGGTCGAAAATGCACGCTCCTTCTCACCTGAAAACGGCAATGTGCGTATCGCATTGCGCCGTGCACGGCGGCGCAACGAGGAGGGCAATTTCCGGGAAGGCGTTGAGATCATCGTCGACGACGACGGGCCCGGCATTCCCGAACATGCACTGGAGCGTATTTTCGAACGCTTTTATACCGACCGGCCGGAACAGGGCTTTGGCCAGAACTCCGGACTTGGACTTTCCATCTCGCGGCAGATCGTGGAAGCCCATCGCGGCGAGATCCAAGCGCGCAACCGGTCCAATGCGGTCAACGGCAGCGTGCAAGGCGCACGGTTTGTCATCTGGCTGCCGGTCCAACCAGCACGGGGATCCTGACGTGAGGCCACTGGCAGCCGAGGTTGCCTTCCCGGGCATGGTGCATGCCACCGCACTTATCCTTGGCGAATTTGGCCTGCTGCTTCGCGGGCCCTCCGGCGCCGGGAAGACGACACTGGCGCTCATGTTGATCGACCAGGCCACCGCACGGGGCATGTTTGCCTGCCTGATCGGGGACGACCGGGTAGGCCTGCAGTCCAGCGGCAGCCGCCTGGTGGCGCGGCCCCATCCGGCCATCGCGGGAAGAATCGAGAAACGCTGGGAGGGCGTCGAAATGGCGCAGTACGAGCCAGCAGGGGTCATTCACGCAGTCGTGGATATCGTGGATAGTGGTTCACAGACCCTTGCAAGGCTGCCGGACGAGGCGGATCGACGGGTTCGCCTGGGGGAAATCGCCGTTCCCCGCCTCGCCCTGCCTGCATCCATCGGTCCCGCAGCCCAGACCATGCGGATTTTCGGCCTGCTTCTAAACTTGAGCGAAACCAATTGCATCAAGTCACCCATTTTGGCCCTTGCCAATTCATGACCGATGCACAATATGACGCTCCTGGCTCTGCCCGGACTGGACCTAAAACGTGGCAATTGTCGCGACCGGGGACTTGATGGACGGTAGGAATTTATGATCGGCATGGTCCTCGTGACCCACGGTCACTTGGCGACGGAATTTCGGCATGCGCTTGAGCATGTCGTCGGGCGCCAGAAACAACTCGAGACGATTACGATCGGTCCCGACGACGATATGGAATCGCGGCGGCAGGATATTATTGCTGCGGTCAAAGGCGTCGACTCTGGCGATGGCGTAGTCGTACTCACGGACATGTTTGGCGGCACCCCGTCGAACCTGGCCATTTCCTGCATGAGCGGCACCAAGATCGACGTGGTGGCCGGCATCAACCTGCCGTTGCTGATAAAGCTCGCTTCCGTGCGGGAGTGCTCGGATCTCGAAAAGGCCGTAGCCCAGGCGCAGGACGCAGGTCGCAAGTATATTTCCGTTGCCAGCCGCATCCTGTGCGACCGCTGACTTCTGCTCGACCTTCATCTCCATCGCTAAGCAAAAATTAATGCCGCCGCGCGATGGTTAACCTTCCGTTCCGAATCCAGCCGCGAATCGACCGATCATGACCGGTGACGAAATACCGCCCGCCAGTTTCGAGGGCTGCCTGACCCGCAAACTCGAGATCGTAAACAAGAAGGGCCTGCATGCGCGCGCCACGGCAAAGCTGGTGCAATGCATCGATGGCTTTGAGGCGGAGGTTTTCATCCATCGCTGTGGCGAGACGGTGAACGGAACGTCCATCATGGGTATTCTGACATTGGGCGCCGGCATCGGCAGCCACATCACCGTCGCTACGCGCGGTGCGCAGGCCGAACAGGCACTGGAAGCAATCGCCGCCCTCGTCGCCAATCGCTTCGGCGAGGATGAGTGAAAGCGGCTTCAGCCGTCCCGCAACCTGAACCTTTGTATCTTGCCTGATTCATTGCGTGGCAGCTTGTCCACGAAGGCGATGCGGCGCGGATATTTATACGGGGCGATCGCTGCCTTGACGTGTTCCTGCAATTGCCTCGCCAGCGCATCACCGGCCTGTCCGGCGTCCTTGGCCACGACATAGGCGGCAACGACATGGCCGCGCTCCTCGTCGGGCTCGCCGATCACCGCGCATTCGGCAACGGCGGGATGATCGAGCATGACATTTTCAACTTCAAGGCCGGAGATGTTGTAGCCCGATGAAATGATCATGTCGTCATAACGGGTGTGATAGGCGACGTATCCATCCGCACTCAATGCGCAGGCATCGCCGGTCAGGTTCCAGCCAAAACGTACATAATTTTTCTGACGGGCGTCGGCCATGTAGCGGCAACCTGTTGGTCCGCGCACGGCAAAACTGCCTATTTCACCCGGCGCACATTTTTCACCCTGCTCGTTCAACACCGCTATCTCATAGCCCGGTATGGCAGGGCCGATGAACCCGGGGCGTATGTTCTCGCCGGTAGAACCAGCGAACGCGTGCAGCATCTCCGTCGAGCCCAGAACTTCGGTCAGCTGCAGACCACTTGCCGCATGCCATGCCTGCCGTACGGGAAGCGGCAGCGCTTCACCGGACGAAACCGCAAGGCGCAGCGACTGCAATTTCTGCCTTGTTGTTTCCATACCGGCGGTATTGGGGCCAGGCGAGTCCAGCCGCATGATCTGCTGGTAATAGGTCGGCACGGTGAAACAGATAGTCGCCTTGTAATGCGCGATGGCACCGGCAAATTCTGCCGGCGTGTAACGGCCGTGCAAAACCGAGGCGGCACCGAAGTACAATGGGAACGCCAGCAAGCCGCCAAGACCGAAGGTGAAAGCGAGCGGTGCAGTGCCGATGAAAATATCGTCCACCTGCGGTGCCAGCATGTGGCGCGCAACAGTCTCGCAAATCGCGATCATGTCGCGATGAAAATGGATCGTGGCCTTCGGCTTTCCCGTTGTGCCAGACGTGAAGCCTATGATGGAGACATCATCTGCCAGCGTCGGACAGACCGGGCAATCGGGGGATACATGCCCCATCAGCGCGAACATGTCGCCGCTTTCCTTGCCATAAGACAAAACGTGCAACTCAGAATTATCTGCAGCGATTGCCTGCGCAAGATCGGGCACGAGAGCTTCCTCGCACACGCAAAGCGCCGGTCTTGCAATCTCGATGATGGTGCGCAGTTCGGCTGCGCGCAGCAGCGACATTGTCGTAACTGCAACTGCGCCGATGCGCTGGATCGCGAGCCACACTGCGACGGCTTCAGGAGAATTGCCGCCGCGTATCAGGACGCGATTGCCCGGCGCAATGGCAAAGCGCTCTTTCATGACGTTGGCGATGCGGCCGACGCAATCGGCCAGTTGTGCATAGGACCAAACGCGATCCTCACTCATCGCAGCCGGACGCGCGGCCTGCTCACTGCGCAGATGCCTGTCGAGAAAAAATTCCACACAATTCAGCGGACCGGACATCGGCACTTGCGGCAGGGGCACAATTACAGGCCATTGCTCGCGTGGCGGCAAGCGATCACGCACATAGCTGTCGGCCTGTGGACTTTTCTGACCGGCCATCAAGGGGTCCATGATGGTGCGATGAGACGGCGCTTGCCATCCAAGGACTTGCGAAGTCCCGGTTCATCCAGTTCCTTGCGATCCCATAATTTGCATGTGACCTGTTTGTGGTTCTGGTCGAGGCCTTCGCAGTAATTTGTGTATTCACATAACCGCACCTCTGTCCCGTGGCCGGTTTCTATTTTCAGGATCCAGTCGGGATCAGCCAGCGCCTGTCGGGCTGCGCCGATGATGTCGCCCACGCCATCGCGCAAGGCTTTTTCCGCCATCTCGAAATTATGTACACCGCCTGCTGCGACAACAGGCGTTGAAAACCCGGCAGCACGCACGGCATCGCGTATTTTTTTCGTCGCCGGAAAATTGCGGCCAAACGGCCCTTTCTCATCGGAGATATATTGCGGCATGCATTCGTAACCACTGCGGCCCGTGTAGGGATAGGCAGCAGCGCCGACCTTCGGCTGCTTGGCGTCGTCGAACTTTCCGCCGCGCGATAGCGACAGAAAATCCATGCCCGCATTCGCAAAGGCTTGTGCAAAATAACAGGCGTCATCCACATTGCTGCCGCCGTCGAATATTTCATCGGACAAAAACCGCGCGCCTACTGCAAAGCCTTCCGAAACCGAAGCGCGAACTTTTGCATAAACCTCCAATGGCAGACGCACCCGCGACTCTACCGTCCCACCATAGCCGTCGGAGCGTTTGTTGGTCGCCGAGAGAAAGGACGCCATCGTATAGGCGTGTGCATAATGCAGCTCGACTCCGTCGAACCCCGCCTTTTGCGCGCGCACTGCAGCATCCGCAAACAATTGCGGCAATACGGAAGGCAGATCGGCAATATGCGGAAGATGCGTGTCATTGACGGTTTCACGATATCCCATGGCCAGGGATTCAAATTCGCGCGCGGTTAATATGTCTTCCAGCTCGTCGTCACTCTTTGCCAGCAATGCTGCGCGCACCGCGCCTTCGTCTGCGCCTTGCATGGCAAGAGCCGCGCGATGGGCATCGGTTACAGCCAGAAAGCGTTGGAGAAATTTCTCGCGGTCCGGACGGCGACGAATGGCCAGGAAGTCGATAATCTGGATGTATAGTTTTGTTGCGCCGCCGCTCTCCTGCCGCACGCGGTCGGCGAGTTGAGCGAGCCCTTCGATAAATCGGTCATGGCCAATGCGCAGCAACGGCCCGGACGGAACATCGCGTATCCCGGTTGCCTCCACCACGATGGCGCCGGGCTTGCCCCTCGCGAAGCGGCCGTACCAATCCAGCACTTCCGGGGTCACATAACCATCGTCGGTTGCGCGCCAGGGCACCATCGCGGGTATCCATGACCGGTTGCGCAGATGCAGGCGACCAATATCAAGCGGAGCAAACAGGAGTGAAGCGGCGCGTTCTGCCGCATCAGGGACATGCCCTGTACGGGGCTTGAAGGGGATTTTTTCAGGGGGTTTCCACATGGCCTCAGAAAACGACAAGACCGCACGAAAAGCAATGGCTCACCTGCGTTTCGTGCGCCCCTAAGCCCCTGATCTGGCACGAACACATGCCCGCGGGTTTGGGGTGCTTGCCCGATATCATGGTTAAGCGTAAGTTAATATCTACTGAAAGTTGCGTCCTAAGTACCGGGAGTTTCCGGCATGCAGAACATAATCATTACGGGTGGATCGAGTGGTATAGGAGCGGCACTCGCGCGCGCCTATGCTGGTCCAGATGTCCATATTTGCATCATCGGCCGTGATGCCGGGAGGCTGGGCTCTGTCGCACAGGATGTAGAGGCCAAGGGCGGGCGCTGCACCGCCGCGCAGGTGGACATTACCAATCGCGACGAGACCAGCGCATTTCTGCAGGCCCATGATAATGATCACCCCATCGATATTCTCTTTATCAACGCAGGCATTTTCGATGGCCGCAAGGAAGGGCAGCCGCTCGAAGACCTCGATACATCCCTGCGCGTAATTGATACGAATCTCGTCGGCGTATTGCACACATTGCACGCCGCCTTGCCGGCCATGCGCAAACGTGGTCGCGGACATATTGTCTTTACCGCGTCACTGGCCAGCATGGTTCCGCTGGGCGGCAGCCTTGGCTACAGCGCCAGCAAATCTGCCGTCATGGCTTATGGCCTTGGATTGAAGCAGGTATTGCGCCCGATGGGTATCAATGTCAGCGTCGTTTGCCCCGGATTTATTCATACGCCATTAGCCGAGCGTTACCTCGGGTGGCAACCGTTCAAACTTACTACGGAAAAAACCGCCCGCATCATCAAACGCGGTGTGCGCAGGGGCAAACCGCTGATCGCTTTTCCATTGCCTTTGCATCTGATCGCAAGGCCTGCGATTTTTGCACCGGACTGGGTGCGCCGTATCGTCGAATGGACCTTTTCGTGCCACGCGGCTTCCGATGCAGGCACACCAGCGCGTATGCGCGCCAGCGCCACAGAGCCGCAACGCGCTTCAACACGACCGGCCATATTGCCGGGCGAATAAAGGCCTTCGGCGCAATCAAGGCAGCTTAAACTATCCACCAACCCCGGTACTGGCGAAAACGCCATAACCGGATATTGTTGCTGCATCGACGGAGGAAAACCATGATCACCATGCCGATGAACGGCCGCGCAGCCATTGTAACAGGAGCCAGCAAAGGCATCGGTTTTGCGATCTCGAAAAACTTTGCGCTGGCCGGAGCAAACGTCGCACTCGTGGCGCGCACGGCTTCCGAACTTGAAACCGCAAGAGCAGAGATCGCCAAGGCTGCAAGCGGAGCAAAACTCATCGTGGTGCCAGCCGATGTGAGCACAGCCGAAGGCTGCGCAAAGGCATTTGCCGCGGCGGAAAGCGCGCTGGGGCAGATCGATGTGCTGGTCAATAATGCGGGCATATCCGCTGCCAAACCCTTCGTCACTGTCACCGACAAGGAATGGCAGGACGATCTTGATCTGAAGCTGTTCGCAGCCATCCGGCTCTGCCGCCTTGCCTATCCGAAAATGGCGGAACGGCGCTGGGGCCGCATCATCAACATTCTGAACACCGGCGCAAAAGCGCCCAAGGCCAATTCCATGCCGACATCGGTTTCCCGCGCGGCGGGCCTGGCCCTGACCAAGGCGCTGTCGGCCGAGGGTGCACCGCATAATGTGCTGGTCAATTCACTGCATGTCGGCCTGATCGAGAGCGACCAGTGGGAACGCCGCGCCAAGGCAGGCGGAAAACCGGTGGCCGAAGTCTATGCGGACATGAGCAGGAATGTGCCCATGGGGCGCCTGGGCACAGCGGAGGAGTTTGCCAATATGGCATTGTTCCTTGCTTCGGACGCGGGAAGTTACATCACAGGCACGGCTATCAACATCGATGGTGGCATCACGCCGGTGACCTGATGAGAATCGGAAGCTGATGGCAAATTTGGCGCAGCTCGAACGAACAACTTCGATCGCGCCAGACTGCAAATCGCACGGAGAGCGAAGGGATGCGCAAGATTTAAAGCAGATAATGGCGCGCCGTGCAGAATAAAAAATCGAACATCTATCTCATTGAAATAACTATATGATTATCCAGGATCGCATATGCTCTCCTTCCACAATCGGATCATTGCCACTGACGGATTGTAAAGAACAGGTCTTGATCGCTGTGTTCCGCGGCGTTGCTGGACTATTCACGTGGACGCGACGCAAGAACTCTTGCGATAGCTCCGAGCCGCCTGCTGCCTGCCGCGTGCCAACTTTCACGTTCTTGTCGATGATCCACCTCGCTCGCTGAAATTGTCCCCGAACGGAGTGGTATTGTCACATTAGCGGATTCTGCTCATCAACGGCTAAAGGATCAGAAAATCACTTCTTCAAGAGTCAAGATATCTGGAAAGAGAAGACTTTCGAATTTCTCGAAAACTTTCCTAGACTTGCTCAACGTGACAATGCTGGCGTCCTGACTTTGTCGACCATCTGGCTCAAGCCAGCCTTGCCGCGGCGCAGCTGGTATGAAATCCTGCGGACGCCACGGGTCGACGCGGCGTTCGAATCGCCCGGCCGGTAGATCGGGAAGTGTTGCACGAATGTGTTTGCAACGATGGCAAACTTGTCATGCCCCATGTAGTCCTTGGAATTGTTGTCGTTGTCGGTAAACGGGAAAACTGGATTTCCGACATGCTGTTATCGGGGTTGACGGCATAGGCGATGACACTGCCGTAGTAGCCGCTGCTGGCGGAATTGTCCCAGACGTAGATTTCGGGATACCCATCATTGTCGAGGTCGGCGACAGCAGCGCCGGTGACGCTGCCATCGACTTGGCGGACGATGGGCTTGTCGCGCTTTCCAACCAGCTCATGGTCCTCCTAAAATCAGGATAAAACTATCCCATTATCCGGACCACTCAATGGGGGCTCTCCAAGAGGATTGAAAAATAGGTATTTTCCGAAGTTCCCCGGCTTGTCTGCAAAAGCTTAGAGTATATGGCGTGGGATACAATGCTATCAGGCTAGAAACTGAAGCTGCATGCGTTATCCCGCAGCGTTCACTTGAGAAAGCCAGCCAGGCTTTTTGTTTAGGCCATGGAGTCAACTAAATGCACATAAGCATAAGGACAGCATTCAGAACATTGACCATTGTAGCGATGGTTTCCAGCGCGGCATGCATGGGTTCGGCAACTGCGAACGCGCAGTCCGAGAAGAAAGACGGTGGAGCACCTCCACCGACACAGCAACAACCGGCCGTTGGCCCTGTGCCAAGAGGAGCACCTCCCGCAGCGCAAGGCGGCGGAATGGTCCAGCGCGGAAATGCTGAGCGGATGCCCCGCAGCGACCGGGGTGGTGCCGGTATGCAGCAACGCCAGCCGCGAGCTCGGCCGGAAGCCGCCCGCCCGCGCATGCAACAACAACCCTCGTCCCGGGCGCAGTCGAGAACACCCCGTCTTCGCAACCAGCCTGCACAGAGCCGCCACAACCTTAGAAAGGTTCCGCGCAAGGCTCGTCCAGCGCAACGCAACATGCGGAAGGATCAGCGCGGTCTTCGCAATTCACGCCGTGGCGTTAGAAGTCATGCTGAGAGACCTACCTTCATGTTTCTTGGTGGAAACCGGATCGTCGTCAGACAATATGGGCCCGGTTGGTGCAGAGGCCTGCATCGTGGCTATCACAGGGCACCTCGCATTGGCTGGCACTCGAGAAACCATCGCGGTCTATATCGCTGCTAAAGTCGACTGAGTTTGAGGCGCGGCATGGAATTGCCGCGCTCTCACTACAGTTTTTCGATGCCGGTATGAGTACGTTGCGGGCGGGGTTGATAAATTCTGGCACCAAACTGAAAGCTTTTCTTCGTCGCTTCCATTCCGCTGCTCGCGGGGTAGCGCCTTAAAATAGTGTTCAAGGGTGTCCACAGTCCATTCCCCATAGTGGATACGAAGCAATCTTTTCCCACTGCGTCAGGTCGGGCAGGCCGGACGCGAACTGTCTTTGATGGTTCGTTCTGCGGCAACCTGATGCTGTTCGGCTTTCTGTATCATAACTCACTCCACGGCGGTAATGATGAGCTGAAAAGATTTCAAGCTCAATCCGCACCATCAAATGCCGGGACTAATCAACCCGTCTGTCCCATCGGCACTGACGTCAAACAGTACAGGTCGGTGCCACAGATGGTGGTCTGCGTGACCCGCATGATTGAGTCTCCGGGACTTTCGATGACCAGCTTGGGGCAATCCTGTAGCGTGATTTGGCCGCGCCCAGTATAGACCAAGTCCTTTATCTGGGCGCCGCTCCCACGATCGTTGGCTCGTGTGGTTTCCGCGGAAATCGGCGCTTTGGGATTCGATTTCAACGTTGTGTTCATGTCAGACCTTTCGTGTTTGGAGATCACACGAAGCGCCCATGGCAACACTCACATGCCACGCATGTGGAAAGGCTCCGATGAAAATCCGGTTTGGCTACGAAATAGTCTATGATTTCACCCAGCGAACGCCTCTCATTCTGAACCTCGGTGCACATTATTCCAGAGCTTCTGACATAATCGAACCCGATTATCTCAAAACCGACCCTGTCGTCACAGTATCCACTTATCGCGATAGCTACGGTAATTGGTGCACTCGAATTCTTGCTCCCCCGGGTCGTCTCAAGCTTTCGGCCAATGGTGTGATACGTGACGCCGGGATGCCAGATGAGATCGCCGACGATGAGATCCAGCATCCTGTTGAAGAACTTCCGTCCGAGGCTTTATTGTACTTGCTCGGAAGCCGCTATTGCGAAACGGACCTCCTGTCGGAAACGGCCTGGGAACTATTCAACAGCTGCCCGAACGGTGGACGCAAGGTAAAAGCCATCTGTGATTTCGTTCATAATCACATTCGGTTCGGATATGACTTCGCAAATTCGGCCAAGACAGCGAGAGACGTTTTTTTGGATCCAAGAGGTGTGTGTCGGGACTATGCACATCTTGCCATCGCCTTTTGCCGCTGCATGAATATTCCCGCTCGCTACTGCAGCGGATACCTGAGCGACGTAGGTGTTCCCCCGCCCTACGATCCAATGGATTTCGCCGGTTGGTTCGAGGCATATCTTGGTGGACGTTGGCATACGTTTGATCCAAGAAACAATACTGCACGCAAGGGGCGCATTCTCATAGCTTATGGACGTGACGCAGCAGACGTCCCGATTACCCATACTTTCGGCCCCAACACTCTGGTCTCTTTACGAGTTTGGACAGACGAATTAACTTCCTAACGGCGTGACCGCGAGCGCGAGAATGAACTTTTGGCCGACCCCACAATTCGTAGATACTCTGATGCTACCTACAAAGGATAGCCATCCTCGAAATTCAATCCCTCCACTTGCAGCTTAGCGAGAGAGACGCGGACCGACGCAATATTGGACTGCTGCGTTTTCCGCATTTCTAGGTGATAAAGATCGGAGTCGCGCGCTAATGGTAGACCGGTCAATCGAAACCCGGACTCTGCGTTAAAGCGGATGAAGTTCGGATCTCAGGTCACTAGATGGAGTAACTGGCATAGTCGATCACCAACACACGGGCCTACCGCACGAGGTATCCGATCGGATTACCAAGTCGTTTGCGCGATTTCTGAAGATCAAGTCTGCAGCTGGCGGATTGTTACTTGTGGCGGTACTTTTAGCTCTAGTTTTGGCAAACTCGGCATGGTCAGAGCTATTCTTAAGGTTCTGGGAGACACCAACGGGTCTTCATTTTGGTTCACTGGATTTCAGCCGTTCACTGCGGCACTGGATCAACGATGGGTTGATGACGTTTTTTTTCTTCGTCATCTCATTGGAACTAAAGCGGGAGATCGTTCTCGGGGAATTACGCAACGTTCGCGTAGCGGCCCTTCCTTTCGCGGCCGCTCTGGGCGGCATGTTGGTCCCGGTGTCTATATATATGTTGCTAATGGCCGGTCGACCTGGAATGCACGGATGGGGCACCGTGATGGCAACCGACACGGCCTTTGTCATCGGTTGCCTCGCGCTCTTCGGTTCTCGCATTCCACCAGCTCTGCGACTGTTTCTGCTATCGCTAGCGATCTTTGATGATGTGGGGGCGATCTTGGTAGTGGCTGTCGGCTACGGCGAAGCTATCAACTGGGCCGCATTGATGCTCGCTATAGTTGGGCTCGGGGCAGTTGCAGGTATCGGTCGCCTTGGTATCCGAAGTATTCCCATCTATTTTCTGATGGGCGGTCTAATCTGGCTTTGCTTCGATGCGTCCGGAGTCCATGCGACAATCGCCGGCGTGGCCTTGGGGCTGATGACGCCGACGCGCGTATGGGTAAGCGATTCGCGTTTGCGCGCAATACTTGGACGCGTTCTTAATTATCCACGCGGCGAACATTGGAGCGGAGATACCCGAGATCGCCGCGACCTCCAAAAGGCAGGAATAGCAGTTTCGGAATCGCTGTCTCCTGTCGAACGGTTGGAGATTATCTTGCACCCGTGGGTAGGTTTTGCGGTCATGCCCTTATTCGCACTGGCAAATGCCGGTATTACGTTCAGCCGAAACGACCTAGACGAGCCTGTTTCTTTGGCAATTATGGCAGGTCTGGTCCTGGGCAAACCGGTTGGCGTTTTTGGTTTCAGCTGGCTGGCCGTATCTATCGGAATTGCCACGCGAGGTGCCAGCTTAAGCTGGCCCTTGTTAGCAGCCGGTGCCTTCCTGACTGGTATCGGCTTCACAATGTCTTTGTTCATCGCTGGGCTTGCATTCGCGCCCGATACGCTAAACGCGGCCAAACTCGGCATAGTTCTAGGGTCAGTCGTTTCAGCCATGGCAGGCCTTACGATGCTGGCATGGTTGACCTCCCGGCAAAAGCATTCTTTTTAATTGAAAAGCAGAAGCAATCATTTAGCGCGTCCGAATGGTCTAATCTCGGATAAAGGCGTTGTCACATCCAACTAGGCTGGCTGCCGCCGAGGGCTTCAGACACGTCTGTGCCGACAGAATATCGCCTATAGCAACTATCGGTTTCCACCGAAAACAATCAAACATGCACTTGGAACATTCCATTGCGCCGCCGCTCAAGGACGACGGCGCGGCGCTGGCTCTCTGGCGAGCCGTTGCAAGGCGTACCCACTTCACCAAAGTCCTGGAAAGCATCGGCGCCGTTGGTAACACTTTGGAATGGTTCACACCTGGGCTTCCCTAGACCATCTGACCGACCGCTGCTCGCCTTTGGTATAGGCACCGTCGGCTCCTATTATTTCACGCCCCGAGGTAACCTCTGCCCCTTGCGATCTTCTTTCGCGCTAGTTCCTAAACCTAAGCCCCTACCGGCCTGGTTTTTTCCAGTGGCCCCGCCTAGATCAAATCCAGGCCGGTCGACCTGCTTCGAAGCGTCGATCGATTGGGGTGCGCCCGCAGTATCTGCCGGCTTGCGGATTTTCGTGTCTGCCGAAGGTTCGTTGATCTTCGAGCGTCTGTTGGTTGGGATGTCCTTATACTCCTCAACCTGAATGCCCTTGCTATCCAAGCTTTGTCCCGATTGCCGTTGTGCTTTATCTCGATTGCTCAGTATGTCGTTCTTCCTGACTTTCTTGTCATCGAGTTCAACCATCGCACCAGTTCCACTTTTTTGTCCTGCTGACATCTGAATTCCTCCTATTTGATTTTGGAGAGGGCTGAGAACCCAACTCCTCCGATCGCAAGGTCTTAAGCTGAGCAAAGCATGATTTAAGCTGCACAAGGCAATAAAATGTCTTACCTCTTCGAACTACGCATTGATACAGCGCATCTTTCAAAGTTGCGTTCATGTCAGATCGTTTCATATTTGGAGATAACACGAAGTACCCATTGTATACTCACCAGTAATATTGCATCAGCGCATGGCCGCTTGAGTATCGTAAATTCAGAAAGGACTGAAAGAATATCCCGCGAGGATCTGTCCAGGCTAACGAAAGTTTGCAGCAGAAAGTGTGTAGGAATTTAGCCGCTTGTTCGAATAAGCCTTTCGGGCGATATTCTCGATGGCTTCACGCATAGTGTCGAAAGCAGATAGACAATTCGATACAAATATTGTCGCATCTCCAGATTCGTCGTCAGTCAGTGCGCTCGCTTCCACAAAGAAACGAACTTCGAACACGCCATCATGGCCGACGAATTGAACTGCGTTGCGCTTTTCGTCGAAACTGCGCGTTGGATTGGGGAAACTTAACGTCATAATTAGCTCACAACTGGATTTAACATTGCAATTGAACGGAGCTGTCGAACTGATTTCGGCTTTACGAACAATCGTCTGAAGGAAAATATCACGCGGTATTATGAGTTAGTCCAATTGCTCGCAGCCGAGGTAAGTCAATCAACCTCACCCCATCTGGCACGACGACAAGGAGCCTTTCCCGCGCCATAGCGCTGATGATTCTACTCACTGTCTCTATGGTAATACCCAAGAAATCACCGATATCCCGTCGGCTCATTGGCAGAGGCACATACATGCAATGTCCGTCCAACGCCAGCCAGCGATCGCGCATCTGAATAAGAAACGCGGCGACCTTCTCGCGAGCATTATATCTTGCAAGCATCATCAGCCGATCGTTGGCCGCAGCGAGCTCCCGCTCAGCATCGTTTTGCATCCTGTCCCTGAACACAGGTCTGGAATCAAGATAGTCACGCAGCGCGACGCGCGGTATCCTGCAAGTAGTTACGAGTTCCAGCGCCTCTACTGAAAACCTAGAGTCTCTTTCAGTCCAGAGCCCAATCGTATCGCCTGGCAACGCGAAACGAGCCACAAAACGCCTTCCGTCGCAGATTGTTCGCTGCACCTGTACGGTGCCTTTCTCGATGACATGCACGAATTCACTGCATTCAGATTGATTGAGGAGTGATTGTTTGGCAGCAAATTGCATCCGTGTTGCATTTTGTGCGGTAGACATGAATACAGCGATGTTCCGAGGCTGGCGGTGACCTTCCGGGCATATGTATCGCACACGCGCCGCCACGTCTCCAAAAGTCGCCTGGTGCCCGATTTGATACGATTTGACCTCGTCGTCGAGAACAATTCGCAGACTCGTGTCGCCTGGATAAAGATCTGTGGTCTGGAGCATAACGTTCCTCGTAGGTAGTCGTTTTGCCGGCATTTTCATGCTTACGCGAGACACCGCCGGCAATAACGTCAGGCGTCAAAGGCAATTGCCTTCTAGCTCGACAACGAGCCGAATTAGCGGCAGACAGTCCTGCCGTACCGGCGGCTGTAGTAGCATCTACGGCCGCGCCGGTGGCCTCGGGTCGCGTCGGCTATGACAGCGCCGCCTGCTGCGCCGATCGCCCCGCCAACAAGTGCCCCGCCAGCCGTTCCTGATGCCACGCCGCCGACAAGGGCGCCTGCTGCACCGCCAATCGCAGCGCCACCAAGGATCCGGTCATCGCGACGGTTGCCGCAAGCCGTTAAGCTCAAAGCCATTATCGATATAATCAGAATTTTTTTCATGTCAGCTCTCTTTTCGTCGTGGTTTTTAGTTGAATCGGCTTCGATATGGTGCCCATGGAAATGAAAAGCTTTGCCGCGCCAGCGCCAATCACCCAGCTATACCTCTCAACACACCTCTGAGAGTTGCGGCAAGTCATCGTGATGATTATGGATTGTCGCTGTCGTCAAAACAAACTCGGAATATACTCAGTCTCGTCAGTACCTACTGACGGAAGCTTGCGCTGCAACGGACTGGGCTCAGATGCCAATTTGCGATCAAATGAAATTGTATCAGATTTACCTGCTAACGAATGCCGATCCGGAACAAGCAGTACGATGAGAACGATCGCGGCGATAAGCGCGAGCATACCCGCCGACAGGTGCAATTGTCGCCGGGCCTGACGCGGGCTCATACCGTATGTTGTTTGCTCGTTCCGCATGATTTCACCGCCTTGGCAATCTTCGGGTCAACACGAGTGTTGTGTCTCGCGCCAGACGTGGCCAAACACCCCCACTGGAGGCTTGTGGCGTCCTCCTTTAGTCGACTGTTTTCCGGACTTCGCGTGCAATCCGCCGCCAGTAGGGTTCGTTGCCGCTTTAATGGCAGGAACCGACAAGGAGGCGTTGCCTCCTCTACGGTACGCCCGCCGTCAAGCGAATCTGACATTGATGATTTGCGCCTCACCGCTGAGATCGCATGTCGCCGCGGCCGGAATAACGAAGGCTTCGGCAGACAATGCGGTGACACAATAGACCCCGCGATCGCATCGGTGAGCAGAATTCCACGATGCTAGAAGGTTGTGGGCACGATGGCTGCCTTTCGTGAGCTTCATATTGTGCTCTCGAAATTACAAAGCTCGGTGTTTTCGCGACAGCGTCGGAATATACTCAATGACCATGTTGCAGCGACCGGTCACCGGGAATTCTGACGCTAAATCCAGGATCACTTTAGCAGCGGCGCCTGATACAAATACGCCATGCATCGCGCTGCCATACATAGTCGCCGGATCTCGTTGGCTATCCGGAGTTTGCAATTTAAAAACGCTAAGCAGTCTTGGCAGGGGAAGCATGTCCGCTGGTTATGGTTGTGCCCGCGTTGTCACTCGCCGCCAGTGCAAGCCGGGCCAGCGCAGGCAATGATTTCGACCCGGTCTTTCTCATTATTGCGGCGCGATGATTTTCTACCGTACGCTGGCTGATGCCAAGGTCCGCTGCAATATTCTTACTGGGATGACCGGCAAGCACGAGTTCCAAAATCTCAAGCTGTCGCTTGGTGAGACTGGAGACTTGGCTCGCAGCCGCATCTCGCCTGGCTTCCGCCTTTTTGGCATCGCGCGACTGTTCCAGTGCAACCGCGACACTTGCGATCAATTCTTGCCCGCCGATCGGTTTCTCAATGAAGTCAATAGCGCCGGCTTTCATCGCCTGCACGGCCATCGTCACATCGCCAACTCCTGTGATCATGATGGATGGCAGGGAGCGTCCTTCTTTTTTCAGCAGGTTCAGCAACTCGAGGCCACTCATGCCAGGCAAATTGGCGTCGACCAGTAAGCACGCATCGCAGTCGTGACGCCAGCCCGCAAGGAACTCTTCGGAAGTCGGGTAGACCTCGACAATCCGGCCAGCGTGCTCAAGTATGGAGCGGACAGCCTCACGCACGTCACTGTCATCGTCTACAACAAATACAATGGGCTCTGCACCGCTGGTGCGCAAGGCTTCAGTCTGCGGCGCCACCGCAGACGGTTCGGGACGCCTTTGTGTCAGCAATGTGTGAATGGTCTGGGACAGTTCCGTCAATTTCACAGGCTTGGAAAAGTGAACACAATTGTTTTCCTGGATGGCTTGCAAAGTACCGCTCGATATGTCGCCGGTCAAGACGACCGCAGGTATCGTCCACTGCAACGCCTCACGCAACTTTGACGTCATTTCGGTTCCGCTTAACCCATTTGGCAGATTGTAATCCGCTAGAATCAAGTCCGGCTTCACGAGGCCGCGTACGGTTATGTCTAACGCCTCCTTGCCATTAGCAGCTGTCACTGCCGTGTGGCCTTCGCCCGTCAGAAAAAGATTTAGCAGTTCGCGAACTTCTGGATCGTCCTCGACAATCAATATAGTTCTGGATTGCTCGGGCGTTGTTTTCGCGCCATCAACTCCGCCCGCAATTTGCCGTTTGCCAGGGATGATCTCACCAGTTGGCGCCAGTTCCAGATCAATCCAGAAAACTGATCCACTGCCGGGCCACGATCGCACATGTACCTTGTGCCCAAGAAGTGTGCCAAGCCGTTGCACGATGAAAAGACCGAGGCCGAGACCGTGGCTTCGCTGGCGCGCTTCGTTATCGAGCTGGTGATATTCTTCGAAGATGGATTGCAGCTCCTCGGCCGCAATCCCGATTCCGGAGTCCCAGATCTCAATGCGCAACAACTTGCCGCGTCGCCTGCAGCCAACCAGCACCTTTCCCTGAGAGGTGTATTTCAGGGCGTTCGATAACAGGTTGCGGACTATCTGCTCGACGAGGCCGAGATCGCTCTGCACTTGAACGCTGCAGGGGACCACGCGAAGGGCGAGATTCTTCATACGCGCAGTGTCAGCAAAGTCTTCAACGACATTGTGCAGCAGATCGCCTATTGAAAACCGGATGATGTCTGGACGGATGGCGCCGCTTTCAATTTGGTTTATGTCGAGCAGAGCGTCCAGCATGCCCGACATAGACTTAAGTGTATGGTCGAAACGTTTAACCAGGGTCTGCGCTTTTTTCCCTTCCACCGTCTTCGCAATCAATCCCTGAAGTAACGTGAGCGCTTGCAGGGGCTGGCGTAAATCGTGACTCGCCGCAGCCAGAAATCGCGATTTTGCGACGGTCGCTCGTTGCGCCGTCTCTTCTGCCACCCGAAGAGCCTCCTTCGCATGAACACCCTCAGTGACGTCAACAAAGGTTATGACGACACCTCCGACCGAATTGTCCTGCCCTCTGTATGGTAATATGCGGCGGACATACCAGGCGCCGCTGATAGCGCTTATTTCGCGTTCGATAGGCGCAAGGGTTTTGAGCACTGCCAGAGCATCTGCTGCGAGGTCACTGTCGGCGGCTAGTGAGTTGAGGTCCGCGAGAGGCCGACCAACGTCTGAGGGAATGACATTGAACAAAAGTTTCGTGGCCGGCGTAAAGAAACGGATGTTTAGATGGACGTCAAGAAAAAGCGTCGCGACGTCAGTGCTGTATAGAATGTTCTGCAAATCGTCGGAGGTCGTGCGTTGTTTCTCCAGCGTTTCCTGGAGCTGGCTGTTGAGGGCGGTCAGTTCTTCGTTGAGCGATTGCAATTCCTCTTTCGACGTCGTCAACTCCTCATTAGTGGACTGGTATTCTTCGTTGACCGACTGCGCCTCTTCGTTGATAGCGCGCTGTTCTTCCGCGGAAAACTCGAGACTTCGAAGGGCGGTACGAAGTTCGCTTCTCGCGGTTTCGAGTTCTCGCTCAAGTTCAGCCACAACAGACCTGTCCCCCGCATCCAATTGGCGAATTTCCTGTTTTGAATTGATCGGAGTATCAATGAAACAAATCAGAACCAATGTGTCACCTTCGCTCGGCACCGGCCTCGCGTCGATGTTGAACGGCATGGCACCTGGCTCGCTACCGCCGCCGCCTGCCACGACGATGCGCTCGTTCTTTTCCAAGACCTGCTGAACCGCGATCATAATTTTACCACGCGCTTCTTGGCGCGCCATGGCGAGTATGTCGTGGGTCGGCTGCCCTGTCGCCACGCGCAGATAGCGATCCGTTGGTCCGAGAGAATAAAGGCACTCGAATTTTCGAGTAACGAGCACCGCTGCTGGCGCGAAATTTTCCATCACCAGACGTTGGCAAAGTTCAGCAAGAGCCGGTTGGCGCGATAGCGCCTCGCCCCGGCCTGTGCGCGTAGATAGCGTTGTTCTGTCCACGCTGATCGAAAAATCGACAGCGTTCACCTGACTGGGGCCAACATTGCGATAAAGGCGTTCCGCCTTGGAGATTATTTCAAATCGACCTTCGGCGCCTCCGATAGATTTAGAGCTGCCAAGCAGAAGCAAGCCCCCGGGGTGGAGCGAGAAGTGAAACAATTCTATCACCTTAGCCTGCGCCTCTGGACGCAGATAGATCAGAAGATTACGGCACGAAACAAAATCGAGCCGTGAGAAAGGCGGATCTGCCAGCACGTTATGGATAGCGAATATGACTGTATTTCTAAGATCGGGCATCACCCGGTAGTTGACACCTTCCTTAATGAAAAAGCGCGCCAACCGCTCTGCGGATACCTCCGTCTCAATGTTTCGGGAATATAACCCTGCCCGCGCGGTATCGATCGCATCAGGGTCAACATCAGAGGCAAAGATCTTCAACTTCAAATCACTCTTTTGCGCAATGATTTGCTCGCGCAGAAGTATAGCCATGGAGTAGGCTTCCTCACCGGTGCTGCAGCCGGCAATCCAGAGCCGAAGCGGCTGGTCGAGCGGATGATCGCGGACAAGTTCGGGACAGATCTTTGTTTCCAGAAGATCGAACACGGGGCGATCGCGAAAAAACGCAGTGACATTGATGAGAAGATCTTGCGCTAGGGCCTCACGTTCGCTGGAGTTGTTCTTGAGGAGTGCGATGTAACGTACCATCTCATTGACAGCTAGCCCCGCCATCGACACCCGCCGCTCCACACGCCGCAGCAACGTACCTGATTTGTAGAGTTTGAAGTCGTGGGCGGTGTTCGCGCGCAAAATGTCCAGTATTTCCGGCAGCCAGTCGCCCCCTGGTTTCGATGGGGGTGACGAAGCTCTCGCATCGGCGCCCGTGCTCGAACGGAAGTGCTCGACGAGCGCAGCGGGTATATCAGCGGCGGGAAGTATACGATCAACCGCCCCGGTAGCGATAGCGCTGCGCGGCATCCCGTCATAACCGGCTTCGTCGGGGTTCTGTGCCACAATATATCCGCCTTCGCGCCGGATCGAGCCCAGGCCCAGGCTGCCATCAGCCCCGGTTCCCGACAGGATCACGCACGCAGCCCGCGAGCCGCACGCTTTGGCAAGTGAATGTAGCAGGAAATCAAAAGGCAGCCGGGCCCCATGATGCGCATGCGGCGCTGACAAATGAAGTGTGCCATCGGCAATGGAAAGATAGGTTCCCGGTGGGATGACGTAGAAATGATCGGGATCAATCCGCATTCCATCTTCTGCCTGCAGCACATTCATGGAAGTGCGTCCGGCCAGAAGACTCACCATCATGCTTTCATGTGATGGCTCAAGGTGCTGCACAAGAATGAAGGCTATACCGGTGTCGGCAGGCAAAGCTGCGACAAAAATTCTACAAGCTTCAAGACCACCCGCGGAAGCACCGATACCGACGATTGGAAAGTCGCTTGCTGCAACGGGAGGTCCCTGCGCCACAAGCGGAGTATTCCCCGGGCGAAAATGAGGTGGCTTGAAGGCAATCGGCGGTTTCCTGACCATGCTGAGATACTCCACGCCTCGATTGCCGGGACAGAAGCATACGGTAGCACGAATAGCTGTGAATATGCTTTAATTTTGCCCGATGGCATGATCCTGGACCAAGTTGACGAACCGCGGGGCAAGTATTGAGCAAATCCAAATCTGGCTACACAAGCCAGGGCGCGGTGATTAGATTAAAATACTTGTCCTTTGCGGACACACAGGACGTAAAATTGCGATCATGCGGCGAGCATCAAACCAAGCTTATCCTGTAGTTCTTGCCGAGTGTATGGCTTGCGAATGAAATGTGCACCTTCGACAAACATACTCTCCAATAGAATTGATTTGGCTGTGCCGGTTGTGAAAAGGACGGGTAGTCCTGGACGGAGCTGTACGGCCTCGCGCGCAATATCACACCCGCCAAACTTGGCAGACATCAGGAAGATATCAGTAAACAATAGATCAATCCCATGCGATGTTCGCAGGATGAGAAGTGCCTCTTCGACATTGCCCGCCACGCAGGTCGAATGACCGAATGTCTCGATCGTCATTTCGATCAATTCCCTTACCAGCGGATCATCCTCGACGATCAAGATAGACGCCATGACGCCGTTTTCTCCAAGCTAACGAAATGCCTGTTGGCTCGTACGATTCCTATCGAGCGAATCCAAATAACCATCTAATTTATAGGTATTTATCACGTCGAGATGCTATTACTAGCTTCGGAAACTACTCATCAAGGCAGCGACAAGGTATTGGAACAAGCACGCCCAAAATTCAGAGCTGGCTCGAGAAATTAACCAGCGTGCATGTCACGGCGAGGCGGACAAATAGCCACAGGAACAAGCCGGTAACTCGGTGCAAGAAGGTATTCTCAGTTATAGTGGCTATCGAAATTCGTGGCTGCGGGTTGAACGTTTGCAAAGTGCGGAGCCAATCGATTGTCTTGCCCACTGCCCTAAGCAGATTCCGATCCTATCGCTCATTTCTGAATAGCGCCAGTTTCACTGTCAGCGATCGCGATCAGGCGTTCGTGCCAGTTGAAGGAAATCGATATGGACAAGGATCGAATCAAAGGCTCCGTCAAGCAGGCAGCCGGCCACGTGAAAGAAGCCGTCGGTAAAGTCGCCGGCGATGCAAAGTCAGTGCAGGACGGCAAGGCGGAACAAGCTGAAGGAAAGATCCAGAATGCTATTGGCAGCTTGAAGGACAAAGCACGCGAAATTCTCAAGAAGTAAAGAGCCGGCACGTGTAAGTAGATTCCGAAGCTACCAACCCGGCTCCAAAGCGCGCATGAAATAGCCGAAAATATCGATAGTGCACGGGTTACAGACTCGCAGAGCTTTCTGGCGACTGGTTCGCCAGGGAAGCCCTTGGGCGCTCCGTTGATTCAAGGAAGAATGGAACCATCATGAGTCTTGGAACAATCATTCTCATTATTCTCCTACTTATGCTTCTTGGCGTGTTCCCAACTTGGCGGCACAGTGCGAACTGGGGCTATTGGCCATCCGGTTCACTTGGAACCATTCTCATTATTGTCATCATTCTCATGGTGCTGGGACGAATCTAGTCGACATACGCCATCCTTCCTATTTTACAAATCATTGGAGCCGGTCATGTCCAGCACAAAACTAGAAGACAACGCCACTGATATTGGCAACGACCTCGCGAAGATCCGCGAGGACATAGCCAAGCTGAGCGGAACGGTTGGTGAACTGCTCTGCAAGCAGGCGGACACAACCGGAGACCAGGTGCGTGCCGCAATTAGTGGCGCTCGCGATAGCCTTTCAGTCGCGACGAAGAGCGCGCAAGCGTCCATGTCTTCCGTGGAATCCGATATCGAGGCGAAAATCATTCGAAATCCTGTAACAGCGGTGCTCATAGCAATGGCCGCTGGCCTGGTTCTCGGAATGTCAACCCAGGCGCGCAAGTGATGAACTACATGGCCTCGCTGCTGAAAGCTGTTTTTGCGTCAGCGCGACGCAAATTAACGAGGTTTTCTCGCGTTGTCTCGTTAGCACTGTTGGCCATTGTAACGACAATAGCGGCGAGCGGCTTTTTTGTAGCAGCGCTGTATATCCGCCTTGCAATAGATTTTGGTGCCTCAAGCGGCGCCCTTTTTGTCGGCGGCGGTTTGTCTTTTATCGCTTTACTCGCAGTGGCTGCCACTGTCTGGCTTGCGAAGCCTCAACCCAGTCTTATTGCGCCCCCACCAGCTGAGATCACTACTACCGATATGGCGACTTTGATGGAGATTATTCTTTCGCCAGCGCGCGCCAGCGATAGTGTCGGCCTGCTGGCGGGAATACCGGTCGCTAATAGATTCAAGCCTGTCGAGCTCGCAGGTCTCGCCCTCGTCGCGGGGTTTCTGATCGGTGAATGCGCAGTTTCCAGAACGCGCCCTGGACTAGCACGATGACCCTCGAATTAGCGCGAGTTCGTGCGGAACAAAAACCTTGGGGCGCCGCGATTTTGGATCCCTGGAGCGAAATTCGCGGAGATCATGGACCCATCGGCGAACTATGTTTCGAGCGGGCCGACTTGGATGCCCCGCCGTCCGAACTACTGCTCAAAATGCTATTCATTGAAGTAGCGCTGTCGATCCAAGTTCATCCAGACGATGCCTTCGCTCGTTCAATAGGATTGCCTAACGGCAAAACCGAAGCTTGGTATATTCTTGACGCGACGCCAGAGGCCAAGGTGGCAGTCGGACTCAAACATGCCCTCACGGCGAACGAACTACGCATTGCGATCGAAAATGGCTCGATCGCAGACCTCGTTCAATGGCGCTCTTGCAAGACCGGCGATATAATATTGGTGCCGGCCGGAACAATCCATGCGATCGGCCCGGGGTTGGTGATCGCGGAAATTCAGCAACGAAGCGATGTCACCTTTCGCTTGTTTGATCACGGGCGCGGGCGAGAACTCCATATTGACAGGGCAATCGCGGCCACAGACACGAAGTCCGCACCCGCGCCCGTAATTCCGGAATTTATTTCCAAAACGCGCGATTTACTCGTTGCGGACAAGCACTTCGTGCTGGAAAGAATTACGCTTCCTCCAGACGCGAATTGGCGTCTCGAAGCAGGGCCGGAGACCTGGTTTCTCGCTATCGACGGCCAAGCCGGTTTTGGTTCCGTCAATCTGTTTGTTGGCGAGGCTGTCTTCCTGGAAGGCGATAGCGTCACGATCAGTACGGGATCGGAGGGGCTGACCGGACTACTCGCATATCCCGGTCACGCGACGAGGCCCGAGATTTTCCAAAGGCTCGCCCAGCCGGTCGCCGACGTAATTTTGGAACCATACGTGCAGTTGCCGGCCCCGAGCGGCGTAACGCCCGAACCGCCAATAAGTTGAAGGAAACCTTCTCATGACCAAAAGACTACGCGTTGCGTTCATTGGAAATTCGCTGCCCCGCCGCTGCGGTATCTCAACATTCACGACTGACCTCCAGCAAGCCGTCGCGAACGCGCCCTCAGCTCCCGTTACTTGCATTATCGGTATGAACGATCGCGCGGAAAGTTATAATTATCCCCCGCAGGTCCTGCTTTCGATCGACCAGGAGAAAATAAAGGACTACGAACGCGCCGCAAATTTTTTAAACACAAACCAGTACGATGTGGTATCGCTCCAGCATGAATTTGGTATTTTCGGTGGTGTCGCGGGAGACAAGATATTGGCGCTTCTGTCGCGGCTGCGAATGCCTATTGTCACCACCCTTCACACGATCCTCTCCGATCCCACTCCCTCGCAACGCGCTGTGATGGAAAGCTTGCTGGAGCTTTCAGCGAAAGTGGTCGTCATGGCAGACAAGGGTCGTGAACTTCTTCTATCGGTCTATAATGCGCCAGCGGATAAGATCGAAATCGTGGCGCATGGCATCCCCGATTTCGCCTTCGTCCAACCGGATGCGGCAAAAGAGAAGTTCGGTTTCGCCAGCAGGACAGTAATCTTGACCTTCGGGCTCCTTTCGCCAAACAAGGGAGTTGAGTTCGTCATCGACGCAATGCCTTCGATTCTCGCGGCGTGTCCGGATGCTGTCTATGTTATTCTGGGCGCAACGCATCCCAATCTCGTCCGCGATCAGGGTGAGGCCCATCGGGATAGTATGATTACACGGGCCCGTGAACTGGGCGTCGCTGATCACGTGGTCTTCATTGACAAGTTCGTCGAACTGGCGGATCTACTTGACTATATTTCGATGTGTGACGTTTACGTCACACCTTATCTTGATGCGGCGCAAATGACGTCTGGCACGTTGGCCTACAGCTTCGGGCTCGGGAAGGCAATTGTATCGACGCCATACTGGCACGCCCAAGAATTGCTAGCGGACGACCGCGGAATTCTAGTTCCGTTTGCCGATGCCAAAGCCATTGGTAGGGAAATCAAGGCGCTACTCGGCGATGCGGCGCGACGCGACGCGATGAGGCGAAACGCATATGCTTCTAGCCGTTCTATGACATGGGAGCATACAGCAGAGCGCTATATCTCTATCTTCGCTAACGCACGACAGGGCCACTGTTTAAAAATAGTTGCACATCAGACACCTGATCATCTCAACAGAGGAATAACGAAGACGCCCGAGATGCGGCTCTCACATTTTCAGTCGATGTGCGACGACACTGGTCTGTTTCAACATGCGGTTCATTCGGTTCCCGATAGGCATCATGGTTACTGCGTCGACGACAATGCGCGTGCTTTACTGCTCGCCTGTGCGCTCAACGCGCCAGGCGAGGAGCCGTTGCCAGAAGCCACCACGGCACGATTCGCCTCTTTCGTTCAACACGCCTTCAATCCCGACACGCTACGATTTCGGAATTTTATGTCCTTTGACCGCCGCTGGCTTGAGGATAGTGGCTCCGAGGACAGCCACGGGCGCACCCTTTGGGCTCTTGGGGAATGCTCGCGCAACGACGCCAGCACTTCACGCCAACGATGGGCGCAAGACCTGTTCGAGCGTGCCCTTCCAGTGGTGGAGACCTTCAGTTCCCCGCGCGCCTGGGCGTTTACACTGCTTGGTCTGCATGCTCGGCTTGCGGCAAGCCCCGAAGATCCGGTCTCGCGAAAGCTGCAACACAACCTCGCTGCGAAACTCATGAACATTCTCGCAAAGGTCGAAACCTGCGACCGCGCATGGTTCGAGAAGGGGCTAGCCTACGATAATGCACGCTTACCACAAGCCCTGATCCTAACTGGACAATCGACTGACGAGGACGATTTAACCATGGCAGGACTTCGAACTCTGCGCTGCCTGATGACAATACAGACGGCTCCCGCTGGACACTTCAGGCCCGTGGGAACGAAGGGTTTCGGTGAAATCAACAAACTGCCGCAAGCCTTCGACCAACAACCGCTGGAAGCGACAGCGACAATATCGGCATGTCTCGCCGCTTATCGAGCTGATGGAGATATAGCTTGGAGAACGCATGCGATGAATGCATTCGACTGGTTTCTCGGGCAAAATGATCTGGCAACCCCCCTCGTCGAGATCGAGACCGGAAGTTGCCGCGACGGGCTCCATCCAGATCGTGCCAATGAGAATCGCGGCGGAGAATCGGTATTGTCATATCTCCTCGGTCTCGCAGAACTTCGACAATGCGATCGCGTCAGCGAAGATCGAACCCGCCTGGTGCCAGCAATGCAGATTCGAGCCTGAAATCGCCTGTAGACACAGAGCAAGTCCAAAGCGGAGTCGACTCTTTTGTCACAAACAACCTTTTTGAACCGACAGGCGTTGCATCTGCGGCCTGATCCGACACGTGTCATCGTGCGTTCCTTTCGGCCTGCGACGGAGCCGCGCGACTTTAATCCCGTTGATAAAACGAGGGCAAATCACATCGTCGATCGGATCCTTGCGCTTGATCAAAAATCAGCCAAAAAGCACCTCGCTGAGAATTCTTGAAAACTTCCAAGGCCGGCACCGCAATTTCCTTAAAACTTTCGAGGCACGCGCGGGTGAGATGGAATACGCGCTCAAAGAACATACCCAATTCAGCGCAATTCAACGACAGCTGGTCGGCGCTTATTTCCTGCATGAATATTCCTTCGAGGCCGCAGCTCTATTCAACCCGAGCATCGTCGCCCATCCTGACCAGTCAAGAGCGCCCGAAGGCGGGCAGCGGTTCATTCTCAGCTTGCGCGCGGTTGGAGAGGGGCATATTTCGTCTCTAACATTCCGCTCGGGAACCATTGCTGCCGATGGCTCCGTTACGGTTGATCCCGCTGCCAGACTTGCCGCAATTCCGAGGATCATCGAACGTTTGGGTCCAAATGGTGAAGACATAACACTCGAGTTTCCCGGAGGCGAGGATATCAGCGAACGTGTTATCTTTCCGATCACGGACGCGCAATCGAATGGGATCGAAGACGCACGGTTCGTCGAGTTTCGCGACGGAGATCAGCGCTCGTTTTTTGCTACATACACAGCGTATAATGGCAGGGCAATCCGATCTGAAATAATCCAGACACAAGACTTCGTCAGTTTCCGCCTGAGACCGCTGTCGGGCAACGCTGCCCGTAACAAGGGCATGGCGCTATTCCCGCGTAAGATCGACGGAAAATTTGCGATGATTGCGCGTCAGGATAACGAGAACATCTACCTGATTTATTCCGACGATCTCCTTTCCTGGGATGGTGGTGTCGCGATCCTCAAGCCACGTTACCCATGGGAGTTTGTGCAGATCGGCAATTGTGGCTCGCCGATAGAACTCGACGAAGGCTGGTTGCTGTTCATTCACGGCGTTGGGGCTGTGCGCAGATATTCGATCGGCGCAGTGCTACTCGATAAAGACGATCCCACAAGAGTTCTGGCACGTTCGTGCGAGCCGCTGGTTCGAGCTGAGTCCGCGGAGCGCGAGGGATACGTACCCAATGTCGTCTACACGTGCGGCGCGATGCGCCAAAACGAACGGATCGTCTTACCTTATGCGATTTCCGATACGTTCTCGACGTTCTCCACTATACGGACTGCCGAGTTATTGAAATCGATGAAGGCGGACGGTTGAAGGAAATCATTCGGCAATGGCAAGTCGGGATAGCTAGGCTCAGGACTTATTGATCACAACCAGAATATGACGGTTGGAGCGATGTAGATTGCGGATATGAAAGCATGCGCGCATCGGTCGTAGCGGGCGTGAATGAATCTCCAGTCCTTGAGCCTACCAAACATGTTCTCGATTTTTTTTACAATTTTGGTTTCCTGCGCGCAGGATTTTAACGCGCGTTAGCGTACTGCCTCCTCGCGCATTATGTCTGAACTGTGTAAGTTTGCCTCATCTTCTATTGAGTGCAATAACGTCTTCCCGACCCGGGATACCGGACGCTGCAAGTTGAGCGCGCCACTATCGCACCGCCCACACCACCTACGGCTGCGCAAACCGGTGCCTCGTTCGCTTGTAGCGGCTCTAATAATGAAAGCATGAATAAGTTTATCGCCGCTTTGATCCACAAAAACGAACGGCCCGATCATGCGCGCATTCCTATTCTCTCATAAATCGAGAAACGATCTATAACCGGCAATAGTGCCGATTACCGTCGAAACCCATAAAGGTACCAGTGCTTCTATCGTAGGTTTTATATGTTTCATCGCAAAGATCGTGATAGCTGGCGGATGAACGGCCCGAGTTGGCGATGATGGCTCCGATGGTTGCCGCTACAGCACCGGCTGCAATTGCAGCACCGTAGTTGCGTCCACGCCCGGAGTAATAGCGGCGGCCGTAACGGGGTCCGTGCACAGCCCTTCCACGCCCGCGCAACGCTCTGTTGCGAACCGTCCAGCCGCGACGAAAGTTTCCGTCGTAGCGAAAGTTCTTGCTCCGATTACTGACTCTACGCCCGCGTCTTGCCTGAACCTGCTCGATCATAGCGTCTTGACCTATCACGCTTCCGGTAATCAGTGCCGCATCGCTACTGATTGGTGCGAATAGACCAGCCGACCTTGCCGATGCGGTAGAAAGTCCAAATACGGCTGTTACCAGCAGCAAGGCTCGTGCTACCATTTTCACACTTTTCATATTACTGTTTCCTTTAGCTTGTATCTGCGGACAACGTGTGGTGTCCAGTGATCCGGCAAAGGACGTCAAAATTCTGTTTCATCGCGATAAAAATATCAGTTACTTAAGGATGATTTTACACGAAAACCGGAGACCACATTTTGTAGGTATCAAAACTTTATTTGATCATTTCATCAGTCGCGAAAAACTGGAGGACAATTAATTTACTGCCTCCAGTTGGAGCGCGATTATTTCTCGATCTTCGGTAGATCTTTGGCCTGTGCAGCCGTTAGGTTGAGGACAGCGCGATCACCGACGAGCTGGAACTGAGCAGGCATCAACTTGACCCGTGTTTCCCCAATTCCCAAAACGCCACCCATGTCGATGTGCATCTCGGTTACAGTATTGTCGGTTCCCCGAGCAAACGCTGCGACCTCGCCGACTTTCTTATCGTCGCTGCTGTAGACCTGCTTGTCGATCCATGTTTTGGCCTGCTCCTCTGTCAACTTCAGAGGCGTGACTACCTTCGCGACTGCGGGGGGTGAAGATTCGGTTTTGGCGTCTTGGGCGAGGGAAGGCAGGACAAATGCTGCGGCAAATAAGGCCGCGATCGCTACGGGACGTATCATATTGTTACTCCTATGTATTTTTCTAGTTATTCACTTGAGCACCTCCAACGTCTCTAGGATAGCATCGGGATATACCTATAAAGGCGATATAGCGAGCTGCTCACAAACGATAGCCTAACCGCGCCTCTGGTTCTGGTTGGACCAATGGATGAGGCTGTATTCATCGTCTACCCGAATGCAGCACGCCCCCATTAACAAACCGGGCCGCATGGTCAGCTATCTGATGTGGCACTCGCACAGGCGGTTGAGCCTTCAATGAAGTCTCATTCTGATCCAAAAAGTTATGAAGCTGCATTCTCTCTACAATACATTTCTACTTGAACTACGTGTTATCATTGACTGCTATCATTGGTTGGCGGCAAGTTTTTGCGAGAGGCTTGAAGCACATCTCCAAGCACTTTTCGCAAGCTGTGGACTTGATCGAGCAAACCTAATATCACGCCCACCCCCTCATCATTGACGCCCAAGTCATGCTTCAGGTCCCAGATCAACTTCGCCCGCGCTACGTCCGCCTCGGTAAATGCGGGCTCATTCGTTACTTTCTCGGGAACAATCCATTCCTCTTGCAAACATATCTCAAGTGTTTCTTCATCGATTTGGGATCGGTAAAGGAAATCGATTTTTGTGATGATCATAGCTGTACGTCCCGTCTTGGATCATAATTCGGCCCGGGAGCCCAGGTTGATAGAAAGGCTTCCAATTCAGGATCGGAGTCGGGCGGCAACATCACGTTCAACCTCACAAGTTCATCCCCTCGACTGCCGTCGCGCTGCTGGACGCCCTTTCCCTTCAAGCGAAGGACTGATCCGCTATTTGAGCCTTTGGGAACAGTCAGCATAACCGGACCGGATGGTGTGGGCACCTTGATGCTCGCACCCAGCACGGCCTCTGCGAGTGTAATCGGTAACTCTAGATGAATGTCGTTCCCGTGCCGTTCGAAAAACTTGTGTGGAGTGATTGTAATCTCCACCAGAGCGTCACCTGCAGGGCCATCGCCTGGGGACGCGGCGCCTTTTCCGCGCAGGCGGAGAATTTGCCCTTCACGGATTCCGCGAGGAATTGTCACTTCAATTGAGCCGCCTTGCGGCAATGAAAGCCGTTTCGTTGCGCCGTTTACAGCATCCAAGAAATCGATTGCCAGGCGGTATTGTTGATCGACGCCGGGCATGTTTCGCGCGCGTTGAGCCTGCTGCCGGAACAGTTCGGCAAGAATATCATCCGTTTGTGCAAAATCAGCGAACCCCGACGGATTATCATAGGGATTATTGCCACCAGGCCTGTCAGCAAAATCTCGGTAGTATTGCTGCGAAGGACGTTCGGTGCCCGAGGCATCGATCTCGCCGTTATCAAACTGCCGCCGCTTCTCCGGATCCGAAAGCAATTTATAGGCTACCGAAACATCTTTAAAACGATCTTCAGCACCTTTATTGCCTGGATTGAGATCAGGGTGAAGCTTTTTAGCGAGACGGCGATAAGCCTTCTGTATTTCCTCAGACGAAGCGGCGCGTTCCACGCCTAAAAGTTCATACGGATCTGTCATTGTTAGCCCTTGGCTCGGAAGACCTTATTGATTCCTTCGGTCTCGTATTCACCTTATCCAATGATGGTGAGCGCGCGTCCATCTAGCAACTCCGCCCGCTTGAAACCTTGCTTGTGCCTATTCCGCTGGCTTTGGATTACGGTAACTAGCCCATGCGCGGCATTATTTCAAAGCAGCGGATCACCTAACGCCGCAAAAATAATTTTCATTTCATCGATTAGTTGCGGTGACTTTTGGACTATAGGGCCGCGTAACCGACAAGCCAGTCTTTTTGATTTTGTTCGGCATTCAATATCCAGGCGATCTGAAGCTCAACGAACATGGTACCTTTCGCATGTCAAAATAAGCCGATACTATTTCCAACCCCCGAAAAATTCGGTTGGTGTGGGCACGGCTTGTTTTTTGGTGTTTGCCGTGCAGAAACTCCCACGTTTCGCGGGAGCTGTATCTCTTTGGATTGCTAGCTGTCTTGAAATTCGATCAGTACGGATAATTTAATATGTACCAGTGGTTTACGTCATTAAATCACGTCTTACAGGCACTTCTGGCCGGGCTGTTCACCTGGGGCGTAACGGCCGCCAGGGCGGCGACGGTTTTCGTTACACGGCGTGTCAATCGTAAACTTCTAGAACTCGATGTTAAGTATTTTAGGGTAGAGTTATGCTGGCGGCGAGTTAATGGTCGCTGCTCGCCGCTGCTATTGAAATGTCTACGCATAGACCGCGTTTAGAGTGAATCAGGGTGACCTGAGACTCGAAATTCCTCCAGTTTTTGGGATAGTTCGTCACATAGGGAGACGGACATGAGACGATCAAGGTTCACGGAAGAGCAGATCATTGCGATCCTGAAGGAACAGGAAGCTGGCATGAAGACGAGCGATGTCTGCCGCAAGCACGGGATCAGCGAGCAACCTTCTACAAGTACAAGGCGAAGTTCGGCGGTATGGACGTTTCGCGACGCCCGGCGTTTGAAAGCGCTGGAGGATGAGAACGCGAAGCTGAAGAAGCTTCCGGCCGAGCAGATGCTGGACAACGCGATTCTGAAGGATGTCGCATCAAAAAAATGGTGACGCCCGATGCCAGGCGCAGTGCGGTGGCCCATGCCTGCGATCAGCACGGCGTGAGCCAGCGTCGGGCGTGTCAGGCGCTGACCGTAGACCGGTCTAGCGTTCGCTATCAAAGCATCCGGCCCGATGACGGCGCCGTCCGTGCGGCGATGAAGAAGGTCGCCGCCGAACGTCGCCGCTTCGGTTACCGCCGCATTCACCATGCTGCAGCGGCAGGGCTTTGCCCTGAACCAGAAGAAGCTGCGGCGGCTGTACCGGGAGGAGAAGGCAGGTGCGCCGCCGCGGCGGGCGCAACGGGCTTTGGGTTCCCGGCAACCAATGGTTCTGCCAGGCAAAGCGAATGAGCGCTGGAGCCTGGACTTCCTCAGCGATGCGTTCACCGATGGTCGGCGGTTCCGCATTCTGGCGATCGTCGATGACTTCACCCGCGAATGTCTTGGGTTGGTTGCCGACACCTCTCTGTCCGGCGTCCGGGTAGCGCGGGCAGCTGGATGTCATCATCGGCAGGCGCGGCAAACCGACCACGATCGTGTCCGACAACGGAACCGAGCTGACCTCGATAGCGATACTCAAATGGCAACAGGAGACCGGCATTGGCTGGCACTACATTGCCCCGGGCAAGCCGACACAGAATGCTTTTATCGAAAGCTTCAACGGCCGCCTTCGGAACGAACGCCTTAACAAAGGCTCTTCTCGACACTGGTGAACGCCAGAACAGTAACTCGCGATGAAGGAGGACTACAATCAGCACAGGCCACATTCGGCCCTCGGCAATCTGACGCCAGCCGAATACGCCAACAAAATCTCACTGGAAAAACTGGCCGCATGAGGTCAATATCTGAAACCCGGACTTTGCGCCTAAAGCGGATGAAGTTCGGGTCTCAGGTCATTGGGAATGTTAGGAGTAGGTAGAATAGTACGTAGGTGTTGTGACTAAAAGTGAAAGCATAAGTAATAGATAGAATGATAGAAGCTATTAGTAGATACTGATGTAGTTGTAGTTGTAGTAGCTGTAAATGTTATAGAGGTATTACAGGTGCTGTAGTAGGTGGAGTACAAGGCAGCTTGTAGCTAAATGTACAACCAAATGTGTAGCTAAGTGTGTAGCTAAGTGTGTAGCTAAGTGTGTAGCTAAGTGTGTAGCTAAGTGTGTAGCTAAGTGTGTAGCTAAGTGTGTAGCTAAGTGTGTAGCTAAGTGTGTAGCTAAGTGTACAGCCTAGTGTGCAACTTAGTGTATAGACGAGTAGGTAACTAAGTGTGAAGGTTAGTGTGGAGATTAGATGATGAGTAAAGTGAGAGGTTAGGTTGAGGAGTAAGTTTGACCAAGCCTTAGCTCTCGTTTAGCTCAGCCAACCTCCTCCTCCATTACTGGAACTTTTTTTGATATCAGCCTGTGCTCGGCTTCTCCAACTTTCTAGCCACGTTCTCAGCCCTGAGCTGGGTATATCGAAACAGCATCCTTGCATCCTTGTGACCGCTGATCAGCGCCACCTCGGGAACAGACAATCCCAGCTCGAAGGATCGGCTGATAGCTTCGTGTCTCAGGTCATGAAAACGTAGGTCCTCAATTCCAGCCCTACGCTTGGCCCTTTCCCAAGCCAGCCTGACCGCATTGGCAGAGATGGCGAACACATGCCCACAGGATGACTCTGCAAGCCCCTCAGGAGTCCGCTGGGAGCCGTTCTTGATCCCCTGCAGGGTAGTGATGGCAGCAGGGCTCAATGGGACTCTACGGGGCTCTCCGTTCTTCGTCATCGGCAGGAAGGCAACCCTGTTGTCCCAATCGATATTGTCCCAAGTAAGCGACAGGACCTCACCCCGGCGCATACCCGTAGCTAGCGCAAAGTCGAACACAGAGCGGATCAAAGGATTGCGGCAGGCTGACAGGGCTTCGAGAAGCCTTTCCCGTTCTCCTGCCTCCAGACGCCTTGTCCTACCAGAAGGTGGCGATGGCTTGCGGACAGCCCGAAACTTGTCGACCGGGATTGTCAGTCCCCATTCATCACCAGCCACCTTCAGGGCATGGCAGAACACAGCCATCTCTCTCGCCACAGTGGCAGGGGCTACAGATTTGAGTCTTTCGTCTCGGAAGGCTGAGAGGTGGATTGGCCTAAGGCTCGCTAGCGGCAGCTCGCCCATGTATTCCATAGCTGCTTTCAGGTGATACCGGTCCATCGACCCGCGTTTGCGAGAGCTAACCTCCCGGACATACCGGTCTAAGATTTCTGACAAAAATGTGAGAGGGCTATCGCTAGGGGACCTAGTGGAAGTTTCCCCCCGGTCTATGGCCCGGTCCTGCTCTCTCGCCCAGCGGACGGCGTCTTCTTTTGCGATGAAGGTTCGGTTCAACGCAGGTAGTCCCTGCCGCCTTACCTGGACCTGCCACTTGCTTCCACGCTTCCTAATGCTCGCCATGTTTGACCCTCGTTGTGACAAGGGCGTGACAGATTGCGAACAATATGGACGCTTCGGTTAGCTAACCAACTGAAATTATTGGCGCACCCGGCACGATTCGAACGTGCGACCTCTGCCTTCGGAGGGCAGCGCTCTATCCAGCTGAGCTACGGGTGCCGCTGCACCGCCTTGTAACCGATGCGCCCGAACAGGGCAACGGAGATTGCGCGAACCCGGCGAATTCGCCGTTTGGCGATCACAATCCAAAGTCCGCCTTCGGCTTCATCCGGCCGGTCAGGGAGCGGCACCTGCGAGCGTTTCACAAGGCAGACGCTGTATAGCTCGGACTCTTGAATAGCCTGGGTATTAAGCCGCAATTAACTGGACGCCCCGGACTGGCTCTCCAGGAGGACAGCTGCGTGCCTCCCTGCCGCGGCTGGAGCCAGCGTAGATGGAAACGGGCCAGAGTTGGATTTCTGCTTCGTCCCAAAAATACCGCCGGTTTCGAACAGCGCTCAGGAACCAGGCGCAAGCCATGTTTGGTGTCCGCGAGACAGCTAGTTTCAAATCCCTGCTGCACCCAACACAGCGGCTGTCGACACATGAGAGCATGCACCTCTCCACCGCCTGGCATAACGCTTGATTTATCGCGACACGATGATATTGCAAATACGGCAGGACAAATAATGGGGGGCGTACGCGTTGCGAGAAAAATTCAGAACCATACTGGCTTCGGTGTTTTTCGTGGGCATGCTGAGCCCGGCATTTGCCTTGAAAGCAAATGAAATCCCGCGGATGCTAGATGGGTCCATCGCGTATTTGCAGTTTGCTCACGCCTGCCATGCCGACACCCAGAACGCCATCGGTGGAGGCGATGCCGGCCGCCATCATCATCGAGGGCAAGACTGCAAGCGCATCACTGATCCTGAACTGAAGCTCGTCAGAAACAAGCAGGGTCGATGGTGCCAGCGATATTGCGTTGGGGCGTTCCCCTATATTTCCTGCGAACTCAAGAACTGCCGCAGAAAGCGTTAAATCAGCGTTCTCGCTTCAAATCGTTGGTATTGAGAAACCACAGGCGACGACATCTCATGCCATCAACCATTTGCAGCTCGAAGGTATTGCAATGTTGCTCCAACGCAGCTGCTCCAATGTTTGAATTGAAACGACACATACATTTGCAGCGATGGTCCCGGGTTTCTGGCATCCGTGCGCTGAGCAGCAAATTCTGATGGCCGTGATGATAGCGGAGACAGACTTCAATTTCAGGAAATGATCGCCTCCGTCTGGCTGATCAAAAATCTGTATATCTGTTTGGCAAGAAGGCCTCCTGCGGTCGATGCCAAACGGGTTCAAGCAACCCACAAATTGCGCCGGAACAGGGCAACGGAGATTGCGTGAGCCCGGCAAAATCCAGCCGCTGATCCGCCCGGCATGGACACAAGGCACTGCGGCCTATAATTCTTGCCGGAACGGAGGCACAGGCCTCCAGCCAAACGTCAGGCCCGGTTTCCGGACGGGGGCTGCGGCAAGACCAAAAGAACTCGAGCGAAGCTGGACACGATATGGCCGACAAGCACCCCCTGCTGACCCATTCCGAAGACGACGATTGCATCGTCTGCCGTTCCGGCGATGTTGCCGATTTCATCGGCGCCTCGGTCGTGGGTTGCTATGCGCTGGACCCGACCCTGCCGGAAGGCGCCATCGAAATGTCCGTTCTGGTGCAGATGGCGGGACGGCTCTTCCTGCAGGGGGTCGATGAAGAGGCGCTACGCAGCGCCATCAAGGAAGGCATCGACATGGCCAAGGAAAGCCGGGCCCAGTCGCGCCATCACTGAAAGCCCGCTACAGGCGCGGCCGGCTATTTTATCTTGAACACCAGCTTGCCTGTCAGGTGGCGCCCTTCGCTGATTTCGTGCGCACGGGCTGCGTCGGACAATGCAAACAATGTAATAGCCGGAACGCTCACCGCTGCGGCTGCATGCAGATCGCAAATGCGTTGCAGATGCTCGCGATCGCGTCCAACCGCCGGACGCAGGCTCGTTACGTCATCGCGCGGCGGCTTTGGCGCGGCATTGCCCGATGCGATGAAGGCCGCGCGGCCTCCGGACTTGAGAACAGCAAATGATTTTTGCGTGACATCGCCGCCGACCGTATCGAAGACGCAATCATAGTCTTTCAATACCTGAGTGAAGTCCTGCTTTGTGTAATCGACGGTTACGTCCGCACCAAGCTTCTTCACATAATCGATATTCTTCGTGCTGCAGGTGGTCGCAACATGCGCACCCAGATGCTTGGCCAGTTCAATCGCGAAACCGGCAACGCCGCCTGCTCCCCCTTGCACGAGAATTTTTTCACCCTTTTGAAGTTTCAGCGTGTCTTCGACTGAAACCAGCGCGGTCAGACCGATCAATGCCAATGCTGCAGCATCGATGTGCGAAAGCGACGCTGGTTTCTTCGCGACAATATCGGCCTTCACCGCGATTTTTTCGCAATACGTGCCTTCCTGCCCCACTGCACAAACGCCAAAGACTTCATCGCCAACCTTGAGGTCGCTCACACCCTCGTCCACGGCGCTCACAACACCGGAAAAATCGCGGCCCAATATGTAGGGAAATTTCATTCCACTGCCGTAGCCACCGGCGCGCGATTTCCAGTCGGCGCCATTGATGCTGGCCGCGTGAATATCGACGACGACTTCGCCCTTGCCGGCAACAGGATCGGCAACATCGCCATAGGCAAATACATCCAGGCCGCCATTGGCGGTGATTACAGCGGCTTTCATGGCATACTCCGGATGCGTGTTACTTGATGGGTGGACGCGGCATCACGGCATCGCCAGGCCGCAATACGAATGTGTAATCGAGAGTCCACCATGGAGCTTTCACATCGGGCTCCGCCGCCTTTTCGTCATGACGCACATATTGCCCGACCAGCCGCTCGGTGACGCCGAATTGCGGATCGACTTCCAGGCGCGGATCGTCGTTGACATAGACCTGGGTCACCTGCGTCTTGAAACCCGGCTTGTTGATCAGCACATGCAGATGAGCGGGACGGAAATGCTGGCGGCGCTGGCGTTTCAGCAATTGACCGGCAACACCTTCGGTAGGAATCGGATAGCCTTCTGGCTTGATCGAGCGGAACCAGAAATGGCCGTTCTTGTCAGTCTTGAACATGCCACGCAAATTCATTGCGACCTGATCTTCGTCCTGCTGTTCATAGAGTCCGTTTGTCGCCGAATGCCAGATGTCAACGCGGGCTTCGGAAACCGGCTTGCCGGCCTCATCCGTCACCGTGCCCTTTACAAACATCGTTTCGCCCGGTGATTCAGAGCGCACGATGGAGGAACCGTTTTCAGCCACCGGAGTATTGTCGCGCCAGAACGGCCCGAGAAGATTGGCCGTCGTATCGCCATCCACATCGTCGGTATTGTTGATCAGGCAAACGAGTTGCGACACGCCGAGCGACCCGGCCATCAGCACGACTTCATTGTGCGAGTCCGTGCACTGCTGGCCCATCTTGATGATCTGCTCGACTCCCATTTGGAATTCGCGCTCGGTCAGTTTCACTTCCTTGATGAAGCCATGCAAATGCTTGACCAGCGAAGTCATGATTTCCTGAAAGCGCTTGTCATCGCCACTTGTGGCCATCACCTGCATGACGGCTTCTGTGAGCTGGGTCTGGTTTTTTACGATCATGGAATTCCTCCCGGAAGACGGTCTTTGGCTGCTTTTACACCGGAGTGGATGCGCATCCAAGCTGGCTTGTACGATCCTGGACAGGTTAAAGAATGCGCCCGAACGGTGTTTGACGTGCGGCAAAGAAAAACGCGGCAGGATTGCTCCTGCCGCGCCCTGAACATGCCGATTTCGTGCAGATGTTCTTATTTCTTGGCCGTTGCCATGGCTGCCTTGAGAACCGGCGTCCAACGCGCCACTTCGCATTCGACCAACTTCTGAAGGGCGGCAGGACCACGTTCGTCGCCTTCCGGGATCACGGCGCCCAATTCATCGAGACGCTTACGTGTATTCGGGTCATCGAGAGCCTTGTTCAGCGCCTCGCTCGAGCTGCTCGTGACATCGCGTCCGGCGTCCCCTTGGGAGCAAAGATCGCATTCCAGGCGCTGACTTGGTACTCGGCAATCCCATCTCCGTCGTCGTCGGAACGTCCGGCAGCGCGGGCGAACGCGCTGGCGTAGCAATGGCGAAGGCCTTGATCGTACCAGCCTTGACCTGGCCGACGACGTTGACGATCTGGTCGGTCATGTAGTCGACCTGACCGGACACGAGATCGTTCAGCGACGGGCCAGTGCCCGTGTAGGGGATGAACGTGGGCATTCGCTCCGCTCATCGAGTTCAGCAGAACGCCGGTCGATGTAGAAACCGAACCGACGCCCGCGTGCGCATGATTGGCCTTGTCGCCCTGCTTCTTCTTCCACGCAGGAACTCCTGCAGATCCTTGGCCGGCAGAATGCTTCTTGGTCGCGACGATCACGATCGGCGTGCCGGCCGCCATGCCGATGGGCGCGAAGTCGGTGGCGGGTTTGTACCTCAGGTTCGGATAGAGGGCCGGAGCGGCGCCGTGCGTGCCCATATGCCCCATCATGATGGTGTAGCCGTCGGGGGTCGCGCCCGCGCCGCGCGTAATGCCGGTCGTGCCGCCGGCGCCGCCGACGTTCTCCACGACGATCTGCTGGCCGAGCGTGCACGACATCGGTTCGGCCACGATGCGAGCGACAATGTCGGTAGGCCCGCCCGCGGCGAACGGCACAATCAGCGTGATTGGCTTGTTTGGGTAATTCTGTGCGACTGCGGGACCTGCAACGACCGCAGACATGGCCGAAGCGCAATGAGCATCTTGTTCATAATGGCTTCCCTCCAGGTCGTCGTTGCGCCCACCCGGTAAACTAGGGCCGGTCTCCAAAAAAAAAGGCGGCAACCGGACAGTCCAGTCGCCCTCGGGCAGTTTTCAAAACGGAATAGCCCGCCTGAGAAGGCGGGCTGCCAAACGGGACTACTCCTGTGAAAACCTCTTCGCGTTTCTTGCTCATCGACGGCAGGAGCGCGATGACGAGCATCAACGCAGCTACAGCCAGCAAGACGGCCGAAACCGGCCGCTCGATAAAGGTCGTGAAACTGCCGCGCGACAGGATCAGCGACTGCCGCAGCTTCTCCTCCATCAGCTTGCCGAGCACGAAGCCAAGCAGCATCGGCGCCGGCTCATAGCCCGAGCTTGATCAGCATGTATCCGACCAGCGCGAAGAAGGCCGTGAAGTAGCACGTCCTCGATCGAGTTGTTGATCGAATAAATGCCGATACGAGCAGAAGATCAGGATCGCCGGGAACATGATGCGATACGGCACGCGT
The DNA here is from genome assembly GCA_963700795.1 of uncultured Alphaproteobacteria bacterium. Classification (GTDB taxonomy): domain Bacteria; phylum Pseudomonadota; class Alphaproteobacteria; order Rhizobiales; family Beijerinckiaceae; genus Terripilifer. The sequence continues at coordinate 812,321 of CAVOYX010000005.1, read as the reverse complement.
CAGCAGGCTTCACCCACAGACCGATCAGCGGCAGGTTGATGACGACGAGCATCAAATTGCCGATCCACATCGACGCAATCATGCCCCAGAACAGATCCGGGTTGCTGGTCATGACCTGCGGACCGGGAATGATGCCATGAATCGTCATCGCTCCGACCATCAGCGCCATCACTGCGTTGGGCGGTATGCCAAGAGTCAGCAATGGAATGAAAGCCGTCTGCGCACCGGCATTGTTGGCCGATTCCGGACCGGCGACACCTTCGATCGCGCCCTTGCCGAAGCGGGACGGATCCTTTGCAAGCTTCTTTTCCATAGCGTAAGACGCAAACGGACCGATCACCGCGCCATTGCCCGGCAACACGCCGAGCAATCCGCCAATGATCGTGCCACGTAAACACCGGCAATGTCGACTGCTTGATCTCCGACCAGCTCGGCAGAAGTGAGCCGATCTTCTGTTTCACGACATCGCGCGCTTCCGGCGTTTCCAGATTGCGCAGGATTTCCGCAAAACCGAACAAGCCCATCGCCAGCGGCGTAAAGTCGATGCCGTCGGCAAGGTTTGCTATACCCAGGTCATGCGTTCCTGACCGGTTTCAAGATCGGTACCCACCGTTGACAACAGCAATCCGAGCAAGACCATCATGATGGCTTTGTAGACAGAGCCGCGTGCCAGAACAGTGGAAAATACAAGACCCATAACCATGAGCGAAAAATATTCCGCCGGGCCAAACAATTGCGCCAGCCTGGTCAATGGTTCGCCCATCGCCGCGATGAACACCGTTGCAACACAGCCAGCGAAAAAGGATCCAAGTGCTGCAACACTGAGCGCCGTACCTGCGCGGCCCTGACGCGCCATCTGGTGGCCGTCAATGGCGGTGACGACGGCTGTCGCCTCACCAGGAATGTTGACCAGAATGGCTGTCGTGGAGCCGCCATATTGCGCGCCGTAGTAAATGCCCGCCAGCATGATCAACGCGCCGACAGGGTCGAGGCCGAAGGTAATCGGCAACAACATGGCGATGGTTGCGATGGGACCGACACCTGGCAGAACACCGATCAGCGTACCGATCATGCAGCCAAGGAAACACAGTCCAATATTCTTGAGGGTCAGCGCGACGCCAAAACCAAGAGCGAGATTGGTAAAAATATCCATGGCTGCGCTCTCACCAAACGTTGACAATGACGGGGATTGGCAATGCCAACAGATATTTGAACAGGAAGATGCAGAACGCTGTCATGATGACTGAGAAAATTGTTGTCTCAACAATGCGTGTTTCCCGGCTGGCATAAGAGGCGAAGATCATCGACAGGGGACCGGCTGCAATCAATCCGACCGATCGGATCAGGAACCCGAAAATGAGAATGCCACCGATGATGTAAAACACACCTCGATAGGAGAAAAATGGCAGCCGCTCCTTGTTTTTTCCCCAGCCCATTACTGCCAGCGCAAGACCGCCAGCGATCATCATCACTGCTACTGCCAGAGGCATCATGCCGGGACCAACCGCGCGCAACGTGCCCATCGGCAAATCGCTGCCCTGCCAGAGGAAGATCAAGCCTGTAATGACCAGAAATAACCCGCCCGCAACATCCTGGTTGATCGGGAAATACACGCCGCCGCGTTCATCCACGGCGTCAGGTTTATCGGTGTCCATTTACTTAACTCCCCCGCTACACCGCCCGGTTCCGCCCTCACTCGGAATGCTCCAGCCAGTCACTGCCCATCATCCCTAGTTTACACACATTGGCAGCGCAATAGAATCTTGTGTCCGTACCGCTTTATGCGGCAATGCGCACCATCTGCCAGCGGATTACACCTGAATGAGGCGGCGCATAAATTCGCGATCCCCGGACCCGCAAAAATCTTCAATGCCCGAAATGCGAAGCCCCATGCGCCGGGCCGGATTTCATGACCGGACCACCGCATGGGGCAAGACTTCAGGAACCTGTATCGGAAATTTCCGCAAAAATTTCCGCAGAAAATTCCGGTTGCTCAGCCGACGTGCTTGGCAAAAAATTCCAGCGAACGCTTGCGCGCCAGCGTTGCAGCTGCCTCGTTCCAGGATGCGCGCTCATCGCAGTTGAAGCCATGGCCCGCGCCTTCATAGACGTGGATTTCGCTATCACCGCCGCGCTTTTCCTGAACGATCTTCACTTTTTCCATCGGGATGCCGTGATCCTGATCGCCAAAGTGCATCATTGTCGGAACTTTCGGCTTCTGGTCGGCCATATCGGGCACGCCACCACCATAATAGGCGACAGCCGCAGCAACCGGCAGGTTGACGGAAGCAGCAAAGGCAAGCGTGCCGCCCCAGCAATAGCCGACAATGCCGACCTTGCCGGCACTCTTGACGTGATCGATGGCGGCCTGAATGTCCATCAGCACCTTGTCCATCTGGGTCTTGGCGCGAATGTCCATGCCCTTCTTGGGCTCGTCACCGGTATAGCCGAGTTCGACATCACGTTCGACGCGGTCGTAGAGTTGCGGCGCAATGGCAAGATAGCCGGCGGCAGCATATTTGTCAGTGTCGGCGCGCATGTGCTGATTGACGCCGAAAATCTCCTGAATATCGACGATGGCGCCCTTGGGGGCGCCGGCAGGCTTGGCGACATAAGCGCCGAGCTCAAATCCGTCTGCCGCCTTGAGTTTGATTGTCTCTCCCATGATACCCTCTCTTTTGGCTACGAAACTCTTTTACAGGCGATGCCGCCCGGCAAAGCTTGAGGCACAAGGCCCGGCGGCATAAAAAAGCATCCCGGCCCGGAAGGCCAGCGGTTTTTATGTCGTTCGATGGCCTCCGCCACCAAAGGCTTTGCAATTTTGCGTTGCGGCTGCAAACAAGGTCCAATTGTATTGGAGACCCCATGAGCCAGCCCGATCTGCGCCGCCACTCCCCGCCTGCCCAGCGCAACCGCGAACCAATCGTGCAGGTCCTGCGCGAAATATTGCCCGCCTCCGGAATTGTACTGATGATCGCGGAGGGCTCGGGCGAACATGTCGTGCATTTCGCGCGCGCTTTTCCTGCGCTAGCATTTCAGCCGAGCGACCCGGACCCGGAAGCCCGCGCCAGCATTGCAGCCTGGACCGCCCATGAGGGCCTTGCGAACATTTTGCCGCCGCTGGCTCTGGATGCAGCTTCCGGCGGCTGGCCCATCCAGTCGGCCGATACAGTAGTGTGCATCAACATGATCCACATTTCGCCCTGGGCGGCGACGCAAGGATTGCTGCGCGGAGCAGCGCAGGCCCTGCAGCAAGGCGCACCGCTTTTTCTCTATGGTCCCTACAAACGCAATGGCCAGCATACGTCACAGAGCAATGCGGATTTTGACGCCAGCCTGAAGAGCCGCAACAGCGCGTGGGGCATTCGCGATCTTGAAACCGTGGACGATTGCGCACGCAGGAATAGGTTTGACCGGCTGCAGATATTTGAAATGCCGGCGAACAATTTTTCCGTGGTGTGGCGCAGACAGTGAACGGCGGGCAGAACCCGCCGTTCAACCGATTGTGCCTGCCCGGATTGGCGTGCTTACCTGCGCTTGCAGTACCAGTTGTAAGCGCTGCCGGTATTGTTCACCGGCTTGTGGCTGCCGTCATAGAGCTTGCGGCAGACATCGAACAGATCGATCCCGGTCGAGCCCTGCGCGACGCCGCCAGAACCGATCAGGCACTTCCATTCGTTCCAACGCTTGTTCGGGCCGACCCATTGGCGGGCCGTGCTGCCGTACACGATCTTGCAATAGCGATCGAAGCTGATGGACTTGTGTTCACCCGGGCCGTTGTCGATGAAAACCTGCGGCACGGGCGCGGGTGCTGGCGGCGGTGTGTAGGCTGATGCCGAGCCCACCGGAGCGATGGCGATAGCGCCTGCCAACGCAGCGGCGGCAAGCGCAAGAGTGGTGTTTTTGTGAATGCGGGAATACGTGGTCATGGTCTGTCTCCTTCATCGGCCAGGGGCTTATTCCCCTTCGCCTTGATAAGGAGTGTGCCTTTATGGCCCCACGATTTGCATGGGGTGAATACCCCGTTTCATGCTTCGGAGACGAAGCAAGCAAACGCCGGCGGTGCGGCATGTTCACGCTCGATTGTGAAGCCGGAAACCCGATCGCCTAATGCGCCTCGTCCCAGTTCCTGGCCGCCTTTCGCATCGACCTGCAACGGCACCGATAATTGCAGCGCGGGATGCGGCGCATCGACCATGATCCTGCGCACCACGTCGATGGTTTTCTCCGTCTCGTTTTCCGGCACTTCGAAAATCAGTTCGTCATGCACCTGCAACAGCATGCGTGCAGAAAGTTTGGCCTTGGCCAATGCATCTTCCATGCGCACCATGGCGCGGCGAATAATATCTGCAGCCGAGCCCTGAATGGGAGCGTTGATCGCAGCACGTTCATTGAAGGCGCGCTCGGACGGATTGGACGCGTTGATGCGCGGGTAATGACACTTGCGGCCGAAAATTGTTTCCACATAGCCGTTGTCATGCGCGAACTTCTTCGTTGCGTCCATATACTCCTTGATCCCCGGGAAAGCGCTCGAAATATTGCTTGATATAGGCGCCAGCCTCGGAGCGATCGATACCCAGCTGATTGGCAAGTCCAAAGGCACTGATGCCGTAGATGATGCCGAAATTGATAGCCTTGGCCCTGCGCCGGATGTCGCTTGTCATGTCCTTCAGCGGCACATTGAACATTTCCGACGCAGTCATGGCGTGAATATCGAGCCCGTCGGCAAAGGCTTTCTTCAGCTGCGGAATATCGGCGATATGCGCAAGAATGCGCAATTCGATCTGTGAATAATCCGCCGACACCAGCTTGTTGCCCGCTTCCGGCACGAAGGCTGTGCTGATCTTGCGGCCAGCTTCGTTGCGCACCGGAATGTTCTGCAGGTTCGGTTCGGACGAGGACAGTCTTCCCGTCGTCGTTGCCGCAAGCGAATAGGACGTGTGCACGCGCTTCGTGTTCGGGTTGAGATAGGACGGCAGTGCATCGGTGTATGTCGATTTCAGCTTCTGCAATTGCCGCCATTCGAGAACACGCGCAGCAAAATCATTGCCTTCGGCGGCCAGATCGTCGAGCACGTTGGCTGCAGTTGACCATGCGCCGGTAGCGGTTTTCTTGCCGCCGGACAGGCCCATCTTGCCGAACAGAATGTCGCCCAATTGCTTGGGCGAGCCGACGTTGAAATTCTCGCCTGCCATTTCGTGAATTTCCGCTTCCAGCCGCGCCATGCCCTGCGCAAAATCGCCCGACAAACGCGACAGGATCTGCCGGTCGATGGAAATGCCGCGCTGTTCCATGCGCGCCAGCACGTCGACCATCGGCCGCTCAAGCGTTTCGTAAACGGTCGTCATGCGCTCCGCCGCAAGACGCGGTTTCAGGACACGCCACAAGCGCAAGGTCACGTCGGCATCCTCGGCGGAATAGGCGCTGGCCTGCTCAATTGGCACGCGCGCAAAACCGATGAAGGTTTTGCCCTTGCCGGCAACGTCCTCGAACTTGATCGGCTCATGACCGAGATATTTTTGCGACAGTTCGTCCATGCCGTGGCCGTTTACGCCCGCGTCGAGCACATAGGACATGAGCATCGTGTCATCGGATGGCTTGACGTTGATGCCGGCCTGGGAAAACACCAGCCAGTCGAACTTCATGTTCTGCGCAATCTTCAGCACGCTGTCGGTCTTCCAGCAGCGGCTTGAGACGCGCGATGACCTCGCGTTTCGTTCAGCTGGCCTGCGACGCAGATCGGCGCCGCCGAACAGATCGCCGTCGCCATCGCCCTTTCTGATGGCCGAGCGGAATGTAACAGGCCCGCCCCGGCGCAGTCGCAAGGGCGATGCCGACAAGATCGGCCTGCATCGGATCGAGCGATGATGTTTCCGTATCGACGCAGATCACGCGTGCGTCGTAAGCCTCGGCGATCCAGCGATCGAGAGCGTCCAGTCGTCGCTATCGTTTCATAGGCGTGCCGGATCGATCTTCGCTTTCATGCCTTCGGCAGCGCGTGCTTCGGCCAATGCCGCAGGAGTCAGTGTCGCCGGCATCGTGCCGCAGGCTCTTGCTCTGGCGCAGCTGCAGCCGGCTCTTCGGCCGATTTGGCTGTCGTCCTGTCCCGCATTGCCGTCTGCGTGTTTGTCTTTTACCTGCTGCGACGGCAAGCCATTGCGTGCGCGCCAACCGCCCTCACCGACCAGCGCCGGATCGGGATCAATCTCGTCGAATTCGACGCCGAATGTTTCTGCCGCGCGCTTTGTTATGGTGGTGAATTCCATTGCCTTCAGAAATGCGACGAGCGCTTTGCCATCGGGCGCGTGCAGGCCCAGGTCTTCCAGTGGCGTGGTCACTTTCACGTCGTCGACCAAGTTGGACGAGTTGTTTCGATATTCTGACTTTCTCCACGACTTCAGGGTTTGTCAGTGTCTCGCGCCGCTTGGGCTGCTTGATCTCGCCTGCACGCTGCAAGCAACGTGTCGAGGTCCCCGTATTCGTTGATCAGCAAAGCCGCCGTCTTTACGCCAATGCCCGGCGCACCTGGCACATTGTCGGTGGAATCGCCGGCCAGCGATTGCACTTCCACGACCTTTTCCGGAGGCACGCCGAAATATTCGACAACTTCAGCCTCGCCGATAACGATCCTCGCTCGCCTTGCCGTTCGCCGGATGCCGGATCGTACATGAAGACGCCCGGCTGGATCAGCTGCATCAGATCCTTGTCGGCGGAAATGATTGTGACATCTGCACCTGCCTCGCGCGCCTGACGGGCGTAGGTGGCGATGAGATCGTCGGCCTCGTAGACGTCCTGCTCCACTGGCAGGAGGCCAAAGGCCCGCACGGTCTCACGCATGAGCGGAAATTGCGGGATCAGGTCTTCGGGCGGCTCGGACCGGTTGCCCTTGTATTCAGGATAGATTTTCTTGCGGAACGAATCTTCGGACTTGTCGAAGATGATCGCCAGATGAGTAGGCTTGATGCCCATCGCACCTTTTTCAACGAACTGGAACAACTTCGTCGCAAACAGGCGCACGGCGCCGGACGGCAGCCCGTCCGACCGGTAATTGTATTTCCGGTCTTGCCGCATGGACTGAAAAAAGGCGCGAAAAATGAAATTCGAACCATCCACGAGGAAAACGTGATCGCCTGCCTTCAGGGGATGGGCTTGTGCTTTTGTGTCTTTGGCCATGTTTGCTGCTGCTTGCTGAAGAAATTTTCACCAGCATAAGGCAGTGGCGCGCTGAATGAAACGCGCAGCGGCAGCAATCACCGGATAAGTTTCAGCCAGAGGCAATCACGCGCGCGCCAGCCCGGCGTTTGCCGGTTGCTTCAGGGCGTTATCGGCAACACCATCGCCGTTGGCCTTTCGCGGACGGGAAGCCCACAAAATTCCTGCAATAATGGCCAGCGGAAGGACGATAAGCCAACTCTGCATCACCGCGATCACCAGCGCCACCGCCCACAGGAGCGACAACAGGTGCTCCATGATCGCGATGAATTTCGATTGCGTGTGCCGGCGCAACACCATCACGCGACGTGCTGGCATCGGATGCCAAAGGTTGAGCAGGGCGGTCGAAAGTGAAGCGCCAGCGGCGAAGACGATTGCATAGGCCGCCGCCGTAAGCGAAAACAAGGCAAGGCCTGCCAATGGCAACCCCAGGAAGCATATCAGTGGCAAGGCAATTGCTTCCAGCTTGCGGCTTTCGATTTCGGCCTTGGTAACCGGAGCGCTCGCAAGGAATTCCGGAGCATCCTCGCTCGAAATTGTCAGCCAGGCCAGTGACGCTGCGATCTGCGATGCAATCACAACAATGGCGGGCGCAACAGACAGAGCAATGTCGCCCTCCGGTCCCTGACTGCGCCAAATCACGATGGCCACGGGCAAAGTATAGATCACCTGCAGGCATATCTGGCTGATAAGCCAGGGGTCGCGCACCAGAAGCCGCCATTCCTTGCGGCGCAGCGCGCGGGCCGTTCCCACGCGAAACCGCATGCGGGTATTAGCCCTGCGCTGGGACGCCACACTCGCAGGTGCACCCGCCGATTGTATGGCATTGGCGGCAAACACACGCCCCAGCATGTTCACTGTCGCGGCAAACATCGCGGTGCTGAAAACGAACCAGATCAGCAAATCGGGTATTTGTCCCGCCGCCGCACGAACCGGTAGCCACAACAGACCATTGCGATCAAACAACCAGCCGCTATTGGGACTTTCGATTGCAGCTACGATGGATTCACGAAAATGAGCAGGCAGAACATGCAATGCCTGCAGGAGAAGCACAAATGCTGCGCCAATGATCGTTGCCAGAACCTGTGAAACAATGCGCGTGCGGCGAGGGCCTGCAAGCCGGAACAGTCCAAGCGTCAGCATGATACCAAGCGAAGTCGCGAACAGCCCACTGGCGATAAGTGCCGGATATACGGCGAGCCAGCTCCAGCCATTGAACAGAATGTTCATGTTGGCAATCGGCAGCAGGAAGATTGCGACGGATGAAATGGATTCCACCGCTACAGCAAGCGCACGCGCGGACAAGACACGCCGCGAAGGCAATGGCGAAGCGAAAAGAAGATCGAGATCGCCACGGGTATAGAGCGCGCGCGTCATGCTGGTCAGCGCCTGCGAAATCAGCCATGGCAGGACGAACAGTGCAGCAGAAGCCAGTGCCGGATAGAACAAGCGCTCATTCCCGCCATTGGCGGGATCGCGCCCGAACCATTGGGCGATTGGCCACGCCACGGCGTGGAACGACAGGATGGCGCCGATAACGATAATGGCAATGGTCGTTGTCTGCAGCTTGCCGAACATGCCACGCACGCGCCGCAGGCTGAGCGTGAGATCGTAGGACACAAGCCACAGGAACGAACCGGGTGTCAGCCCCAGCAGCGTGCGGACACTGGAAAAGGTTTTCACGCAGCCTCCTGCCCTTCGCGGGTGAGATTGAGGAAAACATCTTCCAAGGAGGAATTATCAGGCGAGAGTCCTGCGCCTGTTGCGCGGGCACGCAATTGCGCCAGTGTTCCCTCGGCGATCAGCTGGCCGTGATGGATAATGCCGATACGGTCTGCCAGCCGTTCTGCCACTTCAAGAATATGGGTTGTCAGAATGATCGTTGCGCCCGCGCGCACCCGAGCCATCAGCAGATCCTTGACCTGCCGGGCGATGGCCGCATCCAATCCGGTCAACGGCTCATCAAGCATCAACAATTGCGGTTCATGTACCAGCGCACCGGCCAGCGCGACTTTCTGCTTCATGCCGCGGGAAAAGCCCTCGCATCGCTCGCGACGGTGTTCCCACAGGCCAAGCACCTTCAGCAGGTCCACAGCGCGCTCCTCCGCCAGCGCGGGCGGGACGCCCCACAAGCCGGCAACGAATTCCAGATATTCAACCGGGTCTAGCTTGTCGTAAAGCATCGGCTCATCAGGTAGCCAGGCTGTGATCTGCTTGGCCGCAATCGGCTCGGCACGCGCATTGATGCCAAAAATATCAATCTCGCCGGAATCTGCCGGCAAGAGCCCGGCGATCATCCGCAAGGTGGTCGTCTTGCCTGCGCCATTGGGTCCGAGCAGCGCATAAAACTCGCCGGGGGCGATGGTCAGGTTCAGATTGGCCACGGCAGGCTTGCCGAACGACTTGCATAGCCCGGCGACACGCAGTGCGGGCTGACCCACGGCTGGGGGGGCGGACTGAAGGCTGAGGGTGTCGAGCATGTGGTCAAATCGTCCGGGCTGGGCCAATATTTCTAGCGTCCGAACAATAGGATGGGCCCGTTGCCTACAGGTTATCGCCAAGCCTTCGCGCTCAACGGTTTGATTGTAATGGTAAACCAGGTGCTAATATTACCTGGTCTGCCAAGCCCGATGCAGCAGTTGGCACATGCGCATCTACTGCCTATGGTGACGATGAACCTGCAGCCATGCGGGGCTAAAATCAGAAACGAGAGAGGAAAACCCATGAATTCTATGCGATTCAGGCTCATCACTGGCGCGGCGGCTTTCACCCTTGTGGCGATTGGTACCGGCGCAGCCCGCGCAGATGCAGCCGCTGATTTCTACAAGGGCAAAGCAATCACGATCCAGGTCGGTTATGGACCGGGCGGCGGCTACGACACCACGGCGCGGATATTTGCCCGCCATTTCATAAATCATGCCCCTGGCGGCGCGAAGATCGTGGTCTCCAATATGCCGGGTAGCGGCAGCCTGAGGCTGGCCAACTGGCTGTTCAATGCCGCGCCCAAGGATGGCACCATGCTGGGTGTATTCTCCGCTTCGATCATGATGGAAAAGCTGTTCGGCAACCCGGCAATGAAGATATCGCCGGAAGAGTTCGAATGGATCGGGTCGATTCATTCCGACATCAATTCCTGCGGCATCTGGAAGGGTGCTGGCCAAAACATTGCGAGCTACGACGAGCTGATCAAGGCCAAAAAGGTTGTGGTCTGGGGATCCACCTCGCCGGGATCGGAAACAACCCGTTATCCGCAATTTGTGAAGTCATTGACTGGCGCGAACTTCCAGATTGTCGTCGGATTTCGCGGCACCAAGCCAATTAATCTGGCGATGCAAAAGGGCGAAGTGCACGCCAGTTGCGGCATGTATGAGAGTTCCGTGCGCGGCGCCTATCTGGACGATCTCAAGTCGGGCAATCTGAAAATCATGTTTCAGGTCGGGCTGGATCGCAAGGTGCCGCTGTTCGGCAATGCAAAACCAATCTACGAATTGCTGACCACGCCAGAGCTAAAACAGATCGGTGAAATCATTTTCAGGCCGTCGGAGATAACCCGTCCAATCGCCGCGCCACCTGGCACCCCCGCCGACAGGGTCGCTGCCCTGCGTGCGGCATTCGAGAAGACGATGCAGAGCCCGGAGATGAAGGCAGAAGGCGAGAAACTGAAGTTCGATTTTCTGCCCATGAAAGGCGAACGCATCAAGGCGTTGATGAAATCCTTCTATCAGACACCGCAAGCGGTTGTGAAAAAAGCTCTGGAGATGAGTTCGCTGCCAATCAAGTGATGGCAGGCCGCAGGTCGAGACCATATGGCTTGCAAGCGAGCCATATGGCAGAATTTGTCAGCGGATGTCGTTAAGGTTCTTGTAATTGCTTTATAATGGCCCCGGCTTCCCCTGTTCTCCCGCAGGTCATGTGCATAATTGGCAATGATCGGGGCTTGGGTGTCCAGAGCCCAGAAGACCTTGGGGTGCGGTATGTCCTTTGATTGCTGCAGGTCGCTCATGCCACCTACCGTTGGGGACCTGGGCTTGCACCATGTGCGGCATCGGTCCGGTAAGGTTGCTGCGTCCTGATAATTAGACGATACACAAGGCTGATGACCTCGCAGGGATAAAGCTTCTTTGCCATTCACAAAAGCATTCGGCAGCGCCAGTCGCGCATTGGCAACGCCTCAGTTCCGGCGCTACTGGATCGGGCATACGGTCGCGACTGTCGGTCGCTGGATGAAACGCACAGCGGTCGGCTGGCTCGCCTGGGAACTGACGGAATCGCCGATCTGGCTGGGCATCGTTACTTTCTGCGATCTGCTGCCAACTGTCCTGCTGGCCATCGTTGCAGGAGCGATATCCGACCGTATTGGTTTCATGCGAATGATACGCTTTAGTCAGGTATCTGCAGCCGCCCTCGCAATCCTGTTTTCAAGCCTCGTCCTGACCGGATACATTAACATCTACGCAGTTGCGATTTTGACGTTCATATTCGGCGCGGTTGAATCGATGGGGCAACCGGCACGCATGTCCGCCGTCCACGCGTTGGTAGCGCAGCGCGATCTGTCTTCGGCAATTGCGCTTGGATCGGCAGCCTTCAACGCCTCTCGCATTGTGGGTCCGGGCATTGCGGGCTTTCTGATCGTCTGGACCAGCACCGGCGTTGTAATCGGCTTGTGCTCATTGACTTTTTTGACGTTCTACATGGTGCTGCGATCATTGAATATGGCCGATAACGGCAATGCGGGAAAGCATTCGCCGGGAGAGCTGCTCGCCGATATCGGCTCCGGCATAGTCTACGCATTCAACCACGCAGGTCTGCGATTTGTTTTCATCCTGCTGGCTTCAACGAGTTTCTTCATACGGCCTGTCATTGAACTCATGCCGGGAATCTCTGCTCGTGTCTTCGATGCCGGCCCAACAGGGCTTTCGCTCCTGCTCTCTGCCATAGGCGCTGGAGCCCTGACCGCAAGCCTGTTGCTTGCCCGCCGCGGGGAAACCAGGGGGCTTACGCGGCTATTGATAACGTCAACCGTAATTACCGGCATTTCTCTCATGCTGGCGATGCAGTTCAAGTCAATCTGGTCTGCAGCTTTCTTCCTTGCAATCATGGGGGCAGCGATGTTGAGCGGTAATGTTGCTGCTCAGACCCTCGTGCAAAACACTGTGGAATCGCACATGCGCGCGCGCGTGATGAGCATATTCATTGTATTTGCCTATGGTCTGCCGGCAATCGGCGCAGTGGCAATGGGCTGGATATCAAGTTATGCGGGGCTGCAGGCAACGATTGGCGGTGGCGCATTATTCATGCTGCTGTTCTGGCTGTGGTCAAGGCCACAGCAGCAGATCATGAGCCAACAGCTTGAACGAGAGGCTGCGGAAAAAAACACTTCGCACTGACGGCGCGCGTCAGGGACGCGGCTTATCTGGCGGCAGCGCAATTTGTACGGTATTCTAACCAGACGTCATCCCCTTCGACCCGTAAAATTCTTTATTTTACATGCAGTCTGTTGCTTTGCAGGAAATTGACAATTGATCCTGCCACCGGCTTGGGGGCCATTGGCGTGCCGTTACCGCGCCGGGCTGAGCATGAGCGCCAAGGCTCGCCAATGCTGTGCGAAAAAAACCGTCGCAGTGAAAACTCGTCTGATCATGGCATGTCTCCCCGCCAATCAGCACCAGATCACCGCAAGGGTATAGCCTCGAAAAGCCGCCCCACGAATGTTACCTGTCCGTCGGGGCCTGATATTTCCCATTTCCATGAGAGCCACTCTGCTGCTAGACTTTTACCCGTTAGAACCGGATTTTCACCAGAGCCTAAAAGCGGCCTTGCCGAGCATCAGTTTTAAAACGGTGACGGCTTCCGGTCCACTAAACAATTATGGCTTATAATATCGAGGAGGCGCCAATGACCAAAATGTCCATCACTGTCGATGGCAAGTCGCACAGCATCGATGCCGATGCGGATATGCCCTTGCTCTATGCCCTGCGCGACGATCTGGGCATGCGCAATCCGAAATTTGGCTGCGGCCTTGCCCAATGCGGCGCATGCACCGTGCTGGTGGATGGCGAGCCGACCCGGTCCTGCATTACACCTGTCGAATCCGTACAAGGACGCAAGGTCGTAACGCTCGCCGGTCTGGGCGAAGGCGCTGCGCACAAGGTCCAGGAAGCTTTCATCGCCGAGCAGGTGCCGCAATGCGGTTATTGCATCAATGGATGGGTAATGAGCGCAGCAGCATTGCTGGCCAAGACGCCAAAGCCAAACGATGACCAGATAAAAGAGGCGCTGACCGGACTGAAATGCCGCTGCGCAACGCATATTTCCATCATGCGCGCTGTCAAGCGCGCGGCTCAGGCGTAAGGGAGGCAGTCATGAATCATCAGATCAATCGCCGTCATTTCCTTGCCGCAACCGGCGCACTCACCGTAGCCATCCTCCTGCCAGGCAACAAGGCTGCCGCCTATGTGCCGGGTGAGGGCGTCGCAACGCGTCCCGCGCTCGACCCCAAGAAACTGGCTTCGTATATTTCTGTAAACACGGACGGCAGCATCGTTGCCTATTTCGGCAAGATGGACATGGGCCAGGGGACCGATGTCGGTGTCGCACAAATGGTCGCCGAGGAACTCGATGTTCATCCCGAGCGCGTTCATGTGCCCATGGGCGACACTGCGATTACCGTCAATCAAGGCGGCGCCTCCGGTTCCACCGGTGTGTCCCACGGTGGCAAGGCACTGCGCAACGCGGCTGCCGAAGCACGCCTCTTGCTCGCGGAAATGGCATCCAAAATGCTGGGAGCCCCTGTCGGCGACCTTGTCTTCGACAATGGCGTGATTTCGGTGAAGGGTAACCCAGCCAAAAAGACGTCATTCGGCGAGCTGATCGGCGGACGCTGGTTCACCAGCGAGCTGGAATGGAATGGCAAGATGGGTAACAACCTTCTCGTCACCGGGCGCGCCAAGCCGAAGGATCCCAAAGACTACAAGGTCTATGGCATGTCACCGCCGCGCCGTGACGTCCCCGGCAAGGTTCTGGGAACGCAGGACTTCGTCACCGACATCAAGGTCGCGGGCATGTTGCATGGCCGCACGATCCTGCCACCTGTCGCAGGCTCTGTACCCGTGAAAGTTGATGCGGCATCCATTGGCAATATTCCCGGCGCGCAGGTTGTGCACGTGAAAGACCTGCTCGGCGTTGTCGCACCGCGCGAATGGGACGCGATCAAGGCCTCCCGTCAACTGAAAATCGAATGGTCGAAAGTCAATGCACCATTTGTAGCGCAGAAAGACATTTACGATCACATTCGCAAGGCGCCGGTCATATCGAAAGGTGGTGCGAAAAAGAACCTGAAGGATGCCGCGAAAGTTGACGAAGCGTTCAAGAACGCTGCGAAGGTGGTCGAGGCGACATATGAATGGCCTTATCAATCCCATGCAAGCATGGGGCCGGCCTGCGCTGTCGTCGACTATCAACCCAACGGTACAACAACTCTGTGGACCGGATCGCAGAAGCCACATTATGCGGCAGAAGGCGTTGCAAAAATTCTCGGCCTGAAGTCTGAACAGGTACACGGCATCTGGGTGCCGGGACCCGGCTCTTATGGACGCAACGATGCAGGCGATGCTGCGATGATCGCAGCGGTCATGGCGAAAGCGGTTGGAAAACCGGTGCGCTATCAGATGATGCGCAACGAAGGTTCCGGCTGGGACCCCAAGGCGCCAGCGTCCGTGCATACAGTGCGTGCAGGGTTGGACAAGGACAACAATGTCATTGCCTGGCACTTCCACTCGAAGAGCTTTGACCGTTTGAATGTCAATTCAAACGAAAGCGATCCAGCTGATAACATTGCAGGTCAGTTGCTGGGAACAAAGCCCAAGCCACGCAAGGTCTATGGCACGCCAGCCGAAAGCTACAAGTTTCCGGTCAAGCAGCAGACCTGGGAAGTTATCGCGCCCATGCTGGAGGTAGCCAATCCGCTACGCAGCTCGCATTTGCGCGATCCCCTGGGGCCGGAAATTCATTTCGCCAACGAAAGTTTCGTCGACGAAGTGGCTTTTGCCACCGGCATGGATCCAATCGAATTTCGGATCAAACATGCGGAGCATTCCCGCGACAAGGATGTTCTCAAGGCGGCAGCAGAAAAATTCGGCTGGAAGCCTCATAACAAGGCGCAGCAAAAACGAGATGGCGATATTGCTTCCGGGTATGGCGTTGCCTATGCCCAGCGCAATGGCACCCGCGTCGCGATCATCGCCGAAGTCGATGTGAACCTGAAGACCGGCAAGGTCTTTGGCAAGCGCTTTGTTGTTGCGCACGATTGCGGTGTTGTGATCAATCCGCAATTGTTGACGCAGGCAATCGAGGGGAATATCGCCCAGGCGCTGAGCCGCGCGACCTATGAGGAAGTCAAGTTTAGCACGGAAAATGTCACGAGTATCGATTGGGAAACCTATCCGATCCTCGACATCATGGATGTGCCTGCAAAAGTGGAAGTCGTGTTGATCAACAGGCAGGATATTCCACCGACCGGTGCGGGCGAAGGCTCGATGCGGCCAGTTGCCGGAGCAATCGCCAATGCAATTTATGATGCCACTGGCATACGTATCCGGCAGGCTCCTTTTACGCCAGACCGTATAAAGGCGCGGATGGTCTGATACAAACTGAAAACAATCAGCGGCGGGGTCAAAACCCCGCCGTATTATTTTGGGGAGAGGCTATAGATGGAACTCAGCGACAAGATGTACGGACACCGGGCGCGCATAGGCTACACCTCGCCGCCACTGACGACCGAAGTTTTTCCATATGAATTTTATCAGATTGTTCCAAAAGGTGTGTCTCTTGCCGTGACATCCCTGGCGATTGTCGTACGCAGCAAGGATGAAGTCGATAATTCCTATGACATTTCCATGCGGGCGGCGCGGGAGATGGCGGCCAATCATTGCGACATCATATGCCTTGGCGGCGTGCCCATTAACATGTCTCGCGGCGCGGCCAATGCAAAGCAGATGATTGTGGATTTGGAGAAGGAACTCGGCGTCAAGGTATCCACAAGTGCGTCCGCGCAGGAGAAAGCGCTGGGTTTGCTCGGCTCAAAGAAGCTTGTTGTCTGCCACCCTTATGAAGACAAGGACACGGACCGTATTGCCAGTTATGGCACGCATTTCGGCGGCGAAGTTCTCGATGCGCGGGGTTGGGGCAGCCCGTTCAACCAGATTGCACGTGTCCCACAAAATGCGGCACTGATCATGGGTCGCGAATTGATGAAGAAAAATCCGTCGGCCGATACGATACTCATGCCTTCGCCACATTGGCCTACCATCGGTGCAATCGACATTCTGGAGAAAGAGTTTGGCGTAAACGTTATCAGCGCCTTGCAGGTCATTGTCTGGGACGCATTGCGCCGTGTGGGTATCGACGACAAAATTCAAGGTTATGGAAAGCTGTTCCGCGATTTTTGAAACAAACCGGAAACGACGGGGGATGCCATGAGAGAGATAGTCAAACTCAGCCTGGCGGCAATGCTCGTGTTGTCTGCACAATCCGCCCAAGCGGAAGACTTTTACAAAGGAAAGCAGATCAGCATGCTGGTCGCAAGCGGCGTCGGTGGCGGATACGACGTCTATGCAAGGACATTTGCAAGATACGCATCAAAGCATATTCCCGGAAACCCGGTGTTCGTCGCCCGCAATATGCCCGGTGCAGGTGGGCTGCAGGCAGCCAATACATTGGCCAATGCATCGGCAAAGGACGGAACAGTGATTGCGGCCCTGACCAACGGCGTTTCCATGGACCCGCTGTTCGGCGTGAAAGCCGCCAAATATGACGGGCGCACGCTGGCCTGGATCGGCTCGATCGGCAAACTGCAAAATATTTGCGCGACATGGCATACGAGCCCGATCAAAACAATTGAGGCTGCAACAAAACGCGAGATCATTGTCGCAGCCGCCGGAGCTACGTCCAACAGCGCCGTAATGCCTCGTATTGCAAACGATCTTTTCGGCACGAAATTCAAAATCGTTACCGGGTACAACCCGAACTCCGGCCTCAATCAGGCGATGGAGGGTGGCGAAGCGGAAGGTATCTGCGGACTTTCCTGGTCCACCTTGAAAGCATCGCGTCCACACTGGATCAAGAACAACTGGCTTCAGCCGCTGGTACAATTCGGCATGGAGAAACTGCCCGAATTGCCAAATGTCCCCTCTGCGCTGGATCTGGTAAAAAATGCAGACAACCGCAAATTGCTCAATATCATCCTGATCCGTCAGGAAGTAGGCAGGCCCTTGGCTGCGCCGCCCGGCATACCAGCAGACCGCCTGGCAATCCTGCGAATGGCTTTCGAAGCGACAATGAAAGACAAGGCCTATCTCGCCGAAGCAGCTAAACTCAACCAGGAAATAGAACCCCTGTCAGGCCCGCAGATCCACACATTCATCAATGAGGTCTATGATGCGCCACCTGCTGTCGTTGCGCGCGCAGCAAGATTGATAAGGCCCGCACCAAAAAAGAAGCCGTAACTTGGAAAACGCGCATAGCACAGACGTTCTGATTGTCGGTGCAGGCCTTGCCGGATTGTCTGCAGCCGTCGCAGCGCGGCAGGCGGGCGCGCAGGTCATTGTGCTCGAACGCGCTCCTTTTGACGAACGCGGGGGCAACAGCCGCTTTTCCAACGGAGCCATGCGTGCGGTCTATCATGGTGTTGATGATATCGACGCTCTGGTCGGCGGACTGACAGAGTTCTGAGAAAAAACGCGCCGATTTTGGTTCCTACAGCAAGGAACAATATTTCGCTGATCTCGGCCGTGTTACGCAATACAGAAGCGATATCGCGATGGCCGAGATGCTGGTTGAGCAAAGCCGGCAGACGATGCAATGGCTGTCGCAACAAGGCGTGAAATTTCTTCCACTCTATGAATGGCAATTCAAATTGCCCGACGGCCGGGTGAGGTTTTCAGGCGGGTCCGCTGTCGAAATAAACGGAGCAGGTGCAGGTGCATCACAAGCCATGTTTGCCGCAGCCGAGCGCGAAGGCGCCATCATCATGTATTCCGCAAAGGCCATGCAACTGATCGAAGATACTTCGGGCGTTCGTGGCGCCGTGGTTCGGCAGGACGGAAAAGAGTTCGACATTCTTGCAAAATCCGTTGTGCTTGCATGCGGCGGTTTTGAAGCAAATGCAGAAATGCGCACGCGTTATCTCGGACCTTCGTGGGAACTGGCGAAAGTACGCGGCTCGCGCTTCAACACGGGCGACGGACTTCGCATGGCATTGGCCGCTGGCGCCATGCCTGCCGGCAATTGGTCGGGCTGTCACTCTTCAAGCTGGGATTTGAATGCACCGGATGTCAATGAGCTGGAATTTGGCACCATATTCAAGCGAGATGATTATCTGGACGGCATTGTCGTCAATGCCGACGGCAGGCGTTTCTTTGACGAAGGAGCAGACGTGCGCGCCCTGACCTACGCAAAGCTTGGTCGCGCCATCCTTGCTCAACCGGGTCAGGTCGCGTGGCAGATATTCGATGCCGATGGTGCAAGCCGGTTGCATGGCGAATACCGGGTCAAACAATCGGCGCGGTTCCGTTCGGACACCCTGCCTGGATTACTGGCTCAACTGGACGGGCTGGACCAGACGGCCTGCCTGCAGGAAATCATGGCGTTCAATAAGGCTATCAACAGAGATATACCTTACGATCCCGGAAAGAAGGATGGACGGGGCACTTCCGGGCTTGCGGTGCCCAAATCCAACTGGGCCACAGCGATAGAGAAACCGCCCTTTGAAGCATATGCCGTCACCTGCGGCATCACGTTCACGTTCGGCGGCGTGAAGATTGATCGCAATTGCCAGGTCATCGACAGCGATCGCAACACGATCACCGGTCTGTATGCGGCTGGCGAAATGGTCGGGGGATTGTTTTATTTCAACTATCCCGGCGGATCAGGCCTGATGGCCGCCGCAGTATTTGGAAAACAGGCGGGTGAAAGCGCAGCAAAGTCCGCAAAATAAAACCGCCGCATGGGAATGCGGCGGTCCATGTTCTTTTACGCTGCTGAGCTTATTATTTCTTCTTCGGTTTTTTCATCGAGTTTTTCAGTAGCGCAATGGTCTCTGGCGTTTGCACCAGAGCTTCCTTGATCAATTTCGCGACGTCTTCCCCATAAGCGGGATCAAGCGGGCGGCCGAGTTTGGCAACCTTGTCCTGCGCTACCTTGTCTTCCATCGCCTTCTTGAAGGCATCGCGAAGCGCAGCCAGGCGATCGGCAGGAATACCGGGCGGGCCAGCAGTCAGGCGCGAGATATCTCCCTGCGATTTTACAAGTGCGATCAGCGCCTTTGAGCTTTCCTTGACGGCGTATTGATCCAGCTGCGGCACATCTTTTTCCTTGCCGCCGATCTGGGCAATGAAATGGCCGTATTTATTGCTGACAAAATCCGCCCATGATGACCGCGAACCAACGCTTCCGGCAATCTCGCCGCGGCGCATGGCGAGCTGATCTTCGTTACCGTTGTAGCCGGTTAGCAGTTTGACCGGAAGATCCATTGCCCGGGCCAGAATGATGGTTTCGACATAGGCCGCACTGCCCACACCAGCCGTCGCAAAATTCACCGGCTTGGATTGCTTGCGAAGATCATCAATGGTTTTGATTGGCGACTGGCTGGCCATGATGAACATGCGCGGATCGGACGCGGCCTTGCCTATCCAGGACATCTTGTTGAGATCGGCCCGCATTGCAGGCAGTTTGATCAATTGGCTATAGATCAGCCCTGTGTTGAACGAGCCGATGGTCAGCCCGTCGTTTTTCGAAGCATAGGTCGCGTTTGCTCCAATCAGATGCCCTGCGCCGGGCATGTTCTTTACGATGAAGGTCGATCCCGGCAGATATTTCTGCATGTATTCGGCAACAAGCCGTCCGTAGAAATCATACCCCCCGCCCGCTTTTGTCGCGACGATGTAGGTCACCGTTTTGCCCTTGTAGAAGTCTGCGCCCTGCTGGGCCATGGCAGCCCCCCCAAACAGCGTCATGACGCCCAGCGCTATCGCGGCTGCGGACGTCAGCTTATCAAACCTGCGTGTCATATTGTCCCCTCCGGTTGGCAAGCCAGTACCCTGGCACTTTCTTGGCCATGGAGCATTATCGCTGGAATCGGCACTCTTGTCAGCTATGCAAGCGTTCCAGAATATATTCCGTCACCAACCCCTTGTGCAGGTCGCTCTTCAAGCCGAATTCGAAGACCAGTAAAATCACAATCCCCGCGATAATCCCGTAGATTATGGATCTGGGCCAGCTCAATCCGGCCACCAGTCGCAAAAACAACATGATAAACACTGGCACTGTTACAGCGAACCCGAAAAGCACGACACCGGCGAGTAATAATGTGAGCGCGAGCCAGGCCTGTTTTTCGCGCCGGGCGGCAGCTTCTGCGGAAACCTTCTCTTCCTCGGGAAGATGGGTATCGTGCGCTACGTCGAAATGCATCTGCCGACCGGTCATTTTGGAAACGCGCGCTTCGGCCTTGCGCATCTCGTCGGCCATCGACATTTCCTCCGCTTTACCAGAGGATACTGCACCAGACCGCGAATCGATAACCAGTTGCAACAGGCAAAGGCCTATTGCGGGAATGCCTACAACCATGGGCATGAAGCGCGCTTCTTCCGGCCATTGCGAAGCGACCCCTACCATAACCGCAAATATGGCAAGCATAATGTAAGTCATGGGTGTTTTGGGGATACTCATGACGCTGCTCCCATTTTGCGCATGCGTGCATCGGACACTTCGCGCCACATCGCATAGGCAATCGTGACAATGATCATGGTCATCAGCACCAGCGACAACGGCCGCAGGAAGAAACCGGTTCCCCACAGTTCGAGTGCCTTGTGCAGGGAGTCCTCGGCGATCTTTCCAAGTACGAGACCGATGACGAAAGGCGCACGCGGCCAATCGGCTTTCAACAAGCCGTACCCGATCATGCTGAGGACGAACAATATGACCAGGTTTTCCCACTGGCCTTCGCTGACATAAGCGCCGATCACGACCAGAGTCAGAATGAATGGTACAAGGATCAGGCCATTCACAAACGTAAGCATCGCGGCCCAACGAACCACAAAAAACAATATGCAAATGGCGATAATATTGCCAACGACCAACGCCCAGATCAGCGTCCAGACGAGCGGTAATTCGTTGGTCAGCATGGCAGGGCCCGGCTGAATGCCGAGGATCAAAAACGCGCCCATCAGCACGGCCATTCCGGATGAGCCGGGAATGCCAAAGAACAGGGTTGGCAGGAGCGAGCCTCCTTCCTTGGCATTACTGGCTGTCTCTGGAGCAATCACGCCTTCCACTGCACCGTGGCCAAAACGTTCCGGCGTCTTGGATGTTTGCACCGCGTGGCCATAGCACATCCATGCAGCTGCCGATCCGCCAAGTCCCGGTATCATGCCGATCACTGCGCCGATGATGGAAGTCCGCAAGACAAGCCACCATCTGCGCGGCACTTCCATAATTCCGTCGAGCAATTGGGCAAACGAATATTTGGCCGTCGACATGGAAACTTTTGATATAGAGCCTCCGCGCGTTGCAAGAGCAATCATTTCCGGCACCGCGAAAATCGCCAGCACGGCTGTCACCAGACTGAGGCCATCCCACAGAAACAGGAAGTCGCCCGTATAGCGTCCGACACCCGAAGTCGGATCAAGCCCGATTGTGGAGAGCAGCATTCCGAAGAGTCCGAGAATGATGCCCTTGAAGATGTTTCCACCGCCCGACAGGAACGCAATAAAGGTGATACCGAGTATGGCTAGCAGGAAAAACTCCGCCGGGCTGAAAGCAAGGATAACCGGTTCAAGCACCGGTATCATGAGCGCGAAGACAAATGCGCCAATGATGCCACCGACGCCGGATGCGGTGATCGAAGCGCCCAGCGCCCTGCCTGCTTCGCCTTTCTGGGCCATAGGATAACCGTCGATGGTTGTGGCAGCGTCGTCGCCATCGCCCGGTACGCCAAACATGATCGAGGAAATCTGGCCGCTTGTGCCATTTACCGCATGCATGGTCAGCAGGAAAACTGCACCTGCCATCTTGTCCATGCCGTAAACAAATGGAATGGCCAATGCGATCGACAAACGGCCACCGATCCCCGGCGTAACGCCGACGATGAGGCCGATGACAACCGCTACAAGCATCAGCCCCATTGTCTGCGGTGATGACAGCATCGCGAACAACGCAGAAAACATCGTCTCGATCATGATAGATCCTGCATGATAAAATCTGATTCCGAAGTTTACTTTGCTAGATAGCAGGACCGATGGACTGGGGCTGCTGGATGACGCCTGTCAGCTTTTCCTTCGGCAGGGCCATGATGCCGGGTTCATCGAATATATCTCCCATATCCGAGCGCACTCCCGTCTCAGCGATGGCTTCCAGCCACTTCCTGTGAACGCGAGGATCCTGATCCTCGTATTCGATCTGGCGACCGCCATTCTGGATCGAGGTTGCGCCACCGCCTTCGGCGCTGCGGCGACGCAGCGCGATGAAGGGATAACGTCGGCTGCCAAGCGAACACGCCAGATAACGTGCCGGTTCTGCAGACGTATTGAAATGTTGATGGAACATCCAGAAGGGAGGCGTGTACATAATGCCATGCCGCCAGGGCACCTCGCGGAAATCTGAATCGCCTTCGAACCACAACAATGTATAGCCTTCGCCCGTGACGGCATGGACATGTGTGCCCGCTGCGTGGCGGTGGGCTTTCTTGTAACGGCCCTTCGGTATCTGCGACATATGCGAGTGCATGGTGCCGTCAGCCAGAATGAAGGATACGTTGGTCGATCCCTTGCCGCGCGATTCCAGTGAATATAATTTGAAATCGGGCAGTTCGGGAACGAAATTCGTTTCCCACAAGTTTACCGGATTGACATTTGACCCGCGATTGATGGCGCGATGCTGACCGTCGCCTTCAAAGTGGTTGGCCTCACCTATGCGCTCGGGAAACTGGTAAGGGTTGTTAAATACGAAATCGACATTGTGATAGAGATTGAGGGTCAGCGGCGCATCGTGCGTTACCGATATGCGAAGCGGCTCGAAACCGGACCCGTTGAAAATCTGATATTCGCAATTCAGCGGAATGGCGAAAATAGCCTTTGGGCCCCATTCGAAAGTTTGCTTCTCGCCAGTAGGCAACCAGATGGTCGTCGCACCATGGCCGCTCAATGTATAGAAAAACGCTTCATACAAATGCTTGACCGGAGCTGTTTTCTGTCCCGGCTCCACCTCAATCACATAATTGGCCATGAAATCACCCCGGCCATGGGTGTGAGCGAAACATCCGCGCGCGCCGTAACGATCCCAGGGCGCGGTTTCAAGCGCCAGCAAGTCGTGGCCAAAATCGAGGTGAACCGGTATCCCTTCGCCCTGCGCCCACTCCATGTAAGGGTCTACGAGAAATTTGCCCTTCAGGTCTTCTTCATTCTGATTGTCGGCTTCGTCGTCCATGTTTCCCCCAAAAATTTGGCAGCGAGAACCGGATTGGTCCGGTTTCACGGCTCGTCCTCCATCTAATATATCCTGCATCCGGGAATGGCTAGCCGATCAAGTCCGATGCACAAATGAGTTCGAAAAAAGTACACTGGCAATATGCCGTGCCTTGAATTGACAGCCCGATTTAGGCGAACGACACTGTAGCCAACGACACATATCCGGGAGAGTAAGCATGAGCCCAATGCGAACGGCTATCGGCCTGACGGCTGGATTTTTTGGTATGGTCGCAAGTGCCAATGCCCAGGATGCAGCAAACTTTTTCAAGGACAAGCAGATCCGTATCATTGTCGGGTCAGCGGCCGGCGCAGGATACGATATTAACGCTCGCGTATTTGCTCGGCATTTCGTCAACCATATCCCGGGCAAGCCTGGGATTATTATCCAGAACCAACCGGGCGCAGGCAGTGTTGTCATGGCCAACGCTGTTTACAACACCGCACCCAAGGATGGCACGACAATTGGCGCTGCCATAAATGGCATGCCGACGGCATTTCTGTTCAAGCCCAGAGCGGTGAAATTCGATCCGCGCAAGTTCAATTGGCTGGGCAGCACCAACCGGGATACGCAGATCTCCTATGCCTGGCATTCATCGGGCATCAAGAAAATCGAAGATCTCTTCAATCGAGACTTGGTGGTGGGCGCCACCAATCCTGGAACGACGCAAGTGGATTTTCCCGCTGCAGCAAAAAAACTGATCGGCCTTCGCTACAAGATTGTGTCCGGTTACAAGGGCACGACGGACATCCACCTTGCCATGGAGCGCGGCGAAGTGCAGGGCATGGGTTCGAATGCCTGGCTCAGTTTGAATGCACTTAATCCAGATTGGGTTCGCGAAAAGAAAATCCAGATTCTTGTGCAATACAACATCAATGCAAATCCCGAACTTCCAGGCGTTCCCACTATTTTCAAGTTTGCCAAAAGCGAAGCGGACAAACAGGCCCTGACGCTGCTTGTTTCAAGACTGGAATATGGGCGGCCCTTTTTCCTGCCGCCAGGGGTGCCGGCTGATCGCGTATCGATCTTGCGACGAGCATTTGATGCAACCATGAAGGACAAGAATTATCTCAGCGATGCCGACAAAGCCAAGCTGGATGTAAACCCGATGTCAGGCGAAGATACTGCTGCACTTATCAATCAAGTCATGAATACGCCAAAAGATGTTGTTGCGCGTGTAGCCAGTGCATTGGCCAACGGCGGCAAGTAATCGCATCGCATGAAAGCAGAGACATAACTGTTGTTTTGTTGCAATTAACAATACATTCTGGGAAAAAGCTCTCGATTAGCGAATCGAATCAAACAAAAAATTATTTTTTAATCACAACGCTAATCAGTAACGTAATGTCTAAATCGCGATAAAATATACATTTTGCACACGCAATGAGCAATGAAACTCATTTCATTGTGATATTCCACATAGGAAATTATCCTCCTACATATTGTCAAAATTGTATTTCAACTGTAATAAGCCTCGCGAGAAGGAGAAATTCATGAACCTGTCTAACAAACAAATTCGCAATCTTGAAA
The DNA here is from genome assembly GCA_963700795.1 of uncultured Alphaproteobacteria bacterium. Taxonomy (GTDB): domain Bacteria; phylum Pseudomonadota; class Alphaproteobacteria; order Rhizobiales; family Beijerinckiaceae; genus Terripilifer. Next base: position 787,064 of record CAVOYX010000005.1, on the reverse strand, counting down.
AAATTGTTGCTTCTGTTCAGGCAATTATTGAAGAAGCTAAGGTAGAAAAAGGCATGCCTGCCGGTACGTCTGGTGAAAAACGCGTTCGGCGCAGTGGCAAAGATCTCGCAGCGTTTCGTAAAATGCTTAAGGCTGAGCGCAAGAAGGGCGTTCCGGTTGCAGACCTTGCCCGCCAGCATAATATATCGGCTGCCTATATATATCAGTTATAATTGTCGCAGTTTTGCGATGCAAAAAACGCTCAAGAGTCACAAAAAAAACGCCGACCTCCAGGTCGGCGTTTTTGTTTCAAGATCCATAGTTTGTTATTTTCAACTGTCCATTATTTTTCATCTGTCAGTTTCTTGTAAAACGCTCTTACGCTCTGCAAAGTCTCTTTGGAGTGCTGCATTGAAGCAGAAACGAATTTCGTCACTGCCTCTGCGTTCATCGGGTCGAAACGCATTTTCCGCTTCGTTACTTCATCCAGAAATTCAGGATCCTTCAACATTGCGTCAAATGCCTTGCGCAATACCGCGACACGATCTGCCGGCACGTTCCCATACACGGCAAGTGAGCGTCCGATTTTCGGTCCCACCGTATATATCTGCAGGAATGCTTTCTGAATTTCATTCCGACCGATTTCACCCAGTGCCGGCAGGTCCCTGGCCTCGGCAACCGGGCTACTGGAATATACAAACAACGGCTTGAATTTTCCGGATTTCAATTCGTTCGGGAATTGCTGCTCGGCAGTTTCCCAGTTCATCATTACGCCGTCCACTTCGCCACGCGTAAAGGCCAGCGTCGCATCCGGCAGCCCCTTGTATCCGGAGATGATGTTGAACTTCGTGCCAAGTACCGTATTGATGATTTTCCAGTTCATCGATGTGGGATTGGTTGCGCCTATCCCGCCGATACTTATGGCCTTTGCTTTCGCATCCTCAAACTTTGTAATTCCCGACTTTTGCGACACAACGCCGAGCTGCACGAGCTCCATCATGCGTCCCAGCCATTGAAATTTGGCAGGATCGTATTGTGCCTTGGGATTGAGCAGGCCGTCCTGAACAATATTGATCGGGGCAGTAATCAGCGTTGTTCCGTCCTGCTGCGCGATGTTGGCCACATTGTTCATGGCCGCTATGCCACCTGCGCCGCGAATGGACTGGACTATGACGGCCGGTTGACCGGGAATGTGCTTCTTGATGTGACGTGCGGCCAGCTGCGAATACTGGCCATAGGTCCCGGCAGGGGAAAAGCCGATAATGATCTTTACCGTCTTCCCGGCATAGAATGCCGCTGCATCCTGCGAATGGGCCTGGGCCACCATGGCAAGGCTTAGCCCTGCGAGCGTCACCAACGCGGAAAACGGGCGATGTGTCACGGAAAATCCTCCCTGATTTTATCTGGAACGGGCATTGTCATGCTGCACCGTCCTTCGGGCATAAACTGAGCACGCGTTTCCGCGAATGTCCAACCACGGATGCCGGCTGTTCTGCGGCGGCAACTCCTGTCCTGAACGATTTGTAACTTGCCCGGCCGGGAAAGCTCTGGCTTGATCTGCTGCCGGAACGGTATAATGCAACGTTTCATCCGCTGGCGGGAACCAACGGATCATTGCTTTGCGCGGCCGCGACACCGGACCAATGCAGGACCTTTGAATTGTATAATTCCAACGCGTTGCTTTGCTGCCTGACAGCGCTGGCGCTTGCCGGCTGCGCTTTAAAAGCTGACGATTCAGGAAAAGTCCGTCCGGACATGCCTGGCAGCTGGAAAGCTGCCCGCTCAACGGATGCGCCTGCTGTTTCCATGCAATGGCCCGCGTTGTTCGGCTCAAACGAACTAGCAACGCTTGCAAAGCAGGTACTTAAGGGAAATTTGGACCTCGATGCGGCGGCCGCGCGGGTGCATCAGGCCGATGCACAAGCCCAAATTGCAGGAGCGGCGCTCTATCCTCAGGTGTCCGGCAGCGCCAACGCATCGCGAAGCCTCAATCCCGGTACTTTAAGATCGGCAGCGCCGCCCTTCCGTTCCAGTGTGTCTGGCCGGTACGGCTTGGGCATAACTGCAAGCTATGCACTGGACTTCTGGGGCCGTAACGCCCGCCTGGCTGAAGCAGGCAAGCTGTCGGCGGAGGCCACCCAGTTCGACTATGACACCCTGGCCATTTCCACCCTGGCGGCCTTGACCAATACATATTTCCAGGTGCTGTTGGCGCAAGAACGGCTGCGCATCGCCAATGACAACATCCGTGGCGCCAATCAGACACTTGCTGCCATCAAGGCCCGGCTCGAAGTGGGCACGGGCACCGCGCTGGACGTCGCCCAACAAGAAAGCATTGTCGCCAACCTGCGAGCCAATGTTCCAGGATTGCAGCAGCAATTGCAGCAAAACAGAAACCTTGTTGCCGTACTTTTGGGCCGAACACCGCAATCTTCACGTATTCGAGGCGGCAGCCTGCGCGCACTGAAACTGCCGCGCGTTAAACCGGGACTGCCGTCACAGCTCTTGTTGCGCCGCCCGGACATTGCAGCTGCCGAAGCCAGATTGCAATCTGCTGGCGCAAATATCGTGGCAGCACGGGCCGCGCTCTATCCCAATATCACGCTTACCGGCGATACAGGCCTTGAAAGCATCAGCTTGCGCAATCTGCTACGACCCGAGGCTTTCGCGCTTTCCGTTGCGGGAGGAATCGCGCAATCCATATTCAGTGGATACAATCTGGAAAATCAGGTGATGCTGTCTCGCGCACGCCGCGAAGAACTGCTGGCAACATACCGCAAGTCGATACTGGATGCGCTTGCCGATGTAGAGAATGCCCTTATCGCCGTGCGCAAGACAGCCGAGCAGGAAAGACTGCGCGCAGTTGCCGTTCAATCGGCTCGACGCGCTTCGCAAATTACCCTGCAACGCTTGCGCGAAGGGACCATCGATGTGGTCACACTCCTGAACACGCAACAGACATTGTTCAATGCACAGGATGCGCACACACTTGCGCGATTCCAGCGGCTGCAGGCCATTGTCAGTTTATTTCAGGCTTTGGGCGGCGGATTTAGCAGGGATGAGGATTACCTGACACGCAACGCGGCAGAAAAATCGAAAACGGAAAGTCCTGCTCGCGAGTCGGGAAGCGCCAATTTAGCCGCGGATGCCGGGCCATGAAGAAATTTGTTTCACTCGTTTTTGCTCTGGCGCTGCTTGGCGGCCTTGCGCATTACAAACACTGGCTCGACCTTCCAATTAAGCAATTGCCGCGCGAAACGCTGGCAGATGGCGCTACACCGTGGCGCGTTCCTTTTCTCGCCAATTGGCTTTCGGGTGGCGCAACGACCGGTTCACAACAAGCGGGTAGCCGGTCGGGGCGGCGTACACCTGCAATTCCAGTCGTGGCCGCGATCGCGCGCAAACAGGACGTGCCTGTCACCGCCAGCTCTGTAGGAACAGCGCGGGCGCTCAACACCGTTCTCGTACGACCGCAAGTTGAAGGCAGATTGACGGAAATTACTTTTCGCGAAGGCCAGGATGTGAAAGAGGGCGATATACTTGCCCGCATAGATCCAGCAACCTATCAGGCGCAATACGACCAGGCGGTGGCGAAAAAGGCACAAGATCAGGCTGAACTCGCCAATGCCCGGATCGATCTGGAGCGTTACATAAGGCTGGCGCGAACAAATTTCGGCTCGCAACAGCAAGCCGATACCCAGCGCGCAAAAGTGGCGCAACTAGCTGCCCAGATAAAAGTCGATCAGGCGCTCATCGACAATGCAAAGGCTATACTCGACCGCACCGTCATTCGTGCTCCAATCGCGGGGCGCACAGGTCTGCGTAACGTCGACGTTGGCAATATCGTCCGCGCCTCCGATGCACTGGGACTGGTAACAATCACACAGTTCAAACCCATCAGTATTTTCTTTAATCTCCCACAACAGCGGCTTACTTCTATCAACGAAGCGCTGGCACGCGGTGTCGTCAAAGTTGATGCGCTTGGTTCCGACAACGAGACAATTATCGAGAGCGGCATTGTCGAGGTCGTCGACAATCAGGTCGATACGACAACCGGAACCGTGAAAATCAAGGCCCGGTTCGAGAATGCCAATTCGCGGCTTTGGCCAGGCCAGTTCACCAATGTGCGTGTCTTTGTCGATGTCTTGTCCAACGCCATTGTTGTACCCGCAGCTGCACTGCAGCGCGGACCGGAAGGCGCCTATGTTTATGTCATCGACAAGGACAGGAAAGCGCAATTGCGACAAGTGAAAACCGGGCAGCAGGATGAAGCGCTGGCGGTGATCGTGTCTGGCCTGCAAGTCGGCGAGCAGGTTGTCGTAACCGGGTTCGCCCGGCTGTCAGGCGGTGAAGTTGTGCGCCCTCAAATTCAGGAAGCACCGGCTAAAGGCGCAAAGAACGGAACTGCACAGGAGTAAACGGATCAGACCGCGATTGAAGGATCGCAGCGCTGGTCAACGGGGTTTGTAACAGGCAACGGATTTTCCGGCAAAATGAACGTATCCTCGCCATTCATACTGCGTCCTGTTGCAACGGCACTTCTGTCCGTGGCGTTGATGCTGTGCGGCGTGCTGGCATATTTTCGTTTGCCGGTCTCCTCCCTGCCGCAAGTCGATTTCCCGACAATGTCCGTACGGACGCAATTGCCGGGCGCCAATCCTGAAACCGTAACAGCCCTGATCACGGCGCCGCTCGAGCGGGCGCTGGGCCGGATACCGGGGCTGGATACGATGACATCCACCTCATCCTACGGACTGAGCCAGATCACGCTGCAATTCAAACTTGATCGCAGCATCGATTCAGCCGCGCAGGACGTGCAGGCAGCCATCAGTGCCGCATCGACCTCTTTGCCACGCAACCTGCCCTATCCGCCGGTTTACTCCAAGGTGAACCCCGCCGATGCGCCGATCGTTTCCCTCGCACTTGTGTCGGCAACATCAGACCTGCGGGTCTTGAGCGACCTTGCAGATACGTTGCTTGCGCCGCGCCTTTCCGAAGTCAATGGCGTTGGCTTTGTAACGATCCAGGGTGGCATCCGTCCAGCGGTCAGGATTCAAGCCGACCTCGCGCGGCTGGCCAACTACCGCATAGGTATCGAGGAGCTGCGTCAGGCGATTGTGAATGCAAACGTCGCGGGCTCCAAAGGCACGCTGGATGGCGCCCGGCAATCCTGGATCATTTCCGCCAATGACCAGATAGAAACCGCGCGCGCCTATTCCAACATAACTGTCGCCCTGCGCAATGATGCACCGGTATTGCTTCGCGACGTCGCCACGGTCATCGACGGCCTGGAAAATGCCCATGTCGGCGGCTGGTTCGATGGTCGCAAGGCGGTCATTATCGATATTCAGAAGCAGCCAGGCGCAAACATTCTCAGTACCCTCGCCCAGCTTAATCGTGAAATTCCGCGCATTCGCCGCCTGTTACCGGCCGGCATAGATTTCCGCATCGTTCAGGATCGCACCGAAACAATCCGGGCTTCCGTCCGCGAGGTGGAATTTCATCTGTTGCTGGCAATGACGCTGGTCGTTCTTGTGGTGCTGATGTTCCTGCGCACATTGCGCGCAACGATCATCGTCGCGGTGACTTTACCGCTTTCGATCATCGGCACGTTCGCCATCATGTATCTTGCCGGCTTCAGTCTCAACAATCTCACCTTGATGGCGCTGGTCATCGGGACCGGGTTTATTGTCGATGACGCGATCGTCATGATCGAGAATGTCGTTCGCAATCTGGAGGACGGAAAAGGGCCTCTTGAAGCTGCATTGGACGGCGCACGCGAGATCGGCTTCACCGTCATATCGTTGACGTTCTCGTTGATCGCCGTGTTCATACCATTGTTGTTCATGACAGGACTTGTCGGCAGGTTGTTCCGGGAGTTCTCGCTGACACTCACGATCGCAGTTGCGGTGTCGGCCATCGTCTCGCTGACGCTCGCTCCGATGATGTGCGCGAAGCTTCTGCGCAATGCCGAAACCTCCCGGCCCAATATCGTCTCGCGTCTGGCCGATGCGCCAATTCGCTGGATGGCGCATTTTTACGAGTGGACACTGGCCTGGGCGCTTCGCCATCAGGCCTTCGTGATCTGGGTCACTATCGGCACGACGTTTCTGACCATATGGCTTTATGTGGCCATACCCAAAGGCTTCCTTCCCGATCAGGATACCGGATTGATAAGCGCTACACTGGAGGCCTCTGCCGACACCTCTTTCACTGAAATGAGCGCATTGCAAAACCGGGTCACGCAGCGCATCCGCAATGATCGCGACGTGGCACACGTGGTTTCCGTACTGGGTATCGGTTCGCTCAATCCCACAATCAACACTGGGCGCCTGACAATAGTTCTAAAACCCAAGGCGCAACGCACGCTATCGGCCAGCCAGATCGCCGATCGCCTTCAGGCCGCCATTGGAGAACTTGCCGGCGCACAATTATTTCTTGAACCGGTACAGGACATACAGATTTCTACCCGTTCCAGCCGATCCCAATATCAGTTCACGTTGTCGGGAGCCAACAGCCGCGACCTGTCCTTCTGGGCAGACCAAATGGTCAAGGCGTTGCGCCGGTCAGATCTGCTGCGCAACGTTGCCCATGAAAGCCCGGATGGAGGTTTGCGGGTTCATGTTGAAATAGACCGCGAGCGCGCGGGCCGGCTCGGGGTCTCGATTCAGTCTGTTTCAGATGCACTTGGCAGTGCTTTTGGCGAGAGGCGTATTTCGACAATCTATGCGCAGACAAACCAGTATCGCGTCATCCTAGAGGCAGCACCCAATTATCAGGAGAATGTTTCATCTCTGTCGAAAATCTATGTCACCGGAACCGACGGCGTGCAGATACCGCTGGACGCCTTCACGCGCATCGTGCGAACCACCGCCCCACTTGTCATTGCCCATCAGGACCAATATCCGGCCTCAACCATCAGCTTCGATCTGGCGCCAGGTGTGTCATTGGGAGAAGCGGTCGCTACAATTGTGGCCACCACAAACAAGGCCGGTATGCCGGAAACACTGACGCGCTCGTTCCACGCTGATGCCGCCGAGTTCCAGCGTGCGCTGGCCTCACAGATCTGGCTGATATTGGCCGCCATTATTTGCATCTATATCGTTCTTGGAATCCTTTATGAGAGTTTCATCCATCCGTTCACGATCCTGACCACCTTGCCGTCTGCTGGTGTTGGCGCGCTATTGTCTCTGGAGTTGACCGGGCAACCTCTGACGGTAATCGCGCTGATTGGCATTATCCTGCTTATGGGTATCGTCAAAAAGAATGCGATCATGATGATCGACTTTGCCATCGATGCCGAGCGCACCGCCGGGCTCAGTCCGCACGAAGCAATTGTCAGGGCTTGCCGGCTTCGCTTCCGGCCGATCATGATGACCACGCTTGCTGCGCTGTTCGGCGCAATGCCACTGGCATTCGGCTCAGGCATAGGCAGCGAACTGCGCGTTCCGCTGGGCGTATCGATCATCGGCGGATTATTGCTCAGCCAGCTCCTCACGCTTTACACGACGCCTGTCATCTATCTTGCGATAGAAAGATTACGCCTTTCGCGCAAAACCGTTCCGGTCGCATCAACCTTGCCCGAAGCTGGAGCTGCTCAATGAGCCAAGCCGGCAATATACGCATTGCAACAGGGCTTTCTGCGGACTTCATACGCCGCCCTGTAGCAACAACGCTGGTCGCCATAACCTTGATGCTGGCGGGCCTCGTCGCTTACCCGTTCCTGCCTGTTTCAAACCTGCCGGCGATCGATTTTCCGACCATGATGATCATGGTCACTCGCCCCGGCGCTGACCCCGCAACCATGGCAGCAAGTATCGCTGCCCCGCTTGAGCGCAGCATCGGCGCATTGCCGGGCATTAGCGAGATGACATCCAGCTCCAGCACCGGGCGTACGCGCATTCGCGTCCAGTTTGATCTGTCGAGATCCATGGACTCGGCCGCGCGTGACGTTCAGGCGGCGATCAATTCGGCCATGCCGGACCTGCCCGCCGACCTTCCCAATTATCCGACAGTACGCAAGTTCAACCCTGCTGCCAGACCCATTCTGGTTCTGGCCATGGTATCGAATACAAGGCCGGCCTCGGAACTTTATGACCTTGCAGATACGCTCCTTGCCCAGCGAATCTCCCAAGTCAAAGGCATTGGCGACGTCACGGTGAGTGGCGCCGAGCAGCCAGCCATCAGGGTGCGCGCCGATCCGGGCCGGATTGCCTCAATGGGAATATCTCTTGACCAGGTTCGGACCGCGATCATCAACGCCGGTACTCCGACACCGCTGGGCGCATTGGACGGCGACAGGCGGCGGCAAACCCTCTCCGTGGACACGCCGCGTCTGGCACCGCAGGACTATGCCCGCGCTATCGTGCGTGTCGAGGGAGATAAAGTTGTGCGGCTCGCAGATGTCGCAGATGTCTCAATGGGTGTGCGCAATACACATTCGCAAGGCTGGTTCAACAAACAGCCCGCAGTCATACTTTCCGTAATGCAGGAACCCGATGCCAATGTGATTGAATCAATTGACGGGGTGCGGTCCATATTGCCCGAACTGAAACGCCTCATGCCTGCCGGAGTGGAAGTTGTCGTCATGTCCGACCGCGCCCAGGCCATTCGCGCTTCCGTGGAAGACATGGAGAAATCGCTCCTTCTATCTATCGTTCTGGTCACCCTCGTCGTATTCTTGTTCCTGCGCCGTTTGGCGGCAACTCTTGCTGCAGCAATTGCAGTTCCCCTTTCACTCGCCGGGACATTTGCCGGCATGTGGCTGATGGGATTTTCAGTCGACAATCTGTCTCTGATGGCCATCACGATCGCAATCGGCTTTGTTATCGACGATGCCATAGTGATGATCGAGAATATTCACCGGAATATGGAAGAAGGCATGTCCCGGCTTGAAGCTGCTTTTTCCGGAACGCGTGAAATCGGCTTCACCGTGGTGTCGATCAGCCTGTCGCTTGTTGCAGCCTTCATTCCCCTGCTTTTCATGCCGGGCATAATTGGCAAGCTGTTTTTCGAATTTTCCATCGTCATCAGCCTGGCTATTCTGGTCTCCATGGTGGTGTCTTTAATTATTACTCCGGTTATTTGCGCACATTTCCTGAAGGATGCAGAGAATAAGTCTGCCGGGTTTTTCGACCGCATAGTCGAAGGCACGCTTGCAGCCATCCTGCGCGTTTATGCACGGTCTCTGCGTTCGGCCCTGCGCCATCCATGGCTCATGCTGCTGGTTTTCCTGGCCACGATTGGCCTGACAGTCCAGCTATATCGCACGACGCCTAAGGGCTTCTTTCCACGAACGGACTCGGGACTTTTGTTTGCATGGTTCGAAGCCAGCGCGGATGCATCATTCACATCCATGGCGCCACTTGCGCGCGAGACTGCAGATATTCTGCTTGCAGACCCAGCTGTGGAATCTGTTGCTACATTCATTGGCAGCGGATTTTCAGTGAATTCCGGCCGCATGCATGTTGCCTTGAAGCCTATACAAGTTCGCAAACTCCAGGCAACTTCCGTAGCCAACAGGCTGCGCAGAAAGCTATCCCAGGTCAAAGGATTGCAAGTTTATATCTTCGCGGCCTCAGCCGTGCGTGTTGGGGCGCGTGAATCCAAGTCAACCTATCAATTCACCTTGTGGAGCGCGGATGTTCCCACCCTCATTGACTCGGCACGCAAGGCCGAAGCGCGTTTGAAAAAGCTGCCGGAAATTACTGACGTCGCCAGCGATCACAGTCTGGGCGGCTTGCAGGCCAACCTGATCATTGACCGGGCCAAGGCGGCACAGATGGGCGTGAAGATCAGCGATATTTCTTCTTCTTTAAGCAACGCTTTCAGCCAGAGACAGATTTCAACGATCTACAATACGAGAAACCAGTATCGCGTGGTCCTGGAAGTTCCGGAGACGCGACGGCGCGAGCCGGGCGACCTTGCGGGACTTTATGTTCCAGGCACAGGCGGAAAACAGGTTCCCCTGACATCGATTGCGCAAGTCGGACAATCGGTCGCGACCATTTCCGTTGAGCATCAGGGAATGTTTCCAGCAGTCACAATAACCTACGATCTGGCCGAGGATGTAAAGCTGGCAACTGCGACACAGGCTGTGGAGGCAGCAGTGCATGCGCTTAATTTGCCCGATCATATACGCACCGATTTTGCAGGAGACGCAAAGGCCTACAAGCAGAATACCGGTAACCAGCTTTTACTGATCATTGCGGCATTGATCGCGGTCTACCTGATCCTCGGTATTCTGTATGAAAGCCTCATTCATCCGCTCACGATTATTTCCACGCTGCCCTCGGCAGGGTTGGGTGCCCTGATAGCCCTGAACGCATATAATCTGGAATTGTCCCTTGTCGCCTTTATCGGCATCATCATGCTGATCGGGATCGTGAAGAAAAACGGAATCATGATGGTGGACTTTGCGATTTCAGCGCAACGCAATGGCCAGACCACGTCTACGGAGGCCATTTATGAGGCGTGCCTGAAACGCTTCAGACCCATCCTGATGACAACTCTTGCCGCCATGTGCGGAGCATTGCCCCTCATGCTCGGCGAGGGCCCCGGATCAGAATTGCGCGTACCGCTTGGCGTTACAGTCGTGGGAGGGCTCGTGCTTTCGCAAGTCCTCACCTTGTACACAACGCCTGCAATTTATGTGCTTTTAAGCCGGTTGCAACGAACTCAACGGCCAAGCCGGTTACAGAAACATCTCATGCAGCCCACTGGTGCGTGAGATTATTTGGTATTCCGCCACTAAATTTACCTATTGTTAATGCAATTCACTTACCGGAAGTTGCGGTGCTTGCCGCAAGTCTAAACTAGTGCTGCGTTGACAGAACAGCCTGATTTGGCAGAATACGGCCAGCGACCACAAATGAGACTTTTTTAGTATTTTTGTCTCAGTATGGTTCCAGCCAAGAATTTTTATCGAAGTAGCTCGGGATCACCATGCCCATCGATTCCACCGGATCTCTAACAGACACTGAAGGAACACCGACATCCGGCGCTCTCGGGTCGGTTTCGCTTCCTTATGGGCCTCTGGCATTAGGATGGTGGCCCGGATTTAACTGGTTATGGAACCCCTGGAACTACAATTTTGGCGGCTTGGGCGCTACAGACTCACTCACCACTCCGGTTTCGACTGACGGTCTGAGCCCAGCCGAAATTGCGCAAGTGTATTTGACGCAGGTTACCGAGCGCTTTCAGCAGCAAGCCCAGTCGATGGCCGATCGTTATGTTACGATTGGCGAAGGGTTGATATCCGGCGACACACGCCCCCCGATCGCGGAATTCTTCATAGAAATTGGTGGAGTCTTATCAAGATACCGCAGATGCCTACGGGCAGTTGCTGCTCGATATTGCGGCCTTGCCTTTGGACACATATGGCACGGATGACTGGCAAAACCTCATTGACGATATTCGCGGCCAGCTTTTTCCGCCACAAGTTTTTGGATCAGGCGTCAATGGCTGGCCATTCCTTGGTTCGGTTTCCCCGTTGGGCGATCTGTTGGGCGGTGGTGGTTCCTCAGGAGAGCCGCCCGCGCCTTTTCCGACTCTCGTCGATAGCTGGCCAATCGGCGGCGAACCTCCACCGACCGAACCGATAACACCACCTGTGAATGGCGTCTCGGGCCTATTAAGCTCCATTACCGTTTCAGGACATGAGTCGTGGTTAGGGCAGGCCCTGGCGGGCATTCCGGTGAACTATAGAGTGTCGGCTGATGATGCTGGCGCCGCGCCTGGGTTGTCTGAGACATTTGCCGCGACCGGTTTCATCTCCAGTCCGGTGCTGAATGACTGGCTGACGCCGCTGCTGTCGATAGACAATTCCAGCAGCCTCAGCCTGATTGGCCCAAGTGCACAAAATGGCGCTTCGGCAACGCTGGCTACCCCCTTCGCGCAAGGTAGCCAGTAACCCTGACGTCTCTACATCCAGATGTTTGCCAAATCACTGATGCGCATCGGTGACCGAGATCGCAGCGCTGGGGTCCAACATTCATGGACAAGCCGAGGTATATCGGGTCATATCGGCGAATAGCGATTCTACTTCAACGCCGTTGCATCACCTGCTAACGCAAATTCTCAAACCGCCCGAAAGTAATGTCCAGCACTGAACCTGGCTCATCCATTCCCGATTCAGGCCTGCCCGCTTTGTGTGGCATCGCCGGCTACTATCGCATTGCTGCCGACCCGGCCAATATCAGCCGTGATCTGGCAATCCATGATAGATTGTCGAACGAACAGGACATCATTCGAGCGGCCAGACAAATCGGCCTCAAAGCTCGCCAGATCACAGTCAGTGACCAGCAACGCCTCGAGCGCCTGCCAACGCCTGCCATCGTAAAATTGAAATCGGGCGCATTTGCTGTTTACGGCGGCAAAACACCAGCAGGTACTTTTCGTCTGGTCAATCCGGTAACCCGGCAAGGCAGTGAACACGAACTGGGTGAACTTTACGGCTTGCTGGAACCGATCGCCATTCTCGTGGCAAGGCGATGGGGTGGAGCAGGAATTGACCCACAGACATTTGGTTTCCGGTGGTTTCTGCCGTCCATCTGGCGATATCGCAAACCGCTCTATCACGTGATACTCGCATCCCTGTTCGTACAGCTGTTTGCCCTGGTGACGCCCTTGTTTTTCCAGGTCGTCATCGACAAGGTGCTGGCGCACCGCGGCTATGAAACACTTTATGTCATCGTTGCCGGACTTGTGATCATCGGCCTGTTCGATGTGTTTCTGCAATATCTGCGAACTTATGCCTTATCGCATACGGCCAGTCGCATCGACGTTGAGCTGGGCCAAAGGCTGTTCGCGCACCTGCTCAACTTGCCGCTGGGATATTTCGAAACGCGAGCCGCAGGACAGACCGTCGCCCGTGTGCGTGAGCTGGAAAATATCCGGTCATTTCTGACCGGTCAGGGATTGTTTTCAACGCTCGATCTCTTTTTTACCTTCGTCTTTATTGCCGTTCTATTCTTTTATTCGTGGCAGCTGACGATTATCGTTTTGCTTTCCATCCCGGTGTATATCCTGATAGCCGTTTTGATACGTCCGGGCCTGCGCACACGCATTGAAGAAAAATTCAGCACCGGTGCGCAAAGCCAGCAATTCCTCGTGGAATCGATTGTCGGCGTGCAGACGATCAAGGCCTCAGCTGTCGAACCTTCGATGCAGGTGCAGTGGGAAGAACGGCTTGCGGCCTATGTACGAACGTCGTTTCGCGCGATCATGTTGAGCGCTGTTGGGCAGAATTCCATCCAATATGTTCAGAAAGTAACGACTGCGTTGCTTTTGCTGTTTGGAGCGCAGGCCGTTCTCGACAATACAATGACAGTTGGCGCGTTGATCGCCTTCAACATGATTGCCAATCAGGTTACACAGCCAATCTTGCGCCTGTCGCAATTATGGCAGGACTTTCAACAAGTACAGGTGTCTGTGGCCCGGCTTGGCGACATTCTGAATGCTCCGCAGGAGCCGCGTCCCGCTCAAAATCTTTCCCTCCCCCCGCCACGCGGCCAGATCGAGTTACGCAACGTTGTCTTTCGATACGCACCACAAACACCCGACGTTTTAAAAAACGTTTCGCTTGGAATTCGTCCTGGCGAAGTTATCGGAATTGTTGGAGCATCGGGATCGGGAAAGTCGACGCTGACTAAACTCGTGCAACGCCTGTACATGCCAAATGAAGGTCAGGTTTTGCTTGACGGAGCCGACTTGTCCCAGGCCAACCCTTCCTGGTTGCGCAGAAACATCGGCGTCGTTCTGCAGGACAATCTGCTTTTCAATCGCAGTATTCATGACAATATTGCCCTGTCCAATCCAGCCATGCCGCGCGCCCACGTAATTCGCGTGGCGCAACTTGCCGGAGCTGACGAGTTCATCTCGAAGCTGCAGCAAGGATACGACACGACCATCGAGGAGCGTGGCTCGAACCTTTCAGGCGGACAGAGGCAACGCATAGCAATAGCGCGGGCGCTTGCAACAAACCCGCGTATTCTGATTTTCGACGAAGCAACCAGCGCGCTCGACTATGAAAGTGAGCGGGTTATCCAGAACAATATGCAACATATTGTAAAAGACCGCACGGTCATCATCATTGCTCACAGACTTGCCGCAGTGCGATTTTGTCATCGGATCATTGGCATGCATGAAGGCCGGATTGTAGAACAAGGCACGCATGAAGAATTGCTGAAACGGCAGAATGGTCTTTATGCCCGGCTGTGGGCGCTGCAAAGCGACCGGGGATCCGGATCATGAGTCAACAACGCAAGATCGACAAGGGCGACCATGAATTCCTGCCAGCAGCGCTCGAGATGCTGGAGACACCGCCCTCGCCGGTGCGCATGATGCTGCTGCTTGCAATTTGTGCCCTGTTCGTCGTGGCTGTTGCGTGGTCGTGGATCGGAAAAGTTGACATTGTCGCTGTAGCCAATGGCAAGATACAGCCTTCAGGCCGTGTTCGTGTTGTTCAGCCGATCGAAGGCGGCAAGGTCTTGCGCCTGAAGGTTTCCAACGGTCAGATGGTCGCAAAGGATGACATACTCGTTGAGCTGTCTCCAGATGATGCCAGAGCGGACGTTCAGGCATTGCTGGACGTCGTTGGCGCCATTGATGCTGAAATTGCCTGGCGTTATAGGCTTGCAACGGCGATCGGCTCGCGCAATCTGACATTGGGTGAAGAGCCGAAATGGCCTACGGGAATATCCGACAATATCCGCACCCGGGAGAACCGCGTTTATCGCAATACGGCAACTCAACTCGCCACGGCGATTGCTGCCCTCATGGCGCAAAAGGAACAAAAGAAGGCTGAACTTGAAAAACTGAAGGCAACTGTTGCCGCACAGAAGGTTTTTGTTCGCACACTGCAAGATCGCGTGGACATGCGCGAAATACTTGTAAAGCGCAATGCAGGCTCAAAGGCAAACCTGATCGATGCATTGGAAAAACTGCATGAGCAGCAGACAAACCTTTCCAGCCAGGCCGGACAGATCAACGAAACGAGCTCGGCTATTCTCGTTCTCGATCGGGAAATCGCACGCAATTATGAAACTGCGGCTGCCGATAACAGTCAGAAACTGAGCGCTGCAGAACGCCAGCGAGACGAATTGGCGCAGCGGCTGGCCAAGGCCCAATCAAAACTGTCCAACCTTCAAATCAAGGCGCCAGTCGCGGGGTCCGTACAGGCGCTATCGGTAATCAATCCTGGCCAGGTCATTACGGCCGGCGAACATATCATGCGCATTGTACCCGCCGATGCCGAACTGGAAGTGGAGGCATTCGCGCTCAACAAGGACATCGGCTTTATCAAGATAGGTCAAACCGCTGTCATCAAGATCAAGTCCTTCCCCTTCACCCGCTACGGCACCATAGAAGGAATTGTGAAGAGTGTTGCACGCGATGCCGTGCCTCAACCCGATGCAGCACAATCGGAAAGCAATCCGGCACAGGCTGGCAGGCCGCTTGGCCCAGGTGGTACGCAGCGTCTGCAAAACCTCGTGTTCCCTATCATCATAAAGCCAAAAACACTCAATATTATCGTCGACGGCAAGAAGATTGCCATTGGACCGGGCATGACGGTTTCGGCCGAGATCAAGACCGGCAAGCGAAGAATGATCGAGTTTGTGTTTGCGCCTTTTGTGGAAACCGGGCAGCAGGCACTCAAGGAAAGATAGCTGGGGTTTCGGAATCTGTTGATATCAACACCGAACTCAGAAATGCGAAAATGTTCCAGACCGCTGACAGACGACAATGACGCGGTCGGGCAATAGTACGTAGGATAAAGAGCCGAGGCTCGGACATGCCGAGAGTAGTATTCACAAAAAATATTCAACGGCATGTCGAATGCCCCGAGACAATTGCCCATGGCGACACGGTCCGGCAAATTCTCGATCAGGTGTTTTCCGGCAACCCACGTGCGCGTGGTTATTTTCTCGATGATCAGGCTGCATTGCGCAAGCATGTATCGGTATTTGTGAACGGCGTGCTCATAACCGATCGAAACAATCTTTCGGACATTGTTCCGCCAGACGGGACTGTATTTGTGTTTCAGGCGCTTTCAGGAGGCTAGAACGTGAGCGACAAAATTCATGTATCTACACGCAAGGGCCTTTTCACGCTTCAACGCATAGCCGGGCAATGGAGCATATCAGCGGCAGATTTTCTTGGCGACAACGTTACCCTGACAATGACCGATCCGCGCGATGGCGTAACTTATGCCGCTCTCGATCACGGGCATTTTGGCGTCAAGGTACACAGATCAACTGCAACGGGTTGGGAAGAGATTGCAACGCCCGCCTATCCGGCAAAACCCGAAGGGCTCGACGAAAAGGATATGTGGGGCAGGCCAATTCCCTGGTCCACCGTGAGAATATGGTCATTCGCTGCAGGAGGAGCTGACGAGCCGGGCGTTATATGGTGCGGAACATTGCCTGGTGGACTGTTCCGGTCCAGCGACCGGGGGATGAGCTGGGACATTTGCGAAAGTCTGTGGCGGCACCCAAAGCGTACGCAATGGATGGGCGGCGGTGCGGACCTGCCTGGCATTCACTCCATTTGCGTTGATCCGCGCGATCCCAAAAATGTCTGCATTGGCGTTTCGACGGGCGGTCTCTGGCAAACCGGCGATGCTGGCGCCAGTTGGGAACAACGCGGCGAAGGCATGCGCGCCGACCATGTGCCGCCGGAACTAGTTCATGACCCGATTGCGCAGGATGTCCATTGTCTCGTGCAATGCCCGTCGCAACCGGAGCGCATGTGGATCCAGCATCACAACGGCATGTTCATTTCAAATGATGCCGGGCGAAACTTTACGGAGATAACCGGTGTGAAGCCGTCTGTGTTTGGCTTTCCTGTCGTCGTACATCCCGAAGACCCCGATACTGCGTGGTTCGTACCTGAAATAAAAGATGAAAAGCGAATTCCCGCAGGCGGCAAACTTGTGGTCACCAGAACCCGTGACGGCGGCAAGAGTTTTGAAGTTCTCGCCAACGGCCTGCCGCAGGTTCATGCCTACGACGTCGTGTACCGGCATGGGCTGGCTATCGACGGTTCCGGCCAGCGTCTTGCCATTGGCTCTACCACCGGCGGTCTGTGGATCAGCGAAAACCAGGGCGACGACTGGAGCTGCATCACGCACACGCTACCGCCTGTTTACGCCGTGCGATTTGCTGCCTAGCTCACGCCTGAAAGCGGATATCGCGTTTGTCAGGAGTCAAAAAACGCTTGGCCTTCGATAGAAACCTGCACTTTCGTCGATGTACAGGGGCCGTTTAGGCCTTATTCAGCTTAAATGGTAGAAAGAATTTACCCTACACCACGATACTTCAAGCGCTGGTCCTGCGGCCAGTGCGTAAGTTTTTTTTGAGTTTTGAGAGGCCAAGTGAACTGCAAACATGAGCGGAAGTATATGGCATGTGTTGCCATATCTGTTCTGCTTGCTGGATCGTGTCTTCCGACGCGGCCGGCCTTTGCGTTCGATTTTTTCGGCCTTTTCGGCTCTGCGGATACGCCGCCGCCAGTCTCAAGCAAGATCCTGCCATACAAGTTGACAATCGGTGACCCATCAACCGGCAAGGACGTTTCGCAAGCGCTGCGCGACACGTCGCTGCTTTACAAGCTGCGCAAGGAATCGCCCCAGGATGGGGAAGAGCTATTGCGTCGCGCAGAAGCAGATTTCCCGCGCCTCATCGATACCATGTGGGGCCACGGTCATTACGCCGCCAAAGTCCGTATCGATATTGCGGGCGTGCCTTTCGTTTACGGACAAGCGGCCCCATCATCTGCTGCGCGCGCTGCAGAGCGTCTGCGCGGGCGCGCGCACGTGCCTGTCACCATCGTGATCGAGCCCGGGCCGCTCTATCGCTTCAACCGGCTCGATATTGTCGACGCCGCGAGCAGGCGTTCCTTCCCCGCAGGCATTCTGCCGGCAGATATCGACCAGGGTGTTGAAGGTGGACCGGCGCGCACGGAAATTCTCGTCAATACGGCATCAAAGATCACCCGGCATTTTCAGATGCAGGGCCATCCCTATGCGACCATTGAAGATCCTTCTCCCGTTGTCGATCATCGCACCAGAACGATTGGCATACGGCTTGCCGTGAAACCGGGACCACGCGCACCGATAGGCGACATTCAGGTTTCAGGGACCAAGGATGTTGATCCGAAAGTTGTGCGCTCATTTATCT
Source organism: uncultured Alphaproteobacteria bacterium (assembly GCA_963700795.1). Taxonomy (GTDB): domain Bacteria; phylum Pseudomonadota; class Alphaproteobacteria; order Rhizobiales; family Beijerinckiaceae; genus Terripilifer. The sequence goes on along the minus strand of CAVOYX010000005.1, from coordinate 768,906 downwards.
ATGTGGAACCAGGTGTGCTGTATTCACCTGAACGCCTGGCTGAAATTCGCAAGTCTGTCGGCCAGATCGAAGCGATCGGCGGAGTGCGCGCGCGGCCGGCAGAGAAACTTGCCCCGGATGGATCCGTTCCTCTTGAAGTGATCGTAAGCGAACGGTTGCCACGCGCGCTCGGAGCGGCCGTAAGTTATTCCACCGTAGATGGCCCGGCCCTTCGGACATACTGGATGCATCGCAACCTGTTCGGCGGCGCCGAACGCTTGCGGCTTTCCGCCGATCTTTTTTATCTGACGACCGGGACGGGTAGCATCACCGGCAAGAAAGCTGACTTCAAAGACAATTTGGGTGGCCGCCTTGCACTGAGTTTCATCAAGCCCGCGATCAATGGCTCACGTGTGGATTTTCTGGCCGATGCTTTTGTGTTGAATGAACGAACAAAAGCCTATGAAGCAAGGCTGGCCAACGTGCAGGCTGCACTGCGTTATCGGTTTGCCGACAAAGCCTGGATTCAGGCAGGCATTGAGGGAGAAGCAGGACGCTCAACGGATGCATTAGGCACCATGACCTATCAACTCATCGGACTGCCAGTCACCGCGCAATGGGACACAACCGATCATCCGCTTGATCCGACCAAAGGTTTTCGCGTCAAAGCGAATGTCACGCCCTACATGGGCATGGGGGATGCTGCGCCGTTTCTGGTTGCATCCAATCTGGTTTTGTCTGCCTATTATTCGCTGGATGAAAAATCACGCTACATTCTGGCCGGGCGAATTGCATTCGCCTCCATGGCGGGCGGCTCGATCAATGAAATTCCTGCAAACCGCCGCTTGTTTGCAGGCGGTGGCGGCTCGGTGCGCGGCTATGCCTATCGCAGCCTGGGCCCACAGACTGCAGCCGGCATATTGATTGGTGGACGCAGCCTGTTCGAAGCCTCTCTCGAAGCGCGAATCAAGGTGACGGATACAATCGGCATTGTACCGTTCATAGACATCGGCAATGCATTTGCATCGCAAGTTCCCAATTTCAAGGATTTGCGCATTGGTGCGGGCCTGGGCCTGCGATATTACACGGCGATTGGCCCCATCCGTCTGGATGTTGCAGTACCGGTTGGAAAACGCAAGGGTGAAGCGCCGTTCGCTGTCTATCTCAGCCTGGGGCAGGCCTTCTGATGGCCGCGCTCGCTCATAGGTTTCATCCCGGCCGGCTAATGCGCATCGGTCTCTGGTCCGCTATTTTTGCGCTTTTGCTTGCAGCAGTTTTCAGCGTCAGCATATTCGTCTTCTCAGGCAGGGCCGACGATCAACAAAGCACGCTGGCGAAACTCATATCGCAGGCGCTGTCTTCCAAATCTTCGCAGGTTACCATTGGCGCTGTGGAAGGGGCGCTGTCGTCCAATGCTACAATCCACAATGTCGCAATTGCCGACAAGAACGGCGTCTGGCTGAAAGTCGACAAGGTCGAACTCGTCTGGAGCAGGCTTGCACTGCTGCGCCGCCGCCTGGAGATCGACAACCTGAATATCGGAAAGCTGGAAATTCTGCGCAAGCCCGTATCCGATCCGGCAATTGCAGCCCCGCCGGGCTCGAACGAGCCACTGCTGCCTGAATTGCCGGTAAAGATTCTGGTGAAGGCTTTTGCACTGAAAGAACTGGCGCTTGGTGCGCCAATCATTGGCGCGGAAGTCAGACTAAGCGCCAAGGGAGATGTGAAGTTAGGTGATCCGGGCGAAGGGCTTGACGTCAACCTGGCGGCGGACCGGCTGGATGCAGAAGGTTCGTCAAAAATCAGACTGCTGTTTGTGCCCAAAGGTGAAAACCTCACCCTTGATGTGACACATCGTAAATCTTCCGGTGGCATTGTTGGGCGTGCTGCTTCCATACCCGGTCTACCCCCTGTTGATCTCACCCTGACGGGCAAGGGTCCACTCGACAATTTCGCCGCCACGCTGGACTTCAACGCAGGCCAATCAATAGGCGCGAAAGGCGACGTCAGGCTCGTGCGCACGGGTCCGGGGCGGCGGTTGCAACTCGACATGCACAGCCGGATCGAAGGACTCTTGCCACCTTTGGCAGCCGGAATATTCGCGGGGTCAACAACTCTCAAAGGCAATGCGGACCTTGGCGATGACGGCGCTGTCACATTGTCAAATTTCCGGCTGGCCTCCAGCCTTGCAGAGCTCATCATCACCGGCAAACTTGAGAAAGACAAAAGCTTTGATGTGAACGTGATCGCACAGGCGCTATCCAATGACGGACAGACGACACGTCACGGTCAAGTCACAATAGGCAAACTCCAGTTCACGACGCGCGCACATGGAACCTTCAACAAACCGATCGTCGACGGCAAACTGGAAGCGCTGAACATCGTCTCCGCCGATGGTGGATTTGACAAGGCGATGGCAAATTTTTCGCTGAAGCCATCCCTGGACACGTTCCTTGCATTAAGCGCCGATGCGACGATTGCGGGACTTCGCTCGCCGGTCAAAGGTTTTGCCAAAGCTGCCGGCAACGTCATCAACGCAAGTATCCGCGCATCCATCGATGACAAGGGCACGGTCGACATCAAGCGCTCCCAGATTGCTTCGCCAATCTATAAAGTCGATTATTCCGGGCGCCTGTCCGCCGGCAAGATGGAAGGACAAGTTGATGGCGAACTGCTCAATCTGTCCGCTTTTTCGGAACTGGCCGGCCGTTCTCTCAAAGGACGCGCAACGATCAATGCAGACATATCCGGATCTACGCCTGCCAAAGAGTGGACCATCGGGTTTCGCAGCCAGGCCAACGGCCTTTCGTTAGGAGACGCTACTCTCAACCGCCTAGCGGGCGGCGCTTTGGCCGCAAAAGGGCGCATTCTGATTTCACCGGTGCAGTTGGCGATGCATCAGGTGTCGCTCATCGGGCGGGGCCTGGATGGCAACATCAATGGGCGCATCGGCGGGATAGGCGAGGGCTTGCGGTTTACCCTGTCCATCACTGATGCTGCAGACATAGACAGGCGTTTGCGCGGCCACGTCGCCTTGAGCGGACTATTGTCAGGCACTCTCGACAATCCGGACTTGCGTGCCGAACTGCGCGGAGCGCGGCTAACCGCGATAGGAAAGCCAGTCCGGGATCTGTCCGTGCAAATCGATGCAAGACAATTGCGCGGCGTGCTTCAGGCAACACTGAAGGCTAACGGCTCCGTCGACCAGCGGCCGCTGACTGGCGGCACCAGTGTGTCCAAAGGTGAAGCTGGCGGATGGCGATTGGAGCAAATGAACTTCCGGCTCGGTTCTGCCAATGCGACTGGCGATGTCACGATTGCAGGCAACGGACTTGCGACGGGAAACCTGTCACTGGATGCGCCGGATCTCAGCCATTTGTCAGCATTGTTACTCACAAACATGCGTGGTGCAGTGAAGGCAGTCGCAGAACTTTCGGCTCGCGACAATGGCCAGGACATGAAGATCAATGCCGAGGCGCGTAACATAGCCTTCAACGATATCCGCATTGGTTCCGCGCAAGCCAATGTAAGCGCACATGACCTTCTCAACAGGCCGAAGATTGCAGGTTCAGCAAAACTCAACCAATTGCGCGCCGCTGGGGAAACAATCGGGCGCGCCGAGCTCGACGCAAGGAACAATGGCGGTGTAACCGCATTCACCTTACGAACCAGCGGCGGGACGGTGCAACTTTCCGGTGCCGGTAACCTGCAGACCTCAGACCCCATGCGCATAGACTTGCGTTCCTTCAACGCCGCCCGGCGAGGCATACGCATTGCCCTTGCCGCGCCAGCGACCCTGGCAATCAGGCAGGGTATTGTATCCACGAAGGGCGTTACATTGCTGGCGTCGGGCGGGCGTATCACCATCGCCGGCGATGCAGGCAGCAGTCTGGGACTGAAAATCGGAATATCAAATCTGCCCCTGTCCATAGCAAAGGCTGTTGATCCGAAACTGAACTTCGCTGGACGGCTCGACGGGCGCGCAGAACTGCGCGGAACACCTGCCAGTCCAACAGGTCCTTATTCGATCGCCATCAAGGGCTTTGCCAACCGCGAAACGCGCCAGGCAGGCGTCCCCCGCCTTGACATCAATCTTGGCGGTCAGTTGCAACAACGGCACGCTACGATCAAAGGCGACATTCGTGGCGGCAAACAGATTGCATTACGAGTTGATGGTTCAGTTCCACTCGACAGCGCAGGTGCAATCGCTCTTGGTATCAATGGTGTTGTGGACGCAGGCCTTGCCAATGCGTCTCTGGCAGGAACAGGTCAACGCGTGACGGGACGTCTGGCGCTCAATGCAACACTGCGCGGCTCTGCTGCCAGGCCAAATGTGTCCGGATCTGCTTCACTTAGCGGCGGCAGCTTCCGGGATCCTCTGCAAGGCATCGCATTCACAAACATCGCAGGCCGTTTTAGCGGCCGGGGTGACCAGATCACGATCGACTCCCTTACGGCGCAAGCCGCCAATGGCGGATCACTCTCCATCAATGGCAATATCGGAACCAATTCTGCTGCGGGCATGCCTGCCAATCTGCGCATCACCGCACAAAAGGCGCAGCTCATTTCCAACGATGTGATGACACTCGTCGCCGGCCTCAATATGACCGTGACCGGCCCGCTGACGGGTTCGCCAACGCTTGGCGGCCGGATCGACATTCGTTCGCTGAACGTCAACGTACCCGAACGTCTTCCCGCTTCATCAGCGCCGCTGCGCGGTGCAAAGCATATTGCACCTCCACCACAAACACGCGCGCGTTTGCAGGCCATAGCAAAAGCTCGCCAGCAACGGGAGCGGCGCAAACGTTCCGGTGCTAGCGGACCCCGCATAAACTTGCGCATCGATGCGCCCAATCAGGTATTTGTGCGTGGTCGCGGTATAGACGCGGAACTGGGCGGTAGTGTTACGGTCACGGGAACAACGGCATCGCCACGCGCAAACGGAGCATTTGAATTGCGCCGCGGCCGGATAGATCTTTTGACCCAGAAGATCGATATCAGCCGTGGGCGGCTAACATTCCTTGGGGACATCATTCCGCAACTGGAATTCGTTGCAGCTTCCACGGCCGGTTCGGTAACGGCGATGGTAACGATCACCGGCCAGGCGGATGATCCGAAGTTTGCATTCACCTCGCAGCCAACGCTGGCGCCCGACGAGGTGCTGTCGCATTTGTTGTTTCAGAAAGCAGCCGGCAGCCTGACGGCGTTTCAGGCCGTGCAACTTGCCGCCGCCGTCGCCACGCTGACGGGCAAGGGCGGACCGGGATTTCTCGACAAGACGCGTCAGGCGTTGGGCGTAGATACTCTTGATGTCAACGCAGGCAAGGATGGTCCCAGCGTCAGCGCGTCGCGCTATATTTCGCGCCGCGTAAGTGTTGGCGTGAAAGCCGGGACAACACCGGCCAACAGCGCTGCCACGGTGAAAGTCGATGTAACCAAGCGGATAAAGTTGCTCGGCGAAGTGGGTGGCGACGGACGCACGTCCCTGGGCATCGGCACCGAAATTGAATATTGATGCTGCCACGCAGCCTTTACCGGCGGCAGACAGAAATGTTGCGCCGAAGCAACTGCTGGCGATCAGCGGGATCCGGACAAATCGGGCGGGCGCTTCAATCCAAGATTTTCGCGCAAGGTCGTGCCTTCATATTCGGTCCGGAAAAGACCACGGCGGCGAAGCTCCGGCACAAGTTTATCGACAAGAACATTGATCGCCGCAGGGACATCGCTGGGCAGGATGTTGAACCCGTCTGCGGCGCCTTCGCGGAACCAGGCCTCAAGCTCGTCAGCGACCTGTTTCACAGAGCCTACCAGGGTCCAGTGATGCTTGGCTGCCGCAGAGCGCATTGCCATCTGGCGCAGCGTAAGACCTTCGCGCCTGGCAATGGCGATGTAACTTTCGACCGCGCTCACCCGCGCATCATTGCCCTTGATCTCAGGCACCGGGGCGTCCAGATCATAGGGTGACAAGTCGATGCCACCCAGATTTGCCGACAGACGCTGCAAGGCCACCCGAAGCGGTATCAGCGAGTTCAGCATGTCGTATTTTTCTTTCGCCTCGCTCTCGGTTTCAGCCATGAACAACAGAGCACCCGGCATGATCAACATGTCATCGGGAGTGCGGCCAAAACGGTCGCAACGGCTTTTCACATTATCGTAGAATGTCTGCGCATTCTTGAGATTGGATTGCGATGTAAAAACGATGTCGGCAACACGCGCAGAAATATTCATGCCTGGTTCCGATGATCCGGCCTGAATAAGAACCGGATGACCTTGCGGAGAACGCGGGACTGCCGACGGACCGCGAACCTTGAAATACTTACCTTCGTGTTTCAGAAAGTGCACCTTCTCCGGATGCATGTAGACGCCCGAATTCTTGTCGCGAGGGAAGGCGTCATCATCATAGCTGTCCCAAATTCCCCGGACGACGTCGACGAACTCCTCTGCACGCTGGTAGCGTTCGGCATGGGGTGCGTGCGACTCGCGGCTGAATTGCAGGGCATCGTCCTTGTTGCTTCCCGTGACAATATTCCACGCTGCGCGGCCACCGGAGATATGATCGAGCGAAGCAACTGTACGCGCCAGATTGTATGGCTCCAGATATGTTGTCGACATGGTCGAGGCCAGACCGATATTTTTTGTCACCATGGAAATAGCCGAAAGAATCGGAATCGGATCCATGCGGTCTATTCGCGCGGTTAGGCTTTGCGTTTGCAGGTCGTCGGTTCCAGGCGGGCTCGCAGCATCAGCAATGAAAAGCATGTCGAGCTTGCCGCGTTCTATTGTCTGTGCCGCCTCGACCCAGCGCTGGATGTTCTGGCCACCGTCATTGGTCGAGCCGGGCAGACGCCAGCCCGCCATGTGATAATTGCCATCGCCAGTCAAAAACAAAGACAGCTTCATCTGGCTTTTGGATTGGCGGCCAGTTCCAGTATTCGTCATGATTTTTCTACTCTTGCAGAAGGCCGTCAGCACGCGGGGCGCGCTTGCTCATGGTGGTCCAAAGTGTCCACAGCAACAACGAGGCGGTTATAACAAGGAATGCTCCGCTGATTGGCCTGCTGACCAATATGGAAAAGTCGCCGCGCGACAATTGCAAGGCCCGGCGCAGATTTTCCTCCAGCATCGGACCCAGAACAAAACCCAGCAATAACGGCGCTGGCGGAAAATCCAGAAGTCTCAGGCCGTAGCCGATGACGCCGAATATCACCACGATCAACACATCAAAGACCGCATTGTTCACGCTATAAGCGCCAATGCACACGAAAACCAGAATGATGGGATAGAGAATGTGATAGGGCACTGCGAGCAAACGCAGCCATAGTCCAATCATCGGAATGTTCAGGATCAGCAACATGATATTGCCGATCCAGAAGCTCATGACGAGACCCCAAAACAGATCGGGGTGCTTGGCCATTAATTGCGGGCCCGGCGTGATCCCGTGAATAATCAGGGCGCCCATCATCAACGCCATGACGACACTGCCGGGAATTCCAAGCGTCATGGTCGGAATGAATGCCGTCTGATCTGCCGCGTTGTTGGCCGCTTCCGGCCCGACAACGCCCTCAATGGCGCCATTGCCAAACCGCTGCGGTTCACGGGCGATTTTCTTTTCCACCGCATAGGACATAAAGGACGCAATCGCGCCTCCGGTTCCGGGCAATGCTCCGAAAAAGCAGCCGATACCAGTCCCGCGCAACGTTGGACCAACCGAGCGATTTACGTCATCCCGCGTGGGGATCATGGATCGGAACGTGATTTTCTGACGATTGCCCGGCTGACTGCCTTCTGCCCGTACGCTCGCGATGATTTCCGTGATACCGAACACGCCCATGGAGATACTGACCAGACCAAGTCCGTCTTCGAGGCTGTCGATATCAAAATCAAAACGTGGAAGCCCGGTCTGCAAGTCGAGACCAACAATGCCCAGTAACAATCCCACCACGACCATGGCGATGCCCTTTACGGGTGCGCCGTTTGAAATTGCGGAAGCCGCAACCAGCCCGAGCAACATCATGGAGAAATATTCGGCCGGTCCAAATTGAATCGCCGCTTTAACAATCAATGGCGAGAACAGGATCATGGCAAGTATGCCGATGCTCGCTCCCACGAAAGAGGAGATCGTCGTCATCAGCAGTGCGATGCCGCCGCGGCCTTGCCGCGTCATCGGGTAGCCGTCGAGACAGGAAATGGCTGATTTTGTTTCGCCCGGCAGGTTCAGCAGGATCGAAGTGGTCGAGCCGCCATAGGACGTGCCGTAATAAACGCCTGCCAGCATCACCAATGCAGAGGTGGGATCGAGATAAAACGTCAATGGCAGCAGAAGCGAGATGGCCGCGAGTGCGCCCAGACCCGGCAAGACGCCAACGACCGTGCCAAGTGTAACGCCAATGAAACAATAAAAAATATTGTTCAGCGAGAACGCGGTTTTTGCCCCGATGGCAAGACTTGAGAATATTGACCCGAAATATTCCATCAGAATGGCCAGCGTAAGATGTGGATGGGCAGATCCAGTGCGACCTTGAAGATCAGCGCTGCGAAGATGCCCAGACTTGCTGCCAGCAGCAGCATTCCACGCAACTTGAGTTTCGTGTCGCCAAAGGCCGAGACAATCGTCAGCACGAACACAGCCGGCAAAATACCGATGGTTTCAATGCAGGCGGCAAACGCCAGACCGGCAAGGCTGATCGCCAAAAGCGGACGGGTTTCCAGCTCGGGAAATTTTGGCCCCGCACGCGACAAGGCCGGAATGAGGATCAACGCGCCAAGTCCGACAAGGATAATTCCCAGCCCCACGGGAAACATGCCGGGGCCCATTTCGCGCACTGTGCCGACTTCGTACTTTACCCAGGCATACAACGCAGCAGCAGCCCCAAGTAATATCATGAGCGCGCCGCCGAGAATGTCGCGATAGTCGCGGCTATACATGCTTAAAGCCCCCCAAACCTCTGCAGCCTTGCCTCAAGTGGCAAGGCTGCAGAAGCGATTGATAAAAGTTTCAGCGCCGGGGAATATTGCCCTTTTCGATGACTTCCTTCCAGCGCGCGATGCTTTCCTTGAACAGTTGCGTCATTTCATCGGGTGTGCCCGGCTCCAGACCCAGACCCAGCGCCTTGGCACGTTCCTGCACTTGCGGGTCAGCCAATGCTTTCTTGATTGCGCTACTGGCCGCATTCGCGGTTTCTTTCGCCAAGCCTGCTTTGGTTACGAGGCCGTTCCAGCTCTGCATGATGTAATAGGGATACCCACTCTCTTTGGCAGTGGGTACTGCGGGCAAATAAGCCGTACGCTTGTTACCAGCAGTCGCCAGAACGCGCAGCTTGTTGTCTCCGACAACGCCGGCCAGCGCTGCATAGAAATCAAATGCCACATCGACTTCATCACGCAGAACTGCCGTTATCAGGTCCGGCGTTGTCTTGTATGTGATGACACTGACTTTCAGGTCTTCTTTCAGCCGTAACAGATGCGCCGACAGGTTCTGGGTGCTGCCGGGCAGCACTGTTCCAAAGTTCATCTTGCCCGGATTTTTGCGCACCGCTTCAACCGCTTCGCGCATTGTCTTGAATTTCGATTCGCCCTTTACCGCAACCAATATGTCGAAAGTTGCAACAACAGATATCGGCGAGAAATCCTTCAGCAGATCGTATGCCGGCTTCTTGTAAAGCGACATGCTGATGGACTGTCCGTTACCGGCCACACCCATGAGATAACCGTCGGCTGGCGCGTCCAGAACAATTTTCATTGCACGGCGGCCACCTGCGCCCGGCTTGTTTTCGATAACGACTGGCTGCCCGGTCATCTTGGACATTTGCTGACCCAGCAGGCGCATCGTCAGATCCGCAACGCCGCCCGGACCGTATGGCACGATGATGTGCACAGGCTTGGAAGGATAGTTGCCCTGCGCGGAGGCCCTGGAAATGTTCAACGCACCTGCAAAAATTGACACTCCCAATACAGCGGCTGTTGTGCCGATGATTGACGCAATGTTAGCGCCTTTGGCGTCCGAAGCCTTTGCTGCCCCGAAGAATTCGCTCCAAATTCGTGACATTGTTTTCTCCCTTTTGGTTCATTGCCGTTCTGCGATCCCGCGTCGCCTGTTTTTCCCGGCACTCGCGGCAGACTAGGTGGCTTTAGGGTCAGATGCAATTAATGCAATCCGGCCGGTGAAACTACCCTTGCTTACACTCCTCCGATCATGGCGCGCCGAACCCTTCAGCAAACAGGCTGTCAACATCCACCGCTTTTTCAATAATACCCTGCTCATGGGCGTATTGCATGATTATACCGATGGATTTGCGTACATTGGCAATTCCAAACGGCAAAGGATCAATGCCGCTTTTGGGCAAATCCGCTGCCGCCTTACTCTCCTCAAGCAGGCGGTAAAGCTCCTGAACAACATCGGGCCTGGCCGCAGCCAGTTGTGAATGGACGACAAACATGTGGTTGATGTGCGTGCAACCGTATTTTTCATACCAGGACTGCGCAGCGGCTTCAGGGTCTGGAATCATCAGACGTGTATCTGGATGGTCCGGCCGTTTCAGTCCCAGAATGCCGGCATCAACTTCACCATCGATCATGCGTTGATCCAGCGACTTCTGTTTTTTGTCGACACGGATAACGTTGGCCGGATCGGTATATTCTGCAAGATGGGGATCGTCGGTAGTGATCCACTTCATGCTCGCAAGTTCGACCCCGTATTCATGTTGAAGAATACCGCGCGCCCATGTGCCCGTGGTCTGGGTATAGGCACGCACTGCCAGCGTCTTGCCCTCAAGATCTTTCGGCTTTTCGATTCCGCGTCCGGCCATGAAGGCTATTGTTGCATGTTGAAAACGGCCGACGACAGCAGCGGGCAGCAGTGTCAACGGCTTGCCATAAGCTTTAGCCTGAAGAAAAGTTACGATCGCCAGCTCGCCTGCATCGAATGCCTCATCACGCACCATTGGCTTGAAACCATCATGGGCTATCGCTGGGCCGCTGAAATCAAACCTGATAAGTGGCGAACTTACCTGACCGGATTTGAGGGCCGTTGTCAGAGCGCTGTCAGCAAGATTCATCTTGAGTGTGACTGGCCCGCTGGCAGGATATTCACGTGTCATTGGCTTTACCCTTGCAAATTATCGCGGCATCAGCCTTTCAAGACCGGGTACAGTCGCAGCGCAGTGCCACCAAGAATCGCATCCTGATCGCCTTGAGCAAGATGCGAGATTGCATCTTTGCCTTCGGCCAGTATCGCCGACAAAGTGCCGGGCGAATTGGGCCAATTTGATCCCCATGCAATGCGGTTCGCTCCAAACTCGTCAACGACCCGGCTCATGAACGCCTTCACATCGGTCTTTGCTTCGTTCAGGCGCAATGTCGTCATCGGGGTGAACTTGAGATAGATGTTTGGCAAACGCGCCAGATTGAACAAGGGCGCCGCTTTCCCGAAAGGCGCGCCGCCAGTCGTATCGGGGCGTCCAAAGTGATCTATCAGGATTGGAACCGTTGGAAAGCGCTTGGCCAGATTCTCCGTCGCCGGAAAACCGGATGTGTCGGTCTGAATGCACATGGCAAGGCCGCGCTCGCTCATCAATTCCCAGACCGGATAGGTTTTTGGATCATCGAGGCCGGACGCATCGACGTCCTTCGTGCTGCCCCCGGTGAAAATACGCAATCCGGTGACGCCGCGCGCGAACCATTTCTTGGCTTCTTCAACTGCACCCGGCGCCTTCAGATCGATGGAACCTACTGCCGTGCAGCGATCCGGGCAGGTCTGAACAGAATCGGCTACATAGGAATTGTCAAAGCCATAGCATGTTGAAGTATGGACGATCGCAGCCTTGGCGACGCCGGCTTCATCCATGGCCGCAAGAAATTGCGCGATACTTGCAGGGCGCTCCTTCGACCAGTCGGACTGGATGCCAAAGAGCGGCGCATGCGGATACGCCTTCGTATCAATGGAAATGATGTGTGGGTGGATATCGACTACCGGTCCGGCCATTGATCAAACTCCTTAAACGCTCTGCGGATCGAAAAACAATTCTTCCATGCTCATGCGGCGATCGATGAGCTGCTGCTTGAAAGCGAAGCTCTCAAGCGCTTCAATGGTCGGCCGGTTCACTTCAATGCCGAATGGCAATGGATCCTCGCCCACGACGCTGATCAGGTCCTTGTACTTTTTGTCCGTTACCGCATTCGCCTTGCCCGAGCGCATATCCGGCAGCCAGGCGTCCTTGGCTTTTGTGAATGCATCCAGCAGCGATCTGGCGACCCAGGGATTTTCCTTGAGCACACTATCCCTGACGACGATTGTGCCGTGCATCGGATAAATTCCCGTGCGCTTGTACCATGCTGCTTCACGCTCCTTGGCATCGGGAAAAAGTTCCGGGTAGTCGGCAGGCGTCAATTTTTTTGCGTCCCATCCAGTGGTCGGTGCACCGGCGCGGCCCAGTCCGGCATTGCCGGAAAATCCGGCCGAGATTTCTCCCCTGGCCATCATTTCAACGAGCGATGTTCCCTCCGGCGCATGCACAACATTGGGTGGCAACTTCATCTGCAGAACATGTTCCTCGTCGTCGACCACCCAGGTAACCTTGGATGTGTCCAGGCCGTAATCATCGATCATGATGCCACGCGTCCACACACCCGTGGTGACCGAATAGGCCCGGACGCCAACTTTCTTGCCTTCAAGGTCCTTCGGCACCTTGATGCCCGCATCCGGACGAACCAGCAGTCCGCTGTGATGGAAATAGCGTTGCACGAAAATCGGCAAGGCTGTGAAAGGCGCGCCGAGGCTGCGGGCGATGATGTAGGTCGTCGGCGCCAGCTCGCACACATCGAATTCCACGTCGCGCACCATGCGCCGAAAGGCAGCAATCTGCGGAACAACATTGGCAAATTGCGGTGTCACGCCATCAATAGGCACTTGACCGTTCAGGATAGCCTCGGTTTGCGGATACTTCGCGATAGCAATATTCAGGCTCACGGGACTCGAAGCCATGCCGGGTGTCTCCTTGCTAGTTGCCACAGGCGGGCAATCATTATTCCGGACGCAGGCCCGGTGCTGCCTGTTCGTTCCAGGCAATCCTCAAATCCATCGTGCGCCGGTTCAACGACGCTTACCAATACGAAGATTGCCATCTACCATAAGTTTTCTGCTAGCCTATCAAGTCCGGTATCCCGATTTTTCTGGCCAAGGACCCGTGCGGATCAACTTAGAATGCTGAATTTAAAGTCTTTACAGGCGTTATGTGCGGTCGCTACACATACAAGTCTTACGCGCGCGGCTATCAGTATGTCGCGTTCGCAACCCGCCCTCACCCTCGCACTGGACAAGCTGGACGAACAGGTGGGCATCCCGCTTACCGACAGGAACCGCTCGGGCGCTCAACTGACCCCGGCCGGTACTATCCTGCATGTCCGGACAATGCGGATGTTCGACAAAATCGATAGTGCGCTTCACTTGCAATCCGACGGTGCGCGGAACGGCCATGGGCCTGCAATTCAGAAGCTGACGGATTCCCAATTACGCTTGCTCGTCGCCATGGCGAACCACGATGACATCGATAGCGCGGCGCGGTCGCTGGGGATCACCATGGCCTCTTTGCGACGCACAGCCAGATCGCTGGAAGCTACGCTGGATGAAACCCTGTTCGAGACAATCGGGACCCGGACCAATGCAACACAGACCGGTGCAGAGCTTGCGCGGAAGGCCAAACTTGCTGTTGCCGAGGTGGAGACCGCGCTTGATGAGATTGCCATCGCACAGGGGCGCGTTGCATCCCGCATTTCAATCGGCATGGTGCCATTATGTGCGACTGGCATCCTGACCGCCGCGATCAATGAGTTTCTCGAGATCTTTCCCAGCGCAAATATTTCCATCACACACGGGCCATACAGACCATTGCTGCACGATTTGCGATTTGGCCGGATCGACATTCTCTATGGCGTATTAAGGTTGCCCGCTTGGGTGCAGGACGTAAAAGAAGAAGCCTTGTTTCACGATAATTATGCAATCGCTGTCCGGCGCGGCCATCCGTTGATCGGCAACAAGAAACTGCAGTTCGATGATCTTGCAGCATATGAATGGATTGCGCCGCCAAGGAATACGCCTCGCCGCGAATCCATTGAAAAACTGTTTTCCGATTGCGCCCGCAAGCCCGAAGTCAAGATAGAAACCAGTTCGCTGAACATGCAGCGCGCCTTGCTTATGGGGAGCGACCGCATCACATTGTTGACGGCACAGGAGATGGCACAGGAAATTTCAATCGGAGCGTTGCAATCACTGGATCTGCGCGCACCCATCATGCGCAGGAACGACGGCATCGCGACCCGTGCAGACTGGCACGCCACACTTGTGCAGCAAAGATTTATCGACATCTTGCGGTTGAAGAGCTCGAACATCCAGCACGTCGCATGAAACGAGCGAGGCGCGACCTTCGGCCATAGGGCTGGCGGTGGGAGGGGGACTGAATTCAAATTTTCACATTTTCTACACTTGCGATTTTCTACACTTGCAATTTTCTACACTTGCAAAATGAACGAGACTAAGAACGGTTATACTCTTCCACCCGATAGGCTTGTGAACCCCGGAGAAACAAGGAGCCAATATCAGTGCCAGATCCAAGCCAAGCAAGATACGCTATCTATGCAGTTCCAGAAATTGGATCGGCGCTATGGAGTTTTGGATCTTCGGTGCTGGGTTATGACGCCGCTTCGATGCAGCCGGTCGACCGGCCAACGTCTATGGAAGCGAATAACTGCAACTGGGAGGAATGGACCGCAGAGCCCCGCAAATACGGTTTCCACGCAACTCTGAAAGCGCCTTTTCGTTTAGGCGCGGGAGCTTGCAGTACAGAATCTTCACTGCTGGCCAAAGTGGAATCCTTTGCTGCACAAAAACCTGCCCTGATTCTTGGCAATCTGGCGCCACGAATTTACAAATCCTTTGTCGCATTGATGCCCGAGGAGCAGTCCGGGGCTCTGACAGCCTTCGCCGCTGATTGCACACGAGAGTTCGATACTTTCCGGGCTCCATTGACTGCCGGCGAACTTGCCCGCCGCCATGAATCAGGCTTGAGCGAACGGCAAGCTTCTCTTCTGGCGGAATGGGGCTATCCATATGTGTTCGAAGAATTTCGCTATCACATGACCCTGACCGGAAAACTCGAGGCAGGCCCATTGGCACAGGCCCATGCCATGATTGCGAGAGAATATCAGCCGGCCGATCAGCCAGCTTGGCTGGACAACATTGCGCTGTTCAGGCAGCCGACGCCCTCCAGTAATTTCGCGGTTATGGATTTTTGGCAGCTCCGCAAAGCGTAAATATTCCGTCGGCTCTGGACTGCGGTTGCTACGGACGATGCATCTTGCCTGCGGGGCCGGTATCAAAGCGTTCAAAGAGAACCGGAATAGGTATCCCAAAAAGAAGGCGCATCGAGCGCAATCATAACGAACGCAGTATCCCGACAAAGCCCTGGATCGCCGTGCTAAGTGCCCCATCATTGACAATTTGCACATCGCTTTCACGCAGGGAAAATTCACTTGCCGAGCGTTGAAGCCTCTTGTTCTTGTCATCCTCGGTTTCACGCGCCCGGCTCGAAAGACGGCCGGATCGAATGTCCGCAGGGGCATCGATCTCCACGGTGACGGCCTTGCCAAACCGGGAACGTGCAGAAGTGACAATGGCGCGGGAGACATTGATGACTACAATTTTGCCCTGCGACAATTCCCCGGAAACGCCAGCAGGAATGCCATAGGACAAGCCATGGGCTTTCCAGTGGAACAGGAAGGCTCCAAATTCCTTTAACGCTTCGAAATCAGCTTCCGAAACTTCCGCGTGATGTTCGGTTTCATCCACCTCGCGGGTAATAATCCTGCGCGGAAAAACATAGCGGGCGTCACCATGAAGGAGCAGCCGGGCGCCGTTGATAATACTGTCCTTGCCCGCGCCACTGGGACCGACGACCAAAACCAACGCGCCTTCGTTTGTTGTACAGCCGTCTGCAGCTTCCGATTCATACAACTCTGTTGCCATCGCGATACACTTCCTTGACCACTGGCAGGTCTCTTGCGTATTGCACGCGTAGCAAATCAGCGCGCAATCCCTTCGCGATCGCGCCGCGATCGGTGAGGCCCGTGGCTCGCGCCGGGTTACTCGTAACGGTGCAAACAGCTTGTGGCAGGGAGATCGTCTCCACTTGTTCAGCCAAGGCAAAAGCACCCATCAACAGGCTTGCTGGAACGTAGTCCGAGGACAGGATATCTAGCACACCGTGACGTGCGAGATCGGCAGCGGCCACATTGCCTGAATGGGAGCCGCCACGGACGACGTTTGGCGCCCCCATCAAAACGAAAATTCCAGCTTCATGGGAAAGCTGAGCTGCTTCAACAGTGGTTGGAAATTCCGCAAATGAAACCTTGTCGGCCAAAGACTCGGCAACGTGATCAGCGGTAGAATCGTCATGGCTGGCGATCACGATTCCGTTGTTGTGTGCAATGTCGACGAGGGCCCGCCGATGCTGTGCATAGTTTTCAGCGAACTGTTTGTGTTTTCGCACCATCAGCTCGTCCAGCTTGTCCGGCGACAAGCCGGACTTTCCGCCGTAATAGGTTTTCCAAGCATCAATCCGCAGGAATTGCCTTGCCCCCGGGGTGTGATCCATCAAAGAGATCAAGTCGACGGTGTGTCCGGACGCAATCGTAGCTGCCTGTTCCACCACATCGGGCGAGCATATTTCGCAGCGCACATGCAAGCGATGGTCGGCGCGTAGATAATTATTGTTCCGCGCCTCGTCCAATGCATCGAGGATGTCTTCCAGCTCGTGTGCGGCTGGTGCATAGTCGGCATCGTTTCCTGCACGCAAAGAATCGAAGACCGTGGTTATTCCCGATGCAACAAGCTGCGCATCATAGGATATAACAGATGATAGTTTGGGCCATGTCACTTTTGGACGCGGCTTGAGATGGCTTTCCAGATTATCTGTATGCAGTTCGACCAGTCCGGGCAGCAGCAGATCGCCGCCAATATCGTGTCCGCGTTCCGGAGCCTTGCCTTCACCGAACTCGGATATGAGTCCGCTTTCGACCACAAGCCAGCCGTGAAATTCCCTGTCGGTCAGAACAATACGTGCGTTCGTGATAATCAGCGGCTCATGCTGTAACGGCATATTCTGTCTCGCTGTTGGCGATATCGATTGGTTCAACGGCTATCACTTTGTCAGCGACAGCCTCGCGTATCTCGGTGTCGTGGAATATTCCGATGATGGTGACACCCGCGCGCTTCTTTTCCCGGATCATTGCGGTAACGACGGCCTTGTTTTCGGCATCCAGGGAGGCGGTGGGTTCATCGAGCAAAAGCACTGGTTTGTCGGCCCCGAAGCAACGGGCGATATTGATGCGTTGCTGTTCGCCGCCTGAGAAGGTCTGTGGCGGCAGAGACCAGAGAGCTTCAGGAATATTGAGGCGTTTCAGCAATATTTCCGCTCGCACTTGAGCTGCTTGATGGCCCGTGCCGCCGCCAGCACATGCTGACCGGATAATGTCCAGGGTCGATACCCGTGGAATAACCCGCAGGAACTGGCTGACATAACCGATTTTTCGGCTGCGCAATGCTAGGATGCGGCGCGGCGACGCTTCGACGACGTCACATGCCTCGCATCCATCGTCGAATACGATTGAACCACTGTCGGCGCGGTAGCTGCCGTAGATCATCTTGAGGATTGACGATTTACCCGCGCCCGATGGCCCGGCCAGCACCAGGCATTGGCCGGCAGCGGCATGGAATGATACGTCCCGCACCGCCGGAATTCTGACACCGCCGCGCAAATGCATTACGAATGTCTTGTTCAGATGATCGACACGAACACTTGTACCAGGCTGGCGCATTAAAACTGCCTCCGTCATACCGGCAAGACCGAGGAAACGAGCAGCTGGGTGTAAGGCTGTTGCGCATCGTCCAGCACCTGATCGGTCAAACCGGTCTCGATAATCCGGCCATGGCGCATAATCGCAATCCGGTGAGACAAAAGCCTCGCAACTGCCAGATCGTGCGTTACAACAATCACGGCAAGGCGATGCTCCTCGACAAGACCGCGCAACAGATCAAGCAGCCGCGCCTGTACTGAAACGTCCAGTCCGCCGGTCGGCTCATCCATGAAAAGGATACGTGGACGCGTGACCATGCTGCGAGCGATCTGTAATCGCTGGCGCATACCGCCAGAAAATTGTATTGGCGGTTCATCTATACGTCGCGGATTGATCTCAACGGCTTCAAGCCAGCTTGCGGCATTCTGGCGAATGTTGCCATAGTGCCGGTCGCCGATCGCCATCAGGCGCTCCCCGACATTGCCCCCAGCGGAAATATTCATGCGCAACCCGAGCCGCGCATCCTGGTGAACGAAGCCCCATTCCGTTCGCATGATTGCACGCCGCTCGCCTTCGCCCATCGTGGCGACATCAATCCATCCGCCGGCTTTGCGCCTGTAGCTGATCGTACCGGAGCACGGCTGCATTTGCATCGAAAGGAGCGATAGCAAGGTGGATTTGCCGGATCCGGATTCTCCGGCAATGGCCAGCACTTCGCCTTCATACAGGTCCAGCTCGACCAGGTCGCAGGCGATCTGCGCGCCATATGTTTTTGACAAATCGCGCGCTTTCAGGATTGGTGTGTCGTTGTCAGGCAGCATCGTCAACTTCCGCCTTCCGGTTTCGTGTCGTGGCCTGCCGGCTGGCGCAATAATCGGTGTCGGAACAGACAAACAGACGCTTGCCCGTATTGTCGACGATCATCTCGTCGAGAAACGCATCCGTGGCGCCGCAATATGCGCATTGCCCGGGAAGGCGCGTACGCTCGAAGGGATGATCGTCGAAATCAAGGCTGACAACGTGCGAATAGGGCGGAATCGCGTAGATGCGTTTTTCACGACCAGCACCAAAAAGCTGCAGCGCGGGACAACGATCCATCTTTGGATTGTCGAACTTTGGTGTTGGCGAGGGGTCCATTATGTAGCGTCCCTCGACTTTCACCGGATAGGCATAGGACGTGGAAATATGCCCGTGCCGGGAGATGTCCTCATAGAGCTTCACGTGCATGAGGCCATATTCCTCCAGCGCGTGCATCCTCCGCGTTTCGGTTTCGCGCGGCTCCAGAAAGCGCAAGGGTTCGGGAATGGGAACCTGATAGACGACTATCTGATCGTTGCGCAAAGGCGTTTCGGGTATGCGGTGACGTGTCTGTATGATGCTCGCCTGCGATGTCTGCGTGGTTGTCGCAACACCAGTCATTCGTGCGAGGAACTTGCGGATTGATACGGCGTTCGTCGTGTCATCGGCGCCCTGATCGATCACTTTCAACACATCAGATTTGCCGATGATCGCCGCGGTGACCTGCACGCCGCCAGTGCCCCAACCGTAGGGCATCGGCATTTCCCGGCTCGCGAAAGGCACCTGGTACCCCGGAATAGCGATCGCCTTGAGAATTGACCTGCGGATCATGCGCTTGGTCTGTTCGTCCAGATAGGCGAAATTGTAAGTTACCTGCGCCGCTGTTTCCTGCGTCATTCAGCGGCCTCCCGTCCAGCGTCCGCGTCGGACCGCGACGTAGCTTCCCATTCTTCACGCAATTGCCTGACGAGCGCGAGTTCGGACTGGAAATCCACGTAATGCGGGAGTTTGAGATGTTCCACGAAGCCTGTTGCCTGAACGTTGTCGCAATGTGACAAAACAAACTCTTCGTCCTGGGCTGGCGCATCGGCGCTCTCCCCCAGTTCGCGCGCGCGCAGCGAGCGATCGACAAGCGCCATGGACATGGCCTTGCGCTCCTGCTGTCCAAACACCAGGCCATAGCCGCGGGTAAACTGTGGCGGCGCTGTCGCAGAGCCCTTGAACTGGTTGATCATGTCACACTCGGTCACCGTTATTTCGCCGAGATAGACTTCAAAGCCCAACTCTTCCGGTTGCAGGAACACCTCCACTTCGCCAATGCGAATTTCACCAGCGAAAGGATGGGTGCGGCCATAACCGCGTTGCGTCGAATAACCCAGCGCTAATAGAAAGCCCTCGTCACCACGCGACAGCGCCTGCAGCCGCAAATCCCGGCCGGCCGGAAACTCCAGAGGATCCCGCGTCAGATCGCCGGCATCGCCACCCGTCGCGGTTGATGGTTCCATCAACCCCTCGTTGTCGAGGTGGGCAACGACGCGCTCGGCCGGCTCCAGCTTGCTGGTCGCCTCTTGCGCAGCCGGAACTTGGCCCTCGCCGGCAAGACCGGGATCCAGCAGTCGATGGGTATAATCGAAAGTCGGACCGAGTATTTGCCCTCCGGGCACATCCTTGAATGCTGCAGAAATACGCCGCTTGATTGCCATCGCACGCGTATCAACCGGCAACGAATATCCGAACCTGGGCAAGGTTGTACGAAATGCCCGCAACAGGAAGATTGCCTCGATCAGATCGCCACGGGCCTGCTTGATCGCCAGCGCGGCGAGATCGGGATCGTAGAGTGAACCTTCGCTCATGACCCGGGCGACGCCAATGGCTAGCTGCTCACGGATTTGTGCGGCCGTGATTTCAGCGATACCTGGATCGCCGCGCCGCTCGCTGGCCAGCAACAGATGCGCTGCGTCGATAGCTTTTTCTCCGCCTTTCACCGCAACATACATCAGCGCGCTCCATCGCAGCGGAGGCTTCTGGGCATCGCCGCCAATTGCCCGGTCGCGACAACAATGAAATCGAGACCGCAGGGGAACAGGTTTCCATTGGCTGCAAAGTCATCGGCAAAGGAATGCCATAGGGGCCTGGCGGAAAACATAACGGGCTGCTTGAGACCAGGGCCGGTGTAACGCAGCCCCGACGCAATAAGCTGCTCGGATTGGACAACAACGGTCGTCGAGCGGTCCGGATATTCCGGCGTGCCCGTATTGAAGCGGAAACAATCTATATCGTCATTGCCATCCACCACTGCGAATGATGCTTCCGCCGGATCGGAGACAATTCTGGCGCCGGTGTGAAAGCGAAGATAGTCCGCAATACCTCGATAATTCTCTCTCCCGCTGTCGATCCACACTGGCGCATCGGCATCCGCCAACGCAAGGAGGATAGCTGTGGTAACTGGAAGAAGACCGGAAGGTCCCATGACCGCAGGCGAAAAGTTGCGGATCGTAGCCGGGGCAGCAAAGACATCCATTAGCAGCCGGAACGTCTGCTGGGCATCATGAACCGGATCCTGAAATGCCGGCAGTAATACACCTGTATCGAGCATGTCAGTCTTCTCCCCGTACCAGGGTGAAAAATTCAACCCGTGTCGCTGCAGTCCGTTTCTCCCGTGCTCGCCGCTCGTGTTCGTGTCGCTCCGTCACTGGAACAATCAAGGTCTCTTCCAATAAGGCTCTGGAGTCGGATGATTGACCGAGTGCATCGACGATCGCTGCAAGCCGGGCCTTCGGGATGTCGCGGCCTATGATGTAGGAAAATCCGGCAGCTCCTCCAGCCAGACGGACGGCGGCACGCGTAACGCTTGCTTCGCCCATATTGAAAACCTGACCATCCCCGCCAGCACGCCCGCGGACCATAACCAGTCCCTGCTCCGGCGGACGGATATCCTGAACGGGGCCAACCGACCCAACGGCGCCAACCGCAGTCTCCAGTTCTTGCTGTGTCGCGATTGCACAGATACGCATCAGAAAGGCGCGGCTCTCTTGGGCGTTCACTTCACCGGAGGGACATGTATGGCAGGACGATGCATGCGTTGACATAAGAAGTGCAATAAATTTGATTGTTGAATGTTTTGTGACAACTGGTTGTGCAAGAGCCACAGTATCTGATGATCCTGGCACTTTTCCCAGCCTGTAGATTGTCGTGAAACCTTCGCGAAACCGTAATCGAAATGCCCCACGCTCGTGCGATCTGCGCTAGTGATGGAGGTACGAATGTCCGAGAACGCGATCGACATTTCCGGAGTGTGCAAGTCCTTTGGCCATGGTCCACTTGTCCTGAAAGATGTAAATCTACAGATCAAGCGCGGCGAGATGGTAGCGCTAATTGGTGCGTCCGGCTCGGGAAAGTCGACGCTCATTCGTACGATTGCAGGGCTTGTCAAGGCTACTTCGAGTGCTGATTCAAAGCGCGATTGCCGCGTATCCATCTTCAACAGGGACATGCAGCGCAACGGCAGGATCGTATCGGCTGCAGGCGACCTGCGCACCCGCATCGGCGTGGTATTCCAGCAGTATAACCTCGTGCCCCGCCTGTCCGTGTTGACCAATGTTTGTCTCGGCCTTCTTGGCAGAATACCTCAGTCGCGCGGACTTCTGGGCCTTTTTACGCCGGAAGAAAAAAAGCTGGCCATGCAGGCGCTGGCACGTGTTGGCATAGCCGAGCAGGCATTAAACCGCGGCGCCAATTTATCCGGCGGCCAGCAGCAACGTGCCGCGATAGCACGCACTCTGGTGCAGCAGTCCGATATTCTCATCGCTGACGAACCTATCGCTTCTCTTGATCCAAGCTCCGCCCGCAGGATCATGGATATCCTCAAGCAGATAAACGAAGAGGATGGCATCACTATCCTCGTCTCGCTTCATCAGGTCGAATATGCTCTCAACTATTGCCCCCGAACAATTGCATTGCGCGGTGGAGAAGTAGTCTACGACGGGCCTTCCAGCGCCCTGACGCCGGATTTCCTCGCCGAATTGTACGGGGCCGAAAGCGAGGAACTTTTCCTGCCGGGACTTGCGGCCAAAGTTGCGGATGGAAAATCCAGCCAATCGTCGAAACCCTTTGTCTACCAATTGCCTACCCGCGCAGTACTGAAAACGGCGGGCGCTTCCGCTTGAGGCGGCAGGGATAGTGCAAGCGAATTCGCGGGCGTTGCTGCGAATACAAGTCCAACAACCTCAAGGAGCAGGACATGTTAAGGAAAGTTTTGATCGCCGTCGCCGCTGCCGCTTCCATTTGTACCCCAGTGGTAGCAAGTGATGCGCTCAACTTCGGTATTATTTCGACCGATTCATCCAGCAACCTCAAGAAAATCTGGTTGCCACTTCTGAAAGACATGGAAGAACAGACCGGCTACAAGGTGAAGCCGTTTTTTGCTTCCGACTATGCTGGCGTAATCGAGGGAATGCGTTTCAAGAAGGTCGATATCGCCTGGTTTGGCAACAAATCAGCAATGGAAGCAGTCGATCGTGCAGGCGGAGAGGTTTTTGCCCAGAACATCGGAGCTGGCGGTGCGCCTGGTTACTGGTCTCATATCATCGTGCACAAGGACAGCGCGGCGAAAAAACTTGAAGATATTCTAAAATGCGACAAGACGCTTAATTTCGGGATCGGCGATCCAAACTCTACTTCCGGTTTTCTCGTACCCACTACTTTTGTGTTCGCTGCCAAAAACATCGAACCGGCCGAATGCTTCAAGACCGTTCGTGGCGCCAATCACGCTGCAAATGCGCTTGCAGTTGCCAACAAGCTTGTAGATGCGGCAACCAACAACAACGAGAGCCTCGCACGGCTGAAAGTCAATAATCCAAATGCATATGCGAAAATTCGCGTGATCTGGAAATCGCCCCTGATCGCGTCGGATCCATTGGTGTGGCGCAAGGACCTCGACGCGGTTGCGAAGGCCAAAGTATCTGCCTTCCTTTACGGATACGGCAAGAGTGCGGAAGAAAAGAAGGTGCTTGCAGGATTGAAGCTGGACAAGTTCGTGAAGTCCACGAACAACCAGCTTCTGCCAATCAGGCAAATGTCTGTGAACAAGGATATCATGAAGATCAAAGCGGACACGAAAATGTCCGAAGCAGACAAGAAGGCCAAACTGGACGAACTTCAGAAAAAAGCGGCCATGATTGCCAAACAGATGGCAAACGCCACCAACTGAATGCAATTTCCATTTCGTGCAGGCCCCTGCGGGGGCCTGCCGTTTTCATGAAGTAAATGATGAATGTCTGATATCGTGATCCGAAACCTGAAATCGTCCAGTCACCCTGGCGAAGTTGCAGTGCCCCGCCGTACTGCTGCCGAAAGGGTATCTGTCTGGTTGCCCTGGATTATCGTCGGCATGCTTCTGGTCTGGAGCTGGGGGCCGACGGAAATGCACAAGGCTCATGCGCTTGTGACCGATTGGCGGAATATGGCCGAATTCCTGAAAGGCTTTGCGCATCCAGATTTCAGGGATTGGCGCAACTATGTTGCCGGGATGGTTGAAACGCTTCAAATCGCCATTTGGGGCACAGCTCTGGCCGTTCTCATTGGCACACCGTTTGCGATTTTGAGTTCCGCGAATGTTTGCCCAGCGTGGATTGTGCAACCGATGCGAAGGCTCATGGATGCCTCGCGCGCCATTAACGAGATCGTCTTTGCTCTGCTCTTTGTCGTGGCAGTTGGCCTCGGGCCACTTGCTGGCGTGCTGGCAATTGCTGTGCATAACATCGGTGTCATTTCCAAACTCTTTTCCGAAGCCGTCGAAGCTATCGATCCACGACCAGTTGAAGGCATCCGTTCGACAGGAGCGAGCCGGCTACAGGAAGTGATCTACGGAATCGTCCCACAGGTCGCGCCGCTCTGGAGCTCTTTTATTCTTTATCGTTTCGAAACAAATGTTCGCTCCGCAACAGTACTTGGTATCGTCGGAGCGGGAGGCATCGGCTATGCGCTCTATGAGAACATAAGAAGCTTCCAGTATGGGCAAACGGCTGCGATCATCATTATCATCGTAGCAACCGTAATGATCATCGATATCGTCAGCGCCCGCCTGCGAAAAATGATGGTTTGAATGTTATGATGAGGAAGCTTAGGGAGCAGCCGCTCATCCATCCTGATGCAAAAGTCCGTGACTGCAGTCTTGGCCTTTATACGGAGATCGGCGCTCGGACGTTGATGGCAGAATCCACCCTTGGCGACTATAGCTACGTGGTGAATGATTCCGACATGATATACACCACCGTCGGAAAGTTCTGTTCAATTGCCTCACATGTGCGGATCAATCCTGGCGATCATCCGATGCACAGAGCGAGCCAATCGCATTTCACGTATCGGGCCAGTGCTTATTTTGAAGGAGAGGAAGACGAGCCGGAGTTTTTCAACTGGCGGCGTTCGCGTCCAGTTTCGATTGGCCACGATGTGTGGATCGGGCATGGAGCCGTTGTGCTTGCCGGGCGCTCGATCGGTGACGGCGCTGTTATAGCGGCAGGTGCAGTGGTTACGAAAGATGTGCCAGCCTATGCAGTGGTAGCTGGTATACCAGCTCGCATCGTGAAGTTCCGGTTTGACCATGAGGTGATACAGCGATTGCAAGAGCTATGCTGGTGGGACTGGAGCCACGCGCAACTGCGCGCAGCATTGCCCGACTTCCGGAATCTGTCTGTGCCAGATTTCCTGGACCGGTATTCCGCCGCAAAACAATGATAGTGTGGGTTGTGATTGCGGAATGCGATCTTAACGAGCTTTTCGCAAAAGTTTCAAATTATCTGGATTGACTGCGGATTTAGACAGCGGTTCTAAAATCTCCTGCCGGGCTGCTGGCGGTTGGAAAGGGACCGATGTCGAAATTGCTCTAGATCGTCACACCAATCATAGTCGCTTCCCATTGCAGATCGGTGCGTTCGGCATATCGCTCTGTGGCTTCCTCTAGGAAACACATTTTCAGGTATAGGTCCGCATCGCTGATTCATGCCAAGGGACGAGCAGGCGGCGTAGCATCACGACCGCGAAATACATTGTCAGGCCGATGAGAGCTAGCAGAAGGATGACTCCGAAAAGCGTGTCGACCTGTAGTTCCTGGAGGGTGGCGACGGCAAGATAGCCAAGCCCCTTGTTAGCTCCAATAAATTCGCCGACGATGGCGCCGATGATGGCCAGAACGATGCCGACTTCCATTCCCGTCAAAATATATGGCAGGGCGCTG
Source organism: uncultured Alphaproteobacteria bacterium (assembly GCA_963700795.1). GTDB lineage: Bacteria > Pseudomonadota > Alphaproteobacteria > Rhizobiales > Beijerinckiaceae > Terripilifer. Next base: position 743,051 of record CAVOYX010000005.1, on the reverse strand, counting down.
GGCAGCTCGAGAAAACGGAAACGGTGCCAGGCACTGGCACGAAAGGTCGTCATCACCTCGCGATATCCTATGTCAACCGATTTGATGCCTAACATGGTATTCGAGAAAATCGGAAAGAAAGACAGGACTGCCGCAATGACAATTTTCGATTGCGGCCCAAAACCGAACCAGAGAATGAACAGGGGTACCAGTGCAATCTTTGGCACAACCTGCGTTGCGATGACAAATGGCTTGAGCGCAATTTCCAGTAAGCGCACCTTTCCCATCACGGCGCCAAGAAATACCCCCACTACGATGGCGATAAGAAATCCGGTCACAGTTTCGAAGACTGTAACCCAGACATGACCCCAGATGTCTGGCTCCTGCAAGAGTTTCGCAAAAGCAGAAAAGATCGATAACGGCTCAGGCAAAATAAAGCGGGATACGTTGTAGGTGCGCACATACCAGGTCCACCCGCCAAAGAACAAGAGGACTACAATCAGCGGCAGTAGCCACATAAACTGTTCGTAATTGCGCTTATTTTTTTTCATGCCCTGAAAATCCATTGAGCTCATGGCGAATGTCGCGCACTATCTCCTGAAACTCAGGCGTCGATTGTACGTCCAGATCACGCGGTCGCGAGAATGGCGAAATATAGGTCTTGTGAATCCTGCCTGGACGCGGTGACAATAAGACGATTCGATCACCGAGAAAAACCGCTTCGTTGATGGAATGCGTAACAAGGATGACTGTTGCCCCGGCGGCAAGCCAGATGCGTTGCAACTCCAGATTCATCTGGTCGCGCGTCATCGCATCCAAAGCTCCGAATGGCTCATCCAGCAGTAATGTAGCGGGATCAATGGACAGCGCTCGCGCAATCGAGGCGCGCTGTTTCATGCCTCCAGACAGTGCATTGGGGCTTGCAGCCTCGAAACCTGCAAGGCCTACAAGGTTGCAGAGTTCACGCGCTTTCGCATCGTACTCCGCAGCTCTGACACCCTTTAACCGCAACGGCAGAGCGACGTTTTCAAGTACGCTCATCCAGGGAAATAGGCGCGGATCCTGAAAAGCGATAGACACACCTGTCTTCGCTCCCTCAGGGTCGAACGCAAGCCCACCCGAAGTAGCCAATTCTAGTCCTCCGACCATACGCAATAGGGTTGTCTTGCCGCAGCCGGAAGGGCCGAGGAGAACCAGAAGCTCTCCAGCACCTATGAGTAAATCGACGCTATCAACTGCAACGACTGGCGCGTCTTCCGTTTCGAAGATTTTCGACACGTTGCGCAGCGCAATTGAGGCGCCGCGCGGGACTGGCTCATTTGCCACGAGTCTTGTCCCAAAGCGCATTGGTGTAAAGGGTTTCTGCCTTGACGCCGGCAGGCAGCATACCCGCCTCCGTCATGAGCTTGATACCGCCAGCCCAAGTCTCAGGTACATTGCGCAAAAGATTATCCATACCGTTTGCGGACCAGAGTTTTGCATTCTCCCTTAGATCATTGGCGGCATTGTCCATATCTGCAAGGGCCCGAACCTTGAAGCCGCTTCCGATCGTTTTGAGAATCGGCTTCAAGTCTTTTGCGTTCAGAATTTCAGTGGCCGCCGCAATCGTAGCGCGCAGAAAATGGACGTACTGGTCGGAATTCTTTTCAATGTCGACTTCGCGTGCCACATAGACCTGCCCAGGGATACCATCGTTGACCTTTATTGCCTTGATCTTTGCATTGGTGGACAAAAGCTTCACGGTTGTACTGACGTTACCCATAAAACCGTCAATACGCTTGGCTTCGATCAGCCCAAATGCAGCCGGCGTATCGGCGACCTTAACCTTGTTGACTGTTTTCGTATCAACGCCGCCCTGACGCAACATGAAGTTGAGCGTGTTTTCCATTGATCCGCCTAGAGACGCCATACCGAATGTCTTGCCCTTGAAGTCGCCGACCGTTTCGATGCCGCGTTCCTTTGGCGATATGATAAAGAATGGCGATACCTGCGCGATGGTGGCGATGGACTTCAGAGGCGCTCCATTCTTGACTTTTGATGCGATGAAATTCGCGCCGCCTGTACGCCCGACGTCGCTTTGATTTGCGATCGTCATTTGTGCAGCCATGGCGGCTCCCTTGCCGCCTATGACTTCAACTTCGATGCCTTCTTTCTTATAGAAGCCACCGGTTTGGCCGAACAATACTGCAGAAAAGGACAGCGAATATCCAAACGGCGTTATAAAGCGGAACTTATCGGCAGCACGCGCGGCAAGAGGGTAAATAAATGGAGCTGTGCTTGCGGCTAGAATGTTGGTGAGTGCCGTGCGACGGTCTATCATGAGGTGGTTACCATTCATCTTGTGCTCCTTTTTTATTCTGCAAACTTTGCAGCATTATTTAGCCCGTGTATAATTGAGCAAGCAAAATGTTTCCTGATCCCAATTAGCATTGTCGTTGTTTCTAATTTGAACCATTCCAATCAGTAAATCCATAATTGTTTTATCGGAATCGAATCAATGCCCCAGCAACGCGTCGTACGTTATGCTGGATCGCCTGAACCGCCATTCAGCAAATCATCAATAGTGGCTATGAGCTCTTCAGCGCCCTTGGCATAGGGGTCGAGTTTCAGTTCTGCCCCGTCGCGGAAGCGGACCACTACGCTACCCCAGATCGTCTTCGTAAGGGCTTCGACGTCCTGAAATTCGCGAACCTGAGGCGCACCGGCCTGCGCGAAGCGGATCGATCTGCCGCGCCAGAAAATGGCACGCCGCGTTATTAGCCAGCTTTGACATCCGACGATGATCGTGACGGTTCCAAAGGCGAGGATCAGATAAAACAGGATCGCCATCTGCGCTTCTGCGTCAGGGCGCGAAGAGCCCACGAAAAGCCAGACATAGGACATCATTACGGTCAATGCCGACCCCAATCCCAAACCGATCCAGTGCATAGGACCAGCTTTGATCGCTCGCCAGCCTTTCCGGTTTGGGCGCGATTGCGCTCCTAGCATCGTCAACACCAAGACCACACCGGTTGCGATGGTGCCGATCAGGAGACTGCGTAAAAATTCAAGGGTTATCTGCACGACAGGGTCTTCCGTCTGGTCCGCCCTGGAATGGTTTCGTGGACAGATTGAAAGGCTGGAGAGCTGCCAGCACTTTGTGGCATAGGGCCCTTATTGTTGAGCTTTAAGCGTGACCTAGAATTTCAAAATCTACATCATGCGAATCGGCAGTGTCCACCTGGATCCCGTTTCAGATGTCACTCTCTTCCCAAAGGGATTGGGTGGTCAGATTGGCTGCCCCCGGATCGATACGCACCGATGCACGTGGCGCGCAATTACGCCCTGAACGCCATTTGGATCACGAATATCCGTTCACAGATTTCTCAATTCTTCCTCCCACTTCTCTGATTGGTAGTTGATCCGCAGAAACCCTACATCGCGGTGGTCGATATCAATGGCGCAAAAAACAGCGCTGACCAACCACATGGAGAACGGATATGAAAAAGATGATCGCAGTTGCAGTCCTTGCCATCGGCCTTGGCGCTCTCGCAGTCCCCGCGTCCGCAGCGGAATACTACGGCGGCGATGTCTGGACACAGAATGAGCCGTCTCGCTTCGCCCCAGATGGCGTAAGAGCCAACGGTGACTTCATGGCCTACATAGGCGATGATTCCGCGGCTGCCAGGGATATTCCGGCTTCTCGGGAACAGCTTTTCGATATCAAGGACGACGCGCACGCCCAGTGGTAACGGCGTGACCAGATCCAGACAAATCCGGTGGTCACTACATCGTGGCCACCATTCCCAGACAATCGAAAATATCTATGGAGAATACAATGAACCGTTTCGCCAAATTGGCCGCCACCGCTGGTGTGGCAATGTCTCTAATGATTGCTTCTACGGTCGCCCAGACTAAGGATATCGTCGAAACCGCCGTCTCGGCTGGCTCGTTCAAGACGCTCGTGACCGCCGTCAAGGCCGCGGGGCTTGTCGATACGCTCAAAGGCAAAGGCCCGTTCACGGTTTTCGCCCCGACAGATGAAGCGTTCTCCAAGCTGCCGGCGTCTACACTGACCGATCTCCTGAAGCCGGAAAACAAGGACAAGCTAAAGGCGATCCTGACTTACCACGTTGTTTCCGGTCAGGTGATGTCCTCGGATATTGCCGGAAAGAAGCTGAACCCGAAGACCGTTCAGGGCGGTACGGTGTCAATCGATGCGACGAATGGCGTCAAGATTAACGAAGCCAGCGTCATTCAGGCTGACATCAAGACCAGCAATGGGGTCATTCACGTCATAGACCGAGTTATCCTCCCAACCGAATAATGACCGGTGTAAGCTCCAGCGCTATAGGAGGGAGCGGTACGTAGACCGCTCCCTCCAAAATTACTGATAGGCGCCAGAAATCCAAAATCGATATTATGGGCTTCATGATTATTGTCATTGCACGCCGCAATCGAGGTGAAGGACCTTGTGTTTTGAAAATGCGTCTCGTTTGAAATCGCCGCTAAAATTGCCTCGACCCATCACAGCATTCTTGCCTCAAATTTAGGAAAGAAAGCGCCTACAAATCTAGAGGCTACTCAAAACTGACTTATTACTCAATCAAACAATATAAGGTCGGCTACATTGTGATGGCTCATAGCGCTCGAGGATCGTCCGACCGAGAAGGACCGTGGTTATGAGAGCCAGAAATCTTTTTATCATTATGCTTTTGCTGATTTTCTGGCCAAGCATAGTTACCGCAGAGACGGATGCATTGAAAAAGATTATGCGAGACGGGCGCTTTATCGTCATGATCCGCCATGCCGTCGCACCAGGCATGGGTGATCCCAGTCAATTCCGCTTGGGCGATTGCTCGACGCAGCGAAATCTTTCTGAAGCTGGTCGCGCCCAGGCCCGTCAGATCGGAGAGCGACTGCGCAAACTCGGTGTCGCCGGCGCCCGAGTTTTCTCAAGCCAATGGTGCCGTTGCCTGGAAACAGCTGAATTGCTGAAGATGGGCCAAGTGAAGCCTTTTCCAGCGCTTAATTCCTTTTTTCGCCGGCCTGCAAATCACAAAAAGCAGATGCAGGCACTAAATAGATGGCTATCAAAACAACCCCTCGAAACACCAATCATTTTAGTTACGCATCAGGTCAATATCACTGCATTCAGTAAAATCTTTCCCGATTCGGGTGAGGCTGTTTTCTTGACCCGCTCAGACGGTGCGGCATGGACATCTGCAGGCACAATTAGAACCGGCGTGCCTTAAGGACATTATCCAATTCGGCCTGCAATACCTGCGCTTGCCAGTAATTCGCGAATTACGGACATAGTTGCGTGTCCTGAGCAACCAAACGGATCAAGGCTGGGTTTCTCGGAGTACTTGAGCAGCAAACCGGGATTGACCTTCGACATATCGACCTGACCCATTGTCCAATTGCTGAACATCCTTTGCCCGATCTCTTCAAAGGCCAATATCGTAACGTCTCTATGGCGATCATCGCGGACGATGGAAGTGAACAGACTGCTTACCTCATCCCGGCCACCTTCGAGTATCTGGACAAAAACGTCCTTTGTGTAACAAAGGATCCCCGTCACACCTAGCATAGGATTGTTCCGCCGCGATTGTTCCAGAATCGACACAACCTGATTTTCCGTAAACTTCAGTGATGGACGGCTTGCGTATAAACATTGCACCAGCATGTTAACCCCGCCGATTTGTATCGATAAGCGACAGAAACTCGCGACGTAGAGCTGGATCCTTCAAGAAAGAACCCCGCATAACGCTATTGATCATCTTGGCCTCGGTATCCTTTACACCGCGCCAATGCATACAAAAATGGTCGGCTTCCATCACAACGGAAAGACCATCTGGGTTTACCTTATCCATCAAAAGATCAGCCAATTGAATGATCGCCTCTTCCTGAATCTGCGGTCTGCTCATAATCCAGTCAGCCAGCCGCGCATACTTTGATAGTCCTATCAGATTAGAATGTTGATTCGGCATTACGCCGATCCAGATCCGTCCCATTATCGGGCAGAAGTGATGGCTGCAAGCACTGCGAACAGTGATAGGGCCCACGATCATCAACTCATTGAGGCCTTCGGCGTTCGGGAACTCAGTAACAGGAGGCGGCGCTTTGTATCGGCCGTGAAATACTTCATTCAAATACATCTTGGCGACACGGCGGCCAGTATCGAGTGTGTTGTGATCGTTCGCTATGTCGATGACAAGGCTTTCCAACACCGCTGTCATCTTGCCGGCAACTTCGTCGAACAGCGCATCCAGCTCGCCAGGCTTTATGAATTCAGCGATATTGTCATTTGCATTAAAACGTTTCCCGCTCGCTGCAATTCGCCCGCGTATTTGTGCTGAGATGGGAGTTGTCTCAGCGCTTTCATTCTCGTCTGATGAACTAGGCATTCCAACCCACTATCAAAACCTGCAGTTATATTCAATCATACCGAATATTATTAGACCCTTCTTAAAAAGGTGACAAGCGCACAAAGCCTGTGCTCGGCAAGCACCTCTCTCACGAGCGCTATCACCCTCGGTCAGGGGGTATGGAGCTTCTCCTACTCAGCACAAAAACCCAGACCAAAACTGGCCGAATAAACAGAAATCCGCGATACATCAGATCAGCAAATTGCGTGAGACCGGGTAAGGCCATTATCTTTGCGACGACGCGCCATCTCGGAAGTAATCTCCACAACGCGATAAAAGCAGGCGCACCAGACAAAAACTTGTGGTCTTGCACCCGAACGTGAAACCGCGCCATTGCCTCTTTCTTAGTCAGATCGGCGGCAATTTGTTCGCCCGCTTCAGATATATCTGTGAATTTTATGTATCCTTTTCGGTCAAGCTGCTTGTAGTGGCTAATCTCGGCCGCGCACAGTGGACAGGATCCATCAAAGTACACCTCCAGCTTTTTTATTGCAAAGTCAGTCATTGCCGAAACTTGCTGCGGTTCAAGTTGAGGTAAGAAGTCAAATCTACCCTTCGATATCAAGCTATATTTCCAGAAGTCTCAAGCAATCATTTAAAAAGGGCAGCTAACCTCTGCCGCCCTTAGCTCTGATCCAGTCGATTATCCCGTTACTTGAATGGGATCAGTACCGTGTCGACCAAATGCATCACACCATTCCTTGTATCGATATCGGCCTTTTACTTTGCATCACCTATCATCACACCATTCGTAGCGTTGATCGAAACTTTTCCACCCTACACCGGGGCGCCTATATTTTCCTGCTGGCAGTATCAGGCAACATGATCTTCCCGTTGATCACATGATAGGTCCGTCTCGCCTTGAGCCTGTCGCTATTTCCCGGCCTTAGTAATGAGGATACGGTGCGTTTCGACAATTTCGTAAATGCTTCATCAGAAGGCACGAAAACAGTGAAGGGGCCTTTGCCTTTCCTGTTGTCGACCACGGCCACCGCTTTGATCGCAACTACACGTGTCTTGAAAGAACCAGCGCATATGGCAGATATCAATGATATCTTGGGCTATCGAAGCTGTCGACGCCATAGCAAGTGGAACTGCGATTGTGGCAGCAACGACCATTTTGATACGATTTTTCATTTTAATGCTCGGGCTTTGCAGAATGAATTCTCTCACCACTATGAGATCACCAGCCTGTTACGAACCCGGCGATCCGCTGGATCATAGGGTGCGGTCCAAGGGGTTATACGTAAACTAAACATCCGATCACATTTCTTGTGAACGGAAAGATATGAACCAATTCATCAGACCGGCGTAGTGAGAGAATAAATGATCGTGGACTCAGTGAAAGACGGAGAAAATTATGATGGAATTGTATCGCCTTGTTATGGACTCAGACAGAAATCCCTTAAATATTCTGCCTCCGGCCCAACGCTTTCAGCTAATGACATACCTCGGCCTAATGTGGACGGTCATCTTTTGTACTTCTTTTGGCGCCTGGTATTGGTTCGGACATCTTGTCATATTCCATGTCTTGATCACATTGGGCTTTGTCGTAACTGGGCTGACCTTTCGATCAGCTCAAACTCGGTACGGCTATCGGGACCATCCCCGCGAGGACGGAACTGCCCGCTACGATGACGTTTGGGGTGGCTGATTATCCCGAGGAATGGTCGATACCTTTGCTAATTGAAAGACCATAAAATGCGAGATCGGGCGGAAGAGGTGCTTTCACAATTCGTCGATACGATCGAGTGGAGCGTTCCTGTCCTTCACAACGGCCAGAAGACGTCTGCGATCGGATGGGGAAATAGAAATGGATATTCCATTGCGCATGCGCCAAACTCGCACAAAACAAGCGCAGCTGGAATCCACTATCGGATTCAAATGTCAGATTTGATACACTAGTGCGAAGGTTTGTATCAATTGCATTTGGCTTTAAAGCCTTCGTTCGAGCGACCGCACGATGTGTTCTTGAAGTCTCGCAGCCGGTTCAGATAACGTTCTTGCCGCCAATAATGCGATTTCGGTATCTTTAAGGTCCGGCAAATTACCGGTATCCACGGTGCGTAGCCCAGCCGGAATCATTTCTTTGGGCAAAACTGTCACGCCAAGGCCTGCTTTCACGGCGGCAATTGAGCCTGAGAGCGATCCACAAGTGTAGGCTATGCGCCACGGCTGGCTGTCGCGTTCGAGCGCATCGAGCGCACGCTTCCGATAGACACAGGGAGGCGGTGAAAAGACCAGTGGCAGAGGGCCATTACGATCAATCTCGGCCTGGCCAGCCACCCATACAAGAGGTTCACGCCAGACTCTGATCCCGTCTTTCCCCGACGACGGTTCGCGCTTGACGAGAACCAGATCAAATTGGTCTGCGCGGAAGCCCTCAAGCAGGTTCAGCGTGAGGTCACACGTCACTTCCAAAGTTACATGGGGATGTGCTTGGGCGAACCGGGCCAATACATCTGGGAGTTTTGTGGTAGCGAAGTCTTCCGGCGTTCCTAACCTGACTTTGCCATGCAGGTCAGGCTCGCTGATAGTACTGACGAGTTCATCGTTCAAAGCGATAATCTTGCGCGCATAATCAAGCAACTTTTCGCCAGGCGCGGTCAGCGAGATCGACCGGGAGTTTCGCTCAAGCAGACGCTTTCCTACTGCATCTTCCAATCGCTTAATCTGTTGTGAGATTGCAGATTGACTGCGAAGCAGCCGTTCGCCGGCCCGCGAGAAACTCCCGGTTTCAGCGACCATTACGATTGTGCGGAGCAGATCGGTTTCGACATTTAAGAGCATGTTTAATGCATTACATATTTTAATGATTAAAACAATAAGAATTAATTTTTTTAATGAATTTGCTCAGGGTATGGCCTTACTACCGCAATGCAACAATGAGGATTTCGCTATGAACCTGCAGCTGAACCCAAACAAAGCAATTATCAATTCCCGGACGCCTGCGACGCCAGTCACCATCAGCTTTGGAGACGGTATTGGCCCGGAAATCATGAGCGCTAGCCTCAAAGTATTGCTGGCTGCCGGAGCGAATTTGGCGTTCGAACCGATCACGGTCGGGGAAGCCGCATATCTGGCTGGGCACACATCCGGCATTCCTCCGGAGGCTTGGGATAGCCTGCGCCAGACAAAGGTTCTGTATAAGGCTCCGATCACAACGCCACAGGGTGGTGGCTATAAGAGCCTCAACGTTACAATCCGGAAGTCACTGGGCCTGTTCGCCAACATCCGGCCATGTGCTTCCTTTGCACCTTTTGTGGCCACCAAGCATCCAGCCATGGACGTGGTCATAATTCGGGAAAACGAAGAAGACCTCTATGCGGGCATTGAGCACAGGCAGACCGATGAAGTCTACCAGTGCCTGAAGTTGATCAGCCGTCCGGGATGCGAAAAAATTATCAGATATGCGTTCGAATATGCCGTCGCCAATGGACGCAAGAAGGTCACCTGTTTGTCCAAGGACAACATCATGAAGTTGACCGACGGGCTGTTCCACAAGGTATTCGATGAGATCGGAGCAGAATATCCGGCTATCGCAAAAGAGCATATGATCGTGGATATTGGCATGGCCCGTATTGCGAGCGCACCGGAGCAGTTCGATGTAGTCGTCACGTTGAACCTCTACGGAGATATTGTATCGGATATCGCGGCAGAGGTTAGTGGCTCCGTGGGCTTGGCCGGCAGCGCCAATATCGGAACATCCTGTGCGATGTTTGAAGCAATCCACGGTTCGGCTCCAGACATAGCTGGCAAAGATATTGCAAATCCGTCAGGTCTTCTCCTGTCGGGTGTTCAGATGTTGGTTCATCTGGGCCAGCCGGGTATTGCAGAAAAAATCCACAATGCCTGGCTGCGAGCAATTGAGGATGGCGTCCACACGGCCGACATTTATCAGTCAGGATCATCGAAAGAAAAGGTCGGAACCAAAGCGTTTGCTGAGGCGGTAATCGCCCGGCTTGGGCAGCAGCCACGGATACTCAAGCCCGTCCAGTATGCCAAGACATCCAAGCCGTTCTCGATACCAGAAACCAAACGCCATAAGCCAGCAAAGAAAGACCTCGTGGGCGTGGATGTGTTTGTACATTGGTCACGTGGCGAACCGGAAAAGCTGGCCGCGCTTATGCATCCGGCTGGCGATAGCAAGGTTGAACTGAAGATGATCACCAATCGAGGTGTGAAGGTCTGGCCCCAGGGCATTCCAGAAACCTTCACAACCGATCATTGGCGGTGCCGCTTTGAAGCACCCAAGGGATCTACTCTTCAAGTCAAGGATATTGTGGGAGTACAGATGCGGCTTGCCGAAGCTGGGATAGACTTCATCAAAACTGAGCATTTGTGTCTCTTTGACGGAGAGCCCGGCTATTCAATGGGCCAGGGTCAGTAATCATGGGGGCTGGCCTGCATCCTTACTGGCGACGAACTGCGGTTCTGGCCACCATGCACGCCAAGGAGCAGGCCATTGCCCCTGTGTTCCGCAACGCCTTTGAGATGCAGCTGGTTGTTCCAGCTGCTCTCGATACTGATGCGCTTGGCACGTTTAGCGGAGAAATTGCGCGGCAAGGCACAATGGGCGAGGTTGCTATCCGCAAGGCACGCCTGGCGATGGCAATGACTGGATATCCGATCGGATTGGCCAGCGAAGGGACGTTCGGCAATCACCCAGCAGTTCCTTTCGCAAATGCTGGAATGGAGTTGATGGTCGTCGTAGATGAGATCCATGGGATGACAATCTCTGAGAGCCTGGTCACTACAGAGATCGTTTTCGACAAGCGCATCATCAGCCCTGACGAAGATCTTTTGGACTGGTTGGATTTTGTGCAATTTCCAGCTCACTGGCTGATCGTCCAACCGCACTCGTATTCTGGGCCCCCCCATATTTTTAAAGACATTGGCAGCTATCGCGAACTTCATGCCGCGATTTCGGGGGCTTGCCAGCAATCTGAGGATGGGAAGTGTATAGTGTCCACCGACATGCGCGCACACCGCAATCCAACGCGCATGCGATCACTGGAAATTTTAGCCGAAAAGCTCGCGGCCCGGCTAGGCAACTTGTGCCTGCACTGCGGTTGTCCAGGATTCGGCCGGGTGCGTGTCGAGCCTGGACTGCGCTGCGAGGAATGTGGTTCCCCAACGAAAAGTGTTCACCTGGAAATATTTGGTTGTTCCAAGTGCTCCCACGAACAAGAACGTGCAAGGCCTGACGGCAAAATTCGCGAAAAGGCGCAATACTGTGATTATTGTAACCCTTGAACTCAATATTACATGACTTGAGTTTCGACATTTTTAGTCACTGCGTTGAAAAACCCAGATGCAAAATTCCTCAAAGTTCGCTATGGGTCATGAGCGGCCTTCGGCCTGCCTGCTTGCCGCGCCCATTATCAGCGTACTAGCAAACTCGATCATGATGTTGACTAAGTTCCGATAAGCGCCAGAAACGGAAATAACTACATTCTCAAAATATAGCCTTAAGAATTTCAGCGGACTCCTTTGGGGACAATGTTCTAAGTTTTTTTGAGTCATTTAATGTTTTTTTTGGAGATAATGCCTCCCGCGGATAGCTTTCCATACGCGCGCCGATGTCAACGGCATCTCGATATCGGTAATTCCAAGCGGGGATAAAGCATGCAGGACAGCATTGACGATCGCCGCCGGCGCAGCGATAGCGCCAGATTCGCCACATCCTTTTGCGCCAATAAGGTTATGGGTACACGGCTGGGTCTGGTCGAAACTGGATGCGAAAAATGGCAGGTCATCTGCGCGCGGCATGGCGTAATCCATGAACGAGCCACTCGTTAATTGGGCACTGCCGTCTTCATAGATGCAATGCTCCATCAACGCCTGACCTGCGCCTTGGGCAATGCCGCCGTGGATCTGGCCTTCCGCAATCATTGGATTGATCACAGTGCCTATGTCGTCCACCGCGCAATAGCTCAGCAGACGAACAGAACCTGTTTCGATATCGACTTCGACCTCCGCAGCATGGGCACCATTGCTGAAAGCGAAGTTGACAGGATCGTAACTGACGGTTGCCTCAAAACCGGGTGAAATCGCGTCGTTGGGAAAGTCGAATGGCGCGTGGGCGGCGGCAGCAACGTTCTCGAAATCGATATGCCGGTTTGATCCGTATACGCTATAGATGCCGTCTTCGAAGCTTAATTGCGAAGGTTGCACCCCCAGGACATGAGCGGCAATGCGTTTTCCTTTCTCGATAATCGTATTTGCGGCCTGAACAAGGGCGGTGCCTCCGACAGCGATGGAACGCGAGCCGAAGGTGCCGGTGCCATTGGGAACCGCATCACTGTCGCCTTCGAGTATCTGGATACGGGATACCGGCACGCCAAAGGTATGCGACAATATTTGCGCAAAGCTCGTTTCGTGGCCCTGACCGTGATTGTGCGTTCCAAGCGCGGCCTGCATGCTGCCGTCGGCATTGACGCGAATGCGTGCGGTCTCGAAAAAGCCGACTCGCGCGCCAAGGGCACCGCCCAGTTTCGAGGGAGCGACGCCGGAGGATTCGACAAAACTGGCGATACCGATCCCTATATATCGGCCATTCCGTAATGCTGCCATACGGCGGTCCTCGAACGTATCGTAGGCTAAAGCCCTGCGGAGCTTGTCCAGAAGTCCGGGGAAATCTCCACTGTCATAAGTCGGGCCGATGGCCGTAATATACGGCATCTGCTCCGGTTTGATCATGTTGCGTTTACGAATAGCAATACGATCCATACCCAGAACGCCTGCAGCCTTGTCGGCAAGACGCTCGAGGACAAAACAAGCTTCGGGCCGGCCTGCACCGCGATAGGCATCTGTCGGCAAGGTATTGGTAAACACGCCGGTTACTTCAACGTGAATAGCGGGAGTCGTATACACGCCGCTGAGCAATGCGCTGTAAATGGCGCTGGGAATATTCGCGCCAAAGGTCGAAACATAGGCACCGAGGTTCGCAATCGTATTGACCTCCAGACCCAGAAATTGCCCATCGGCATTCACGGCCAATCTCGCGCGGGTGTGATGATCCCGTGCTTGCGTATCAGATTGGAAACTTTCGCTCCGCTGGCCAATCCATTTCAGCGGCCTCAAAAGTTTCATACTGGCCCAGACTAGCGCAGTTTCTTCCGGGTAATGCTTTCCCTTGTTGCCGAATCCGCCCCCCATATCGGGAGAAACGATCCTGATCTGCGCTTCGGAGAGGCCAGTCTGTTCCGCGACAACTTTGCGGATGTGATGCGGTGCCTGGGTTGTCGTGAAGAGAGTGCAATGCATGGATGCAGGATTGAAACTGGCAATTACGCCGCGGGTTTCCATGGCGCCGCCAAACAGCCTGTTGTTGTTGATATTGATCTCGACGATTTGCCGCGCCGTCCGCATCGCGGTTTCCACCGCAGCAGCGTCGCCGCGCTCCCACCGAAAGCAGACATTGCCGGGCGCGACATCATGCAAGTCGGTTGCATTCGGCAGCAATGCCTGGCGGGCGTCTGCTAATGCCGGGCGTTCATCCCATTTCACGATAATTTGCGCGGCAGCGTCGAGCGCTTGCTCGTAGGTTGCCGCAACAACGACAGCGACAGGCTCGCCAACGTGGCGTACCCGACCCCTGGCTAGCGCCCAGCGGGGCGGCTCCGCCATGGGTGAACCGTCCTTTGAGGTAATCCGCCAAAGCGATTGCATCGGTCCGATGCCGTCGGCTGCCATATTCGCGCCGGTAAACACGCCGACAACTCCTGGCGCTTGCCGGGCCTGTGCGCAATTGATGGAAATGATTTCGGCGTGTGCGTGGGGCGAGCGCAAGAACACGCACTGAAGCGCATCGGGATAGGGCATGTCGTCGATAAAACGCCCGCGTCCGGTCAGAAAGCGCTCGTCTTCCTTTCTGGGGAGTCTAACGCCAATGCCTTGCGATGCCGCAATCGCCATTCCTTCCTATGCTCCGCGTTCGAAGCGGAACAGGCCAAGATTTTCGAAAGCTGATCGGTCGGTCGCAAGAAATAGATCCGCATCATTATGCACCGCAGTATGACTGGCCCATGCCCAGTGAGGTATGGTGAAGGTATCGTGCTTGCGCCAGACGATCGTCTGATCGCCTATCGTCGAGCGTCCTTCACCATTGACGACAAGACATATCTGATTGCAGGTCATGCGCACGGGACGAGAGGACAGGTCTTTGCCCAATCGCATCGCATAGCAATCCAGACTCGGCATGATCGCGCCTCCGGTGACTGGATTGATATAGCGCAGCGTCTTGGAGCCGTCAGAATCGCTCTTCATCGCATCCAGTGTCCGCCGGGTCGCCTCACCTGAGTAGTGATACTTCGGCGAGTGCTCTCGCTTCTGTTCGGCATTCATTGCGACAAGGCCGGCGTTTTCCCAGACGGTTTCTTCACCGGGACTGACCTGCCAGAAATCGTTGGCCTCGCGCAAGCCCGGTTCGAAGAAACTGGCGTCAAGATCGCAGATCAGAGGTATATTGGCCGCGTCGAACCAGACGGTTCGCTCCTGCCCTTCGTTGATATGTCCATGCCAGCACATCGGTGGCGTTAGTACGAGATCGCCCTCGCGCATTTCACAGCGCCGACCGTTGACGATGGTGACCGCGCCAGGGCACCGCGTGGCGAACCGGATCGCAGCGGCCGTATGCCGATGCGGTGGCGCCTTGTCGCCAGGCTGCAGAACTGTGAACGCAGATATCAGGTTAGATGTGGTCTTGATCTTGCCGCCGAAAGCTGGGTGACACATGATCACGGCTCGTCGTTCAGCATCCTCCATCGCCACCTCGTCTCCTGCCCGCACGGTTAGCGGTTCTACATCCGACCATTTCCAGTGAAATGCGGTATCGCTGGCGGAGGGGGCGATCGGTGTAATTGTCTGGAACCGATCCCATAGGGGCTGAAAGTTGATCTTTTCAAGATCGGCGATCAGCGCTGCATCGTGACGCCGGCTCGTTCCTGTCGCCTCGGTGCCTGCAGACATGGTTCTCTCCCGGGACCGCTCCGGGCAGTAAAGCGGCCCGGAGCAGAATTACGAACTATTTCTTCTTCATGAAGTTTTTGGCATTCAACTTGTCGACCAGAATATGACCCACAAGCACTTTGGGGCCAAAACCCTTGCCTGACAATTTAGCAACCATAGTATCGACGCCGACATGGCCAAACGCAATCGGGCTGAGTGCGACGGTAAGGTCCATGAAGCCCCGATTGACGGCTGCAATGGCTGGCGGGATGCCATTCATTCCGGTAACCATAATGCTGTTGGTCTTGCCAGCTGCGGCAACAGCTTGCGCCGCGCCCATGCCAAGTTCGTCATTGGCTCCATAGATTGCCTTGATGTCGGGATATGCAACGAGAATGTCTTCTGCGTTCTTTAGTCCGTTCTCCCGAGTCAACAGCAATTCGCGGCGGAAGACAATCTTGATATCGGGAAATTTCGCCATCCCATCAGTATAACCCTTAGCTAAATTGATGAAGGCCTCCGCTCCAGCAGGTCCGGCCAGCATCGCTACCTTGCCCTTGCCGCCGATCTTTTTCGCCGTCCACTCCGCAATCTCGCGGCCAATTTGCAATTCGTCCAGACCAACATGAAGTAATTGACTCTTGCAGGCCGAACCGCGTGCGATCGACATGATGGGAATGTTTGCTGCCTTGGCCTTATCGTACACGCTGCAGAGAGCGTTTGCATCGATCGGCGAGATGAGAATGCCGTCGACCTTGTTTGCAATAAGGTCGTTCACGCCGTTTAATTGTTTTGCGATATCTTCCTCGGAATTGACGACGCTGACGCTATACCCATGTTTGGCTGCTTGCTCCCGGATACCTTTCAGCATGGCAATATAAAAAGGGTTCGTGTCCGAAGAAAGCGAAACGCCGATGGTCTTAGCCTGGCTGGGCTGTCCCGTAGCGACGAGCAATACAGCAGCAAGTAAGCCAAACAGATATTTCTTCATGTCACGTCTCCCTAATTGGGCCCTGCTGGGCCAAAGGTTACAGTTTTTCCTGATACCCTATCTGGCTTTGCGGTGCCGCCAACGATCTGCAGCGGCCGCTGCGATAATCACAAGACCCACTGCTACCTGTTGCCAATGGGACGGCACGTTCGCGAGGTTCAGCGCATTGGCCAATACGATCATGATAAACACGCCAATCACAGTCTTGTAAAGTTTACCCTCGCCGCCGTAGAGCGAGGCACCACCCAGAACCACTGCGGCAATCGCTGTCAGTTCGTAGAAGGCGCCGGCCGTCGGTTGTCCCGACTGCAAGCGGGATGCCAGCATCACGCCGCCAAGCGCCGCCAGAGCGCCGCACAAAACATAGGTGGAGGTGCGAATGCGCGATGTGTTAATTCCTGCCAGATAGGCCGCCTCCGCATTTCCACCCGTCGCAAATATGCGCACGCCATATGCCGTACGGTGCAGAACCCAGCTAAAGATCAGAAATACGATCAGTGGTGTCCAGACGAGATACGGAATGCCAAGAAATCGCGACAGCGCGTAATCCAGAAACACCTGTGGCAAACCTTCGTCGCCCATAACAGGCTGACCGTCCGTGACAACAAAAGTCAAACCACGCAACAGAACCATCGTACCCAATGTCGTGATGAACGGATTGACGTCCAGACGCGTTACGATCAGGCCATTGATCCATCCAACGAAAGCGCCGACGGCAAGGCCCGCCATGACCCCTGCGACGGTGCCCGCTTGCAGCATGACCCAGGCTGCGACAACACCAGACAAGGCTGCGACTGAACCAACGGACAAGTCAAAGCCGCCGCCGACAATAACAAAGGTCATGCCGATAGCTATTACGGTCATGACAGCGCCCTGGATAAGAACGTTGTTGATATTGATAGGCGACAGAAACCGGCCAGAGAGCATGGTTGCAATCAAACACAGGACGATCAGGGCGATGACCGGCATCTGCCCCCACAATACCTCAGCATAGTCGCGGCGCTTTTTTCCCTTTGCGTCCTCGCCGATGTCTCCGCTTTGTTTCCTGGCGTTCGTCTCCGTCACAATCCTGTTTCCCTGTCAGCTGAGTAGCGCGGTCCTTAATGCCCGTTCGTTAAAATCACCGTCTCGCGAAATGCGCGCGACGAATTCGCCGGACCGCATCGCAAGAACGGTGTCCGACACTGCCATGATCTCGGCCATTTCGGAGGAAGCGAAAACTATACCCCGGCCTTCTTCGGCAAATTGGTCCATGAGGCGATGGATATGGGATTTGGCTCCGATGTCGACGCCATGGGTCGGTTCGTCCAGCAACAGCAGGTCGATATGCCCGGCCAGCCATCGAGCAAAGATCACCTTCTGCTGGTTGCCCCCCGACAGGTCGCGAACCTGACGATCCGGGTCGCGCGGTCTGATATCAAGTGCAGCGACGATGTTCGCAACGAATTTGTCAATGGCCCGCTTGTCGAGCCCGCGCCAGCCTGTAAATCTTGTCAGATTGGGGAGAATGATATTCTCGCGAACTGTCATTCCCATGATCAGACCCTGCGCTCGCTCGCGTGGCACAAGACCAATGCCGTGGCCAATGGCTTGCGACGGTGTTTCGATCACGATGCTGAAATTCTTCAGACGCACTGTGCGCGGTACGCTGCCGGCGCCATAAACCGAGCGCAGGAATTCGGTCATCCCGCCGCCCAGAAGTCCGGCGAGGCCAAGAATTTCCCGCTCGTGGACAGCTATCTCTCCGACGGCCTGTCTGCTCTTGGTGGTCGGCGGATCGACGTTCATCAAGGCCGCGCCAGGCGATCGCGAACCAGCGGCGTGGAATTCTTCCACATCGCGGCCTGTCATGAGCCGCACTATCTCATCGCGATGCGGCAGACCATCGCCAGCGGAATGGGGAATGACGCGCCCGTCGCGAAGTATGCTGCAGGTGTCGGCAATGACTGCGATCTCTTCGAGGTAGTGCGATATGAAAGCGATTGCCACATCCATGGCTTTGAGATGCTGTATCACCGCAAATAGATTTTCGATTTCGCGCGTTTCGAGAGCCGCTGTCGGCTCATCCATTATCAAGAACTTTGCACTATGATTGAGTGCGCGCGCAATCATCACGATTTGCCGCTCCGCAAACCCCAGTTCTTCAAGTCGCCGGTCAGGATCGATGCGAACGCCAAATTGGTCGAGCAGCTCGGCGGTCCGTATCCGCATTTTTTTTCGATCGAGAGCGGGTAAAATGCCGAAAAAACGGGTTGTCGGCAAATCACCGAGCATGACGTTTTCCGCCACGGTCTGGGCCGGCACCACACGCATCTCCTGCGGGATAACGACGACGCCGGAATGAATGGCTTCGTGCGGCGAGAAAAGCGATACAGCTTTTCCGCCTAGGCGAATTTCTCCTTCGTCCGGCAGATGCACACCGCCGAAAAGCTTCATCAGCGTAGATTTGCCTGCGCCATTTTCGCCGGCAAGAGCGTGAACTCTACCGGCATGAAAATGCAAGGTGACGGAATCGAGCGCCTGGGTTGCGAAAAATTTTTTGGAAACCTTGTCCGCGACCGCCCACGCTTGGGTCATATGCTAATGCCCGCTCATCCAGGTTGTTGCGCGATGCAGCCAAGGCCCATCCTCTTCGCCGCATGCGTAGCAAGCGCTAAAATGATTTCGGTCCGGCATGACGATCCGTTCGACTTCGCCGCCGGCTTGCCTCAATGCGGTTTCCATCTCTCCCGCCTGCTTCATCAAATGGGGAAAGTCTTTGCCGCCGTGCGCTATCAGGAAAGGCGGCGTGCGCCGGATATTTCGGATAGGACTGGCGGCCTGCTCTGTGTCGCCTTCGCCCAGAAATCGTGGTCTGACACTCATGCCGCCGCCGCCAACGAAATCGTAGACGCCTGAGACCGGCAGACAGCCGCGCACCGCATTATCCGGCAATCCAAGGCGCCCCTGCCACCCATCCGTTACTGCCAGCAACGCCGTGTAGTGCCCGCCGGCCGAATGCCCGCCGATGAACAGCCGCTGCCGATCGCCTCCGAATTGTCCAGCGTTGCGCCATAACCAGGCAAGTCCGGTTGCGATATCGTCCAGGCCAGTCGGGAACAAATGCTGCGGCGCCAGCCGGTATCCGATCGTGGCGTAAACAATGCCTGCACGCGCCATGGCCGGCGCTATGAAGGCCATATGTTCCTTGTAGCCGCCAGTCCAACCGCCCCCGTGGACGAAAGCCAGGACTGTTCCGTTGGGCCGTTCCGGTAAGTGAACCGCGATGCTCTGATAGGGGTCATCACCATAGGCATGGTCAGTCATGTGCACGCCCTCAGCGCGGCGCATTACCTCATCGGCATAAGCCTGGCCGGCTTGTGACAGGGGTTCCTGCGGTGGGTAATCATCGATCCGCATCGATCAATGCGCCACGCGCTGAACGATCATTTTTGGGTCGACGATCCGGCCCTTATCGATGATCACTTCATTGTCCAGCACGACTGTGCAATCGCGCATAGGCACATCATAATGGCCTTTGGTGCTGCGCTTGCCCCCTCCTTGGGTATTCGGGCCGGTGCTGAACAAAAAATTTCCGGGAAACACGCGCATGGCCGCGCGGTTGCGCTCGGGTTCGTCGCCGTTCAAGCCCATCTGATGCCATCGCGCCTGCGGATTCATGCCCCATCCCAGATGCGAGATTGCATAGGGGTCCCGGTCGTCCGGGTCCGCTTTGCAATCCTCCAGCCAGTCACGCATCAACTTGGCGTCGAGCTCGCCTTCGATATCGGTGATAAAGCCGTTCTTGATAGTGAGCTTCACCGGATCCTGAATGTAGCGGCTGTAAGGTAGAATCACGATGTCTCCGGGTTGCAGGATTACTGTGCCGTTGCTTGATCCTTCATTCGGGAAGGTATGGATATGCCCAGCGCCCCAGTGATCGAAATGTCCGGGTTCGTCGGCAAAGCCCCACTGTGTCATCACAGGGTATTCGCCGCACTTGTAAGTGAAGTCTGTTCCGGCGGCGGAAAACACGCGCACCTCCCGCGTCTTCTCGTAGCGCGCATGGGCGTATTTCATTGCCTCCTTCAAGCCTGGCGGGCTAATCAACTGTTCCAGATCGTCGGGCGCATCAATAATCATCAGAAAGCGAGTACCAGCGTTCATGCATTCCTTGAGCCAGGATGTGAATAGCGGCACGTGAAAGACGAGTACAAGATCGGCTGCCTTCATCGCATCAAGCGTACCTTTGCATTTACCCACGGTAGCCACGCCGACCTTGCTCCAGGATGGAACGGAATTGACGCACATCTCGTAGATATCAGCCCCGACGTCATCGGCTGCAGCGAAGGCCGCTTGGATATATTCCCGCCGGGTGGAGAGATCGGTGAGGCAGGCAATTGTCTGGCCTGCCTTGACCTTGCACATTTCATACTGCTTGCGAAAAAGCTTGGGGAGGTGAGCAGGATTGACCTCTTGCGCGCGAACTCCAGCAATTGACTGCATACTTAAGATTCCCTCAGCGAGCGTGGTCCGAAGCTGTTAACCTGACGATACCCTTTTCATTCTATCTATTGTGCCAGCATGGGCAATAGGTTGTAGCCACAAGCTTGTTCCGTTTCAGAACCTGCCGGACAGATTTGATTGGTTGAGATAGGGAGGATTTTCGTCTCATCGTCTATCCTCCGTGGGTACGATGAGCCGAAAATCCGGGCCGCAATAAAGCACCCCTGAGAAACTTGAGATCAACCGTCTGGTTCAGCAGTCGCATTTGCCCAAACGGCGCACCATGGCGATGGTGGGTATCCTGCCGTCGACCTTCTACGCCTGGTACGACCGTTATCTGACGGGCGGCCCGGAAGCTCTGGAAGATCGACCCTCCCGGCCGGGCAAGGTCTGGCACCTTGGACCTGAAAAACACTCTTTGCCAGATCCACACCGATCATCATATTCTTTATGTTGCCGTCCTCTCCGCTTCGTTGCATTCAGCAGCACGATATTGGCACATCGCGATTCCGTCCGGGGAGGGCGGCAACCATACCATCTATTCAGTTCTTAATAGCGAATGGGCGCCTAGTTCAGGCGAGCGACGATGATGGGTCGCCTGCTCGTAAGCAAAGGCCAGCGAGACCACCTGTGCATCGCAATAGGGGCGCCCTAGAAAGGTAATTCCACCCGGCAGACCAGCTTCTGTAAAGCCGGCGGGCACAACGATACTGGGTACGTAGGTGAGGAACGTATTGAGGGTAGGTGCGCCCTTTTGGGTTGTAAAGGGCGGGGCGATGCCCTCGCTGATCAGTGTCGGTTCATGTTCCACTGCCTTGTGAACGATTGCGTCAATTCTGCTTTCGGCCATGATATTCAAGATAGAGAACATTAGCTGGTCGCGCGCCTTGAGATATTCGTAATGGGCCTCGGCAGTTGGGACAGCTTCCCAACGCTGTTTCACACCGCGTGTTACTTTTTGATATAGGGGCGAGCTCATGGCTTCGGCCATAGAGGCATAAGGTTTAGATGCACTCTTTTGCAGATACCAAGTATAGGACGCTTCCTCGACACCCGGTTCATTGGCTCGCTTGGCAAGCAAAGTCTTGAGATTGGGGATCTCTATATCGACCAACACTGCGCCTGCGCTCTCGAGCTCCGACAAGGCCCGCTCGAAAAGGGTTGCAATGCGAGCGTAATCCGGCGTCGATGGATCAGTGTGGTAACCGTGGATGTTGCGCAAGACACCCAGCCGTTTGCCTTTAAGCCCCATTTTGGCTGTTACTTCATGCAGGCTTCCGCTGAAACTCTTAGGCGCCCGACCGATGCCGCTCGCGGTGAGTGGGTCATCGGGATCGTAACCGATCATCACATCAAGCAGCTTGGCAGCATCTAGAACCGTACGAGTCATTGGTCCCAACGAACCAAACACAGAGGGCCAGCCGGCATAGACACCACCCCGGCTGACGAGCCCCGCGGTCGGACGCATGCCGACAAGTCCGTTCCAGGTGGACGGGCGGCGAATAGAGGCCAGTCCTTCCTGTCCTATAGCAGCAGCGCAAAGATTGGCGGAAGCTGCCGCGCCAGACCCACCGGATGAACCCCCGGCCGTGCGCTCAAGATCATAGACGCAACGCGTTGAACCAAACAAAGAGCCATGTGTGTCTCCGGCACCCAGTTCGCCCAGCGTCGTCTTGCCGATGAATATGGCGCCGGCCTCCTTTAGTTTACCGGCGACAAAGCAATCACGGTTAGGCATATGATCACGAAACAATATCGAACCCATGGTGGTCGGCATCTCCTTGACGTCCGCCTGATCCTTCATGACGAGCGGCAAGCCGTGCAACGGTCCGACAGGTCCCGATTTGGCGAAGGCGGCGTCGAGCTTGTCGGCTTCTTCGAGCGCTCGTGGATTTGTGGATATGATCGAGTTCAGGTTTGGCCCGTTGCGGTCGAGGCTTTCGATCCGCTGGAGGTAGGTCTCGACAAGTGTCCTTGCCGTCAGCGAGCCAGAACTATAGGCGTCCTGAATATCGGCAAAGGTCGCTTCAACCACATCGAAAGTTGATTTTAAGCTGCCTTGGCTTTCTTCATGCATCATGTTCTCCTCGTATCCAATGCTGGCCGGATCCTGCTCTTGCTGGGCCCGGGCAGATCAATTCCTGAGACGTACAATAGCGTCTACTTCTACGGCAGCATTTCCTGGCAGGCTTGTGACCCCAACCGCAGTGCGCACATGGCGGCCCGATTCTCCATAAAGAGCAATGAGTAGTTCGCTGGCGCCATCTATCACTTTCGGCGCATCCGGAAATTGCGGCACGCAATTGACGAAGCCACCGAGCCGAATAATTTCGGCCACATTGTCGAGGTCGCCGCACGCCTGTTTCAGGCAATACAGCAGGTTTAAGACGCAGATTTCAGCGGCGGCGCGTGCGGCTTCAACTGTGACACTGTCGCCGACTGGACCTGAAACAACGACCGCGCCGTCGCGCTCACATATTTGTCCTGATAGGTAAATAAGATCGCCCGTCCGTCGCCATGGTAAAAACAAACCGCGTGGTCTCCACGGTTCCGGCAACGCCAGTCCGAGCTCTGCAAGTTTTCGCTCTGAACGTGACATCTACCTGTTCCTTGTGTCTTCAAGCTTGCAGGCAACAAAATCTTTATGACGCTGCTTTAACTAATGTTTTTTCATCTTCTGGTAGGTACAAGCGATCCGGCACACCTCCACTATATCGTAGCAATTGCGGGTATATATCCTCTGCAAGTATGCTTTTGATGGCACGAACAGCAGAATCGGTCTCCATGCCATCCCGCTCGGCACGCCAAACCGCGTTGATACTGCGAACCGGTACCGCATTAGGAAATGTCGTGATTGTGAAATCCGAAACGTCAATTCCAGCGCTAAGGAGACACATGGGAGTTGAAGCACCCCAGCTGTCGCCAGACCGGACGCAGTCGAACAAGGCATACGAGGAATCAAAAGCCAGCGTACCGTGAGTTTCAAGTTCGTGGCGCTCAAAAAGCCTATTGATTATTCGCCCGATACGGCGCCTGGCAACATAGCGTACCAGGCAGAGTTCGCGCGCGATATCCGCCATTTCGGACCAATCCTGAGGCGGCTTTCGGCCTTTGGGCAAAATCAGCAAAATTGGTTCCACTAACAGAGATTCAGAATGAAGAGCTGAGCTTTCGCTGGTCTGTTCGCTGGTAATCAGGAGATCAAAATTTCCGGCAAGTAGTTCGGGCATCAATGGGTGCGTGGTTCCACTTGTAATCGACAAAGAGCCGATCTTCCCCGTTAGCCGCCGGACAATGTGCGGCAGCATGGCGCCCGCAGTTGATTCAATCATACCCAGTCGAAGCCTAGCAATATCGTAGTTCCGATAATGCGCGATCTCCGAGTGAAGTAGCTTTAGATCTTCAAGTAGAACACGTCCGCGCCGCTGCAAATGTTGTCCGGCAGCAGTAAGCCTTTGTGGTCTTGAAATTCTATCGATCAGGCAGACACCCAGTTCTCCTTCCAGTTTTGTGATATGCTGAGATACGGCCGCTTGAGTGAGGCCGAGGGAGTGAGCGGCCGTTGTAAATCCGCCCGTCTCGCAAATCGCCAGAAAGATCTCGATGCTCCGCAAATCCAAGTATGTACCTCATTGCCAATGCTGAAAGGGGC
Source organism: uncultured Alphaproteobacteria bacterium (assembly GCA_963700795.1). Lineage (GTDB taxonomy): Bacteria > Pseudomonadota > Alphaproteobacteria > Rhizobiales > Beijerinckiaceae > Terripilifer. Next base: position 718,582 of record CAVOYX010000005.1, on the reverse strand, counting down.
ATCCACTTCATCCCCTCCACGTTGCGGATTCCTGGTCGGCCATCGAAAGGATGAAGGCCGTATTAATCGACGTTGGCAACGTCCTATGCCGATTTCACCAAATGCAGACCGATCCTTGAAGCCGTCGCTATACCCTTTGGTAGATTGGAGAAAAGCGTCCCCGGCTGAGACATTATGTGCTGCACGATATCAGAAGTGGCCATCACGTCGGCATATTTCGCGTGCATGTCGCACAAATTGATCGCGTGACTGGCTTGTGAACGATCAAAGCAGGCATCTTCAGCAACAGCGACTCGATAATTATTGCTGAACGCGTCAATAACGGTAGCGCGAACGCAACCCGATGTTGTCGTTCCCGTTACTATAACGCTGTCGCAGCCAAGCAGGGTCAGATAACTGATCATATTGCTTCCGAAGAAACCGCTAGGCTTTTGTTTTAAAATAACAACATCCTGCGGCGCCGGAGCAATCTCGGAAACGATTTCATTCGCATCTAGATTATGCTCAGGCCGAGGAACGGATTCCTCCACCCTATTGTTCTTCCAAGCCCAGCTTCCAATATCCCAGCCGTCATCACGCGTAACACCCGTCGTATAGATGACAGGCATTTTCCTTGCATGAAACGCTGCACACAGTTCTGCAATTCGTTCGATTGCATCCCAGCTTTCAGCACCGCAAGAATTGCTCCAGCGCTTGATCGAATCCAGGATAGGCTCTGGCTTGTCGCCGGCAAAACCATAACTGACATCGATAACCAGCAAGGCTGGCCTCTTTCCGAATCCGCCATGCGCACCAAATCCGGATGCGGAAAAGACCTGTTTGTCGCGTTCGGTGAGATATTTGTCCCAAATCCTGGGCCTTTGTCATCGATTGCATGAGCGCATCCTCAGAAGTTGGCTGCGGCTGGCATGGGGGGCGCTTCTCCTTTGGGCAGATCGAATAGATCTGCGGAAAGCGTATCGAAGAAGTCCAGCACTTCTGCCGTCTTCACGACATCGGCGTATTTCGCATTCATATCGCAGAGATTGATGGCATGGCTGGCTTGCGAACGGTCGAAGCAACCTTCTTCGGCCAGAGCGACACGATAGTTTAGACTGAAAGCATCAAGGACGGTGGCCCGCACGCAACCCGAGGTCGTAGTGCCTGTGACGATTACGCTGTCGCAGCCCAGAAGAGTCAGATAGCTCGTCATGTTGGTGCCGAAAAAGCCGGAAGGTTTCTGCTTGTAGATGACGATGTCCTGCGGCGTCGGGGCGATTTCCTCAACGATCTGATTGCCGTCGATGTTCGTTGCAGGAACCTGCGGCTGTTCCTTGCTGCGGCTGTTTTTCCAGCTCCAAGAACCGGAATCCCAATTGTCGTCGCGGCGGATTCCGGTTGTGTAAATCACCGGCAGGCCTTTCTCGTGCGCCTTGTCGATCAGCGAACGAATTGCTGCAACCGCTGGCCAGCATTCCTCGCCGCAGGAATTGCGCCAGCGTTTGATGGACTCGAGAATCGGTTCGGACTTGTCGCCACAGAAGGCGTAGTTGACGTCGATAACCAGCAGCGCCGGACGCTTGCCGAAACCGCCGCGTGTTCCGTAGCCAGAAGCAGCGAAAACCTGCTTGTCGCGTTCGGTCAGAAATTGGTTCCAGATTGGTTCAGACATGTTGGCCATCTCCATTGCCTGACACTGGATGTGTCAGGCTGAATTGAAGTGCGCGAAATTATTTGGCCATCGTCAAGACAGTTTTCACGAATTGCATGTCGATGATTTCGTCGTAGGCGACGTCTTTCTTAAGGATGTTGGCCGTGCGCACCACGGTGCCACCGGTCTTCCACGACGCTTGTGAAATCATGCCATCCTTGCTCCAGAGCTCGTCTGCAAAGGACCGATCGAGTGTCGCCTTCAGGTCATCCGCTGACATTGTCGGAAATTCCTTCTTCGCGACCTCGACTGCCTTGGCTGGTTCGGCGTAGGTGAATTTCAATCCACGGATCACCGCCTTGACGAAGGCCTGTACCATAGCTCGGATCTTTTTGCATCGACTCCAGTCGGATGTTTAAAGTCGAATAAGCGTAGGGCCCCAGTTCCTTTGGAACGTTGTAGAATGGTTCTTCCCATATGCCCGCTACGATGCCCCGGGTTAGGATCGGCTCGGACGTCACGCCAATCGATGCAGCCCCAGTTTGGACTGCGGCGAGGATGGCGCCATTCGACATTTCTTTAAGGACGACGTCTTTTCTTGGCATCGAGCTTCCACGTCGCCAGTAGATAGCGCGTGATCGAATTGGGGGTGCCGCCGAAGAAGCCTGTAGCGATATTCTTGCCTTTGAAATAGGCGGCAGAGAGACTCCCCCTTCTTTGGGCCCATTCCCTTTCTTGGCGACAAGATAGACATTGCCGCGGTCCACGACATTCACAACCGCGCGCAAGTTCTGCGCCCTTGATTTTGGCGAATGCATTATGCTCGGGTCCACCAATGAATGCGAATGCCTGTTTGGTCAGAACTGCATTTGTGTGTGCTCCGCCGCCCTCCGACGTATAGATCTTGACATCGAGCCCTGCTTCCTTGAAGTATCCGTTGTGGATAGCAACATAGAGCGGCAGATAACCGGTGCTGTGCACGGGCTCGGCAACGACCAGCGTCTTCATCTTGGCGGCTTGCGCTGATCCGATCGCGAGTGTTCCTATCACCATGCCTGCCAGGGTAAACCCCGCGCACTTCATGTTTTTCCGGCTTTGCATTTGAAGAACTTCCTTTTGTTACACGTTGGTATCCAGGCCTGCGCTAGTGGACGCGGTTCAATGAACGATGCCCTTTTGAAGCACCTTCTCGAGCCATGAGACGCTAGCGTACATCACCATCGAAAGTGTCGAGAGAACGAGAACAGCAACCCAGACGAGGGCGATTTCATAAGTAGAGCCAGCGTAAAGAATTGTACGTCCGAGGCCATGTTGTGAGGCTACGAATTCGCCGACGATTGCGCCGGTCAGCGCAAGCCCGATGTTCACCCGCAGGATCGAGATGATCCATGGAATGCAGGATGGCATGACCGAGCTTCTGGAAGATCTGCCAGCGGCTCGCGCCAAGGAATAGAATAGCTTCTCCTGATCCTTGTCGACGGCCTGCACGCCTGCATAGACAGTCAGCGTTGTAACAATGAATGTCAGTGCCGTTGCGATAGCTACCTTTGACGCAAGTCCCATTCCGAATACAAGAATGATCAGCGGCGCGAGAGCAAGCTTCGGAATAGATTTCAAGACAAATGATATAGGGCTGCATGACAAGAGCGTAGTTGCGTGACCACCAGAACGACATGCCCAGAAGCGAGCCGCCGATCGTGCCAATCAGAAACCGAAATATCGTCGATCGAAACGTGAATGTAATATCGGTGAACGCCTGTCCCTCCATCATGAAGGTCACCAGCGTCGGCCCGATCAAACTTGGTTGCGACCAGAAGAAAGGATCAATTATTTTGTAACTTGCTGCAATCTCCCAAAGCACGAAAATCCCAACGAGAATAGCGACCTGTACGCCTATCAGAAAAGAAGAACTCCAGACCCGTTGTACTGGTAACTTACGCGAGATGTTTTTTTGCTGAGTGGCTTGTGATCGGTCCTTTGTTTTTCGGACTAATCCCAAATACTTGGCCGGCGCCGTAAGAGCTTTGGTGTTCATCGAAGTACTCCGATTTCAGTCATCACGATTATTTGAAATCAATTCAGGCAGCGGCCGTCTCTTCTTCATTCGTAGAGACATTCGTGTGCAGCAGATCGAGGCAATATTTCTTCATAGCGACGAAGCGTGGCGTGCTGACGATTGAGCGATCGCGCGGTCTCGGTAGATCAACCGGCATTTTGTCGATCATGCGCCCTGGGCGACTAGCCATGACGTAGATATCGTCTGACAGGAAAACTGCCTCTTCTACGTCATGGGTGACGAAGATGACCGTGCGTCCAAAGTCGTTGAACAATTGCAGCAGCCATTCCTGCATCTGCGATTTCGTTTGCGCATCCAGTGCGCCAAATGGCTCGTCGAGAAGAACGACATCCATATCGATCAGCAGTGTACGAAGAAGGCCGCGCGTTGGCGCATTCCGCCGGACAGAGATGACGGGTACCGCGTTTCAAATCCCCCAAGCCCATAGCGCCTTGCAGCAGGGGCGCCGCGCGCTCGCGCGCTTCTGCAATCGGCACGCCGCGTATTTCCATGCCCAGGGCCACATTGTCGATCACCGTTCGCCACGGCAGCAGAAGGTCCTTCTGCAACATGTAGCCGACCTGGCCGATCATCCCGGTCGCATCCTCACCGTCGATCAGGACGCGACCGGTAGTTGGATGCAACAATCCGGCGACAATGTTGAAGATCGTGCTCTTACCGCACCCCGAAGGCCCGATCAGGGAGATGAAGCGACCAGCGGGCACCTCGCAGATCGACAGGCGCCAACGCGACGAATTCCTGATCCGTCAGTGTTGAAGACCATCGAAACGTTGTTCGAGTTTCAATCGAACGGGATCGGTCATGAGGCGCTCCATTAGATTGCGTAATGTGGTCGCGAGTGACACTCCGGAACGGCTGCATTTATTATGCCATTCTCTGAAATTCTTTATAAACAATTGGTTATGAAAATTTCAGATAAATTTGGCCTACTCAACACCTGCGGTGGCGATGTTTCGAATTCATTTTGAGCGCAACATTCCTCTTCAGGGCTGAATAATGGATGTGAATGGTATCGCGCCGAATTATAAAACAACGCTATTTCAGTTACTTAACGGATATACCAGTAGCCATAACTAATACTTATATCGTAGCGCATAATTTATTTGCTGCACTGCAACTAATTTGAACAAGACGAAAATGCTTTGTTATTTGGCACAGCGAAAGGCAGCGTTTGCTATCTCGAATTCTGCACGAGGAGTTTATTAGGCACCGCGATGTTTTTTCTGCCGAACGAACCCAATTAGTGTCTTTCGCAAAGCATGAATTCCGAAATGGGCGCAATGGGTCAGCGGCGCTGCTGACGTAACTCCTTAATCACGTCAGCTATTGGGTGCAAGCCGGACTTATTTGTTTGACGTCAGTGCCTACCGGACAAGTTAGGCTATTTCTTAAAGGAAAATATTCAGCTCACCATTGCCGTCGTGGAGTGTAGTGATGAGACAAAATGGCGAACGGCATCGCGGTAATGCAGAATCGTGGCTCCACGTGGCCTGCCAAGTCAAGAAAGGCATCAACCATTGCGATCATCCAGATAGCGTTCTTGAAGTCAGCGCCGCCAGTGCCGCAACGGCATTCCGATTTCAGGAATAAGATATCTTCGCTGCAAACTCTACTGGGTAGCCCGCGTCGGCAAAGTATTAATCTTCTGCCAGCTGCCATTCTAATTCATACTGCAAGAGAAAAAAAGCGGCCGACATCTGCTTCTAGCCTTTTTTGCCACGAATAGCTCCCTTTGATCCTCTAGCCAGCGGCAAAGATACGCTAGCTCAATTCGGATATAGCGCGATCCCGCGCAGTAAACACCGAGCGTCAATAAACGGTACGCTGAGAAAGTCTCTGCCTTAAAAGTTACTGGCAGCAATATTCAGTTTGGCAGCAAGCGCAAGCAATTGTCCGTCGCTGCCAGCTGTACCGATCAGTGACAAACCAATTGGCGCGCCCTCAATGCTCGCGACCGGTAGCGACAATTGCGGCAAACCGCAGAGCCCAGCGATGCACAGTAGAGATAATGCCGCGCCACGAAAGCGGGCAACTCCCTGTCGCCAGCGGTCAACAAGGGTGCTGGACCAGGTGCCGTCGGCACGACCAAAATGACAAATTCCGCCATCTGCGTCGCTTATTCTCAATATTTCTTATCGTCCGGCGCCGCACCGCCGCCGCCTCAAATTCGGCCCGCGTAATCCGGCTGGCCATTTGAAAGCGCTCCCTCGTGCCGGCGCCAAATGCCGGATTGTGTTGTTTGATCCATTCCCCGAACACGGTCCATATTTCATAACCCTGTATCGTTTGAAACACAGCGCACCAATCTTCCACTCCGACCGCAAGCGGATCATTTTTGGACAAATCCGTATCGGCAAAAAGCACGTCGCATGCGCTGCGCAAGACTTCTGCTGATGCTGGGTCGGCAAAGGACCAGAGATCAGTTGGCAAGCGGATATTGTGTGTTTTCGCAATTGCTGTCTCTATTCCAAGAGCGGTCCCTGCCGCTATCATCGTCTCGGGATCGCGTGCGAAGAAGCCAACCGTATCAAACGAAGGCGCAAGCGGCAGAAGTCCAGAGGTATCAATTCGGCCATGGGTAGGTCGCATGCCGAACAGACCGCAAAAGGACGCCGGGATACGGACCGATCCACCCGTATCGGTTCCAATCCCGATATCGGCTAGACCTCCAGCAACCGCCGTTGCCGATCCAGAGCTCGATCCTCCAGGGACCCTACCAGGCACCGCTGGATTCAAGGGGGTTCCGTAATGTGCATTAATGCCCATAAGGCTAAAGGCAAGTTCGTCCATTTGAGTCTTGCCGACGATACATGCGCCGCTATCGAGCAGGCGATCCAGAACGTACGCATTCGTCGCGGCTTGATCGTGCGTGTTTTTCCAGACCGGCGATCCGGCGCCGGTTACGAAACCGGCAATATCGAAATTATCTTTTACGGCTACGCTCCGGCCCTGCAACAGACCACTATTCTTGCCGGCGCACTGCCGCAATGGCGGTTCGAAGCGACGTACAAACGCGTTGCTAGACAACATTTTGTTTGCTTTATTCCCGCCGATGGCATCGAAAGAGTACATGACTTAATTTGTCCGCCTTTATAACCTTGCGTTCGCCAAAAGCCAAAGTATCTATCGGTAATAGAACATTTTCTCAAAAAAATATGCACCACTCAACAAAGCAAGTCTTCTTGCGATGTGTCGTGAATTTGGATGCTCCGCTTCGTACCGTGCTTGTTCCGATTTCGCGAAATCGATCGCGCTAGCATGGGCGCAGTTGGCAGGAACTAAATCTGGAATTCAACTAAGTAAAAATGCGGAAGCCATACGCGAATTGTTCATTACGATATCGGATAGCGCATTTCGACAGCGACATTGATCCATTTTCAATTCGCAGCGGCGTATCGTCTATAGGAGGGCGTCATAAGACCAAGGAGCTGTTGCGGATATTTCAGGCCATTTGGCTACATTGGTAGTTCGGAGCATTCTTCTCTTCTTACTGGCATTTCCCACAGGCGAGACAGCAGCTAATATCCACTTTTTTGTTCAAATTCATATCCTTACAGATCCTCAAACGATCTTGGACCCAGTTCGGACTGCAAGCGCAGGCTTTTGATACTGCTGCAATTATTGCACCAGTCACGCGCAAAAATAGCAGCGGACATATACACCGGGCTGCGATTACATTTCCGCAATTACATCGCCGTAGCTAGCTCAAACCCTGCCACATGCGATCCAGCATTGTGAAGAAGTTCGAAAATCACTGCCGCAAACTGCCTGCAAGAGGATGCTCCGATGAACGCCAAGACAGTTTCAAATCGCCGGGACTTTCTGAAATCAACTGCTAGCGTGGTGCTGGCCAGCGGATTGATGCCACTGTCGGCGGCGCGGGCAGCCACGCTGACTGTCGGCTTCATCTATGTCGGTCCAAAAGATGACTACGGTTACAACCAGTCTCATGCAGAAGGAGCCGCATTCCTCAAATCCATGTCTGGGATCAAGATCGTCGAGGAAGAAAATGTGCCGGAGACGGCGAAAGTCCAAAAGACGATGGAAAGCATGATCCGGCTCGATGGCGCAAAGCTCGTGTTTCCAACTTCGTTTGGATATTTTAATCCGCATATTCTGGCGCTCGCGCCGAAATACAAGGATGTTCGTTTCGAACATTGCGGAGGACTTTGGAGCGCGGAAAAACACCCGAAGAATGTCGGCTCCTATTTCGGTTACATCGGTATGGGTCAGTATCTAAATGGCATAATTGCTGGGCATATGAGCAAATCAAAAAAAATAGGATTCGTTGCCGCAAAGCCGATTCCGCAGGTGCTTCTGAACATCAACTCCTTCCTGCTGGGTGCCCGCTCCGTCGATCCTTCTATCACCTGCCAGGTGATTTTTACTGGCGAGTGGTCTTTGGCAGTCAAGGAGGCCGAAGCTACCAACGCGTTGGCTGACCAGGGCATTGATGTCATCACCTGCCACGTTGATAGCCCAAAAGTTGTGATGGAAACGGGGGCAAAGCGCGGCATGTTTCTATGCGGCTATCATGCGAACCAAAGTCCGTTGGCGCCCGACAAATATCTCACGGGTGCGGAATGGAACTGGAGCAAGGTCTATACGGACATGATCAAGACTTTCCAGTCCGGCGGCACAATCGAGAACTTTGTGCGCGGGGGCCTTGCAGAGGGTTTCATCAAGATGAGCCCGCTCGGCAAAGCCGTATCTGAGCCTGCAAGAAAACAATTCGAGGCAGTAAAGGCCGACATCATGAAAGGTGGCTACGCGGTTATCAAAGGACCGATGAAAGACAACAGGGGCAAGGTCATTGCCAGCCAAGGGCAAAGTTTCAAGGAAACCGATGTCGTGCTGGAAAGGATGGACTATCTCGTCGAAGGCGTGCTCGGTTCGACATCGTGACGGCATGGCGCGGGAAGGCTTTGCGCAATGAGTGCTGATGCACTGGCAAACACAGGCAGAATAAAAGCGGACACATCGTGGCTTGAAAGTATTGTCCGACGGGCCGAACCAGTTTTAATTCCGCTTGGCGCCCTTGTTGCAAGTTTCTTCATTTTCTCGGTTTTTCTGCTTTTTATCGGCAAGTCGCCGGCCACATTTTTTAATCTTATCTATCTGGCCGGATTTGGAACCGGCTTCTCCTGGGAAAACACGCTGTCGCGGGCCGCGCCATTATTGTTAGCTGCGTTGTGCGTTGCCTTGCCCGCACGCCTGGGTCTTGTTGTCATTGGCGGCGAAGGTGCGATTGTCCTCGGCGGCGTTGCTGCCGGCGTATTTGGAATGTACGTTGCAGGCCTGCCTGGATTACTTGCAATACTAGCCATGGCGCTGCTTGCGGCCGGCGTCGGCGGCGTGTGGATCGGTCTTGTTGGCTTCCTGCGTCATTGGCGCGGAGTCAACGAGACAATCGCCAGTCTGTTGATGGCCTATATTGCCATCGCGCTGATGAACCATCTGATCGAGGGGCCCTTTCGCGATCCATCGAGCCTCAACAAGCCGGCAACAGCCAATCTGCCCGATGCCTATCGCATCGGAGCCATCCCGGGCATGGACGTGCATTGGGGGCTGGCGGTCGGCATTGTGGCCTGCATCGCGTCGTGGTTTCTGATCGAGCGTACGACATGGGGTTTCGCCGCACGCATCATGGGTGGAAATGAAAGAGCGGCGCGGGTGCAAGGCCTGCCAACCGGACAATTGATGATGGCTTTTACATTTCTGGCCGGCGCCTTCGCCGGGCTTGCCGGAATGATAGAGGTTGCTGCTGTACACGGCGCAGCCAATGCTTCGCTAGTCTCGGGCTATGGATACACGGGCGTCCTCATTGCCTTTCTAGCACGGCAAAATGCCTTGGCGATCATTCCCGTCGCCATATTGCTAGCCGGCTTTGAAGCCTCGAGTGGTCTCATTCAACGGCGCATGGATTTGCCCGACGCTACTATCCTTGTCTTGCAGGGCATCGTCTTTATCACCATCCTGACAAGTGAAACCCTGTTCGGACGTATCCCGTTTCTCCAGCCCGAATACTGGAGACGCACATGAGCGCCGAATCAATTGGCTTGTGGGGCGTGCCACTGGCGATTCTGGGCGGAGCCATCCGCGTGTCGACACCGTTCATCTTCGTAAGCCTGGGCGAATGCCTTACAGAGAAGTCGGGCCGTATCAATCTTGGACTGGAAGGCACGCTAGTGTTTGGCGCCATGTCTGCATATGCGATCGCGGTCATCACGGGGTCAGCCTGGGTGGGGGTCGGCGCCGGAGCAATATCCGGTTTTTTATTCGGCTTGTTTCATGGCTGGGTTTGCAAACTTCCCCGGGTCAACGATATCGCGATCGGCATCGCGCTCATGTTGTTTGGCGTGGGCCTCGCATTCTTTTTTGGCAAGCCTTACATCAAACCTTCTGCCCCTGATCTGGCTGCGATATCATTCGGCTGGTGGTCCTCTGTTCCGCAGGTTCAGGCTGCCTTGAAGATCAACGTCCTGTTTCTGTTCGGTATCGTGTCTGGCCATTGCCATGGCGGTGATGTTCCGCGTGCACGCGGATCGGCCTGATAATCCGGGTCGTCGGCGACAGCGCCGATGCAGCGCGCGCACTTGGGATCAACGTCATGCGGTGCGCCTGTGGAGCACGGCTTGCGGCGGTGCGCTGGCCGGGATAGGCGGCGCCTATCTGTCTTTATACTATCCCGGTAGCTGGAACGAAGGAATTTCGTCCGGCCAGGGACTAATGGCAGTCGCACTGGTGATCTTTGCGCGCTGGAGCCCGATAAACTGTTTTTGGGCGGCGCTGCTGTTTGGCGGCGCAGGCGCCCTTGGCCCTGCGCTTGCAATCGGTCGGCGTGACACAGGGCTACTATCTCTTCTACGCGGCGCCCTACGTGCTGACGCTTGTCCTGCTGATCTTGACCAGCTCGCGGACCCATGCCTTGCACGGCGCGCCCGGTGAACTAAGTCTGACTCGATAGGAGACGTGGCATGAATGGCTTGGGTGGATTGAACAAATCGGCGAACGGCGTTGTGATTGGCGTCGTGCAGCAACAATTGCCCATGATCAAGAACGCCGAACGATATTACGCGCCAGGCACATGTACTGATCGCCATGGTCGAAAAAGCCCGGCGCAACATGCCGACTCTCGATCTTGTGGTTTTTCCCGAATATGCTTTGCACGGTCTTTCCATGGATATCGATGATGACCTCATGTGTTCCATGGACGGGCCTGAAGTTACCGGCTTTCAGCAGGCTTGCCGCGATAATAATATCTGGGGCTGCTTTTCCATCATGGAGAAGAACCCGGGCGGGAATCCATGGAATACCGGCATCGTCATCAACGATCAAGGTGACGTTAAACTCTATTATCGCAAGATGCATCCCTGGGTTCCGGTAGAACCGTGGGAGCCTGGCAACATTGGCATTCCTGTGATCGATGGTCCAAACGGATGCAAACTCGCCCTGATCATTTGCCACGATGGCATGTTCCCCGAAATGGCGCGCGAATGCGCTTACAAGGGCGCGGAGATTATGATCCGCACGGCAGGTTATACCGCACCCATACGTGATGCCTGGCGTTTTACCAACCAGTCCAACGCCTTCTGCAATCTGATGGCGACCGCCAATGTCTGTATGTGCGGTTCGGATGGCACATTCGACTCCATGGGCGAAGGCATGATTGTCAATTTCGACGGAACGATCCTGGCCCATGGCACGACCGGGCGAGCAAACGAAATTATCACAGCCGAAATCCGTCCCGATTTGATCCGCGAAGCGCGCATCAACTGGGGAGTGGAAAACAATATTTATCAGTTAGGCCATCGTGGTTTTACCGCGGTTGATGGTGGAGCGCGGGACTGCCCCTATACCTACATGCATGATCTAATTGCCGGGCGTTATCGCCTGCCGTGGGAAGAACAGGTTGCCGTAACCGATGGCCGATCCTGCGGCTTTCCGAACCGGCCGGAGCTACCAGCCTGATACAAAGGAAGTTGTCCAATGACTCATGTTACGGCAGATCCTTATCCATGGCCGTACAATGGCGATCTTCATCCCGGCAATACGGCATTGATCGTCATTGACATGCAGACCGATTTTTGCGGTCCGGGTGGTTATGTCGATGCTATGGGCTATGACATTGGTTTGACACGTGCGCCAATCGATCCTATTCGATCCGTGCTGACAGCCATGCGCAAGGACGGCTATCACATCATTCACACGCGCGAAGGCCATCGTTCCGATCTGTCCGATCTGCCTGCAAACAAGCAATGGCGTTCGCGCCAGATAGGCGCGGGCATTGGCGATCCCGGGACCCTGCGGTCGTATTCTGGTCCGCGGCGAGCCGGGTTGGGAGATCATTGACGAACTTGCGCCAGCGCAAGACGAAGCCATTATCGACAAGCCGGGAAAAGGCAGTTTCTACGCAACAGACCTCGAACTGCTGCTGCATAACCGCGGAATAAAAAATCTCGTGCTGACGGGCATCACAACGGATGTTTGCGTCCATACGACAATGCGTGAAGCCAATGACCGCGGATTCGAATGCCTGATTCTCGAGGATTGCTGCGCAGCGACGGACAAGGGTAATCACGAAGCCGCAATCAAGATGGTGAAAATGCAGGGTGGTGTCTTCGGTTCCGTCGCTAATTCTGCAGATTTTATAGTCGGAATCAGATCATGAAACAGACTGGGGATTTGCACCCCGCCATGGGCGTTGAAACTGTCGGTGTGACAAAGCGATTGGACTCTTTCACGGCCATCGAAAATGTATCCATACGTTTTGAACCCGGCCATTTTCACGCTCTGCTTGGAGAAAATGGAGCCGGCAAGTCAACTTTTGTCAAATGCATGATGGGTTACTACAAGCCAACGTCCGGACAGATTGTCGCTAACGGACGCGAAGTAGATATTGCGCATCCGCGTGACGCGCACAAGTTGGGAATGGGTATGGTTTACCAGCATTTCACGCTTGTTCCTTCTCTGACTGCCGCGGAGAATCTTGTGATCTGCGCCGATGACGGGCCTGCAGTCATTAATTGGAAACGTGAGCGCGAGAAGCTCGATACATTCATGGGTTCCATGCCTTTTCATGTCGATCTCGAGCGCGAGGTCAGCCGCCTTTCGGCAGGTGAAAAGCAGAAGCTGGAGCTATTAAAGCAATTATATCTCGGCCGGCGATTTCTGGTGCTGGACGAACCAACATCTGTCTTGACGCCGTCCGAAGCCGACCACCTCCTCGGAACGGTACGCGAGATGACCGCTTCAGGTATCTTGACGGTGCTGATGATCACCCACAAGTTTCGAGAAGTCGAAGCCTTTGCTGATGATGTTTCTCTGTTGAGGCGGGGACAATATGTAGGTGGGGGGAAAGTTGCCGATCTCAACAGAGCGGATATGACGCGTATGATGATCGGAGATCGTGATATCGTCCAGATCGCCGAGCGCACTGGCATGCCCGGCCGACCTATTCTTCAAGTGAACAACCTGCGTGCCGTTGACCGGTCAGGTCTCAAGGCGATCCATATCGAAAATCTTACAGTGCACTCCGGCGAAATTGCCGGGATAGCTGGTATTTCCGGTAACGGACAGTTCGAACTCGTGGAGCTTTTGACAGGCCAGCGCAATAAACTATCCGGCGATATCCATGTTGACGGAACGCCGCTTGCTGCAGATCGTAAGCAGGCACATCAGCTCAAGATCAGAACTATTCCTGAAGAGCCGCTGAAGAACGCCTGCGCGCCCAACATGAGTGTAAAGGAAAACCTGGCTTTCCGCACTTTTGATTGCGACGCGAAAGGACGGTGGCGCTTTACTCTGCAGAATGGGGCTATTCGTCAGAATGCCGATCACCTGATCAAAACCTTCAAAATCAAGACCGCCGGACCCGATAGTGCGATAGCATCCCTCTCGGGCGGCAATGTGCAGCGTGCGGTGCTGGCGCGCGAATTGACCGGGGAGGTCGATCTTCTGGTCGTTTCCAATCCATGCTTTGGACTGGACATTTCAGCCGTCGCCGAAATCCGCTCGCGGCTCATCGACGCGCGTAATAGTGGCACCGCCATTTTATTGCTCAGCGAGGATCTCGACGAAATTCTGGAATTGTCGGATCGCATTTACGTTATGTCGGAAGGCCGGCTGGTTTACGAAACCGCTGGCGCTGGAGCGGACATAAAGAGCATTGGCACGCATATGGCGGGACATGACTAATGCGTGATGTACCAGCCAAACCGTTTACCTTCAAACTTGACCTCACCCATGTGGCGCTGCTTGTCATCGACATGCAAAAGGACTTCGTTGAGCCTGGCGGCTTTGGCGAAAGTCTTGGCAACGATGTGACGCCGTTACAGAAGATTGTACCGGTAATCGCCTCGTTGCTGGCTGGTTTCCGGGCCGCAGGGCATCTGATCATTCATACGCGCGAATGTCACAAACCCGATCTTTCTGATTGTCCGCCTGCAAAGCGTATGCGGGGTAATGCTACACGACGCATTGGAGATCTTGGACCGATGGGCCGCATATTGGTGGCCGGTGAGCCGGGCGCGGACATTGTATCCGAGCTTGCGCCAATGGCAGGCGAATTTGTCGTCGACAAGCCTGGTAAGGGCGCGTTTTACGCAACAAATCTGGAAATCATTCTGCGGTCTGCAGGGATTACACAATTGATTGTAGCCGGAGTAACCACGGAAGTCTGCGTGCAAACTACGATGCGCGAAGCAAACGATCGCGGCTTTGAATGCCTGCTGATTGAAGATGCCACCGAAAGTTACTTTCCTGAATTCAAGGCTAGCGCGTTGGCAATGATAGTGGCGCAGGGCGCAATCGTTGGCTGGACAGCAACCGCGAAGAACATTTTGGAGGCGCTCAGTGATTAAACCGTTCTCCCTCGCCAATATCCTCGCTGGCGGCTGGAAAGGCTACCAATTTGGCCCATTTCGCGAAGGTATCGAAATCGCGTATCTGATTGAAGGGGAGCCAGCGGTAGCGTTGCTGCGATACGCGCCGGATGCGCGCGTTCCCGAACATCGGCATCCCAGGCTGGAAACAGTCTATATTCTGGAAGGTTCGCAGCGAGACGAACGCGGCGTGTACAGTGTCGGCGACGTTGTCTTCAATACGGAAGGCAGCATGCATTCCGTCGTTTCAGACCAAGGATGTGTAGTCCTAATCCAATGGACAAAACCGATTGAGTTTGTTGACGCGGCTCAGACCTGACTTGGGTTGAAAAGCCTTTTAGACGCAATCGTAATTGGCTACGAATGATGCAGCCAGCTGATCGGCGAAGCGGGCCGCAGCGATAGGCATCGAGCGTCCGCGCAGATAACCCAGATGCAGAAAGCCGGCAGGAACATCCCGAGTAGCAATCGGGCGCGAAACGAAATCATGATTGGCCTCTTTCGGCGGAAGGCCAATCTGGATCTGGAAAGAGACTGCCTGATCGGTGAGTGCGAAGTTAAGGAGAAAGTCGAAGCTGTCGGATTGGACAGCGGCCGGTAGCGTAATAAGGGAGCGCTTCGCTGCGGCTTCTAGCAAAGTACGCACCCCATAGGGTGTCGATGGTAAAGCCAGCGGATAGGGCAGACAATCGACCAACCTTATGGTCTTGGATTTTGCCAGAGGATGCGTTCTGGCCATGACCGCAAAAAGCGGTTGGCGTATGGTCAGCATAGTATGAAATTCGGATAACCGGACCGGTTCGAACACCAGGGCAAGATCGGCCGAATAATCTATCAGCGCCTGTTCCGCTGCTTCGCGGTCACGCACATAGACACCGAATGTTACGCCCGGATGGTCCCTGCGATATTTATCTATTTCACGCGGCAAGAAGAACGGAAGTAGCGCCTGGCTGCAGGCAACAGAAACATGTCCGCGGCGCACGCCCGATAGGTCAGCGATCTGCGACTGAACCCGGTCCATATCCGCCAGATGATTGCGGATGTTATGGATGAGCAATTCGCCAGCTGTACTCAAGCGCACACCACGCGGCAGGCGTTCAAATATCAGGACATTCATTTCTTCTTCGATTGTCAGGATCCGGCGATTGAGCGCTGATGGTGTGATTGCGAGCGCTTCCGCCGCCTTGCGGATAGAGCCAGCTTTCGCCACCGCGTCGATGAAGCGATAAATCATTAGATGACGCATCACGATTTCGTCCTTCAAACAGCACCGGCTTAAACAGTTGACTGCTGCAATTCTTGCACACTTGTAGGATAAAAATAACAGCAGACTGCATCACTTATCAATCGTAAAGATTGTGCAGTGCGCCAAAGGGGCTGCCCGCAATTTCCAGCTGATCAGCGACAGGAGAAGCAATCATGACAGATATGCGTAACGATCGTAGAGAATTTTCTCAGGACAGCAGGCACTGTTACGCTTGGTGCCGGGATATTGCCATTTTTGAAGTTCCTCCCGGCGGAAGCGGCGACGCGAAAGGACGCGTTGGTGGTTATTACCGGTTTCGGACCCAACAGCATGGACATCCATCGCGTTGGCGCCAACAGGCCTTCGTACCAGATTGCCGTCAATCTTTATGACCGCCTCATCGGATATGGCGTCAAGAAAGCTGCCGATGGTTCAATGATGTACGATCACACCGACCTGAAACCAGAGCTGGCTGAAAGCTGGTCTTTCACGTCTGACGGCATGGCTATCATTTTCAAGCTACGAAAGGATGCAACCTTTCACGATGGCGCTCCCGTGACAGCTCATGACGTGAAATGGTCTTTCGACCGCGCAGTCATGGTTGGCGGCTTCCCCAAAGTGCAGATGAAGGCGGGATCCCTGGAAAAGCCGGAACAGTTCGTTGTCGTCGACGACCACACGTTCCGGATTGATCTACTGCGAAAATCCAAATTGACCATGCCTGATCTTGCAGTTCCGATCCCGGTTATCATCAATTCGAAAGCGGCAAAGAAACACGCGACCGAAAAAGATCCATGGGCGCTCGAATATCTGCACAAAAATCCGCTGGGTGGGGGCGCCTACATGCTCGAGCGCTGGCAGCCCGGCCAGCAGACCGTTTACCAACGTTTCGACAAGTGGAAGAGTGGTCCGGTCCCGGCCTTGGCCAGGGTAATTGTCCGAGAGGTCCCTTCGCCTTCTACGCGCCGCGCATTAATTCTGCGCGGTGATGCGGATATCTCCATGGATATACCTTCGAAAGATGCCAAGGAACTGGCGGGCAACAAAAAGATAACGATTGTAAGTTCGCCAATCGAAAATTCTTATCATGGCGTCGGCCTCAATATGAAATTTAAGCCCTTCCAGAACAAGTTGGTTCGGCAGGCAGTCGCATATGCGATTCCATACGAAAAGATTTTCAAGGCCGCAGCCTTTGAGCGAGGCGTCCCGATGTGGGGTGGTAAATCCATGACTCCGGCCAATATCGATTGGCCACAGCCGTTTCCATATTCAACCGATCTCGAAAAATCCAAGGCATTGCTAAAGGAAGCGGGATTCTCGGGAGGTTTCGAAGTTCCACTATCGATCAATTTGGGTCTAGCGCAATGGCAGGAACCAACTGCTCTTCTAATTCAGGAAGGTCTCGCTAAAGTCGGTATCAAGACGCCTATTGATAAAGTGCCAGGTGCCGATTATCGGACCAGATCATTGGTGAAAAAGGAACTACCATTTCATATGAAGGACTTCGGCGGATGGCTAAACTTCCCCGATTACTATTCGTTCTGGGTGTACCAGAAAGGGCATCTGTTCAACTCGATGAACTATCATAACGATGAGATCGAAAAGCTAACGAATGAATTGTTGCACATGCCGGTGGAAGATCCAAAATATGTCGCAAATATCAAGCGGATGTTGTCAATTTTCTTCGACGAAGTGCCCATGATTCCTATTTGGCAGCCAGCGCTGGATGTCGCGATCCAAAATAATATTGCAGGCTATCGATTCGTCTTTCATCGTCAGCTTGACGTGCGGCCGCTGAGCAAGAGCTGAATCATAATGAATCGATGAAATCATGAATGTGATCGCTATAGTAGGTCTGCTACTTCGCCGTCTGGCGCAAGCTATCCCTACATTCTTTGGAATTATAGTCATCACATTCATTTTGACGCGAGCCTTGCCAGGTGACCCGGCGGTTTACTTCGCCGGAGCGTCTGCAGACAAGGAATCGATTGCGAAAATCCGGGAAATGCTGGGCCTCGACAAGTCTATGCTTGTACAGTTCTGGATCTACCTGAAGCAATTAGCGCAAGGCGATCTGGGCAATGCGCTTACTACCGGCCGTCCCGTGGTTACAGAACTAGCGCAACGCCTCCCAGCTTCCATAGAACTGACCTTGGTTGCGCTGGTGTTTGCAATTGGGACGGCTGTCCCGCTTGGTGTGATGGCCGCACGGCGCCCCAATTCCTGGACGGACCATGTTTGCCGCTTACTAGTAACGGCAGGCGTGTCATTACCTACTTTCTTCACGGGACTATTTCTTGTTTATATTTTCTATTTCTTACTCGGTATAGCGCCACCGCCGCTCGGGCGGCTGGATATTTCCTATATTTCACCTAATCATGTCACCGGATTCTATCTCATCGATTCCGTTATTGCGCTGGACTTCGAAACATTCCGGGCTTCATTGTCTCAAATCATTCTCCCGGCAGTCACACTTGGATTATTCGTTCTCGCACCGATTGCTCGCATGACGCGCGCTTCAATGCTACAGGCTTTATCGAGCGAATTCATTCGAACCGCATCGGCCAGCGGTCTAAGCCAATACACGATTGTCTATACTTACGCACTGCGCAACGCGCTATTACCCGTCTTGACCACACTCGGCATGGTTTTCTCCTTCATGCTTGGTTCCAATATACTGGTCGAAAAAGTGTTTGCCTGGCCCGGCATAGGTTCATTTGCCGTCGAAGCATTGGTGGCCTCCGACTATGCTGCGGTCCAGGGCTTTGTGCTGGCCATGGCTATCCTCTATGTCCTGCTGAATTTGTTGATCGACATACTTTACACGCTGGTAGATCCGCGTGTCCGCCTGGAAGGTTAGGTCCGGCATGCGCGCATTTTTCAGTCACTTCCGGTATGTCATGGGCGAGAACCCCGTAACCGTTTTCGCTTTCTCCCTGTTTGTTCTGATTGTTATTATCGCCATCTTTGGACCATGGATCGCTCCATTTGATCCTCTAGCCAGCAACACTGCGATCGCGCTTCAGCCGCCGAGCCGGATTCATTTATTTGGCACGGACAATCTCGGCCGCGATGTGTTCAGCCGGGTCATAATGGCAACACGGCTTGATCTTTCCATTTCGGTTGCCGCCGTTGCCCTGTCGTTTGTCGTCGGCAGTATGCTGGGGAGCGTTTCCGGCTTTTTCGGCGGCTGGCCCGACAAGGTCGTTGGGCGCGTCACAGATACGATTATGGCGTTTCCGCTGTTTGTATTGGCCATGGGGATTGTCGCCGCGCTTGGCAATACTGTTGAAAATATCGTTTACGCAACGGCAATTATCAATTTGCCGTTTTATACTCGCTTCGCCCGCGCCGAAGTTAACGTAAGGCGCAATTCGGGGTTCGTGGCTGCGGCCAGACTGGCGGGCAATTCCGATTTGCGCCTGCTAGCGTTTCAGGTCTATCCGAACATTCTGCCGCCGATGATGGTACAGATTTCACTGAATATGGGATGGGCTATTCTAAATGCGGCTGGCCTGTCGTTCATAGGTCTTGGCGTGCGGCCACCAACCCCCGAATGGGGTATCATGGTAGCCGAAGGTGCTAATTTCATTGTCTCGGGCGAATGGTGGCTCGCACTGTTTCCAGGTGCAGCGCTGATGCTGGCCGTTCTCACCTTCAACCTGCTGGGCGATGGATTGCGCGACATCGTCGATCCGTCACGAAGGACTTAAGTGACATGTCGGATCTGTTGACCATCGACAACCTTAATGTCCAGTTTACTACCCGCAAAGGTATTGTGGATGCCGTAAAGGGCGTCTCTTTCGCTTTGCGCAAGGGTGAAATCCTAGGCATCGTTGGTGAATCCGGCTCCGGAAAATCTGTTACTTCGTATGCGGTTATGCGCATTCTGGACCGAGCCGGTAGAATATCTGATGGCAAGATCATCTATTCCGGAATTGATGTGCGCTCCGCCAACGAAATGACGATGCGCGATTTGCGCGGCCGTGAAATCTCGATGATCTTTCAAAATCCGCGTGGTGCGTTGAATCCAATCCGGAAGGTCGGGCATCAAATTGAAGATGTGTTGCGCCGGCACGCGCAGGCCAGCCGCCTCAATGCCAAGGAAAAGGCCATCGAACTGCTGTCGCAGGTGCGCATAAATAATCCCGAACAACGCTATCATTCCTATCCATTCGAACTATCAGGCGGTATGTGCCAGCGTATCGGCATTGCCCTTGCCATTGCGTGCCATCCGCAATTGCTGATAGCCGATGAACCTACGACAGGACTTGACGTCACGACCCAAAAGACCGTGATGGACCTGGTTGTCAGCGTTGCGCGTGACCGCGGCCTCTCCACGATATTGATAACCCATGATCTTGGCCTCGCATCCTCTTATTGTGACCGTATCATGGTGATGCAATCTGGTGTCGTCGTCGAGATCGCGCCAACACGTACGCTCTTTACCCATGCTCAACATGCATACACGCGGCGGTTAATCGCAGCGACACCCCGAGTCGGTGGTAGCGTAAGAGATTTGCTGACCGATGGTGACAAGACCCGCGACGATGAAATTCTCAATCCTGCATCGTTTGCCAGTGATCGCGAACTCGTTCTCAAGGTAGAACATTTAACGAAAGTATTTCCAGCCGGTGGATCCCGCCGCAGCTCGCTGGCCTCGCTATTGCGATGGAGCAAAGGTATTAAAACTGAGCAGAGTGTTTTCCGCGCGGTTGACGACATTTCATTTGAGATTGCACAAGGCGAAAGCGTTGGCTTACTGGGCGAATCTGGTTGCGGAAAATCGACGACATCCTCCATGATAATGCGTTTGCTTGATCAAACATCAGGAACGATTCATTTGGCTGGTCAGGACATTTCGTCGGTTCCTGCTAAAATGTTTTCAGCGCATCATTTACGCCAAACAGTTCAAATGGTATTTCAAGACCCAACCGAGAGCCTCAACCCGCGCTTTACAGCGGCACGTTCCATCTCCGATCCGATCCGGCGCTTGGGACATCTTGAAGACAAAATCAGATTGGACGAACGTGTTGCTGAGCTGGCAACCCTGGTTGGCCTACCGCTTGATCTATTAACGAGATTTCCACACCAACTTTCGGGCGGCCAAAAGGCGCGCGTCGGCATTGCTCGCGCGATTGCACTTAAGCCCAAATTACTGGTTCTCGATGAGCCAACCGCCGCTCTCGACGTATCAGTACAGGCAGTCGTTCTTAATCTGCTGGTCGACCTTCGAGCTAAGTTCGGCATGAGCTACCTCTTTGTCTCCCATGATATCAACGTTGTCCGTCTTTTGTGTAGCAGGGTTATTGTCATGAAAGCGGGTAAGATCGTCGAAATGGGAGCAACGGAAAAAATTATGACCGCGCCAGAAACAGATTACGTCCGCGAACTTGTTTCGGCAGTGCCTCAAATTCAATTATAGTTCACTACGAACGGATAGACAGAATGAACCATTTATCAAGCACCTTTCTTGATCTTTCCAATAATTCGTTTCGTATCGATGCTTTGCATCGGTTGTTTGCAGATGGGGTCTCTGTAGAGAACGTGATAGATGAGATCTTCAGACGTATAGAGGCGGTCAACGATCCGGGGATATTTATTTCGTTGCTTACTAGAACGGATTTGATGGCACAGGTCGAGAAGCTAGGAAAATTTGACATTGTCGCGAAACCCTTGTGGGGGATTCCTTTTACAGTGAAAGACAATATCGACGTAGCTTCGTGTGAAACGACGGCCGCTTGTCCGTCATTTGCGTATGTTGCGAAGACTGATGCGACCTGTGTGGCATTATTGCGGGAGGCGGGTGCCATAATTGTCGGCAAGACCAATCTCGATCAATTCGCGACGGGGCTGGTGGGCGTTCGCACACCTTACCCAGCGCCACGCAATGCGATCGATGCGGATATTGTCCCCGGCGGATCTAGTTCGGGTTCGGCCGTTTCCGTCGCGCATGGAATTGTCAGTTTTTCCCTCGGTACTG
This sequence comes from uncultured Alphaproteobacteria bacterium, assembly GCA_963700795.1. Taxonomy (GTDB): domain Bacteria; phylum Pseudomonadota; class Alphaproteobacteria; order Rhizobiales; family Beijerinckiaceae; genus Terripilifer. The sequence goes on along the minus strand of CAVOYX010000005.1, from coordinate 696,763 downwards.
ATACTGCTGGGTCCGGGCGCGTTCCCGCAGCGCTCAATGATATTGTCGGTCTCAAACCCACTCTTGGATCTGTATCATGCCAGGGTGTCGTGCCAGCGTGCAGGACTCTGGATACGGTGTCAGTGTTTGCTCAAACTGTGGAAGATGCCTGGCAGGTATTTTCTTTGCTCCGCAAATTCGATGCACACGATGCGTTTTCCCGGGACATACCGGTCGGCCCGGTTGGTATCATTCCCCCAAAGTTTCAAGTCGCCATCCCAGACCGCGCAAGCCGACTTTTTTTCGGAGATACACATCAGGACAATTCGTTTTCTGAATCGTGCTCGCGATTAGCCGCGATCGGGGCTGAGATTATTGAAATTGATTTCACACCGTTCTACGAAGTCGCTAAATTGCTATATGATGGACCATGGGTCGCGGAGCGTTATATCGTCGTTCGCTCATTGTTGCAGCACAATCCGCAAAGCATTCTTCCAGTTACTTCTGATGTAATTCGTAAGGGGCAAGACTACTCAGCGGCAGATGCCTTTGAAGCGCAGTACCGTCTGAAAGTGTTGCGGCGCGAACTGGATCCTGTCATCGCGAATTTTCATGCGCTGTGCGTACCAAGTATTCCAGCGTTCTGCTCGCTTACCGATATCGATGCAGATCCGATTGGTGCCAATGCCCGATTGGGGACTTATACGAACTTTGTCAATTTACTGGATATGTGCGGGATTACCGTGCCCATGCAAGTGCGTGACGATGGACGGCCGGGTAGCATTACCTTGCTCGCCGCAGCTGGCCGTGATGCAGATATGGCATCATTGGCAGCCTCTTTGCAAAGACATGCAACGCAGGCCTTTGAGGCAGGAAATGCTTCACCTGTCGGGTTTTCGGCGAGCATTTCCGCTGAACCCGAGATAGAAATTGCAGCTGTTGGCGCACATATGTCCGGCCTGCCATTAAATCACGAGCTAACCGGGCTCGGCGCCCGATTCCTACGGGCAACCAAAACATCAGAAGATTATCGCTTGTATGCACTCGCAGGCGGACCTCCGGCGCGCCCAGGATTGATCCGCGATTCCTCTGGCGGCGCAATTGATGTTGAGATCTGGGCCTTGCCCTACTCGACGTTTGGCTCGTTCATGGCCGGCATTCCAGCGCCCCTCAGTATAGGCACGGTCACCTTGGAGAATGGAGACAAAGTAAAGGGATTTCTGTGTGAACCAGCAGGCTTAAATGGCGCTAAAGATATCACGACCCTAGGTGGCTGGAGAGCCTATTTGAAATCTGAAAAATGAAATTCGTCGCAGTCATTTAACTCGATTCAATTTCCTGTCGGCCATTATCCGCGATATCTACCCATTTACCAGCCTCTCTCCCGCCTCCAGACAGGGCTCATCATCCAGTTCAAAGGCATCGCAGAGTTTCTTGCGCAGCATGATATCCCTGACCGGGCTCTCGCTCCAGCGCGCCCGGGTCTTGAGCCAGAAACGAGCGGCTCCTACCGCCTCTTTCGAATTGCTGGTCGCGATGCGGAACAGGTTCTGAGCGACCTTCGCATTTGCCTTGATGTGCGCAGTATCAAGCTCCTCCCTGAAATGCTTGCGCAGTGTCTTAGGGCTAATGCCGATGACCAGCGCGATGTTGCTTTCAGTTTCGCCGCAGGCTGCCATTCCCTCGACCAGACCACGATCGCGTTCGTTAGGCTGATAGGAAGGGCGTCCGCCTTGGGGGTTGGTGCTCACGTCAGTCTCCTGTCTCTGTGGCTTCGAGACAGCTCCTGACAATTGCAGCTCCATGTCCTCTGGCAAGCTGGCTCTGATTGTCTGTCGCCAAATTTCGTATGACCGCCATGTCTTCGAAAGTCTTGCCGGTCCCGGCGTGAATGGCAGCCTTGCCGGTAAAATTCTGCCAACGGATCACGGCCATATCGACATAGGCGGGCATGAGTTCCATTGAGAAGGCTGCGCGCTCGGTCAGTTCAGCTGCGATCAATGTCGTGCCCGAGCCTAGAAAAGGATCATACACGAGATCGCCGGGTACGCTGTTGTTCATGATCGGCCGCTTCATACACTCGACCGGCTTCTGCGTTGCATGGCCACTGCCGTTGTCGTCCCGGGAGGGAATCTCCCAGACCGTCGACTGGCTTCGGTCCCCGTGCCAGTGGCCCTGGTTGCGAACCGCGTAGAACACGGCTCGTGCTGCCAGTGATAGTGACCCCGCGAAAGGGCAAATCGGTCCTTTTTCCAGATAATCTGGGAGCGGATGGTAAAGCCGCTGGCGATCAAACTGTCGTGGACAGTCGTTGCGTGAAGGGCGCCATGCCAGACGTAGGCCACATCGCCGGGAAACAGCTCCCAGGCCTCGCGCCAGTCCGCCCGATCGTCGTTTGCTACTTCGCCCATCTTCGCCTTGTTACGGTTGATCCCAGCGCGAGCGCGCCAGCCCGGATCGTAGGCAACCCCGTAAGGGGGATCGGTCACCATCAAATGGGGCCGCTGCTGCCCGAGCAGATTTGCCACATCGGCTTGGGAGGTGCTGTCGCCACACAGTACGCGGTGCGCGCCCAGAAGCCACAAATCGCCTGGGAGGGAATTTGGTTGAACTGGTAAAGCAGGCGCATCATCGGCGTCCGTAAGCGCCTCGATACGGGCTCCAAGAAGATGGCTGATTTCGTGGAGGTCAAAACCTGTCAGACCAAGGTCAAATTCGAAGGCCTGAAGCGCCACGAGTTCGCCCCGCAGCAGCTTATTGCTCCAATCGGCATTCAGAGTGAGGCGATTATCAGCGATGACGTAGGCGCGCTTTTGTGCCTCATTCCATCCGCGTGCAACCACAACTGGCACCAATTCGAAGCCGAGGCGTCTGGCCGCCATAAATCGTCCATGACCGGCCAAAATACCGTTATTTTCGTCAACAAGAATTGGAATTGTCCAACCCCATTCGGCAATTGATGCTGCAATTTGGGCTACCTGTTCATCAGAATGTATCCGTGGATTCCGATCATACTGAACGAGTTCCGCGAGCAAGCGCTGTTCAATTTGCCGCGCAGGCCAGTATTGTGGCGCAAGTTGCGGTTGAATACCGGCACAGGTTTGTACCTCGTTAAAATTGGTATCAGGCATAGGCGGGAAAAACCTCTCTAATTTTTTTTTTGCTGATTTGGAAAAAAACTCGGTGACAGAACCCTAGGCCGGTATGTGATTCAGGCTTCCAGACATTTGACCCCCCCTACCCCTCGCAAGCGGCGAACGACATCAGAAGCTGCTCGTCTCAATCTTCTGCCCGTCTTTCTCGCGCACGAGTTTGTTCAATCTCGATTCTTTCCTGTCCGTCTATTTCTGACTCTCTCTACTTTACTAACACTGTTTAGGTGTCTCCTCCTTCGTCCACCACCAAACAGGGGGCACCCCGGTTTGGTGGTGGACGGAGGGGAGACACAGCTTCGCCTGCAGCGGCAAAGCTGTGACGATCCTGTTTGGCGGAGCCACGTGGAGCCAGTCACAGACGGATCGAGACAACTTCGTGCGAAGTAGGCCAGGGTTATGCGGTTGGCCTTTACGTCCCGCTTGCAACAACGCGGTCCATTTGACGAGACGCAGATCCGTCAGCGGCCCATCGGACTGCAGGTCGGCGCTAGCCGTTGCCTGCTCCTGCGGAAATATCTGCTCCGGGGCGGAAATATCCGCTCAGAGAATCAACGTCCGCTTTTTGCGGATATTTCCGACTTCATGTTTTGAATGAGAGACGGATATATCCGCTTGTGCTGGTGCCCTCCAGCTTATTCCACATCGGTCATGTTCCCGATGATCGGCCCTTTAGGTGGGCTGGCTATGAAGCCCGCAAGCTTGTGCCCGCAGACGCAATCATTCTCGCCCAACAGCACATGCGTATAAATTGTGAAGATGGTTCCGTAAGATGGATCAGTGTTATTTTTTGCTATTACAATCTGGAAAGTATCCAATGATTCTGAGGAACTTCGTCATGAAACCACGGAAGAACGAATCACAACAGCCGACGGATTGGGGCAACGATCACCCCGAAGAGCTGCGATTGGCCTTTGAGCAAGGAAGCGTTCTTGCCTTGCTTGATGCAATCGATTACTGCCGCGAATTCAATCTTATTGTTCCGCAATGGGTGTTGCAGGGTTCTTATGAGCTCATCATTGAGGCGCTCACAGGCACGGGACCTAAGCGGACTGGCCCCGGTGGAAATCGCCTGGCGGAAGCTACGAACAATCTGAAAGTGTTAATTTCCTGGGCGACCGTGGATGATATCCGCCGAGCACAGAAATCACACAAGAAAGAGTTGAAGCTCCTGAAGAACCTAAAGGAAACAGATCGCGATGTACCCAGAGAAGCCTGGATAAGAAACAGGTTGAAGCAGATAGGCACAACGGTGGACGACGCTCACAGGGTAGCAAGCAAAATGTTACGGGGTACATTATCCCAGGGTTCGGCAAAGAGTATTCGAAAAAGGGATAACGCCATCAGACGAGCGATGAAGAGAGGCGAATTTCCAGGGCGTTACCATCTGCCAAGGACGCATATTCTAAACGATCTTGGAATCGGTGAATTCATGAAATTGGAAAGTATTGGCGAGTACGAACGCAAATTGAATCGTCCCGATTGAAGTACGCTGCTGTCTAATCCCGCTGCCAAAAAATTATATTTGAGCCTTGCCTGCGTCCCTCGGCTGATAAGTGGCCTGCTGATCTGGCTCATCTGCGGGTCCGACGTATCAGGTCGATTGCGGGAGCAGGTCAGTCTGGTCCCAAAATTACCGACAAATTTGGGGACTCGATCTGTATTCTCTAGATGGCAATTGTAGCGATCACCTTTCATTGGGTTGGAATGGAGATCGCCAATGCACAGGGACATTGTTGCTGCAAATCGAAATCATCGCCTGACTACACGAGAGGCTGCCGAGTATTTACGTGTCAGTCGCCCAACCCTCGCAAAATGGCGGCTGCGACTTGAAGGCCCACCGTTTCATTGTTGCGGTCCAAGACTCATCTTTTACTATCGAGACGAACTCGATGCATGGCTGCTGGAATGCGACCGGCGGCGACGGAAAAAGTCCGATGTTCCGGCTGGGGAATAGCCAGTGGTTCGCTCTGAGATAACACCAGCCTTTCCCAGTCCGATCAGCGAACTCTGCGAGATACTGGCCGCGGGGCTGGTTCGACTGAAGGTGCGACAGTCAAGTCGATTAAGCGCGGTGACGGGAGAAAGTTCGCTGGACTTTGCTGGCGGGCAGAGCGGTGGTCGGACCGGTTTTGACGCATCGGAGACCGGGCAACATGGCAGGCAGAAACCTATCGGAGAGATGGATAGGGACCGGGGCCAGGGCCTCGCGCAGGATCACGTGCTCAGCTTCCCGGACAGCACAGATGTCGCCCCCTGCCTCGAAGAGTGGCAGTACTCCGCACCCGGAGCCCGCTCCATCTCGACCGGCCCGCAGCCCTGCCAAACAACCCGTTCAGACGGAACAGCGATACAGGACCCCGGTCGACAAGGCCCGGACCCGTCAAAGCGGCGATCCGGTTTCAGCGGACCGGACGCAGTCCCGCCAGAACGGCAGTCGCGCCGACCGCGTCGAACGCGGCAGGGACACCCCCATGCCTAGGAGCGCTGCAACCCGTGACAGCGTGCTGGCCCGGCTGACCGCACTGCAGGACATGGAGATCGCAGAACTGCGAACCCTCTGGCGCTCACTGTTCGACACTGACCCGCCCGGCTACACGAAACGCTTCATGGCCCCGCGGCTTGCCTACCGCATTCAAGAACTGGCCTATGGCGGCCTGCGCCCCGATGCCGTCCGCAAGCTGGAACGCATGGGCGAGCAGGTCGATGGCGGCAAGCCGGCCGTCAGGCGCATCAGGGCCGACAGCCGGCCCGTGACCGGAACGAGGCTGATCCGCGAATGGAAGGGCGTGGAATACACCGTTACCGTGCGTACCGACGGCTTCGAATGGGAAGGCCGACCCTACAGGTCATTGTCGGCGATCGCCCGGGCCATCACCGGCACGCGCTGGAATGGCCATGTGTTCTTCGGTCTCAAGAACCGGAGCGGCCACGAATGAACTCGACCGCGATCCGCAAACGCGAGCAGCTCACAAAGGCGAACCGGGCTTGAGAGGCTGCTGGTCACCCGCAAGCGCTGCGCGGTCTATACCCGCAAGTCGACCGAGGAAGGTCTCGACATGACCTTCAACACGCTCGATGCCCAGCGCGATGCCTGCGAAGCCTATATCGCGAGCCAGCGGCAGGAAGGCTGGGTGCTGGCCCCCGATTATTATGACGATGGCGGCTTCTCCGGAGCCACGCTGGAACGCCCGGCCCTGCAACGGCTGATCGCAGATATCGAGGACGGGCAGGTCGACGTGATCGTGGTCTACAAGATCGACCGCCTGTCCCGATCGCTGATGGATTTTGCAAGGCTGGTCGAGATATTCGACCGCAATGACGTGACCTTCGTTTCCGTGACGCAGGCCTTCAACACCACCACCAGCATGGGCCGCCTTACCCTCAACATCCTGTTGTCCTTTGCCCAGTTCGAACGGGAAGTCATCGGCGAGCGCATCCGCGACAAGTTCGCCGCTTCACGCAGGCGCGGCATCTGGATGGGTGGCACGACGCCCTTCGGCTACAGGGTCGAGAACCGCAAACTGGTGATCGTCGAAAAGGACGCCGCCGTCATCCGCATGGTCTTTGAGCGGTTCGTCCGACTGGGCTCGGGTACAAAACTGGCGCAGGAGTTCGCACGGGAAGGTGTAGTCACCAACCGGGGCCGGCTGATCGACAAGGGGGTCATCTACAAGATCCTGCACAACCGGGTCTATATCGGCCAGGCCGTGCACAAGGGCGCCAGCTATCCCGGCGAGCACAAGGCTATCATCCCCATGGATCTCTGGGAACGGGCGCATGCGATCCTTGCAACCGATCCGCGCACGCGCGCCGGCAGCACCCGCGCGCGGACACCCGCCCTTCTGAAAGGCGTGATCTGGTCGAACGACGGTCGGGCGATGTCTCCCTCGCATACCCGCAAGAAGGGCAGGCTCTATCGTTATTACATCCATCAGGCCGTTCTCAAGTCCGCAACCATACCAAAGGGCATCGTCGCTCGCGTTCCGGCGGCCGAGATCGAGGCGCTGGTGATCAACGAACTGCGCCAGTTCCTGACCTCGCCAGAGATCATTGCCGGGACTTGGCGGGAGGCTAAGCGGCTGATGACCGGACAGGCTGAACAGATCGAGGCGGACAAACGACAGGGCAGGTCGGGTAGGCCCGGTAAAGATGCAATTGCAGCAGACGCAGCGCGGAGCTGTAATGCCGATCACGCGCAGCAAGCTGCGATCACCGGGGAGGAGAACTGGACCGACCAGATGCAAGCCGTTGCCTTTGTGGGGCCTGAGACCGGGCACAGCGGTAAGCAGGCTTCCGCAAGCATCCGCTCCGCGACGAGGACCGACAGCATGTCTTCCCTCGCAGCGCTGTGCGAAGAGCGGGACGTCTTCGAGGCTCTCGAGCAACTCGAACCGCTCTGGAACGAACTGTTTCCGGTCGAACAGGCGCGCATAGTCCGTCTGCTGGTAGAGCGAATCGAAGTCGCCCCGACCCTGATCACCGTCCGGTTCCGGATGGAAGGCTTTGGCAGTCTGGCCGCCGAGCTCAATGACAATGTTCCAGCAGGTCAGGCCAAAGCCCGCCAGCATGCTTCTACCGCAATCGGGACCGGAACGTCGCCCCGCGATCAATCATTTCTGCAGCCAGCTGATCGCAGCAATCGCGCAGAACCTGATGGCAACGCCAGCCACCGCTCCCTGTCGCCAGACGGACGCCATCTGATCGTCCACATCCCGTTCGAATTGCGCCAGACCGGTGGCCGTAAGCTCATCATCTCCGCCGACGACACCCATCACCCGGCTGCAACCGCGGTCCGCATCGACAGCACAATCGTCAAGGCACTCGCCCGCGCGTTCCGCTGGCGCAGCCTCCTCGAAACCCATGCCATCGACAACGTTCACCAGATCGCCAAAGCCGAACATATTCACCCTTCCTATGTCAGTCGCCTGCTGCGCCTTACGCTGCTCGCACCCGACATCGTCGAAGCCATCCTCGCCGGCCGCCAGCCAACCCACCTGCAACTGGATGCCCTCACGCAAGTGTCAGAGGTTGAGTGGGAACAGCAGAGGCGAGTAATCGCGTGAACGGGATGAATGCCGGTGGGATGATAGTGTTGGAATGATCGTCGCAATTAGCTCACCGAGTCGATCTGAACTTCATTGTGGCTTTGCGCTGGCTCGTTGTATCGGAAAATCATCCCTTCAAGAGCCGGTCTATTCTCTATCTGATGCTTTAAATCGGGATGCGCCTCCGATTTTCGAGAGATAGAGTTAGTGAAATCTATGGGGAATTGCCCTTTCTCAAGTATTATCTTTGCAACCCGAAGACTGGATGCCTACCTTCACAACGTTTGATAGATTGGCTTCCAGTGTGGATCGCCAATTTTTGTGGAGCTTCGCCGATTTATATCCCCCGCTCTCTATCAGTCGAAGACCGTGCCTTCTCGGAAGAAGTTCTGCTTCGCGAAGGACGGGTCTTTGTTGTGCTAGCGGAACCCGGCGCGGGCAAAACCAAACTCCTGGACAAGCTGGCAGAACTTCTACAGACCACACGGATCAGGGCCAGCGTTTTCAGGAACAAATCGCCCGCCACCGGTAATGGCCCACTCGTGATAGACGCCATGGACGAGGTTGCTCGCATCGACACGCTTGCGACCGATAAGATAATTGCTTTGGCCAGCGGAAACAGCCCATCTACTGTTGTCTTTGCAGGGCGATCTGCTGAATGGGACCAGAGCCGCACTGCCTTTGTCAAGGAGTGCTTCGGAGTAACGCCAGTTATTGTCCGGCTCGCGCCATTTTGCCCGGACGAACAGCGACTTCTGTTCAATGCTAAGTTTCCGCATGAGGATTTCGACAAATTCGTACAGGAGGCACAACATTTCGAACTTAAACCGCTGCTGGGTAACCCGCAATTTCTTGAGCTGCTTGGCGAAGCGTACATCGAAAGCGGGCGTGTATTCAGTTCAAAGACAAAGATATTTGCGGACGCTGTACGCAGACTGGCGCATGAGGTCAATGTCCAGCAGCCAAATCTGAAAATAAGGCCGCCCACCGACGAGATCGTGGCCCTTGGTGGGGAGGTATTCGCAAAGCTCATGCTCTCGGGAGCTAGCGGTATCGCGACGGTCGAGCCTCTTGCAGATCGGGACTATCCTTACTTCAACTCTCTTTGCAGTGAGGGTCCAGCAAGAGCGTTTCTCGTTGACACGCGCCTGCTGAAACCATCCGGAGATACAGACAGACACGAACCCGTGCACCGGATCGTCGCGGAATACTGCGCAGCAAGTCATCTGATAAAGCGTATTGAAGACCCTGCGGACCGTCTGACACTTGACCGCGTTCTGGCCATCATCGCGCCCAACGGGGTCACGCGTGACGAACTTCGCGGCATGATAGGCTGGATGGCGGCCATGGGCCGCGAGCCTATGCAGCTTACTCTGATCAAGCTCGATTCTTACGCTGTCCTGGCAAACGGGAATCCAAGCCAGCTCGCGCCGACGGCCAAGAAAGAGTTGCTCGCGGCGCTGGATGCACTCGCAGACCGTGATCCGCTGTTTCGTCGCAGCGACTTGTGGCGCCGCTTCAATGTTGGACTCTTCTTCACTGCAGACATCCTAAATCACGTAAAAGGGATCATAAAGAAAAACAACACCTTGCGGTCCTTGGTTATGGAGTTGCTCATAGGTACGGACGCAGCCGCAGAACTTGCGGCCGAACTATCTGCGCTGGTCACCGACACGAATACCGACGTACATACACGAAGCGACGCATCAGCAGTCCTTCTGAGCGTTTCGTCGTACACTCCGTCCAAAGACCTCACGTGCCTGCTAGCGGAAGAATCGGCGGCGTCATTAGAAATTGCCGCGAGGATTGTCACCAGCCGGGGAGTCAAATCGATCGGCGTGACGACGGTTAGCTCGCTACTTGCGAAACTCTCCGCACTGTACTCCCAACCAAATGAGCGCGCCCGCGATCGGACGTCCCTTTATTTCATCGACCAGATGATCAATTCGCTCGAACTGACCAACGTGGAACAATTTCTCGACGATCTGACGATAAGTCTCAAATGCATCTGCAACCCCAAGCATGCTTATTTTTGCACATGCAGACATGGGAAGAGCAAAATCGCTGCCAAGCTCCTGGATCGGTATTTCGAACTCGGCGTAGGTATGACGCACGATCCCGAGCGTATTTGGTCGTGGTTGAAAGGCTTGCACTTTCAGGTGCAGGAAGTCAGGAGTAGCAGCGCGGCTGTATATCATCTGTCGCAGGACACTGAGCTGAGACGAAAGATGCACCGTTTAGAGGTGCATGACACCACAGGCGAACATGCGGCCAAAGAAGCGGTCATGCGACTGTTTTCATTCCATAGACATGCCGGGCTTGGCATGCATGAAGGCGATAGGGAAGCCTTAAGTCTGTACGCGTTCGAGACTGGAAATGTAGACCTTTGGAGCGCCCTACTGGCTGGTCATGATCCGTGGAGCGTGAACAAGGGTCCGAACCCACTGCGGGCCTTGCAACGACAGCAGAGCCGAAGCGCGCGGGCTTTTCTTGCTGCACACTCAGTCTTTGAACGCCGCCGCCGAACCAGGTTCCGAACCGAGCTACGGGGCCTGCATATGGGTCAGCGGGGAGGGGGTCGGCAGCGGCATGAAGACGTAAGTGCTCAAAACCGCAAGCACTTGCGTGAGAATATCGCGCAAATTGAGGCAGGACGACACTGGGGTTGGTTGCAAGAATTTGCAAAGACATACTTGTTTGAGCCGAGCAAGTTGAGCGATCTGGTGGATGATCCTGACACGCCTCTCAAGGCGTTACGCAACTGCTTCCCATTCCTCGACGCGCACATCCCGACCATAAATTCCCTGGCAACGTACAAGGGGAATCATATCGCCAAAGTGCTTTTTGCGGCATGCGTCGTACTTTTTCGCGACGGTGAGGACCTGAAGGAGATCAATTCGCGCATCCTTGCCGCAGCGAAGACGGAAGCGTCGTCTTATCCCACATTTTCGGACGGTGAAGCTGACGAATTCGAGGCTGCTATAGATGCCGCGCTATTCACCACAGACGGGTCGGCGGAAGCATTTGTCCGTAGTTATATCGAACCTCAATTGTCGGCCGGAGAGAACCATCCGCAGCGGTGTTGTTGGCTGGATCAGAAGCCATCGTTCCAAAGCATGCGAAAACACCTACCACTTGAATGGCTGGATCGCTTTCCGCAGATGTCATTAGAAGCAGCACGCACGCTATTCGCCATAGCGGCGAAACACGGTAATCGGGCTGAGCTGATCGCGCTCATCGCCAAGCGTATTGCTGATCCGTTTGTTGAAAACAGAGAAGCCTTGGGAGTTGAGAACCAAAGTAGAGCGCGGCGCATCTTCTGGCAACTCAATGCATTCCTTTATAATACTCCGGGCGGGGCTGCTGCGTGGGAAGAACTCAAGCGCGATCCGCAGACAATCTTCGCACTTGAGGGTCGAATGGGGAGTTTTGCCGAGCACAGTAATTTTGACAAAGCTCCGATCACGGCAGAGATTATTTTTAAGATCCTGGATGCCTACGTCGATGTCTGGCCTAAGGTTTATCTACCCAGCAGTTTCGGTAGTGGAGATCCGCTAGAGGAAATAGCGTACCGGTTCCTGTGCGACCTTATCTGGAAGGTTCATGAAGATACTCCAGCAAATCGCATAGTGATGCTCGATCGCATTATTGACGATCCGCGTTTTAAGGACTTTAGGGCGACAGCTCTTTCACTCCGCGCAGAAGCGGGAAGGAAACTCGCGTTACAGGAATTCCGGGCTCCCTCGCCAACTGATATTAACGCGCTCCTCGATCGCGGAGACGTCGCATCTGTCGAGGACCTACGCGCGTTGATGGTTGCACAATTGGGAGAACTCCAAAAATGGTTGGTCGGCGCAGAAACCAATCCACTGGACTCCTTCTATGATGGTGGCAAGCGGCTGGACGAAAACACAGCCCGCAACCGTATCGTCGATCAGCTTCAGGCGTCAATGAAGGCGCTCGGTCTTTCGGTCAACATTGAACGGTACATGGCCGGCGGCAATCGTTGCGATATCACGGCTTCCGCAGTGATCGACGGAGCCAATCGACTTCTCGTGACTGAGGTGAAAGGCCAGTGGAACGACCAGTTGTACACAGCCGCATCTGCACAGCTCGATCAACGCTATCTGATCCATCCTGATGCAGCGAAACAAGGAGTTTATCTCGTCTTGTGGTACGGTAATGGAGAAAAGGTCGCTAATGTCCTGGATCCGACCATTACTTGCGCCGCCGCGCTGAAAAAGCGGATACTGGACAAGATGTCTGAAGAGCTCAAAGTAAAAGTCGATGTAGTGGTGCTAGATCTGTCGTGTCCACCGAAGGAACCTAAACCCGCCAAAAAGGCATCAGGCAAGGCCGCAACGCGTTCCAATACCTTGTCAAAGTGATCTTCGCCCCGGAAGAGAGTGACCACGAAGCCTAGCCGAGAGAAGCAGCCCTCAGTATCCATCAAACCGGCAGCAGGCCAGAAGGCCATTATCGAATATTGCTCGATGATCATCGTTCAACGATGAACACCGATCGCGCGACCGGCCCCAGTAGTTTCGCCGCGGGTTTGCTTCGGGTCGGAAAAAGAATTTCCAACCATTCAACATGCGCAGTTTCGCACCGCGTTTGCTTTCAGCGAATTATCAAAACTCTACTGCGGCAGGTGCAGTCACAACCTGCAGAGAATTTCGGGCCACAAGAGAGCAATTCGAGGCAAAGCGGAGACGCTCGTCGTCACGTGCTGATCGCAAATGGTTCAAATTATTGGGATTAATTGAGCGGTCAGGCGGCGATTTTGCAATCTTCTACCGGGGTGCTGGCGGTGAAGGAGGGATTCGAACCCTCGATAGAGTTTCCCCTATACACGCGTTCCAGGCGTGCGCCTTAAACCACTCGGCCACCTCACCAACACTTCCAGCAGGCGCACGCTCCCTTAATCAAGAACGCTCGCCTTTTAAAGGCGAGCTGTGCGCCTTAAACCACTCGGCCACCTCACCAACACTTCCAGCAGGCGCACGCTCCCTTAATCAAGAACGCTCGCCTTTAAAAGGCGAGCTGTGCGCCTTAAACCACTCGGCCACCTCACCAACACTTCCAGCAGGCGCACGCTCCCTTAATCAAGAACGCTCGCCTTTTAAAGGCGAGCTGTGCGCCTTAAACCACTCGGCCACTTCACCAATATTTATGGAAAGCGCGCGCACTATAGCCATGAGCTGCGCAAGCGCAAGGCAATGCAGCGTGCTTTTTAGCTTCAAGTTCAGGTTATTCTGGCTTTCTTCGAAATATATATGCGGATTGGATCAAATGGCAGGGAGCCAGAAGCAAAGCCTGCTGCAAGGCCGTGCGTGGACAGGTCCACGCGCTTGGAGTAATCACGGACATAGCTGACGCCCTTGTTTTCCATTCCAACGCCTGCGCCCTCAAATGTTCCGTTTCCTGATCCGAACCATCGGCCTTGTATTGCTGGCAGCAGGGTTCGCCGCGCTGATCATCGACGGAACGCGTTCCATAGCTGCGTCCAAGCTTACAGTTACACCGTTCGGGTCAACAGCGCTGTATCTTTTCCCATCGAGCTTTCCGCTGTTGCAGCCAGCGGTTGAACGCCACATCCACCCTTTTTTGTGGGATCCGTTTTTGCTGGCGCTGTTCCTGCTGCCCACATTCCTTGTTTTGGCAGTTCTGGGCCTGTTGCTCATTTGGATGGTGCGGCGGCGCCAGATCACAGTCGGCTATTCCAGCCGCCCCTAGCCAGCACCGGTTCTGTCACGCTAGCGGGCGTTAAGCACGGCGCGGCATGCGCCCGGCAAAGCCGCCATGGTCATGGGCGGGCGTGGCTTGGGTTTGGTTTTCGGCGGCGGTGGATTGAGCACGCGATCGCTAAACCACCAGGCCAGGGCCTGGCCGCAACCGTCCCCGCTGGCGACGGGCTGTTGGCGTCGGCAATCCGGACTGCCCTTGGGGCAATATATCCTGACGTGAAAATGGTAATTGTGCCCCCAATAGGGGCGCACCTTGGCCAGCCACGAACGATCCGCGCCTCGATAGCGGCAGAGAGCCTTCTTGATGGCCGCATTTACCAGAATCCGCTGAACCTCCGGCTGCTGCGCAGCAATGCGGACGATCTGCATGTGGCCGTCCGTCCAGACCGCCGGGTCGATGTCGCGCTTGTCACGGCGCACCATGTTAATCGCTGACTTGAATTCGCGCTCCTTGCGGCTCTGTTTGTGGGACGGCATGGCCGTGAACCAGATGTCCGCATCCAGGCCGATCTGGTGCGAGGCATGGCCGGTCAACATCGGCCCGCCGCGGGCCTGGGACATGTCTCCCACCAGCAGCCCCGGCCAGACGCCCTCGGAGCGCCCCTGACGGGCTATCTTCTTGACAACCTTCACCATTTCCGGATGACCGAACATCCGGTTGCGAGATGGCCGCATCGCCTGCCAGGCATCTCCATCCATGCCTATGCTTTCACCCCCGGCCAAACAGCCGCGTGAGTAAAATCCGATCGACTGCGGCGCGAGCTTGGCGGGCGTTAGTTTTCGTCCAAACAATTGCTTGGCAGGTGTTGACGGATGTTCGGGATTTTTAAGGGGCGCCAATGCTGCAGCGCCCATGGTTCCGGGCGTCTGGGAATGTGCCCCCTGAATGGATATGAACGAAATCACTATAAGCGCCGAGAAAAAAAATCGTCCGACCATCGCTGCTGCCCAGCCCGTTCTACTGTTCCGATTCGGGACTTTATCACATGGGGGATGTTTACGAACCGTTAAGCAGTCGCTGCCCGAAGCCGGCTACGCAGAGTGTCTCAGTTTGAATCATGGTGTTGCAGAGCGATAACCTTCTTATGAAAATGGGAGTTTACCCAGCGGCCAATTTAGGCAAATCTGTGTCTGGACAAGGGCTGTAGCGGCGCCGCCCCTGTATTTGCGTTTTATTATTCCGAGGAGTTGTGTCATGCGTTTTCGTCTGTTTACGGCAGCCGCTCTGGCTGCAGCGGTTATCACCAGCGCATCCGTTGCCGAAGCGCGCGTGAATGTCACCATCGACCTGTCCTCTCAGCGCATGCATGTCACGAGCTCGAGCGGCAGCTATTCGTGGAAGGTTTCCACCGGCGTCGGCAAATATACCACCCCGCACGGCTCATATCGTCCCTATTTGCTGAAGCGCATGCATTACTCACGCAAGTATGACAATGCGCCGATGCCGTATTCGATTTTCTTCCGTGGCGGCTATGCCATTCACGGCACCAATTCCGTGAGCCGGCTCGGCGCACCTGCATCGCATGGTTGCATTCGTCTTGCTCCGGGCAATGCGGCAAAGCTGTTTTCCATGGTCAAGAAGGAAGGCGCCAGCATTTCCATCGTCGGTTCGCGCGACGCCTATTACGCCAAATATGGCAAGGGTTCGAACAAGAAGTTTGCAAAGAAGCGCTCTAACAAGTCATACGCCTCCAGCAACAAGACGAAGACCAAGAAGGTTTATGCGGGCAGTGCCGGCAAAAAGAAATATGCGGCATCCAAGCGCTACAACCAGGGCAAATATGCTTCGGCAAGAAAGCGCAATGCAGCTCCCATGGCTTATGCACCACGGCAGCAACCAACGGGCGTGTTCAATTTCTTCCGGAACCCGAACAACCCCTGGAACAATTGATCGTTTATCTGCGACAATCCATGCTTCCATCATTGATAGATGATGGAAGCAGCCTGCACACCTCAGGAGTGCAGACCCGCTGATATTGATTCAATCGCCAAATACAACTGTTTTCCGGCCATTTGTGATGACCCGGTCTTCCAGGTGATAGCGCAGCGCGCGCGCAAGCACGCGACGCTCAATGTCGCGTCCCTTGCGCACGAGGTCTTCCGGTGTATCGCGATGGGTGATGCGCTCCACATCCTGCTCGATGATGGGGCCTTCATCAAGATCTGCCGTTACGTAATGCGCCGTCGCGCCGATGAGTTTGACGCCGCGGGTGTGCGCCTGCGTGTAGGGACTTGCGCCCTTGAATCCCGGCAGAAATGAATGATGGATATTGATGCACCGGCCGGCAAGTTTGGCAGCCAGGCCATCTGACAGGATTTGCATGTAGCGCGCCAAGACAACAACTTCGGCGCCCGAGGCCTGCACGCATTTCCAGAGATCTGTTTCCTGTTCCAGCTTGGTGTCCTTGGTGACCGGCAGATAGTGAAACGGTACGTCACCAAAATCGAGATGCTCATAGGCATCGCGTGGATAATTTGCGACGATACCTGCAATATCCATGGGTAGCTCGCCCAGCCGCCAGCGGTATAAAATATCGGCCAGACAATGATCGAACTTCGACACCAGGATCAAAGCTTTCTTGTGTTCACTGCGCGGACGCAACGTCCAGTTCATCTGAAAATTGCCGGCAACTGACGCAAAGCCATCGCGCAATGACCGGATTTCACCCTCTGGGCCATCGAACACTACGCGCATGAAAAACCTGTTGGTTGCGACATCGTCGAATTGCTGCGCATCAAGAATGTTGCATTCCTTGGCGAACAAATGTGCCGTGACAGCCGCCACGATTCCAGGCCGGTCAGCGCAGGACAGTGTCAGGACATATTGTGCATTTGGCATGAGAGAGGTTCCAGGATTGGGGGATTGGGCAATATGCGCAGCGACATCCTCGCCGGTCAGAAGCCAGGCCGCCGAGACGCCAAACGCCCGGCCGTAGGCACGTGCCAGGTCGGCATCGAACCGGTTCTGACCATTTTCATGAGCCGCATAGGTAGAGACAGACCAGCCAAAGCGCATCGCCGCCTGACGGGCGGACTTGAAGCCAGCCTTCTGGCGGACATTGCGAAGCCGTGTGTGCATTTCATTCATCTCCCCAATATGCACAGGTAATTTACATAAATCATGTTGATTATGTAAACACGATAAACAATTTGCGAGGGGCCGCTGCGAAGGCATAGTGACCCGCCTACCTCGAACCGTGCCAAGGCCCATGAACAGCCAGTACGACATCTTCATCATTGGCGGCGGCATCAATGGTTGCGGCATCGCTCGCGACGCTGCAGGCCGCGGATTGCGGACCGGACTGGCGGAGGCCGGCGATCTGGCCCATGGCACATCCTCGGCATCAACGAAGCTGATCCATGGAGGCCTGCGTTATCTGGAACAATACGAATTCCGGCTGGTTCGCGAGGCACTGAAGGAACGAGAGGTTCTGCTTCGCATCGCGCCGCATATTGTGCGGCCCTTGCGGTTTATCCTGCCACGTTCACCGGGAATGCGGCCCGGATGGCTGCTGAGGCTTGGCCTGTTCTTCTACGATCACCTTGCTGGCAGCATCAGTCTGCCCGGTTCAAATGCGATCGACCTGATGAAAGGACCCTATTCTTCTGTCCTGCAGCCGCAATTTGCGAAGGGGTTCGAATATTCCGATTGCCGGGTCGACGATTCCAGGCTCGTAATTCTGAACGCCCGGGATGCGGCAGCGCGCGGTGCGCATATCATGACGCGGACCCGTGTCACGTCGGCAACGCGAAACGGCAGGACGTGGGACATTCGGGCCTTGGACAGCCAAGGCAGGGCACACCAATTCAGCGCGGGAATTCTTGTGAATGCGGCCGGGCCTTGGGCCGATATTGTGGGCAAAAACATCGAGCAAAGCTCACATCCGGCGCGGATCAGGCTTGTACAGGGCGCACACATAGTCGTGCCGAAGCTCTACAATCACGATCATGCCTATCTGTTTCAGAACCGGGACGGGCGGATAGTGTTCGCCATACCCTATGAGCGCGATTTCACCCTGATAGGCACCACGGACAGGGAATTCACAGGCGACCCGGCTGAGGCCCGGATCAGCGAGGAGGAAACCGGTTACCTCATCGAAGCGATCAATCAGTATTTTTCCATAAAAACCAGCCGGGCCAGCGTCATTTGGAGTTTCGCAGGTGTACGGGCGCTGGCGGACACAGGCCGCAATCAGGCTCAAGCCGCCAGCCGGGACTACCGGCTGGAGCTTGATGCCCGCGATGGCGGCGCACCTTTGCTTAGCGTGCTTGGTGGCAAGATCACGAGTTACCGGACTTTGGCCACGCAAGCGTTGAAATCGCTGGCCGCAGCCATGCCCATGGAAAAGCGGCTCGGCCTGCCCGAATGGACCCGGCAAGCGCCCTTGCCGGGTGGGGACTTGCCGCCGGAGGATCTCGCCGCGCTCGGGACTGCCCTCTCAAAACGGGAGGGCTCACCAGACAGCACGGTTCTCCAACGCTGGCTGGCAAGCTATGGCAGCCTCACACGAGACCTTTTTGAGGTTTTTGCCGGGGAGGACGGACCGGGACAACACTTCGGCAACGGATTGAGCGCTGCGGAAGTCCTCTGGCTCATGAAAAACGAATGGGCGCAAACCGCTGAGGACCTCTTGTGGCGGCGATCGAAACTTGGTCTGCGTTTTTCGCCCGCACAGACTACGGCCCTTGCCGGTTTCATGACTGAACAAGCCGCACGCAATTAGACTGCTGCCACTGGAAACGGGCGGCATGGTCCAGTACAACATTGTCTGACAAAATCCTTCAGACGTATTTCGGGGTGTCCTTCATGAGCGAAGCTTTTCTTTGCGCCGGCGTGCGCACACCAGTGGGCCGATATGCCGGAGCCCTTTCATCTGTCCGCCCGGACGATCTGCTGGCCGATGCGATTGCTGCACTGATGAAAAATCTACCCGGCCTTCCGGCGGAAGCGATCGATGAAGTCTTTGCAGGCTGCGCCAATCAATCGGGTGAAGACAACCGCAATGTGGCCCGCATGGGATTGCTGCTTGCAGGCCTGCCGCAAGACATTCCTGGCGTCACGCTGAACCGCTTGTGCGGCTCCGGCCTTGACGCTGTGGGTACGGCAGCGCGCGCAATTCGTGCCGGTGAATTGCAGATTGCCATTGCCAGCGGTGTCGAAAGCATGTCACGCGCGCCCTACGTCATGGGCAAGGCGACAAGTCCCTTCGCGCGCGATGCGCAACTCTTCGACACAACATTGGGATGGCGTTTCATCAATTCGAAGATGAAGGACCAATATGGCGTGGATGCGATGGGCGAGACTGCGGAAAATCTTGCCGAAGAACACCAGATCTCCCGGGACGATCAGGACGCCTTCGCGTTCCGCTCGCAACAGCGCGCGGCCAAGGCGATAAAATCCGGCCGTCTGGCGCGGGAAATATTCGCCGTTGAACTGAAAGACCGCAAGGGCAATGTCACGCAGGTTACGCAAGACGAGCATCCCCGCGAAACCACGGTGGAAAAGCTCGGCGAGCTGAAAACGATTTTCCGCAAGGGTGGTTCGGTGACCGCTGGCAATTCGTCCGGCATCAACGATGGCGCAGCCGCAGTGCTTGTTGCATCATCGGAAGCTGTAAAGAAAGTTCAGCCTGCAACCGATTGCCCGCATCACGGGACTTGCCACCGCCGGTGTGCCACCCCGGATCATGGGCATTGGACCCGCGCCTGCGACACGCAAATTGATGCAGCGGCAGGGCCTGAAAATTTCCGATTTCGACGTTATCGAACTCAATGAAGCCTTTGCCGCGCAAGCACTGGCGGTCACCCGGGACCTCGGCCTGCCGGACGACGCAGAACATGTGAACCCGAATGGCGGCGCAATTGCCATTGGGCATCCGCTTGGAATGTCGGGCGTGCGCATAGCCTATTCGGCAGCGTTGGAAATGCAGGAACGCAAAGTAAAACGCGCGCTGGCGACGATGTGCATCGGCGTCGGGCAGGGCATAGCGCTTTCGCTGGAATCAGCAGCATAGGTTTTTCGGACCAGACAAGCAGGTAACATCATGAAAGTCGCCCTGATCCAGATGAATTCCGGCAGTGACAAGGCTGCCAACCTAGCCACTGCTAGAGAGTTGATCGAGCGTGCTATAGCCGAAGAGAAACCGGACTGGATCAGCCTTCCTGAAGTTTTCGACTTCATGGGTGGTTCGCGCCAGGACAAGATGAACGCTGCGGAAAAGCTGCCGGGTGGTCCTGCCTATACAATGATGCAGGAGCTAGCCCGCAAGCACGGGGTTTATATTCACGGCGGCTCGATCCTTGAAAAAATCGACGGTGAGGATCGCGTCGGCAATACAACAATCGCATTTGATCGCGAAGGCAAGGAAGTTGCCCGGTACCGCAAGATACACATGTTCGACATTACCGCGCCCGATGGACAGGAATACAAGGAAAGCAAGGCCTACATGCCGGGCAGGGCGGTCGTCACATACAAGGCAGACGATATCACTGTCGGCTGTTCCATCTGCTATGATCTGAGGTTTCCTGATCTGTTTGCAGCGCTGGCCGACAAGGGTGCAGAAATGATCGCGCTTCCTGCTGCGTTTACATTGCAGACAGGCAAGGATCACTGGGACGTTCTGCTGCGCGCACGCGCCATCGAAACAGAGGCATATTTCTGTGCCGCAGGCCAGACGGGCACCCATATGCAAGGCAATGAGGTGCGCGCGACCTATGGTCATTCGCTTGTTGCCGATCCCTGGGGTCATGTTGTCGCAAAAGCGTCAGATGGCGTCGGTTATGTAACAGCGCGCATTGATCCTGCCAGAGTGAAAAAAGTCCGCGCGATGATTCCGGTCGCCCAACACAAGGTGAAACTGACATGAACAAGGTCGCGGTCGCCTCGCCTCTTGCAAAGATAGATCTTGATCGCCTTTTGTCGCCCGATGCCAAGCGCAGCGAAGACATGGAAGCGACCTGGCAATTCATCCTGCAGGAAGACAAGAAACTGCCCGATCAGGCAGGCATGACAATGGCGCAGCAACGGCAGGTCGCAGCGCAACGCAACAAGCGCTGGAATACCGGCGAACCCGCTGTCGCAAATGTCGAGCGCATTGATGTCCCCGGACCGGCCAATGCGCCGGATGTAGCTTGCGATCTATATACTCCCGACAATGCAAAACCCGGATGCGCTGTATATATTCACGGTGGCGGCTGGGTGAACGGATCCATCGAATTGCATACGCGCGTTCCCCGCACATTGGCCAATGCCTTGCGCATGCGCGTGCTCAATGTCGAATATCGTCTGGCGCCGGAGCACCCCTTTCCCGCAGGTCTTCAGGATTGTATCGCCGCCTGGCATTGGGTCGTGCGGCAAAGCGCCAGCAACGCAGCATTCAAAGGACCGCTCGCCGTTAGCGGTGACAGCGCCGGCGCCAATCTCTGCGTGGCAACCATGCTGCACGAGGGGCGCAACCGTGCGCGGGTTCCAGATTGCGGGCTGCTGTTTTATGGCGTGTATGATTGTGACTTCGATACGCCCTCGTATCAACGCTTTGCCTCCGGTCACGGGCTTATGCGCTCGGGCATGGAAAAGTTCCTTGATATGTATGCCCCCGGCGGCTCCGGACCCGATGCCCTGCGGTACGATCCGATGATCAGCCCGATGCAGGCATCTGAGGCAATGCTTGCGCGTTTACCGCCGCTATATCTGAACGCGGCAGGTCTTGATCCGCTGCTGTGCGACTCCGTTGGCTTTGCAAAGCGTCTGGAAGAAGCGGGAGTCACCTACGACATCAATGTCCATGAAGGCGTCCATCATGGGTTCATGCAGATCACCGAACGGCTCGGCGAGGCCCGCCGTGCGTATGATCTGGCTGGCGCGTTCTTTGCCCGGATAACGGGCCAGTAAGTGTTTGGCTGGGCGCGGTTGTTGGTAATTGCGCCCGCCGGACAAAATATAAATCGCAGTTCGATATTCTTCTTGGCATGACCCCAAAATTGGCACACTCTGGCGTCGTCGGCGCCAGTTCAGGTTCCGATGGCGTTTGGCGGCCGCAAGGCCGGGTTGGGGGTCAACCAAAACGCGTCAAGGCAGACGGCGTATTCCTGCCGCCCTGTTTGCTGTGCGCGAATGGCCTCCTTTTAGGGGTAGTGCTGCGTGGCAGAGCTTGCCAAAGACAAGATTGTGGAAGCGCTCTACGGCGTGCTCGCCAATCCCGAAGACTTCGACGTTTTCGTGCAGGATCTGGCCGGAGCCTACACCACGCTGATTGCCGATCTGCCAGAGAATAGCGAAGTCCGGGCCGAAAAAAACATTGCCGATGCTCTGAAAGATATTGAAGCGGAATTTGAAACAGTTGCCCGCATTTTCGACCGTTTCAGGTTTCAGCCCCTTTGCAAAGAATCCGGATCCCTCGCCGGTGGAGCCCGACAGTCTGCCCTCGATGGACGTCAATGCAAAAGGCATCATCATTGCCGCCAATTCCGCAGCCCGGCAGATACTCGGCGTCAGCGTGAATGGTACACTGGACATGATTGCCGTGGATGGCGATGTCGCAAGTGCACTCTCGCAAAATCTGAAAGCAATATGCCGCAATCAGTCGGAAGATATCTTCGTCACCCTGCCGGCCGATGACAGTAATAACCGCTCGCGAATATTTCTTCTCATGTCGGCGGTACGGGACGAGGCAAACGATGCGCATGCACGGCTGCAGGCCCTCAGCCTGTCCTGGCGCAAGGAGGTAGCCGAGTTTATCGCAAGTACATTTCGCCTGACGCCGGCGGAACAGGATATTCTTCGATCCATTGTGACAGGGTCCAGTTTGCGGGACTTTTCAGAAGAGACTGGCAAATCGATTGCTACCGTACGGACACAGGCAAAAACCTTGCTGCAAAAAACAGGAGCCGGCTCGCAGATCGAACTTGTGAGAATTTTTGCAGCCCTCAGTCTCGCAATACCACAAGCGCCGCTGCATGCTGCCAATGATTTCAGCGAACCCGTTGCAATCCAGACATCCCTGTTGTCGCCAACGCCCGGTCGCACAATGCAGGTCGACATGCTCGGCCCGGAACACGGCCATCCTATTATCATGTTGCATGGTCTTGTTACAGGAACCGCACTTCCACCCGATGCTGTGAACGCCCTCTACCGAAACGATCTGCGTCTGATATGCCCATGGCGGCCCGGATTTTCCGGATCCAGCGCGAATAGCAAACCATTCGATCTGCTTGCCGAAGCACATGCAGATGATATCGGATGGCTCATGAACCACCTCGGATTGAATCAGGCCGTTCTGGCCGGACATTTCTCGGGTGCATTATATGCAGCAGCAGCAGCGCAAAAGCTTGGCGCGCGCGTCGCAGGTATCGTGGCGATCTCCGGCACGGTTCCCATTCGTGACCGGCGGCAGCTGGATGATATTTCCCTCTGGCAAAAAATGTTCGCCTATTCCGCAAGATATTTTCCAGCCGCCCTGCCGATCCTTGCACGCGGAGCACTGGAACTGATGGCTAACGGCCGAATCGATAAATTGCTTGCCGGTCTTTACGCAAAACCGCATCAGGATGCAGCCTGTGTTGCGCTACCGGAAATTCGTGATGTGTTGATGCAGTCATTCGAGAACACGTTCATTCAGGGAACCAAGGCCTATGAACACGATGCGCGTTTAACGGCGCAAGACTGGTCGGCCTGGCTGAATGCGGTTCATGCACCGGTTCTTTATATTCACGGAGAAAGTGATCCCGTCACCGCTTTCGACCAGGTAACGGACCTGCCCGGTTTTCACCGGCATGTGCGCGTGGAGAAGATTGCCGACGCTGGCCAGCTTATCGCCTTTTCGAAGCCCGAAGAGGTGTTCGCACGCGTGGCTTCCTTCGCACGCAGCTGCCAGACTGCTGCTGTTGCGTGACTGGCGCATTTATTCGCGCATGAAGCAACGGGCAAAATCGCAAACTGGCCTGAGCGATCAGCCTTTGCTACAGGCCATGTGCCTTGCAAGTGGCTGCCTGCCATTTACAGACCGGTTGGGACTGGCTGAGATATTGACCGCCATTCCAGTCTTTCACCAATTGGTCCGCTTCCTTCTGCAGCTTTTCCTTGTCTTCCGGTTTCTTGATTACCTTGCTCTGTATCGTGCCGAACTTTTCCGAATTGACGACGAGCACGCGGCAGATGTCCTTGGTGCAAGACATCGGATAAGCTTTGTAATCGGCTTTTTTCTGCGCCAATGCGGGAGCTGCAAAAAATGCCGTGGCCAGCAGGGGAACTGCAAGAACGAAAAATCCACGATGTCTCATGTGCGCCTCCTGTTGAGGGAGCGGATGCAGCCGGGGGTCGGGACTTGCCTGGGCTCTGTCCAAAGGCCACATCCGCAAATCCAGACTAGTCAGGCGGCAGCGGGTGGCGCTTACACCAGATGGTGTAGAAACAGAGCGTACACACTCATCGCCCGGTCGGCAGGCGGGCCGCGTTTGGAAACAAATGCTTGCCGATGCCGTTTCACGAAAGCCTCGGGCTTTTATGTTCCTGAGGGCGGTAATCACCTTCCATGTGCGCCAGCGCACAGATAGTTTGGACAATGGCGTGTGATAAGGCACTATGGCCTGAAGTATATGGAACAGGTCATTTCGGGTGAACATCTGCCTTTGCCGGCATGATGCTCACCTCAACAGTGAGGACACTGTTATGCCTGACTATCGAATTGGAACTGCCGCAGCAGGACTGGCAGGCTTGGTTTGCGCCGTCCTGTGCATCTCACCGGCTGCATTGGCAGCGGAGCCAGCTATCGGCGGAGCTACTGTCGTCAAGAATGATGTCCGCAGCAAGCAGGACGGAAGACCGCGCTTTGCGCCTCTGGTGACCGGAGGCCGGGTGTTTACCGACGATCTGGTGCAGACCCGCCTCGACAGCATGACGAAGATTGTTTTCCTCGACACGACGAATATGTCGGTCGGCCCGGACTCGATCGTCAAGCTCGACAAGTTTGTTTACAACGGCGACGGAACCGCAAAAGACGTGGCGATCAATGCAACCAAGGGTGCATTCAGGTTCTTTTCCGGCAAGTCACCGAGCAAGGCCTATCAGGTTTCGACACCACAGGCAGTGATCGGCGTGCGTGGAACGACCTATGATGTGCGTGTCACAGATGGCGTTACGCTGGTTGTTCTGCAGGAAGGCGAAGTCAACGTTTGCGTGCGCAATACAGCACGTTGCCGCGTCTTGAACCAGCCGGGCCAGAGCGTCTCCGTCGACAACAACGACATTACCGATCCGCTGCCACCGGCTAACAAGCCGTGGGATTTTGCGTCGCATTGCGCCAATGGTGCAGCGGACCTGTGCAACAAGACAACCCAATTCGCACTCGCTCCACTTCCCCCGCGCAATGCATCACCGGCCCGTGCAACGCCGCAGCGCGCTGCTCCTGTGCGCCGTGCCAGCAGGCCGGCACGCAATATCCGCCCGCCTCGCCGGGTGGTCCGTCCGTTGCCTCCGCCGCGCAGGCGGGTCGTGCGCAGTCCGGTTTATGACGAGCCTATTTATGATCCGCGGCCTGGACGTGGCGTTTACATCGACGAGCCCGTGCGGGTTCGTCCCCGCCCTTGCGCCGGTTACTGGCGGCGCGGACGTTGTGTCTCGAGCCCCGTCGTGCGGCCGCCAAGGCCAAATCCATGCAAATACAGCGCGCGCGGTTGTGGCGTGCGTCCTCCCCAGCATGGACGACCTGGCCGCCCGGTCTATCAGCCCCGTCCCGGTCATGGCCGCCCCATATATCGCCCGCGCGGTAATGGTGGCCGCGTCCTTCAGGGCAGAAACGGATATCCACGCGGCGGCGAAATCCGGCGCAGCGGCGGGAGCCGGAGCTTCGGCAGCCGTGGTCCATCCCTACGCTGAAGTCTTGCTGCAAGGCTGAAATCGCACTGAACTAGCCTGCTGATCCAAAAGCGCTGGCAGGCAACCAGAATACCTCGCCATCGCTCTCCTCGGTGTCGAGCCACAGGAAGGGCAGGCCCGGAAACTCCTCTTCGAGGATTTCCCGGCCCGTTCCGATTTCACACAGGAGCCCGCCGCCGGTGTTCAGATATGCGGGCGCATCCCGCAAAATTCGCCTGACGATATCCAATCCATCGACGCCTCCGGCAAGGGCCAGTTCCGGTTCATGCCGGAATTCCGGCGGCAGACCGGCCATCGCCTGCGCATCCACATAGGGCGGGTTGGTCAATATCAGATCGTATTTGCGGCCCTTCGCCGGCGTGAACAGGTCACCTGTTAAAAGCTCCAACCGATCCTGCATGCCGCTTTCGGCAATATTGCGCTGCGCCACTGCCGCAGCATCCGGCGACAATTCGATCGCATCGATCATGCGCTTCGGGAAAAACATGCGCAGCCAGGATCGCCAGCGCGCCGGAGCCGGTGCAAAGATCCAGCACCCGATGCACGCCGTCAGCATCAAGCAGCTGTCCACCCGGGTCGAATATTCCCGAATACATCAATTCCCCGATAAACGACCGCGGAACAATGACGCGTTCGTCGACGTAAAAGGGGATTCCCTTGATGTAGGACTTTTGCAGCAAATAGGCAGCCGGCTTGCGCGTGGTTACGCGGGCCTCAATCAGCCCGGCCAAAGCCAGACGTTCGGATGGCAGCAATCTGGCATCGAGGAAAGGATCCAGCCGGTCAATCGGCAGGTGCAATTTTTCCAGGATCAGGAATGCGGCCTCATCGGTCGCATTGGTCGTGCCATGGCCATAGGCAAGCCCGGCAGCCTCGAACCGGCTGATCGCGTAACGGACGAAATCGCGCAAGGTGTAAAGCCCCTCTGCGGCTTCGGTCTCCATAGCCGTCCTGTCCGTCATAGCCTGTCCCCTCACGAATAACCGGAACTTCCTACAGGCGCGGGCCCGCCCCGCCAAGCCAGGCGGCTTTTTTTGTTGCGCCAACGCGCCCGCCATCTATTGTTCAGGCAGGAAACGAAACAATCGTAAGGGAGGAAAAGGACGCCGCGCGGCGCACGCATTCTGCCGTCCACCCCGGCAGCAAATTCTGAAACATTGCCCGAACGCAGGATCCATTTGCCCCTTTCCATCCAATTGCGCCCCCAATCAAGGCGGATTTTTCAACCAGGAGACTTGCATGAAACTGTGCCGTTATAATGAAGATCAACTTGGCGTCGTTGTCGGCGACCAGGTGCACGACATCACTCCGCTGCAAAAGGACATCCGCGACAAGGCCCGCTATGACCAATTGGCGGACCCTGTGGTAGCAGCGCTTGCTACCCGGCGTGGCGACATGGAAGATGCTGCAAAGAAAGCCAAGGGCGTAGCAATATCCAGCGTAAAATTGCTGCCACCGGTTGCCCGCTATTCCAAGGTCATGGCGGCGCCAACCAATTATCATGCGCATATTCAGGAAATGGCTGCCCGCCAGGGTACTGCACCGGAAGCCCATCGCGGCATTCAACAGGCCGGCATTTTCCTGAAGGCCAACTCGTCCATCGTCGGCCCATCGGGAAACATCAAACTGCGCTTTCCGGACCGGCTCAACGAGCACGAACTGGAACTTGTCATGATCATCGGAAAAGAAGGCACCAACATCGCCTATGACAAGGCGCTGGATTACGTTGCCGGTTATTGCATGGGCATCGACATGACGGTGCGCGGCAAGGAAGATCGCAGCTTCCGCAAATCGATCGACGGTTATTCGCCGGTTGGTCCGTGGCTGGTGACAGCTGACGAAGTTGCCGATCCGGACAATGTCGATCTCGTGTTGACGGTCAATGGCGAGGAACGCCAGAAGACGAATACCAACAATCTGATCTACGACTGCCGCAAGTTGATCGAGTTCGCATCATCCCATTACACGCTCTTTCCGGGCGATTATTATTTCACCGGAACCCCGCAAGGAGTGGCACCAGTAAAAGTGGGTGACGAGGTTGTCTCCAGCGGCAAGGGAATCGGCGATCTGCGTATCAAGGCGATTGCGCAGCCCTGAAAAACCGGGGCGTGGCATCACCGCGCCCCGAAACCCCAGCGAAATGCTTGAGCCGCATAATGCGCGCCGATTGCTTGCCCGGCATTTCGATAAAAATACCTGCAAGCTGACCAAGGGAGGTCCATGATGAAAAAAACCATTCTCTCGATGATTGCTGCTGTTGCGTTCACAGCAACAACTGCCAGCGCGCAAGCGCAGACCGAGATCAAGATGATTACGTTTGGTAGCGCGACAAACCTGCCAATCTGGATTGCGCAGGATCTCGGCCTGTTTGAAAAGAATGGCCTGAAAGTCATTCGCGAGACCACGAAAGGCTCAAAGCCGCAAATGAAAGATATGATGGATGGCAAATATCACATCGCCTCCACAGCTTTTGACAATATCGTTGCCTATACCGAAGGCACTGGCGCTGCGAAATACGACAATTACGACATGTTCGCTTTTTTGGGCGTCCATTCAGGCATGAACAGCGTGGTCAGTGCACCGGAAGTCAAAACCTGGAAGGACCTCAAGGGAAAAACTGTTTCCGTTGACGCAGTTACGTCCGGGTACGCCACCGTCCTGTATCAAATACTGAAAGACAAGGGTCTGGTCCGCGACAAGGACTACAAGGTGATCTCTGTGGGAAGCACCGGCGCGCGCGTCAAATCCCTGCGCGAGAAAACAGCACAAATGGCAATTATCTCTTCGCCCGCCGATGCGCGCCTGAAACGTGATGGTTTCCATATACTGGCCGACGCAGCCCGCCAGATTGGCGACTATCAGGGCAGCGTCTATGCCGCCCGCAAAAGCTGGGCCAAGGGCCACGAAAAAGAGATGGTGGCATTTTCACGTGCCATCATTGCAGCGCATGACGTGATCCATAGCGACAAGAAAAAAGCCATGGAAGTGATGAAAAAGCACGTCAAGGGCGTCAGCAACGAAGACATGGAAGCCATGCTCGACAAGATGACGGGGGATGGCGGCTTTGCAAAGAAAGCCGCACTCAGCGCCAAAGGCATGCAGAGCGTGCTCGATCTGCGATCTGTTTACGGTGGCCAGAAATTTTCCGGCGGCTACAAGAAGTACATCGACCTGAGCTATGCCCAGAAGGCAATGAAATAACAAAATTCAAAACACCGGCGGCGGTACAATCGCCGCCGGTTGCATCCCGTCAAATTGAAGATCATCAAATGCCCTCCGATACAAAGTCCGAAACGGAAGACGAGCTACGCGCAGAATTTGAAATATTGGCGCGGCGCGCGGGCATCGAGATTTCTGGAAGACCGCAGGGAAGCCATGTTCGCCTGCTTCTGTGATTACAAGCGCATGACCGCGCTGTTACACGGCACCCGCGCCGCAGCGGTTGAGAGCGCAAATATTTTCTCCATCGAATCCATCACGCGAGGGCGATGACGTGCCTGGCAAGCCGCTGCATGAACTATCTGTTGCAGAAGCCGGCGCTGCGCTACGCAATGGCGAGATCAGCGCCAGACAACTCACCGAACATGCGCTTGCCCGGATCGCAGCCATCAATCCACTTATCAACGCGTTCGTCACAGTTACGGAAAAACGCGCCCGCGCTGATGCTGATGCAGCCGACAATGATTTTGCACGCGGCGTCGATCGTGGCCCCTTGCAGGGTATTCCATACGGCCTGAAAGATATTTACGACACGGCAGGCATACGCACGGCCTGTCACTCCAAATTGCGCGTCGACTACGTGCCGGACACCGACAGCGCCGTCGCCGAAAAATTCAACGCGCAGGGTGCGGTGCTCCTGGGCAAACTCACAACCAATGAATTTGCCCTTGGCAATCCCGATCCGGATGCGCCGTTTCCTGCAGCGCTCAATCCATGGAACGTTGCGCATACGCCCGGCGGGTCGTCCTCGGGATCAGGAGCAGCGGTCGCTGCAGGTCTTACCCGCATCGCCATGGGATCTGATACCGGTGCATCAATCCGGGGACCGGCAAGTTTTTGCGGGATAGTTGGCCTAAAACCGACGTTCGGACTTGTGCCGCGCCGCGGCGTCTTTCCCCTGAGTTACAGCCTGGATCATTGCGGACCTCTCACAAAGAGCGTCGAGGACACTGTTGCTGTCATGGAGGCAATATCCGGACACGACATGCGCGATCCTGCCAGTGCACGTAACAGCATTCCCAAATTCCGCAGTCTCATCAACAGCGGCGTCAAAGGTCTGCGTATTGGTGTACCGCGTCATTTCTTCGAAGGATCGAAAAGCCTGTCGCAAGAGGTTCTTGCGGGCATTCATGATGCCTTGCAAAAGCTGGAAAACGCAGGCGCCATTGTCAAAACGATACGACTGCCGGACTATGAATTGTTTACGGCCTGCGGGCGCGTGATCATGTTCACGGAGGCCTTTGCAATACACGAACAGGATTTTCGCACCCGGCCGCGCGCGTTTGGTTTTTCCACATACATGCGAATGATCATGGGGGCATTCACCACCGGTGCGGACATGGTGCAGGCACTGCGTTTGCGGCGCGAGCTGACCCAGGCGGTTAATGGCGCATTCCTCGGGTGCGACGCCATTGTTACGGCGACGGCGCTTGGCCCTGCTCCCAGAATGAACATGCCCGGTGATTGGGCGATGCCATCGGATTCGCCGATGCAATGCATCCAGTTCAATGTTACCGGACATCCGGCCCTGGCCATGCCTACTACGTTTTCCGGCGAAGGGCTGCCGCTTGGGTTGCAAATTGCAGCCAGACATTTCGACGAGCCGACATTGTTTCGCATTGCTGCGACACTCGAAAAAGATAATCCTGTTCTGTCGCAATGGCCACAGTGTGCGCGCGCATGAACATCAGCCGGAATTTCAGACCATCGGGAGGAAATCATGATCAATGGCATGCAAGTTGTCGCACTTGAGGAACATTATTTCGACAAGGAACTGGCTTCGCGATTTGAAGGCGGTGGCGGCGGACACAAGCTCGTCGAGAAAATGTACGATCATGAAAACATGCGCCTGGAGTTGATGGACAAGGCAGGCGTTGACGTGCATGTCTTTTCCCATGCGGCGCCTTCGGGTCAGCGGCTGACTGAAGCAGGCAGCACCGACCTGATCAGGCGCGTCAATGATCGTCTCGCAGAGCTATGTGCGCGTCACCCCACACGCTTTGCAGGCTTTGCTGCGCTCGCCAGCAACTTTCCGGACGAGGCCGCCGACGAGCTGGAACGCTGCGTCAAGCACCTTGGATTCAAGGGCGCCATGGTGCACGGACCGTCCGGCGGACTTTTCATGGACAATAAGAAATTCCGGCCGATCTTCGCCCGGGCTGAAGCCCTCGACGTTCCAATTTACATGCATCCCGGCCATCCAATGCAGGCCGTGATCGATTCCTATTATTCAGACTACGTAAAGGATTACCCATCGATTCTGAGCGCAGGGTGGGGGTTCACCGTGGAAACCGCCACGGCCGTCGTGCGCATGATACTTTCCGGACTTTTCCGCGAGCATCCGAATCTGAAAATCATCGTCGGACATCTTGGCGAAGGTATTCCCTTCCTGCTGGACCGCATCAATGAGAGTTTCTCGCGGCCCGGCGGAGCGCCGGTGAACTTCCGCGAAACATTCTGCAAGAATTTCTGGGTGACCACGAGCGGCTTCTTCTCGACACCAGCGCTCCTGTGCACGCAACAGGAACTCGGAATTGACCGGATCATGTATTCGGTGGACTGGCCCTATGTGGAATTCGATCGCGGTTCGAAATGGCTGGAAACATTGCAGATGAACCCGCACGATCTGAACAATCTGCTGGGTGGCAATGCCAAACGCTTGTTGAAGCTCTAGCGTTCAGTCTCTGAAAGCGACATCCCGGCCAGCGCGAAGCATTGGCCGGGAGCGCGATTTTCTCACGCAGCTTTCGCAGCCAGATCCAGCAGGCTTTCGCCTACCAGATCCCAGTCCGAGTCAGCTTTCAAATCGCTCTTCTGATCCGGGCCATGCTCATGGGTGCGCAGGATGAACCCGGTTCTAAGACCGGTTTCTCGCGCCGCTGCCAGATCACGGTTATGTGCGGCAACGAGCATCACTTTCTCAGGTGGCAAGCGCAGCGCAGCGCAGGAGGCAAGATAGGTGTCACGATGCGGCTTGTAGTTTTTCGCAATGTCGGCGCCCAGAATGCAGTCCCACGGAAGGCCGCCAAATTTTGCCAGCCGGGTCATCAGCGCAATCGAGCCGTTGGAGCATGGTGCGATGATCGCGTGACTTTTCAATGCGGTCAGCCCGGCTACAGTATCGGGCCAGGGCGGCAATTTTTCCCAGGCATGATTGAGCGCCTGTTTTTCCTGCTGCGAGAAATGATCTGTCAGCTTGAATTGCGCCAGTGTCTCTTCGAGATTCTCCAGATGCAACACGTCGAGTTGCACATAGCCACGCGCACCGCTGCGAATGCGTTCCATGGCCGGATGATATTTCTGCCGCCATGCAACCGCGAAAGCGAACGGGTCGACATCGATTTTTTTTGCAGAGAAAACGCGCCCTGCCTCGCTGGCCACTCCCATGCGCCAGTCAACAAGGGAGCCGAAAACGTCAAAGATATATGCCTCCACGCCCAAAGCCTATCTCCACGCATCGATGCTGACCGTGGCGCGATGGTGTGCGCCCATCATCTGCCAATAGCCGTTCGTCTCTCCGCCGGTGACCACAACATGAATATCATCGGCCTCCCATATCTCGATCAACTGGTCTTCGGGAACTTTCAGTTTCGAAGCCAATGGTTCCTCGCCATAAGTGGCGCGCGGATAAACGTAGTTCTGGATCAGCTGTTGATCCCAATATCTTCCGGCCGGCATGGTGGCCGTCTTCGCCAGCCATTCGACGAGATCACGTTTTTTGACAAATCCTCCGCGGTCGACAAACTGGCGTGCGGTAATCGGATCAAGCACCAGCACCGGCGGTGTCAGCGTATCAGTGCCCAGTAGCATGTCACGCACATGGTCCCGCCAGTATTTTTCGCGCAAGCCGAGATTGAATGTCGTAGAGCGGCAACCGTAGAAAATACTTACTGCGCTTTCGTCTGCCTTGAAGCCTTTCTGCACATGCAAGGGTTCCCAGGGCGAGCGCTCCTCGTTTTCGGCAAAGGTCAGGTTGTTATAGGTATATCCGTTTCCAATCGAGCCCATGAACGTATCGCCGGGAACCGACCCGCCCTGACCATTCTGCGACAGGAAGCCATAGGCACGGCCGATGGTTGCATTGGCGTGATTATAGGGGCCCATGGCGCCCATGCCGCAGTTCATGCCGATTTCATTGCGCACGGGTCCGTTGACGACAACCATCGGCGAGGCAGAACTGGACGTGGAACCGCGAGCGGAAACACCGGCGGCGGCAATTGCCAAAATCACTGGAAAATATTCAGGCTTTGCACCCGCCATCACGGCGTTCACCGCGACCTTCTCGACGGTGTAGGACCACTTGCCGCGATTAAGCGTCGGCTGCATTGCGCCAACCACTTCGTCAGGCTTGCGGCTGGTCCCATGCAGCATGTCTTCCACGCGCTCGAGCGTCGGCAGGACAATCGGCATCTGATCCGTCCACCAATTGGTGCGGAAGAGTTCATGCAAATCTGTTTCGGTTCCCGGATCGACAAAGCGCGGCGTCTGGCCGTAGGCAATGTTCTGTTCGGTTGCGACAAGGCCCCTGGTCAGACCCTCGATGACTTCCTGCATCACCGGCTTGCCGGTTACCGGCGACTTGCCGTCAGCATAGGCGCGCAATTCCTGCGGCGACTTTCCCATGACCGGCTGCGGCACGAATACGCACGGCACCTGCGGCAGGCCGCCGACGCGCGCAGTGGATGCGACAACACGCGTGAACTTGTCGGTATGCAGGGCGACAGTGGGCACGCCATAACGCGTTTCCAGTGAAATGGCGTGTGTCGTTACGGCCGGGGCACAGGTGGAACAATGGCCTACGCCAAGAATGGCGGCATGGCCTTCCCTCTTGATCAGGTCCCATGTCGCAGGATCGTCATTCTTGTATGTGCTGGACAGAGACACGAGGCGCGTAGTCACATCCGGCATGTTGTCGGCAAACCATGCCTCCACCTGTTTCAAGAGATCAATGGAATCATCGAAACGGCAATCGACCAGAAAGACGGTCTTGCCGCTCAGTGTATCGAGCCGCGCAGCCGGCGACTTGCCCTTGATCTCGGGTGGATAGCCGACAGGATTGTGAACCGTGATGCGTTCGGCAGCTTTGCCGCTGGCAACTTTTTCTAGCATGGCGAAACTCCCGTAACACAAATGCGTTTCCAGACGGAGCAGGCATCGGTATCTCGTCGGGAACCGGCGTCCGATCTGTAACCCAGGCATTGGTTCGATATTGCCCGAAAACGCGATACGGGACAATTGGCGAAACCCGCCCGGTACATAAGTCCCACCTTGAGGGACAGACGGCAGGTCCGGACCTCAAGGGACAGTGATGTGAAGCGGATGAGCGTTACTTTTTCTTCTTTGTGGCGGCCTTTTTCGCTGCAGCCTTTTTTTCTGCGGGTTTACTGGCGGGTTTCTTGGGCTGAGCAGCCATATCACGTGCATCGCGCATGGATTTTTCATCGTGATAGACATTCGCAGCAGCGCTGCCGTCTTCATCCTCGAAAGCGAGGATGTTTGGGATATTGCCCGGCAGGCCGAGATCGCTCCAGCGCTCTGCTACCTGATCATACATCGCCTTGCGCAGCTTCGTACGTTTGGAGAAGGTCGGCAGATAGCGGTGTTCGATACAGGCGTTGATCAGCACCTTCGATCCATAGGGCCTGATTTCCGGCGGGTTCTGGCTCGGATCAAGACCCGTGGACCAGGTGTTGCGCAGGATGTCAAAGTCATTGATCGGAGCGCAGCGCCCACCCATGGCCCACAGCACCTGATCCATGTCGGACGGATCTATATCCTCGTCCACGGCGATGATGAACTTGGTGTAATAGGCGCCACCGGGAACCTGTGCTGCCAGCGACAGCACCTGGCTGGCATGGCCGGCATATTGCTGCTTCATGGACACGATCGTCATGCCGAAGCCACCGGCAACCGCCGGATGGGAATAGACGCCGGCGATGCCCGGCACGCCGAGCTTGTCGAGATCGTCCCAGATTTTCGCGCCGCGCAGGATGGAGAAAAAACCGCTCTGCTCGCAGCTTGGATAGTCGGCCATCAGCGCGTTTGTCAGCACCGGATTGGTGCGGTGATGGATGGCGAGGATTTCCACCAGCGGTGCGGCAGCTTCAGGCTTGCCGTAATAGCCGGTGAACTCACCGAACGGGCCTTCCGGCGCCATGGAATTGGGACGAATGATGCCTTCGACCACGAATTCCGCACTGGCGGGAAACAAGAGATCGCTGTGCTGGGCTTTCACGACCTTGATGGGTTCGCCCTTGATGCCACCGGCATATTCATATTCGGAGATGGTTTTCGGGAATCCTTGCGAGCCGACCAGCATAAACAGCGGATCGATTCCCCAGCAGCCGATGACCGGAACGGATTCGCCCTTTTCCCAGGCGCGCGTGATGTGCAGGCGTGCATCCTTGCCGGGCGACAGATAGAGCCCGGCGTGGTTCCTGTCCTGAATCATCATCCGGTATGTGCCGACATTCAGATAACCGGTATGCGGATCACGGGTGATGACGGCGTCGCACGTGCCGGCGTAATTGCCGCCATCCAACGGCCAGTGGCGCGGAATAGGCAATTTCGTCAGGTCGATATTCTTGCCGGTGATCGTGTTCTCATAGGCGGCGCAGGCAGAGGCCGGTACTTCTTCCGGCGGCGTGCGCTTTTTCATCTTCTCCTTGGTCAGGCGGATCAGCTCGACTGTCGGCGTGTCGGGATCCTCTTCCAGCGACATGGCGATACGCCGCACGCTCGGCCCATAGACGTTCCACAAATGCTTGATGCCGAGCGCATTCTTCGACGGGCTTTTGGGATTGGTGAAAAGCACGGTGGGCGATGGTTTCTGCTTGGCGACGAGATAGCCGATGGCGCTCATCTCCTCCTCGATATCGACGGGCTGGTCGATAGTGACCATCTCACCGATATCCTCGGCTTTCTGAAGCCATTCGCGCAGGTCCTGGATCGGTCGGTAATTGCGGCGGGTTTTATCGGCCATGGTCGGTTCCTCGAACATTGTTTCTGGCGGGCGGCTGGGCGCCGGCCTTTTCGCGTCCCTTATGACGCCAAAACGGCGTACGGGAAAGAGGAGGGCACCCGGTCATGGGGCAACTGCTGGCGCTTCCTGCACAAATGTGGTGAAACCAATTCAATTCAAACCAAGCAACCAGGGAAACGTCGCGTCATGCTCGAGCAGACGTTTGATTATGTGATCGTGGGCGCGGGTTCCGCCGGCTGCGTGCTGGCCAATCGCCTGACCGAGGATGGCAGCAGCCAGCGTGTTGCTGCTGGAAGCAGGGGGGCGCGATTATAACCCGCTGATTTCCATTCCGCTTGGCATGGGCAAGATGCACCAGTACCAGATGTACGACTGGGGCTACGAAACCGAGCCGGTGCCAGACCTCGACAACCGGCGACTGGAGGCCATGCGCGGCAAGGTGCTGGGCGGTTCGTCTGCCGTGAACGTCATGGCCTACACGCGCGGTCATCGCCAATGATTTCAACCGCTGGGAGAAGCATGGGCGCCAAGGGCTGGTCCTACAACGATGTGCTGCCCTATTTCCGCCGCTGCGAAACATTCGAGGGCAGCGCAAACGCCGCGGGCGGCGAGAGCCAGTATCGCGGGGCGCACGGTCCGCTCGGCACACAATTCGCCAAAACGCCTGATCCACTTTATCCGGCATGGATGGAAGCCGGACGCAGTCTCGGTTATCCGGTGAACGAAGATTACAACGCGGCTGAACAGGAAGGCTTCGGGCGCGGACAGTACACCATTCGCGACGGCAGACGTTCATCGACTGCACGGGCCTTCCTGCGCCCGGCGAAAGACCGCGAAGAACCTGACGGTTGTTACAGGCGCTCACACCAATCGCATATTGATGCGCGGCACCCATGCAAAGGGCATAGAATACGAAAAGGATTCCCTGACCTTTACGGCGCGCGCCGCACGTGAAACGATTCTGTGCGCAGGCGCATTCAATTCACCTCAGGTTTTGATGTTAAGCGGCATCGGTCCGGCAGCACATCTGAAAGAGATGGGAATCGATTGCGTTGCGGATTTGCCGGTTGGCAAACATCTGCAGGATCACCTCGGTATCTGGATAAGCTACACGCGAAAAAATCCCGGTTCATTTCATCGCGAAATGCGATTCGACCGCATGGCAGTAAGCATGTTGCGCGCCTATTTTCTTGGAACAGGCCCGGGAACAGTGGTGCCTGGCGGGCTGCACGCTTTCGTCAGAACCGATCCGTCCCAGGAAGTTCCCGACATAGAATTCATGTTCCATTCGGTCCCGCCGGCTACGCGGTTGTGGTTTCCGGGAATTGTTGCCCCTTACAAGGATGGCTACGGCATACGCCCCACGCTTTTGCATCCCCACAGCCGAGGCGAAATCCTGTTGCGCTCCAAAGACCCGAAAGATCATCCGCGGATCATTTTCAATTTCTTTTCCGACCCACGCGATCTGCCAAAACTGCGGCAAGGTTTCAAACTTGCGCGCGAGGTCGGCGCGAGCGATGCCATGTCCGAGTATCGCGACCAGGAAGTCTCGCCCGGCCCAGATTGCAAGACCGATGACGATATCGATGCCTATATCCGCCGTACTGCGCTGACGGCCCATCATCCGGCATCAACCTGCAAGATGGGATCTGACGATACATGCGTGGTCGATCCGCAATGCCGCGTGCGTGGCGTAGAAAACCTGCGCGTCGTGGACGCGTCCATCATGCCGGATCTTGTTTCGGCACATTTGAATGCCGCAGTCATCATGATTGCAGACAAGGCATCGGATATCATCCGGGCAAGGCATTAAATACGAGGGGAATACAATGAGCAAAGAACTACTCCTTGTCGGCAGTGTGCCGATGGATACCGTTCAGGATGTATTCCAGACATTCGGTGCGAAACTCGGGAAATACCTGCCGGCCATGCCCGATGGTGAGGTTGGTCCGCGCAGGCACTGGATCAGCCGGGTGCACTACCATGTGCTGGCATTGCACCCGGACCTGGAAGTCGTTCAGCAGCCGGCCAAGGACGACGACGGAACAGAACATATCGCACCGCGCAATGCGCGCGATTCCTGGATGTTCAAGGTCAAGGATGGCGTCAAGCAAATCAAGTTTGGCGAAAAGGGCTGGCGGCTGGGCTATGCCCATGAAGCAATCAACTCATACTTCGTCTACAAGACCCTGCGCGAGAAGGGTATCGTACCCAAAGGCCTGCGGTTTCAGGTGTCCATGCCAATGGTCAACTCGGTGTTGCCGCCACGCCTGTTCCCGAATGTTGCCGATCGTGAGATCGTTATTCCCGGATTTACAGACGCCCTGCGTGCCGAAGTCGAAACCATCGTGAGCAAAATTCCGCAGGAAGACCTGGGCATTCAATTTGATTGCTCGACAGAATTGCAGGATGCCTACGGATCGATTCCGGGATTTCCGGCAGAGACTGCCGTTGCACGAAATGTCGGACAAATTGAAGCGATCTGTCCGCATATTCCCGAAAAGGTCGCCCTGGGCTTCCACATGTGTTTTGGCACGCTGGGCGGATGGCCACGTTTCGAACCGCCGGATATCGGCAATGCCGTCAAGATGGCGAATGCTTTCATCGCCCACTCGGGCAGGCGCGTTGACTGGTTGCATATTCCACTCATCAACACGACAAAGGAATCGTTTTATGCGCCTCTGGCAAATCTGAAACCACAGGACGCGCGGGTATTTCTCGGTCTCATTCACAATATGGATTCGCTGAACGAACGTGCTGCGATTGCAAAAAAATATTGGCCGGATTTCGGGCTGGCCGCCTATTGTGGATTTGGCCGTGTGGCCCCTCCGGAATTGCCGAACATTCTCAGCGATCATCTCAAGGCCGCAGGCGCAAATTGAAAGTCAAACGATGACACGCATCGCCATTCTGGATGATTACAACCATGTCGCGCTCAAAATGGCTGACTGGAGCGGTCTGCAGAA
Organism: uncultured Alphaproteobacteria bacterium; assembly: GCA_963700795.1. GTDB lineage: Bacteria > Pseudomonadota > Alphaproteobacteria > Rhizobiales > Beijerinckiaceae > Terripilifer. Next base: position 657,798 of record CAVOYX010000005.1, on the reverse strand, counting down.
GACCTGTCAGGTAGACGTCATCGACAGAGCGCTGGGTGTTCCCGAGGAAGCAGCAAAGGTGCTCGCGCCCTATGACGTGCTTTGTCATCTTCGCGAACGCACTGCTATGCCGCGCGCGTTGATAGAGCAATTACCCAACCTGAAGATGATGGCGATTACCGGTCACGATCACCGCACCATGGACATGGCTGCCGTCAAGGAGCGTGGCATCATTGTCTCAAGTTCTGCGCCCCGGCCAGGCGGATCGCAAGGCACGCCCGAACTTACATTCGGCTTGATGTTGGCCTGTATCCGTCACATCGCCTTTGAGGATGCGCGGATGCGGCAAGGGCATTGGCAATCCACCATCGGTTTTTCTCTTGCCGGGCGAACGCTTGGAATCGTCGGGCTTGGAAAGATCGGCCAACGGGTTGCAGGAATTGCAAAAGCATTTGGCATGAACGTCATCGCCTGGTCGCCCAACCTGACGGCCGAACGCGCGGCCAAGGCGGACGTCAAAAGGGTAGAGAAAGCAGACCTGTTTGCACAATCCGACATCGTTACGCTGCACATGGTGCTGGGCGACAGTACGCGCGGCATTGTCGGCGCGTCAGAATTTGCGGCCATGAAACCGACCGCCAGCATCATCAACACATCGCGCGGTCCGCTGATTAATGAGGCAGCGTTGCAGGACGCACTGGTGAACAAGCGTATCGCCAGCGCCGGAATCGATGTGTACTGGAGCGAGCCGCTGGCGCCAGACCATTGGATACGCTTCCAGCCAAACACGGTTATCACGCCGCATCTTGGCTACGTCGTCGAAGAAAGTTTTCGTGCTTTTTACGAGGACACTGTGGAAAACATCACGGCGTGGCTCGCCGGGAAACCGATCCGCGTCATTTCCTGATTGCTGGGCAAAATCGCCCGTTCAAGCCTGGTATGTGCCGTCTAGCGGCACATTTTGCGTTGAGTTTATCCCTCTCAGTGGCTACGATGACCTATCGTATAACGAGCTTATAAGGCAGGCGCCTGAAGTCTGCGGCATGCGGGCGGGCATCAAGCGGACTGCATAATGACTTGCTCGGTTACTGAAACGGGAGGGAAAAGCCCATGAAAAGGGACCATTCAATCGTGCTGGCGACAGCCGCCGTCGCACTGATCGCAGCAGGGTCTTCGCGTGCGGAAAATCTGCGGGTAGAGACCGGCGCATCCATTGGCCTTACGACGATCATTCCGCAATTCATGGCCAAGCATGCTGCGAGGGCCGGCATCAATCTGCAAATCAACGCCGACCAGACACTTACAAAGTCGGCGCTGAAGCTGGCTGCGAAAAAAATCGACGTGGCCGTTGTACCGCCCCCGGCATACGGAATGATGCGGGCTGGCAAAGGCCCCTACAAACGCGGTGCGGAACAGGCCATGAAACTGTCTTCCGAATTGCGATCGCTGTTTGGGTTTATCGCCGGCTATCATCACTTCATCGTCTGGGCCAATTCCAACATCAAGGACTGGAAGGACCTGAAGGGTAAGAAAGTATTCATCGGCCCGCCCGGCGGCGCAGCGAACCGGCAATTGTCGAGCGTGATCGAACTTGCATCCGGGCTGAAACTGAATGGCAAGGATTACACGCCGGTGCGCCTGGGCTGGGGTGCGGGCATTCAGGCTTTTCAGGACGGTCAGATGGACGTACTCGTCCAGCCGGCACCGGCAGGATCTGCGGCGATCGACCAGATCGGCCTGCAACGCAAGATCCGCATCTTGTCCTTGCCGAAGGGATCGCGGTCCGGCGAGGCATGGAACAAGCTCGTGGCTTCGCTTGGAATGATGGCCGGCGACATTCCCGCAAAGGTCTATTCCGGTCAGGTCAATGGCGACAAGCCAATCGAGACAGCTGCATACACAATGCAGATCGCGGTCAACAAGGCCATGAGTGACGAGACCGCTTACAAATTGACGAAATCGTTTCTCGATAATGCAGATGAGGCCAAAAAGACCATCGCAGTCCTCAAACTTCTTCCCGTCGACAATCCCATGATCGGCGTCAATGTACCGCTGCATCCAGGCGCACTGCGTTACATGAAAGAAAAGAAGCTGACCGTGCCCGCCAATCTTATGGCCAAATGACAAACGCTATCCTTTAGCCAGGGCTTGAAGCGGCGCAATCACGCGCCGCTACTTGCAACTTGCTCAATCTGCATGGGGCTGGATTGACGGGCGGGGCAAACATGCCGGAACAAGCATCGCAGACAACTTCAATGAATGCTGCAAGTGTGCGCGCGCATCTGAACACGCTTGCGTATGTTCTGGCTTTCGCGATGGTTGCAATCGGCATGGCCAATATCATGCCCTCGTTCTGGATATTGCCACGGCTGGGGCCCTTTCAGGCTGAACCATTTCGCGCATCCATGATGGCGCTGGCGATTGTGATCTGTTTTTGCCGGTTCTCCTTCGGCATAGGCTGGCTGGATCGATCCCCTGCTCTTGCGGCCATCGGATTTGCCATTGATGCTGCATTGCTCGGCCTTGCGATGTTTGCCTGCTGGCGCTTCTACATCGACGGGTTGATCATGGCTGATTCAGTCATGTTTTTTGAGCCTTTCCACGCATGGACTGCGCTCGGCGCATGTCTGGCCATTCTTGTTCTGAGCTGGCGAATCTGGGGCGTCCCGCTTGCTACCGTGGCCGTGGTTACACTTGTATATTTTTATACCGGCCAGCACTGGCCTGGCGTTTTCGAGAGCGCCAAAACCAACTTCATTGAAGGCACTGCGGGCGATCTCTGGTTTGCCCTTGATGATGGCGTGATGGGCAACATCATGTCTATCATCCTGCTGACGGTGTTTCCCTTCATCATCATGGGCGCGATGATGGAAGGCACAGGTGCGGGCGGATCCCTGATCAAAATCTCGTTCAAACTCATGCGCCGCTTTCGCGGCGGTCCTGCACATGCAGCGATACTAGCCTCCGGATTGTTCGGAACTGTATCGGGTTCAGCCGTTGCCAATGTTGTCGGCACCGGCGTTATCACCATCCCCATGATCAAGAAGCGTGGATTTCTACCGGCGTTCGCCGGAGGAGTGGAAGCCACGGCCTCGACCGGCGGGCAGATCATGCCGCCTATCATGGGAGCGGCGGCGCTCGTCATGGCGGATTTTATCGGCGTGCCATATCTTACGCTTTGTATCGCTGCGCTGACACCTGCACTGCTCTATTACGCCAGCCTGTTTGCCTCCGTGGTTTTCGAAAGCCGCAGGCTGGGCGTTGAGGCTGCGACTGAGGATGATGAAGGCATGGCCGTCGACAGACAGGACTACATCAACCTGTTGATGGTTGGCGTACCGCTGGCGATGATTATTGGCGCATTGATCTATGGTCTTTCTCCTGCAGGCTCAGCCCTGATGGCGATCGGAACATTAATTCCCCTGAGTGCGCTAAATCCGGAAGTGCGCCGATCGCCGCAAAAACTGATCGCAGCATTTGCGCAGGGCGGCGTGACATTTGCGCAATTGATGATGGCAGCCGCCACGGTGAGCATCATAGTAGCGGTGTTTTCCGCAACAGGTCTGCCGACGAAACTGGCGCTGGTATTTGGCGCAGCAAGCGAGCAATATCTCATTGTCACTCTCATCATGGCGGCGGCAGCATGCCTGATGCTGGGCATGGGCATGCCAACGCTGCCCGCCTATCTGACGATCATCGTTATCCTCGGCCCGGCTCTGGAAAAATTCGGCCTGTCGACGCTTTCAGCGCATATGTTCGTATTTTATTTCGGCGTTGCATCAGCTATCACACCGCCGGTTGCCATTGCCGCTTATGCGGCAGCATCCATTGCCGGATCCAAGCCAATAGAAACGGCTGTGGCGGCAGTGCGGATCGGCCTTGTGATCTTCGCGATCCCATTTGCCTTTGTTTATAATCCGGAACTGTTGATCGTGAAGGAAGGCGCGCCAAACTTCGGATGGGGCATCTATTGCTTTGCAGTCATCCGAGCATTGCTGGCAGTGTATATGTTTGCCAGTGCCGGAAGCTGGTTCGACAAGGTCAGGCTCACCAAGACAGAGATTGTCCTGCGTCTGATTATCGGCGTAGGTCTTCTGGCGACACACCCTGTCGCAGAGTGGATTTCCACTGCATGCGCACTGGCCATCATCGCCTATCATTACATGCGCGCCCGGCCGCAGGTGCGCGTGGCTCCTGTTTAGCATATATGTATCCACAAATTGATGGAACGGCCTGCCGGAAGGCAGGGCGGCGTCTGTGCGAACATGTTCGGGGGCAATGAGAATGAGCCGGTTGAAAGAATTGACTCGGGAAGAAATGACGCTGGAGCAGAAGCATGTGTATGACGCGGTGGTTGCCAGCCCGCGCGGCCGCTTCGTCGGCCCTTATCTGGCATGGATACGCAATCCCAAACTCACGCAGGCAGCCATGCAATATGGCAGCTTCTGCCGTTACGAAAGTTCGGTCAGCGACCGCATTCGCGAGTTCGCAATATTGCTTGTCGCGCGGCACTGGGATGCCGATGTCGAATGGTGGGCGCATCACCCGATAGCATTGAAGGCAGGGCTCGACCCAGCCATTGCCGAAGCGATCAGGCTGCGTAAACGGCCGGTCTTCAAGCAGGCAGATGAAGAAGCCGTCTATGACCTTGTTCAGGAATTGCAGGAAACCAGGCGCGTAAGCGCAGCTACCTATGCAAAGGCGCTGGTGGAGTTGGGCGAAACGACCCTGGTCGAACTGGTTGCTACCCTGGGCAATTACTTTGCGGTTGCCGCAGTCCTCAACGTGTTTGAAATAGAAACACCGGACGGTTCAAAACCGATGACTGACCCGATGCCGAATTCATGATATCTGCCTGCCGATTGCCTTTCCATCCAGGCAGACCACTGCAAACGCAAATGCTATTTCAGGAACGGAGCACACCATGTCCATAACGCTCGAAGTCGCCAATAAAATCGTCGATGCCGCATTGGCAAAAGGCCGTGAAGCGAAGATGAACCCGCTCACCGTATGCGTCGTGGATGATGGCGGAAACCTGAAAGCATTGAAACGTGAAGATGGCCGCGGCGCAGCCATGCGTCCGCAGATCGCCATCGGCAAGGCCTTCGCATCTGTCGGCATGGGCCGCTCAACACGCGCCCTGCAGGACATGGCGCAGCAGCGCCCCTGGTTCTCGGCTTCGCTGGTCTCGGTAGCGTCCGGCGGATATGTGCCCGTGCCGGGCGGCGTCCTCATTCTCGATAGCAATGGCGAGGTGCTCGGCGCAGTCGGCGTTACCGGCGATACTGCCGACAATGACGAAGTCGCGGCTGTTGCGGGAATTGAAGCTGCCGGCCTGAAGACACAGGTCTAGGCTTGGCTCAACGCCAAAGGCGTTCTTCGTAATTCACGACGAAGCCTGCCGGGTTTGCAGCAACTGCTGCCATGCCATGCAGCACGGCGTCGGTTTGTTGCAACAGGCGCACGGGGATAGGCTCAAGTACATCGCGCATTGGTTGTTTGGCTTCAAATGCGGCGCGAAACTGCGTCTCATCAAGCAAGGCATCAATGCGCGGCAGGATACCTCCAGCCAGCGTCACGCCACCATGCGCAAACAGCATGAGCGCGCAATCGCCGGCAAAGCGCGCGACGAGCTGCCAGAAATGACGCACGCTATCGGCTTCCGCACTGGATGGGTCGGCCAGCGCCGCACGGGTCACAAGTGCAGCATCCCCCGGGGCAGCATCCCTGAATGCCGCCGCTTCCTGCAACGCCATGCGCGCTGCGTGAAGGCGGGCAAGGCCGGCGCCGGACAAAAAGGTTTCCGGTGTTATGCGTCCTGCCGAAGTGTGAACGATCCGCCAGATGGATTCTTCCTCGGAGGATACCGGCGCAAAATCCACATGGCCGGCTTCACTGGCGAGCGACATATAACGCCCGTCCGATTGGACCAGCGCAGCCATGCCCAGACCGGTGCCCGGACCCAGCACAATTGCCGGGCGGGCAGGATCAGCTTCTCCACCGCCGATCGCGCGTGTCCATGCTGGTTTTATTGTGGGCAGGGACAGGGCCAGAGCCTCGAAATCATTCAGCAAAAGCCCCTGCTGCAGATCGAGTTCCAGCGCCAGCGCCCTGCCGTCGATATTCCATGCGGCATTGGTCAATCGCACCGCGCGTGCGCGCATGGGGCCCGCAGCGCACACGATCAGCGATGCGGGACGCACGCCTGCAGGCTGGACGGCTGCGTTGGCTGCTGCGGCGAAGTTCGGGAAATCACCGGTGGCAATTGACCCCAGCATTTGCAGCGGGGCGCCACGCTCCGCGACCAGCGCGAAACGGCAATTTGTGCCGCCAATATCGCTCAAGAGCAGCGGATAGGAAAAGTTCGTTCTGGCTGAAGACATGCCCTGTCCGCAATTATGGTGCCCAGGAGAGGACTCGAACCTCCACGACCGTTAAGCCACCGGCACCTGAAGCCAGCGCGTCTACCAATTCCGCCACCTGGGCCCATGCGCACGCAAGGTGCGCGAGGGCTGGCGTCTCATACGGGGCAGGCAGCCTGCTTGTCAATCGTGATCGGCCAGGCTTTTCCCGCACCGGGTCCGCACGGGGACCACAGGCACTAGGTGGTTGAGAAATCCGTTCGGGCGGATTAGAGCTTTAGCCAGATGCCGCACACCGATTTCAGGTCCGGCCTTGTGTCTTTTCCGGGAATTCGCCATGAACCTGTCCGGCAGCAAACTCGTTACGATATTCGGCGGCAGCGGTTTTGTCGGCCGGCATACGGTGCGCACTCTGGCCGCACAGGGCTGGCGCGTGCGGGTGGCCTGCCGGCGACCGGACCTGGCCTATCACCTGCAGCCGCTGGGCCGGGTCGGCCAGATCATGGCTGTGCAGGCCAACCTGCGCCATCCGGCATCGGTGATGTCGGCCCTGCGCGGCTCGGACGCGGTCATCAATCTGGCCGGAATCCTGACCGAATCAGGCCGGCAAAGCTTTGCCGCCGTACACGGCTTTGGCGCGCGCGCCATTGCCCGCGCAAGTGCCGAGGCTGGTGTTTCAAGCCTGGTGCACATGTCGGCGCTGGGCGCGGACAAGGACAGCGATTTATCCTATGCACGCTCGAAGGCCGACGGCGAGCAGGCTGTACTGGAAGCATTCCCGGCCGCGCGCATGGTCCGGCCATCCATCGTGTTCGGGCCTGAAGACGATTTCTTCAACCGCTTTGCCGCCATAGCGCGCATGACGCCTGTGATGCCATTGATCGGCGGCGGGCAAACGCGATTTCAGCCCGTTTATGTTGGCGATGTCGCCGCAGCGATCACCGCCCTGACAAATGGTGCGGGACAGCCGGGCGCGGTCTATGAGCTGGGCGGGCCGGAAGTCAAAACATTCGAGGAATTGTTGCGTTACATTTGCGACGTGACCGGGCGCAAGCGGCTGTTCGCACCGGTGCCGTGGCCGCTGGCAAACATCAAGGCGTTTTCGCTGGAGCTGATCAGCAAACTGTCCCTTGGCATCTGGCCGGACTGGCTGGTTGTGACACGAGACCAGATCAAGCTGCTGCATCATGACAATGTGGTTACTTCATCCGCCATTGCCGACAGCCGCACACTCGCCGGTCTTGGCATCGCCGCGCAGTCTATGGAAGCGCACGTGCCGGGCTATCTCTATCGCTTCCGCAAGACCGGCCAGTTCGAAAAACAAAACGCCTGACGGATTGGTCAGGCGGCGGACCTGCGGATCATCTGCTTGTGCACGCGCACCATATAGGCCGTGGCAAACAATGGCGTCAGCAGGTTGAGGATGGGCACCGCAAGAAACGCGGCAATCGGCAATCCGCATAGAAACACAAAAATTGATCTCCGGCGGCGCAAGGCCTTCGCCTCTTCAACCGGGCGATAGCGCATGGCTGCAAACTCAAAATATTCGCGGCTGAACAGATAGGCATTGGCGCCGAGGAACGCGATTAAATTGATGCCCGGCACCAGCAGCAACATGAGAGCAAGCATGTTGACGCCCAGCGAAACGAGCGCAAAGCGCGCGGCCTGACCGATGGCAACGCCCGCAGGCAATGCCTTGCCACGCGGGCCGGCTGGATCGGATGCAGCTTCGGCCTGCTCGGCCATTTCGTCAAGAAAGATGCCGGCAATCAGCATCGAAACCGGCGCAACCAGAAACGCCATGCCGACGAACAAACCAATGCCGGTGAAAAACTGGATTGCCGTTTCGACCCACGGCCATGGTGCATTGACATAGTAATCTATGATCCTGCTCAGACCCAGCCATGCCAGCGTCAGCAAGGCCAAAGTCAGGCCCAGCACCTTGTACAGAACGCGTCGAAAGGGCGGCGTGAAAATCTGTTGCAATGCTGGGATGGCGGAGGAAAACACTCTGACCTCTAGGGAAAGGACCAAGCCGGACTTCAATGCACAGGTAAGACCGAATGGCGCTGGTTACAATGATCGGCTTCCGGCATTGGTCCAAGTCGCCAAATTGCGCTAAGAGCTGCGCGTTACCTGATCCGGAATTGAAAGCAACATAAATGAATACTTCGGAAGTTATCGCCCGCTATCTGGCACAGGCCGGCATCAGTCACATGTTCGGCTATCCCGGCGATCCGACGGTGGAATTTCTCGAGGGTGTGCGGCGCGAAGGCGGTGATTTCGTACTGGCGACACGCGAGGCCATGGCCGGGCTCATGGCGCAGGCCTATGGCATGATCACGGGCAAACCCGGCGTGGCGGTCTCGACGCTCGGTCCAGGCTCCACGAGCTTGGTCAATCCGGTTGCAAACGCCATGCTCGACCGTACCCCGATGCTCGCCATCTCCGGGCAGATCGATACCAAGCGCATGGCAACATTCACCCACCAGATCGTCGATCACAATGCGATGTTCTCACCCATAACCAAATGGCGTGCAGATATCGCACCGCATACGGCCGGGCATGTCATGCGCAAAGCCTGGCGCATTGCCATGGCCGACAGGCCAGGCCCGGTTCATCTGACAACGCCCGCCGATGTTGTCGGCGCCCATGCAAGCGACGATACGATCCTGCTGCCGCCCGATCAGGCCCATGCAATCGCAGGACAGGTTTTTGTGACGGGCGACACCAAGTTTGCCGAGCGCATCAAGAACGCCCGCCGCCCGGTCATCCTGTATGGTTTGTCCGCACAACGGGCCGGCGCTGGTGCAGCCATCGCACGGCTTGCTGAACATATTGGCGCTGCTATCATTTCCTCACCCATGAGCAAAGGCCTGGTGAGCGAAGATCATCCGCTGTTCGCCGGCGTCATCGACATGGCATGCAATCAGATCATCTGGGATTTTCTGAAATCCTCCGATCTTGTTCTGGCGGTGGGTTTCGATTGTGTCGAACTCATCAAGTCGTGGACCGTGACCACACCCGTGATCCACATCGACTCCGTTGCAAACATCGACCAGATATACGCTGCCGATGTGGAACTGACTGGCCACATTCCTTCCCTTTGTGACTTTCTGTGCGCCAGTGTTCCGCAACGTGCGGCATTCAGCGAGAAGGACATCGCTGCCCATCGCGCGAATTTGCGCACATCATATGAAGCTGGACGCGTTTCCGGCGCCCTCAATCCCACCGATGTCATAGCGACGGTGCGTGCAACAGCGGCACGCAATGCGCGCGTATCGACAGATATTGGTTCGCACAAGCTGCTGGTAGGCCAGGGATGGCAGACTTTCGAAAACAAGGGCGTGCTCATGAGCAATGGCCTGTCATCAATGGGCTTTGCGCTTCCGGCAGCTTTTGTTTCGACGTTGCTTGAACCTGAACGCGAGGCCATTTGTTTTTGTGGCGATGGCGGCATGGCCATGATGCAGCCGGAACTGCGAACTGCATCGGCACGTGGTCTCTCATTCAAGGTGATCGTGTTTGTCGACAATGCGCTCAACCGGATCGAGCTGAAACAGATGGCGCGTCAATATGCGTCTACGGGCACGCGCATCGAGCCGACAGACATGACGATGCTGGCGCGATCCATGGCTTGTGAAGGCGTTACCGTCAGCAATGAGCGCGACCTGGCGAAAGTTCTGAGCGAACCTGCCCCGAAAGATCGCCCGCTGGTCATCGGCGTGCAGATCGATCCGTCGCAATATCTGGCGCAATTCTAAAGTGAATCAGGTTGTATGGGGAGCATCCGGCATGGCATGCAATCCCCTGTCTACCAGCTTGCTCCAGACATCTTCGGCATCGTTGGCGTAACAAAACAGGTCCGGATCGCCGGGTGATATTGTTCCAGCCTCAACCAGTGCGTCGAAGCTGATAGCCTTCGACCAGAATTCCTCGTCGAACAAAACAATCGGTAGCCGATGGGTCTTGCCGGTCTGCACAAGTGTCATCAGTTCGAACAATTCATCGAACGTGCCGAAGCCGCCGGGGAACACAATCAGCGCCCGTGCACGCATCGCCAGATGCATCTTGCGCATGGCAAAATAGTGAAACTGAAACGTCAGCTCCGGTGTTGTGTATGGATTGGGAAACTGCTCGTGCGGCAGGGTTATGTTAAAACCGATGCTGGGTGCACCTGCTTCATAAGCGCCGCGATTGGCTGCTTCCATTACGCCGGGACCGCCGCCAGTGGCGATTACATTCCGGCGTTCGTGGCCATTACCATCCAGCGCACCGCCAAGCTCCGAGCACAGGCGGCCGAATTTTCGCGCTTCGGCATACCAGTGTCCCTGCCGGCCCGGCTGATTCTCCTGCACGCGCGCTGATCCGAACACCACAATGGTGGACAGGATTTTCCAGCGCCGCAGCACTTCCTCAGCCTTGGCATATTCCAGCATGAACCTTACGCCACGCATGGAATCGCCCAGCAGAAAGTCCTGATCGAGGGCCGCCAGCCGGTAGGACGGGGATTTCAGCTGCAAATCGATGGGCACGCGATGTGTGGTGAGTTTTTTCGAATTGGTCATGGCCGCAGGGTAGCAAGAAACGTCGACTTCGGGCCATTGGCGATGTGACAAACAATTGTCGGGATATTTGCGCTAGATTGCAGCGGGAAAAGGCTTACTTTGCTGTTTGAGCGACACGCATTCTGGCAGGGACATGGCAACCACCTTCTTCTCCGATCTTCTGACTTCCATCACCGAGCGTGGCCGTACCATGTTGCGGCTGGGCGATGCACCGCTCGACCAAACCACGCTGATGAGTGGTCTCGTCGAGCTTTGCGAGCAGGTCCTTTCGGGCCGTGGCGAGGCTTCCGGCGCGGCGCTCGCCCGTGCTGCGCTCGACCGGTACGAGAAGCTCGATGACGAGGCGCGTTCGCGGTTTTTCTCCGCTCTGGCAGATAAATTCGGTCCCGACCCAAAAAGACTGACCGCCGCTGTCCACGCGTGGATCCACAATCCGAGCCAGGACACTGCCGCCGACCTGCACTTTCAGGCTGAAGCCCGGCGTCAGGAATTGTTGCGGCGGCTGAACCGGGCGCCCGGAGGTACTGCGGTGCTGGTGAAGATGCGTGAAGACCTGCTGCGCTCTATTCCAAAAAATCCGGCACTGAAACAGATCGACAGGGATTTCTCACATTTGTTGTCGTCGTGGTTCAATCGCGGCTTTCTGGAACTTCGGCGCATAGACTGGTCGTCGCCCGCAATGGTTCTGGAAAAAATAATTCGCTACGAGGCTGTCCATCAGATTGCCGGCTGGGACGATCTGCGGCGGCGCATCAACCCGTCGGACCGGCGTTGCTACGCGTTCTTTCATCCTGCCCTTGCAGATGACCCTCTGATATTTGTCGAGGTGGCGTTGACCCCGGACATACCCGGCGCGATCCAGCCCCTTCTCGCCGAAAAGCGAGACATGGTTGACCCTGACAAGGCGCGGACTGCCGTCTTCTATTCGATTTCCAACTGCCAGGAAGGGCTGGCGGGCATTTCCTTCGGCAATTTTCTGATCAAACAGGTTGTCGAGGAGCTACGGCGCGAACTGCCAAAGCTGGAAAATTTTGTCACGCTGTCGCCGGTTCCAGGGTTTATGCGCTGGCTTACCGGGTCTGCCAGCGCCCATGTTTCCGACAGCGAGCGCAAGCTTCTGGCCCATCTCAACGACACGGAATGGACCGAAGACGAAAATGTCTCGGCAGAGATGGAGCCGTTGCTGAGGGAACTTGCAGCGATCTACTTTTTGGAAGCGCGTGCCGGCAATGGCCGCGCCCGCGATCCTGTGGCGCGGTTTCACCTGGGCAATGGCGCCCGGCTGGAACGCATCAACTGGATGGGCGACAAATCGGAGAAGGGCCTGCGTGAATTGGCCGGGATCATGGTGAACTACCATTATGATCTGAACGCCATCGAGGACAATCACGAAGCCTATGCAAACAAGGGCGAGATAGTCGCCTCCGGGCCCGTGCGCAAATTGATACGCGGCAATCACAAAGCCCTTATCGCGGCGCTTGCGATGCCAACGACCAGCGAGGCTCCCAAGTCTGTGGCGACTGAAAGCAAAGCTGCCACACCTGAAACAGCGGTGATCAAACCGGCAGATGCAACAATCCGCCCTGAGCCAGCAAAGCCCCAAGCAGAAGCGGACAAAGCAAAGGCGGGATGACTTCTGCCGGGCATAAACCCCAAAAAAAAATGCCTGTTCCAACCGATTGCGGTATAGGACCTGTCTGATCCAATAGCCTTGGGGAAGCTGCCCGCCCATGCCATCTTATCTTTACGATCTCATCGCCAATGCCGCACCATCGCCAGACAAGGTCTTCATCGAAGCCTTGGACGGACGCAAAGTCACCTATGGCGGACTTGCAGAAGGTTCAGGCAAATTGGCCGGCGCGCTGGCCGCACTGGGCGTCATTCCCGGAGACCGGGTGGCGGTGCAGGTCGAAAAATCGCCTGATGCACTGATGCTCTACCTGGCATGTGTGCGGGCAGGCGCGATTTTTCTGCCACTCAACACGGCCTACACACCGACGGAGATCGAATATTTTCTCGGTGACGCAAAACCACGCGTCTTCGTCTGTGACCCGAAAAAGAAAGATGGGCTCGCTGCCGTGGCGGCCAAGGCGGGCGTTGCCCATGTGGAAACGCTTGGTGAAAAAGAAGACGGAACGCTACTGGACAGGGCGCGCGGCCTAAATGGCGCCTTCACCAATGCCGACCGCGGCGAGGACGATCTGGCGGCCATCCTCTACACGTCCGGAACGACCGGTCGTTCCAAGGGGGCGATGCTGAGCCATGGCAACCTGGCGTCCAATGCGGTCACACTCGTCGATTATTGGCGGTTTACCGCTGACGATGTGTTGATCCACGCTCTGCCGATCTATCACACACATGGTCTTTTCGTTGCCACCAATACACTGTTGCTGGCGGGTGGCTCCATGCTGTTCCTGCCCCGACTGGATGCAGACGCGATCATGAACCTGATGCCGCGTGCGACATCGATGATGGGCGTGCCGACATTCTATACACGTTTGCTGCAGCATGCCGGCCTCACCAGGGAAGCGACGCAGCATATGCGTCTTTTCATCTCCGGTTCGGCCCCACTGCTGGCAGAGACCCATGTGGATTGGCGCGCACGTACCGGCCATGCCATTCTCGAACGCTATGGCATGACTGAAACCAATATGAACACCTCTAACCCATATGATGGCGACAGGGTTGCAGGGACTGTTGGATTCCCGCTTCCAGGCGTCGAAGTTCGCATCACGGAGCCGGAAGAGGAAAAGATTCTGGCGCAAGGTGAAATCGGCATGATCGAAGTGCGCGGACCCAATGTCTTCAAGGGCTATTGGCAGATGCCGGAAAAAACCAGGGAAGAACTGCGCGACAACGGTTTTTTCGTAACCGGCGATCTCGGAAAGATTGATGCTCGCGGATATGTGCACATCGTTGGACGCAACAAGGATCTCGTGATCACCGGCGGCTTCAATGTATATCCGGTCGAGGTGGAAGCCGAGATTGACGCATTGCCGGGAGTTGCCGAAAGCGCAGTCTTCGGAGTGCCGCACGCCGACTTCGGTGAAGGCGTTACAGCTGTTGTTGTTCCAGACAAGAAGACGGCAACGGATGAGCAGTCGATCATGAAAGCGCTCGATGGCCGGCTCGCCAAATTCAAGCTGCCAAAGCGCGTATTGTTCGTGGACGAGCTGCCACGCAATACAATGGGCAAGGTTCAGAAGGCAGCACTGCGCGAAACCTATGGCGCTTTGTACAAATCCTGAAGTGTAACGAGGCTTGGCAGGGATCACTTGCATGCTCCCGAAGCTCACGGTCTGGTACAATACGAAATGCCCGGTCTGCGAAGGCGGCATCAATTGGCAGCAAAGCCGGTTGGTGCGCGCAGCGCGCGAGGGAGCCATAGAGTTTCGCGATATCAATCTTGAACCCGATGCCCTTGCCTCATACGGGATCGGGCTGGAAGACATCCGCAAAAAGCTGCATGGGAAAAATGCTGACGGCGACCTGTTCGTCGGCGCTGACTGCGCGCGGGAAATCTGGCTCCGTACTCCAGGAGATCGCTGGCTGGGGCAGCTAACGGGATTGCCGGTGTTCAGGCAAATCGCACGCATCGCCTACAATCTGCTCGCCTCGCTGCTATATCGCTGGAATCGCAGAAACAGCAGATGGTAGGGATAAATCCCACTGGAAACGCGGGCAAGATTCGTAGAGTTCCGAACAAATAAAGAAACCTTTATGTGCTGTTGCGCTGCCACCGCCCTGCTGCTATAGAGCGCGCGACTTGGAGCCCGTGTCCAGGAACAGGACCGGTTTGCCGGGCCCGGTTTCATGACCACGTCACGCTCCAGCGCAATCGAAACATTTCTCCCTCACGGAAAAGTCAGGAACACCATGTCCGCAAATGATTACGCAATTGCCGATATCAAGCTGGCCGATTTCGGCCGCAAGGAACTGGATATCGCCGAAACCGAAATGCCCGGCCTCATGGCTACACGCGCCGAATACGGGCCGTCGCAGCCGCTCAAGGGCGCTCGCATCGCGGGCTCGCTGCACATGACCATTCAGACCGGCGTGCTGATCGAGACTTTGAAGGCGCTGGGCGCAGACGTTCGTTGGGCGACCTGCAACATTTACTCCACGCAAGATCATGCCGCTGCAGCCATTGCAGCAGCCGGAACGCCGGTGTTTGCTGTGAAGGGCGAAAGCCTGAAGGACTACTGGGACTATTGCCACCGGATCTTCGAATGGGCTGACGGCGGCACGCCAAACATGATCCTGGATGACGGCGGCGACGCCACGATGCTGATCCATCTGGGCATGCGCGCAGAAAAGGGCGACGCTGCATTCCTGGACAAGCCGGAAAACGAAGAAGAAGAATTCATGTTCGCTTCGATCAAGAAGCGCATGAAAGAGATCCCCGGCTGGTACACGAAGAATGCCGAAGCCATAAAGGGCGTTTCGGAAGAAACCACTACCGGCGTGCATCGCCTGTACAACATGCAGAAGGCCGGCCAGCTGCTGTGGCCAGCCATCAACGTCAATGATTCCGTGACCAAGTCGAAATTCGACAACCTTTACGGCTGCAAGGAATCACTGGTCGACGGCATTCGCCGTGGTACCGACGTCATGATGGCCGGCAAGGTGGCCATGGTTGCCGGTTTCGGCGACGTCGGCAAGGGCTCGGCAGCTTCGTTGCGCAATGCCGGTTGCCGCGTGATGGTGTCTGAAATCGATCCGATCTGCGCCTTGCAGGCGGCGATGGAAGGCTATGAAGTCACCACCATGGAAGATGCCGTATCGCGGGCTGACATTTTCGTCACCACGACCGGCAACGTCGATATCATCACGGTCGATCACATGCGCAACATGAAGGATCGCGCGATTGTCTGTAATATCGGTCACTTCGATTCCGAAATTCAGGTCGCTGGCCTGAAAAACTTCAAGTGGAACAACATCAAGCCGCAGGTCGACGAGATCGAGTTCCCGTCGGGCAACCGCATCATCCTGTTGTCGGAAGGCCGCCTGGTGAACCTCGGCAATGCGACGGGCCATCCCTCGTTCGTGATGTCGGCTTCGTTTACCAACCAGACGCTGGCCCAGATCGAACTCTGGACCAAGCAGGGCCAGTACGAAAAGAATGTTTACACGCTGCCCAAGCACCTCGACGAGAAAGTCGCGGCACTGCATCTGGAGAAGATCGGCGTGAAACTGACCAAGCTGAACGACAAGCAGGCCAAATATCTTGGCTTGCCGATCCAGGGTCCGTACAAGCCGGAACACTATCGCTACTGATACGCGATTGTCTCTAGTGGTTCGCTAACGCACATACCACTAGATGATGTAGCAAACAGGGACGCCTCCGAATCATAAAGATTCGGAGGCGTTTTCTTTTGCTTAAGGACTTTCTCAATCGCCTTGATGGACAGTAAAGTGAACTGATTCGCGCATGCAGGGGCCACACTCAGGCGCGAAACTATGGCGATTGAAAACACGGATTTCCAAAGCATGGTAAGGCGGCACCGCTTTGGCACAGTCCGTGGCGGCGCGCATTTGCGCGTTCCGCTGCGGTTCGGTTGCCGAACAGCACTCGGGGGGATACGAACCCTGACACGGGAAAACGGCTGGAAAGCCGCGACCTTCGGTCCATTGGTTTGCCTGACTGGCTCAGCAGAGGCTGCGCCGTCCTTCTTTTCGCTTGAACAGATCAGTCAGAGCCAGGGCGTCGCCGGTATCTCGGTATTTGTCGCGCTGGTAATCTTTTCCGCCTCGACCGCCCTTTTGCACCTGACAGGCCGCAGCCGCTGGACACAGCGCGAAGCCCAGCTCGTCAGCGATCTGACCAAGGCCCGGGCCTCTCTCGACCGGGCCAATGTCTTTTTGTCCGCCGAGCCCCAGATCACCGTTGCCTGGAGCACGGCAAGCGGCGAACCTGAAATAGAAGGTGACCTGTCCCTGGTCATGGATGCGCCCGTGCCGCGGCGTGTGTTGGGTTTCGGCTCATGGCTCCCGCCGGAAGCTGCACAAAAGTTTGAAGAGCGGGTCAGCCGCCTGCGCGCACGCGGTGAAAGCTTCCGCCTGCCGCTGGTCAGTCTGGCCGGGCGGCATCTGGAAGCCGAAGGCCGTGCCGTCGGCGGCCGGGCAGTCATGCGGATTCGCGACGTTTCAGGTGACCGTCTTGAACTGACACAATTGCGCGAGCGCCACGCCCAAACCTTGATGGAACTTGATGCGCTTCGCAGCATGCTTGACGCCATTCCAAATCCCGCCTGGCTCCGCAACAAGGAGGGCGCCCTCACCTGGGTCAGCCGCTCCTATGCAGAAGCCGTTGAAGCAGGCTCTGCCCATGAAGCGGTGGCCAAGGGAACCGAACTCCTCGACCAGAGCGCGCGCGATGCGGCACGGCAGGCCGAAAAAGGCGGTGCGCCATGGCGCTCACGGGTCAGCGCAGTCGTTGCCGGACAAAGAAGCAAGATGGACGCAATCGTCGTGCCTGCAACCGGCGGCTCGGTTGGAATGGCAATCGATATTTCCGAACTGGAATCGATACGGCGTGACCTCGGCGAACAGATGCAATCGCATGCCCGCACGCTCGACCAGCTGACGACCGCCGTTGCCATGTTCGATGGCAAGAAGCGGCTTGTGTTCCACAATTCCGCATATCGCCAGCTCTGGTCACTGGATACGGCTTTTCTGGAACAAAGGCCGAGCGATCCGGAAATTCTCGACCGGTTGCGCAGTGAGCGCAAACTTCCCGAACAAGTCGATTTCCGCGTCTGGCGCGAAGGACTGATGGCCGCCTATCAAAAGAACGATACGGCCGAACAGATCTGGTACCTCCCCGACAATCGGTCCCTGCGCGTGGTGATCAATCCCAATCCGCAGGGTGGTGTAACCTATCTGTTCGACGATGTGACCGAAAGATACCAGATAGAATCGCAGTACAATGCGCTCATCCGTGTACAGAGCGAAACATTGGATACGCTGAAAGAAGGCGTGGCAGTGTTCGGTTCTGACGGTTGCCTGAAACTGTCCAATCCGGCTTTTGCGGAACTTTGGAAGCTTGAGTCAAGCGAACTGGATAGCAAGCCGCATATTGATCGCGTCGCACGCATGTGCGGTGTACTGGAACCAAACGGCCAAAGCTGGAATCAACTACGGGCTGTCGTTGCAGGCCTGCACGATCAAAGGACAGGATTTGAAACACGCATATTCTGTTCGGACAGCCTGATCATCGATTGTGCAACTGCGCCACTGTCGGATGGCGCAACCCTGGTGACATTTACAGACGTCTCGGCTGGTGTTCTGGGCGAGATTGCGCTGACCGAACGCAACCAGGCTCTGGAATCGGCGCAGAAGCTGCGCAATGAATTCGTCCACCACGTATCGTATGAGCTGCGGTCTCCGCTGACCAATATCATCGGTTATGCCGAACTGTTGACCACCGAAGCCGTCGGGCCGCTGAATACCAAGCAGCGCGAGTATGCAAGTCATGTTGCCCAATCATCAGCAGCACTACTTGCCATCATCAACGACATTCTCGATCTGGCGACCATCGATCATGACGCCATGGAACTCAAGAAAGAAGACGTCGACATTGCGCAAACCATTGCTGCAGCTGTGGAAGGTGTGCAGGACCGGCTGAGCGAATCCGAAATCAGGTTGCAGGTTGTGACCAGCGACAATATCGGCAGTTTCCGGGCAGACGGGAAACGCATTCGCCAGATCCTGTTCAATCTCTTGTCCAATGCAATCGGCTTTTCCGAACCCGGCCAGACTGTCACGTTATCGGCGCTTCGGCGTGAAGAAGAGGTTGTGTTCAAGATCGCAGACAATGGCCGTGGAATTCCACCTGAATTGCTGGAACAGGTCTTCGGGCGCTTTGAAAGCAACACGGTTGGCTCACGCCACCGCGGCGCAGGTCTGGGCCTTTCCATCGTACAATCTTTCGTGGAGCTGCATGGCGGCGATGTCCTGATCGATTCGGCGCCGGGTGAAGGCACGGTTGTCACCTGCATCTTCCCTGCAGCAAAGGCTGAGATCGAAAAAGATAACAAGACTGCGTGAACACAGGTTTTGCCCCGGCGAAACCGAATAGGCTAGATTGCCGGAGAAACGGGTTTCACGCAGCACGGGGCGCACACCGCAGCATGGTTTCACAAGCTAACAATTCCAACGCCCAGCCAGTTGAATGGCGCATGGCGCTTCCTGACGAAGAGGCAACCGCCGCGCTCGCCGAGAAGGTCGCGACCTTCGTTCAGGCCGGCAGTCTGGTCACGCTGTCCGGCGATCTTGGCGCGGGCAAAACCAGCTTTGCAAGAGCGCTGATCCGGTGTTTGACCGGCGACGCCAAACTGGATGTGCCCAGCCCCACCTTCACCCTGATGCAGGTTTATCAGGGTCCGCAATACGCCATTCTCCACGCCGACCTGTACCGGATCAATTCTCCCGACGAACTGCACGAACTGGGTTGGGAAGAAGCGATTGAAGGATCTCTGACCATCGTTGAATGGCCCGAACGTGGCGGCGCGCATATTTCCGGCGACCGGCTGGACGTTGCGCTCTACACCGATCCCCAGCAAGGGCCAGAATGGCGGCGCGCAATACTGACCGGCCATGGCGCGATGGCGCCGAAACTGGCGCTGGAACGCGGTATTGATCGCCTTCTCGGCAAGGGCGGCTGGGCAGGTGCAGCGCGATCCTTCATGCTCGGAGATGCTTCCACTCGCGCCTACGAGCGATTGCAAAAGCCAGATGGTGAAAAAGCCATCCTGATGATTTCGCCCAAACGTCCGGATGGTCCGGCCATACGCTTCGGCAAGCCCTATAGTGCAATCGCCCGCCTGGCCGAAGATGTGCGGCCATTTCTGGCGATGAGCCGCGCCTTGCGGGACATGAACTATTCTGCGCCAGAAATCCTTGCCAGCGATGCAGACGCCGGACTTGCCATAATCGAAGATCTGGGAAGCGAAAGCATTGTCAGCGATGGCGCTCCTATACCGGAACGCTACATGCAATCGGCTGCACTGCTGGCAGACCTTCACACGCGGACAGTAAGCGATACGATCGACTACGGTGACGGCGAAAGCTATCGCATACCACCTTACGACATCGACGCTTTGCTCATCGAGATCGAGCTCCTCACCGATTGGTACACCACCCACATTGGCCTTACACTCTCATCGGGGGCAAAGGCGACGTTTGTAAATCTCTGGCGCTACACGCTGCAGGAGATCATGGGGGCCAGACCCACCTGGGTTTTGCGTGATTACCATTCTCCCAACATCATCTGGCTGGAGTCGCGCGACGACGTCCGGAAGATCGGTATCATCGACTTTCAGGATTGCGTGATGGGCCTGCCCGCCTATGACGTGGCCTCCCTGTTGCAGGATGCCCGGATCACGATACCCGATGATCTGGAGATCAAACTCCTGTCACATTACGCGCGTAAGCGGCGGGAGGCTGACAACAGCTTCGACATCTCGTCTTTTGCAAGACATTACGCGATCATGTGCGCGCAGCGGGGAACAAAAATTCTAGGTATATTTGCCCGCTTGAGCCGCAGGGACGGAAAACATCAATATCTCGATCACATCCCGCGCATTGAACGATATGTCGCCAAGGCACTGACACATCCACAATTATCAGACGTTCGTGCCTGGTATGCGCAACACTTGCCGCATGTACTCGCACGAACCGGCGATTCATAAGGTACCCAGGAACATATGAGTAAAGCGAATACATTGGCGGCGATGCCGAGGAAGGCAATGGTCTTTGCCGCCGGGCTGGGCAGCCGCATGCGTCCGGTGACGAATACCATTCCCAAGCCGCTCGTACAGGTTGGCGGCAAGGCATTGATCGACCACATGCTCGACCGCTTTGCGAAAAACGGCGTCGAAGAAGCCATCGTCAATGTGCATTATCTGCCGGACATGATCATCGACCATCTGAAGGGACGCACACACCCGCAGATTCGCATTTCGGATGAACGCAAGCTGCTGCTGGATCAGGGCGGCGGCATCAAACGCGTTCTCAACCTGCTTGGCGAAGACCCGTTCTTCCTGTGCAACACCGACGCATTCTGGGTGGACGAAAGCCAATCCAACCTGCAGCGCATGGCAAACATGTGGGACCCGGAAAAGATGGACATACTGATGCTGCTGGCGCCGACGGCCCACAGCATAGGGATTGACTGGCCCGGCGACTTCCTGATGGACCCTGATGGACGGCTGACCCGGCGTGGCGAAAAACGCGTTGCGCCTTTCGTCTATTCCGGAGTTGCCATTACCAAACCGCAACTCTTCGCGAGTGAGACACGGGACGTCTTTCCACTTGGTCCGTATTTCAATCAAGCCGCAGAACAGGGAAGATTGTTTGGCCTGCGCCTGGACGGTCTCTGGCTTCATGTTGGCACGCCCGAAGCGATCGCCGAGGCCAACGCGGCACTGGAACAGACCGCCAAATAGTGAAATCATTACCTCCGCACCAGTCGCACGATTCGGCAAACGGAGGTTCATGTGACCGTATTCACGACAGGCCATAGGCGCTGGCGTCAATTGCCTGCACCGGATGCACGATGAGCAGTCCTTTGCGCGCGGAACCAAGGCTATTTTCGGTCCCCGCCGGCGCGCCATTTCTGACGACCCTGGCTGGCGCCCTGCTCGAAGGGACACTGATCCCCGGATTTCCGGATGCATCTGATCCACTTGCGCTCAGCGCTGCGCGCATTTTCGTTCCCACACGCCGTGCGGCCAAGGCGCTGGCCAGCGAAATAGCCCGCCGGCAGGGAACAGCAGCAATTCTGCCGCAAATCCTGCCGCTTGGCTCGCTGGCGGAAGGCGACGACTCCAACCTCTTTGATCCGGTATCATTCGACGACTTTGGACTTGCCGACGCACGTGAATCCATCAGTGAACTTGACCGCCGGCTGGTGCTTACAAAGCTGATCCTGAACTGGGGCAGCGCCATCCGCCATGCCATCTGCCATATCGACGAAAATGGCCGGAAGATTGTAGACGATACGGAAATGTTCGCGGTGCTCAAGGCGCCAGGACAGGCTTTCTATCTGGCGCGCGAGCTTGCCACGCTGATCGACGAAATACTGATTGAAGGGGTTGCATGGGAGCGTTTTCGCGCGCTGGTTCCCGATCAGTTCGATCGTTATTGGTCGATCACTCTGGATTTCCTTAAAATCGTCGCGGAACACTGGCCGCACTATCTACAGGAACGCGGGCTGACAGACGGCGCACAACGGCGCATTGACCTGATCCGCGCAGAAGCGCAACGATTGCAAAAAAATCCGCCTGCAGAACCCATGATCGTTGCCGGATCAACCGGCACCAACGCGGCGACAGCTGAACTCATGGCAACCATTTGCCGCCTGCCACAGGGCGCAGTCGTCCTGCCGGGTCTGGACATGCATCTAGACAAATCGGCCTGGGAAATGCTCGCGCCTGATACGCACGAGGACCGCCCTGAACATGGCAAGGAAACAGCTGCAGGACATCCACAAGCCGCGCTTGCGCGTTTGCTCAAGCGTCTGGGCGTCACGCGCGGAGGCGTCCAGCAACTTGCAATGCCTGAAACGACCATTGGCCAGCGCATGATATTTGTCAGTGAAGCTTTGCGCCCTGCCGAGACAACCGAACAATGGCAGGTCTATCGCAAGGCAAATGACGATGGCGCACTTCTTGATGTGCTATCGCAAGTGACTTTCATCAATGCCGAAAACGAACGTATGGAGGCGCTTGCCATTGCAGTCGCCATGCGTGAGGCACTGGAAGATCCCGCACAAACGGCTGCTCTGATTACCCCCGACCGCAATCTGGCGCGGCGGGTGCGCAGCGAACTCAAGCGCTGGGACATTTTAATCGACGATTCAGGCGGCGAGTCTCTCTTCAGCCAGCCCGCAGGTATTCTGGCAAACCTGACGCTTGCCGTGCTGGCACCCGGAAACCTCGCGCTCACTATCATGGCGCTTCTTCAGCACGCCCATATGCGCCTCGGTTTTCCGTCTGATGAGTACCGCAGGCTTGCCAGCCTGACAGAGATCACCGCCCTGCGCGGGTTCGACCCGGACCTTGGCGACGTGGAGGACACGATCAGGCGCGCCAAAGCAAGTTGTACCGATCCCTATGCGCATGCGGTGAAAAAATCCATCGGCGATGATGATTGGGTCGGCATTGCGCAAATCCTGCAACGTCTGAACACTGCCCTGGCGCCGTTGCGTGCGATAAAAGGTCATTTGCCAATCAATTCCTGGTTCTCACTGCACGCCGATGTCATACAAGCGCTGACAGATGGTCCTGAAGAAGAAGGCGAACCGGCAGATGACTTCGCCGTATTGTTCGACCTGTGCCAATCATTCGCTGATTCTGACGGCGGCGGAATAGAACTTGATCTTGCTGGTTATGCAGCATTGTTTGAATCAGTAACACGTGAAGCTGTGGTTCGTGGACCGCAGAACGCCCACCCGCGGTTGAAGATCCTTGGCCTGCTTGAAGCACGCCTGCTGCCCGCCGATATCAAGATCATCGCCGGCCTGGACGAAGGTGTATGGCCGCCGCCCGCCAAGAGCGATGCTTTTCTCAATCGTCCCATGCGTGCAACCCTTGGCCTGACCCCGCCCGAGCGGCGCATCGGCCAGACTGCACATGATTTCCTCGAAGCCATGGGCGCCGCAAAAGTTATCGTCACGCGCGCACGCAAGCGTGGCGATGCACCGGCCATTCCCTCGCGCCTTATCCAACGGATGGAAGCGCTTGCCGGGCAGGCATGGGTCACCTGCAGCGCGCGCGGCGAAAGGTTGCTGCGCTTGGCCGAAGCCCTCGACAATTCCAAAAACGCACTCGCCATTGGCCGGCCCGATCCCAAACCCGCGCTCGAACTGCGCCCGCAACGATTGAGCGTTACCGAGATTGAAACCTGGCGGCGTGATCCCTATGCCATCTATGCGCAGAAAATCCTGCGGCTGCAAAAGCTGGAAGGTCCAGGAAACCAGCAATCGATTGCCGACATAGGCTCTGCGGTGCATGAGGTGCTTGCTGCATTTTATCGCAGTGCGCCGGAGCGCGAGACGCTCATTGAAGCACGGGAACGAATTGAAAACCTGGCCGAAGATGTTCTTACGGACTTTCGCAAGGACGAGACGTTCAATACATTCAAATGGCCACGAGTTCAAAAAGGCTTTGGCGCATTTCGTGGATTGGAACAACGCCCGTCAATCATCCGTTGCAAAAGTCTTGCCGGAGATAAAAGGTGAAACCACTTTTGACTTGATCGATGGAAGCCGGTTTACGCTGAACGCGCGTGCCGACCGCGTCGATGTACTGGCGGACGGTTCCATTGCGCTCGTCGACTACAAGACTGGGCTCGTTCCCAGCGGCAAGGAAACAAACGCGGGCTTTGCCCCGCAATTGACGCTTGAAGCGACGATTGTCGAGCGCGGAGGATTTGCAGAGCTGAATGCCCGATCACGCGTGAGCGAGGCGCTTTACCTGAAAATCAAGGATGACGCCAAAGACATGGTGCAGGCAGTCGGGTGCCGGAAGGATGAAAAATCACTCGAAACGCTGATCGCCGAACATCGGGACGGGCTACTCAATTTGGCAAACCAGTTTCGCGATCCCAACCGCTCCTATCCACCGCGCCCCTATCCGCAGTTTGAAAAAAAATACAATGACTATGATCATCTGGCTCGCGTGAAGGAATGGCAGGCAGGATCAGATGGAGGCGAGGAATGAGCGCGTCTCCCATCGATCTGCTGCAAACAGATCAATTGCAACGCAAGGCATCGGACCCGCTCAATTCTGCATGGGTTCGCGCCAATGCCGGGTCCGGCAAGACCCATGTGCTGACTTAGCGCGTCATACGGCTGCTGTTAAAGGGCGTGCCGCCTTCGAAGATACTTTGCCTTACATTCACCAAGGCCGCTGCCGCCAACATGTCCTTGCGCATATTCGAAACCCTTGCGAAGTGGACGACGCTTGAAGAGACCAAACTTGTTGAGGCCATTCAGAAAACCGGCGCAGCAATTCCCGATGATCTGAACGAAGCACGCCGCCTGTTCGTGCGTACAGTGGAAACGCCCGGTGGTCTGAAAGTGCAGACCATTCATGCGTTTTGCGAGCGACTGCTGCATCTCTTTCCCTTCGAGGCAAATGTCTCGGCCCGCTTCGAAGCCATTGATGAAGAAACCCAACAGGCCCTGATGGATGCTGCCCGCAAAACCGTCATGTCCGGCGGCGGCGACCTGCCAACCGGGATTGGAGCTGCGCTCGCCATCATTGCAGAGGAAACCGGCAGCGACGGCTTTGAATCACTGTTGCAAAAGGTTGTCACCAAGCGCTCCGCCTTGCGCCGCGCCAATGCGCTTCAGGACAATGGCCTGCGCGATGCTCTTGGCCGGAACTTGGGGATAGCAGGCAACATTGACCCCGGCCATGTCATCGCAGAGATTTTTGATGGCGGTATAGGCGACGACCGGCTGACGCAGATCATTGATGAACTGATGCAAAGTTCTTCAAAAGACAACAAGCTTGCAGCCAAGATCCGCAATGCATTGCAAGAACAAGACCCCATCGCGCGAGCCCATACTTACATAGCCAGCTTTTTCACAACCAAAGACGAGCGGCCCATAAATATCGTCACCCAGAAAATATCGCCCCTCACTCGAGCCGATCTGGAAGCGGAGCAGGATCGCCTGGAAGTGCTGCGCGACAAACTGCGCGCCGCCGAGACACTGGAACGGACCCACGCTCTTTATGTTCTCGGCGATGCCGTGCAGGCCGAGTATGAAAGACTGAAAGGTGTGCGCGGGTTCCTGGATTTTGACGACATGATCGAGCGAACGCGCACGCTCCTCACGCGATCGGATGCGCAATGGGTCCTGTTCAAACTGGATTCCGGCATCGATCATATTCTTGTCGACGAGGCGCAGGATACTTCGCCTGCCCAATGGGCCATTCTGAAAGCACTAACCGAAGAGTTCTTTTCCGGCAGGACCGCGCGTGAGGGAAATCGTACTTTTTTTGCGGTCGGTGATGAAAAACAATCGATCTTCTCGTTTCAGGGCGCAGCGCCGCAAGAGTTCGGCGCAAACAGAAAAATTTTTCGCGAATCCATCGAAGACATCAAGTTGACGTTTGCCGATGTTGAATTGCAGGAATCGTTCCGGTCGTCACAGGTTATTCTGGAGGCTGTCGACAAGGTTTTCAAAAATAATGGCGTTGGCCTCACAAGCGATGGCGTTATTCCACCGCATACGGCGCGCAAGAGCTGGCTTCCCGGTTACATCGAGCTGTGGCCCTTGATTGCCAAGGACAATGAGCCAATACCAGAAAGCTGGCGGCTGCCCGTGGACGCGTTACGCGCCAACGATCCTGCAGCACTTATGGCCAATCGCGTGGCCGACAGCATCGCTGCGCTTCTCGACCCCGCCAATCGTCATGGTGTTTTCGATCAGAATAACGCCATGCGTCCGGTTGCGCCTGGAGACATCATGATCCTGGTGCGCAAGCGCGGACCGTTTTTCAGCGCGGTTATCCGCGCCATGAAAGAGCGCCATATCCCTGTTGCCGGCGCGGATCGCATCAAGATTGCCGACCATATTGCAGTCATGGACCTTGTCGCAGTGGGAAAGGTGGCGCTTCTGCCGGTCGACGACCTGACACTGGCGACTGTACTGAAATGTCCGTTCATTGGGCTCGATGATGACGATTTGCTGGACATTGCGCCACGGCGCGGCGGTTCCCTGTTTGCTGCCCTGCAAGCATCGGAAAAAACATCACACAGGAAGGCCGCCGCGCTCATTGCCGAATGGAGCGCCATCGCGCGCTATCAGACACCGTTCGAATTTTATGCCGATCTGCTGGGCCGGCAGGGTGGACGCCGTGCGCTCCTGGCGAGGCTGGGACCGGAGGCCGGTGACGCGATTGATGAATTCATGCGCCTGGCGCTGGACAGCAAAGCTGCATCGAACCTTACGCTCGCACAATTCATTCATCGCCTTGAAGAAACGGAGATGGAGATCAAGCGAGACATGGAAGGCGCGGGCAATGCCGTGCGCGTAATGACTGTTCATGCGGCAAAAGGTCTTGAAGCGAAGATTGTTTATCTTCCCGACACCTGCACGAAACCGGGGGGCGGGCACGCGGAAAACATTATCGACATTGGAACAAATGACGATGAGCCCGATGCATTCTTTCTATGGCGCAAGAACGCGAAGACTGACCCCGCCTTGGCAGGACCAGTACTGGAAGCAATAAAAATTGCCGAGGCCGAGGAGCATCGCCGCCTGTTATATGTTGCCATGACCCGCGCCGAGGAGCGGCTTTATATCGGCGGGTTCCATGGCAAGCAGGCACCCAAAGACGACATCTGGTACAAGATGATCGAAAGCGAACTTGCCGGCGATGCAGCACCCTTGACCGGCGATGGCCCGTCTTTCATCGAGGGTGCACTGGCTATCGGCATGCCTTCGCAATTGATGCAGGCATCCGCGCAGACAGTCGCAGTTGCGAATGATGCAACGACTGAGGCCTGGATGCATCAGGCTGCCAGGCGTGAAAGGCCGGCAGCTCCACCCGTACGTCCGTCAACAGCGCTGGCGTCGGCAGATCAGCTTGAACCTCGTTCGCAAGTACGAAAAAAAGATGCATACAATCGCGGTGGAGCTGCAATCGGCCGGCTTGTGCATGAATTGCTCTATCGTTTGCCGGCCATGGACCATGCCGACCGCGCTGCAGCCGCGGAAAGGTATCTGAACGCAAGGGGAGGCAGTCTCCCGCAAGCCATGAAGCAAAGGCTGCTCAATGATGTTCTGGCCATTCTAGATTCGCCCGATGTAACGCCATTGTTTGGCAAGGGCTCACGCGCCGAAGTTGCGGTCAGTGGGTCAATCGCTGACGGTAATGGCGGCACAATCGAGGTGACCGGGCGCATCGATCGCTTGCGGGTCACGGCCGATGCAGTGCTTGTCGTCGATTTCAAAACCGGAGCGGGACGGCCCGCGGGAGAAACACCACCGGCGTACCTGCGCCAGATGGCCCTCTACAGGTCTGTGTTGCGGGACCTCTTCCCTGACCTGCCCGTACGCGTGTTCCTGATCTGGACCGGCGGACCCACCATAACCGAGCTTCCCGCCGACATGCTCGAGCTGCCCCTATGACGCGATAGCCGGCGCCTATATCGGAAAAGCCAAATTTTCGTGAAGAAGCGCTCCTTGACGGAGCAAGGGGGCATGCATAGGTTGCACCCATCAAGGCATGGTCGATTATCCGGTCAGGAAATCCAAGTGCCCGTCACGCGCGGACACGCGCGTCCCACACCTGCCCAACACCTGCCATCAGCAGATGAAACTGTTGGCAAGAGCCCGGAGACAATCATGGCTACCAGCAAAGTTACCGATTCCACGTTCGAGGCCGACGTTCTGAAGTCCGACACGCCAGTGGTTGTTGATTTCTGGGCAGAATGGTGCGGACCCTGCAAAATGATCGGTCCGTCGCTCGAAGAGATTGCCACCGAAATGGCCGGCAAGGTCAAGATCGTCAAGATCAACGTCGATGAGAACCCCGGCGTTCCGGGAAAGATGGGCATTCGTTCCATCCCGACGCTGATGCTGTTCAAGGACGGCAAGCTGGCTTCGCAAAAGGTCGGCGCTGCGCCGAAAAATGCGCTCGCCAAATGGATTGAAGACAGCATCGCTTGAGATGTTGTTCACATCGTAAAAAAACGGCCGGCTGTTGAGCCGGCCGTTTTTCTTTGAATGATGCAACGAGACTACGCAGCCTTGCGGGTAAGGTCGGCCTGCGCACGCAGCAATGCCGCAGCGATGATCGCCTGCGCTTCTTCCTTGTCTCGCCAGCCAAGCACTTTCACCCATTTACCGGATTCCAGATCCTTGTAGTGCTGGAAGAAATGCTCAATCTGCTTGAGCGTGATTTCGGGAACATCCGTGAAATTTTCAACGCAATCATAGCGACGCGTCAACTTGCTCGACGGGACTGCGAGAATTTTTTCGTCAACGCCCGCTTCATCTTCCATCAGCAGTACGCCAACGGGACGGCAGGACATTACGGCCCCTGGCATGATGGCGCGCGTATTGGCAACAAGCACATCGCAAGGATCACCGTCTCCAGACAATGTCTTTGGTATGAAACCGTAATTTCCGGGATAACGCATCGGCGTATAGAGAAAACGATCGACAAACAACGCGCCCGAATCCTTGTCCATTTCGTACTTGATCGGCTCCCCGCCAACAGGCACTTCGATAACGACATTGATTTCGTGCGGCGGATTTTTTCCAGCAGAGATAGCATCCAACAACATAATACGCTCCGTTACGAGTTTGCATGAGCTTCTTTTGGCCATGCGAAACAAACTACGAGGTACGGAGCTGCAAACATTCGTCCCATCAGCCCCGCGCCTTGAGGCTGACAATGACGTTCTTAAGTTAATGCGAGTTTTAGCGATTAAGGAATTCAGCTGCTTGGTAAAGAGAGGTAAAAGAAATTCCGCGGCTTTTAAAAAAATCTTCGGCACCGTCCTGCCGGTCAACGATCGAGATGACTTTTATGACTTTAGCACCTGCTTCCTCGCAGGCCTGGATTGCCTTGTAAGCGGATTCTCCGCTCGTGGTGACGTCCTCGACGATGATCAGCTTCTTGCCGCTCAGATTTTCAGTTTTTGTTAAGCCTTCGACCAGCTTTTTAGCACCATGGCCTTTGGCCTGCTTGCGGACGAAAAACCCCCTGATCGGCCGGCCTTTCTCGAAGCTGACCTGGCAAAGCCCTCCGGTTATGGGCACAGCACCCATCTCCAGCCCGCCAACATAATCGGCGCCGAGATCCTTGACCGTCTCAAACAATTGGTGGGCGATGAGGCTGGCGCCTTCCGGATCGAGCATGGTCGGTTTCATGTCGAAATAGAAATCGCTCTCCTTGCCGGATGCCAGGGTGACCTTGCCGCGTCCAAAAGAGCGGGCAAAAATAATGTCAGCAAGGCGTGCGCGCTGCGCGGCTTCGGTTGCGCTCATGGCCAGATCCCCAGTTCGGTACAGTCTCAGGAGCCAGCCTTAAGGGTGCGCCGCCAGCCGATCAAGCCTGCCGTGGCAGGATGCAGGGCCTCAAGGCTGGCATCGTCGTGGATAACTGCCGGAGCCAGATTGTTGCACAACTCCTTGCCCAGTTCGACACCCCATTGATCGAAGGCGTTGATGTCCCAGATGACCGACTGGACGAAGACCTTGTGTTCGTACAGAGCGATAAGCCGGCCGAGCGTGTAGGGATCGAGCCGCCGGTACATGAGCGTTGAAGATGGCCGGCTGCCGGGAAAAACCTTGTGGGGGGCCAGCTTGTCCGCATCGGGCTTTTTCATCCCGGCGGCTTTCAGGACCGCATCCACATCCTGGCGACTGCGACCTCGCATCAGCGCTTCCGATTGAGCCAGGCAATTGGCGACCAGAAGGGCATGGTGATGGGGATCGGCATCCACAGGTTCGGCCGCGATCAGAAAATCGACGGGGATCCTGTCCGTGCCCTGATGCAACATCTGGAAAAACGCGTGTTGCCCGTTGGTGCCCGGCTCGCCCCAAAGAACCGGAGCAGTCGCCATGTCCACTTCCTCACCATCACGGCGGACGGACTTGCCATTCGATTCCATGTCGAGCTGCTGCAAATAGGCTGCAAAACGCCCCAGTCGCTGATCGTATGGGATGACAGCATGGGAGCCCAGGTCCCAGATGTTGCGGTACCAGACGCCCAGCAGCGCCATCAACACCGGCATGTTGTCCTGCAAGGGCGCTTCAACAAAATGCCGGTCCATGTCGTATGCGCCGCGCAAAAACTGCTCGAAATTCTTTGCGCCTATCCGGATTGCCAGGCCAAGACCAATGGCGGACCAGATTGAATAGCGGCCACCGACCCAATCCCAGAAACCGAATACCCGGTCTGCCCGGATGCCGAATTTTTCAACGAGATCGAGCTTGGTCGAGACAGCGGCGAAGTGATCGCCTACCGCAGCCTCGCCCAGGGCATTGGCGACAATGGCACGGGCGCTGGCCGCATTTGTCATTGTCTCCTGGGTCGTGAAAGTCTTCGAGGAAATGATGAATAATGTGCGGGCGGGATCAAGTGGGCGCATGGTGTCAGCGATATCTGCGCCATCGACATTGGACACGAAATGGGCGCGTGGTCCGTCGCCAGCAAAAGGCGACAGCGCGCGCGCCGCCATGGCCGGGCCAAGGTCGGAGCCACCAATCCCGATATTCACCACATCGGTAAAGGTATCGCCCTTCGCGCCACGCAGGGCGCCGGTGCGAATGGCCTCGGCGAAGTTCAAAAACGCTTCGCGCACGGCTGTGACCTCGGGAATCACATCCTTGCCATCGATCATCACCTGAGCGCCCGAAAGGTTCCGCAAGGCCATGTGCATGACCGCGCGGTTTTCCGTGAGATTTATTTTTTCCCCCGCAAAAAGGGCATTGCGCCGCTCTTCCAGACCGGCGTCCCTGGCAAGCGTCAGAAGCAGTGCAAGGGCTTCGGCATCAATTCCGTGCTTGGAATAGTCGAGCAAAAGATCATCCAGCCGAACCGAATAGCTCTCGAAACGAAGCGGATCGTCCTTGAACAGGCTGGAAATGGAGCGATGGCCCAAATGCAGGCGATGGGCTTCCAGGGCAGCAATAGTGGCGGAAATGGCTTGGCGCATGGCTAATCCCAGGCTGGCGTAACAATTGATTCGGGGCGCAGCATAGCGTCTTCGCGTGGGCCGGTGGTTACCGGTTTTCGCTTTGGCGCGAAAAGCATTATCAGGAGCACAAAGGATTCTGTGACATGGCTGCGCCCCCTCTCCTGCTGCTGCAGGACATACACCTCACCATTTCCGGCAAACCCCTGCTGGGAGGCGTGGAACTGTCCGTGGGTCCCGGCGAACGGCTGGCCCTTGTCGGACGTAATGGTTCTGGCAAGTCCACGCTGTTACGCATTGCAGCCGGGGAAATCGAGGCCGACAGCGGCACACGTTTCCTGCAGCCGGGGATCTCCGTGCGATACTTGCCGCAGGAGCCGGACGTTGCCGGTTTTGCTACGACACTTGCCTATGCGGAAGCGGGACTGGGGCCAACGGATGATCCCTGGAAAGCGCAATTCCTGCTCAATGAACTCGGCCTGAAAGGTGACGAAGATCCCGTGCGACTATCTGGCGGCGAAAAGCGTCGCGCTGCGCTTGCCCGCACCCTTGCGCCTGAACCTGACATTCTTTTGCTCGACGAACCGACCAACCATCTGGATCTACCGGCCATCGAATGGCTGGAAGAAACAATTCAGAACATGCGCTCGGCGCTGGTCATTATCAGCCATGACCGCAGGTTTCTGCAGAACCTGTCACGCGCAACAGTGTGGATTGACCGGGGAGCGGCTCGGCGCCTCGACAAGGGTTTTGGATTTTTCGAGGAATGGCGCGACGAGGTCCTCGAACAGGAGGAAAAAGAACGGCATAAACTGGATCGCCAGATTGTCGCCGAAGAACATTGGGTGCGCTATGGGGTCACTGCCCGGCGCAAACGCAATGTACGGCGCATGGCGAGCCTCGGCGATTTGCGCCGTCAGGTGCGCGAACATCGCAAGGTCCAGGGCAATGTATCGCTGGAAGCCGCCGAAGCTCAGACATCCGGCAAGCTTGTTATCGAGGCCGAGAAAATTTCCAAATCGTTTGGCGCAACGCCGATCGTAAAGGACTTCTCGATCCGAATCCTGCGCGGCGATCGTATCGGCATCGCCGGTCCCAACGGCGCTGGCAAAACAACTCTGATCCAGCTTTTAACCGGCACGCTAGCACCAGATTCAGGAAATGTCCGGCTGGGTGCAAATCTGGAAGTCGCCACACTCGACCAGCAACGCAGACAATTGAAGGACGACTGGACGGTCAAGGATGCCCTCACCGGCGGCAGTAGCGATTATGTCGACATCAACGGAACACGAAAACACTTTGCCGGTTACATGAAGGACTTTCTCTTCCTCCCCGAACAGGCCCGCCAACCGGTGGTGAAACTTTCGGGAGGCGAGCGCGGCAGGCTTGCGCTGGCGCGTGCCCTTTCGATGCCGTCCAATCTGCTTGTGCTGGACGAACCTACCAATGACCTGGATCTGGAAACGCTGGACCTCCTGCAGGAAATGATCAGCGACTATCCCGGAACTGTTATTGTTGTCAGCCATGATCGTGATTTTCTCGACCGTGTCGCCACGTCAACCATCGTCGCGGAAGGCGGTGGGAAATGGATTGAATATGCCGGTGGCTATTCGGACATGATCACGCAACGCGGGTCCGGTATTGCGCGCGCTGCAAATGCCCTGTCGACACAACCTGCGCCGAAAACGGAAAAGACAGACAGCGGGCAACGTTCTGTTGCGCAAGCACAAGGCAAGAAAAAGATGTCCTTCAAGGACAAACATGCATTGGAAACGCTTCCGGCAAAAATCGAAGAGATGAATGCGCGAAAGGCTGTGTTGCTCAAAGAAATGGACGATCCAAACCTCTATACCCGAGACGCAGCGCGGTTTGCCAAGATCACGCAGACGCTTGGCACAATCGACGAGGAAATTGCCCGCGCGGAAGAACAATGGCTTGAGCTGGAAATGTTACGCGAGACGATTGAGGGTTAAGTCAAGGCGCCCTCAATCGAATCCAACACGATGGCCGCAGCAGCTTTCAGTTCGTCGAACATGTCCGGGCGTGATTTCGCACGGGCTTGCGCCGTCACCACAGCGGATGCAACGCAACTTCCTGCAAGCTCGCCAATCTGATCGGCCAAACCAGTATCCGCGCCAGATTTTGACGGACCCACTTGCAGAAGATAGCGCCCGCGCTGATGCCAATGGGCCTCTATGGGAACCGAAACAATCTCATCGCCGCTCTCGGCCTCCCGCACCCGGAATACAGCCCCCGTGTGCGTGCCGTAGTCAATCGCGCTCAGATGCAACGTAAGCGCCCTGCCACCAACAGCAATGGCGCGTGTTTCTTCAAACTCCCGAATGTCGGGAGTTGGGTGATAATCCTTGACCATTCAGCGTAACCTTATCCTGCCCGACATGCCTAGTTTACGTTAGCTTCCAGCCATTCATGGACGACGCCCGCCACGTCATCCGAATTTCTTTCGATCATCAGCATGTGACCGGTTCCCGTTATGCCACGATCAGCCAAATAAACATGATCGAGCGTAACGCCTGCCTGGCGCAGAAACCGGGTTGTGCAATGATCGTAGGGTGCGTGGTAACTGGCCTGTGCGGTCAGCATCAGGATTTTTACTTTCGCAATGTTCGGCAATTTGCGCGGCGGGTCAGTTTGTTGCCAGCAGCAAACGCAATCCTTGCCTTGCGGTTTTTCTTCTTTCGCCCATGTCAATGTGTCGTTCGCGCCGAGCGGCGGATCCCACGTAAGCTGTACATCTCCTAGCCCGGATACTTTCCAGCGGCCAGTATCGGCAAACCAATCCGGCGCGCCCAGATTCTCGATATCGCGCACGGGCGGCCCATTGGGTTCCAGCGCAATCAGCGCACGAACGAGTTGTGGACGCCGGTCGGCAACGACCCAACCGAATGCGCCTGACTGGGAATGTACGACAAGGATCGAAGGACCGATGCGATCGAGAAGGGCGACGAGGGCAGCAGAATTCAATTCCTGTTGCCTGGCATAATCGGCAAGCGAGGGATTCTGTGAGGCGACAAATTGATCGTAAACACGATCGCCGGGTTTTGCAGGACCTACCCATTGATCGTGGGCTGCGCCCTGCGGCCAGTCCACATGCCGTTCGGGCGCGATGAAGCGCCGTGTCGCATAGTCGCGATTAAGTGGAGCCAGATCGCCATCACCGGGGTTGTTATGGGCCGAACGCCCCCTGGCGACCTGGTCGACCACATAGGTCGCATATCCGCGGCGCAAGAAGAACTGCGCCCAGCCTTCGCGCCCATCGGGCGTTCCGGTCCAATTGGTTCCATTCTGTTGTCCGCCATGCACAAACACGACCGGATAGTCTGAAGCTCGCGATTCCGGAATCTGGAACTCGACATACATCTGTCCGGTCATGGGCTTGCCGGGCAATGTTTCATTGTAGGCGCCACCGGCATAGAACCAGCCTTGCTGCGCGATAACGAGCGGGTCCCGTTTGCTTGCCAATTGCATAAGCGCCTTCTCCCGGTTGCATTTCCAGTTTTCCATTTTTACTTGAATGGAAACACAATCATCAGCATTGGCACTGCAACGAGCAAGACAATTATTTCAAGCGGCAGGCCCATGCGCCAATAATCGGAAAAGCGAAAGCCGCCAGGACCCATGATGAGCGTGTTGTTCTTGTGCCCGATCGGGGTGAGGAAAGCGCAAGAGGCGGATATGGCCACGCCCATGAGAAACGTGTCGGGATTCACGTTCAATCGCTGAGCCAGGTCGATGGCAATCGGCCCGGTGATAATCATGGTCGCAACATTGTTGAGGACATCGGACAAGGTCATGGTAACGACCATCATGGCGACCAGCGCCACAACCGGCGCGTAATGCTGGGTCAATCTGGATATCTGTTCGGCAATAAGCGCGGTACCGCCAACCCGATCAAATGCATCGCCTATCGGCAGCAGGCAAGCCAGCATGACAACCACAGGCCATTCAATCTTGGCGTAGAATTCGCGCGCTGGAACCAGTCCCAATGCAGCATAAGCGGCAACCGCTATGGCAATCGCAATCGTGAAATTGACCTTGCCCGATGTGGCAGCAATCAAAGCCGCGATGAACAACCCGAGCACCAGCGCGATCTTTGTCATGTCGACGGGCGCGACATTGACCCGGTTAATACCGATCAGGCCGAGGGAATCCAGCGTGCGTGTGGAACGGGCGGCCTGTCCGGTCAACAACAGCGTATCTCCGGGCTGGATGAGCTGATCACGCACCTCGCCGCGTGTCACAAAGCCGGCTCGCGAGATTCCAAGCAAGATAACATTAAAGCGATCCCGCAGGCCAAGGCCACGTGCCGAACGGCCTGCGAGCCGGGAATCGTTGCGCACCACGGCTTCGATAATTTCCGGTGCTGCCTCGACCTGTTGCTTTTCCCGTTCGCTTATCCGCTCATCTCCCGTCACCGCGTTTTTCGCAGGAGCCTGCTTTTTTTCGGCCTCTTCTTCGCGCTGCTCGAGATGATGCAGATCCGTGGCCTTTATAAAATCTCCTATCGCCTGGCTGGCTCCTTCGACGACCACGATGTCGTCATGTTCCAGCACAATCCAGCTGCCGCGCAGCAAATTCGCTTCCTGCCCGCGCCAGATACCGATCAGCAGCAGATCACTCTGCCGGGCATGATCTTCCAGAACGGCCACCGGCTTGCCCACCAATTCCGATTTTTCGGGCAGCAGGAGTTGCGCCTGGAAGGAAGCCGGCGCCAGAAGGCTGGCAGCCGTATCGCCACGTCGTGGCACGAGCCGCCAACCAATCAACGCGACAAACACCAGACCAACCACCGCCACTGTCAGACCGACGGGAGTGAAGGCAAACATACCGTAAGCTTCCCCCAGCTTTTCCTTGCGGATTGCTGCGGCGATAATATTCGGCGGCGTCCCTATCAACGTCGCCATGCCGCCCAGGATGGTTGCAAAGGCCAGCGCCATCAGAGTGGTGCTTGGCGGCCGACCTGCCTTGCGTGCAGCCTGAATATCGAGGGGCATCAATATGGCAAGGGCGGCAACATTGTTGATTACTGCCGAGAGGCCGGCAGCAAGTCCGCTGGTGATCGCAATATGAAGCGGCACCGAACGCCCCTCGCGCATCACTTTTGAGGCCAGAAGCGACAGTGCGCCGGAATTCTCAAAAGCACGCGAAGCCACAAGGACCAGCGCGACGACGACCACCGCGTGGTTGGCGAAGCCGGAAAACGCATCGTCCTGGGGCACGAGACCCAGCACCACGGCGATCAGAAGGCCGGAGGCTGCAACCAGATCGTGCCGGAATTTGCCCCAGAGGAGGAAAACCAGAATCAGGGCAAACAGAGAAAATAGCAGTATCTGGTCTGTGGTCATGAAAACCCGGTCAGCTTCAGCCATTCACGCACTGCGCGGGAATTGGCCGCCAAGCATAAGAGATACACCTGCGTACACAAGCTTGGCAGGACGCTGTGGCGGCCGTGAGACACTATCGCGCTTGCCCTGATCGGGATGGCCGGATAGTCACAAGTCATGGCGAAGGATCCAAAGCCCGACGGGCCATCCAGTTTGGCGATTCTCAAACGGCTTCTGGCCGATCACGGACGCGCGCATTTCAAGGCATATCTGGCGGCAGCCTTGCTGCTGGGCATTTCAGCAGCAGCGACCGCCGCTTCAGCCTATCTGCTGAAGCCGGTGGTCAATGGCATGGTAACGGGCGACAGCCTGAAGACGCTTCGGCGGCTGGCATGGGTTGTGGCCGGGCTGTTCGTCATTCGCGGCGTGGTTTCCTACTTGTCCATCCTTCTGTTGGCCCGCACCGGAAACCGGATCGTGGCCGAAGTGCAAAAGCGGTTATTCGATCACATTATCCGCCAGGACATGCATTTTTTTCACGAACACCATTCCACCGATTTCATGACGCGATTGTCGATGGCCGCCGCATCGGTGCGCGAAACGTTGCAAGCGATCGTCATGAGCTTCAGCCGGGACATTCTCACGCTGATCGGACTGATGGCGGTCATGATCGTCCATGATCCCATGCTGGCGTTGATGTCGCTCGTGGCGCTGCCTGTCGGCGGCTTTGTCCTGAGCAAGTTGATCGGCAAAATCCGCCGCTACGCACGCCGTTCTTATGACGGCACCGGGCAGATCATGCAGATCATGCAGGAAACCATTCTTGGCAGTCGCGTGGTCAAATCCTTCAACATGGAAGAACTCATGCGCGAGCGCATGGCACATTCAGTGCGTTATGTTGAAAAGGCGAGCAATCGCGTCGCAACAAGTATTGCCCTGTCGAGCCCGGTCGCAGAAGTTCTGGCCGGCGTGGCGATCGGTCTTGTGATCTTTTACGGTAGCTGGCGCATTACTTCAGGTAGCGCCGATGCAGGCTCGCTATTTTCCTTCATCGCAGCTTTGCTGCTCGCCTATGAACCGGCAAGACGGCTGGCAAACCTCAAACTGAGTATCCAGAACGGGGTGACGGGCGCACAACTTATTTTCGAAATTCTCGACCGTCCGGCCGCGGAGTTATATCAGGAGGGCTTGCCCAAACTGACACTGGGCGACGGACGTGTTGAAATACGCAATGTCAGCTTCCTGTATCGCGATAGTGAACCGGTCCTGCGCGATTTGAGTTTGACGGCGGAACCTGACAAGACGACGGCTCTGGTGGGACCATCGGGCGGTGGTAAATCAACAATCATCGCTCTGCTGCAAAGGTTTTATGCGCCCGATAGCGGCATCATCCTGATGGACGATACCGATATTGCCGGCGTGGACCTGCATTCGCTTCGACAGCAAATTGCATTTGTTTCGCAGGACGTTTTTTTGTTCAGGGGCACGATACGCGAGAATATTGCCTTTGGCCGGCCGGGAGCCAGTGAGGAAGACATCATCGCAGCAGCCAAACAGGCCTATGCGCATGAATTCATCATGGGATTTTCCGATACATACGACACAAATGTCGGCGAATCCGGAGCGCAATTATCAGGTGGGCAAAAGCAGCGTATCGCCATTGCGCGCGCGATTTTGAAAGATGCACCGATCATTCTGCTTGATGAACCGACCGCCGCGCTTGATTCCGAATCCGAACGCATGGTGCAACAGGCTCTCGATGCATTGCGCAAAGGGCGAACAACGATTGTTGTCGCGCATCGACTGCAGACAATCGTCAATGCAGACAAGATCATTGTCATAGAGGCCGGCGCCGCAGTGCAATCGGGCACGCACGCCGAACTGATCGCCGCAGACGGCACCTACAAGAACTATTTTGCCAATCAGTTCGGCGAAGGCATTGAGGCCATGCCTCTGCGGCCGGCAGCGCGTTCCTAGGCCGTTTCAATTTTTGATTGAAGCAATGTCCGCTTCACTGGAAAACCTTGTGCGTCCCGAAAGACGGTCGTGGCACGGATAGTAAAGAGCCCTGCGCTCAGGCAGCGCCGCTACCAGAAACACTTTGCGCCTGACCATGCAAGGCAAGTCCAGGCGCCGACGGGCGCTCGGTGCGAGACTGGCCTTTGGCCGAACAGGAAAATCCGATCGCCATCACACAGACCATCGTCAGCCACCAGAGCTGTAGGGTGCCCAGGCCCCAGATCGCAATTGTCAGGACGCAGGAATATCCCGCCAGCATGAAGGGGGCGACATTTGCCGGTGCACGCCCGGCCGCAACGAAAGTCGCCAATACGGCGAGAGCTGCAATCACCGCTCCCAAAAGACCGTGTTCGAACCAGATTTCAAACAGAATCGAACGGGGCGCGTCTGGTGGCAAAAAACCGGCAACGAGCCCGCGCGGGAGACTGTCCAACCCATAGGCTGCAAGCAGTCTCCAGGGGTCGCTCTCAATGATCTGCGCCCAAACGTCCAGCGACTTGGACAGGGCAAGCGGCACGCCTGGTATTGGACCAATCTTCTGGTAAATTACCGGAATGGCCGGGGCCGCCAGAAACAGCAAAGCCCCCGCGATACCCAGTAATAGTGCAAGCCATCGCGGATTGGAGGTCGCCAGCGAAACAACAAGGGCGCCAACCGCCATGCCGGCAAGCGCTGCGGGCGTCCACACCGCAATCGCAGCACCTGCAACAGCCAATGCCAGAATGCCTGCCAGCGCCCAACGCTCACGCAAGGCGAGGGCTGCCAGCGCAGGCCAGACAACGAGAACCAATCCGGTTGCGGCGCGTTCCAATGTCGTTTCATGCAATTCGGTCTCGGGCATGGCGACTGGAGCCACCAGCACAAGAGCGGCCGCAGCGATGGCTGCTATACCCGCGCCGATCGGCAGCAGGTTCAAATTGGAGGTGCGGCTCTGGGTCGGCAGATAGGTAATGACCACAAATGCGAGAATCAGCGTTGCCAGTGCCTTGCCAAAGCGTTCTGCGGCCTGCTGCAGCACCGGGGTCCAGGCCAAAGACATGCCAACCCACACGAGCAGACAAATCGCCGCCAGCAATGCGGGCGCCAGAAGCGCCTGCCGTGTCTTTCCCAACAGCCGGTGCTTGGGCATTTGCAGGGCGCCCAGCAAAATAAGAACTGCGCCGATCGGCATGAGAACCGAGATCAGCCGGCGGGAATAAATTGCAGCCACGGGCAGCGCGATCATCAGCACAATCATGCCGATGCGCACCAGCAGGGCGCCAGTCCTGCCAGCCAATTCATCCAGATTTTTGGCACCAGCCGCCATCACCACGCCCCGAGGCTCAAACCCAAACCCTGAAATACGAAGCCAGAATGCAATCAATGCACCGACCAAGCAACTCCGCGGAACAATTCCGCCATAGCATCAGCGTCATTTTCAGATGCTTATAGACAATATGACAAGGCCTGACTGTGTAGCATTGGCCACAGATGGGTGAAAAATGGCACAGGACGACAGCCGGCTAGTGATCTCCGCC
Organism: uncultured Alphaproteobacteria bacterium; assembly: GCA_963700795.1. Taxonomy (GTDB): domain Bacteria; phylum Pseudomonadota; class Alphaproteobacteria; order Rhizobiales; family Beijerinckiaceae; genus Terripilifer. The sequence continues at coordinate 617,341 of CAVOYX010000005.1, read as the reverse complement.
GGTCGGCCGCCGCATTTCCTTGACCTTGCTGCGCAGTTTCTTGCCTTCCAGGCGGCGCTTTTTCGAGGCCAGGGTCGGTCTGGTAGCCTTACGTGGAACGGGACGTATGGAAGCCTGACGAACAAGTTCCACCAGGCGTGAAATCGCATCCTCCCGGTTGCGCTCCTGGGTCCGGAATCTGTCAGCGAACAGAACAATTTCGCCCTCTTTGGTCAGGCGGCGGCCCGCCAGCTTCATCAACCGGGCGCGCACATCATCTTCGAAGGCCGGCGAGCGCGCTGCGTCGAAGCGCAGCTCAACCGCGGTTGCGACCTTGTTGACATTTTGGCCGCCGGGACCGGAGGCACGGACGAAACTCAAATGAATTTCATCTTCGTCGATGCTGATTGCATTGGTAATTACAATCATTGCGTTCGCCGATCCCCGGGGAATTGTTAAGTTCGCAAGTCTCTGAAATCGCGTGCAGGCGGAGGTGAGACATCCTTCTGGACCAGCAGCAGCCGGTGCGCGCTTCCATTGCCAGGACAGGCCGGAATCACGCCTTGAAGCCTGTCCTTAACCGTTTCAGGCCAATACCGCAAAAACGTCGTCGCCACGAATCTCTACCTTGTAGGTCTTGATAGCTATGGAGCAGGGTGGAGCCATTGCTTCGCCGGTCTTAACGTTAAATGACCCGAAATGCATGGTGCATTCAATTTCCTCGCCGATCAGATCCCCTTCAGCCAGGGATGCCAGCCCATGGGTGCAGCGATCATCTGTGGCGTAAAATTCGCCTTCAATATTATAAACCGCCAGATCGCCGGCCTCTCTATCGATCCGCTTGACCGAGCCGGGAGCCAGATCGCCCTTTTTGCACAGGAACACCAGATTTTCGTCCGCCAAGATACTGCTCCGAATTTGCTGCCGATCAAATACGGCAACAGGAATTTGCTGAAGGCTTAGGATGAAAGCGTGGCGACGGCAAGTTCCTGCAGCCCTGCCCCGCCGCAATGCCGCCCCTGTCGCGCTGACCTTCACCCGACAGGTACGAACCGGTTGACGGCAGCGGCGTAAAATCTGAAAAGGCAGGCCAACAAGGAAGGTACGCCATGGCCAAGAATGGATCATCCGCAAACGGAACTGCTGACGGCAGATCATTTGTCGTCGATGACACTGACAAGGGCATATTCCTGCTCGACCGGGAAGCTCTTGTGTCCGATGACGTCCTGCGCACCGAAATGCGCAACATCTTCGCCAAATGCTGGATCTATGTCGGGCATTCTTCGGAGGTGAAAAATCCGGGCGACTTCCACACGCGCCGCGTCGCAGGACGCCCGGTCATTTTCGGGCGTGACGCCAAGGGCAATGTGCGCTGTTTCTTCAATACGTGCCGGCATCGCGGCGCACTGGTGTGCACCGAACGCAAAGGCAATCGCCGCCGTTTCAATTGCGTCTATCACGGCTGGATTTACAACAATAGCGGAGAGCTGGCGCGCGTGCCTGGCGATGAGGCCTATACAGAGGCATTCGACCAATCCGGCCTCGCCCTGCGCGAGCCTGCCAAGTTCGACCAGTACAAGGATTTCTGGTTCCTCAATCTCGACCCGAACGCCCCATCGCTTGTCGACTATCTTGGCAAGGCAACCGAATATCTCGATCTGGTTGTGGACCAGTCGCCGTCAGGCCAGATGGAAGTGATCGCCGGAACGCAGGAATATGATGTCAATGCGAACTGGAAACTGATGGTTGAAAATTCGGTCGACGATTATCATCTGCCTTCGACCCATTCGACATGGTTGAATTACATGTCCAATTCCGGCGTCAAGGTTGAGCCGCCGAAAGAAGCATCGCTGGTGTTGCCAACAAAGGGCCTGGCCATTGATCTGGGGAACGGACATTTCACCACCGACAATGTGAATTTCCGTGGACGTCCGGTGGCTGCGTGGATTCCCATATATGGTGAAGACGCCAAACCGGAGATGGCTGAAATCCGCCAGGAGATTGTCGAACGGTGCGGACCCGAACGCGCCCAGCGCATTTGCGATACCAATCGCAATCTTGTCATCTTTCCCAGCCTGGTGCTGAACGATGGCTCATCGGTCACCATCCGTACGTTCCATCCCGACGGCGTCGGACGCATGCAGGTAACTGCCTGGGCGCTTGGCCCGAAAGAAGAGAGTGAAGCTGCGCGTGCGCGCAGGCTTGATGCTTTTCTCACATTCTATGGCCCGGGCGGCTTTGCCACGCCCGATGACGTGGAAGCATTGGAGCTTGTGCAGCAAGGTCTTGCGAATTGGGAAGATGATCGCTGGTCGGAAATGTCACGCGGCATGGGCCGTGAAAACGAGCAGCTCAATTCAGACGAGCATCATCTGCGCACATTCTGGCGCCAGTGGAACAAAATGATGTCGAATGAAGCGGGGGCCCGAACATGAACGCGCACACGAATGTGACTGTCACCCGCGCGGAAGTTGAAGATTTCCTGTTTCATGAAGCAGCTTTGCTCGATGAGTGGAAGCTGGACGCATGGGAAGCTCTGCTGACCGATGATGCGACTTATTTCATTCCACCCAATGATGATCTTTCCGGCGGTCATGACAATACGCTGTACATCATTTCCGATGACCGCGAGCGCATTCGCCAACGCATCATCCGCATCAAGGACCCAAACTGTCACGCCGAATATCCGCAATCGCGCACATGCAGACTGATAACGAACGTTCGCATCCTGTCAGTGGATGGCGACCTGGTCACTGCAGCTGCAAACTTCGTCGTTTATCGATACAGGCGTCACCAGCGCGAATTCGTTTTCGTCGGAAGCTATCGCAACGTTTTGAAGAAAACCGGCGATACCTTCAAGATCAAGGAACGGCGCGTGCTGCTGGCCGCGCACGAACTGGGCTATCTGGGCAGCGTCAGTTTCATTTTGTAAACTACCACAAACAAAACATGCTCAAGAAAAGGGGCGCTTCAGCGCCCCTTTGTTCACGGACCGCAGACGTGTTTATTTCTTTTCGGCCTGAACCGGCGGAAAGCCGCCGCGCATATATGATACGATCTTCCAGATCTCCTCACGCTTCAGACTGTCCTTGAACGCGGGCATTGCTGTATTGAACTGTTTCCCGCCCTCGGCAATCGACCACAGCAGGAATTCGTCGATCGCCACTGGCCGCTGGATCATGAAGGCCAATAACGCAGGAGAGGGTGAGAGCGCCTTGCCGGCTTCGCCGTCTCCAAGACCGGTCTTGCCATGACAGGATGCGCAATGCTGGCCATAGAGCTGGCCGCCCTCGGCGATGGCAGCATCTGTTGATGCGATTGTGGAACGCGCCCCGCGATATTCTGCTGGCACCCCTTCATGCATATACGCCCAGTGACGCTGCATGCGTGCACGCATATCTGTGCTCCAGGGTCCCCGTTCCCACATTCTCCGCCACATACCGCCCGGATTCCACCAGTCGCGGCCTTGCCACATCCCACCGGGCCCCGGTCCGCGCCCGGCACCCGGCCCGTTTCCCTGTCCATACCCAGGTCCCTGGGCTGCAACCGGGAGCGTAGCAAAGCAAATCCAGATGGCTGCGCCCGCCAAAGCGATCAGTCGAACGATTGAGGCATTGGTTTTGTCAGACTTCCCGCGCAATATTGGCCTGATCATGATCGGTCTCCCAACTTTGCTGATGAACGACTCTGATTTTCAGGCTAATCCGGCAAGGAATACCTGTCGTTGATCTGGCACAGCGCCGGTCAGGACTTGACAGAACAGGCGCTTGGTGAAGGATTCAACCAGCAACGCACCGGCGGTAGCCGGCCGGAGGACGTCCTATGAAGATCATCGACTCCCATTTCCATTGGTGGCCCCGGTCCGTATTCGAGACCCTGTGCAAGCGGGCTGCCTTCCCGCGTTCAACGGTCAATGATCGTGGCGGCTACACCAACATGCTGCAGGACGGTGCCGATTACGTCCTGAATTCCTGGGCAGAATGGTACGATCTGGACAAGCAGCTCGAATTCATGGACGGGCTCAAAGACAAGAACGGCGCCAAGCACGACGTCAGCGCGGTATGTTCAATCGGCCCCTTCTCGGTTTATTTCTCCGCCCTGGATGCCGAAGAAGGCCGCGATCTGGCAACCCAGTGGAATGAGGAAATGAACTGGGCGACGCGCCGCTATCCCGGCCGCATCTGGGCCAGCGCCGCAATTCCACTGCAGGATACGCGGGTGGCTCTTGAAGTACTCGACGACGCCGTGAACCGCCTGGGACTGATGGGTGTCAATCTGCCAGGCAGTATCGGTTCCGATCCGCGCATCGATGCCGAGCGGCTTGAGCCTTTCTACGCACGCTGCGAAGAACTGGGCCTGCCGCTATTCCTGCATCCCACCGACGCCGTCTTCAACAAGATGCTGGACGGATATAACGGCGCGCTGCACCTGAGCCTGGGCCGCGTCATCGAGGTGAGTGTTGCAGCATCCCGTCTGATCCTCTCCGGCGTGATGGATCGCCACCCGAATCTGAAGATCGTGATGTCGCACACGGGCGGCGCGCTCCCGTACCAATCCGGACGCATGGACAAGAACACCAAGGCAGCGAAACTCCCACGCCCCGCAAGCGAGTACATGCACCGGATGTATACCGATACTGTCTCGCCACATTCGGCGGGCATGAAATTCGCGATCGAGTATTACGGCATCGATCAGGTGATGTACGGGACGGACTATCCCTGCTGGGAACCGCAGACCTGCCTCAACCTTCTGGACGAAGTGCCTTTGTCTGACGCCGACAAGCAAAAGCTCTATCACGACAACGCCAGGCGTATTCTGGGCTTGCGTAATCCTGCGGTTTCGCAGGCAGCCGAATAGGCCGACGTGTAAGAATTTGAATAACGACGAACGGCGCAGGCCAACCATGCGCCGCCGCCAAATATTTGGAGGATTTCCATGCCCGAAATTTTTGTCAGCAAGGCCGCTGACTTCAAGGACGGCGAACGCCTGATTGTCAAAACGCCCAAAGGGGAGATTGGCGTGTTCGCGCACGAGGGCGGTTATTTTGCTTACGCCAATCACTGCGTGCATTGGGGCGGCCCTGCTTGCGAGGGCGTCTTGATGCCCCAGATTGAAGAAGTCATCGCCGATGACAAGACCTATCAGGGTCAGCGGTTTACCGACCAGATAAATATTGTCTGTCCATGGCATGGCTGGGAATTCGACATGAAGACCGGCGTCTTCAAGGGCGATGCAAAATACAAGTTGAAGAAATTCGACGTCGTGGAACGCAGCGGCGACGTTTACGTCGTGGCTTAGGGAGTAGTCTCATGGACATGCAGAACACAGACGTCCGGAATCTTCGGTTCGATGAATATGATTCCGGCGAACATCTGAAAAGCGCTGCCAAACAGGCGCTCGCCCGCAATTATCAGGATTTTCTGATCGTTGACGTGGATGCGCACCACTACGAAAGCGAACATTACCGGCAGGTGTTTGAATATATCCAGGATCCTGTCATCAAGCATAATGCGCTGGAAGGCATGAAGCGTGGCGGGCGCTCATCCATGATGGGCAGTGAACCGGGCTATCAGGATACGGGCGGGCGCATGACGCGCCACTGGCTGCGCAAGCATGAAAAGACACCCGACGACAAGCATCGCGATATTACGACGACGCTGCGCTGGATGGATTCAATGGGCGTGGATTATTCCTGCCTGTTCCCCACGCCAATGCTTTTCCTGGGCACCCATCCACAAACGGAAGTGGAAGTGGCGCTATCGGATGCCTACAACAGCTGGCTCTGCGATCATATTCTCGATCATGAGAAGCGCATTATCTCGATGCTGTACTTGCCGTTCAACGATCCCGAAGCGGCCTATAGAACGGTCAAGAAATTTGCCGGACGCAAGGGCGTTGTGGGTTTCATGGTGACATCACCGCGCTACAAGCCGGTACACGATAACGCCTATATGAAAACCTATGCGCTGATCGAGGAAACAGGACTGCCCCTGTCGTTTCACGCAGCCTATTCCTGGAACGAGCAGAGCCTGCGGCTGGTCAACCGCTTCATCGGAGCCCATGCGCTGGGCTTCATGTGGTTCAACATGGTGCATATGACCAACTGGATCATCAATGGCTTGCCGGAACGATTCCCGAAGCTCAAGACCATGTGGATCGAAAGCGGTCTGACCTGGGCCTATTCGCTGATGCAACGCCTCGATCATTCCTACAAGATGCGTACATCCGATTGCCCGGCCCTGAAGCGTTTGCCATCCGAGTATATGCAGGAAATGTATTATTCCTCGCAGCCAATGGAAATGCCGGAGGACAAGTCCATCCTGGAAGCCACATTCAAGATGATAAAGGCAGACACCCAGCTGGTCTGGTCATCGGATTATCCACATTGGGATTTCGACCTGCCGGGTGTGATCTACGACCTGCCATTCCTGAATGAAAAGGCAAAGCGCAATATTCTGGGTGGAACAGCACAGAAACTGTTCAAGCTCGATCCCAAGCCGGTGAAAAAAATTCCCGACTACGACTAGGACTGTCTCGCTTACACGCGTTCTCGAATAAACTTCACGACCCGCGGCAAAAGATAACCTGAATAGGAGCGCGGCGCGTCGAACGGTTCCTGCGTCGCATAATGTCCGGCGCCCTGGACAATCAATTTGCGGGTGTAAAATCCAGCGCCCTTCAGGGCATCGTGAAAAGCATCCGTCTGGATACGATCGACGACATCGTCTTCGGTTCCATGCGTCAGAAGAAATGATGTCTTGTTATTCGACTTGATTGCATAACTCATCGGCGAGGCATCAAAATACAGCCTGCGATTTTCCGTGGGCGCGCAGCCGAGAAAATATTGCACGATGTGATCGGCATGGCGCACGCCCTGATCATGCTGCCATTGTTGCACCATGTCGTACACGCCGTAATTTCCGATAACAGCTTTGACTGTTGTTGGATGATTGCTGAACGGATCTTCCGGATACGCGCCGGCAAACATTGGGCTGTCGCCAGCCAATGCTATGAGCGCCGACAAATGCGCCCCGGCAGAATCACCCATCATGGCGATGCGGCCGCCATCAAGATCAAGTTCTGCCGCCCGGCCACGAATATACTGCACCGCTGCGCGGACATCGTTCGGGGCCTGCGGCCAGACAGCCTTGTTGCCTGGCAATGTCAGACGATAACAGATCGACAACATGGCGATGCCCTGTTCGGCAATCGCGGGACCCCATTGCAGATAATTGTCGGCCGATCCCACGCGCCAGCCGCCGCCATGAATGGTGACGAGCACGGGGTGCGGCCCAGGACCCGCAGGCTTCCATAAATGACCCTTGAGAGAAACGCCGTCATGCACGGCGTATTCCAGATCACGCAGCAGGCTGAATTTTTCCCCGGCCATGGCTTCCCCCTCTTCAGGAGCAGGCTAGCGGCAATCGGTGCGACCAGCAATTGCCTTTGGCCGGGAAATATCACCCGTCCATCTTCAGGGCAGCGATAAAGGCTTCCTGCGGGATTTCGACCTTGCCGAACTGGCGCATGCGCTTCTTGCCCTCTTTCTGCTTTTCGAGCAGCTTGCGCTTGCGGGTGGCATCGCCACCATAGCATTTCGCCGTCACGTCCTTGCGCAGGGCGCGGATGGTTTCGCGCGCGATGATCTTTGCGCCAATGGCCGCCTGCACCGGTATCTGGAACATGTGCGGGGGGATCAGTTCGCGCAGTTTCTCGACCATGGCCCGGCCGCGGGATTCCGCACGGGTCTTGTGGACGAGCATCGACAGCGCATCGACAGGTTCAGCATTGACGAGGATCGACATCTTGACGAGATCGCCGCCCTTGTAGTCGGTGAGCTGGTAATCGAAACTCGCATAGCCCTTGGAAATGGATTTCAACCGGTCGTAGAAATCGAACACAACCTCGTTGAGCGGCAGATCGTATTTCACCATCGCGCGCTTGCCGACGTAATTAAGGTCGACCTGAACGCCGCGCCGGTCCTGACAGAGTTTCAGAACTCCGCCCAGGTATTCATCCGGTGTCAGAATCGTTGCGCGGATCCACGGCTCTTCGATTTCCTCGATCTTTACAACGTCCGGCATATCCACCGGATTATGCAATTCGATCACTTCGCCGTTAGTCATGTGAATCTTGTAGATCACGCTGGGCGCAGTCGCGATCAGATCGAGATCGAACTCGCGCGACAAGCGTTCCTGAATGATTTCCAGGTGCAACAGCCCGAGAAATCCGCACCGGAATCCGAAACCAAGCGCAGCAGATGATTCCATCTCGTAGGAGAAGCTCGCATCGTTCAGACGCAGGCGACCCATGGCATTGCGCAGATCTTCGAAGTCGGCAGCATCCACGGGAAAGAGCCCGCAGAACACCACAGGCTGAGCCGGCTTGAAGCCTGCCAGCGCGGTGACGCATTGGCGCTTCTCATCGGTGATGGTGTCGCCAACGCGCGTATCGGCCACCTGCTTGATCTGCGCGGTGATGAACCCGATTTCGCCCGGACCCAATTGCGTCACGTCCTGCATCTTGGGGCGGAACACGCCTATGCGATCAATTTCGTAATGCGCATCGGTGCCCATCATCAAAATTTTCTGATGTTTCTTCATCGTGCCATCGATGACGCGCACCAGGACGACGACGCCGAGATAGGAATCGTACCAGCTATCGACCAGCAGGGCTTTCAGCGGCGCTGTTTCATCGCCCTTGGGCGCAGGCAGACGCGTGACGATGGCTTCCAGCACACGATCGATATTCAGGCCTGTCTTGGCTGAAATCTCCACCGCATCCTGCGCATCTAACCCGATGACTTCCTCGATCTGTTCCTTGATGCGCTGCGGCTCGGCAGCGGGAAGATCGATCTTGTTGAGGACCGGGACGATTTCATGATTGGCGTCCAGCGCATGATAGACATTGGCAAGGGTCTGGGCTTCGACGCCCTGAGAGGCATCGACGACCAGGAGCGAGCCTTCGCAGGCTGCAAGTGAGCGGGACACTTCATAGGCAAAGTCGACATGGCCGGGCGTGTCTATCAGATTGAGGACATAGTCCTTGCCGTCCTTTGCCCGGTATTCGAGACGCACGGTCTGGGCCTTGATGGTGATGCCGCGCTCGCGCTCGATTTCCATGTTGTCGAGCACCTGCTCGGACATTTCGCGTGCGGACAGGGCGCCGGTCTGCTGAATCAGACGGTCAGCCAGCGTCGACTTGCCGTGGTCGATATGCGCCACGATGGAGAAATTGCGGATATTGTCGAAGGAATGCGTCGCCATGTGCTGCAGATAATGGGTTTCCTGCGACTTAGCTAGCCCCTCTCGAGCACTCTGGAGATAACCTGCGCCGTATAATCGACCATTGGCACGATGCGCGCATAGTTGAGCCGCGTGGGACCGATGACGCCCAGCGCCCCGATCATCTTCTGACTGGCCACATCGCGGAAGGGCGCAGAGATCATCGAGGAGCCGGAGAGGGAGAACAGCTTGTTCTCCGACCCGATGAATATGCGCACACCTTCGCCCGTCTCGGCACGGGACAAAAGATCAATGACGCCGGTCTTTGTCTCCAGGTCGGAAAACAAGAGCCGTATGCGCTCCAGGTCCTCGGCAGCCTTCAGGTCTTCCAGCAGGTTGGCCTGGCCGCGCACGATGAGCTGCTGCGCCGCCCCCACCGGCCCGCTCCAAGCCGCCAGCCCTGCGTCGATCAGCCGGGCTGCCAATGTATCCAGCTCGGCAGAGGCGCGTTGCCGTGACGCTTCTACCTCGTCGCGCAATTCAGCCAGGGTGCGGCCGCGCAGACGGGCATTGAGATAATTGGCAGCTTCGACAAGCGCGGAGGCCGGCAAGTCTGCCGGAATATTCACTATCCGGTTCTCGACCCCGCCATCCTCGGCAACCAGAATGGCCAGAGCACGCTCCGGATCGAGGCGAACGAATTCAATCTGCTTGAGGCGGGCATTTTCCTTGGATGTCACAACGACGCAGGCGCCCCGAGTCAGGTCAGACAGGAGGGAGGTGGCCTCGGTCAGCACGCTTTCAAAGGTCTGGCCGCGTGAGGCTGCCTTGACCTGGGCCTCGATGCGGGCACGTTCCTCCGCGGGCAGGTCGCCCAGCTCCAGCATGGCATCGACAAAAAAACGCAAGCCAAGCTCTGTCGGCAAACGCCCGGCGCTTGTGTGGGGCGCATAGATCAGACCGACTTCCTCAAGGTCCTGCATCACGTTGCGAACCGAAGCCGGAGAGAGCGTCATGGGCAAGACGCGCGACAGCAGGCGCGAGCCGACCGGCTCGCCAGTGGCCAGATAGGAATCCACGATCTGCCTGAAAATCTCGCGGGAACGCTGGTTCAGATCCGCAATGGTCTGCAAGCCGGATGGTGCTGTAGCAGGAGGTTTTGCCATAAAACCAGAATTAGCCAGCAGACGGCCATTTGCAAGGCCGCAAAATGCAAACGCCGGTTTCGGGGGACGAAACCGGCGAAAGGGTCAGGCTATGACTGACGCACTACGCTTTTGAACGAATCCATAGCTCAAGAATTACGACCGCAACGGCGCCGTAGATCACATGACCGCCCCAGCTCATGAGGGACAATTTGTCCGCGCCCACCAGCAGCAGGAACGGAAGTCCCGCCAACGGCGCCATGATGCCAAGAGCATTGAACCAGGTGAAGTTGCCCCAGCTGATGGCATCGGCCAGCACCTTGTTTTTGTTTATAAAACGGGTTGCCGAAAGGATCGTCACCATCAGCCAAAGTCCGGCTGAGATGGTGGAAACCTTCCCGATCATGGCCAAATAGCCCATGAACGCGGTGAAAATGATCCAGACAGCAAAATCCAGAACCGGCGCCCAACGGGAAAAACCTCGTGAAATGACCCAATAGGCCAGGGGATATCCGATGATGCCCACGGCATAATGCAGCGCAGTGGCCGGCAGCAGCGGCAAGGCAAATCCGGTCCAGTGCTTTACCAGGCTGATGATCAATGCTGGCGGCTCCAGCGGGCCGCCGACCACGATAGGCGTCAGCCAGCGCGCCCAGATTTCCCAGACCAGCAGGCCGGCCAGTCCGCCGGCGAACAACTTTCCGGCAGTAGCCAGGGATGGCATTGCCGGGACCGAATGATGGCTGAGGGCAGGATTTGCAGCATTCATTGTTTCACTCCAAAAAACATCAGTTCGGTCTGACGGGACAATGCCGAATTCCGATGGCTGAACACTAGCAGCAAAAAAATCACGCCGGTTGTCACGGAAATTGAGTTTTGCGTGATTGCAAATAGCCCAGCCTTCACGGACCGGTGATCAGTTTCGCGTGCTCGGCCCGGCTTGACATGGCGCGCTGTCGGCTGACACTGACAAGCGCGGCAGGCCATGGCAAAGCAAGACAGGGTGTCTGCCTTTCCCGGGAGGAAAACTGTGAAGATAGCTTTCTACAATGATTTTCAGCTTGGCATCGTGACCAGCGAAGGCGTCGTCAATGTGATGGACGCCGTAAAAGATATTCCCCGGACCGGACCCCACGACTTGATCATGGGTCTGATCGCCAATTTCGACACCTACCGGGGCAAACTGGATGCGGCCGCAAAAGCTGGCAAGGCAACACCGCTTGCTAGCGTAAAACTGCGCTCACCCCTGCCAAGGCCTTTCAATATCGACTGCATGGCCGTCAACTACATGGAAGATGGCAAGCGTTCGGAAGCTGCCCCTATAAACGGTTTTGCCAAATCGCCTAACGGGGTGATCGGGCCCGGCGACGACATGATCATGCCGGACGTACCGCTCAGTTCATTCGAAGCAGAGGCTGAACTCGGCCTGGTTATCGGCAAGACTGCCAGCAACGTGTCCGCAGCCAAATGGCGGGACCATGTGTTCGGCTATGTCTGCTTTCTGGACGGTTCGGCTCGTGGATTGCCTCCGTCCGGCAATACATTCTACCAGATGAAGTCGCGCGAAACTTTTGCTCCGATCGGACCCTGGATTGTCACCGCAGACGAGATCGAAGACCCGCAGAACCTGCATATAGTTCTGCGTTGCAACGGCGAAGTGCGGCAGGACTTCAATACGTCCGATATGGCGCACAAGATTCCACGGTGTGTGGAATGGGTGAGTTCGCTACATACGCTCAACCCCGGCGACGTGATCGCAACCGGCACCAACCACGGCGGACTGAGTTCGTTCATGGACGGCGATAAAGTCGAGCTGGACATCGAAAAGGTCGGCACGTTGACTGTTGGCGTCAAAGACGCACTCAAGCGCAAATGGCCCTCAGTCACGCGCATGGCCGGCGGAGACTGGCGCACGTCTTCCAAACAGATCGGCGGCAAATACGCACCGAACGGCTGAAGTGATAAGCTATCTGATATTTCGCTGGCGGCGTTCGCGCCGCCGGCACAATCAACACAGGAGCATGATGTGAACTCTTCCAGGCAATCTTCCAAAAATCCTGCGCGTGCGTCCTTCCCGTGGGAAGACCCGTTCCTGCTGGAAGACCAGCTTGATGAAGACGAGCGCATGATCCGCGACACGGCCCGCGCGTTTGCACAGGACAAATTGCTGCCGCGTGTTGTCGAAGCCTATGCGAAGGAAAAGTCAGATCCCGATGTGATGCGCGAAATGGGGCAGCTCGGGCTGCTGGGCGTTACATTGCCGGAAAGTTTCGGCGGATCCGGCGCAAGCTATGTGGCCTATGGTCTTGTCGCGCGCGAGATCGAGCGCGTCGATTCCGGCTATCGCTCCATGCTGAGCGTACAAAGCTCCCTCGTGTCCTATCCTATCTGGGCTTATGGCGATGAAGAGCAGAAGAAAAAATATTTGCCGAAACTGGCCAGCGGAGAATGGATAGGCTGTTTCGGTCTGACGGAGCCGGATGCCGGCTCCGATCCCGGTGCGATGAAAACACGGGCCGAGAAAATTCCCGGCGGCTATCGCCTGACCGGCAACAAGATGTGGATTTCCAACGCACCGCTCGCCGATGTCTTTGTCATCTGGGCGAAATCGGAAGGCCACAAAGGCGAAATCAAGGGATTCGTACTGGACAAGGGAACGAAAGGCCTGTCAGCGCCGAAAGTGGAAGGCAAGCTGTCGCTGCGTACATCGGTGACCGGTGAGCTTGTTCTTGATGGAGCAGAAGTGACCGAAGATGCCTTGCTGCCAAATGTTGCCGGACTGAAGGGGCCGTTCAATTGCCTCAACCGTGCGCGCTACGGCATTGCATGGGGCGCCATGGGCGCGGCCGAGGATTGCTGGCTCCGGGCCCGCCAGTACACGCTGGACCGCAAACAGTTTGGGCGGCCACTTGCCGCAACCCAGCTTGTGCAGAAGAAGCTCGCTGACATGCAAACTGAAATTGCACTGGGCCTGCAGGCCGCATTGCGCGTCGGACGCCTGTTCGATGCCGGCAATGCTGCGCCGGAGATGATCTCGCTCATCAAGCGCAATAATGCCGGCAAGGCGCTCGACATCGCTCGCGTTGCCCGGGACATGCACGGTGGCAACGGTATTCACGGCGAATTCCATGTCATGCGCCATCTGCAAAATCTGGAGACCGTCAATACGTATGAAGGCACCCACGATGTCCATGCGCTGATCCTCGGACGGGCACAGACCGGACTGCAGGCGTTTTTCTAGCCAATTGCGCGGCGCGCCAGTTTTTGGTGCACGCGCATTCATTGCCGAAAGCGCTGACGGATCATGCAAGAACTGAAGAACCCGGAAGCGGCTGTCGCCGCCCATACGCTGGTGAAAGCCATTCTGTTTTACGGCGGGATGACTTTCCTGGTCGGGTTTGCCCTGGGTATTTTGAGGGAGCTTGTGTTCTTGCCCATGGCGGGCCGCCGGTACGCACACTGGCTGGAGTTCCCGCTCATACTGGCCGCAACCGCGTTTATCGCGCGCCGCGCAGCCGGTGGCCTGAAAAACCATGCGCGGCGACAATTGCTTGCCCTGGGGATCGCGGCAACGATAGTGCTATTGCTCATCGAAAGCGGTTTTGCGCTTTATGTTCTGAAAGTGCCACTGGAAAAATACCTGGCGGGTTTTGACATTCGCAACGGCGCCTTGTTCCCGCTCGGCCTTGTGTTCATGGCCATAGCGCCCTGGGTTGCCCACCGATACTGGATGAAACAATCATGAGCGCACCTTTAGCCGACATTCGAGTTCTCGAACTGGCGCGCATTCTGGCCGGGCCGTGGTGCGGCCAATTACTGGCGGACCTGGGCGCCGACGTGGTGAAAGTCGAGCGGGCGGGCGCGGGCGACGACACGCGCAGTTGGGGTCCGCCATTCATAGAAGCTGCCGACGGTTCGTCGCTTGGCGCAGCTTATTTTCATTCCTGCAACCGCGGCAAGCGCTCGGTGGAGGCCGACTTCGAAAGCGAAGAGGGACGCGCGCTTGTACGCAAGCTGGCGGCCAATGCCGATGTTGTCATCGAAAATTTCAAAGTCGGCGGCTTGAAGAAATATGGCCTGGATTACGAAAGCCTCAAACAGATCAACCCGCGTCTGATTTATTGTTCGATTACGGGCTTTGGCCAGGACGGACCTTATGCATCGCGAGCCGGTTATGATTTTCTGATACAGGGAATGGGCGGTGCGATGCACCTCACCGGCACGCCCGATGGACCGCCATCAAAATCCGGGATCGCTATCGCCGACATATTCACCGGCCTTTATGCCGCCAATGCAATTCAGGCCGCCATAATCAAAAGACAGGCCAGCGGCGAAGGCGCGTATATCGACTGCGCATTGCTGGACACGCAAATTTCCGTTCTGGGCTATCAGGCATTGAATTATTTCGTATCCGGCAACGAGCCCAAGCGCATGGGCAACGGACATCCCAACATCGTTCCATACGATGTCTTTCCCGTCGCTGATGGCAACATCATCATCGCCACCGGCAATAATGGACAATTCAGAAAATTGTGCGCAGCGTTGAACCGCCCGGAGCTGGCGGACGACCCGCGTTTTGCAACAAGCAAGGACAGGGTGTTGAACCGTGAAACATTCAATGATGTGTTTCATCCGATAACGCGATCATTTATGCGCGGAGACATACTTCCAAAGCTCGATGTTGCCAGCGTGCCCGCTGGCCCCATCAACACGGTAAGTGATGTATTTGCAGATCCGCAGGTTCAGCACCGGCGCGTGCGTATCGATATTCCAAATCCCGACGCGAAGGCTGGAACAACCCCCGGCCTGCGCTCGCCGATCGTCATGAACAGAAAGGCCATGGCGGCAAAACGTCCCGCGCCAGGACTTGGCCGGGATACGCAAGATGTTTTGAATGATTCAGCATGGACAGGTGGCCGCAATGGCTGACAACGCAAAAACAAATGCGCGCACCGGCGCGCAGGTTCTCGTCGATCAACTGACAATCCAGGGGGTCGATCACGTATTTTGCGTGCCCGGAGAATCCTATCTGGCCGTGCTTGACGCATTTCACGACGTGAATATCAACATCACCGTGTGCCGGCAGGAAACCGGTGCGGGCATCATGGCCGATGCAGCAGCACGACTACCGGAAAGCCCGGGCATTGTGTTTGCAACCCGCGGACCAGGGGCAATGAATGCAGCGCATGCCATTCATATCGCCGAACACGATTCGACCCCGCTGATCCTGTTCCTCGGTCAGGTCGGCCGCAGGATGCGCGGGCGCGGCGCATTTCAGGAGATGGAATACGAAGACGTATTCGCCTCGACCGCCAAATGGGTGTGCGAGATCGAAGATCCCGCTCGTATTCCCGAACTCGTTTCACGGGCGTTTCACGTTGCCATGCAAGGCAGGCCGGGGCCTGTCGTGATCTCGTTGCCCGAAGACATGCTGAAGCAAAAAGTCAGCGTGAACGATGCGCCGCGCGCTGTGCCTGCGCAACCGGCACCTGTTCCAGGCGACTTGCTGCGTCTTTGTGAAGAACTGGCGAAGGCCAAACGACCACTCGCCATCATCGGCGGCAGCAACTGGAGCGCGGAAGCCTGCGCGCAATTCCGTTCCTTTGCCGAAGCATATCGATCTGCCGGTCATCACGTCATTCCGGCGCACCATGCTGTTTGACTCCGCGAGCCCCAGCTATGCAGGCGAACTGGCGCTGGGCGCAAATCCGAAACTGTTGAGCGCATCAAGCAATCGGATTTCGTGCTGCTGGCGGGCGGGCGCATGGCCGAAGTGCCATCGCAGGGCTATACGCTGTTCGACATCCCGAAGCCGAAGCAATTCTTCGTGCATGTCCATGCGGACGCGAACGAATTGGGACGCGTATATTCACCTGATATCGCCATAAACGCTTCGCCACAGAGTTTCTGCGCCGCGCTTGGCCGGCTCAAGGCGCCGCAAACGATCGCCTGGGCCGAGCAGACAAAAGCGGCACGCGCTGAATATCTGGCTTTCACCGATGTTGCGCCGGAAGCACCAGGCAAGGTGCAGCTTTCGCAAATCATGCTGTGGCTGCGCAACAATCTTCCCGAAGACGCAATCGTCGCCAACGGCGCCGGCAATTACGCCATCTGGGTCGGCCGTTATTTGCGCATCCGGCAATATGGCACGCTTGCTCGCTCCGGTTTCGGGCTCAATGGGTTATGGATTGCCCGCCGCCGTCGGTGCAAAGCGCGTAAGCCCCGATCGCATGGTGGTCAGCTTCAATGGCGATGGTTGCTTTCTCATGAACGGGCAGGAGTTTGTGACTGCGGTTCAGTATGAATTGCCGATCATCGCAATTGTCATCGACAACAGCATGTACGGCACCATCCGCATGCATCAGGAGCGCGAATACCCCGGACGCGTTTCAGCAACAATGATGAAGTCACCGGATTTTGCCGCTATTGGCCGCGCCTATGGCGGACATGGCGAAACGGTTGAGGAAACCGGACGAATTTGTTCCTGCGTGGGAGCGCGCGGTAGCGTCGGGTTTGCCGACGATCATCCACATCAAGGTCGATCCGCAAGCGATAACGCCAGTGACAACGCTGGATGCCATTCGCGAAACTTCGCTGGCAAAGCTGCGCGGCTGAAACTTTACCCCGCCACGCCTTTTTTATTTTCGTCGTCGCGCTCGCGCGCCATGCGCTTCATTTCCTTCATGCGCGTTGCGTAGCGAATTTGATGACGCTTGGACTGCTGCTCGCCAGTGGGCTGTAGCAGCTTGCGATATTCGTCGCGTTTTTCGTGAATCGATGCGATCACATAGCCCATGGGCACGCCGATATCGACCAGCGTAGCCTCGGACAATTGCAGACTGGCTTCGATAGTCTCAGGGATCGCATCGCTTGCGCCCAATCCATACAATACGGTTGCATGGTGGGCGTCGCGCGCGCGGGCAACGATGGTAATATCCGATCTGTCGCGCCGAATCATCGCAACAATGATCTCAGTCGCTCGCGGTGCGCCCATCGTAATGACAACAGCACGCGCCTCGGCGAGGCCGGACTTGCGCAAAAGTTCCAGGTGAGTTGCATCCCCCCAATAGGCCGGCTCACCGCGCTGGCGTTCGTCCATAACCACCCGCGCATTGCCGTCAATCGCGATGTAGGAAATTTTGTGCCGCCGCAGCATATCGGCGACAAGAGTGCCGACGCGCCCGAAGCCAACGATAATGACATGTCCGGATTCGTCGAAGCCTTCCGCGCCTGGCAATAGTTCCGGATGGGTTTGCGGTGCTTCAGGTTGCGCACGTTGCAACAGGCCTGCAACCCATCCCAGAGCCGGAATCAGCAACCATCGACAGCGTCACTGCCAGCAGTATCTGACCACCCAGCAGACGTTCGATTGCGCCGGTGGCGATGGCGGCGCCCAGCATCACGAAAGCAAACTCACCGCCGGGACCCAGTAGCAATGCAATTTCCTGTGCGGCGGGGGCGGTGAATTTCAACGCACGCGCGATGAGAAGAACGATCAACGCCTTCAACGCGATCAGGACGACCGCAAGGCCAATCGTCATCGCAGGTGAATGGGCGACCTGGGTGAGATCGAGACCGGCACCAACGGACACAAAAAACAATCCAAGCAAAAGTCCCTTGAAGGGCTCGATCGTGGCTTCAACTTCGCGGCGATATTCGGTTTCAGCAAGCAACAATCCGGCGATAAAAGCTCCGAGCGCCATGGATATGCCGGCAGCGGCACTGGCAAGCGCAGCGCCTATGACAACCAGCAGACATGCCGCCATGAAAAATTCGGTAGAGCGCGTTACTGCGACCTGATGAAACAATGGACGCAAAACAAGCCGGCCAACACCAACCAGCAGAGCGATGAAAACCATTGCCGGCAGCAGGGCATAAAATACTGCCACTCCCATATTGGCGCTCATGCCGGCATCGAACCGCTGGTCAAGCATACCGACCATGAACAATAACGGGGCGACCATGAGATCCTGAAACAGGAGAATGGCGAAAATAGCTCGTCCGGCTCCCGTACCCAACCGCTTGCGATCAGACAATACCGGCATGACTATTGCCGTCGACGACAGCGCAAGTGCGCCACCGATGATGGCCGACGCCGCTGGATTGAGACCAAGCAACATCGCGATACTGGCAATAACTACGGCGCAAATAATTACCTGCAGGGCCCCGAAGCCGAAGACCAGCCGGCGCATGCGTTTCAGACGTTCAAATGAAAGTTCAAGGCCAATGGTGAACAGCAGAAAGACGACGCCAAGCTCGGCGAACGACGCCATGGTCTTCACGTCAGAGAACGTAATTGCTTTGAGGATCGGCGACTGATCGGAAAACCTGCCAAGCCCCGCTGGCCCCAGAGCAATGCCGGCGACAAGAAAACCAATGACCGGCGTCACCCGCAATCGGCGGAACAAAGGCACAATTACGCCCGCGGTGCCCAGAAATATCAGGGCCTCGCGATATGCGCCAATTTCAACGGGGGCAGCCAAACTATGCTCCGATTCATGCGGTATGCGACAAGCCTACATGAATTGAAGCAGTTTCCCAAAGCGTAAGACCGATTGCCTATAATACCTTGCGACGAATGGTTTCGAGTGCGCCACCTGCCCTCTCGACCGTGCGCGCCACACTATCGGTGACCGGCGCCAATGCGGACATCGCAGTCGATACCGGCGTTTTCAGTCTTTTCAGCCAGGAGCCATCCTCCGGCTGCGCAGGCCTGCGCATTACGTTTGCAGCGACAGCCGGATGGGCCTTGCGCTCGGCACTGCGTATGCGTGCCTTGCGCTCAGCCTGTATTGATTTGCTGCGATGACGGCGTATCGCTGCGGCGTGCGCAACCCTGACTGGCGCGACGTGGTTCTGGCTACCGGCTTGCGTGCGGGTCGCAGCCGGGGCTTCAGGCGGCAGCGCTGCAACCACAACCGGAAGCGGCCGGGCGATCTTCGACAATGCGAAGGCGACGTGTTCACGTGCCAATTGCTGGTCGCGGGCGAGCTGGGGCTCCGGAGAAGGCTTGGCGGACGTTACCCGAAGCGTCACTTTTGGCACGAACAGGTGTTCGCGCGCGGGCAAAAGCAAAAACAATGCGCCGAGCGCCAGCAACGGCAATGCGAGCAAAGCCAGTTCCAGCCTCAGGGAATTCCCGTTTGCGGGAGAAAACACATTTCGTTTCGCCGCGTGCAGCATCGCGACCAGCCCTCATTTGCCCATTTCGAATCGTTCAAGTGCGCAGGTTAGGCAGCACAAACGACGGCAAAGAGGCGCAATCTGGACATCAATGTGTCAGTTAAAGCGAAACTATAATTTCAGGGTCAACAGCTGTGTCGTTGTTACGCTGCTTTCGCCAACCGCTGGGACACCATCTGACGCAGGCTGCGCAGATCCGCCGAGAAAAGGCGGATACCTTCTGCCAGCTTTTCCGTCGCCATGGCGTCCTCGTTCATTGCGAAACGAAATGCCGACTCGTCAAGTTTCATGCGTTGCGGTGCGCCTTGCACCGGCATGTCCGGCGCCAGAACGCGAGGCAATTCTCCTTCGGCCTTGCTGAGCTCGCCCAACAATTGCGGCGAGATCGTCAACCTGTCGCAACCGGCCAACGCCTCGATCTCTCCGGTGTTGCGGAAGGAAGCTCCCATCACAACGGTCGCGATGCCGTGAGCCTTGTAATATTGGTAGATGGATCGAACAGACAAGACGCCCGGATCTGTCTCGGCCGTATAGTCCTGACCGGTCGACTTTTTATACCAGTCGAGAATGCGACCGACGAAAGGGGAAATCAGAAATGCCCCTGCTTCAGCGCAGGCCGCTGCCTGGGCCAGTGAAAACAGCAACGTCATGTTGCAATCTATGCCTTCCTTCTGCAGCACTTCGGCGGCGCGTATTCCTTCCCATGTCGATGCAAGCTTGATCAGGATGCGATGGCGGGAAATACCGCGCGCTTCATATTCCGCGATCAGGAAGCGCGCCTTGTCAATCATGGCGCGCGTGTCGAAGGACAGATCTGCATCGACCTCCGTTGAAACACGGCCGGGGACAATCTTTGTCAACTCGGCGCCGAAATTCACCGCAAGCCTGTCAGCAATTGCCTCGGGACCTTTGCCGGCTTTTGTGCCCCAGGCTATGGCTTCATCAACCACATGAGCATAGGCGTCGATCTGGGCTGCCTTCAGGATAAGGGTCGGGTTGGTGGTGCAATCCTGCGGCTTGAACTGACGAATTGACTCCATGTCGCCGGTATCGGCAACGATCGTGGTCATCGTCTTCAGCTGATCGAGCTTGGTCATTGAAGGCTCCATTCTCCGGGGCAGGTCGAAGTCGCGATTATCAATGACCCATAGGACATGGGCCTGGGATTTGAAACGCCAGTTTTGATTTGGACACAACGAAGATCCTGGAAACGGGCTACGGCAAGTGGCTACGGCAAGTGGCTACGGCACAAATTCAGCTCAACAACCACTGGCCCGGTCACCGGCTGTTGCGAGCGGCTTGCCGTTTACAAACACGTTCCGGCTTCCACCAGTGATCACACCCCCGCAGCTGGTTCTGTCCCCGGTTCGCGCTGCCGGCTTTCCGCCAATGAATACATTCTTTGAGCCGCCACCAATGACCGCCTTGTTGCCGGTGGTGTCGCCTGTCCGGGCCGCAGGATGGCCGCCCACGATAACATTGGGACTGCCTTGAATGATCACATTGCCTGCCCCGTCCGATTGCGCTCGGGCTGACGCCGCGGGCCCAAGGACCATGGCCAATGCCAGAAGCGAGATAATCCTCATGCATCCCTCCTCGCCGGATACATCTATCATTCCCGGCCAGCCGTTGAGCTGCTTCAATCCAGCCCGGTCATGTTGGCCCGCCGGACCGGCAATATGCCACAGGCGATGGTTTTCGTCCCTTCCCTTGATCTTCCCGCCCGGTTACAAATGCCGCAACAGAGAGGAAACAATCATGCGGGAAATCACGCATTTCATTGGCGGGAAACACGTCAAGGGTACTTCCGGGCGCTTTGCCGACGGTTGGGAGCCGATGACCGGGGAGCAGATTTCGCGGATCCCGCTGGCTTCGGCGGCAGAAGTTCGCATGGCGGTGGAAAACGCGAAGGCCGCGCAGCCTGGCTGGGCAGCGACCAATCCCCAGCGCCGGGCGCGGGTGATGATGAAATTCGTCGATTTGCTCAACCGGGACTACGATTCCCTCGCTGAACTGCTTGCCCGCGAACACGGCAAAACAATTGCGGACGCCAAGGGCGACATCCAGCGCGGGTTGGAAGTTGCCGAATTTGCCATTGGCATTCCGCACCTGCTGAAGGGCGAGTATACCGAGGGGGCCGGGCCGGGCATCGACATCTATTCCCTTCGCCAGGCTCTGGGGGTCGTGGCCGGAATAACCCCGTTCAATTTCCCGGCAATGATTCCCATGTGGAAATTCGCCCCGGCAATTGCCTGCGGCAATGCCTTTATTCTCAAGCCATCCGAACGCGATCCCGGAGTTCCGCTCAAGCTGGCCGAACTGATGCTGGAAGCCGGCCTTCCGCCAGGAATTCTGAATGTGGTCAATGGTGACAAGGAAGCCGTGGACGCCATTCTCGACGATCCGGACATTTCCGCGGTCGGATTTGTCGGCTCCACACCTATTGCTGCCTATATTTACTGCCGCGCTGCCGAGAACGGAAAACGTGTCCAATGTTTCGGCGGTGCGAAGAACCACATGGTCATCATGCCGGACGCGGACATGGATCAAGCGGTCGACGCCCTGATTGGCGCCGGATATGGATCGGCTGGCGAACGCTGCATGGCTGTGTCGGTCGCAGTTCCCGTAGGCAAAGGCACTGCCGATGAACTGGTCAAACGGCTGGTGCCGCGCGTCGAAAGTCTCAAGATCGGGCCTTCCACCGACTCCAGTGCCGATTACGGTCCGCTGGTTACCAAAGCGCATCTCGAAAAGGTCAAAGACTACGTCGAGCTCGGCATCCAGGAAGGCGCGAAACTGCTGGTAGACGGGCGTAACTTCAAATTGCAGGGGTACGAAAACGGCTTCTATCTGGGCGGCTGCCTGTTCGACAATGTGACGCCGGACATGCGCATCTACAGGGAAGAAATTTTCGGCCCGGTGCTCAGCGTGGTTCGCGCCGACGATTATGAAACCGCGCTCCGGCTCTGCACGGACCATGAATACGGCAATGGCGTTGCGATCTTCACCCGTGACGGCGATGCGGCCCGCGACTTCACCGCGCGCGTGCAGGTTGGAATGGTTGGGGTGAACGTCCCGATTCCCGTGCCGCTGTCCTATTACACATTCGGCGGCTGGAAGCGTTCGGGCTTCGGCGACCTGAACCAGCACGGGCCCGATTCCATCCGCTTCTATACCAAGACCAAGACTGTCACCCAGCGTTGGCCCAGCGGCGTGAAGGAAGGCGCAAGTTTCGTCATTCCGACGATGGACTAGGCATCTTTCGCGACGGCTAGCGAATCTGGTTGCAACTGGCCGCCAAATCCTGTATAAGCGCTTTAACAGTTTCTCATCCGGATCATCTTACGGTGATCATTTTGGAGAGTGGGCCCCCGGGGACCCGCTCTTTTTGTTTGGCAAATGGACGACACAAAAGCACAGCCAGAGATCGCGGCCGATCTTTCCGAGCCGCGGCTGATTACCGAAACCGGGCCCGCAGCACGCGTGGCGCGGGTGGCTGAACCTGTGCTGCGCGATCTTGGCTACCGCCTGGTTCGCGCACGCATTCTCAGCGGCCAGGGCACCACGCTGCAAATCATGGCCGAACGGCCGGACGGCACCATGAATGTTGAGGATTGCGAAGCCGCCAGCATGGCCCTGTCGCCGGTGCTCGATCTGGAGGATCCCATTTCGCAAGCCTACAGGCTGGAAATGTCTTCTCCCGGGATTGATCGGCCCCTGGTGCGGATTTCCGATTTCCAACGCGCCATCAGTCATGAAGCACGTATTGAAACAGCAACGCTGGTTGCGGGCCGCAAGCGGTTTCGCGGCTGGATCGAAGGCGTTTCAGGTGAAGGCCGGGACGCAGAAATAAAAATCCGGCGCATGGATGCGCGCGAAGACGAAGAAGCTGATGTCAGCCTGCCTGTGAGCGAGATAGCCGAAGCGCATCTTGTACTTACCGACGCACTCATTCGTGAATCATTGCGTTTGGGCAAGCTGCAAATGGAGGCTCCTGAAGAAGTGGCCGGCGAAGAAGAAGCAGGACTTGAAGTACCCCGCCGCGGTCCGGGACGTTTCGCCGCTCGGCGGCAAGCCAAGGGCGCGCCTGCCACCAAACCTAACGGATCGATGCGTCGCAACGGCGCACCGCCCGTCAAACGATAGAACTATACCGACAAGCGCAATTGCGCTTTTTCGCTAAGGAGAAAGACCATGGCCGTTAGCGCCAACAGACTGGAACTTCTGCAAATTGCCGACGCTGTCGCACGTGAAAAATCCATTCCGCGCGAAATAGTCCTGAAGTCGATGGAAGAAGCGCTGCAGAAAGCTGCGCGCTCGCGCTATGGTCAGGAAACAGAAGTTCGCGCCGAGATCAATCCGAAAACCGGTGAAATCCGTTTCTCGCGACTGATGATGGTTGTCGATGAAATCGAGACCGACGCGACGCAAATCCTGCTGAAAGATGCGCAGAAGAAAAATCCGGCGGCGCAAGTTGGCGACTGGATTGCGGAGACACTGCCGCCATTCGAATTCGGCCGCATTCCGGCACAATCAGCCAAGCAGGTCATCGTGCAGAAAGTGCGTGAAGCTGAGCGCGACCGCCAGTACGACGAATTCAAGGACCGTATTGGCGAAATCATCAATGGCGTCGTCAAGCGTGTTGAATATGGAAATGTCATCGTCGATCTGGGCCGCGGCGAAGCCGTCATCCGCCGCGACGAACTGATTCCGCGCGAAGTATTCCGCCCCGGCGACCGCGCGCGCGCCTATGTTTATGACGTCCGGCGCGAACAGCGCGGGCCGCAGATATTCCTGTCGCGCACGCATCCGCAGCTGATGGCGAAGCTGTTTGCGCAGGAAGTGCCCGAAATCTATGACGGCATTATCGAGGTGCGGTCTGTCGCCCGCGATCCTGGTTCGCGCGCGAAGATTGCAGTCGTATCCCGCGATGCATCCATCGATCCGGTTGGCGCTTGCGTAGGTATGCGCGGCTCGCGCGTTCAGGCGGTTGTAAACGAACTGCAGGGCGAAAAGATCGACATCATTCCCTGGTCGGCAGACGCGGCAACTTTCATCGTCAATGCATTGCAGCCTGCGGAAGTTGTCAAAGTCGTTCTGGACGAAGATTCTTCGCGCATCGAAGTTGTTGTGCCCGACGAACAATTGTCGCTTGCTATCGGCCGGCGTGGACAGAACGTTCGTCTTGCATCGCAACTCACCGGCTGGGACATCGACATCCTGACGGAAGCTGAAGAATCCGAACGGCGCCAGAAGGAATTCGTCGAGCGGACGAATATCTTCATGCATGCGCTCGACGTGGACGAGACGATCGGACAGCTGTTGGCTTCCGAAGGCTTTCGCTCCGTGGAAGAAATTGCTTTCGTGGAAGCTGAAGAAGTCGCTTCAATCGAAGGGTTCGATGAAGATACCGCGGAAGAAATCCAACGCCGTGCGCGCGAATATCTGCAACGCATCGACGACGAGTTCGCCACCAAGCGCCGCGAACTGGGCGTGACGGACGATCTGCTGGAACTCGACGGCATGACCAACCAGATCCTTGCCCGTCTTGGCGAAAACGATGTCAAGAACATGGAAGATTTCGCTGGTTGTGTTCCGGACGATCTGGTCGGCTGGTCCGAACGCAAGGATGGCGAAACGAAAAAGCATGAAGGCTTTCTGGAAGGCATAGCCATATCGCGCGAGGAAGCCGAAGCCATGATAATGGCCGCCCGCGTCAAGGCTGGCTGGATCGAAGCGCCGGCAGAGCAACCGGCAGACGCAGACGGTGGTAACGCTGATCAACCGGCTGCGGCCGGTTGATCCGGCAGACGCGGCCATGAGCAAGAGGCAGGACATTGACCCCAGCAAGGGCAGAGCGGCAGAAACAGGACGATCCGGAGAGCGCCAGCGAGCGGGCTTCGGAGCGTACCTGCGCGCTTACGCGCCAGCCCGCTGATCCTGCCTCGCTGCTGCGGTTTGTGGAAGGCCCTGACGGAGACATCGTTCCCGACCTCAAGCGCAAGCTTCCCGGGCGCGGTGTCTGGATAACGGCAACCCGCGCGAGCGTGGTCGAAGCTGTCAAACGCAATGTCTTTGCCCGGAGCCTGAAAAGGCCGGTCAAGCCCTCGCCCGACCTGCCGGATCTGGTGGAAACACTCCTGACAGGCGAGGCACGGCAAAGCCTGGCCATGGCCAACAAGGCCGGGCTGGTTGTCACCGGCGCGTTTCAGGTTGAAAAGCAGATCGGCAAGGGCCGTATTGCGGCTCTTGTACATGCCCAGGACGGCAGCCCTGACGGAAAACGCAAAATTGCCCAGGCGCTATATCGAAATGCCCCCGATACAGCACCAAATATACCTAGAATCGAAATTTTCGATTCAAACCAATTGGATTTGGCATTGGGGCATACAAATGTGATACATGCAGCGCTCAGACAGGGCGCGGCCAGCGATGCGTTCGTTGCCCGGAGCAGACGGCTGGCATTTTATCGAACGGGCAAGCCCGAAAATGAGGCTAATTCAGCCTCTGAAGATTTACAGGATGGGGCATCGAAAGAGCCCCAAAGCCGAGGTTAAATGAGCGAAACAAAGGATACTGGCGAAAAAACGCTGACTGCAAAGCCCAAGACACTGACCCTGAAGCGGCCGGTGGAGCAGGGTGTTGTACGCCAGAGTTTCTCCCATGGCCGGACCAAGGCCGTGGTCGTGGAAAAGGTGAAGCGGCGGACCGTAGGCGGTCCGGCTGAGCCTGCGCCGCGCGCGGAAGCACCTGTTTCGCAACCAAAAACTGTTCAGACTGCTGCTCCTGCCGCGAAAACACCATCAGGCCGCGCACCGCGTGCGAAGGGTCCGGAAGGGGATGGCGGATCAGGCGCTCAGGCCGGCGTAGTCCTGCGGACATTGACCGAGGAGGAGCGCGAAGCTCGCGCCAAGGCCCTTGTCGATGCACGTGAGCGCGAGCTTGAAGCGCGTGAACAGGCAAAGATTGATGCCAAGGAACGCGCTGAGCGGGATGCGAAGGAAAAGGCTGAGCGGGATGCCGCCTTGGCGCGCAAGACCGACGAAGAGACGCGGCGTGCCCATGAGGTTGAAGCCAAGCGCAAGGCAGAAGATACAGCTGCCAAGCGACTAGGCACACCTGCTGGCCCCGCCGAGCCAGCCAGCGAAGTGAAGGCGCCCGCACCTGCACCTGCTCCTTTGGCTCCGGCCGCGCGAGAACGCACGCTGGCTGAGATGGAATCCGAAGACAGCGATGCAAAGCGCATCATCCGGCGCCCCGGACTACCCACGAAAGTGGTCCAGCCGCCGCGCAGCACACGGGGAGCACCGCAAAAGCAACGCGGCAGACTCACGGTTGCGACAGCCACTTCGGAAGAGGAAGAGCGTACACGTTCGGTTGCTTCTTTCCGCCGCCGCATGCAGCGCCTGAAAGGCGGAGCATCGCAGCCGAAAGAAAAGCTCGTACGCGAAGTCATCCTTCCCGAAACAATCACTATCCAGGAACTCGCAAACCGCATGTCGGAGCGGGCAGTCGATGTCATCCGGCTGCTGATGAAACAGGATGTGATGCACAAGATCACCGATGTGATTGATGCTGATACTGCTCAACTTATCGCAGAGGAACTAGGCCACTCCGTGCGCAGGGTTGCAGAATCCGATATTGAAGAAGGCCTGTTCGACACGCCGGACGACGACGACGCTCTCGAATCGCGCCCGCCGGTCGTTACCATCATGGGTCATGTCGATCACGGCAAGACCTCGCTGCTCGACGCCATTCGTGAAGCTGATGTTGTTGCCGGCGAAGCCGGCGGCATCACCCAGCATATCGGCGCCTATCAGGTGACTGCGCCTAATGGCGACAAGATCACATTCATCGATACGCCAGGCCACGCGGCCTTTACAGCCATGCGCGCCCGCGGCGCCAAGGTCACCGATATCGTTGTGCTGGTGGTCGCGGCTGACGATGGCATCATGCCGCAAACAATCGAGGCCATTGCACATGCCAAGGCCGCAGGCGTGCCGCTGATTGTCGCCATCAACAAGATGGACAAGCCCAACGCCAATCCCTTGCGCGTGCGCAGCGAACTGTTGCATCACGAGGTGCAGGTTGAAAGCATGGGCGGCGATACACTGGAAGTCGAAGTGTCGGCGCTCAAGCGCACCAATCTTGACAAGCTGCTTGATGCAATCGCGCTGCAGGCCGAAGTGCTTGAACTGTCGGCCGATCCGAAGCGGAGCGCGGAAGGCACGGTAATCGAAGCCTTGCTTGATCGCGGCCGCGGACCGGTTGCAACCGTACTCGTGCAACGTGGTACGCTGAAGACCGGTGACATCATTGTTGCTGGTTCCCAATGGGGCCGCGTACGCGCGCTGATCGACGATACGGGCCGTACCAGAGGCTCTGCCGGTCCTTCGCAGCCGGTGGAAGTGCTTGGCTTTGGCGGCGCGCCAGAAGCCGGAGACCGCGTGGCGGTGGTGGAATCTGAAGCGCGTGCCCGTGAAATTTCCGAATATCGCGAACGCCAGAAGCGCGACCAGGCTGTAGTCCGTGGTGCAGGTGCGCGCGGATCGCTCGCCGACATGATGAGCCAGATCAAGGCAGCAGGCCGCAAGGAGTTCCCGCTCATTATCAAGGGCGACGTGCAAGGATCTGTTGAAGCGATTATCGCTGCGCTCGACAAGCTTGGAACCGAAGAAGTTGGCGCACGCATCATCCATGCAGGCGTCGGCGGCATCAGCGAATCCGATATCACTCTTGCAGAAGCCTCCGGCGCTGCAGTTCTTGGCTTCAACGTGCGCGCCCATCGCGAAGCACGAGATGCATCGGAACGGGCCGGAATTGAAATTCGCTATTACAACATCATCTACAACCTTGTTGACGACATCAAAGCCGCCATGTCTGGCCTGCTCGCGCCTACCTTGCGCGAAGAAATGCTGGGCAATGCTGCAATTCTGGAAGTCTTCAACATTACCAAGGTTGGCCGTGTTGCCGGTTGCCGTGTTACCGACGGCCGGGTCGAGCGTGGGGCAAAGGTCCGTCTCATACGCGACAACGTCGTCATCCACGAAGGATCGCTCGGCACGCTCAAGCGCTTCAAGGACGAAGTGCGCGAAGTGCAGGCCGGTCAGGAGTGCGGTATGGCATTCGAAAATTATCAGGATATTCGCGCAGGCGATATCATCGAGTGTTATCGCGTCGAATCGATTGCCCGCTCACTCTAGGGCAATCGTTCCCGCCATCGCATCCAACGCAACTCATCGGCAAACATAACCAGCTCTATCGCAAGAGAGATGTCCTATGTCGCGATCCCATCAAAAGGGCGGTGAACCCTCACAGCGCATGTTGCGCGTGGGTGAATTGATCCGCCATGCCATGTCAGAACTGCTCACCCGTGGATATGTCAACGACGCCACGCTGGACGGACATGTCATCACGATACCGAAAGTCCAGATGAGCCCGGATTTGAAGTGCGCAACGGTGTTTGTGCTGGCATTGGGCGGCAAGGATTCTGAAAAAGTTCTCGAAGCACTGGACAAGCATCGCAAGACTTTTCGTGTAGAAATCGCCCGCATGATCAATCTCAAGTTTGCAACAGATTTACGGTTCAGAATTGACGACAGCTTTGAAAATGCAGCCGCGATAGACGCATTGCTGAACTCCCCGAAAGTGCGCCAGGATACGTCGGGCGCCAGCGATGAGCCGGCTCCAGAAAGCAAGCAGTCCAACTGACATGAATGCACCGCGATCCAAACGAGTGGACGTCGACGGCTGGTTGATCCTCGACAAGCCGCAAGGCCTGACATCGACGCAGGCTGTCTCGCGCGTCAAACGTCTTTTCAATGCCAAAAAGGCTGGACACGCCGGCACCCTGGATCCACTTGCAACCGGCATTCTGCCGATTGCGTTCGGGGAAGCGACAAAGACCGTGCCTTTCGTGCAGGATGGCAAGAAGGCGTATCGCTTCACGGTCCAATGGGGAATTGAAACCGACAGCGACGACAGCGAAGGCAAGATTACCCATACGAGCGAGGCTCGTCCGGACACAGATTCGATTTTGGTGGCGTTGCCGCAATTCACCGGCGCGATCATGCAGGTGCCACCGTCTTTTTCCGCGATCAAGATTGGCGGTGAACGGGCTTACGATCTCGCCCGCGATGGTGAAACCGTCGAACTGGCTGCGCGTGAAGTCGTGATCGATGCACTCGAGCTTGTTTCAGCCACAGCCAATGAGGCCATTTTCGAGGCGCGCTGCGGCAAGGGCACCTATGTCCGCGCGATTGCCCGCGATCTGGGCAGGCTGCTGGGTTGCTACGGCCACGTGACCGCCCTGCGGCGCACACGGGTTGGACCCTTTCTCATTGTCGATGCCATCACTCTGGAGGCGCTGGAGGCGGATCCGGCCCATGCGATCGATGCCATGCTGAGCGTCGAAGCCGGGCTGACCGAATTGCCCTGCGTGGTTGTCGACCGCAACAGCGCGGCCCGCTTGCGGCGCGGCCAAAGTCTCATCCTGCGTGGCCGGGATGCTCCCGCTGGCGGGATCGCCTATGCAGCCTGCGGCGGCGTACCAATCGCATTCGGTCCGGTAGAGGCCGGCGAACTGAACCCAACGCGGGTGTTCAACCTGGCATTCTGAACCGTTTGGCCGCGAGGCCCTGGGCCTGGGTGCATTGCAGGCTCTGGTCATTCGCCGCAATTCGTGTATAAGCCCCTCATCCTGCCGGATTTCCCCGGCTGGTGCGTATTCGGTGACCCTGCTGGACGACATCCCGGCCCGGCCACCGCAATAACGATTACTGGTCCGCATGGTTGGCCATTGGCCATAAACCTGCGGATAAACATCTAAAAATAAAGGAAAATCCGATGTCGATCACGATGGAGCGCAAGCAGGCGCTCATAAAGGAATATGCAACGAAGGCCAGCGATACCGGTTCGCCGGAAGTTCAGGTAGCCATTCTGACCGAACGCATCACGAACCTGACCGAGCATTTCAAATCCCATAAAAAAGACAACCATTCGCGCCGCGGGCTCCTGAAGCTCGTTTCCCAGCGCCGCCAACTCCTCGACTACGTCAAGGATCGCGACGAGCCGCGTTACCGCTCGCTCATCGAGCGTCTCGGCATCCGCCGTTAAAAAGCGTTCCGCATCGTGCGGGACACAATCCACCGGAAAGACGGCATGGGGCCGCCTTTCCATCCGGAGAAAGCCGAGCCATGGCAGGATCGCCGGACGCTGTCACACACATGCAAGCCTAACCGTGCTTGCTGGCAGCCTCTCGTCATCTTGACCATGGCCGTTTGTTTTCCGACAGCCATGAAAGACAGAATTTATGTTCGAAATACATCGCGAATCTCTTGAATGGGCCGGCCGCACGCTGACCCTTGAAACCGGCCGCATCGCACGCCAGGCCGATGGCGCCGTTTTCGCCACCTGGGGTGAAACCTCACTGCTGGCAACCGTTGTTTCCGCCAAGGCGCCAAAGCCCGGCGTCGATTTCTTCCCGCTCACCGTCAACTATCAGGAAAAGTCATTCGCTGCCGGCCGCATTCCCGGCGGCTATTTCAAGCGCGAAGGCCGTCCGAGCGAAAAGGAAACGCTTGTTTCGCGCCTGATCGACCGTCCGATCCGTCCGCTGTTTCCCGATGGCTACCGCCACGATACGCAGGTCGTCATCACTGTCCTGTCGCACGATCTGGAAAACGATCCTGACGTGCTGGCGATGGTTGCCGCTTCTGCAGCGCTGACGATCTCGGGCATTCCGTTCATGGGTCCGGTTGGCGCAGCGCGTGTTGGCCATATCAATGGCCAGTTGAAGCTGAACCCGACAATCGACGAAATGAAGGAATCGCAGCTTGATCTGGTAATCGCCGGAACGGGCGATGCTGTTCTGATGGTTGAATCGGAAGCCCATGAGCTTTCCGAAGAGGTCATGCTGGAAGCAGTCATGACCGGTCATCGCGGCTTCCAGCCGGTGATTGAGGCAATCATCCGCCTTGCCGAAAAGGCAGCCAAGGAGCCACGCGATCTGAAAGTTGTCGACAAGTCGGGAGCTGAAAGCGCCGTTGCTGCTGTTGCAGAAGCAGAGTTGCGCGAAGCCTACAAGAAGACGGTGAAGCAGGAACGCTATGCAGCTGTCGATGCCGTGAAGGCAAAGGTCGATGCCGCACTGTTCCCGGAAGGCGCCGAGGCGAAATTCTCCAAGGAGATGGTCAAGGAAGTTTTCCATGACCTGCAAGCCAAAGTGGTTCGCTTCAACATCCTCGACACAGGCATTCGCATCGATGGACGCGATGTGCGTACCGTGCGTCCTATCCTTTCACAGGTAGGCGTTCTGCCACGCACACACGGTTCTGCGCTTTTCACACGCGGGGAAACGCAGGCGCTGGTTGTTGCAACACTCGGCACTGCGGAGGATGAACAGTTCATCGACGCACTGGAAGGCACCTACAAGGAAAACTTCCTGCTGCATTATAACTTCCCTCCCTACAGCGTCGGTGAAACAGGCCGTATGGGTTCGCCTGGCCGGCGTGAAATCGGCCATGGCAAGCTGGCATGGCGTGCAATCCGTCCGATGCTGCCTGCGAAGTCGGAATTCCCCTACACGATCCGCGTTGTGTCCGAGATCACGGAATCCAACGGCTCGTCTTCGATGGCCACGGTTTGCGGTTCGTCACTGGCGTTGATGGATGCAGGTGTTCCGTTGAAGCATCCCACCGCCGGTATTGCGATGGGTTTGATTCTGGAAGGCGAACGTTACGCGGTTCTTTCCGACATTCTCGGCGATGAAGACCATCTCGGCGATATGGACTTCAAGGTTGCCGGTACGGAAAACGGCATCACGTCGTTGCAGATGGACATCAAGATCACCGGCATCACCGAGAACATCATGCGTGTTGCTCTCGGACAGGCGAAAGATGGCCGCCTGCATATTCTGGGCGAAATGTCGAAGGCTCTCGACACTGCGCGCCAGGAATTGGGCGAGTTCGCTCCGCGCATCGAGCAGATGAAGATCCCAACGGACAAGATCCGCGACGTGATCGGCACCGGCGGCAAGGTGATCCGCGAAATCGTGGAAAAGACTGGCGCCAAGATCAACATCGAAGACGATGGCACGGTAAAGATTGCATCCAGCAATGGTGAATCGATCAAGGCTGCGATCAACTGGATCAAGTCCCTGACGATGGAACCGGAAATCGGCCAGATCTACGAAGGCACGGTCGTCAAGACCATGGACTTCGGCGCATTCGTCAATTTCTTCGGTTCGAAGGACGGCCTCGTGCACATCTCGCAACTTGGCACCCAGCGCGTCAACAAGACCACCGATGTCGTCAAGGAAGGCGACAAGGTGAAAGTGAAACTGCTGGGCTTCGATGATCGCGGCAAGGTGCGCCTGTCAATGCGCGTCGTCGATCAGGCGACCGGCGAAGATCTGGAAGCGCAGCAAAAAGCCGAACGCGACCGCGAAAAGACTGAGCGCGACGAGGCTGGCGAGTAAAAATCGCTATTACCTAAAACAAAGGGCGGCCCGCAAGGACCGCCCTTTTTGTTTATGCCGGCTTCGAAGACTGCCGGATTGTTCTTCCAGATTACATTTGCTGCCAGCGATCGCGGCGGCCTTCGCCAGCAAAATCGTCGCCGGCGTTATTACCCTGTTGCCAACTGCGGCCTTGTTGTGCGCCTTCATCACGATTCCAACGCTGACGATACTGACCCTGGCGCTGCCAGCGCTCATTGCCCTGACCCATCATGCCCCGGTCTTGCATGCCCCGATCTTGCATGCCCCGGCCCTGCATGCCGCTGCGATCCATGTCACCGCGATTCCAGCGCTGATGATATTGACCATGCCGCTGCCAACGGTCACCGCCACGATTCATGCCTTGGCGGCCCATGCCTTCTTGGCGCATTCCTTGCCGACCCATACCGCGATGATGATGACCGCGCATGCCTTGGCGGCCGCCGTGCATCATGCCACGCTGGCCCATGCCACGCGTAAGCATGCCAAGGCGCCGTTTCTGTTCATCGGTCAAGGTGTCGTAGAGCGGTTTGGCGGCATTGGCGAATTTCTGCAATGCTGTTCCGCGATCCGCCATGAAGTCGCCACGGCGTTTCATCCGATCAACGGGGTTGGCTGGCTGACCTTCTTTGCGGATACGCTCGCGCCATTCCTGACGCTTGGTGATCATTTCGCGTACAGCCGTCTCAACAGGCGGCCACAAACGCAATTGCGTCTCGTTCAATTGCAGCCCTGCCTTGACTGCAGCCAGGCGCGCCTCGAAGAAGGCCTTGCGGTCTGCCTCTGACATGTTGCGCATTCCGCGGCCTTCGCCACGCCTCTGTCCGCCGCCGCGATGCCATCCGCGTTGATTATCACCATCGCCACGCGCCCAACGGCCACGGCGACCTTGCCAATTATCACGATCACCCTGCTGTGGATTTTGCGCCGCGCTGTCGCCCGGCTTTGTGGCATTGTCTGCCGGCTTCTGATCAGCCGGCGCCTGCGGCGCAGGTGGACTTGCCGCTGGGGCATTGCCGGGCTGTGGCTGCGCGATAGCGTTCAGCGCCATCAGACTTACCGCACCGACTGCCGCCGCAAATGCAAATTTGGTCTTCCGTTCCATTTCGAACCTCCTGAAGTGCCCCGCCAAGCCATCATCGCCTTGAAGTAGAGCAGCAGCATTGATCCGTTTCAAATTAAGATTTGTACATGAAACCAGGGCGAGGCTGCGGTTGCGCGCGTCACCAAGCAAATCGGCTCATATCTGCGGTAGATCGTTCATTACCGATGGAAAATCGGAGCAAAGACACAAATTTTGCAATGTAAAGAATTGTAAACCATCGCACCGATTGACCGCGAAAGGTTTCCCAGGACCGCGAGACGAACTGGAAATTCGTGACCTATTCGTCCGCCGAGCCATCGCCGGCGCGAAGATCTTCTGGCCTCGGCATGGAAATAATATTGTATCCGGCGTCCACAAAATGCACTTCGCCGGTAACCCCTGCCGACAAATCCGACAACATGTAGAGAGCAGCACCGCCGACATCTTCGATGGTAAGGCTGCGGCGCAATGGCGAATGCACTTTCTGGAAATTGAACATGGAACGCGCCTCGCTGATACCTGCGCCCGCGAGCGTGCGAATGGGACCGGCCGAGATTGCGTTCACCCGAATGCCTTTTGATCCCAGATCGCTGGCGATGTAACGCACGCTGGATTCCAGAGCCGCTTTTGCAAGTCCCATGACATTGTAATTCGGCATGACACGTGTAGCGCCGCCGTATGTCAGTGTCAGAAGCGAACCGCCATTCTTCATCAAAGGCGCGGCGCGTTGCGCCAGTTCGGTAAACGAGAAACAGGAAATGACCATCGTGCGCTGAAAATTTTCGCGCGTTGTTGCCTCAACATACCGCCCCTTCAGCTCGTCCTTGTTGGAAAAGCCGATCGCGTGCACGACAAAATCGAGAGAGCCCCAGCGCTCAGCCACTGCAGCGAACACCGCATCCACGCTGGCAATATCTTCCACATCGCAAGGCAAAACAAAATCGGAACCGATGCTTTCAGCCAGCGGCTTCACGCGTTTGCCCAATGCCTCGCCCTGATAGGTGAAGCAAAGCTCTGCACCTTGCGCGGCCACCGCTTGAGCGATCCCCCATGCAATCGAATGATTGTTTGCAACGCCGAAGATGAGGCCGCGCTTGCCGGCCATCAGGCCACCGGGTTGAGTTTGCATTATTAAATCCAGATCAGGCGTCAGGGTGAGTAAAGACCAGCGAGGCGTTGGTGCCGCCAAAGCCGAACGAGTTGGACAGTACGGCCCGCAGGGCAACATTGTCGCGCCGCTGGCGAACGATGTTCATGTCGGCGAAATCCGGATCGAGTTCCTCGATGTTGGCGCTTTCGGCAATGAAACTGTTCTGCATCATCAGCAGTGAGTAGATCGCTTCCTGCACGCCCGCAGCGCCAAGCGAATGGCCGGTAAGGGACTTTGTGGCCGATAGTGGCGGGCATTTCTCGCCGCTACCGAAAACTTCGCGCAAAGCCTGAATTTCCGCGGCATCGCCAACCGGAGTCGAGGTTGCATGCGGGTTGATGTAATCGATGGGAATTTTCACGTTTTCGATTGCAAGCTGCATACAGCGTTTTGCGCCTTCGCCAGATGGTGCAACCATGTCATAGCCATCCGACGTGGCTCCGAAACCGGCCAGCTCGGCGTAAATTTTTGCACCACGCGCCTTGGCACGTTCGCGCTCTTCGAGAATCAGCACGCCTGCCCCGCCTGCAATCACGAAGCCGTCGCGATTCTTGTCGTATGCGCGCGAGGATTTCTCCGGCGTGTCATTATATCCAGATGACATGGCGCCCATGGCGTCGAAGAGCACTGAAAGTGACCAATCGAGTTCTTCGCAACCGCCGGCAAACATCACATCCTGCAAACCCCACTGGATCTGCTGCGCAGCAGTGCTGATGCAATGGGACGATGTCGCGCAAGCCGAGGAAATGGAATAGTTCACACCCTTGATCTTGAACCAGGTCGCAAGAGTTGCCGAGGCGGTCGAGGACATTGCCTTGGGAACTGCAAACGGGCCTACCCGCTTTGGCCCCTTGTTGCGCGCCGTGTCTGCCGCTTCAATCAGCGTGCGAGTCGAAGGGCCACCTGAACCCATGATGATGCCTGTGCGCGGGTTGTCTATATCGCTGGCCTCCAGGCCCGCATCCACAATGGCCTGATCCATGGCCACGTGGTTCCATGCCGTGCCGCCGCCGTGGAAGCGCATGGCGCGTCGATCAACAAAATCCTCCGCCTTCAGGGTTGGTGCGCCCTGCACCTGTGAACGAAAGCCGAGTTTGACATGATCGTCCGCCCGGGAAATGCCGGACCGCGCCTCGCGCAGAGAGGCTATGACTTCCTGCGTATTGTTGCCGATGGACGAAACAATACCCATTCCGGTTACGACGACGCGTCTCATTTCAGAATCTCCCGACAGGCCTCGATCGACCGGCACGAAAGCCGGTGAATGTGCTGCCTGATTATCATAGATATTGCACCATTGCGCCAATCAGCATTGCCGGCCGGCTTCCAGGCACTGTGGTGTCAGCCCTGGGGCGAAGCTCCGGGCTTGAACAGGCCTACGCGCAGGTCTTTTGCCTCGTAAATGCGCTTGCCATCGGCCTCAAGCCAGCCGTCAGCAATGCCAAGGATCAGTTTTCCCCGGAATACGCGTTTAAAATCAATGCCGTACACGACGTTACGGACCGTTGGCAGTACCTGGTCGGAGAATTTTACTTCGCCAACGCCCAGTGCCCGGCCACGGCCTTCAGCGCCGAGCCAACCGAGGTAGAAACCCACCAACTGCCACAAGGCGTCAAGGCCAAGGCAGCCAGGCATGACCGGATCGCCCTTGAAGTGGCATCCGAAGAACCACAGGTCCGGCTTCACTTCCAGTTCAGCACGGATCATGCCCTTGCCGTTCGCACCGCCGCTCTCGGAAATCTGCGAAATCCGGTCAAACATCAGCATCGGCGGCAACGGCAATTGCGCATTGCCGGGGCCGAACAATTCGCCGCGACCGCAGGCAAGCAGATCTTCGTATTCGTAACTGGAGCGTTTCTCGCTCATGGCATTCCCGTCTTTATGTCCGCGCGCCCCATGCGGCAGGCCGTGCGCCTGTCCTAACACAGGCCCGGCCACACTTAAAGATTGCGTCAAGGCACCGGGGCGCTGTCATGTTCACCGGTGGATAATGCGATGCGCGCGCCAGCAAACGGTCGCGATTGAAGTCGCAGGCGCTATTTCATACTATCGGAAGCGAACAATTTTCACACCGGACCGCAACCGCACCTTGCTGCTCGATCCGGGAGAAAAAGAATCGACCATCAAACGAGGAAGTGCACATGGACCGCCTGGCAGGAAAAGTAGCAATCATCACCGGCGCGGCGCAGGGAATTGGCGCGGCCTATGCGCGCACCCTTGCTGCGGAAGGTGCGAAAGTCGTCGTATCGGACATCACCGACGTCGATCCGGTCGTTGCTGAAATCAAGAAAGCAGGCGGCCATGCGCTCGGTGTGATTGCAGATGTCAGCTCACCGGAATCCGTCGCCAGCATGGTTGCCAAAACGGTGGAGCATTTCGGCGGCATCGACATCCTTGTAAACAACGCTGCGATTTTCGGAAAACTGACCGACAAGTTTTTTGCCGACATCGACAGTCTTGAATGGGACAGCGTAATGGCGGTGAACGTGCGCGGTGTCTTCGAATGCGTGAAGGCCGTTTACCCGGTCATGCGTGACAACAATTACGGCAAGATCATCAATGTTGCGTCCGGCACGGTATTCAAGGGCGCACCGTATTTGCTGCACTATGTAACGTCCAAAGGCGCAATTATCGCGATGACGCGTTCGCTGTCGCGTGAGCTCGGAGAATATAATATTTGCGTCAACGCCATAGCGCCCGGCCTCACGATGAGTGAGAATGTTGCAGCGGGATCGAATTACAATGCAGACAGGCTCAATGCCAATCGCGCCACACGTGCACTCAAACGGCATGAAACTCCCGACGATCTGGTCGGAGCTGTTTTGTTTCTGGCATCATCGGACAGTGATTTCATGACAGGGCAAACCATCGTTGTCGACGGCGGCTCGGTCATGCACTAGGCCGTTTCAATTTCTCATCGGATTGCTGAACGCGTCATTCGTCTAACGCAAATGCACTTTCCTCAGGCGAGACGCATTCCAATTGCCATAATACGTTAATGCAGCAGCATAGGCGTGCTATTTTACATTCTCGTTCGGATAGACGCCCCACAAGGCTTTCTGGGTGATGTAGCCATCAAAGCCACTGCCGGAAATGCGGCACCAATCCTTGTTGCAGGCACGGACCTTGGCAACCACGCGCGGTCCGATCTTCGCCACCGCCGGTGAATCGGCCTGCGCTTCCTTGTGCAGGGTCAGCAGACCTTCTTTCTTCCAAGGCGCGATCATGACGGTACGACGCCCGGACAGGAGTGTGTGAAACACCCAGCCTTCAGAGCCTTCCCAGTCCCGCACCTTGCGCCAGTTCTCGAATTCGCCGGTAATCTCAACTGGCAAGCCTGCCTTGGTGTAGGTCCAAACGGCGCCATGTTCCTTGGCGGGCCCGCGTCGAATATTCGTTGTGGTCGCTTTCAGGCTGACATAGCGCGGCACGGGCAGGCCGGTGGACACGCCCATCTGTTCATTGGCCGCCTGCTGGGCCATCGCAGGCGCGCAGATGGCTGTCAGCGCCAGGCTGGACATTGCAACAGCAGTTACAATTCCCAGCGCTGTCAGAACATGTTTTGCGGAAGATGCGCGGGAAGTCACACGGAAAGTCACGCGGGAAGTCACCTGGGGGAATTCAGACTGGGACATGAAAATCCATAACTTGAAACGCGAGAACGCTGGTCAGTTGCGCCAAGACCGGCGCGCCGAAGATATTTCTCTCCAGCGTCTTGCCGACTTGATCAAAACCTTTCGCAAATATGCACTTATCCAGTTAAATTGCAGTGAATCCCCGGCAATATCTTCGGGCAATAACTTGGTTCGCCTAGGCCTGCGCGGCGCCACAGACCTTTCAAGCGGCTGTGAATTGCCGTTGTTAATGCCTTGGCCTTACGATGGGCGCGCCGGAATCTGGATTTCGGCTCTGTTAATTCTTGGAACGGGAACACGAAATGGCCAATGGCTTGCGTGAATTTCTGGGCCGCCGGATAGCCCATTTTCTGGGGCGGCCCATCAAGGGGCACATGCCGCTGGCGACCAGCAATCCGGCAGCGTTCCGCCGTACGCTTCGCCGTGGCGATGTGGTGCTGGTGGAGGGCAATACGCGGGTATCGACGGCAATCAAATACCTGACCCAATCAACCTGGTCGCACGCAGCCCTGTATGTTGGACCTGTCC
The DNA here is from genome assembly GCA_963700795.1 of uncultured Alphaproteobacteria bacterium. GTDB lineage: Bacteria > Pseudomonadota > Alphaproteobacteria > Rhizobiales > Beijerinckiaceae > Terripilifer. Next base: position 577,918 of record CAVOYX010000005.1, on the reverse strand, counting down.
CGGGCCATACCGCCCCGGATGGCGAGGCCCATGTTCTGGTGGAGGCTGACATCGACGAAGGGGTCATTTCAGTCCCCTTCTCGAAATACGAGAGCTTTCACACCCGCATCTGCCGCCCAGTCGGTCTTTCGGAAAGTGAAACTGCCAAAGTCTGCGACTACGCGCTGGCCCGGCTGGGCAACAGTTACGACATGAAGAACATTTTCGATCTGATGCGCTATTTCCTTCCCACTCCGCCGGTCCCCACGCGGTGGCGGCGGCGCATGATATCGCTTGGCGCAGGTTCGCCGTCCCAGACCATATGTTCGACGCTGATCGCCCAGGCGTTTCAGTCCGTCCGCTACCCTATCCTGCCGGCGATAGAATCGGTGGATCAGGCCTCACAGGATCCGGAAACCGCGGAGATTCGCGCTGAACGAAAACGGGAAATCCAGCGAATCCGCCACCAGACACTGTTTACCCCGCGCGACTTCGATATTTCTCCCTATTTCAATATCGTCAAACCGTCGGTGGAAATCGGCTTCGACTACCATCAACTGACCTGGGCAGATGAGCCGGAGGGCAGCAGTCCGTTACAGCAGCCTTGAACCGGTAGCCGCACTCCCCATATTGTCAGTATGCCGCAGGATGCCATGAAGACGCCGGATTGGCGTCAGGGTCCTGCCGGAGCGCCTATCGGGCTTCGGGAGCACAGTGATGACGCGTATACCGACTTTGAATTCGCCCTTCCTGCTTGGGTTTGACGATATTGAACGGGCGCTCGACCGGGTCACCCGGACAGCGTCGGACGGCTATCCACCATATAACGTGGAGCGCATTGGCCGATCGGAGACCAGCCCCGAGATTTTGAGAATCACGCTTGCGGTTGCAGGCTTTACGCAAAATCAGCTCGAGATCACGCTCGAGGAGCGTCAGCTGGCCATTCGCGGCAAGCAAATCGACGACAAGGAGCGGACATATCTGCACCGGGGGATTGCTGCGCGCCAATTCCAGCGTGCGTTTCTCCTGGCCGAAGGGATGCAGGTTCTGGGAGCCGACCTGACCAACGGCCTCTTGTCAATCGACCTCGCCCGGCCCGATCCGGAACGAATCGTCCAGAAGATCAACATTTCGGTGCGGGACTGAAAGTCCGCAACGGAAGCGCCGCACGGCGCAACGCGTGCCCGCAAAGGGGCGCCAGGAGCAAGCCATGATGAACATGAGAAAATCCAAGACCAAAAAAGCCGGCATACCCAGCGGGACAGAAGCAGAGATAACGCTGGAGCAGCTGGCCCATCTGGGCGACGGCACAGTCGCCTATGTGAAGCAGATGCGGTCGGAAGACATCCGGCTGGCATTCCCGCAGATCGGACCGATCGAGCCGGGCTTGAACCTGTACGCACTGCTGTCGGCCGATGGTTCACCGATCCTGCTGACCGATTCGCGCGATGCCGCGATCGCCAATGCGTGGGAACATGACCTGGAGACGGTCAGCCTGCACTGACTTGCATATTACAAATTAACGGACCCTCCGGCCGGTTGATGGTTCCGCGGGCGCGGATACCAATCCGATCGGAGGGTCCGAAATTGCTGCAGGCAGGAGAGAGAGTGCCCGCAGCGGGCGACTGAATTTACAAAGGCTCTCTCGGACCTTTCATAGCGACTGTCAGTTGCAGACGCGGATGTAGCGGTAGCCGCGGAACTCGCCCCAGCTGTTGTAGACCGGGCGCTTTTCGCGCCAGCACTCGCCACCTTCGTAATATCCACCCTGGGCGTGGGCTGCGCTGCCGATGATGGCTGCGCCAACAAGGCCGGCTGCGATGCCGCCGAACAGGGCGCCCTTGCGGCCGAACTTGGCTTCTGCAGGAGCTGCGCTCAGGGCGATGGTAGCGCCGATGGTCAGGGCGGCGATGGTGGCGGTTGTGAATTTCTTTGCTGCGTTGGTCATCTTCTCTCTCCTTAAGATGGGCAGGCACTGCCTGCCGTGTTTCGATGATTGGAGATTACCCGGCACTTCAAATGGCGGATGTGCGCAAGCGCACACGCGACGCTTGCGGAGAAAAATTATCGGGCCGAGGCTAATTTAGCCGCCGAACATGCGTTGCAGCAGGCTGCGGTCCTGTCCGGAAATGCTTCCGGTCCGCTCCGCGCCAATTCTGCCGGGCGGAATGAGGGAATTGCCATCGTTACCGCGGCCGGAATTATCCCGCGGTCGTTTTGTCGGACTCAGATTCATCGGAGCACCCGGTTCTGTGCCGGGTCTGGCGAAGAAGCGGTCCGGAATGCGCCCTGCGCCAGCATCGGCCGCAGGTGGGGCGATATTGTCCCTTGCCGGGTCGCGCCAATTGCCTGACGGCAGACGATCTGGCGGCACATGGGCCAATGCTGCGCGCATGAACTGGCTCCAGATGTCGACAGGCAAATTGCCGCCGGAAGTCTTTTTTGTCGAGGAAGAATCATCGTTGCCAAGCCACACGCCGGTGACCAGATGGCTGGTGTAACCAATAAACCAGGCATCGCGATAGTCCTGCGTTGTGCCTGTCTTGCCAGCAGCCTGCCAGCCGGCAAGTTCAGCCTTGCGCGCTGTACCGGTCAACAGCGTCTCCTGCATCATGGCATTCATCATCGCAACATTTTGCGGTGCGACGATGCGCCCGGTCGCCTGATAATTGTGGCGATAAATCACTCTGCCGTTTGTGCGGCGTACGCGCACGATCACATGCGGTTCCACGCCTATGCCGCCATTGGCAAACACTGCATACGCACCGGTCAATTCCAGCAGATTGACTTCCGAAGTACCCAGCGCCAGCGAGGCGTTTTTTTGCAACGGAGACTGAACGCCCAGTCTGCGCGCAGTGTCGGCAACAGACTTGGGACCAAGTTCCAGCGCCAACCGAACGGCCACCGTATTAAGCGACAGAGCGAGCGCACGTGTCAGCGTCACGTTGCCATAATAATTGCGATTTGAATTTTCAGGACGCCATCCGCGAATATTGATCGGGCCGTCCAATCTGCGCGTATCGGGACGCAAGCCGCGCTCCAGTGCGGTCAGATAAACAAATGGCTTGAATGCAGAGCCAGGCTGGCGTTTGGCGGCAACCGCACGATTGAACTGGCTCTTGCTGTAATCGCGGCCACCGACAAGCGCCCGAATTCCACCATTGGGATCCAGTGCGACCATTGCGCCCTGACTGACCTTGAATTTCGCGCCTTGCTTGTCGAGATGCTGAGTCAAAGCGCTCTCCGCTGCCTTCTGCATCATCGGATCGACGGTTGTCTCGACAACCAGATCATGGTCGATGGCGCCAAGCGTCTGATCAAGCCGGTCCATTACAAAGTCAGCGACATAATTTATAGAACCGGCGCTGGAATTGCGCACGGCCTGCGCGGGATTGGCGAGCGCGACCTTCGCCATCTGTTCGGTAATATGTCCTTCATGCGCCATCGCCGTCACGACCAGCGATGCGCGCGCCGTGGCCGCTTCCGGATTGCGATTGGGTGCAAACCGGACAGGCGCTTTCATCAGGCCGGCAAGCACTGCGGCTTCTGCCAACGTGACATCACGCGCACTCTTGCCAAAATAACGCTGGGCGGCCGCCTCCACGCCATAGGCCCCGGAGCCGAAATAGACCCGATTCAGATATAATTGGAGGATCTGGTCTTTCGAGTAATTCTGTTCCAGCCAAACCGAAAGGATCGCTTCCTGTATCTTGCGGCTGATGGTTCGTTCCTGGGTCAGAAAGAGATTCTTGGCCAATTGCTGCGTCAGCGTCGACCCGCCTTCCATGCCACGCCCATCGCGCGTCACATTGCGCCAGACGGCCCGCGCTATGCCCACCGGATCGATGCCCAGATGGCTGTAGAAGCGCCTGTCCTCAATGGCGACAAAAGCTTTTGGCAGATAGGCAGGTAATTCACGCAACTGGATGGCCGGTCCGCCGGTATCACCGCGATTGGCCAGAAGCGTCCCGTCCTGGGCAAGTATTGCGATGTTCGGAGGCCGCTTGGGCACCGCCAGGCGATCAATGGGAGGCAATTTGCTCGCGTGATAGACGACAATGCCCGTGGCGCCCACCAGCCCCCAGATGCCGGCCACAGCCGTCCAGTAAATCAGGCCGCCGACAATCGACCGGCGGCGGCGAGGTCGCCGCTCGCTCTTGCGGCTTGCCTTTTTTCCGCGGCTGGCAGCCAATTCGGGTTCGGACCTGGAGTTTTTCGGCTTTTTCTTGCCAGAGCCCGCAAACAGGCGTGACAAAAGGCCCGGCTTGCGTCCGGCCTTTTTCTTGCGCTCGGTTCCGATCCTATCATCCCAAGAGACCGATAAACCGCCATTTTTGGCGCGTTTATCGGGCTTTTCGCCCAGATAAGGCTCCTGCTTTTTGAACCAGCCTGACATCGGTACCGCAAATGCAAGTGAGATTGATACCGGAGCAAACCCGGCATGGGTGCGATTTAAGCCTAAACCCGGCGAATTAAGGGCCGGTAAAGGATAATTCGGCGGCACAAGCCAATATTGCCGGACGGTCGGATTATTATCGCGATACGGCGAATTCTGGGGAAATTTTGTCCATTTGCATCTGCTTTTCGCCATGCCGCTTGCGCTTGGCGCGGCCAGCCGCCAAACATGCCGCAATCATTTTTCCGGAACCCGCGCTGGCCGGTCCCGGCGCTTTTTCCATCGCCACATTCAGGACGAGCTGGAACAATGAAAGTTACCCTCGAAAGATCGGCACTGCTGAAATCCCTTGGACACGTCCATCGGGTCGTCGAGCGGCGCAATACCATTCCGATCCTGTCAAACGTGCTGTTGCGCGCCGCCGATCAGGCACTGCATTTCAAGGCGACCGATCTTGATCTGGAAGTGGTCGATTCCGTCGCAGCCGATGTCGGCCAAGGCGGGGCGACGACCCTGCCTGCCCATACGCTTTACGAAATCGTGCGCAAACTGCCGGACGGAGCACAGGTGTCACTGGAACTGGGCGGCAATGCCGGACAGCTTCTGTTGCGTTCGGGCCGCTCGCGCTTCAATCTGCAATCGCTTCCGGAAAGCGACTTTCCCGATATCAGTGTGGGCGATCTCGGCAACAGCTTCGTTCTGGGTGCGGGCGATCTCAAAAAGCTGATCGACAAAACACAGTTTGCGATTTCCACCGAAGAAACGCGTTATTATCTGAACGGTATTTTCATGCATACCGTCGATGTCGACGGTCATACCATGCTGCGTGCTGTGGCCACGGACGGCCATCGTCTTGCACGGGTGGAAATACCAGCTCCAAAGGGCGCTGCCGGGATGCCGGGCGTTATCATTCCGCGCAAGGCCGTCGCGGAATTGCTGAAACTGCTCGAGGAAACGACCGACGACGTAAAGGTTGAACTGTCGTCCACGAAAGTGCGATTCTCGGTAGGCAATGTGTTGCTGACTTCCAAGTTGATCGACGGAACCTTTCCCGATTACAGCCGTGTCATTCCCTCCGGCAACGACAAGCGTCTGGTCGTCGATCGCGCGCCTTTTGCCGAGGCCGTCGACCGTGTTTCAACCATTTCCTCCGAACGCGGGCGCGCAGTGAAACTCTCGCTCGCTGACGGCCGGATGACATTGACGGTTACCAATCCTGATTCCGGGACGGCCACTGAAGAGTTGGAAGTCGACTACGATTCGACTGCGCTGGATATTGGTTTTAACGCCAGATATCTGCTGGACATTGCGAGCCAGCTCGATAGCGATACCGCGTTGTTCAAACTCTCAGACTCCGGATCGCCAACCATCATTCAGGATCGCGATGGTGCAGCTGCACTCTATGTCCTGATGCCGATGCGGGTTTAGTCCCCGCGCAAGTGCGGGCGCGGTGTTCGAGCCGATCATGAACTTTGGCTCGAATGCTATTTGCTTGTTACCCAGAACCAAAAAACGCACATTCAGGGAGGCCTCGCCATGAAGGTCGAAAGCATCAAATACGCCGTTTCCGGACTCGAATTCCAAAGCGAATTGATCCACGACGAAACGGCAAAGCGGCCACGCCCCTTGCTCGTGATGGCGCCCAACTGGGCGGGCGTAACGCCGCGTGCAATCGAGACCGGCCGCGAACTTGCAGCGCAGGGCTATGTCGTCCTTGTTGCCGACATGCACGGCCTTGCCCGGCGGCCAACTGGTCAGGAAAATCCAATGGAATTCCTTCAGCCGTTGATCAAGGATCCGGCTGCTACCCGCGCGCGTATCAATGCTGCGCTCGATACGTTGACCAAATCGGCCAGCGAAGCGGGGATTGGAAACCCCAACCTGCGCGCTGCGATCGGCTATTGTTTTGGCGGAGCCAATGTCATCGACCTTGCGCGGTCAGGCGCCGATGTTGCAGCAGTGGTCAGCATGCATGGCAATCTGAAGTCTCCGATGGAGGCCGGGCAAGGGCAGGTAAAGGCTTCCATACTGGTCGTGCATGGTGCAGCCGATCCAATCGCACCAAAGGGTGATCGCGATGCGTTCGAAGCGGAAATGACTGCTGCGGGCGCAAACTGGACGATGCTGGCATTTGGCGGCGTGGTTCACAGCTTTACCGATCCGACAGCCAACAGGCCGCCATCATCGCAATTTTCCTCGCAGGCATCCCGCTACGGCTATTCGCTCGCGCATACGTTCATTGCGGACGCATTTGCGGGAAAAAACTGACGCCATTTCAAATCGGGTCGTAGCCGCCTTCCGCGTTCAGGATGATCTGTCCGCGGATCGCAGGCTGGGCCCATTTGGCCGTAGCGCCAATGCCGCCAAATGCAAACAAGTGCGGATGAACGGCCCCCAATGCACCGGTCTGATTTGCCTCTACCAGAGCGCGAATGATCGGATCTGGCGCAACAGACTTGAACGCGCGCTTTACCAGACCGCTACGTGAAGCCAGCGCCTCGGCGGATGCCTTGACCCCGCATTTGCGTGCAAAATTCAGCCACGCCATCAGACTTGTCGGGCCCGCCAGCCCTACGCGCACCGGCACATGTATGCCACGCCCGCGCAACCACGATACCCAAGCGATGATCGGCCCGGCATCGAAACTGAATTGCGTAACGACGTGTGCTTCCAGGCCGCCATTCTGGATAGCTGCCAGTTTGGTGACCAGCAATGCCTCCAACTCATCCTCGCTCAATGCTGGATGGCCGTCAGGGAAGCCGCCGACGCCTACGTTGGCGATATGATTTCGCTGCAATACACCGCTCTCGATGACCGACAATACATCGGGAACGTTACCAACCGGATCCTTGGAATCTCCGCCGATCAGAAGAACAGTCTTGACGCCTGCCTGACTGTTGAGGCCAGCCAGCAATTCGTCGATGTCACGCATGGAGGGCATGTGGCGGACCGCAATATGCGGAACCGGAGTCAAACCAGCAGTTCGCACAGCGACGGCCATCGCAAGACTTTCGCCCGGGCGATGGTTGGGCAACATTGTCAGATAGACAGGTGTGCCCGGCGCGAGGTTTTCGCGCAGTGCCGCAATGTCCTTGTCCGAAGGGCGCGTGGCTTCGAATGTACAGCCTTGCATGAAGCCGGAGATATTCTCCACGCTGGCATGTGCCATGCTGGCTCGCGCTGAATCATTTTCGGTTGGCATGTAGATCTCCGCACTATTCGCGGCGTCGCGAAATGACAAAAGATTCGTCCCAGAACCAGAGCCCGCCGTGCTTGTGCAGGATTTCCTGCGTGGCATTCAGATAACGATTGTCCGACACGACCGGTCCCAGGCGATTGTCTTCCACCTGCGCAACATAGACCGCGTCATTCCATGCCGCGAACAATGTAGATGTGCCGATAGCACCTGCCACCTCGGTTGGAAGCGTGTGCATCTCGTATTTGAAGAGCGACTTGGCATCCGAATTTGCGTTGAAATTGTAATTCCGTCCGGCGGCCCCGAGTTCGGCTTTCACCGCCTTGAGCAGATCATGTCTGTTATTGGTAACAAAGGGTTCGTCGTCCGGCCATATCTTGCGAATGATTTCCATGCCTGGATCGTTGCCATAAGAGTGAATGCCGATGAGACGTCCACCGGGCCCAAGTGCGCGAACCAGCGGCGTAAGCACCCGTTTGGCCTTGAACTCAACGCTCGCCTTGGCGCGATAGGGCTGCGAAGCAATGACGAGATCATAGTCCGCAGGCGTAAGGCCCTGTTTGGGAATGATCGGATCAAGCAGGAAGCGATGATCATCGCGATAGATCACCAATACGGCGGGACGATCATAAACAGAATTCCCGGTCTTGCCGGTATGCGCATTCCAGTTCTTTGCCAGGAATGGTTCCAGCTCGGTTATCTGCTCTTCAAAGGTCGATGATGTATTTCCCGTCAGTCGAACCTCGTGCCACACCAGACTGGAGGCAGCTTTCAGATCGCGCACTGTCAACCATGGTGCATTGGCATATTGCAAATTCGTAAGCACCAGAACGGTTGCTGGATGTTCAAAAAACCTGTCCGGCATTTTCTGCAATGTAAGACGGACATCCTCAAGGCTGATTTCCTTGCCTGCCACGTAGAATGGCATGGTTGGATAGCGTGCATGCATGGAACGCATCACGCGCGACAGGATCGTGCCGTCGCCAACGCCGGCATCAAATACCCGCAGCGCTGGTGGCCTTGGATGCAAATTCGTCAATTCCTGGGAGACGCGATTTGCGACCTCCCATTTCTCGCTGCAGGTGTTCACGAACATCAGGTATTTTTGCCGGTTGTCGTAAAACCGGAAATTATGTTCGCCATCCGTCCCTTCCGTTGGCGGCGCAACGGGCGTTGCTTGCGCTGGCTCGCTGGCTGTCTGGGTAGCCGATGCACTTCGGGGCGTGTCGCGCGGGGGTGTCGGACTTATATCGGAGCGCACTTTGCCGCTGCCACGATAATTCGACATGAACGCTCTGATGCGATCCAGTGTGTCGGTAGTAATCCTTCCGCCGTTTTTCAAACGGCTCACCAGCTTGCCATCATTTATCGCGGCTCTGCCAAAGGTTGATTCAGCAAGCCCGAATGACCTGCAAAAATCACTGATCTCGACCAGTAAATCGCTCGTGCTCATGGCTCACTCCCCCGGCGGCCTACAGGCTGACCGCGCTTTCATTTTCTGAGCCACAATTGGTGGCGACAAATCATTTTGGAGTCAATTGTGCAGCGCCCATAAAATTTGTGGGCATATAGTGGGATTTATCCTTACAATAAATTTGCCTCCGAATCAGTAATTCGTGGCAGATGGTCGGCATGCTCGCCGCTTCCGCAACGCGATCGCCCCAGGGCTGTACCAACAGTGCCATCCGCCGGCTCCGGCTGACGGATTTTCGCTGTTACCGCACAGCCGACATCGCTCCGGCCCACGCAATGATCGCCCTCACCGGCGAGAACGGCGCAGGCAAGACCAATGTGATTGAGGCCATTTCCCTGCTCAGCCCCGGCCGGGGGCTCAGACGGGCCGAAATGGCCAATTGCGCGCGCACCGGCAGTTCAGGCAGCTTTGCTATTTCCGCAGAAATTGACGGACCATATGGCGAAACGCAGATTGGCACAGGGTTCGAATTCTTTCCTGGCGACAATAATGGGCAGCGGAAATTCCGGCTTAACAGGGCCAATGCGGGATCGGCACGCGCCTTTGCCGAGCATGTGCGCGTCGTCTGGCTGACCCCGTCGATGGACGGCCTTTTCGCGGGCGCTGCAGGCGAAAGGCGGCGCTTTCTGGATCGTCTTGTGCTGGCGGTCGACGCCGATCACGCAACGCGGACGAACGCCCTTGAGCGCGCCTTGCGCAATCGCAACAAGTTGCTAGAGGCGCGGCCGTGGGACAACGCCTGGCTGGACGCCAGCGAACGCGAGATTGCCGAGCTTGGGGTGGCGGTCGCTGCGGCGCGTGGGGAAACTGTCGCCCGGCTTGCCGCCCTCATTTTCGAGACCAGAAATGACCGGACTCCATTCCCCTGGGCCGAGGTGTCACTGGAAGGCGAGCTTGACCGGCTGGTTGCTGCACTTCCTTCAGTCGATGCCGAGGAAGCCTTTCACGCCTTGTTGCGCGACAACCGCAGCCGGGATGCTGCTGCCGGGCGCGCATTGATCGGTCCGCAAACCAGCGACCTGGTAGTAGTGCATGGACCGAAATCCGTGGCTGCTAGCCAGGCGTCGACCGGCGAACAGAAAGCCTTGCTGACCGGACTGGTACTGGCCCATGCCCGGCTCGTGTCCATCATGAGCGGCATCATGCCCATCGTCCTGCTGGACGAGATTGCGGCCCATTTCGATCCGGTGCGAAGGACCGCTCTTTATGACGAATTGCGCGCACTCGGCGCGCAGGTATGGATGACCGGCGCAGACCCTGCCTTGTTTGCCGAACTTGATGGTAGCGCCGACATCTTTCACGTGGCTAATGGAACAATCCAATCCTGAGCGCTGGCATCATCGTGAAAGCCCAGCAAATACGGCACTTTCCTGCCATTCCGGGACATCCCGCAGGACACCCTGAAAATCGTACCGAATAATCGCGTAAAAGCGTCGGAACAGGCCGCTAATTCCGTGCATTTTGGCCCGGTTTTCGGCTAGAATGCGAAATACGAATCATAGCGTTTCGGGCGCCCGCTGTGCGCTCCAAATTACAGGTAAATTCATGACCGATTCCGCTCCCCCGCCGGAAGAACAAGATGGCGCGCCCAACGCCTATGGGGCGGATTCCATCAAGGTGCTTCGCGGCCTGGATGCGGTGCGCAAGCGGCCCGGAATGTACATCGGCGATACAGACGACGGCTCCGGCCTCCATCACATGGTATACGAAGTCGTAGACAATGCCATCGATGAAGCCCTCGCCGGACATGCCACGCTGGTAACCGTCACGCTGAATGCCGATGGATCTTGCACAGTCACCGACAATGGCCGTGGCATTCCCACCGATGTCCATTCCGAGGAAGGTGTTTCGGCTGCCGAAGTCATCATGACCCAGCTTCATGCTGGCGGGAAATTCGACCAGAATTCATACAAGGTGTCCGGCGGTTTGCATGGCGTTGGCGTTTCGGTCGTAAATGCGCTGTCCGTGTGGTTGAAACTGCGTATCTGGCGCGACGGCAAGGAACACATTATCGAATTCGCCAATGGCGATTCCACCGGTCCCCTACAGATTGTTGGCCCCGCGCCAATGGATGGCAATGCCGCCAAACGCGGGACCGAAGTGACATTCCAGCCATCGACGGCAACATTCACCATGACGGAGTTCGATTATTCGACGATCGAACATCGCCTGCGCGAACTGGCGTTCCTCAATTCAGGCGTACGCATTGTGCTGACCGACGCCCGTCATGCTGAACTGAAACAGGAAGAACTGTTTTACGAAGGCGGACTTGAAGCATTTGTACGCTATCTGGATCGTGCAAAGACGTCTTTGATTTCGGCGCCTATCATGATTCGTGGCGAACGCAGTGGCATCGGCGTTGAAGTCGCGCTGTGGTGGAACGACAGCTATCACGAAAATGTACTTGCCTTTACCAACAACATTCCGCAACGCGATGGCGGTACGCATCTGGCCGGTTTTCGTGGTGCACTGACACGGCAGGTTACGAGTTACGCCGAGACATCGGGCATCACAAAAAAAGAAAAGGTCGATCTGTCAGGCGACGATTGCCGCGAAGGTCTGACCTGCGTTCTTTCAGTAAAGGTTCCCGATCCAAAGTTTTCGTCGCAAACCAAAGACAAGCTTGTTTCTTCCGAAGTGCGGCCTGTGGTTGAAAATTTCGTTAATGAAATGCTCAATCAATGGTTCGAGGAACATCCGCAGGATGCACGAACGATTGTTTCAAAAGTTGTGGAAGCAGCGCTTGCCCGCGAGGCAGCTCGCAAGGCGCGTGAATTGACGCGCCGCAAAGGCGCGCTCGATGTCGCTAACCTGCCAGGCAAGCTGGCCGATTGTCAGGAACGTGACCCGGCAAAGTCGGAACTCTTCATCGTCGAGGGCGATTCTGCAGGCGGCTCCGCAAAGCAGGGACGCAACCGTGAATATCAGGCTGTCTTGCCGCTGCGCGGCAAGATCCTGAATGTCGAGCGGGCGCGTTTCGACAAGATGCTGTCGAGCCAGGAAATCGGTACGCTGATCACCGCGCTCGGGACGGGCATCGGTCGCGACGATTTTAACATCGACAAGTTGCGCTATCACAAGATCATCATCATGACGGACGCCGACGTCGACGGCTCGCATATTCGCACGCTGTTGCTGACATTTTTCTTCCGTCAGATGCCTGCATTGATTGAGCGTGGACATTTGTTCATTGCGCAGCCACCCTTGTACAAGGTTAAACGCGGTCAATCCGAACAATATCTCAAGGACGAGCGCGCGCGCGAAGAATATCTGATCGACAATGGTCTGGACGGCGGCATCCTGCGCCTCGCAAACGGCGAAGAACGCGGTTCGCAGGACCTGCGGGCCGTCGTCGAGGAAGCGCGTGTGATACGCCAGGTTCTTGGACAGCTTCACTCACGCTATGATCGAAAAATCATAGAGCAGGTTGCCATCGCTGGCGCGGCCAAACCGATTGCCGCAAACGATGAGGCTGCAGCCAATGCGCTGGCGCAAATGGTAGCGGTGCGTCTCGACATGATTTCGGAAGAGACCGAGCGCGGCTGGCAGGGCCTTGTGATTGACGGCGGTTATCAATTCAGCCGCGAAGTACGCGGCGTGCGGCAGGTCGTGGCGCTGGACCACCAATTGCTGGCTTCCGCCGAGGCGCGCAAACTCGATGAACATGCACAGCGTTTACGCGACATTTTCGAGCGGCCAGCAGTCTATCTGCGCCGTAACGACGAAACGCGGATTTTCAGCCCGAGCCAGCTTCTGGATTCCATCATGGCGGCAGGGCAAAAGGGCATCAGCCAGATGCAGCGATACAAAGGTCTGGGCGAAATGAACCCGGACCAATTGTGGGAAACGACACTGGATCGCAACGTGCGTTCGCTGTTGCAAGTACGCATCAGGGATGTTTCCGATGCTGACGACCTGTTCGTGAAGCTGATGGGCGATGCGGTCGAGCCGCGGCGCGAATTCATCCAGGAAAATGCTCTGAACGTCGCCAATCTCGACGTTTAGAATTCCGGCACTCCCCGCAATTGCTTCCAGCTGCCGTGGTTGCGCGGCGCTGCCAATTCATGGAAGATGCTGCTGGCCGGGCAAAGACCCGGATTTGGCTATCAATCCGGGGAGGATTCATGCTGCTGCCCACGACGATGGTTGGTTCCTATGCTCAGCCCGACTGGCTGATTGACCGCACCAAACTGGGCATGCGCGCTCCGCCACGTATTCGAGCCACGGAACTCTGGCGCATCGATCCGCAGTTTCTGGAACAAGCACAGGACGATGCAACCCTGTTGGCCATTCGCGATCAGGAAACGGCGGGAGTCGATATCCTCACAGATGGTGAAATGCGGCGCGAGAGCTATTCGAACAAGTTCGCAACGGCACTGGAAGGCGTCGACGCCGAAAATCCCGCAATCGTGCCAAGCAGAACCGGCAAGCCCGACATGGTTCCCCGTGTCATTGGACCAATCAGGCGCAAGGGCCCCGTGGAGGTTCGCGACGTCCAGTTCCTGCGCAAGAATACAAACCGGAAAATAAAGATCACCGTCCCCGGTCCCTTCACGATGTCGATCCAGGCAAAGGATTTTTACTACAACGATGAAGTTGCTGTAGCGATGGCCTATGCGGCGGCGGTCAATGAAGAAATCAGGGACCTGTTCGCGGCAGGAGCCGATATCGTGCAAATCGACGAGCCTTATATGCAGGCCCGTCCGGATCAGGCCCGGGCATTTGGCGTCGATGCAATCAACCGCGCGCTGGAAGGCGTCCAGGGCACAACTTCGATCCACTTGTGTTTTGGCTATGCGGCACTCGTCAAGAACAAGCCGGAGGGGTATTCTTTTCTTGCTGAACTTGAAAAGAGCAAGGCCGATCATGTTTCAATTGAAACCGCACAGCCCGTTCTCGATTTTGCGGCGCTTGAAAAGCTGCCCTCAAAAACAATTGTGGTCGGTGTAATCGACCTCAGCACAAATGAAATCGAAACACCGGAACTCGTGGCTGAACGGATCCGGCGCATTTTTCCGCACGTCCCACCCGAGCGTGTCATCATCGCGCCCGATTGCGGCATGAAATATCTGCCGCGCGACGTCGCTTTCGGGAAACTTAGCGCCATGGTCGCCGGGACGCAGATTGTGCGTAATGAACTATCCTGAGCCAGCCACATCCCATTAGACAAATATCTTTTTCCGGAGAGTTGAATGAGTTCGGAATCGCTTCCCCTGTCACATTTAAAGGTTCTTGATCTGACCCGTGTACGCGCTGGTCCAGCGTGCGTGCGTCAATTCGCTGACTGGGGTGCTGACTGTATCAAGATCGAGATTACCGGCGATCAGGGCGATGGATATTCCGACGGCCGGCATCTGGGGGACTTTCAGAACCTGCATCGCAACAAGCGCAGCATGAAGCTCAATCTGAAGGCCGAGGAAGGCAAGAAAATATTTCTGGCGCTCGCCAGGGATGCGGACATCATCGTTGAAAATTATCGGCCTGACGTGAAGTTCAGGTTGGGTATCGACTACGAAACCGTAGCAAAATTCAATCCCCGCATCATTTACGCGAGTATTTCAGGTTTTGGTCAGGATGGCCCTTACGCCAACCGACCGGGTGTCGACCAGATAGCGCAAGGCATGAGCGGCCTCATGTCCATCACCGGATTGCCGGGACAAGGCCCCGTGCGCGCAGGCGCAGCGCTCGGCGACATGAGCGCGGGAATTTTCGCTGCACTTGGTATCATGATGGCGCTGGTGGAACGCGAGAAATCGGGCAAGGGCCAATGGCTGCAGACTTCGCTGTGGGAAGCCCTGACAACGATGCTGGATTTTCAGGCTGCGTCCTGGCTCTTCGACGGCAATGTTCCAGGACAGGCCGGCAATAATCATCCCAAATCGATTCCGACCGGTGCGTTCAAGACCAGGGACGGACATATCAACATCGGTGCAGCCGGCGATGTATCCTGGCAGCGGCTGGGCAAAGCTTTGAAAAATGACAAGCTTTTCGGCAATCCTGACTATGCTACAGGGGCAGGCCGCCTGAAACATCGAGACACAGTCAACGATGCACTGGAAGCGATTTTCATGACGGATACGTCCGCACACTGGGTACAATTGCTCAACGACGCAGGTATTCCATGCGGGCCGATCTACAAGATGGATCAGGTATTCAACGATCCGCAGATGAAACATCTGGGACTGGCTGTCGATGTGGAGCATCCCATTGTCGGCAAACGGCAACTTGTCGGCCAACCGATCCACATGTCCCGCACACCATGGAAAATGCGCTCGGTAACGCCGGAAGCAGGTGAACATACGCGCGAAATTCTCGCCAGTCTGGGTTACGGCGAAAATGACATCGACAAATTGTATGACGAAGGCGTCGTTTGAAACCGGACACCTCGATTCCATGGATGCATCAACGAAGCGAATTAATTGCAGGAAGCCAGTATGAAATTGTCGACCGACAAAATGCGCGCCGAAAAAGACAATGGCATTGGCTGGATTATTTTCAACAATCCGGAGAAGCGAAATGCGCTCAACCATGAAATGCGCGTTGCCGTTCTGGAAATATTCGATGCTTTCGATGCAGACGATGACATACGCGTTATCGTGTTGAAAGGCGCAGGCGACAAAGCATTTATTTCGGGCGCGGACATTGGCCAGTTCGATGATGCCAACCCGGAGATTCGCGAAAAGGTTTCGCAAGAAGCCTGGGGTCGCTATGGAAAATCACGGAAACCGGTCATCGCCATGATTCATGGCTTCTGCCTGGGCGGCGGATTGCTCGTCGCACTCAATGCAGATTTGCGTATCGCCTCGGAAGATGCACAGTTTGGCATTCCCGCAGCCTTGCTCGGCATCGCCTACCCCTATGACGGCGTGCAAAAGCTTGTCGCATCCGTCGGACCCATCAAGGCCAAGGAAATATTGTTCACGGGCCAACGCTACAGCGCAGCACAGGCCCATGCGATGGGCCTGATTAACGAGGTCGTTACCACAAGCGATCTGGAAAAGCGGGTGCGCGAAATTTCAGCCATCCTTTGCAGGAATGCCCCCCTGTCCATGCTCGCATCAAAAGTTCTGGTCGATCAGATCGGCCTTGATGAATCCGTGCGCGACATCAACGCGTGCCGGGCAGTGGCGGAGGCTTGTGCCAACAGTGCCGACCTTGCGGAAGGAAAATTGGCATTCAAGGAAAAGCGCAAGCCTGTCTTCCAAGGCCATTGAATTCAGCTGCGGGACAACAGGACCGCGCTGCCAAGCCCGCCCGCTGCTGCGATTGCCGCAAGTCCATGTGCGCCGTGCGCTTCGCGCTGTAATTCGTGAAACAACCGCACGGCCAGCACCGCGCCCGAGGCCCCTATCGGATGACCGCGCGCCAGCCCGCCACCACCACGATTGACCTGATCTTCCCGCAGGCCAAGCGCATCGATGAAAATCATCGCTTGCACGGCAAATGCTTCCATTATTTCGACGAGCGCCAGATCCCCTGCCGCTTCATTTTCAACGGCAAGCAATTCCCGGGATGCTGTTATTGGCGCGAGCGCGGGTTGAGCAGGATTGCCGCCTCTGGCCATGCCGGAAACATAGCGTACCGGATGGAGTGCGGTTCCCAGCTGCGTTAACAACGGTTCTCCAACAAGCAAGACTGCCGCTGCCGCATCGGCTTCAACCGCAATAGTTGCGGACGTCAACCCTGACTCAACATTGCCGGCAATCAGCGGCAGGCGGCTGCAAGTTTGCGAAGTCAGGTCGCGGGCAAATGTATCAATGGAAACATTCTCGACCTGCACACATTCATTGTCCAGACGATCCGTGTTTGCCCGCGCTTTTGCATGGCTGGAAATCGCATATTCGTTCTGGCTATCACGCGATATTTGCCTCCCGGCTGCCAATTCGGCGGCGGCCTCGATCATGTCAGGATCTGCATCCGGCCATGGAGTAAACGGGGGCCTATCATACGGGATAAAATTCTCGTCAGGACCGCTGGGCCTGCGTGAACGTTGCGGTGAACGGCTGTAACTTTCAACACCGCCAGCGATGATCGCTTGCGCCTGGCCTGTTGCAATCAAGCTAGCCCCAATCGCAATTGCGTCGAGTCCCGCACAGCATTGTGTGTCGATTGTCATTGCCGGCATAGACTCTGGCAAACCTGCAGCCAGAGCAACGACCCGAGCCGGATTGCCACCGCCATACAGGGCATTCCCCATGATGCAGTGGTCAATACGGTCCGGCCTCATTCCGGTATCCCCAAGCAGCGCTCTGATTACGGCACTGCCCAGATCTTGCACTTCCAAGGCGCGTAACGCTCCGTTTCTTGGCGCTACCGGAGTGCGCCGCGCCGCCACCATATAAACCGGCCTCATGTGACCAGTCTCAATTGAAGATCATTCGCTACCAGCATGTTTTGCAGCGTATTGAAATCAGTTTTTCCAGAAGCTGTTCGAGGCCATTTTTCGAGGATGAAATATCGACGCGGTATTTTATAAAGCGGCAGATGTTCTCGCGCGAACTTGATGACATCGGCTCGAGGCAACAATTTTTTACTTGCTGTGTGAAGTATGCACACCAGGCGCGCACCCCTCATCGTATCAACGGCAGGCAATACAGCTACTTCTGAAATCGCAGGATGCATTTGCAAAACGCTCTCTACTTCTTCGGGAAACAGGTTCTTGCCAGCCGTTACGATCATTCTGTCCCGCCTTCCGGTCAGAAACAGAAATCCGCTTTCATCCACATATCCCATGTCACCGATACTTACGCAGCCATCGGAATGTTGTAAACTGGCGCCTGCAGTTTCGTTTTCGTATCCATCGAATACCATTTTGCTGCGAACAAAAATCTGACCCACACCGCCAACGGCAACTGCATTTCCTTCCTCATCGAGAATTTTTATTTCAACGCCCGAAAAAGCCCGACCCACAGAGCCCGCCGGCGCACTTTCGCTTTCCTTCGCAACCGATACGAAGCTCAACTCTGATGCACCGTAGAACTCGGCAAATTGGGCATTCGGAAACGATATGCGCAGGTCCTGCCTTCCTGCTTTATCCCATTTGGAACCTGACGAGACGATCAGCCGCATATGCGAAGCTGGAAGCGAATTATCCACCCTTGTAGCTGAAGCGATCATTTTCAGTTGCGCGGGAACTGCATAGAGAAACGTCGCGGCATGGTGATTTGCAGCATGCACAACGAAATCCGGTCGAAAGGACGGCATCAAAACGACCGTTGCGCCCACGTGCAAGGAACGAAGCGCAGCATAGAAAAAAAGCGAATGCGTCAGACTTCCCGGTGCAAGAAAGACATCCTCAGACCCAATTCCAAATTCGCTAGCCTCTGCATCGAAGCTTTCGGTCCAGGATTGATGACTTCGGGTAAATCCTTTGGGAATACCCGTCGAGCCCGACGTGAAGCCCGTATAAAAAGCATTTTCCGGATTTGCACCGGGTGCAAACGCAGATGATTGGTTTGCCAGCATATTCACAAGCTCTTGTGTCGAGCACTGCAACATTTCGAATACAATATCAGCACTGATGCCAGCTACAGGTGTTTCAGCGATCACCAATGCAGGGCTGATCTGCGCCAGCACCTCAACCGTCATCGCTGCCGGCCATGCCGGATCCATGATTTGCGCTGTTCGTCCGGCGCGTGCAATGCCGAGTGCAAGAACCGGCAGCGCGATGCAGTTGGGCAGGATCAGTGCAACGCTTTGGCCCGGAGCGGTTCGCGCCGTAATCCAGTTCGATATGCGATTGACTATCCCGGCGCACTCACGCCAGCGCAATTCCTCCGCGCCACATACGATTGCAAGCCTGTCAGGGAATTGCGCCGCATGTTTGTCGATATCAGCGCCTACAATCATGGTTCAGGCAGTGCGAAGATGATGGGGTTGCAGTGACGCGACGATGGCAGCAACGGCAACCGCCTTGAGCAAGTCACCGGGAAGGAAGACCAGCACTACGGCACCTGCTGCGGCAAGTTTCATGCCTGCAACATAGGCCAGCCAGGGCACGCCGCAGACATACACAATGCAGATACCGCCGGCGGCGGACGCTATGAACGCGCTGACGAAACGGTTAGCCAATGGCAGACCTCGCATCAATAACCCTGCAACATACGCTCCGGGGATCCACCCAAGCAGAAATCCACCGGTCGGTCCCAGAAGCACACCTAATCCGCCACGCCCGCCAGCCAGCAAGGGCATACCGAGGGCTACAACGAACACGAACAACAGACAAGCCAGAGCGCCATTTCTGGCTCCAAGCACAACGCCCGCCAGCATGACACCCAGCGTCTGGGCTGTTACCGGAACGCCAGCAGCGATGGGGATGTCGAATTTCGGTAACAGTCCGAGTGCAGCGATGAATGCTGCAAACAAACATATGCGAACGAAGTCGCGTGTTTGAAAACCCGTGTTCATTTCGGCCTCGCTGAACGGCCGGCTGCAAATCCGCGCGCATCAAGCGCTTCCGCAACAATGTCGGCCACGCGCAATGTGTCCGCGACGAATAGCCCGATGAGTCTCAATGGCGGACGCCGCGACGTGCGTGCACGCCATGCTTCGCTACGGCGCGCCCATAATTCAAAAAGCACAGGTACAAACCGCACGACCAAAGCCACTGCAAGGGCAATTTTCCGGCTGCTCAAACCGAAGCGCGCGAGCGGAGCAAACAATGGTTCCAATACTTCGAGCACGGCTTGCATGGTCGTTGTCATCGTTACAAGATCCGCCAGCAAGACCATGAGCAGCAACCGCCCGATTGAAATAGCAGCGGCTTCGTGACCAGCAACGTACCATTGGGCGATATAGATAATTAAAAGCAGCGGCAAGAGCGGCAAAAAATTACGCAGCCGGGCAATCGCTCCGCGCCCAAGACTTGCATATGCTGCCAGGGCAAAGACGATTGCAATTGCAATCAAATCCCAGCGCGCCACTGCCAAAAAGAAGCTTGCCGAAACCAGCAGCAACAACAGTTTCACGATTGCAGGCACATGATGCAGCCATGTGGGCGGATAAAAATAACCCCCGATCATGACGCACTCACTGTTTCATTCTGGCCAGTTACGCGGGACTTGTAACGGGTAAGGATATCTCCCGGCCGGCCATCGCCGACAACTTTGCCATGGTCGAGCCACAGGATACGGTCGAAGTCAGCGAGCAAGTCAAAATCATGACTGGCCAAGATAATTTGTTGCGGCATCCGCAGGAGTTCGACGGACATTCGCCGTCGGGTTGGATAATCCAGGCTTGCAAACGGCTCGTCGAGCAACAGGATTTCCGGCTCCATTGCAATCACGGACAGCAGACACAGGCGCTGCTTCTGACCTTCGGACAATTCCTGAACCGGTCGGTATTCCCAATCAAGACAGTCGTGGGCATCCAGCAAGCTTCGCATGCGTGCTGTGGCGGCTTCGCGGGAAAGTCCGGTTTCGCAGAGCCCGAAGCAGATTTCTTCCGCCACGGTTGGAAACAGAATTCTGATGCTCTGCATTCTGAAACAGAAATCCGGCCTTGCCCGGCAAAGCCTTGCGCTCCTTGCGGGTCTCGAGGCCGCAAACACGGACGTCACCAGAATCGGCGAAAAGCAGGCCATTGATCAAACGCAGAAACGAGCTCTTGCCCGAACCGTTATCGCCTATCAGGCCGATGCGCGCTTCGCCCAGGTCCAGCGTCAGGCGGTCGAACAGCAACCCACCCCCGCGACGCAAGGTGACGTCAACGAAGCGGACGCCAAGCCCTCGGTTCTGGCTATCGGGAGATCTGGTCAGCACTTACTTTCCATTTTGCCGTTGGAGCGACGCTGGCATGGTAATATCACTGAACTCTGTGTTTGGACAAAACGGAGTTTTGGATATGGGGATGCTGGCGGGATGGTATGAGCGCACGGGACCTGCCCTGGACGTGATCAAAACCGGCGAGATGGCGATGCCAGAGCCTGCCCCGGGCGAGGTTTTGGTCAGGCTGCATGCTTCGGGCATCAATCCTTCTGACTACAAGAAGCGCGGTAACGCCAAGGTGGCCGCAGAATATCCCCTTGTCATCCCGCATTCTGACGGTGCGGGCCTCGTCGCCGGACTCGGCGCCGGAGTTGGCGGTTTTTCCGTGGGCGAAAAAATCTGGACGTTCAACGCGCAATGGGGACGGCCCTTCGGTACAGCAGCCCAATTCATCGCCCTGCCGGCCGATCGCATCAGCAAGCTGTCCGCGTCGACATCATTCGCAGAGGGCGCCTGCCTTGGCATTCCCGCCATGACCGGCTGCAGGGTTATTTTCATGGACGGTCCGGTCACCGGACAAACGATCTATGTCCCCGCAGCAACAGGCCGTGTCGGCGCCTACGCCTTGCAGTTCGCAAAATGGGGCGGGGCCACTGTCATCGCAAGCGCCGGCAATGCGGAGCGTGCAGCCCGAGCCAGAGCGCTTGGCGCCGATCACGTCATCGATCGCAGCAGCGAAGACGTGGTCACGCGCATTCTGGAATTAACCGGAGGGCGCGGCGTCGACCGCGTCGCGGAGGTGGAGTTTGGCGGCAACATGCCAATCAATGCACAAATTCTCGCGCAGGATGGCGTCATTGCATCCTATGCATCTGCACATGCACCGAAAGCAGAGATCACCGTCTCTCCCCGGCGTGCACGCAACATGTCGATGCATTTTGTATTCGTCTATATGCTGAACCCGAAAGCCATTGTCGATACATGTGCACTCGTGAATGCGGCAGACACGCAAGGCGCATTAAAGCACAGGATTGCAGGCACTTTTCCACTTGAGCAACTGGCGCAGGCACATGCGCAGGCTGAAAGGGAATCCGGGACTGGACACATGGTCGTCACCATCGAGTGATTTGCGCGCGCAACAAAAAAGCCGGCGTCAGTTGCGCCGGCTTTGAATTGTTTGTTCAGGCATGCCGATCAGAAATTCTGCAACGGTGAATTGCCCAGGCCCAGCGCGCGACGCGACTTGCGCACCATGTAGTTGAAATTGATCGTATGCTGTTCCGGGCGCGAAATCTTGTCGTGCAGTTTCATCACATCGTCGCGCGGAAACTCCGGTGCGGTTTCTCCGGCAGCTTCTGCAAGCAGCTGAATCTGGCAGGCGTTGTCCAGCATCAAGGTGAGGATGACGCATTCCTCAAGAGTACGGCCAACCACAGCAACACCATGGTTCTTCAGCATTGTCGCCTTGTAGGACTTCAACGACTTTGCAACGCCGGCACCCATTTCCTTCGAA
The DNA here is from genome assembly GCA_963700795.1 of uncultured Alphaproteobacteria bacterium. Taxonomy (GTDB): domain Bacteria; phylum Pseudomonadota; class Alphaproteobacteria; order Rhizobiales; family Beijerinckiaceae; genus Terripilifer. Next base: position 555,655 of record CAVOYX010000005.1, on the reverse strand, counting down.
CGAATAAGGTCAATCGTGTCACGGTAATCACCCATGCCATCGGCGAAGACAGCGCCGCCTTGCGAGAACGCGCGCAGGGGCCGTCCGGTCGCTGACAGTGCCAGCGCATGGGTCGGGTGCGCGTGAATCACGCTCATCACATCGGGACGAATTTTAAAAATTTCCGAGTGGATATAGACTTCGCTGTGACGCGGCCCCGATCCCGCCAGTTTTTCGCCTTCAAGATCGCAAGTGACGATATTGTCCATCGTCATTTCATCGAAACCGAAACTGTGCGGCTTCATGAAAAACTGGCCCGGATTTTCCGGATTGCGGATCGTGACATGGCCGCGGGTAAAGTCGCCCAGACCCTGTGCTTCCAGCACGATGCCGGCATCAATCAATTTCAGTTTGGCTTCATCGGGCGTCATTATGTCCTCCAATATCTTTCTTGATTTGCCCGGATCGTCCGGATTCCGGTAGCGGTGGTCGCCGATTTGTCCGGTCTATGCAAGCGATTTCGCCTGTGGCATGGCGTTGTCCGGAAAAGTCACAAACCCGGAAGGTGGTTCATGAGCATTCAGCGTATCGGTCCAGGGCCTCGCATGAGCAAGGCAGTCGTGCACGGCAATACGGTCTATCTGTCCGGTCAGGTTGCCGACAAGGCCAAGGGCGGCAGTGTCGTGGAACAAACCAGGGAAATCCTGTCGATCATAGACGGCCTGTTGGCGGAAGCTGGAACGTCCAAGGCAAATATCCTGTCCACCAGCATATGGCTGAAGGACATTTCCACCTTTGCTGACATGAATTCGGTCTGGGATACCTGGGTCGACAAGGCCAATCCACCGGCCCGCGCCACCGTCGAAGCAAAGCTCGCTGCGCCCGATTATGCAGTTGAAATCGCTGTGATCGCCGCGAAGTAATGTGCTTCAGGCTGGGGTCCGCGCCTTTTTGCCATTGAGCGGATTGGCCGGATCCCATCCGTATTCGAGCTTCTCGAACCGCATGGCAAATGCATCGATCAGCACGAGACTGCCCGTCAAACTTTCGCCAAAACCGGAGATTTCGCGAATGACTTCAAGCGCCATCATTGACCCCACAATCCCGGTCAGGGCGCCGATGATCCCCGCCTCGGAGCAGGTCGGCACGGTTCCGGCGGGCGGCGCCTCTGGAAAAAGGCAGCGATAGGTCGGCTTGGGTGTCCCATCCGCATCATTTTCAAACGGCCGCAGCGTCGTCAAGGAACCGTCAAAAACTCCGACTGCGCCGGTGACCAGCGGCTTTTTCTCGAAAAAACAGGCGTCAGACACGAGATATCTTGTCTCGAAATTGTCAGACCCGTCGGCGACCAGATCGTAATCGCGGATGATTTCACGCACATTGGCCTCGTTCACACGAAGCTGATGGCCCTGAAAGCGGACATGCGGATTAAGCCGTTTGATCGCCTCAGCCGCGCTTTCAATCTTTGGTCGGCCAATATCCGGCGTTCCGTGGATGATCTGGCGCTGGAGGTTGGACAGGGACACCGCATCATCATCGGCACAGCCGATTGTGCCAATTCCCGCGGCAGCAAGATATTGCAACAATGGCGCGCCAAGCCCGCCAGCTCCGATGACCAGCACGCGGGCGGCCTTGAGACGTTGCTGACCCGGACCGCCAAGCCCGTGCAGGACAATATGACGGGCGTAGCGTTCGACTTCATCCGGGGACAGGGCTGGCTGGTTCATCATGGCGCAGACATTAGTCCATTCCCGGCCGCAGAAAAACCGGCAAGCCACCTACCAGGTGCTCGAAATTCCCGCGCCGGCAGCCAGGCCTTGGCCTGCGACCAATGGGCGGGGTTGCGCCAGACCCCGGCACCTCTATATTGCGCGCGATTTCGGTTCCGGACACACCTGCAACCGGCCCTTCCCAGCTCCAGAGTGCAACATATGGCCTCCAAAGATATCAAACGCGTCGTCCTCGCCTATTCCGGCGGCCTGGATACTTCGATCATCTTGAAGTGGCTACAAACGACATACGGCTGCGAGGTAGTCACCTTCACCGCGGATCTGGGCCAGGGCGAGGAGCTGGAACCTGCGCGCAAGAAGGCGGAACTTCTTGGAATCAAGCCCGAGCACATCTTCATCGAGGACCTGCGTGAAGAATTCGTACGTGATTATGTGTTCCCGATGTTCCGGGCCAACGCTCAATACGAGGGGCTTTATCTGCTGGGTACATCCATCGCCCGGCCGCTGATTGCAAAGAAACAGATCGAGATAGCCCGTAAAGTTGGGGCAGACGCCGTGTGTCATGGCGCAACCGGCAAGGGCAATGATCAGGTCCGCTTCGAACTTGGATATTATGCCCTGGAGCCCGAGATCAATGTGATCGCACCCTGGCGGGAATGGGATCTCAAGAGCCGCGAAGCACTGATTGCCTTCGCCGAAGCCCATCAGATCCCCATTGCGAAGGACAAACGCGGAGACGCGCCATTTTCGGTGGATGCCAACCTCCTGCATTCGTCGTCAGAGGGCAAGGTGCTTGAAGATCCGTGGACCGAACCGCCTGAATATGTCCACATGCGCACCATCGCTCCCGAAGATGCACCGGACCAGGTCACGGAGATCACCATTGATTTCGAAAAGGGTGATGCCGTTGCCATCGATGGCAAAAAAATGTCGCCGGCAACATTGCTGACCCGCCTGAACGAACTGGGCAGGGACAATGGCATTGGCCGTCTTGATCTTGTCGAAAACCGTTTCGTGGGCATGAAATCGCGCGGTGTCTATGAAACACCGGGCGGGACGATTCTTCTGGCCGCTCATCGCGGCATTGAATCCATCACACTTGACCGTGGCGCAGCACATCTGAAGGACGAGCTGATGCCCAAGTATGCCGAACTTGTCTACAATGGCTTCTGGTTCGCGCCGGAGCGGGAGATGCTGCAGGCGCTGATCGACAAGAGCCAGGAATTTGTCACTGGCCGCGTTCGCCTGAAGCTTTACAAGGGCACGGCACGAGTCGTCGGGCGCGAAAGTCCGTTTTCGCTGTATGACCAGGATCTGGTCACCTTTGAGGAAGGCGCGGTCGCTTACGATCACCGCGACGCCGCCGGATTCATCAAGCTCAATGCGCTTCGCCTGCGCACGCTGGAGAAGCGCAACCGCCGCACCAAGCGTTGATTTGTCCGGGATTTACGCAATCCAGGTCAAAAATAGTGTCTGCCGGCATGGAATTACATGCTGGCAGGCCAGATATTTAATTTCTGTTATCCATTTTCACAGCATTGTCCTTATTCGTTCCGTGCCTCTGCGCGGAGCTGTGTCGCGAGCTTGCCAGACTTCAGGTCAGGACTGAGTGAGCACCTTTTTTTAAAAGCCGATCGGTGGCGATTGCGTTTCGGAGGGGCTTCCGAAAATTCCACCGAGACAGAGGGGCTGTTGCGTGCGCCGTACCGTGTCGACGATTATTGCAAGCAGTCTGGCGGTGATTTCCATCGCTGTGCTCGCATTCTTTTTCTACGGTCGCGCCACTCCTGTACGGGTTGCCGTGACAGAGGGCAGCATCGATCACCAGATCATGATGACGGCCGCCAAAATCCTGCAACGCGAGCGCTCGTCCATTCGTTTCCGGATGTTGGTCAAGCCAGATCAGGTGGCGGCGGCGCGCGCGCTGGAAACCGGCAATGCTGACATCGCTATCGTCCGCTCCGACCTCGGGCTGCCATTGAATGGCAAGGCTGTCGTGATTATGCGCAACAGCTCGGCATTGCTTATGGCGCCGCCGAAATCCCGGCTAAGCTCTATCGCGGAACTTCGCGGCAAGCGTATCGGGATTGTGACGGGCGGCCATTTTGGCAAGCTGAATACAGGTCTCCTCAAGACAATCCTGAACCAATACGATGTTGCGGCAGACAGCGTAACGTTGATTCCGGTCGAGCCAGCACAGATACAGGCGGCCCTGCAGGCCGGAAAACTGGACGCGGTTTTCACAATCGGCGAGGCCTCCGTCGGCCCGGTCAGCGAAATCGTCAATCTCGTCGCTGGAAACAGCCATGATGAGCCATTATTTCTTTCGATCAAGCAAGCGCCAGCTATCGCACAAACGTCCCCCGCCTTGAGCTCAACCAAAATCGTGGCGGGCGTATTTGGCGGACCAAAACCAAGGCCGCATGCGGCGCTGGACAGCGTGGCGGTCACAACCTTGTTGATGGCCGATGCCAAGCTGGACGATTCAATGGTCAGCGCCATCGCCAGAGCCATTTTCTCATTGAAGCCAAAAATAGCTTCCACCATCCCCACCGCACTCCGGATGGAGGCTCCGTCAACCAATAAAGATGCTGCGCTAGCCGTTCATCCGGGCGCGGCGGCCTATCTCAACGGCGAGGATATTTCGCTGCTGACCCGGTACAGCGACTTCATCTATCTGGGAGCCATGGTGCTCAGCATGATCGGCTCTGCCATTGCGGCGGTTGTGAGCCGGGCGAATTCAGGCTGCCGGCGGCGTCTGGACGAACTGCTCAATCGCTTGCTGGAACTGCTTTCCCAAATCCGGCTCGCCGACAATGCATCGATGTTGAAGCTCGCACAGATCGAAGTTGACAGCATTCTCGCCGAAGCCCTTTCGACGGGTGGTAAACCCATGGAAACCGACATGGTTAGCGCGTTGGGCCTAGCCATTGGACAGGTCCGGGAGGCCATTCGCGACAAACACGCGGAACTGGCGGCAGGCGCCCGAGAGGTACGTCCGGGCGGTATCCAGTCAAGCAAAGCCAGCCCGCGAGCCTTGCGGGCCAGCCAATCCCGCAGCCGGGCGGCATCCTGAAGCCCGTTTTCTCATTCCCAAAGCTTCCGGCTTGGTGTATTGAGCGGCCACCAATCACAAAAGCACGGGCGGGACAGCCGTACCGGTGCGGTCGGGCAATGGCCCGCCCCATCGGCGCATCGTTCCGGTTTGCTTCGGCCAGAAATATTGCAGCCGCTCAGTTTGCTCGCAGAAAGTCCTAGTATGAAACTTCGCAATATTGCCATCATCGCGCACGTCGACCACGGCAAGACAACACTCGTCGACAAGCTCCTCCAGCAGTCGGGCGCCTTCCGCGAAAACCAGCGCGTCGCAGAACGTGTCATGGATTCCAACGATCTGGAAAAAGAGCGCGGCATCACCATTCTCGCGAAAGCGACCTCCGTGGTCTGGAAAGATACCCGTGTCAATATCGTGGATACACCAGGCCACGCCGATTTCGGCGGTGAGGTCGAGCGTATTCTCTCGATGGTGGATGGCGCCATCGTGCTTGTAGACGCAGCCGAAGGTCCGATGCCGCAAACAAAGTTCGTCGTCGGCAAGGCGCTCAAGATCGGACTGAAGCCGATCGTCTGCGTGAACAAGATCGACAAGCCGGATGCCCGCGCAACCGAAGTCGTCAACGATGTGTTTGATCTGTTCGCAGCACTTGATGCGACTGACGAACAGCTCGACTTCCCCATCATTTACGGATCAGCCAAACAGGGCTGGATGTCCGATGATCCAGCTGTGCCCAATACGGATATGGCAGCGTTGTTTGATCTTGTTCTACGCCATGTTCCCGAGCCCACCATTCAGACCGGTGGTTTCAGGATGCTCGGGACGTTGCTGGAAGCCAATCCATATCTTGGACGCATCATCACCGGTCGGGTGTTTTCGGGCTCGGTCAAACCAAATCAGGCTGTCAAGGTTCTCGACCGGTCAGGCAAGATTGTAGAGCAGGGTCGCGTTTCGAAAATTCTGGCGTTCCGCGGCATCGAACGTACACCGATCGACGAAGCAGAAGCCGGTGATATTGTCGCCATTGCAGGCCTGGAAAAATTCAACGTCGCAGACACGCTCTGCGCGATGGATGTCAGTGATGCACTGCAGGCCCAGCCGATCGATCCGCCAACCTTGTCGATGACGTTCATGGTCAACGATTCGCCGCTGGCCGGTACGGAAGGCGACAAGGTTACCAGCCGCGTTATCCGTGACCGGCTTTTCAAGGAAGTCGAAGGCAATGTGGCGCTGCGCATAGATCAGGCAGCAAATTCCGACGCCTATATTGTTTCGGGTCGTGGCGAGTTGCAGCTTGCAGTCTTGATCGAAACGATGCGTCGCGAGGGATTCGAACTCGGTGTTTCGCGTCCAAAAGTTGTGTTTCGCAAGGATGAAGAAACCGGAAAACTGCTTGAGCCCATTGAAGAAGTCGTGATCGACGTTGACGAGGAACATTCCGGCGTTGTTGTTCAAAAAATGTCGGAACGCAAAGCCGATATGATCGAAATGCGCCCATCAGGCGGTGGTCGTTTGCGACTTGTATTTCATGCGCCGACGCGCGGGCTGATTGGCTACCAGGGCGAATTGCTCACAGATACGCGCGGCACTGCCATCATGAACCGTTTGTTCCACGAATACGCAGAGCACAGGGGCGAAATCGCCGGACGGCACAATGGCGTGTTGATCTCCAACGACAAGGGCGAAGCCGTTGCCTATGCGCTCTGGAATCTTGAAGACCGTGGTCCGATGATGATCGAACCGGGCTGGAAGGTCTATCGCGGCATGATCATCGGCGAGCATACGCGCGACAATGATCTTGAAGTGAATGTGCTGAAGGGCAAGAAGCTGACCAACATCCGTACGCAAAGCAAGGATGAGGCGGTTCGCCTCACGCCCCCGATCCGCATGACCCTGGAAAAGGCGCTTGCTTATATTGGCGATGACGAACTGGTTGAAGTGACGCCCAAGTCGATCCGCCTGCGCAAGACGATCCTCGATCCAAATGATCGCAAGCGTGCGGAAAAGTCCAAGGACGTGGCTGCCTAGATCCAACGCACTCCAGGCTCGAATAAGTCTGGAGTGCAAAAGACGATACGAGAAGCCACGATCCTATTTCTGACACTTGCTGCAATAGAATGTCGAACGGCCCGATTGCACGATACGTTTGACTATCCCGTTGCAAGACGGTGTCGGGCAAGGCTCACCTTCGCGGTCATAGACCCTGAAAGTATGCTGGAAATATCCAAGCGAGCCATCGGTCATGCGATGATCGCGCAGGGTTGAACCGCCCGCGGCGATAGCCTCTTCGAGAACCTGCCTGATAGTCCCGGACAATTGCTCGGCGCGCCTTGCCGCCACGCCTCCCTTGCCGGCGAGCGAGCCCGCCATGCGCTTTGGCGACAACGAGGCGCGATGCAAAGCCTCGCAGACATAAATATTGCCGAGACCGGCTATTAGCTTCTGATCCAGCAACGCAGCTTTCAGAGGCGTTTTCCTGCCGGCAAAAAATGCTGCCAGCCGCTCCCCGTTCAATTCATTTCCAAGGGGCTCGATTCCAATGTTTGCGAACAGCTTGTGGCCGGCAAGCTCCAGCCTGGGAATAACATCCATGAAGCCAAAGCGGCGGGGATCGTTGTATATGACCTCGCTCCCGTTTCCGAGATGAAAGACCACGTGATCGTGTAAAGGATCCTTGGAGCGTTCGTGATGAAAGTCCCCTGGTGACTGCTCGTCCGCAGCAGAGGTCGCTATCCGGAATGAGCCGCTCATGCCCAGATGCATGATCAGCACATCGCCACTGTCGAGATCGGCGAGCAGATATTTGGCCCTGCGGCCGAGAGATTCGATCCGGCGGCCAACCAGCCGTTGGCAAAAATCACGCGGGAAGGGAAAGCGCAGATCAGGGCGCCTCTGATCAACAGCAATGATTTGTGCCCCGGTCATGATTGGCGCGAGACCGCGGCGTACCGTTTCCACTTCTGGTAATTCGGGCATGAATCTTCATCACGATTAAAATTCCACTCATGACTACATAGCCATTGGCACGGCCACAGGCTATTGTCCGTTATTCAGGAGTAGAATTATGGGTAGCCAAGATTATACCGCCACTCAGTCCGGTCAGGATAACGTGGATTTCGGGTTTACACGGGTTCGTGTCGAAGAAAAACAGGCGCTGGTCGATGACGTGTTCGCGAAAGTGGCAAGCCGCTACGACCTGATGAATGATTTGATGTCGGCGGGCGTCCACCGCGTCTGGAAGGACATTCTGGCGGCGCGCACCGGAATATCCCGCAACCGGCCTTTCCGCCATCTGGATGTAGCCGGCGGGAGTGGTGACGTAGCCTTCCGCATTGCAGATCTGGGTGGGGCCCATACATCCATCACGGTGGCGGACATAAATCCTGAAATGCTGGACGAAGGCCGCAAACGGGCGCAGCGCCGCTCTTTTGCTGGCAAAATCGATTTCATTGAATGCAATGCCGAAGAACTTTCCTTTCCCGACAATACATTCGACGCCTACACGATCGCCTTCGGGATTCGAAACGTGCCCCGCCGCGACAAGGCCCTGCAGGAGGCCCTGCGCGTCCTCAAACGTGGCGGGAGGTTCCTGTGCCTTGAATTTTCACAGGTGGACATGCCTCTTCTCGATGAGTTTTACAAAGCCTATTCCTTCACTGCCATCCCGGCTATCGGCAAGGCCGTCACCGGGGATGGGCAGCCCTATCGCTATCTCGTGGAGTCGATAGCCAAATTTCCCGATGCTGAAGCTTTTCGCGACGAAATCGAAGCAGCCGGTTTCAGGCGGGCGTCCTTTACCCGATTGAGTGGTGGCATTGTCGCCATCCATTCCGGCTGGAAACTGTGAGAGGCCAGACGGGCGTGTTCGGATCTCTCGGCCATATGCTCAGGCTTGCCCATGCCGGATGGGTCATGGCGCGCGAGGGCGTGTTTTCCGGCGTCGACGCTGCTGCCATGCCGCCGGCGGCAAAACTGCCGCTGGCATTGGCAAAGCTGGTCGCGCGACGCAGGATCAAGGAAGGTGAGCCCAATATTGCACGGGCCATCACTCGTCTAGGCCCGTCCTATGTCAAGCTGGGACAATTTCTTGCAACCCGTCCGGATGTGGTTGGCGCTCGCGCCGCCCTCGATCTCGAGAACCTGCAGGATCGCGTGACGCCATTCGACAGGGCCGAGGCTGTCAAAACTGTCGAGGCGGCTTTCGGCAGGAAACTGGATGAAATTTTCGCCGAGTTTGGACCGCCCATTGCCGCCGCGTCCATCGCACAGGTACACAAGGCGCGCATTGAGGATGAAAACGGTTCGCGCGATGTAGCGGTTAAAATCCTGCGGCCGGGGGTCGAACGGCGTTTCTGGCGCGATCTCAGGGATATGTATTTTGCTGCGCGCGTCGCAGAATCCCGATCAGCAGAAGCCCGCCGTTTGCGTCTCGTAGAGGTTGTTCAAACCCTCGAGCGCTCGGTCACGATGGAAATGGATTTCCGTCTCGAAGCTGCTGCAGCGTCCGAGTTCTCGGAAAATGTCCAGAACGACCCGGACTTCCGGATTCCCCCGGTCGACTGGGACAGAACAGCCCGCGAAGTTCTCACCACGGGCTGGATAGATGGCACACCATTGTCGGACATCAATGCCCTGCGCAAAGCCGGGCACGACCTGCCGGAGTTGGGGAAGAACCTGATTCAATCCTTTCTGCGGCATGCGCTTCGCGATGGTTTTTTCCATGCCGACATGCATCAGGGTAACCTGTTTATCGATCCAACCGGCACGCTGGTCGCCGTCGATTTCGGCATCATGGGACGATTGGGTCCAAGAGAGCGCCGTTTTCTTGCAGAGATTCTCTACGGCTTCATCACCCGTAACTATCGGCGGGTGGCAGAAGTCCATTTCGAAGCCGGCTATGTGCCGCGCGTGCACCAGATTGACGACTTCGCCCAGGCTATCAGAGCCATCGGAGAACCGATCCATTCGCGCACCGCTGACCAGATATCCATGGCAAGCCTGTTGACGCTGCTGTTTGAGATTACCGCACTGTTCGACATGGAAACCAGAACAGAGCTCGTCATGTTGCAAAAGACCATGGTCGTGGTGGAAGGCGTCGCGCGATCACTCAACCCTAAACTCGATATGTGGGCGACCGCTGAACCTGTCGTTGGAGACTGGATCCGCGAAAAACTGGGACCACGGGGAATAGCAGAAGACGCCGGTCGCGGACTGGCCGCAATAGGCCATTTGGCCCGGCAATTACCCGACATTCTCGAGCGCGCGGAGGCCATGGCAGATGATTACCAGACCAGGGCTCTTCGGCCCGCCCGTTCTTCAAGCCCGGCGCAACCAGGCTATCGATGGATGGCCGCCGCGCTGTGGGTCATAGCCGCGCTACTGGCGATATCAGTTTTGGGCAAGTAGAATTGGCTGGACAAATAGAATTGGCCTGAATGCCGAGCTGTGGGGTGCGAAAGACGGGCAAGCAAAGACATCGGCACAGTCGGCAAATTTGGCAGGATCGGTATGAGTAACCATGGCACGCAACGATAAAATGTCGGGAAAATCAGTACTGCTGGTCATCGGTGGCGGGATTGCGGCCTATAAATCGCTTGAGCTCATTCGCCTGTTCCGTCAGAGCAATATTTCTGTCCGTTGCGTTTTGACTGCTGCAGCCCAGCACTTCGTGACGCAGCTATCGGCGGCAAGCCTGTCCGGCTCCAGAGCCTATACAGATCTTTTTTCGCTCACCGACGAAGCAGAAATGGGACATATCGAATTGTCCCGGAGCGCAGATTTGGTGATCGTTGCTCCGGCCACCGCGGATCTGATGGCCAAGATGGCACACGGACTTGCCGATGACCTGGCATCAACGCTGCTATTGGCCACAGACAAAAAGATCCTGATTGCTCCTGCGATGAACCTGCGCATGTGGCTGCATCCTGCCACTCAACGCAACGTTGCAACTTTGCAGAAGGATGGCACACGCATTTGCGGACCCGATGACGGCGAAATGGCGTGTGGCGAATATGGTCCTGGCCGGATGGCCGAGCCTGCAACCATCCTTGCTGCCTGCATCGAACTGCTTGAAGGCGACACCACACTGCCACTGCCAGCCACGGTCGCGAGGAAAAAGCAATCGCTGCCGTCCCTGCGAGGCAAGCACGTTATTATAACATCTGGCCCGACGCATGAACCGATTGACCCGGTGCGCTACATCGCAAACCGGTCTTCGGGAAAGCAGGGCCACGCAATAGCTGCGGCGGCATTGGCTGCTGGTGCACAAGTGACGCTTGTTTCCGGCCCGGTCACCATCCCGCCCCCACCCGGTGTCAAAGCAATCCAGGTCGAAACAGCGGCGCAAATGTTGATTGCCGTCGAAAAATCCTTGCCGGCGGACGTGTTCATTGCCGCCGCAGCGGTAGCCGATTGGCGCGTTGAGAATTTTGCCAAAGACAAAGTGAAAAAAACCAAATCCGGTGCACCAGCACTCAACCTTGTAGAAAATCCCGACATCCTGAAGACAATATCGGGAAAGAAAAAGTTGCGCCCCGCTTTGGTTGTAGGCTTTGCGGCGGAAACAAACAGTCTTTTGGCAAATGCGAAAGATAAATTGTCCCGCAAAGGATGCGACATGATCGTAGCCAATGATGTGAGCCCGGATTCAGGCGTGATGGGCGGTGACCTGAATACCGTGCAAATTGTTTCTGCAGACGGCGTGGAAACATGGCCGCAAATGGACAAGAGCGATGTCGCTCACCGCCTGATTGACCTGATTGCGGGCAAATTGAAGGGAGGTTCCCGTTGAATTTGCGTGTGGATGTTCTTGTTAAACTTTTACCTTCCGGCCTCGGTTTGCCGTTGCCCGCTTATCAGAGTGAGGGGTCTGCCGGTTTCGATCTCATCGCAGCCATTCCAGACAACACTTCACTTGTTATCGAGCCACATGCACACGAGTTGATCCCCACGGGGTTGGCAATCGCAGTGCCTTCGGGTTTCGAGGCGCAGATACGTCCACGTTCGGGGCTGGCCTTGCGCCACGGCGTAACGGTGTTGAACTCGCCGGGCACCATTGATAGCGATTACAGGGGAGAGGTCGGGGTTATCCTGATCAATCATGGCACGGAACCTTTTGTTGTCACACGCGGATTGCGGATCGCGCAGATGGTGCTGGCGCCGGTGGCCCGGGCGGCATTGATAGAAACCAATGAACTGGATCAGACTTTGCGTGGCATCGGCGGTTTTGGTTCAACCGGACTGTCCGAATCCGGGGGGAGAACTACGACATGAATTTGCTGCCAAAGCGCTGTGTTCTGGCAATAGCTGCTGTCGTCGACGTGGCCTTGCATGCCAGGCCATCTCCTGTTGCAGCCAAGGCCCTGGCGGCGCGTCACGATCTGCCGCCTCGGCACCTGGAATCATTGCTGCAGTCGCTGGTTCGCGGCGACATATTAAAAGGTGTCCGTGGTCCGCGCGGCGGGTACGAACTTGCTCGTGAGAGACGCCGCATCAGCGTGGCAGAGATTGTCAGGGCCGCGATTTCCAGCGGCGCTGAAGACGAGGACGACGGCAACGCGGAATCCAAGCTGGTCAAATTGGTCATCAATCCGCTGGCGGAGGTGGCAAGTGCGGAAATGCTGACGCATCTGGAAAACATCTGCGTCGAAGATCTTTGCCTCGCTGCATCCCAGAAAAGTGTTTTCAGCACCGACCGGACCGCCCCAGATTTCACGATTTGAAACTGTCCTATGATTCATTTCCTCGTATGTAATGGAAATGCTATGCTGAACCCATGGCATCTGCAGGGAGATATTCAATATGACCGCCAGTGACAAAAAACCGGGCCGCGGCCGCATCTATGCATCGATCACAGATACAATTGGAGACACACCACTGGTGCGTCTCGACCGCCTGGCAAAAGAAAAAGGCTCGAAGGCAAACCTGCTTGCGAAGCTGGAATTCTTTAACCCGATTTCCAGCGTTAAAGACCGGATCGGCGTCAGCATGATCCAGTCTCTTATCGACGCGGGGAAAATTACCCCGGGCAAATCGACGCTTGTCGAACCCACTTCCGGAAATACCGGTATCGCGCTGGCCTTTGTGGCTGCGGCAAAAGGGCTCAAGCTGACACTCGTCATGCCGGAATCCATGTCGATCGAGCGCCGCAAGATGCTGGCGCTCCTGGGAGCAGACCTGATCCTCACGCCAGCCGCGCAGGGCATGAAGGGCGCAATTTCCAAGGCACAGGAGATCGTCGATAGCACTCCGGGCGCGATCATGCCCCAGCAATTTGAGAACCCTGCCAACCCGGAGATCCATCGCAAGACCACTGCGGAAGAAATCTGGAACGACACGAATGGTCAAGTTGATGTTCTCGTCTCCGGCATCGGCACCGGCGGCACGATTACCGGCGTGGGCCAGGTGCTGAAGCAGCGCAATTCCAGCGTCCGAATTGTCGCGGTCGAGCCTGAAGACTCCCCCGTCCTCTCCGGCGGGCAGCCTGGGCCGCACAAGATTCAGGGTATCGGCGCCGGTTTCGTTCCGCCCGTCCTTGACCGGTCTGTAATTGATGAGGTGGTGACTGTCGGCAATCAAACTGCGTTTGACACTGCCCGTTTGCTGGCCCGTTTGGAAGGCATCCCAGTCGGCATATCTTCGGGCGCGGCGCTGGCTGCCGCGATTGAGGTTGGTGCCCGGCCGGAAATGGCGGGTAAAAACATGGTTATCATCATCCCGTCCTTTGCCGAGCGATATCTGTCCACGGCCTTGTTCGACGGCCTTTGAGCCAGCGAAACCCGGTTTGCCCTTGCTGGCCGGGTTTCTAATGCCCCTTGATCAATCAGGATATTGACGTAACCGGCTTCCGGCGACTATAAGCCGCCAACTATCCCGTCATGGACTGATGGTCAGGCGTTCCAGTTGCGGAACGCGATGTCGTTTTGAGGTTCTACATGCCAAATACTGTTTCGGCTAAAAAGGCCGTCCGTAAAATAGCCCGGCGCACAGCGGTCAACCGTGCGCGGAAAAGCCAGATGCGTACCTATCTGCGCAAAGTCGAAGAAGCGCTGGAAGCCGGTGATGCGAACTCCGCACAAGAGGCGCTGGCCGTTGCAGGCCCCGCGTTGATGCGTTCGGCACAGAAAGGCATTGTGCATGCCAACACTGCGTCACGCAAAATGTCGCGATTGACGAAGCGCATTAAAGCGCTCGCGCAATAAGATCAGGCATATCCATATCGTTGATAAAAACGCCCGGTTTTACCGGGCGTTTTTGTTTGCGCGCGCGGAAAACACTGAGCCTGTTACACGAATTGACGCGTGCCGCAGCGGAAAGACTGGTGCACAATTTTCCTTTTTTTGAATCAAGGCGTTGTCATCCAAGTTTCATATTTCCGTAAATACCGAGCGCTGGATCGTCGAATGTAACTGCCAGGCAATAAAAAAAATCATGCGCGCGATCAATTAGAGAAACGAGATTCAAAGCAGAAAAATCCGCGAATCAGACGTTTAATCCCGTCTCGAATTGCATTGCCGGGATTCCTTCGACCCATATCGTTTTAGGCTTGAAAAGCGTTGTTGATTGCCGGCATATAAAGCTTACAAACAAGTTAACGAACGCGATACCCGTTGCGCCGAAAACTTAATTCAGTCTTCGCACTGAAACAAAAAATGGCAATGCGGCTTCGTGAAGGGGACCAGGTTGGTTTGAAGCGATCTTTTTGCTTCGATTGAGTAGTTGAGTATCGCGTAATCATTTGATGACAACTGCGGGGAGAAGTTTTCTATGGCGGCGGAAAACACATTTGGCAGGACAAGCATTGCCGGGGTATGTCGGCAACGAATTATGACCTTCTGTCTTGCAGTGTCCAAGAGTTGAACAACGCTCGCGGATAACCGACCCTCCTAAGAAAACCTGACTCACACAACACACTTTCTGCGACCGGCCAGGCATTTGCCGCGGCACGGGCGGGATCATATTGTCGAACGAGGGAATAATGGAAGACGTTCCGATTGGAAAAGCAGCGCCTGCACAACTCGTGGCGCAAGATGATCAGGTCGCACAAAACTGGACGCGCGCCATGCGACGCCTCAAAGTTGAGTGTGGTGACAGCGTATTCAATTCCTGGTTTGGCTGCCTGGAGCTCGACAAGCTGTTTGGGACGGTTGTCATATGTTCGGTGCCAACCAAATTTCTCAAGAGTTGGATTGAGTCGCATTTTTTCAAACAGCTGACCGCGTGTCTGATGGCCGAATTGCCTTCGGTTACGAAGATTGTCCTCAATGTCCGTACCCCTGTGCGGGCGAACAAGGCGGTCGATCAGGGGCATCTCCAACAAGCGCCAGCCGCTGCGCAGGCTAATCCAGCGGACAAGAACACTGCGGCTTCGGTTGCCAATGCTGACCAGTCGAAAATAGTACCTTTTGATACTGCAATGGCTAATCGTGGCGGCGCCAACCATTCGAATGACACCAGCCTGCTGGGTGGCTCGCCGCTGGATCGCAAGCTCACATTCGATACGTTTCTCGTGGGCCCGTCCAATCAGCTTGCTCACGCTGCGGCCCAACGCGCGGCCTCAGGGGCGAATGAAACCGGCTTGCCTTACAATCCACTTTATATCCATGCGGGGGTTGGCCTCGGAAAGACGCATCTGCTGCAAGCCGTTGCGCACCGGGCCAGCATGAACAATCGCAAGGTCATCTATTTGACCGCCGAGAAGTTCATGTATGGCTTCGTTTCCGCGCTCAAATCCCAATCTGCGATCGCATACAAGGAATGGCTTCGCACGATAGATTTGCTGATCATTGATGATCTGCAGTTTCTGCAAGGCAAAATGCTGCAGCATGAGTTCGGCCATACCTTGAACAGCCTCATCGACGCTGGCCGGCAAATCATTATCGCCGCCGATCGTCCTCCTGCGGATCAGGAAGGAATTGACGAACGGATCAGATCAAGGCTGTCCGGCGGCTTGTGTATCGAGATGAAGCCATTCGACGACGATTTGCGCTTGCGGGTCGTACAATCGCGTGTAGCGTGTGCCCAGCAATCCAACCCCAGCGTCGACATTCCGCAGACCGTAGTGAACTACATCGCAACCGCAATTCAAACCAATGGGCGGGATTTGGAAGGCGCGGTCAATCGTCTGGTAGCCCATGCGACGCTCTCGACAGTAAAATTGACAGTTCAGAGCGCAGAGGCCGCAATCCAGGACCTGATACGGACAAGAGAGCCACGGCGTGTGAAGGTAGAAGAAATACTGAAGCTGGTTTCAAACCATTATAACGTATCCCGGCAGGACATTTTATCGTCCCGCAGGACTGCAGTGGTTGTGAAACCAAGGCAAGTTGCCATGTATCTTGCCAAGATACTGACCTTGCGATCCTTGCCAGAAATTGGCCGGCGTTTTGGCGGTCGCGATCATACGACTGTGCTGCATGCTGTGCGGAAGATTGAAGCGTTGTCTGCGAAGGATTCTGCTCTGCATGACGAGTTGGAACTCTTGAAACGAATGCTCTCTGAACAATAAGCTGCATGGAATTCGCAATACTTCGAACAAAACCAAAGAGGCAGACATCAAGGTCTGCCTTTTTTATCTGCCGGTTTTGACGCGGATCCATTCCCGCGTAATCAATCTTTGCGAAGCCGGATCACGCGGTTTCACGCTGAACAGGCGCTTAAGCCCGGATGAATCCGGATAAATTGACTTGTTTTCGAGGATGCTTTTTTCCACGAACTTGTGCGAACTGACCACGCCGTTCGCGAAATTTGTGATCCTGGTATTTTGGGCTGCTATTTCCGGCCGCAGCAGGAAATCGATAAAAGCATAAACCTCCACCAAATTCTGTGCATCCTTCGGTATGGCAAAATTGTCCATCGATATAAGCGTACCTTCGCTCGGGATTATGTAATCTATTTCCACGCCATTCTTTGCTTCCCGCGCACGATTGCGAGCTTGAAAACTGTCTCCCGCCCAACCGACAGCAAGACAAATGTCGCCTGAAGCCAACGCGTTGATGTATTCCGAGGAATGAAACTTCCGGATATGTGGCGTTAATGACTGCAGCAGTTGGGTTGCCTTGCGAATATCATTGCGATTGCTGCTATCGGGGTCCAGCTTCAGATATTTCAACGCCACCGAATAGACATCTTCCGGACTGTCCAGGAAATACACGCCACAATCAGCAAATTTCTTCAGTTCGTCCGCAGCCAATACGCTGGTCCAGGATGTGAGCGGCTTGCCGCCGTTTCTGGCCAGAATTTTCCCGACATTAAATGCGATGCCGGTGGTGAACCACATATAGTTGATTGCATACAGGTTGCCCGGATCATAAACGGCAAGCTGCTGATCGATTTCCTTCCAGATACCGCCCGCATTTTTCAGTCGTTTGCGATCAAGTTTCTGATAAATGCCTGCCTGGATATGCCGCTTCAGGAATGTTGCGGACGGGAAAACCAGGTCATAGCCGCTCCGGCCCGCAAGCAGTTTGGCTTCCAGTTTCTCGTTTGAATCATATGTATCGTAGATAACCTTGATACCGGTTTCAGCGGTAAAGCGCGCGAGCAATTTGCGATCAATATAGTCCGACCAGTTATAAACATTGAGAATACGCTGCTTATCCTGTGCTATTGCCGGAAAGGTAAGCAGGCCCGGTACGCAGGCAATTCCCAGGAACAATATTTTTTTCAGGAACCGGTTCATTTGAAATATCGCTGCAGTTTTTGCAGGGCCGTGTCCAGCGTCTCGTCCTTTTTTGCAAAGCAGAAACGTACGATGTTCCTGACGTGGTCCTGGGCATAGAATGCAGAGACAGGAATTGCTGCGACACCAAATTCGCGCACCAATCGCTGGCAAAATTCCTGATCGTCGGTTTCTCCCAGCGGGGCAATATCGACGGTAACGAAATAGGTTCCCTGGCTCGGGATTACGCTGAACCCCAATTTCGTCATGCCATCACAAAGACGATCCCTGCTGCGGGCGAAACGTGCGCGCATTGCATCGAAATAGGCCTGATCCTTGGCAAGGCCAAATGCAACCGCAGTCTGCAAGCTTGGTGCAGTGGTGAATGTCGTGAACTGATGGGCTTTGGCAAGAACGCGCATGATGTCCGGAGCGGCTGCCACCAGCCCCACCTTCCATCCGGTCAGCGAAAACATTTTTCCAGCCGATCCTATCTTGATCGTTCGCTCCCGCATGCCCGGCAAGGCCATCACCGGTATATGATGCTGGTTGTTGAAAGTCAGATGTTCCCAAACTTCATCGCAGATGGCGATTGCATCAAACGCGACGCAAAATTCTGCGAGCAGTTCCAGTTGCTGTCTGGGATAGACGATGCCACATGGATTATGTGGGTTGTTAAAGACAACTGCCTTGGTCCTGGGTGAAAATGCTGCCTCAAGATCAGCGCGCGAAAAATGCCATTCCGGCGGGTGCAAGGTCACGAACCTGGGAATACCGCCGGCCCGAAGCACCAATGGCAAATAGGCGTCATACATCGGCTGAAAGAGAACCACTTCATCGCCGGGCTCGATAACAGCAAGAAGTGCATCGGCCAGAGCCTCGGTAGCTCCTGATGTCACCATGACTTCGGTGGCAGGATCCAGCTCCAGCCCCTGAAGCCGCTTGTAATGCTCCGCAATCGCCGCTCGCAATGGCGGCAATCCCATCATTGGGGGGTACTGGTTCCAGCCATTGAGAACCTCATCGGCGGCAACTCTCCGTACATCTTCCGGTCCGGGATCATCGGGGAAGCCTTGCCCCAGATTGGTTGCATTCAGATCCCGGGCAAGATTCGACATCACATCGAAAATCGTGTTCGGCAATTGTGAGAAAAGACTGTTCATGGCGATCTTGGAGCGAGTGAGGACAGCCGCGACATTATTGTGCCCGCCGCTGTATGCCAATAGTTTCCCTCATTGTACGGACGCCCCCTGGCGCCAGACCTTCGCCTCCACTTCTTGCCGCAGGGCAGAGATCAGCGCAGGCGTCGAAGGACCACCGCAGACACTCAACTTTGCCGGCACCAGCAGGCGCTTTTCCGGGGGATAAAGGTGCAGCAAAGCGGGATGGGTCAGCTTGGCTTCGCCCCGATCAGACGGATGATCGCTCAATGTATCAACGACGAGGAAATCCGGTCGCCAGCGAATTATTTCTTCAAGGCTGGCGATTCCGCCGCCAAGTGCGGGCCGGGCCGTAACAGGAAAACTCAGCCCCGCCATCTGAATCAACTGGGCGACCAGACTATGCCGGTCCACAAAGCCCCTGCGTTGCAGGATGAGGACTGAGGCGCGCCCTTTCGAAAATTTGGCGAGGGCTGCCAGCTTCCCGGCTTCTGCATCAATTGCTGCCAGCAAAGTCCTGCCATTATTTTCGCGCCCCAGCGTTGCCGCCACCCGGTTTATCTGGGTTCGCCCCCGATCCAGGGATGTCCACGGTTTCAGGACAAGAAAAGCAATTTTTCTGCGCTCAAGCATCGCCAGAGCATGCGGTCGATCGTAGGAGCCAAGCAGCACAAGGTCTGCGTTCAGCCGCAAAAGAGATTCCGCATTGCCCCGAACAGAGGGAAGCGTTCTTGCGCGCGATCCCAGGAACGAATTTTCGGGATCTGCCGCCAAGGGGCTGACGCCAGCAATCTGGTCCTGGGAAGCGAGCGCAAGAAGCATTTGATCGGCGCACAGGTTGATAGAAACGATCCTGCGCGGCGTCGCGTTAGCCATTTGCGGGCCCGCTGCCACCAGCGTCACCCATGAGACCAGGAGTGCACGCCAAACCCGGCACGATACAGTCCGTATTTCTGTCGACAGGCCAGATGGGGATGCGAAAAAGAGTTTGCCCAAGTTTCAGCGCCGTTCTAGGGTCGGGTTGATGTTGGTGCCCTGGATAAACCCAGGGTGAAACGGGAATGTGGTGCGTGGTCCATCCGGGCCCTATGCCACAGCTGCCCCCGCAACTGTAAGCGGTTAGCAGACTTCAACTCAAGCCACTGGCGCTATTGAGCCGGGAAGGCCGAAGTTCTGCAAAGACCCGCGAGCCAGGAGACCGGCCAGCATCGCAAACTCTGATGCGCCGTCGGTGGGACGGGGAAAGGCCAATCATGTTTTTATCTATGCCTTCGGGCAGGCACGCCCTCATTGCGGCCTGCATGATCATATGCACATTTTCACCCTCTGGCGCGTTGGCTCAGCAACCGGGCAATGCTGACGATCTTCCGGTGCTGGTTGTAACGCCAGCTCGAGGTCCACTGGAATTGAGCCGGTCGGGCAGCGCCGTGACCGTCGTTGACCGACGGCAAATCGACGCTTGGGGCGCCAAAAGTGTGGCTGATGTATTGCGCGCCCAACCTGGCGTCGACATTACGGAAAATGGTGGCCCCGGCGGCCTCTCTCTCTTGTCCTTGCGCGGCTCAAATCCGGGCCAGACGCTGGTTCTCATAGATGGCCTGCGCGTGGGCGACCCATCCGGAATTGGCGGCGAATTCGATTTCAGCACGTTGTCAACGAATGACATCGCCCGTATCGAAATCCTGCGTGGGCCCCAGTCGGCACTGTATGGATCAGACGCAATGGGCGGCGTCATCAATATTATTACCAACAAGGGCAGCGACAAACCCCGCACGGTTTTGAGTGTGGAAGGTGGCAGTTACGGGACAATCGCGACAAGCCTTTCAACGTCTGGGTCAACGGAAAAAGTCTCGTATGCGTTCTCCTTGCATGGGTTTCATACGGACGGCTTTTCCCGCTTTGGATACAGAATTGGACGACTGACATCGCAACTGACCGCTCCACTCGAAAGAGACAAGACTTCCAAGACCGGTGCAACTGCGCGCGTCACCTATCGGCCCGCTCCAGGGATAGAGATTGATCTAGGCATTCGCCACCTTAACAGCGCGTTCCGGTTCGATAATCCAGGAGATTTCGTCTTCTCCCAACGCGACACAAGTTTCAACAAGGGCCGGCAAAATCTGACTATTGCCTTCGCACGCATGAGCAATATCGTTCTGGATGGTGCGCTAAAAAATTCACTGACCATTTTCGCGAACCAGACTGATCGCTTCAATCAGTTGCAGCAATCCTGTTTCGACGCATTTTTTACATCCTATGATTGCCATGTTCGTTTCCGTTCCCGGCGAGTTGGCGCAGAGTATCAGGGCGATCTCAAACTGGGAGCGTTTGGCACATTGATATTCGGCGCGCGACATGAGCGGGAGCAAGCCTCAAATACGGAGCAATGGCTCAACCCGCTGTTGCCGGTAATGACTACATTCGCGGGGCGGCAGGTCACCAATTCCGTATTTGCCATGCATCAGGCAACAATCGGTCCATTGAGTCTGTCCATCGGTGGACGGGTCGACAGTGTCGATGGCAAGAATGTATTTCCGACCTGGCGCGCGACAGCCGCTTATCGTTTCGCTGAAACTGGAACAAAACTTCGCGCAAGTGCAGGTACTGGTGCGAAGGCGGCTACATTGTATCAACGCTTCAGCCAATACGGGACACCCAACCTGAACCCCGAGCAAAATTTCGGATACGAACTGGGAATTGATCAAGAGCTCTGGAACAATCGTATCCGCTTGTCGGCCACCGCCTTCGATACACACTACCGCAATCTTATTGATTTCGACTTTGCAGGTAACGGCGGCATCGGCGCCTATTTCAACGTCGGGCGTGCGAGAATGCGGGGGATTGAGTTGAGCGCAGACGCCATTCTCGTGCCTGAAATCTGGCGATTGCGCGCAGCCTATACCTATCTGCAGGCTCGTGATGAAACCAAAAATCTGGTTTTGCTCCGCCGGCCAAAACACAAGGCTTTGATGTCTGTCGTCTATACAGGCATCGCCAAAACCGAGGTGGAAGGCAGGGTTACGCTCGTTGGCTCCCGCACGGATTCGCAAAACGATTTTCCATACTCACGCGTGCGAATGGCGCCCTATGCAAAGCTCGACGCGAGGATCTCCTATCGCGCAACGGACAATGTCACAGTATTTGCCAGAATTGAAAACATGACAAATGCCCGCTATCAGGAAATTCGAGACTATGGAACCGCAGGACGGTCCTTCTTCGCGGGGGCGAAAGTCACCTGGTAAGCATCAACCTCAAGGCAGCATGAAACATGCGGGAAAAAGCAGGCATACTGACGTACTCACTGTCTGCATGTCTTTTGTTGCTCGTCGCACTATCGCTTTGCGTGGGCCCGGCCGGTCTGTCCGGTCAGGAAATATGGAACGGCGTTTCCGGCGCTGATGCTTCTGCTGCGATCATTGTTCGCGAGATCAGATTGCCACGGACACTTCTTTCGATTGGCGTCGGCGCCATACTTGGGCTGTGTGGCGCTGCGGCACAATCACTGACGAGAAACCCTCTGGCGGAACCGGCGCTATTTGGAACACCTCAAGCAGCTGCCTTTGGCGCTGTAGCTGTGCTTTACAGCGGCATTGCATCGGCAAATTCGCTTTTGCTTCCGTTGGCGGCGATTTGCAGTTCCGTTTGCTCACTAGCATTGGTGATCTGGATTTCCCGTCGTGGCAATTCCATTATCTCACTGCTGCTTGTTGGCCTTGGACTAGGTAGCCTTGCCGGCGCAGCAACTTCCCTCGTTATCAGTTTTTCGAGTAATCCATACGCTGTAATGGAGATTGTATTCTGGTTGCTCGGATCCTTTGAAGACCGGTCACTGCAACATGTGCTGCTCTCATTTCCATTTTTTCTGATAGCCATTTTGTTGATATGGTTATGCAAGGATGGATATCAGGCCCTGACACTTGGCGAAGATGTTGCTCAATCACTAGGAGTGGATGTCCAACGCGTCGGTCTATACACTGTACTTGGCATCGCAATAGGCGTGGGCGCAGGAGTGGCTGTATCTGGCGCTATCGGATTTGTTGGATTGGTCGCGCCACACATTGTTCGTCCATATTTTCCAGGGCAACCTGGCAAAATACTCATTGGCTCGGCGCTGACAGGCGCTGTGATAATGACGGCAGCAGATATACTGGTGCGTTTACTTCCTTCTACCAGTGAGTTGCGCATTGGCGTATTGACGGCTTTTATCGGCGTCCCCTGGTTTATCTACTTGGTAATCAATGGTTATGGATTTTCAACTCGCGGAGAGAATCAATGACCGCCTTCGCGCAGGACTTTCCTCTACTCTCATGCAAAGGACTTGGCGTCGATATTGATACGAGCAAGATTGTTGGCGATTTCTGTTTTGAAGCCAATGCTGGGGAATTCATTGCGCTTTGCGGTCCCAATGGAGCAGGAAAGTCCACACTCGTGCGCGCCCTTGCAAATCTAATCCGCTATTCCGGTGACGTTTTCATTGCAAATCGCCCCGCGTCGACATTATCGCGGATAGAGCGGGCAAAGCGAATATCCTATCTGCCACAAAACGGGAGTATACATTGGCCAATGCCAGTCCGGGACCTCGTTGCACTGGGCCGATTGCCATTTGGCCACGTCTATGAAAAGCCTAGAACTCAGGACGAACAAGCTATCAATGCCGCCATGAAAGCTTGCGATATCCGGCACCTGGAAAGCAGGGCGGCTAATACACTTTCGGGGGGCGAGCGGGCTCGCGTGCTGCTGGCCCGCGCCATCGCAACCCAGGCCGATGTGCTTCTTGCAGACGAGCCGCTTGCGGCGCTGGACCCTGCGTATCAATTGACAGCAATGCAAATTTTGAAAGATTACGCGGCCAGTGGTCACGCCGTGATTGCGGTAACTCATGACATCAGTCTCACGATGTCTTATGCGCACCGCTTTCTGGCAATGAAAGGTGGCCGCCTGTTGGCTGAGGGCGACGGCAAGAGCCTGTTTGAACAAGGTGTTTTTGATGAATGTTTTGGTGTACGTTTTGAAGCGTTGACCGGCACGAATCATGAATTCGCCGGCATAATTGCAAAGGAAAGCTCGCAAGCGAATGGGAGCAAATAATCTCCAGCCCGTGAATTTGGCCAGGCCATCTGCCGATGGACGACAATCACCAACGGCAATGATGGTTGCTCAGGGTGTACGCCGATTGTTCCGGGCGTCAGGGATCGCAAGCATATGCGAAGTTGTTCTTCCAAATTCTAGGCGTGCCGACATTGTAGGTATTGCGGCAGATGGTTCAGTCACTATCGTCGAAGTCAAATCAAGTGTGCAGGATTTTCGGTGCGATAGCAAATGGCCTGAATACATCGATTATTGCGACTGCTTTTATTTTGCTGTACCGGCAGATATGGATTTGTCTACATTTCCGTCACACACCGGCCTCATCGTCGCAGACTCATACGGCGCTGAGATAGTACGTGCATCACATGCCGCAAAACTGAACGGCTCACGCCGTCGTTCGATGCTGTTGACCTTCGCACGGACAGCTGCGCTTCAATTACATGCGCTGCATGATCCCCAATCGCTTTAAGACAGGCATCAAGCTAGCGCGGTGCGCGTTTGGCCAATATTCGCTGCAGAGTGCGCCGATGCATGTTGAGTCTGCGCGCGGTTTCCGAAACATTGCGCCCGCACAATTCGTAGATGCGCTGGATATGTTCCCAGCGTACACGATCGGCCGACATGGGATTTTCGGGCAGCATGGCCTTGTCATGCTGTGTCGCGATGAGCGCATTGTAGATTTCATCTGCATCTGCCGGCTTGGCCAGATAATCAAATGCACCAAGCTTCACCGCCGTTACAGCGGTCGCTATATTTCCGTAGCCGGTAAGAATAATTCCCCGTGCCTCGGGTCTGCGGGCCTTAAGTTCGGAAATAACGTCAAGGCCATTTCCGTCTTCAAGTCGCAGATCGATGATTGCAAATGCCGGCGGGCCCTTGCTGATAGCCGCGAGCCCTTCGGCGACCGATTCAGCTGTCGTTACAACAAAGCCACGCGCTTCCATCGCCTTGGACAGACGCGTCAAGAAAGGCTTGTCATCATCGACGATGAGAAGACTAAGGTCTTCTTGTCCTGAAATTGCGGAAATTTCCCCGGCCATAACTCCATTCCCATTCATGTCTTGTGGTTTATCCCACGCGAACGCAGCTGTCCATTCAATGGCCGGCACCCATCAGCATGCCATAATATCAGCCGGTGGCGCCCGATTGGTTTTCCTGCGCCGGTTCCAAATCGGCGCGCCGCCATTGGATAGTAATCATAGCGCCGCTTTCCGGCGGCGAAGCATTTTTCATCGTCATCACAGCACCGGAGCGTTCCAAAAGGGTTTTCGCCACAAAAAGACCGAGGCCAAGCCCCGGGGCCTGATCGGTTTTTGCCCGGCGGTGCGCGCGCGTGGTCACATAGGGATCACCCAGCCGTCCAAGAACTTCGGGCGCAAAGCCCGGGCCGTCATCCCGGATTTCGATGCGGACGTTGAGATCGTCCCAATGTGCAGAAATAAGCACTTCGGTTTGCGCAAAATCCACCGCGTTCTCGATCAGATTACCCAGTCCATAGACGATACCCGGGTTTCGACGGCAAAGTGGCTCCTGGCTGGAACCATTGTGCTGAATAGTCAGTGCAACGCCGAAGTTGCGCGCTGGATCTGCCACTTCGTCCAGAAGATGGGTAATGCGCAGGCGGTCCCAGGTACCGCCGGGCCCGGCATCCAGTGACGTCAGTTTACCGAGGATGTCTCGGCAGCGCTGCACTTCCTGCGTCAATAGATTGATATCGTCGCGCACTACGCCGCTTGGCGGGAGTTGGCCACCCAATTCCTTGACCACCAGTGTAATAGTCGCGAGTGGCGTTCCCAGTTCGTGCGCAGCGGCAGCCGCCAGGCCATCCAGCTGCGCAAGGTGTTGCTCCCTTGCCAAGACAAGCTCCGTCGCGGCCAGCGCATCGGCAAGCTGGCGGGCCTCACCGGCCACCCTGGACGCGTAAATAGC
Organism: uncultured Alphaproteobacteria bacterium; assembly: GCA_963700795.1. Taxonomy (GTDB): domain Bacteria; phylum Pseudomonadota; class Alphaproteobacteria; order Rhizobiales; family Beijerinckiaceae; genus Terripilifer. The sequence goes on along the minus strand of CAVOYX010000005.1, from coordinate 530,056 downwards.
GACAAAGCCTGCCCCCAAAACCAGCGCGATCCAGGTTCCAAACACATAAAGGATGGGCATTTCAAGCGGCTGACTGGCATTCCAGGGCAAAGGCATATGGTCGATAGCGATAATAGTGCTGGCCAGGATCATCGTGGCCATAACGCCAATGGTATAGATGCCTGGCAGTGACACAGCTGCGATAATGACGGGCGCCAGAAACAACACCGCAAACGGGTTTTGCAGTCCGCCTGTCAGATACAAAAGTGCGGAAAGCTGCACTATGTCATAGCAAAGCAGCATTGCCGCTGACCGGTCGTCCAGTCGAGTGTTGGCCGGCGCGTTCCAGCGCAGGACGAGATTGATAATTGCGGAAATTGCCACTGCGACAAACGCCAGGCCGATTGGCAGCCGGTATCCAAGAACAAAATGCGTAAAAAGAAGCGCTGCGGATTGGCCAGCCACCGCCAGCCAACGCAGTCCAATCAAGGTATTCAAGCGCACCCGGGGCGCGCTTTGGCCCAGTTCAGTCGAATAATTATCACTTTGCATCGGATAATCCGGAAATCTGGGTGACAAAATCTATGCGATGGGACGTCAGAGAGCCTTCGTGGTCAAGCATTTGCGTATTTTTAAATCCATCTTGCGTATTGTCGGGTGCTGGAATTTACACTAGATTTGTGCGGTGCAATATAAATCTGCGATCCGCAGGATTTTGAACTCGGTTCAGGGCGCCAATGAACAGATTTTCCTATCAAATGTACGAGATGGCCCATCTGGCTGTTGCGCCCGCACGGGCTGTGGCCGACGCGACCAGGCTGATGTTCAAGAATCCCGTTAATCCCTGGGCGCACACGTTTCTTGGACGCAATGTCGCCGCCTCGGCAGAGCTGTTCGAGCGCCTGACCCGGCGGTACGGAAAACCTGAGTTCGGCCTGCCTGTAGTGTCGATCAACGGCAAGGAATATCCGATACAGGAACGGGTGGTATGGGAAAAACCATTCTGCCGCCTTATCAATTTCGACAGGCGCGGATTTCCTGAGAACAAGACGGCCCCCATCTTGCTCATCGTTGCGCCCCTCTCCGGGCATTATGCGACTTTGCTGCGTGGAACCGTGGAAGCTTTCCTGCCGCACTATAACGTTTTCATCACGGACTGGACTGATGCGCGAATGGTCCCGCTGTCAGAAGGCGTGTTCGATCTCGACGATTACATCGACTACCTGATCGAGATCCTGCATGAGCTGGCCGAAATCGGCTCCGGAAATCCCGTGCATACCATAGGCGTTTGCCAACCTTCGGTTCCGCTGTTGGCGTCTGTCGCAATCATGGAAGCGGACAAGGATGTGGCAACGCCAAAGTCCATGGTCCTCATGGGCGGACCGATCGATACGAGACGGAGCCCGACCGCGGTCAATACCCTTGCCGAATCCAGAGGCACAGACTGGTTCCGCCGTCATTGTATAGTCAGCGCGCCGTTTCCATATCCAGGCGTCGGCCGCCAGGTTTATCCCGGTTTTTTCCAGCTATCGGGTTTCATGGGTATGAACCTGGACCGGCATGTGAACGCACATTTCGAGATGTTCAACCATCTTGTGGAAGGCGACGGCGATTCGGCGGAGAAGCATCGCGAATTCTATGACGAGTACATGGCAGTCATAGATCTGGACGCTGCCTATTATCTCCAGACGGTGGAAACAGTCTTCGTGCAGCATGCCCTGCCCAAGGGCACGATGAAACATCGCGGCAAGCCGGTGCAGCCAACAGCCATCCGCACGACTGCATTGATGACCGTGGAAGGTGAGAAAGACGATATTTCCGGCGTCGGTCAAACCGAAGCGGCGCACACCATTTGCAGCAATATTCCCGACAGCCGGAGATTGCACTACCTGCAGAAAAACGTAGGGCATTATGGCGTGTTTAACGGCTCGCGCTTCCGCCAGGAAATTGTGCCGCGAATTGTGGAATTTACGCAAAAGGCGACGGGGCCCGCCAAACGGCCGCAAAGCAAGTAAGCTGGTCATTGGCGTTCCGGATGTCAGGCTTAACCCCGGAATAGTCCTTGCAGGGACAATTCAAAGGTTCTCACGCTTGGGTTAGAATTCCCGTCATGATTCGCTTGCGCCCAAACGCCCAAATATCCCGTTCGACGGATTTCATCGACGTCGCACATAGCGGCGACGTGCATCGCGTTCAAGTGAAACGGGCTACCGCAGCGCGGCGATTTACATTGCGAGTGCGCGCTGCTTCGCGCGATGTTGTTCTCACAGTACCTGTGCGGAGCAAACTAGATGATGCGCGGAAATTTGCCGAGCAACATGCGGCGTGGATTGGCGCCCGCATCAAACGCTTGCCGCAGCCGGTCCCTTTTGAAGATGGCGCTGTCATTCCACTGCGCGGCATTGATCACAAAATTGTCCACATGCCGGGGGCACGCGGTACAGTGTGGACGGGATCAGAAGTGTCGGTAACTTGTCCGGAAGAAAACCAAATATTTGTCGCGGGCGACCCCGCCCATCTCGAACGACGAATTACCGACTACCTCAAAAAACTTGCAAAGCAGGAGCTGACAACCGCTGTAGCGCGCCATAGTGCAAGTCTTGGCGTCATGCCCTTGCGCGTATCATTGCGGGATACTTCAAGCCGCTGGGGTTCATGTTCGGCGTCCGGTAATCTGAATTTTTCCTGGCGGCTTATTTTGGCCCCGGAATTTGTTCTTGATTATCTAGCTGCACATGAGGTGGCCCATCTCAAGTTCTTGAACCATTCGGCGCGCTTCTGGGCGCTGACGAAAAAATTATGCCCTGATACAGATCGTGCGGAGGCCTGGCTAAGCGCTCACGGCATGCACCTTCACAGATATGGAAAGCCTTCACAGGGACAGGTGTTAGTCTAGCTGGCGAGCAGTACAGTAATACCAATATTTGCTAATTCGAAGCTCATTCGCCCTTCACGTTCTCACGAAGGTTAAATAGGCGGAAGGGCGTCCTTCGCGCCTGGCTTTCACTTCATAGCGGGTACTAGACCAATTGGGCCAAGGCACCAGCCAGTTGGATGCGTCGTTCGCCTGCCAACGAAACGCGCGCAACTTCGAAACGCGCGCCATTGTCCAGGCACAATAGTCATCGATATCGGTAGCAAAGCGCAATTCGCCGCCGCATTTCAGCACGCGGGCAATTTCCGTCAGGCTTTCGACATTTATAAACCGGCGCTTGCGTTGTCTGGGTTTGGGCCAGGGATCCGGATAAAGGACATAGATCAAACTGATCGATGAATCAGGGAGCGCTCTGAGCATATCCATTGCATCGTCAGCATACAGTCGGATATTTTTGATTTGTTTTTCCGCTATTGCGGCGGCGAGCTTTCCAACACCATTGATGAATGGCTCGCAGCCAATAAAGGTCACATCCGGTTCTGCTTCGGCTGCGCGCATAAGATGCTCACCACCGCCAAATCCGATTTCCATGCGTATTTCATGCGCATCGGCGCAAAATTTCTGACCATCGCCGGATGCAAGGTCATCGGGGTGAATGGAGATTTCCGGCAGGACTATTGCAAGGGCCTGTTTCTGACCCTTTCGCAAAGTTTTTCCTCGGCGGCGACCGAAAGTCTTGAGGCGGCGGAATGCCTGCAAATCTTCGCTATTGCTTTGCGTTGTCATCTTCATTTCCGGCCCGATCACGAACCTTCAGAAATTTTGATAGTCATTTCCGATATAACAAAAAAGCGGGCGCAATATTGCGCCCGCTTCCTTTTGAATTTCAATTGCCTCAGAAATGGCGCTTGAGTTCGTCAGCAAGATTGACGTTTTCCCAGGAGAAGCCACCTTCTGCATCAGGCTTACGGCCAAAATGACCATAGGCAGATGTGCGAGCATAAATCGGCTTGTTCAACTGGAGGTGCTCACGAATACCGCGCGGCGACAGATTCATGACTTCCATCAGCACTGTTTCCAGCTTGTCGGGATCAACCTTGCCCGTGTCGTGCATATCGACGTAAATCGACAACGGACGCGCAACGCCAATTGCATAAGCCAATTGCAATGTGCAACGGTCAGCCAATCCAGCGGCAACAACGTTTTTGGCCAGATAGCGCGCAGCATAGGCTGCGGAACGGTCAACCTTGGTTGGATCTTTGCCGGAGAAAGCACCGCCGCCATGTGGCGCTGCGCCGCCGTAGGTATCAACGATGATCTTGCGGCCAGTCAGGCCACAGTCGCCGTCGGGGCCACCGATAAAGAATTTTCCTGTCGGATTGATGTGCCAGACTGTGTCCTTGTTGATCCAGCCATCGGGAAGTGTCTTGCGAACATATGGTTCGATCACTTCACGTACCTGGGTCGAAGACATGTCTTCAATCGAATGCTGATGAGAAACGACGATCTGGGTCACGCCGACCGGCTTGCCATTTTCGTAACGAACGGTCACCTGGCTCTTGGAATCCGGGCCGAGGCTGCTTGCTTCGCCAGAATGACGCGCTGCAGCAAGAACTTCCAGAATCTTGTGCGAATAGAAAATGGGAGCCGGCATCAATTCCGGAGTTTCGCGGCAAGCGTATCCGAACATGATGCCCTGATCGCCCGCGCCTTCGTCCTTGTTGCTTGAAGCATCAACGCCTTGTGCAATATCGGCGGATTGGGAATGCAGCAGAACTTCGACTTTCGCATTCTTCCAGTGGAACCCGTCCTGCTCGTAGCCAATGTCCTTGATAGCTTCGCGGGCAACCTGCTCAATTGCGGAATGAGCGATATCGGGGCCGCGCACTTCGCCAGCAATGACCACGCGATTTGTCGTGGTTAGCGTTTCGCACGCCACGCGGATTTGGTAGGGATCGATACCAGCCTTGTTTCCTTCGCGGAAAAACAGATCCACAACTTCATCGGAAATCCTGTCACAGACCTTGTCCGGATGACCTTCCGATACAGATTCACTCGTGAATAGATAGCTTTTGCGTGCCACGTACGATCTCCAATCTCCCGCGACGCAAGGGCCACACATAAGGGCGGCCATATTACGTCCTGAACAATGAGCATAAATCCACCAAGTGGACTATGCGTTTCGACTTCGCCGGAAGCGGGTATTTGTCCTGCCCTCGCGCGCCGAAAAGCACCGCTATCCTATGCTGGAAAGCGCGCTCTTTTTACAAAGCCTGTTCGTTAGGTCAAGCGAATTGGTCAATTTCGTTCGGCAAATCGAACGTGGGCAGGAATTGCGGGCAATGTCCCAAAAACACCGGACTACGAATTTGCAGCCTTAATCATTCGCAGTGTCGTTCGCCGCCAACGTGATGACCAGATCAATGATGCGACGGCGGACCTTCGGATTCGCGATCTGAGTGAAGGCCTTGTTCAATTGCAGACCTTCTGCTGTTGCCACGAAATCGGTGACAAACTTTGCAGACGCTTCTTCCCCGAATCCCGCTTCCTGCGGGACTTCTCCGGATGGCAGGCCGTCGAAAAAAAACGACGGCGGAACCTGAAGTGTTTTGGATATTTCCTGAAGCCGGCTCGCACCTATGCGATTGGTGCCTTTTTCATATTTTTGGACTTGCTGAAACGTAAGTCCCAAGGCTTCGCCCAGTTTTTCCTGACTCATGCCCAGCAGAACGCGCCGCATGCGCACCCTGCTTCCAACATGTTTGTCCACCGGGTTAGGAGCCCGCTTCATAGTTTCCTACCTTAGCTGGGAAGTATTTTCGCTGCCTTCGCCGAAGTACTCGCGTTTTACGAGCATCCCTGATCGATTGCAACGCGATTGTCCCTTTTACCCCAATGTCACGCTTGACGCCATCTCCGTAGCAAAAGTGCCAACAGCAGGAAGGCGAGAGCCAAGAACGCGGGTATTTCAGTGCGATAAGTTGAAAAAACAGTCGCCTCGCCTGGCTTGGGCAATTTTGCATCGATCAAACCCTCTTCTCCCAGGGGCAAGCGATGCAAAATTCTTCCAACCGAATCCACAACCGCGGAAACACCCGTGTTTGCCACCCTCACCAAAGGCGTGCCTTCCTCAATCGCTCTCAACCGCGCCTGCGCCAGGTGTTGGTATGGCCCGGAGGTTGGTCCAAACCAGCCATCGTTCGTCACATTCACGAGCAACTGGGGTCTTTCGCCCGGCTTGATCCGCGAACCCGCAATACCGGGGAAAATTGCTTCATAACAGATCATTGGCGACACCACGCCAATCCGGGGCAAATTCAAAGTCCGGCTGCCAGGGCCGGGGCTAAAGCCGCCGGGTATGTGGACAAATTGTTGAATTCCCAAAGCGCTGAGAACATTCGCGAACGGGACGAACTCGCCAAAAGGCACCAGACGCACTTTGTCATATGTCTGGACGATGATGCCGCCCGCCTCGATGACATGGATCGAATTGAAGAAATTTCGTTGCTCCCTGCCTTTTCTACGACTGGAAGCAGGTTTCAACTCTGCCCGCGCCGCCCCGGTGATCAACGTTGTTCCGCGCGGCAAGAATTTGCTTATTTCGGCCAGAGCTTCAGGATTTTGCGAAAGTATGAACGGGAATGGCGATTCCGGCCAGAAGAGGTGGGTGGCCGATGCCACTCCGGCAGTCTGCGGCGAAGTGGAACGGTCTGAAAGCCTGATGTAGCTTGCCAGAATTTCGAGGCCGCGATCGGCCCTGAATTTTTCATCCTGCGGTAAATTGGGCTGCATCAGCCGAAGCTGAATCCCATCGACGTATTGTGTTGGTGTCGAAGCAAGACGGCCGGCACCAAAAACGACGATGGCCGCAAATGCAAAGACAGCCAGAAAAAACGGCCGGTATCGAAGTCCCGCAACCTTGCCACTGGTTGCGGCAGATTGATTTTGATCTACCAGTGTCGCTGGCGCGGCGGCCAATGCAATTGCAATGAAGGCAAGACCATGCAGCCCAACAACGGAAGCGATTTGAGCGGTAACCAGGTTTCCGCCGAGCGCCATGCCAAAATCGTTCCAGGGGAAACCCGTGAAAATGGTGCCTCGCAACCATTCCGACAGACCCAGGCCGGTCGCTAAAGCAAAAATGCGTCCGGCGCCACTGCTCCACAACAACCGCGCTATCACAAATCCCAAGGCACTAAAAAGGCCCAAAAATGCCGGCAGCCCGATTACGCCAAGCGGTAGAGCCCAGGCGAACTTGTCGGCCTCGACCAAAAAGGCAGCGCCAAGCCACCAGAAGCCGCCAAGGCAAAAGCCGAATCCCAGACACCATCCGGAAACTGCCGCACTCCTGCCAGCAGCAAGTATAGATCTGATCCTGCCTTCCCGGTCGCCGGCACAGCCATCGATCAACCAAACTGCGACCGTCATTGTTACAATGAATGCCGGCTGAAATCCGATTGGCGCCAGAACGAGTGAACCGGCCAGGCCCGCCGCTATCGCAATAAGCGCCCTGCGCCATCCCGAGCTAAGAATGACGCGATGCGCAGCGTTGTAAAAAATGGAGTTCGCCGACACGCCAAGCCCACCCATGGGGAATCATCAATCCTGCGTGCATGGCTGACACGTTAAACTAAATGCCGCAAGCTTCATTTGCCGTGACTACGCTACGCGCCGGGTGGTTCTAGTCATCCAGCGGTTTGCTGGGCTGGATTTTTCGAATCCGGACTTTTTTCACGCGACGCGGATCAGCGTCCAGAATTTCGAACTCCAGCCCCATGTCCGAGCGAATTACTTCGCCGCGGACAGGAACGCGACCCACGCTCGTTGCCACAAAACCGCCTATCGTATCGACATCATCGCTACCGGCAAAAGCCGTGGTTTCCAACGAAAGTTTGGCGACGATATCAGCCAGTGCTGCACGGGCATCGGCGACGACAGACCCGTCAGGACCTTGATCAATCGCCGGCATTTCTTCTTCGTCATGCTCATCTTCGATATCGCCAACGATGATCTCAACCACGTCTTCAATTGATACAAGTCCGTCGGTTCCACCATATTCATCTATCACCAGCGCCATATGGGTGCGCTCCGCCTGCATCTTCACCAGCAAGTCCAGCACCAACATGGAGGGAGGAACGAACAGGACGGGGCGCGCCAAATTAGCAGTTTCCAGAGTCACGCCGAGATCAACCCCACCAAAAGTGCTTGCGATATCCGGCCCTTCAACTCCGGCAATATCCTTTCCAGTGCCATTCGCGGCGGCAATCACCTCCGCCTGGGCCGCCAGATAATCCACAAAATCGCGAATGTGCACCATGCCGCGAGGGTCATCCAACGTCTGGCCATGCACAGGCAAGCGGGAGTGACCGGCAGTCCGGAAAACCTTCAGCAGGTCGGACAAATTGTCATCAAGCTCTACGGAGATGATGTCTGCGCGCGGGACCATGATGTCCCTGACGCGCAACTCGTGCAGTCCAAGGACACTTCGCAACATGGCGAGTTCCTGGGTGGAAAGTTCTTCTTTCCGGGATTCGGCCAGCGCGTCTTCAATATCGTCGCGGACAGAGGCAGTGCCGCCGCCAAAAAGCGATCTGAGTCTGTCGATCAAGCTGATACGCGGAGTATCGTCGCTTTTGCCTGGTCTGTCTGTCATCTTTCCAGTCCCGATCGCCAAACTATCACTTGTAAGGATTTTCTACTCCAAGGCCAGCAAGTATATCAATCTCTGCCTGCTCCATGGTTTCCGCATCCTCGTCATTCTCGTGATCAAAACCCATCAGATGCAGGAAGCCATGCACCATCAGATGGGTCAAATGGTCAGCGACGGAGATAGACTGTTCTTCAGCCTCCCGGACACAGGTTTCAAAAGCTGCCGCGATATCACCCAATTGCTGGGGGACCTGCTGCCCGTGTGCGGTCGCTGCGGGGAATGCCAGAACATTTGTTGGTTTATCGATGCCGCGCCATTGCGCGTTCAGCTGGCGAATCTCCGCATCACTGCAAAACAGAACTGAAACTTCCCGATCGCGCTTTCCTTCAATCTTTAAAAATTCCGCCGCATGTGAAATTGCAGTCTCGGCGATTGTCACTGGAGACAATGAACTCTGCCAGCGCTCGTCGGAAATCAAAGCATCGACTTCGATTTTCGCGTTTTGAGCAGGTGCTTTACTGCCTGGCATTGCGCGCACGATTTTCATATGCTTTGACAATACGGCTCACCAGATCGTGGCGAACGACATCGTTCTCATCAAATTTCGCAAAACCAATGCCTTCGAGCCCTTGTAGCAAATCAATTGCTTCAACCAGACCGGACTTCTGGCCGGGCGGTAGATCGGTTTGACTGGGATCGCCATTCACAATCATCCGCGAGCCTTCGCCAAGGCGCGTCAGGAACATTTTCATCTGCATTGCAGTGGTGTTTTGCGCCTCATCCAGCAGCACACAGGCATTCATGAGAGTACGCCCCCGCATAAATGCCAAGGGAGCAACCTCGATCATTCCGGTTGCCAGCCCGCGCTCCACCAAACGCGGGTCCATGAATTCGTGCAATGCGTCAAAGATGGGTCGAAGATATGGGTCCACCTTCTCCCGCATATCGCCCGGCAAAAAACCCAGATGCTCGCCGGCCTCAACCGCCGGACGGGTAACGATTAACCGTTCAACAACTCCGCGTTCCAGCAAAGATACTGCATAACCTACCGCCAACCATGTCTTGCCCGTACCTGCAGGACCTGCAGAAAATACCAGTTCGCATTTCTTGAGCAACTTCAGATAATTGTCCTGAGAACGATTGCGTGCACGCACGGCTCCGCGTTTGCGAGTCGACAGCTGTTCGAACTGAGCCGGAAATGCCTCGCTTTTCTCGCCGGGAAACAATGATCCCTGCAAAGCGACTTCCTGAATTGTGGCATCGACAGCTCCGGTTGTGATCAACTCGCCCGAACGCGCCTGTTTGGCCAAACTTTCAATAACCAGACGCGCTTGTTCACAGGCGGCCTTCGATCCTCGGAACGTAACATGATTTCCGTTGGCGTTGGCTGAGACGGATAATTGTTGTTCCAGTCTGGCAATGTGCCGATCATATTGGCCGAAGATCAATGGCAACAATTTGTTGTCATCGACAACAACAGTAACTGTTGTGATATCCGCTTTTCGTCCGCCATCTTCTGCCTGGTTGGAAGATTTTCCAATTGCCATGAACGTCATGCTCGCAGGGTTAGAGCCTATAAACTGTGAAATTCAAACTCGGGTTGATTCAACCAGATCGCCAAACAACGTATTGCTACCAGCCTCGCGCAAACGAACCTCCGCGACGGAGCCTATCAAGTCATTATCTGCATCTACCTGAACAGTTAGCATGTGTGGTGTTTTTCCAACCAATTGGCCGGGACGTCGGCCTGTCTTTTCAAACAAAACCTTTTCCACTCTGCCAACGCTGGCATGATTATACGCTCTGCGCTGTTCGTCCAGCAGATCCTGCAATTCCTTCAGGCGACGTGATTTGACTTCTTCCGAAACTGTTTCTTCAAGTTGACTTCCTGGTGTGCCCGGACGTGCGGAATACTTGAACGTATAGGCGGAAGCAAAATTGACTGATTCTGCGAGCTTCATGGTTGCACGAAAGTCGTCTTCTGTTTCGCCTGGAAACCCAACGATAAAATCTGACGACAAAGCTATATCAGGCCGCACCTGGCGCAATCGATCTACAAGAATCGTAAAATCTTCGGCGCGATGTTTGCGATTCATCTCATGCAAAATATGATCCGACCCCGATTGCACGGGCAAGTGCAAGAATGGCATCAGTTTGTCACATGTGACATGTGCATCCAGCAGATCGTCACGCATGTCACGCGGATGGCTTGTCGTATATCGTATGCGAGATACGCTAGGCATATCCGCAACCGCCGCGATCAATCCGGCCAGGCTGGCATCACGCTCATTCCCGTCTCGTCCATGATAGGCATTAACGTTTTGGCCGATCAACGTAATTTCCCTAACGCCCGCGGCCGTTAGTTTTTCGATCTCGGCCAAAATTTCTTCAACAGGTCGCGAGACTTCGGCACCTCGCGTGTACGGAACGACACAAAAGGTGCAGAACTTGTCACATCCTTCCTGCACCGTAACGAAAGCTGAAACTCCCCTGGATGTCGCACGTTTGTGGGTGGGTGAAGGAAGAAAGTCGAATTTACTTTCGAGCGGAAACTGCGTGTCCACGATTTTGTGACCGCTGTCAGCCTCACGTAAAACCTTGCCAAGGTTATGATAGTTCTGGGGCCCAATAACAACGTCAACCGCGGGCTGGCGTCTTAGTATTTCTCCACCTTCGGCCTGAGCAACACACCCGGCAACAACGACTTTAAGCGGATTGGAGGGATCGCGGCGCGCTTCCTTCTGCTTTCTCAATTTTCCCAATTCGGAATAGACTTTTTCCGCTGCCTTTTCACGGATGTGACATGTGTTAAGGATTACAAGGCTCGCCTCATCAGCATCGCGTGCTGCGCCATAGCCTTCAGCGGTCAAAACATCCATCATCCGGTCAGAATCATAGACATTCATCTGACAACCATATGACTTGATGAAAACCTTTTTCCGGCCACTTGCTTCAGCCCTGTCCTGAGGCTCCGGCGTCGTGTTCCGAGGGTGGTTCTCAATCAACTGCTTTGAATGCATCCCGTCTCACGTAAGCACTTTGGTGGAATGGCTGGCGGCCATTGACGCAGGAAAGTGATTTATATCACTTCTGGCATCTATGGGACAATTTGTCGGCAGGACGGACCCAACGCCGGAAACGAAGCGGCCGGGCAAAATTTGGAACAATGCCCATTGGCGAGGCACGACAGTCACATAACCAGTTGCATTATTTGGGCAGAGGCAGTTTGACCGTTCTCGCGCCGGTAATAAGCAGGGCGACTGCCCACAGGACGAAAATCAAATTTCCGGTAGAGAGCCAGCGCCGCATGATTGTCATCGGCTACTTCCAGCAGCAGTTTTCTCGTTCCCGCTCGCGCCAAGGTTTGAACATGGGTCTCCAGGAGACTGCCGGCTATACCTTTCCGCCTGGCAGATCGGGCCGTGGCGATGGTCAGTATTTCTGCCTCATCGGCAACGAGCCGCGATAAGACAAAGGCCAGCAGATCGTTGTTTGCGGCTGCAAAACTGCCATCACTTCTGGAGGTTGGGGCGGCAATAAGGCTTTCGAACTCCTGCGCACTCCAGCCATGAAAGAACGATTCCGCATGCAGCCGGGCGCAGGCCGCCGCATCCCCGGCGTCCAGGGGCCGATCAAGGTAGGCTAGCTGGCGTCGAAAGAATGACCGCATCCTCAATCGCTGCCGATCTCCACTGGACTGGGCGCAGGCTGCGGCTTGGCATCCACAGGCCGCAGATACAAAGGCCGCGCGGGCGATTTGGCTGGATCAGCAAGCAGCCCCAACCTTGCCACGTAGGTTATATCGGGGATGACCGAGTCAGGCACGGCCTCAGCCCGCAATCCCATGGACCACGCTTCGATCGCCATCAGGGGAGCCCCCGAACCTACAAACCGCACTGGACCTGAACCAAGCGCTCGAATCGCGTCCCTGACCGGCATGGCGCGCGGGGGAATAATCATCCGTCCGCCTGATGCGAACGCCTGAATATAGACAAGGCCGTGCCGTGCATCCACGGAAGCTGCGATTACATCGCTACCCTGTGTTGCCATGAATGGCGCGGCGAAAGCGGCAAGCGTCGAAACACCAACAAGCGGCAGCCGGCGGGCAAGCGCAATACCTCGCGCAGCAGAAATACCTACCCGAATTCCGGTAAAAGAGCCCGGTCCTACCGTCACCGCTATGCGTCCAATCGATGCAAAGCCGTCCGGTACCGCGCCAATGGTTTTTTCAACCAGCGGAATTATCGCCTCGGCCTGGCCACGCAACATGGGCTGCGAGTGAACCTGCAGTGGCTGTGCCGTGGCACCGTCAAGAATGCAGACCGAGACAGATGTCAACGCTGTATCGATAGCCAGAATATTCATCGCGAATGCCGCCCAACGCGGCGGTTACGCACCGACGCATTCAAAGAAACATGCTGCTGCACAGCATATATTGCATAACTTGCAGGCCGTTTATCAAGCTTCAATTTGCTCAACTTCGCGAACTTCCGGAACGAAATGGCGCAACAAGTTCTGAATGCCGTGTTTCAGTGTAGCGGTCGAAGACGGGCAGCCAGCACATGCCCCGCGCATTGAAAGATACACTACGCCCTCCCGGAAACCGCGAAACGTGATGTCACCGCCATCTCCTGCAACAGCCGGGCGGATACGGGTCTCAAGCAGATCCTTGATTGCATCAACTGCATCTGCATCTGCAGGATCAAAAAACTCACCTGCGTCCGCTGACACGTCAGGGCTAACGCCTGTTATCAATGGTGCGCCTGACATAAAGTGCTCCATCAATGCCCCGAGAATGGCTGGCTTGAGGTGTTGCCATTCGCCTGCGTCCTTGGTCACCGACACAAAATCAGCGCCGAACATGACGTTACTGACGCCCTCGACCGCGAACAGGGCGCTGGCGAGCGGTGAATTGTGAGCCACATCGGCATTGGTAAACTCGATAACCTGATCTGCGGACACATCACGGCCCGGCAAAAACTTGAGCGTTGCAGGATTGGGCGTGGCTTCGGTCTGGATAAACATGACAGTCTCCTGAAACGCGGGTTCAAGGCCAGCGCAGGTCATTGGGCTTCCACTCACATATGGGGGCGAAACAACCCGTTACGCAAGTGCAGTCAGGCAAGAGCAGAGATTTCCTCATCGGACATATCGCCTGGCACAATAACAACCGGAACCGGGAACGTCCCGGCCGCGCTGCTGGCCAGAAGCGTGACAAGTGGGCCGGGGCCCTCGGAATCGGAGGAGGCTGCCAGAACAAGAAAGGCGATGTCCTCGTCTTCATTTATCAATGCCTTGATTTCATCTGCGCGGTTACCCGTGCGGATAATTTTTTCGGGATTGATCCCGGCCACGTCCTGGCTGCGGCTTGCCGCCTTGTCCAGAAGCTCAGCCGCGGCTTCTTCGGCCTCTTCGCGCATTATGTTCCCAACACCGAGCCAATGATGAAATTCGGAATTGTCGGTGATGGCAACCATTACCATTCCCCCGCCGATGCGTGAGGCGCGTCGCGCTGCATAAACAATCGCGCGATCACTCTCAGGGGTGCCGTCCACAATCACAAGATATTTGGGTGTGTGCCCTGATTCATATGATCGTCTACGCGTGCCGCTCATAAGGAAGTCTCCTGTTTGCGAGCCTGCAGGATTGCCAAACCGGTCAAGAAATGAAACCCACGATTTCCTTCACCGCCTTCATATTTGCAGCGGCAATGGTACGCGCACGTTCAGATCCCTCGCGTAACACCTGGTCGACATAGGTTTCGTCTGCCGAAATTTTTTCAATTTCAGTCCCGATTGGGGCCAGATTCGTCACAGCCAGATCCACCAGCGCGTTTTTGAAGGTCGAAAAATTGCTATCGCCAAATTCGGAAAGAACCGACTCGACGGTGGTGCCTTCAAGTGCTGCGTAAATTCCCACGAGATTGAGTGCCTCAGGGCGGCCTGCCAAACCATCCGGCTCAGACGGCAATGGATTGGGATCGGTCTTGGCTTTGCGTACTTTCTGCGCGATTTCATCAGCAGTATCGGTCAGATTTATTCTGGAATAATCGGAGGGATCGGATTTAGACATTTTCTTTGATCCGTCGCGAAAACTCATAACCCGGGTCGCAGGTCCCTGAATCAATGGTTCCGGTAGTGGGAAGAATGCATCGCCAAATCCACATGCCTCAATTGAAGACGCAAAATCATTGTTGAACTTCTGTGCTATATCGCGTGACAGTTCCAGATGCTGTTTCTGATCGTCGCCAACCGGCACGTGCGTTGCCCGGTAAACCAGAATATCGGCGGCCATCAAAGCCGGATAGGCAAACAGGCCGATCGACACGTTTTCCCGATCCTTGCCCGCTTTCTCCTTGAATTGCGTCATCCGGTTCAACCACCCAAGACGCGCCACGCAATTAAAAACCCATGCCAGTTCGGCATGCTCAGCCACCTGGCTCTGATTGAATACTATGTGTTTTTTCGTATCGATACCTGATGCAATGTAGGCTGCAGTCACTCGACGGATGTTACTGCGAAGTTCGGCTGGATCCTGCGGCACCGTGATTGCATGCATGTCAACAACACAATAAATGCAAGGGTGCGTCTTCTGCAGCTCCACGAACTTGACGATCGCCCCCAGGTAGTTGCCCAGGTGTAAATGCCCAGTCGGCTGGATGCCCGAGAAGACAAGAGGTTCAAAACTCGCCATTCTATAAACTCCGAATATCCATTCGATTTTGTCAGCTGCTTGCTGATCATCCGGCCAAAGCGATTGTCACATCACAGAATGAAGCGACTCAAGTCGACGTTCGCTGTCAGATCGCCGATCTTGTCCTTCACATATTTTCCATCAATGGAAATGGTGTCACCAGAGCGGTCCGGCGCACCATAGCTGATTTCGTCCAGTATCCGTTCCATCACGGTTTGAAGCCGCCTGGCGCCAATATTTTCAACACTGGAATTAACATCAACCGCAATCTGCGCAATTGTATCAATTGCATCATCAGTAAAGCTCAACGTGACATTCTCGGTGCTCAAAAGGGCGACATACTGCTTTATCAAACTGGCTTCGGTATCTGTCAGTATCCTTTTAAAATCTTCCTTGTCCAGCGAAGACAATTCCACGCGTATCGGCAAACGTCCTTGCAATTCGGGAAGTAGGTCGGACGGTTTTGAAATGTGGAACGCACCAGAGGCAATGAACAGGATATGGTCGGTTCGCACTGCGCCGTGCTTGGTGGTAACGGTGGTTCCCTCAATTAAAGGCAAAAGATCGCGCTGAACCCCTTCCCGGGATACATCCGCGCCGGAACGTGATTCACGTGCGCAGATCTTGTCGATTTCATCAAGGAAAACGATGCCGTTACTTTCGACCTCCTCAATCGCGCTGCGAATGACCTGATCCTGATCCATCAACTTGTCGCTCTCTTCGGCAATCAACGGGTCATGTGCATCCCGCACGCGCATTCTTCGTGTCTTCTTTGGACCGCCAAAGGCCTTTCCGAAAATATCGCCGATGGAAATTGCGCCCACCGAAGCACCCGGCATGTTTGGAAGTTCGAACATCGGCATGCCGCCAGCAGGCGATGACATTTCCAGCTCGATCTCCTTGTCGTCGAGCTGATTTTCACGCAACTTCTTGCGGAAGGAATCTCGCGTAGCTGCTGAAGAGTTCGCACCAACCAAAGCATCCAGCACACGTTCTTCCGCAGCAAGTTGCGCGCGCGCCTGAAGTCCCTTGCGTTGCTCGGCCTTGACAAGGCTGATTGCAATCTCAACAAGATCCCGCACGATCTGCTCGACGTCGCGGCCGACATATCCCACTTCGGTAAATTTCGTTGCTTCGATCTTGATGAAGGGCGCGTTCGCAAGTTTTGCCAAGCGCCGCGAGATTTCTGTTTTGCCGCAGCCGGTTGGTCCAATCATGAGAATATTTTTGGGAAGTACTTCCTCGCGCATAGGACTTTTCAGCTGCAATCGGCGCCAGCGATTGCGCAACGCTATAGCGACCGCCCGCTTGGCAGGATTTTGCCCGACGATGTGGCGATCGAGTTCGGAAACAATTTCACGTGGTGACAAATCTGTCATTTAGGTTTTCCGATCGCCACCGTTCATTCGCCGGTGCAGTCCATGGTTTCAATTACCAGATTGGCGTTGGTGTATACGCAAATTTCCGATGCAATTTCCAGCGATTGCCTCACAATCTGCTCCGCAGACTTATCCGTCGATGCCAGTGCCCTTGCGGCGGCGAGAGCAAAATTACCCCCTGAGCCGATGGCCATGACACTGGCATTATCCTTGGTTTCCGGCTCAAGGACGTCCCCATTGCCACTCAATACCAAAGACACTTTTGCATCCGCCACGATCATCATCGCTTCCAGCCGCCGTAAATAGCGGTCCGTCCGCCAGTCCTTGGCCATTTCGACGCAGGCGCGAACCAATTGTCCGGGATATTGCTCCAATTTGGCCTCAAGCCGCTCAAACAAAGTGAATGCATCAGCGGTAGCGCCGGCAAAACCGGAAATAACGCTGCCGCCGCCAAGACGCCGGACCTTGCGGGCATTCGGTTTGACGATCGTCGGGCCCATACTGACCTGGCCGTCGCCACCAATCACGACTTTTCCCGCCTTGCGCACCATGAGGATGGTAGTGGCATGCCAGGTGTCGGATCCAGACTGTATCCCGAATGTCATCCATTACTCCTTGCAGCTCCAACACAGCATCATCTATGGGCCGGACGAGGCCCGCGCAAGCCATAAAGGCTAACACCAACGCAGGCTGGCGCGACTGGATCAGGCTTGATAGAACCCGGACGGTATCAGGCTACAGAGGCCAATGTTATGCGCATAGCGACCGTGACCCGGAAGACAAATGAAACCCAGATCAGCGTCAGCGTGAATCTGGATGGGACCGGCACGACCAAAATTTCGACCGGAATTGGCTTTTTTGACCATATGTTAGACCAATTGGGCAGGCACAGCCTGACGGATATGGAAATCAACGCCAAGGGCGATCTGCATATCGACCAACATCATACGGTCGAAGACACCGGCATTGCACTGGGTCAGGCTATCCGCCAGGCCATGGGCGAGCGGCGCGGCATCATGCGTTATGGCCAGGCTTATTTGCCTATGGACGAAACGCTATCGCGGGCGTCGATTGACGTGTCGGGCCGGCCGTTTCTGGTCTTCCGGACGGATTTTCACAGTGCCAAGATAGGGGAGTTCGACAGCCAGCTGGTGCGTGAGTTCTTCCAGGCATTTGCGATGAATGCCGGGATAACCTTGCATATCGAAACACTTTATGGGCTAAACGACCATCATATTGCGGAATCCTGCTTCAAGGCCGTTGCCAGGGCGCTCCGGGCGGCGGCCGAGCAGGACCCACGCCAGTCTGGTGTAGTCCCATCCACCAAAGGTGTTCTTTAAGCCCGAGGTCGCACGTGCCCGTTTATACTGTCCATATAGACCAGACCGACAGCGAACCGATGAAAGCTGTAGAGCGCATGATTCTGGTGCCAGACGGATTTAACGTCCCGGCGTTTCTGTTCGGGCCATTTTGGCTGCTTTTCCGGGGATTGTTCCTCGCACTTGCGGGGTGGCTATTAGCGGCCCTGATCGTGGGAACAATTTGCTGGGCGTCCGGATTATCAGGCACCGCAACCTTAATGATCTACTGGTGTTCGGCGCTTGGACTTGGACTTGAGGCTAGCACTTTGCGCCGTTGGCGACTGGCCCGCAAAGGGTTTGCGCAGGTGGATGTCAGCTCCGGTAGCAACCCAGAAGAAGCCGAGCGTCGCTTTCTCAACCGGCAAGAACTTGCAGCGGCAAACCAGACTTTACCGCAGGCAAGGCAAGCACCTGCCGCCGAAAACGAATCAACTGCTGGCTGGCAGCAAATCGGCGGCCTGTTTCCTTCCGGAGGCGCATTGTGAGCGTAGTGATCGTTGACTACGGGTCCGGCAATCTGCACTCGGCAAAGAAGGCTTTTGAAAAGGCTGCCTCTGGTTTGCGCCAACCGCCGCAGGTCATTGTCACATCCGATCCCAAGCTTATCGCCAATGCAGACAGGGTCGTTCTGCCGGGCGTTGGAGCCTTCGCGGATTGCAAGAAAGGACTCGTGGAATCGCCAGGCCTGGTGGACGGGCTGGAAGAAGCTGTACACCGCAAAGGCAAGCCATTCCTTGGTATTTGCGTAGGCATGCAACTCATGGCGCAGCGCGGTCTGGAACATGGCATCCATGAAGGTCTGGCCTGGTTGAAGGGCGAAGTACGAGCGATCACACCCAAGGATCCGACACTCAAGATCCCGCATATGGGTTGGAATACGCTGGAACTCAGAAAGCAGCACGCCCTGCTAAAAGATATCCCTTTGGGCCCTGCTGGCCTGCACGCCTATTTTGTACACTCCTTTCACTTCGTTCCGACAGATCCGGGCGATGTTATTGCGGTCACCGACTACGGTGGGCCGCTGGTTGCCATCGTTGGCAAAGACAATATCGCCGGGACGCAATTTCATCCGGAAAAAAGCCAGAAGCTGGGTCTTGCACTGATTGAAAATTTTTTGAGGTGGACACCGTGATTCTATTCCCGGCAATCGACTTGAAACAGGGGCAATGCGTGCGTCTGATTCACGGCGACATGAATCAGGCGACAGTTTTCAACGATAGTCCTGCAGCGCAAGCAGAAGAATTCGAACGTCTGGGTTTCGAGTATCTTCATGTTGTCGATCTCGACGGCGCATTCGCGGGCAAGTCTATGAACGGTGCAGCCGTCGAAGCGATTCTCAAGACCGTACGCATGCCCGTGCAATTGGGAGGCGGAATTCGCAGCATGGGAAATATCGAGCGATGGCTCGACAAGGGTATTGCCCGGGTTATCATCGGTACGGCAGCTGCCAAGAACCCAGACCTCGTCCGGGAAGCAGCTCGCGCATTCCCCAACCGGGTCGCGATCGGTATCGATGCTCGCGATGGCTATGTCGCCGTGGAAGGCTGGGCCCAAACATCCGCGCTAACTGCCGTTGAACTGGCCAGGAAGCTGCAGGATGCAGGAGCGGCAGCCATCATTTACACAGACATATCGAGGGACGGTGTGCTGACCGGGCTCAACATTGAAGCAACACTGGAATTGGCCGAAGCAGTAGCCATTCCCGTTATTGCGTCCGGCGGTCTTGCCTCCATTGCGGACGTGCAGCGCCTGCTGCAGCCGGATTGTGCGCGACTTGAAGGCGCCATCAGCGGCCGCGCCATTTACGATGGCCGCCTCGATGCCAGCGTCGCTCTGGCGCTCATTCGCGATTCCAGGAAAGTCGGCCATGCTTAAATCACGCGTCATACCTTGTCTTGACGTGAAGGACGGCCGCGTCGTCAAAGGCATTAATTTTGTCGAGCTACGCGATGCAGGTGATCCAGTTGAATGTGCCATCGCCTATGATGAAGCGGGCGCAGATGAATTATGCTTTCTGGATATTACCGCGAGCCATGAAGATCGCGACACGATCCTGGATGTCGTCCAGCGCACTGCCGAAGCCTGTTTCATGCCGCTGACGGTAGGAGGCGGTGTTCGCAAAACGGAAGATATACGGGCCTTGCTGCTTGCCGGCGCCGATAAAGTCTCGATTAATACAGCGGCCGTATCCAACCGCACGTTTGTTGCAGAAGCTGCCGAAAAATTCGGCAGCCAATGCATTGTTGTAGCGATCGATGCCAAACAAACCGGTCCGGACAAGTGGGAAATCTTCACTCATGGGGGCCGACGGTCTACGGGTATCGACGCCATAGACTATGCACGTGAGGTCGTTAGCCTGGGAGCAGGTGAAATCCTGCTGACATCCATGGATCGCGACGGCACGCGGGCGGGCTTTGACCTTGGCTTAACCCGGACCATGGCAGACGCGATTTCTGTTCCGCTGATTGCGTCTGGTGGTGTGGGCAATCTGGACCATCTTGTCGCCGGCGTACGCGATGGGCACGCGAGCGCCGTGCTGGCAGCATCGATATTTCATTTCGGCGAATTTACGATTGGGCAGGCCAAGAAATATATGGCGGACGCCGGTATCACTGTACGTCTGGATCAGACATCCTGAATGCTTTGTAGAATCCTTGGTGAAACCCTTGCCAAAAGGACACGTTGTGAGCGAATTCAACCTGAACGATCTGGCAAAAATAATTGCCCAGCGCTCGTCATCCAGCGCAAACTCTTCTTACACAAAATCGTTGTTGGATGCAGGCACGGGACGTATCGCCAAGAAGTTCGGTGAAGAAGCGATCGAGATGGTTATTGCGGCTTTACAAGGAGACCGTGAAAACGTCGTCGCTGAAGCCGCCGATGTTATGTATCATCTGCTCGTAATGTTGCAGGATGCTGGCGTGCCACTTCAAGACGTAATTGCGGAATTGCAACGCCGGACTGCCCAATCAGGGTTGGAAGAAAAAGCCGGCAGGAAGATCGAAGGACAATAGACTTAATGGATGGTCGGTTATCTGACAGCAAAACCTCAGCACCCCTGTCACCGTACCGGGAGTTCACAAGGCGTGAATGGGCTGCGCTTCGCGCTGATACCCCGCTGACATTGAACACCGAAGACATCAAGCGGCTTCAGTCATTGAATGACCCTATCTCCATCGAGGAGGTGGTTGACATTTATCTCCCCTTGTCGCGTTTGCTTGCGATGTATGTCGCTGCGACTCAGGAGCTTTACCGGGCGACACAGAAGTTCCTCGGCGTTGCAGATGGCAAAGTGCCCTATATCATCGGCATTGCTGGATCCGTTGCGGTCGGCAAATCAACAACAGCGCGCATTCTGAAAGCCCTGCTCACGCGCTGGACCAACACACCCAAAGTCAATCTCATCACCACGGATGGATTTCTATATCCCAATTCTGTCCTGGAGGCTGAAGGCCTGATGAACCGGAAGGGATTTCCCGAAAGCTACGACACGCAAGCTCTCTTGCAATTTCTTGCAGATATCAAGGCAGGGTACAAGAATGTGCACGCACCTGTGTATTCGCACCTTACCTACGATATCATTCCCGACGAGAAGATCATTGTTGAAGACCCGGATATTCTGATTGTCGAAGGATTAAACGTTCTGCAACCTGGCAGAGCTGGAACCGAAATTCCGGTGGTGTCGGATTATTTTGATTTTTCGATTTATCTCCATGCCGATGAGGCTGAACTCTCGAGGTGGTATATTGACCGCTTCATGAACCTGCGGAATACCGCATTCCGTGATCCGCGTTCCTATTTCCAGAAATATTCAACCTTGAACGATGACGAGGCCCGTGTCGTTGCAAATGACATCTGGACCCGCATCAATCTTCTAAATTTGCACGAGAATATTCTGCCTACCCGCGCGCGCGCTGGTCTGATCCTTACAAAAGGAACAGACCACCGGGTAGCATCGGTAGCGCTACGCAAGTTGTAATAAAACCGCTTCAGCCGGTCAGGAAATCGACAGACCGTTTTGACGGGCCAGATCAGCCAGATTGGTTTGTGGCCTTGCGCCGATGTGCTGGATGACCTCCGCAGCGGCGAGTGCGCCAAGGCGAGCGCAATTGTCCAGAGCCATCTTGTTGGTGTAGCCAGCCAAAAAGCCTGCTGCAAACAAATCACCCGCGCCGGTCGTATCAACAAGTTTCTCAATCGGAAACGCCGGGACAACCCAATTTTTTTCGCGCGTTACGACAACAGAACCTTCTGCCGAACGCGTCACTACCCCGAGGATATCTTCTGCTCGCAAGGCACCAACCGCCGTATTGAAATCGGCTGTCTGGTATAAAGAATGCAGCTCGCTTTCATTGGCGAAGACGATGTCGATTTTTTTGGTCTTTATCAGATTGAGAAATTCGTCGCGATACCGGTCGACGCAAAATGCGTCAGACAAGGTCAAGGCGACTTGTCGGCCGGCGGCATGCGCAATGTCGGCCGCCTTCACAAATGCATCCTTGGCTGCTGGGGGATCCCACAAATATCCCTCCAGATAAGTGATCTGGGCTGCTTGGATTGTTTGGGGATCTACATCTTCAGTTATCAGGTTCTGACATGCGCCGAGATAGGTATTCATTGTCCGCTCTCCGTCAGGAGTTACGAACACGAGGCACTTCGCTGTTGCGGGCCCGTCTGTGGCAGATGGCGTCGCAAAGTGTACGCCCATGGCACGAATATCATGGGCAAATTCGTCGCCGGCCTTGTCTGCCTTAACCTTCCCGATGAATGCGGTTTTGGCGCCCAGCGATGCAGCACCCACGATTGTATTGGCGGCGGAACCACCCGAAATCACAATTGTCTGGCCCATCTTGTTATAAAGATGTTCGGTACGAGCCTCGTCGATAAGGCTCATGGAACCCTTGTGCAGTCCTTCCGACGACAGCAGGTTATCTTCGGCCTGTGCGATCACATCCACAATGGCATTGCCGATGCCGACGATATCAAAGCTGCTCTGCGCCATAAGTCATTCTCCTTGATGCTGTAGAGCCATCTTTGATGGACCTCCGGCATTTTTACAAATTCGATTAAGAGCCCTGTATACTCTGCCGGGCTCACTGCGGTCACCGAAGGCGTGTGACATTTGGACCCGCACAGGTCAAGACCTTGCCGGACATGTCTCCACCTACTTGCTGCCGAACGAAGTCTTTCGTGCTGTCAGCCTGCTATCGAGCTCTTTCTTAAGGTGTTCAAGATCGCTTCGGGAAAATTTACCGATCGAAGACGCCAGTGTATTGGCCAGATCGGTGGCGATAGGATCGAGGCCCGCCGTGTCTATTACCACTCTTGGATGGGATACATCGGCAAGTCTTTCCAGCTCCTCCGCGTCGTCCCATATAATGTTGAAGTAGGCTATGATCTTCTGAACAAGGTGATGGCTGGGCTTGCCGCGGTGACCATGCTCAAGAGCCGATAAATATGCCGGTGAAACATCGAGCGCGTGGGCCATCGTCTTCAGCGCGATTTTACGCTCGCTGCGGATTTCACGAATTTTCAGTCCAAATGGCGTCATCGGGCTGGCCCTGCATTACTTCCCGAAGAAGGCAAGGGACGTCGGAGACGGCGGATCTGAATATAGATGGCGCCCGCGCCGCCATGTTGTCTGGACGCTTCACTATAACCAACCACGAACGATTGGAATTCGCCTGTTTGCAGCCAATGCGGAACTGAGGTACGCAGCACCCCGCGCTGACGTTGCGAACCTGCGGCAATCTGATCCCTGTCTCCCTTGCCTGTGATCACAATCACAAAACGGTCGCCACGATGTTGCGCAGCTGCCAGAAACTGCCGCAGCGCCGTATGAGCTTCCGACTGCCTCATTCCATGCAGATCGATCGTCGCATCGATTGAATTTCCGCCGCGCGAAAGTTTGTGACGAGTTTTGCGATCCAGTTCCTGCAATTGCGGTTTCTTGTTTGGAACAATTTTTTTCGCAACAGCTACCTTGGTTTCCACCGGTGTTGGCGAAACAGCTTGCGCACCACTCGTGATTTCGGGCTCTTCTGCGACTGATCCCTTGGTATCTTTCCGCAAGGGCGCCAAAGTTCGGGTAACCTTACGCCATAGCTGCCGCTCGTCGGCACTGAGCGTGCGTTTCTGCCCATGTGATTTTTTTATCGCCGACATGGCAGATTACCTGGCTAAATTGGTAGCAGGACAAAAAATGTCCCGTTGTGCCGGATGGCGCCGGCGAGATCGCCTGCCTTGTCGCCAGATCCAAAATAGATATCCGCGCGCGCCGGACCCAAAATAGCGCTACCGGTGTCCTGGGCAATCATGAGTTTTCGAAAGGAAGTCAGGTCCGAAGAGCGCCAGGGCAGATTCGCCTCGATCCAGAAGGGAAGCCCATAGGGCCAGATATTTCGATCAATTGCTATTGAACGCAGCGTATCAAGATTAACCCCCGCAGCACCAACCGGACCCTCCGTTTCTTTGATTGACGGGTCGATTTCAAAAAAGATGAAAGATCTGTTTTCGTGTAACAAGGCCCGCCCGGGAGATCCGAGTTGTTGACCGGCGTCCCGAACCCATTTTTTCAATCGCGCCAGCGACAATTCCTCCAGTGGCACTTCTTTTTTCTGCACCAGTACACGGCCGATGGATGTGTAAGGATGTCCATTGCGACCAGCATATTTAACACGCACAGACTGGCCATTTGGCAAACGAATACGCGCCGATCCCTGAACATGAATCATGAAGGCTTCAACGCCATCTCGGACCCAAATAACTGGCTTGCTGATGTCTGACAATTCGCCGCGATCAATACCTCCGCGGTCGGGGTAAGGCAGCAACTTTCCGTTTCGATCACGATAGGCAGTTGTTAAACCTGGCGGCAGACCCTGGATTGCGTTGTCGCCTTCCAGCACTACGTGACTCAAAGGTTTGGACAGCAATGGTTCGGTATATTCGGCCGTTCTTTCATATGAGCCTGGGATCACCGGTTCATAATATCCGGTGAGAAAGCCTTCCGGCCTGGTGTCTTTTTTTGGCAAAGGCACGATACGATGGGGACGAAAATTGCTTTCGAAAAAACTTCGGGCCACATCAACAGTACTGATATTTCTGGCTGCGACGGCCCGCTTGCATGTTTCGGCAAGCAATGAAGGGACGGGTTGACCAGATCGCAACGGCGATCTTGATTCAAGTATCGCCTGGCATGATTTTAAATAGACGCGAAAAGCTTCGAGGCAATCGTCATTGCGCCAACCGGCCAAAGCTTCGAAAGACAAAGGCTGCAATGTCGCATGTGCACCGACTGCGGCCTGCAAGCGGTCCATCCATAAAATCCTCGAAGCATCGTTCATTGCTACAGAGCCGATATGCGAATGACCCGCTTTACGGCGGACTCTATCCCTCAGGTTGCCACCAGTTTCCAGTTGGGATCGTTTGAACCCACGTCACGGGCGAAGGTCCAGGAATCAGAAACGTCATCAATCTTGTCGGGATTTCCATCGATTAGATTTTTGTCCTTATCATAGGTCGCCGTAATGAGCTTGGAATTAAACTTGACTGTGATCTGAGCGGACTTCCCACGCAATTGGACATCTTCAATGGCGGCCTTGTCCAACGAGACGAATGTTGTTTCCACGTGCTCGCCACGTTTGCTGCGATCCATTATCGCTTCCGAGAAGCTATCAAGGACATCTTTGGCAAGCAGGCCGCGCAATGTGTCACGTTCGCCGGCTGCAAACGCTGTTACGATCATTTCATAGGCGCCCTTTGCGCCTTCCAAGAACATTTTTGCATCAAATCCGTTGTCAGCAGTATCAATCTTGTCGAGCCCTTCCCAGACGGGTGATCCACGCTCGGCCAAGCCATCCCACCGCTTTTCGTCTCTTTGTCTGCTACCGGCTGAGGTCGAGTTTCTGTCACCGGCAGCGCCAGGCATTCGCACGACTTTTC
Organism: uncultured Alphaproteobacteria bacterium; assembly: GCA_963700795.1. Lineage (GTDB taxonomy): Bacteria > Pseudomonadota > Alphaproteobacteria > Rhizobiales > Beijerinckiaceae > Terripilifer. The sequence continues at coordinate 504,178 of CAVOYX010000005.1, read as the reverse complement.
CGTTATCATTGCTCTCGACCTGCCGCCGGCCCGTTGGCGGCTGCTCCGGCCGCCTTTCTTGGCCTGTACGTGTGCCGAGAACTGACCTCAGCTTCCAGACCACAAACAAGGCAAGAGCCGCGAAAATAATCGTCGTAACGTCGAAAGAACCGTTCATCGTTGAACCCGAACTCGAATGAATCGCCAATTGCAAGTCTGCAATAAACGCCTATGCCTCCTATATAGGGTAAAATCCAGTGCAAACACCATCCATTCGAACGATCCACTGGGTGCCTGCCACGACAGGCCAAAGGAAGTGAGAAATACCGATGCCGGGCAGATCTATTGCGCCATTTGCCTTGCTGTTCTGGCTTGCGGCTGAGATTGTTGCCTATGGCATTGTAATTCAACGATTTGGGATCGCGGTTGCGGTCCTGATCGGTGTTGCGAGCCTCGGCCTGGGCGTCATAGCTCTTAAAAGGCTGGGCCTGGGATTTGGGGCCTCCCTGGCTGCAGGGGGGCGCGACCCCGAAGCGTTGTGGGGGATGTTCAAGCGATTGGGTTTGACGGCTCTCGGGGCAATACTGCTGATTTTACCCGGCTTCCTGTCGAACCTGGTGGGGCTTGCTCTATTGGCCTGGAATCCGGCGGCATGGATATGGCCAAAATCGGCTCAGGAAACCCTCCGGCCGGATGTTGTCGACCTTGATCCTGAGGACTGGCGCGCAGATGAGCCGGAAAAGCCAAACAGCCCGCAAATCCCGCACAGAGAGAATAACAGGCAATAAAATTACAGAATTCGCATTGTCAGGAATCAGGCAAGCGGTCTATGCATTCCTGACATTGCAGACATTCGAGAGAAACTGGAGCACGTTATGGCTGAAGGAAACGGGACTGGCATGATTGACGATACCACGCCACAATTGAATGTGCTGGTCCAGTTCATGCGTGATCTCTCCTTCGAAAATCCGCGCGCACCGGGATCGCTCGGCCAGCAGAATGATTCTCCGAATATCTCCATTCAGGTCAATGTCAGCGCGGAAAAGCATTCAGATACTGAATTTGAAGTCGGTCTGCATATCGAAGGCAGCGCTGGCGAAGGCGTAAACACGCTTTTCAAATTCGAACTCGACTACGGCGGGGTATTCAGCCTCCGTAATATACCAGAGCAGGAACTGCAGCCTGTTGTTCTGATTGAATGTCCACGATTGCTGTTTCCCTTCGCCCGACAAATCATTGCTGATGCGGTACGTAATGGCGGCTTCCCGCCATTGTATATCGACCCGATAGATTTTGTCGCACTGTACCAACAGCAGCTGGCACAGGCATCCGGAGCCGGAGCAGCTGTACCTAACTAGTAGCAGAGCCGAATTTATTGCTGCTTGTATCGCCGCCACAAGGCGCGATCGCCGATCTTTGCAATCATAGTTTCATGATCGGCGATTGTTGTTTCTCCGAGTACCGGCTGCAGAGGTTGAGGACGATCAGCCAGAAGATTCGTCGGCACCGAGAGTTCAACTGGCTTTTCTGCCTCTTGCGGCAAAGTCAGCATGGTCTGGCGCCCGCCGATGAGTTCCAGATAAACTTCCGCCAGGATTTCAGAATCCAGCAATGCGCCGTGCTTGGTCCGGCGCGAATTATCGATCCTGTACCTGCTGCACAATGCATCCAGGCTATTTGGCGAACCCGGGTGTTTTCGCCGTGCGAGCGCCAACGTATCCAGCACCTGTGACATCGGGATAGGGGCCATGCCGATCTGCGCCAATTCGTGGTTGATGAATTTCATATCGAATTCGGCGTTGTGGATGACCAGTTTTGCATCCTCAACGAACTCGACCAGCTCTTCCGCAATATCTGCAAACTTTGGCTTGTCTCGCAAGAAATCTGCCGAAAGACCATGGATGCGGTAGGCTTCGTCCGGCATATCCCTTTCAGGATTGATATATTTATGAAAGGTTTTGCCGGTCGGCAGGGAATTGAACAATTCAACACAACCAACTTCGACGAGCCGGTCTCCCGTAAAGGGATCCAGCCCGGTTGTTTCCGTATCAAGAACAATTTCTCGCATCGTGCATCCCGCGTAATCTAATTCTTCCGCATCTGCTTCATGAAATGGCTCGTATCAAGGATCTTACCTGATCCATCGCTGTTTCCATGCCGCTGCCAGTGTCGACAATGTAATGCGCTTGCCGGCGTTTCTCAACGTCAGGAAATTGTTTGGCCAGTATCGCGTTGAACTTGTTTTCCGTCATGCCCGGCCGGCTCATGGCTCGTGTCCGCTGAACAGACGCAGGTGCTGTAACGACAACAATGATATCAACCAGATTTGCCCCGCCGATCTCAAACAGAAGTGGTATATCAACAACAACAATTCTGCTGCCCGCAACACGATGCTGATCCAAAAAGTCCTGACGTTGTTTTTCCACGAGTGGATGAATAATGGATTCCAGCAAGCGCATCCGGGCGCTATTGTTCAATACATCGTCAGCCAAAAGTTTCCGGTCAACCTGGCCTTTGGATATTGCTGCCGGAAATTGTTTCGCTATTTCCGGGACAGCCTCTCCTCGGTACAACGCATGGACAATGGCGTCGGAATCGCTGACCGGTATCCCACAAGTGCGGAACATCTGAGCGGTTGTGCTTTTTCCCATCGCAATCGAGCCGGTAAGGCCTATGATTTTCATGCTCTGATCCGTTAGCGCAACATAAGTCCATGTACGCGAAGTACCTGCAAAATTTTGATCAACGGCATGCCGAGGATTGTGAACAGATCCCCGTCAATGGAATCAAACAGGGTCACTCCATCGCCCTCGATCATATAGCCGCCAGAGCTCTGCAACAATTGCACACCTCCTGCCGCAACATAGCGTTCCAGGAATTCTTCAGAGAAATCGCGCACCAATAGACGGGCTTCGCTTTGACACCGGGCCAGGACTTCACCGTCGATTGAAATCGTCGCAGCCGAAATCAAAGTATGTTCCCTGTTTCGTAGATACCGAAGTTTTTGTTTGAGATCTTCGAGTCCCGACGCCTTATGGAGAATGTGATCAGCGCAGACACACAGTTGATCTGCACCCAATACATAGTGGCCAGGACATTCAACTGATACAGCAATGGATTTTTCAGTTGCCAGGATATTTGCGAGTTCAGCTGGTAATACGGCACCGTATTGTTTCTGGAGTGCTCGTTCATCAATGCTAGCCGGCATGACTTCATGCGGTATTCTGGCTTGCTGGAGCATGGAAGATCGGATCGTGCTGGCTGACGCAAGGACAAGCGGTTTGTCACCCAGCCAGAAATCGGCGGGGCCGGGATAGGAAGTTCCCCGTTCATTCATGCTCTTTTTCTCGCTTGGCCCGGTGCTCTTTGTGAAGATCGATGATTGCGGCAGCAGTTTCTTCGATAGAACGCCGTGTAACATCAATGACCGGCCATCCACGTTCCAAAAACAATTTGCGTGACTGGGCTATTTCTTCCGCGACCGCCAGCCTGTCCACGTATGGCGTTTCCTGATCAGCATTGAGGGTTAGGAGGCGATTCTGGCGGATTTGCACGATCCGTTCAGGGCTTGCGACGAGACCGACGATCAGCGGTTTCTTCAAATCGGCAAGCACAGCCGGCAAAGGTACGCCTGGAACCAGCGGGATGTTAGCTGTCTTTATCCCACGATTGGCGAGGTAGATGCTGGTAGGCGTTTTTGAAGTCCGACTGACCCCGAGCAGGAGGACATCAGCATCCTGCATATGCTCCGGTTGCTGGCCGTCATCATGCATCATCGTATAGTTCAGAGCGTCAATCCGTTTGAAGTACTCGGTATCGAGCATGTGCTGTGCACCTGGGCGGGGATTGGATGCCGTACCCAGGTAGGACTGGAAAAGATCCACAATTGGCTGCAGTACCGATAAGCACGGGCTTCCCATCTCGGAACAGGCCCGCTGCAGACAATCTGCCAGAACCTGATCTACGAGGGTAAAGAGCACGATTCCGGGAGAGGAACCTATTTCGGATATTGCCCGGTCCAGTTGTGCCTGATTTCGTATCAGGGGATAGACATGTTCGATGGATGCAACAGTTTGAAACTGGGCGGCAACAGCCCTGCTGACAGCGATGAGTGTCTCGCCGGTAGCGTCAGAAACCAGGTGCAGATGGAAATAATTCTTGTTCAAGACGAGCCCCTTCCGGCGATGCATCTGCTTGGAATGCTTGTTTTATATGGCGGCGGGACTTATCCGCCAATTCACAGCCTGTGGGAATCACTTAACAACTTGATCTGAATCGGTTCTGGCAGCGCGACAATCCGCTCAGCGGGGATAACTTGCCAAAGTCTTCCACAGTCCCGCGATTGTGGAAAGATTTCACCTGATGGCGGGACAATTTGTGAATTGCTTTTATATGTAGATAGTCAACAGGTAAAATTTCCTCTTAATGTTGCTAAATCAATACGTTATATAAGTTATTCCTTATGTTAATAACATTATCCCTGTAAGATAAGCTGTGAATGAATCTGAGGTTTGATTGGGAATAATTGTTGTTCCCGTCGTTCACCGTCTAACAAAGTCGAACTCAGATCTTTAAGAAGATTCTACTAAGTCTTGAAGGATATCGAAAGTACCGTCCCAAATGCAGCGACCATTTCTTGATGCTTTGAATGGAGCCGAAACAAGCTCACCACCTATATGGTTGATGCGCCAGGCCGGTCGATACCTGCCTGAATACCGGGAATTACGGACCAAAACCGATACATTCATGAATTTTTGTTTTTCACCCACCCTTACGGTGGAAGCTACACTGCAACCAATTCGAAGGTTCGGCTTCGATGCAGCGATTATTTTCAGCGATATCCTTGTTATTCCTCACCAGCTTGGCCAAAGCGTTTCTTTCGAGCAGGGCGTAGGGCCCAGGCTCGAACCGATAACAGCGGAGCTTGGTCTATCGGTACTCGCCGAGGAATTGGATGTAGAAAGTCTTTCGCCGGTGTTTGAGGCTATCAGTACTGTACGCACTACCTTACCCCGGGAGACTGCTCTGATAGGCTTCTGCGGCGCTCCATGGACTGTGGCTAGCTATATGATCGCTGGTCGAGGAACACCGGATCAGGCGCCTGCCAGATTGTTTGCCTATAGGCATCCTGATCTGTTTTCTAAGCTCATAGAGAGATTAGTCAGGGCGTCGGTCGTCTACTTGTCGAGGCAAATCGAAGCAGGTGCCGATACCGTGCAAATTTTTGATAGCTGGGCTGGAGTTCTGCCGGTCCGGGAATTTGAAAAGTGGAGCTTCGGACCGGTTACGCAAATTGCCCGAGAGGTGAAGGCGCTTCATCCGGAAGTTAAGGTCATCGCCTTTCCACGAGGCGCGGGCGTACATCTGGAGCGGTTTGCAACCGTCAAGGAAATCGATTGCCTTGGTCTGGATACAGCAGTCGACCCCAGTTGGGCTTCCAAGACAATCAAGCCTCATACCTGCGTACAGGGCAATTTGGATCCTCTGGCATTGGCCGCAGGCGGTCGTGGGCTCGATATGGCCATTGACGACATACTTGAGGCTTTCGGATCAGATAATTTTATCTTCAATCTTGGGCACGGCATTATTCCAGAAACGCCGATAGCCCATGTGGAGCATTTGGTCTCTCGCGTGCGTCGCGGTGGGTGAAGATGGACTGGTACTTGTGGCTAAAGGCGTTGCACGTTCTGGCCGTTATCTCCTGGATGGCGGGCCTATTATATTTGCCAAGGTTGTTCGTCTACCACAGTGAAGCCGGGTTGGAGAGTCAGGCGGCCGCAAGTTTTCAGGTGATGGAGCGTCGGCTTTTGCGCGCAATCATGAATCCCGCAATGATCGTTGCCTGGTTGACTGGATTGTATCTGGTTTGGCGGGGCGGTTTTTTGATGGCCGGCTGGTTTCATGGCAAATTTGTACTTGTACTTGCGATGAGTGCTTTTCATGGATTTCTGGCAAGGGAGCGCCGGTTGATTGTTGAAAGCGCCTGCATCAGAGAATCCCGCAGCTATCGCCTGCTCAATGAGGTTCCGACGGTTCTGATGATCGGGATAGTTTGCCTTGTTATCGTGAAGCCGTTTTGATTTGGTGGATATACGCTTGCCAGATGTTAGGAATCGGGGTAATTGGGCCTCCTCTCCTGTTCAATCAGCCTGTGTCCCGGATCCTTTTGGTGACCCCTTACAAGGTGGTCCTTCAGTCCTGCAGGCCGATTTCCCATCTTTACCCCCGGCTACTGGTAATTGACCCATTTGCCGAATTAACGGTAACAAAGGATCGCCCCTATGAGGGAAATCAAATTACAAGAACTGAAATCCAAATCTCCTACTGAACTGCTCGCGTTTGCCGAAGAGCATGAGGTGGAGAATGCATCCATCATGCGCAAGCAAGAGCTGATGTTTGCAATCCTGAAGCAATTGGCGAGCCGTGACATTGAGATCATTGGTGAAGGCGTTGTTGAGGTGTTGCAGGACGGATTTGGATTCCTGCGTTCGCCCGATGCGAATTATCTCGCCGGACCAGACGATATTTACGTTTCGCCCTCACAGATCCGTCGTTTCGGTTTGCGTACTGGCGATACCGTTGAAGGCTTGATCCGCAGCCCAAAGGAGGGCGAACGCTATTTTGCTCTGCTGAAGGTGAATACGATCAATTTTGAAGATCCGGAAAAGGTCCGGCACAAAGTTCATTTTGACAATTTGACGCCGCTGTATCCGGACGAGCGTCTGAAGATGGAGATTGAAGACCCAACCCGGAAGGATTTTTCCTCGCGGGTGATCGATATCGTATCTCCGATCGGCAAAGGACAGCGCGCACTTATAGTGGCTCCGCCGAGGACGGGTAAGACAGTGCTGCTGCAGAACATTGCGCAGTCGGTAACGGCCAATCATCCTGAATGCTACCTTATCGTCTTGTTGATCGATGAACGGCCGGAAGAAGTGACTGACATGCAGCGCTCGGTTAGCGGGGAGGTTGTCTCTTCCACATTCGATGAGCCTGCTGTGCGTCACGTGCAAGTAGCAGAGATGGTTATTGAAAAGGCCAAGCGTCTTGTTGAACATGGCCGCGATGTTGTGATCCTTCTGGACTCGATTACGCGCCTTGGCCGCGCCTACAACACGGTTGTACCGTCATCAGGCAAGGTTTTGACCGGTGGTGTTGATGCGAACGCCTTGCAGCGTCCCAAGAGGTTTTTCGGTGCTGCTCGAAATATCGAGGAAGGTGGTTCGTTAACGATCATCGCCACGGCGCTGATCGATACCGGTTCGAGGATGGATGAAGTTATCTTTGAGGAATTCAAAGGTACAGGCAATTCTGAAATCATCCTCGACCGCAAGGTTGCCGACAAGCGTGTGTTTCCGTCGATCGATATTACCAGGTCTGGCACTCGGAAAGAGGAATTGCTGGTTCCGCCGGAAATACTCAAGAAGATGTATGTCCTTCGGCGCATTCTCAATCCAATGGGAACGGTCGACGCAATCGAATTTCTTCTTGGTAAGTTGCGAGAGACGCCTAAGGGCAATTCCAGCTTCTTTGATTCAATGAATACGTGATCTGGTTTTTCGTATGCGCTCGAATTCCGCTCGAAATTCACTAGCGGTTTTGAGCGGAAGCGAACATGCCTGATCCACGCAAACAAGGACATGCGCACTGGCCAGCGGGTCGTGTTCGCTGTCGCTCCGGATCGTTCGGTGCAAATATGGGATCTCAATTATTGCGTCTGTGAATTCTGCGTTTGTGTCGTTTATCCGGGTTATCTCTGCTGCATTTTGTATTGCATCCAATGCGTTCAGAAATGATGCGTGCGCAAAGGGATTTTGTTTCGCTTGCGGGGTAACTGCTCGCAAAAACCTGTTCATCTCGTCGCGGAAAATCGGTTCCTGTGAAATGTGGGCAAGTTGTTGCAGGTTCTGGATCATCGTTGAATTTGGATTCGGCACCGGATCGTCCGAGGTGTTGGCTGGGCGTATTATTATATCCTGGGCATCATTGGCTGAGAGCGCGAGGGTGTAAGACTCATCCAGAACATGATGTTTTATTGCCGCTTGTGTCAGTTGGGTTGCTATATCTATGTAGTGGTCCACGTTTGTTGAAGGTTTCTGCAGGATAGTTTCCTGATGTAGAGCCAGCGCTGCGCGCGCGAGTTGGACATAATCACTTGCCATTCCGGGCCATATTTGTTTCCCGTTGCAACTGGAGTGAGCTAGTCGTCTGTCCTTATTATTGGCACGACTCATCAATTCGATGACGTAATGAAATGCGTCATTGGCGATGTCTAGCCAACCCGGTTGGTTGAAGATTGTGGATGCCCGTGCAAGGGCGTGGATCATTAACCCGTTCCAGTCGGCGAGTATTTTATCATCGCGCGCGGGTGGCACTCGACTTGATCTGGCTTGCTCGAGTTTTTTCTTGGCCTGGTTGAGCCGTTCTATTTGTTCGGGTGCAAGTGTCGGGTTGTGCAATGTATTGAGAATGTTAGTTGCGATGCCGCTGTGTGGATCTGTCCAGTTACCGGTTTCGGTGACACCGAAATGTGCTGCGATCAGTTTTGTGTCGGGTTCGTCCAGTTCTGCGGCTAGCTGGTCTACCGTCCAGCCATAGTATTTGCCTTCTATCCCTTCACTGTCCGCGTCCATACTGGATGCGAACGCTTTGCCATCCACCATCATTTGATTTTGTAACCATCTGACGATGCCTTCCGCTGCTTCTTTGAAGTGTGTTGTCCTGGTATTTTCCCATGCCAGGGCATAGAGTTCGAGCAACTGGGCATTGTCGTAGAGCATCTTTTCAAAGTGCGGGACCAACCATTCTTCATCGACTGAATATCGGGCAAAGCCACCTCCGAGGTGGTCGTGGATGCCGCCCTGGTAAATTTTGGTAAGGGTCGTGAGGACTGCAATGCGATAATTTTCGTTTCCTGTTCGATCGGCTGTTCTCCAAAGCATCTCCAGGATCATCGTATTGGGGAACTTTGGTGCGCCGCGCATCCCGCCTTTTTCATTGTCCATGTGCGGCAGCAGGTTGTGGGCGAATTGATTGATGTTTTCAGTTGTTATTTCTGTCGCTTCTGAGGGTGCATGGGGCAATTTGGACAGGTGTTCTTGCAATACGCGAGTATTTGCGGCGATTTTTTCTGGGGTTTCGCGAAAGGCTCTGTGCACCTGTTCGAGAATTTGAGTGAAGGCCGGGCGACCGTATGCGAAGTCTTCGGAAAATAGGTTCCACCCCAAAAGGGTTCTGCTGCTGGTGTGAGGAACATGGTCAGGGGCCAGCCTCCCTGTTGGCCCATCGCATGAAGTGCGCTCATGTAAATCTGGTCTATGTCCGGGCGTTCTTCGCGGTCGACCTTGATGTTGACGAATAATTCGTTCATCAGCTCGGCCGTGTTCGGGTCTTCAAAGCTCTCATGGGCCATTACATGGCACCAATGGCAGGCCGCATATCCGATGGAGAGCAGGATAGGCTTGCCGGTTTGTTTCGCATGAGCGATTGCTTCCGGCGACCATTGCCACCAATGGACAGGATTGTCCTTGTGTTGGATGAGATATGGACTGGCGGCTTTTGCGAGTTGATTGCGGGTCATAGGTTCTGGTGGTCCTGTCAGCTGAGCCGTTTTAAATTTTGAGCAGGTGGACGGGTTTGGGATGATTGCTTCGGACACTATATATTCTTTTGGCACTGGTGAGGGGGTGTCCGCCATCGCTGTGCTGCGTATATCAGGCCCGGCGTGTGTTGAGATTATATCGGGATTGATTGGCAGATCGCTGGTGCCGCGGCAGATGACGCTGGTTGATCTGCGGGTTGAAGGGTCAGAGACTGCAATCGATCGTTGTTTTGCGGTTTGGTTTCCTTCACCCGCGAGTTTCACTGGTGAGGATTGTCTGGAGCTGCATGTTCACGGTGGCTTGGCCGTTAAGGCTGCTGTTTTCTCGGCGCTTTCGAAATTCCAGCATTGCCGGCCAGCGGTAGCGGGGGAGTTTACACGCAGAGCATTTGAGAACGGCAAGTTGGACCTGGGATCTGTCGAGGCCTTGTGGGATCTACTCGCGGCCAAAACGGAGCAGCAAAGAATCTTGGCCGCGGGAGCATTAGGCGGAAATATTGGTCGGCGGGCTGTCGCCTGGCGCAGGGATCTCATCGAGTGTATGGCGCTCGTTGAAGCGTCCCTGGATTTTGCCGACGAAGGCGATGCCCCAACGCATGTGTTACCAGAAGTAATTGAAAAGATTGGTGAAATATCGAAAGATGTCAACGATATGCTGTTGCGTTCGCACGGCTCAGAGGTTGTTCGGCAGGGCTTTCGGGTAGCGTTGTGCGGTGCCCCTAATGCGGGGAAGTCGTCTCTGTTGAACTATCTCGCTGATCGTGATGTCGCTATCGTTAGCGATGTCGCTGGTACGACTCGTGATGTTATTGAAGTTGCGCTCGATCTGCGAGGCTTGCTTGTTCTTGTTTCAGATACGGCGGGTGTTCGGGCTTCTGGTGATGTCGTTGAGCAAATGGGAATAGAACGTACCCGACGAAGCGCGGCAGCTGCGGACCTGGTCTTGTGGTTGTCTGACGCCGGAGATGTTTTTCATATTGATAGTGACATAGGCTCTGCGGCGTCTCATTTGGTAACAGTTCGGACGAAATGTGATCTTTTCGGATCTGCTGGTACGTGTGACAGGGGCGAGCTTGCGGTTTCGGTAGTTACAGGAATGGGTATAGAGACGCTTGTCGATCTGATATATGAGAAGGCTTCTCAAGCTGCCGGTCTGAGCGAGGACATCATGTTCATCAACCAGCGTCAGAAGGCGGAGGCTGTTGCCGCGCGGGACCATTTGGTTTCAGTCCTTTCAGATCTTGATAGTCATGGCGCGGAGATTATTGCGGATCGCATGAGACGCGCAGCTCAGCATATAGGTGCGATTTCCGGAGCCGTGGGCGTTGAGGATGTGTTGGATGAAATATTCTCGCGGTTTTGTATGGGGAAGTAGCGTTGGTGATGTTTCACGTGAAACACGTTTCTGAGTAGGTCGCGGATGTCGATATGGTACGATGTAATTGTTATCGGCGGTGGGCACGCAGGATGTGAAGCGGCTGCTGCTGCTGCGCGGCTTGGTGCTCGAACAGCTCTATTGACCCACAGTTTCGCTACAGTGGGCGCAATGTCGTGCAATCCGGCGATCGGTGGGCTTGGCAAGGGGCACCTTGTTCGTGAAGTCGACGCCTTGGACGGCCTGATGGGCCGAATTGCGGATGAGGGCGCTATTCAGTACCGGTTGTTGAATCGTAGCCGAGGTCCGGCTGTTCGCGGTCCCCGGGCGCAGATCGATCGAAGTCTTTATGCCACCGCGATGCAGCGCGCCCTATCTGCGTATGAGAATCTGGATGTTGTGGAAGGCGAAGCAGCAGAGCTGCTAGTCAACGCAAACCGAGTTGCCGGTCTGGTTTGTTCGGATGGTCGTCGATTCGTATGCGGTTCAATTGTTGTGACCACAGGGACTTTTCTGGGCGGTATGATTTTCTTGGGAGAGAAGCGTATTGCTGCTGGACGGGTGGGTGAGCCTCCCGCGAACAGGCTTTCCAGGAGTTTTCGGTCGCTCGGATTTGATCTTGGGCGGCTGAAGACGGGCACACCGGCAAGACTGGACCGGCGAAGCATAGATTTTTCCGTACTTCAGGAACAGCAACCCGATTCGCAACCGGAATTTTTCTCCGCTTTGACGAGTACGTGCATAAACCGGCAGGTAAGCTGTTTTATTACTCATACGAATGCGAGGACGCATCACCTCATCACGTCAAACCTTGGTCGGTCGGCACTCTATTCAGGAGGAATTGTCGGTCGTGGGCCCAGATATTGCCCTTCGATTGAGGATAAGGTCAGTCGTTTTGCGGACAGGGAATCCCACCAAATATTTCTCGAGCCCGAGGGACTTGATGACGAGCGGATTTATCCCAATGGTATGTCGACCTCCTTGCCCGAGGAAGTTCAGTTGGAGTTTCTTCGTTCTATCCGTGGTCTCGAGGCAGTCGAGGTCATTCGTTACGGGTATGCCATTGAGTATGACTATGTTGATCCTCGAGAGCTTACAGCGGGTCTTGAAACAAAGAGAGTTGCGGGATTGTTTCTGGCGGGTCAAATTAACGGCACTACCGGCTATGAAGAGGCCGCGGCACAAGGAGTGGTGGCGGGATTGAATGCTGCTCGCAAGGTTGACGGCGGCAAGAGTATATTTTTCGGCAGGATGGATTCTTATATTGGCGTCATGATCGATGATTTGATCACGCGCGGAGTTTCTGAACCGTACAGGATGTTTACATCGCGGGCTGAATATCGTTTGTCGCTTCGTGCTGACAACGCTGACCAAAGGCTAACTCCTTTAGCTATTTCCGAGGGTTTCTGCAGCTCTGAACGGAAAGACATTTTTCTCGATAAGCTCCGCGGTCTGGATATGGCCAGACTGATGGTTGAAGATATAAGCCTCACCCCCACCGGGGCCCACAAATTGGGACTTTCAGTGAACCAGGACGGTCGCCGCCGGACTGCGTATGAGCTGCTTGCATATCCGGAGATTTCCTGGACCGATCTGGCTGAAGCCTTTCCGGTATTGAAAACAGTCGATCCCGGCATTGCCGCTCAAGTTCAGAATGACGCCCGGTACCAATCCTATCTTGGGCGGCAAAATGCCGAGATTGAAGCCAGCAGGCGAGAGGAAGCAACTTCTCTGCCGTCTTCGCTGGATTATCGGCAGGTCCCCGGCCTTTCTACCGAATTGGCTGCCAAGCTTGCACTGATAAAGCCAAACAATATTGGTCAGGCGCAGCGCATCGAAGGTATGACGCCTGCTGCCATTGCTGCGGTGCTGACAAGTCTTAGGAAGGCTGAGAATAAAAGGACAGGATAGTTGGCCGGGCATATGGAATCATGCAACCGCGAAGAAAGTCTGGCATTAAACGCCTTTCGGGAGAGTGTTTCACGTGAAACACTGGATCGGCTGAAACTTTACCATGATCTTTTGCTACGTTGGCAGAAGGTGAAGAATCTGGTGTCCAAGAATACTTTGGAGCAGATTTGGAGCCGTCACTTTTTGGATTCAGCGCAAATTGTGGAACTCGCTCCTGATGGCGCTGCTTGGCTCGATCTTGGCTCAGGTGCGGGTTTTCCGGGGATGGTCGTTGCGATTTTGCAGGTCGGCGCGCAACGGGCATGTGAAATGCATCTGGTTGAAGCAGATAATCGAAAATGTGCCTTTTTGCGGGATGTTTCACGTGAAACAGGAGTTCCCGTTGTTGTTCATTGCGCGCGGATAGAGGATATTATCGAAACGATGCCGCAAATCGATGTGGTGACCGCGCGTGCGCTCGCTCCATTGTCAAAACTGATCGAATACAGTTTACCCCTGATCCAGGCGGGCGCGAAGGGGATATTTCTAAAGGGGCAAGATGTAGGGTCAGAATTGACGAATATCGCTAAATATAGTATGCTTAATATAGTGTTAAGAAATAGTAAGACTGATTCCAACGGCCGGTTGGTGATGGTAAGGAAAAAGGACGCTTAAGGCGTTCCGAGAGGCATAGCCCGCGAATTTCGGGTCTCTCTAAGTCGTTGGGGCCCAATATGCGTGTAATTGTCCTTGCCAATCAAAAGGGTGGCGTCGGAAAAACGACGACCGCGATAAATTTAGGGACAGCGCTAGCTGCCATCGGTGAAAAGGTTTTGATCGTCGACCTTGATCCGCAGGGCAATGCGTCTACCGGCTTGGGAATAGGTGTCACAGAGCGCCATTTGTCGACCTACCAGGTACTTGTAGGTGAATGCAGGCTCGACGAGGCCGTCAAGCACACGGTAGTGCCGAACTTGCACATTGCTCCATCGACGCTGGACCTCCTGGGCGTGGAGCTCGAGATCGCGCCGGACTTCTGACAGGGCGCTTAAATTGCGGCACGCGATAACCGATCTCGTCGAAGGCCAGAGGGACTCTGATAATCCATATACATATGTGTTGGTTGATTGCCCGCCGTCACTTAATCTGTTGACGGTCAATGCTCTGGCTGCGGCCAATAGTGTGCTGGTTCCTTTGCAATGCGAATTCTTTGCTCTCGAGGGGCTATCGCAATTGTTGTCAACGATTGACCAGATCAAGCGAGCGTTAAATCCGAAGCTCGAAATTCACGGCATAGCGCTAACAATGTTTGACCCGCGAAATAATCTTGCCGCGCAGGTCGTTGCAGATGTTCGAAAGTATATGGGCAACAAGGTTTATAACACGATCATTCCGCGGAATGTGCGCGTCTCGGAGGCGCCATCGCATGGAAAGCCTGTATTACTTTACGACTTGAAATGCGCAGGAAGCCAAGCCTATCTCAAGCTCGCCTCGGAAATTTTACAACGTGAGCGAAGCTTGCGTGCGGCGTGATGCTGTTTGGAGTTGAAAATGGTTGAGGAATCTAGACCGCGCCTGGGCCGTGGGCTGGCAGCACTTATTGGCGATACCGCGAACACTGAAAACGTCGTCACAGAAGTTTCGCGCGGCCAAAAGAAAGTGCCGATTGAGTTCTTGAGACCCAATCCGAAAAATCCGCGCAAGGCTTTTCCGGATGAGACCCTCGACGAACTTGCAGCATCCATAAAGGAGCGCGGCGTCATCCAGCCAATCGTTGTCAGGGCACAGCAGGGCGTACCGGACGTCTATGAAATAATCGCCGGGGAACGTCGCTGGCGGGCTTCACAAAAAGCTGGCCTGCACGAGGTTCCGATTGTTGTTATCGAGGTCAGTGAACGAGAAGCACTCGAACTCGCAATTATAGAAAACGTACAACGCGAAGATCTTAACGCGATCGACGAAGCCCGCGGTTACGAGCAACTTGCGGAACAGTTTGGTTACACGCAAAACGACCTCGCGAAAATAATCGGAAAAAGCCGGAGCCATATTGCCAACACGCTTCGACTTATGAAACTTCCCGATTCAGTCCGAAAAATGGTCGCAGATGGTCACCTGAGTGCCGGACATGGAAGGGCGCTTTTGGCAGCGGCAAATCCCGAATCGCTTGCGAAACAAATTTTGGACCAGGGACTTTCCGTTCGCGATGTTGAAAGGCTGACGCAACCGCTTGAGTCAGCCAGTTCACCCCGTAAGAAATCGACGAAGAGCTCGGAAAAAGATGCAGACACCAAGGCGCTGGAGCGTGCTTTGGCAGAAGTTCTGGGCATGGCTGTGAACATCAAGCATCGCGGCGAAAAAGGGGAGCTGTCAATCAAGTACACATCCCTGGAGCAGCTGGATGCGCTCTGTAAGCGATTGAGAAATTGAAAGCTTCGCACTCCAAAAAGGGCTGTGATGCGCGACACGTGAAAATGTGCTTACGGCAGCTTCAAGCTTGATGGTTCTTTATGCATAATGCCCAATTATAGTGCATATGTGTGCACTCTAATTAATCAGCATGATGAAGGGGCAATGCTAACTTGCTGAATTGCATAGCATTGAAGCTTAGAATTACAGCAGAATGCTTGGCATGAAGCTTGAATGCGAGTTTCGAATGAAGACGCCGGGGGGACATCTTCAGAGTGGCTAATATTGTTCCGCTCGACCCTGAAAATCTAACCCCAAATCGATGAACGACAAGTTAGAGAGACAGATTATGAGCAGGGCCTGGCCAATAAAAACTTTGCTTGCAGCCGTTGGATATCTGATTTCTATCAACCTGGCGTCGGCCCAAGCACCATCAAAAATTGATGCTGCAGACACCACTTTCATAATCATCAGCACGGCTTTTGTGCTGATGATGACGTTGCCGGGCCTGGCACTGTTTTATGCCGGCATGGTTCGGAAAAAGAATGTCCTGGCAACCATGGCGCAATCCGGTGCGGCCCTTGCTCTGGTCTCGATACTTTGGTTCGCGATTGCTTATAGTCTGACATTTCACGGAACGGGACCGATCCTTGGGGGTGTGGGCAGAGCGTTCCTGAACGGCATTGACATGACAAGTGTAAACCCGGCGGCGGGTACAATTCCGGAATTGCTGTTCATGCTTTTCCAGATGACATTCGCGGTCATTACCTGTGCCCTGATCGGCGGTGCTGTTGCTGACCGAATGAAGATGTCGGCATTCGTTATCTTCAGCACAATCTGGCTGTTCCTGGTTTACGTTCCATCGGCACATTGGGTTTGGGGCGGTGGTTTTCTGCAAACCATGGGTGTTCTGGATTTTGCAGGTGGTGCGGTCGTACATATCAATGCGGGTATTGCCGGTTTGACAGCAGCCTTGGTGCTTGGTGCACGACAGGGCTATGGGCGCGAAAACATGGCGCCATTTGATCTTTCCCTGGCGGTTGTGGGCACCGGCCTGCTTTGGGTCGGTTGGTTCGGCTTCAACGGCGGATCAGCTCTCGGTACTGGATCGCGTGCAGTATTCGCAATTGTGGCCACGCATCTGGCGGCATGTGCCGGCGCTGCGACCTGGAGCGCCATCGAATGGTACACGCGAGGCAAGCCGTCAGTTCTCGGCTTTATCTCCGGAGCAATCGCGGGCCTCGGCACCATTACTCCCGCAGCCGGATTTGTCTTGCCATGGCATGGCGTGGTGATTGGCGTAATCGCAGGTGTTGTGTGTTATTATGCTTGTACGGCCCTGAAACAGAAACTCAAATACGATGATTTACTCGATGTGTTCGGGATTCATGGTGTTGGCGGAATTCTGGGCATGCTGATGGTTGGTGTGTTCGCGACCGGAGTGTTCACCGCCACAAAGGAATTACCCGGCGGCACTACAGGCCTGCTCGCGGGCAATACCAAACAGCTTGGCATTCAGGCAGTCGGCGTCGTTGTCACAATTGCCTGGTGCGTTGTAGGCACGTTTATCGCACTCAAGATTACTCAGGCCATTTGCGGTTTGAGGGTCACTGCAGAAGAAGAACGCCAGGGTCTCGATGTACATCTGCATGGAGAGTCCCTGCATCAGTGAACAAAGTATCGAATTAAAATTGAAGCTCCCATCAGCGCCGGCGTCACCAGATGCCGGCGCTTCATTTTGAGACCTCATGAATTACTGCGAGATGGCTGATCAATCCAGCGAAACGGTCGATGGTTAATCTAGCGTTAACCCCGGACGCCTAGCTTGAATTGTTGAGGCTCGACGAGAATGTCCGGGCCGCCTTCTGATGTCTCGGAACATGCGATCACACTCGTTTTCAGCGCTAGATCAGCTACCTGATTCCGCAAGGGAATTTCTTGCCCGACGGTGTGCGGAACTGTTTGGCGCGGCCATTGCTGCTCTCGCCGTGGCGAATTTGCTGGCACTGGCGAGCTGGTCAGCACTCGATCCGAGTCTGAACTTTGCCACAGACAGGCCTGTTCAAAACTGGATCGGTAAGCCAGGCGCCATCGTAGCCGACATATTAATGCAAACCATTGGTCTGGCATCGCTGGGCCTCATTCTTGTAGTCCTTGGTTGGGGTTGGCAATTGGCGACTTAACGCTTCCTTCACAGGATTCACTTGCGGGCGGGTTGTGCAATTCTTGGAATACTTTGTCTTGCCGCGTTCTCTTCTTTGCTACCTGTCACGGCCCGATGGCCGCTACCGACTGGAATGGGTGGCGTGATCGGCGATGCCATGCTTGTGATACCGGGTTTGATCTTCGGAAAAAACACGCTGTCATTGCTGCTGGTCGGGTTTGCAATGGCGGTCTTGGCCATCTTGTTGCTGAAGTACGCATTCACCCAATCCCCAATTCAGAACAAAAGCGACCCATCCCTCGAGGAGCTGGATGGATATGAATCTGATCCAAGGACCGATTCTTCGCCCAAATTTGATAGTAATGTTGTCGATCCGCAGGGTGAACCAGGGTTTGCAATCATCGCTCTCGGGGCGATTGCGCATAGTTTCATTGCAACAAAAGCTGGCCTGAAGCGCCTTTTTGCCGGCAATAAAAACATATCGAAAAAGGCTCCCGGGCAGTTGCGGCGTGAGCCCATGGTTGCGCTTGAACCCAGCTCGGACGAAAAAGACTTCCTCCAATATCAAGCGCCCGTCCCACTGCCGAAGATCCGAGAAGCGCAGAATTTCTCCCAGCCAGTATCACCACCTTCAATTCACATCGAGCGGTCCCGTTCGCGCGCCAACGAATTCTATCCCGAAGATGAAGACGATCTGGACGATGCTGAAGAAGTAGCAATCCCATCGCGAGTCACACCTGCGGCTCCTGTACTCAAACCTGGAAAGCGTGTGTACCGGGAAGCTCAAGCATCAATGTGGAATGTCGATACATTCGAGCTTCCACCCTTGGCCCTACTTGCCGAACCGAAGAAGGTCCGAAATGGAACACTTTCCGAAGAAGGGCTGGAACAGAATGCACGCTTGTTGGAAGGTGTTCTGGAAGACTTCGGCGTTCGAGGTGAAATCATCAACGTACGACCGGGTCCTGTGGTTACCTTGTATGAACTGGAACCTGCACCGGGTGTGAAATCTTCCCGTGTGATAGGTCTTGCCGACGATATCGCAAGGTCCATGTCGGCTATATCAGCGCGCGTTGCAGTCGTTTCCGGGCGAAATGCAATCGGTATAGAACTTCCCAACCATAAACGCGAAGTTGTTTTTCTGCGGGAACTTCTGGCTTCAGAAAATTTCGAACGCTCAAAACACAAACTGGCTATATGTCTTGGTAAAACGATCGGTGGCGAACCAGTCATTACCGATTTGGCCCGAATGCCGCATCTTCTAGTGGCGGGTACTACCGGATCGGGCAAGTCCGTCGCCATCAACACAATGATCTTGTCGCTCCTCTACCGGCTAAATCCGGATCAGTGCAAGTTGATCATGATAGATCCCAAGATGCTGGAACTGTCAGTCTATGATGGCATCCCGCACTTGCTGACACCGGTTGTAACCGACCCCAAGAAGGCAGTAGTGGCCTTGAAGTGGGCGGTACGGGAAATGGAAGACCGCTACCGTAAGATGTCAAAACTGGGCGTTCGAAATATTGAAGGTTTCAACACGCGGGTCGCCGAAGCAAAGGCCAAGGGAAAGACAATAACACGGAAAACCCAAACCGGCTTTGATCGCGAAACGGGTGAAGCGATCTATGAGGAAGAAGAATTCGAACTGAATGTCCTGCCCTTCATCGTTATCATCGTCGATGAAATGGCCGATCTGATGATGGTTGCAGGCAAAGATATCGAAGGGGCTATACAGCGTCTGGCACAGATGGCGCGCGCGGCGGGGATACACATAATCATGGCCACGCAGCGCCCGTCGGTTGATGTCATCACCGGCACGATCAAGGCAAACTTCCCAACCCGGATATCCTTTCAGGTCACGTCCAAAATCGACAGCCGGACAATTCTAGGAGAACAAGGCGCCGAACAACTGCTTGGCCAAGGTGACATGCTCTACATGGCTGGCGGTGGCAGGATCTCCCGTGTCCACGGTCCATTCGTTGCCGATGAGGAAGTTGAAGAGATTGTGGCGCACCTCAAGCAACAGGGACAACCGGAATATCTGGAAGCAATAACCCTGGAAGACGAAGAAGATGAGGTCGATGCGGGCGGCAGTTCGCCGGCGCCCGGCAGCATGGATGAAGAAGAAGCCATGAGCCTTTACGACCGTGCAGTTGCGATTGTCCTGCGCGACCGCAAGTGTTCTACGTCGTACATTCAACGACGGTTGTCCGTTGGGTACAACAAGGCCGCGTCGCTCGTTGAGCAGATGGAAAAAGAAGGCGTTGTCAGTTCTGCAAATCATGCAGGAAAGCGTGAAATACTGGTTGGGGGTGGAGTTGATCGCGGTGCGTTCGATCTGGCCGATCAGGATTGAAAACGCGATAATGTAACCAAATATGCGAGTATCCGCGTCGTAGTTTCGCCACACCGTGCCACTAGCAGGTGGACATAGCTAATTTCGGGTATCCCATGATGACAATGTCGCTCCGATCGATCCTCGCCGGGTTGGCTCTAACTTTATCTTCGACGGTGGTTTTTGGACAAGGTGCTCCAATAAACCTGTTTCCGCCGAAGGGCGCCCCCGCTTCGAAGGCAATTTCCAGAGCGGCACCGCCACCACGTGTAAGCACACGGTCTGACGCCGAGGTGATAAATAGCGCGAACAAGTACTTTAACGGCGTCAACACCATGGTTGCCTCGTTCTCTCAAGTCGGTGCTGACGGCAAACGGACGTCAGGCCGCCTGTATGTTCAGAAACCAGGTCGCCTGCGTTTCGAATATGATCCCCCAGCCGCACTTCAAATCATTGCCGACGGCAAGAGTGTTGCTATCCGGAACAAGCAGACGGCCAAGCAGGACTTGTATTTCATTGGACAAACTCCCCTCAAGTTTCTCCTGAAAAAAAACATCAATCTTGCGCGGGATACAAAAGTTCTCGAAGTTAAGAATTCCGATCGGGAGGCGATGATCAGAATTGAAGACAAGGCCACTTTTGGCGGCACTTCGCGTATCCAATTGTACTTCGATCCGAAGACATTCGCCCTGAAAAAGTGGATTGTGCGGGACGCTCAGGGCTACAACACGCAAGTCCAGCTCGCGAACATCAGCTTGAGCCAGAAGCCGCCGTCCAATTTATTCAGGATCAACTACGAGCGTACGGATAATCAATAGGCGGTCTGCCCGACACTATTGCAGCCAGGACGTATCTATGTCATTCGCATCCGGGGCATGGGAGAGCGACTGATGGTACGTATAGCGACGTGGAACATCAATTCTGTCCGGCTAAGATTTCGGGCTTGTCGAAAAACTCATCAAGTTGCATGCGCCGGACGTCCTGTGTCTGCAGGAAATAAAGTGCAGGGATGCCGAATTTCCAGAGAGCGGGTTCCGCAAGCTGGGATATGAGCACATCGCGCTGCATGGGCAAAAGGGATACCATGGCGTAGCGACAATATCGCGATTTCCATTTTCCGATATCCATTGCCGGAAATTTTGTGAGCTGGATGATGCGCGCCACGTGCGTGTGACGATGGATAAAAAAGCATTTGGTGCAGCAGTAGATATCCATAATTTCTATATTCCCGCGGGCGGGGATATTCCGGATCGTGAAGTGAACAAGAAGTTCGGACACAAGCTGGACTTTCTTGACGAGCTGACGCAATGGATCAAGGCAGACAAGCTGGCTTCGCGGGAGGCCGTGCTGGTCGGTGACCTCAATATTGCGCCGCTGGAAACCGACGTCTGGAACCATAAGGCGTTGCTGAAAGTCGTCAGCCACACACCTATCGAAGTTGAAAAACTGGAACAGGTTCGTGCATCAGGTCCATGGCATGATGCGATGCGAACGCTCGTTCCGGCAGATCAGAAACTATTCACCTGGTGGAGCTATCGCTCACCGCAATGGGAAACGGCTGACAAGGGGCGCAGACTCGATCACGTATGGTTGAGTAAAAAACTAAATCCCGCGTTGCGCAACATGCAGGTAATCAAGGAGGCAAGAGGCTGGGAACAACCCTCAGACCACGCACCGATAATTGTCGATCTTGATATCTGACGCCAGAGGAAGACATCAGGCTCGGGATCGAGCAAGGGCACTGGTGAATTCGAGCAGGTCCGAAGCAATTGAGGCTCGGATTTTCGCAGCCGTTCCCGGATATTCCCTGAGAACACGCTGGAATGAGTTGCGCTGAATTTTCATGATGCTCGCGCGCGACGTGGCTTTGGCGTCACTGCGATGCGTTACATCTGTAATCAATGCAAGTTGGCCAATCAACGAACCCTTTTTCACAGTGACAGTCGATCTTACGCCCTCGGATTCCGAAACCAATTCAATGGTACCGTCAAGGACTACAAGGCCGCCATCGGACTTGTCGCCGTTGTTGAAGAGCATGTCACCTTCAGCCAGTTCAATTTCTTCTGCGTGGAACGCCAGCAGCCGTATGGCTTCCTGCTCCAGCAATTTGAAGACTGGTATGGCCGACAGTAATTCTGCATCTGCATCCAGTGACATCGGTTCAGCCCATCCGCTCTCGCAATGTGTGTGTCAAAAACACTCAAGATGCCAGCTTGTATCCGCCCCCCTCGGTGAGTAGCAGACGGGCGTTGGCTGGATCGTGTTCTATCTTTTGCCGTAGCCGGTAGATGTGGGTCTCGAGCGTGTGCGTTGTAACATTGGCATTATAGCCCCACACTTCCCGCAATAATATATCGCGTGTCACAACCTGGCCCCCAGCGCGATGGAGAAAGCGGAGAATGGACGTTTCCTTCTCCGTGAGACGGAGCTTGCTTCCCTTGTCAGTTACAAGGTGCTTGGAGCTGGGCTTGAAAGTGTAGTTACCTATCTGGAAGGTGGCATCGTCGCTGGCCTCGTGCTGACGCAGGTGTGCCCTGATCCTGGCCAATAATATCGCGAAGCGGAAAGGCTTGTTCACGTAATCATTGGCACCGGATTCGAGCCCCAGCACAGCGTCTGCATCGGTGACGTGCCCGGTCAACATGATAATCGGGCCCTTGTATCCGTCCTTGCGCAGTATTTTCACGGCCTCCCGGCCATCCATGTCAGGCAATCCAACGTCCATCAGTACGAGATCAGGCGGCTGATTCCGGATGAGCGTTATTGCCTTGGAGGCAGATTCGGCCTCGATTGTTGAGAATTCCTCATGCAGGGCAAGCTGTTCGGCTAGGGCAGAGCGCAATTCGTTGTCATCGTCAGTGATGAGGATATTGCGAACCTGGGTCATGCCTGTTGCTCTCTTCGCTATTTTCCCGATTCCGGGGCTGCTATTGTTTGCCAACTACAAATCTGGCACGAAATTGGGCGAATCCATGAGTTTTCGCAAGCCAAATGATTATCACGCCAGATCGAACAATTGTGAAACATTGGGCAAAAGTCTTCAACTGAATGTGATGGGAACGTGCTGAATTCGGTAAACGGAAAACAACCTATAAGCCGGATTTTCGTCCGGCGCGCAATTGGCGGCCGTGGTTCTCAAGCGCCATCTGCCGGGCGATTGCACGTGGGCCATCTGGTTATTCCCTGTGTGCTGGGCCGTAATGGATTGACGTACCGAAAACGTGAAGGTGACGGGTGTACGCCTTTCGGGCGGTTCGAGCTGCTGGCCTTTTTCATACGAAGGGATCGGGTTCAGCGTCCGCGGACGCGTATTTCCATAGCGCCCACGCGGCCTGCCGATGGCTGGTGTGATGAGCAAGGGCACAGGCGGTATAACCGTCCGGTTTCGCTGCCCTTTACCGGTCGGAGCGAGGAGTTATGGCGCGAGGATCAATTATATGACCTCGTGGGCGTGCTCGACTATAATTATTCCCGGCGCGTGCAGGGGCGGGGCAGTGCCATTTTCTTCCATGTCATGGCCAAAGGCGGCCAAGCGACAGAGGGCTGCGTGGCCATTAAATTGGAAGACTTCAGGCGTCTGCTGCCCCAATTGGCCGCTCATACGACGCTGATTATCGGTTGAGTCAGAGCGGCCGCGAGGTCAAATTTGCTCTTTGCGCGCGCCGAATACAGCCGTTCCAACCCTGACGTGGGTAGCGCCCAACTGGATCGCGAGGGAAAAATCCGCGCTCATCCCCATTGAGAGCTCACCAATGTTGTTCCGCTTGGCGATTTCTGCCAGCAGGGCAAAATGGGGTGAGGCCAGCTGGTCTGCCGGCGGGATACACATCAGACCATCGATTTCCAGCCCGTATGCCGTTCTGCATTTGCTCAGGAAAGCGTCAGCGTCCGCAGGGATAATTCCCGCCTTTTGCGCCTCGTTTCCCGTATTGATCTCCACATACAGGCGAGGCGCTTTGTTGAGTTTTTTGATTGCTTTAATCAAGGCTTTAGCGAGACTTTCGCGATCAAGAGTTTCAATCACGTCAAACAGCGCCACGGCATCCTCCGCCTTGTTGGATTGCAGAGGCCCGATCATGTGCAGTTCCAGATCCGGAAATCTTGCCTTGAGGGCTGGCCATTTCGCCTGTGCTTCCTGCACGCGATTTTCGCCGAACACGCGATGACCAGCTTCCAGTAACGGCAGGATTCGCTCGGCCGGTTGGGTTTTTGATGCCACGACCAATGTCACGTCTTCGGGGCGCCTGGCGCTGTTCCGGGCAGCCTTGGCTATTTCATCCCTGACTTGGGCCAAGCCTTCCGATCCGACCGGCATTTATCAAACTCCATCTGCGCCTTGGCGAACTTCCGCCCGCCAGATTAATTGGGTGCGCTGATGTAATCCATCAGGAATGGCAAAATTATTGACCAGCCCGGACAAATAATGCTCTGTGCGTCAACATTCCGACAGGTTCACAAAAACACGGTTACATCACTCATGGCGCAGGAGCGGTACAACCCGCGGGAAACCGAATCCAAATGGCAAGGGATTTGGGACGAGCAGGCAACTTTCAAGACCTCCAATGCAAACGGTGGTCCCAAATATTACGTGCTTGAAATGTTCCCCTATCCGTCCGGCCGGATACACATGGGTCATGTTCGCAATTATGCGATGGGAGACGTGATAGCCCGGTACAAACGGGCGAAGGGGTTTAATGTTCTCCATCCGATGGGATGGGATGCGTTCGGTATGCCGGCCGAGAATGCGGCAATGCAAAACAATAGCCATCCGGCCAAGTGGACCTACGCAAACATCGATACGATGCGGGTGCAGTTGCAGTCGATGGGACTGTCTCTGGATTGGTCCCGGGAAATCGCCACCTGCGATCCGTCCTATTACCGGCACCAACAGAAGATGTTTCTGGATTTCATTAAGGCCGGTCTCGTAGACAGGAAAAAATCCAAGGTTAACTGGGATCCTGTCGATCAAACTGTTTTGGCTAACGAGCAGGTTATCGACGGTCGGGGGTGGCGGTCTGGTGCACTTGTCGAGCAGCGGGAACTCACGCAATGGTTTTTTCGCATAAGTGATCATGCCGATGATCTCCTTGAGGCGATCGACAGTCTTGATCGCTGGCCGGAAAAAGTTCGATTGATGCAAAAGAACTGGATAGGCCGCTCCGAGGGCCTGTTGGTACAGTTTGAGTTATCGAAAGATAATGCCGCGATTTCAGCCAACAGCGTTGAAGTTTTCACGACAAGACCGGATACGTTGTTCGGAGCCAAGTTCATCGCCCTGGCTCCGGATCATCCGCTGGCTTTAAAGCTTGCCCTGGATAATCGCGGTCTGAGTGAATTCATCGCAGAATGCAGACGAGGTGGTACGTCTGTAGTCGATCTGGAAACGGCTGAGAAAAAAGGTTTTGATACCGGGCTTCGCGCAGTTCATCCTTTTGATGACAAGTGGGCCTTGCCGGTCTACGTCGCCAATTTCGTTTTGATGGATTACGGAACCGGCGCGATATTCGGGTGTCCTGCGCATGATCAACGCGATTTGGACTTTGCAAATACATATGGGCTTGGCAACACGCCGGTAGTTTGTCCTCCAGGAACTGACGCTGCCAATTTTGTAATCTCGACGGAAGCTTTTGATGGCGAAGGCACGCTGATCAATTCCCGCTTCCTGAATGGTATGAGCATTACCGAGGCCAAGGAAGAAGTAACGAGGCGTTTGGAAAAAACGACTCTTGGAAATGAGCCTCAAGCAAAGCGAAAGGTACAGTTTCGCCTGCGCGACTGGGGTATATCGCGCCAGCGTTACTGGGGATGCCCGATACCAATCATTTATTGCGATGATTGTGGGACAGTACCTGTTCCGGAAAAGGATTTGCCGGTCAGGCTGCCTGACGATGTGACATTCGATCGTCCGGGCAATCCCCTTGATCATCATCCTACGTGGAAAAACGTCGCGTGTCCTCAATGTAGCAAAGCTGCACGGCGTGAAACCGACACGATGGATACGTTTGTTGATTCATCCTGGTACTTCGCCCGGTTCACGGATCCCTGGAATGAACAATCGCCGACGACCCGGTCTGTCGTAGATCATTGGCTGCCGGTCGATCAATATATTGGCGGGATCGAACATGCGATTTTGCACCTGTTGTATTCGCGCTTCTTTACACGCGCGATGCAGAAGTGCGGCCACGTTGGTCTGAGTGAACCGTTTGCGGGATTGTTCACGCAAGGGATGGTGGTGCACGAAACATACCGTAGCACGAATGGTAATTGGTTGTTGCCGGCAGACGTGCAGATTGAAAGCCAAGGCGGAACCCGTCACGCAACGGAAATAAAAACCGGCGCTGAGGTGATCATTGGCTCCATCGAGAAAATGTCCAAATCCAAGCGCAATACGGTGGATCCGGATGATATTATTGGAACCTATGGGGCCGACACTGCGCGTTGGTTCATGCTGTCCGATTCGCCGCCTGACAGGGATGTGATCTGGAGCGAAGAAGGCGTCCAGGGAGCTTCCCGTTACACGCAACAGGTTTGGCGACTGGTCCATCAGCTGGCGGAAATGGCTGCACCATTTGGTTCGAAAATTTCCGACATAGGCGAAGGGCGGGCGCTCGAAATCCGGAAACTGGTCCATCGGCATTTGTTGAAGGTGGGGCAAAATATCGAGCGGCTTCGATTCAACACGGCGATTGCAGAAATTCGCAAACTGACAAATGCCGTTCTTGATGCAGTGCATGATGTGGAAGGCGAACCTGTATCCGGCGATGTGTCGCTTGCGCTTCGCGAGGCCGCAGATGTGATTGTAAAATTACTGGAGCCGATGATGCCGCATTTGGCCGAAGAATGCTGGCGGGTCATTGGTGGGCAGGGGCTGGTCTCAAGCAGCCCGTGGCCGGAGGCAAATGAGGCGCTGGCTGCCGAAGACGAACTGGTTATTCCGGTACAGGTAAATGGAAAAAAACGTGGCGAACTGGTTGTAGCGCGTGATGCTGGAATAGAATATCTTGAAGAGGCAGCTCGCAATCTGGATGTTGTGTTGCGGGCGCTTGAAGGACGGCCGATTCGTAAGGTCATTGTCGTACCGCAGAGGATCGTCAATGTTGTGGGATAGGATCAGCATGGGCCGCAAATTGGCGAGCAGAACATTGGTGTTTGTTGCTGCATTGTCCGTGGCGGGTTGCCTTCGTCCTATGTATGGCGG
Source organism: uncultured Alphaproteobacteria bacterium (assembly GCA_963700795.1). GTDB lineage: Bacteria > Pseudomonadota > Alphaproteobacteria > Rhizobiales > Beijerinckiaceae > Terripilifer. Next base: position 477,230 of record CAVOYX010000005.1, on the reverse strand, counting down.
GGCCGGTGGGCAACAGTTGCGTGCAACCCTGACAGCAATTCACATCGAACCTATCCCGGCCAGGCTGGGACATTACCTTGCCAGCGAGTTGCGGTTTGCCCTGAATGGCTCTGGTTCTGAAGTCGAGCCAAAATACAGGCTGCACATCGCCGTGAACCAGAAATTGCAAACGCCGTTGATCGACACAATCAGCGGACGCGCGACGTCCGGAACGGTTGTAATTGATGCAAGATATCGGCTCGTTCCAGTTGGAGCAAAGGATCCAGTTACTCAAGGTGTTGCGTTTACAACTGTGTCGTATGACAGGTCCAGTCAACGCTTTGCAAATTTGCGTGCACAGCGTGATGCTGAAATACGCGCATCCAAGACACTTGCCGAGCAAATTCATGTTCGACTGGCCAGTTATCTGGCCGGTCATCCGTCGCGATAACGTAGATGGTCGCCGTAAAGAATTATGAAGCTGATCGTTACATTGTCGGCGTTGGCAAGGAGATCGCCGTATTCCTTGTGTTTGGCGCAGATCCGGGCCTGATCAGTGAACGAGCGTCAGCCTTAATTTCCAAATCCGTCGACGACAAGCATGATCCGTTTCAATTGATTACCCTGCAAGGCGACGATATCGCGGATGACCCATCGAGCCTGATCGATGAAGCCAACACCATCAGCATGTTCCAGTCCCGTCGCGCTATACATATCGTTGCTGGTCGCAAAGCATTTGTCGAACCTGTCAAGACCTTGCTCGAGGATCCACCCAAAGATTGCACCATTGTGATAAGCGCTGGTGTTCTCAAGGGTGATGCACCCCTTCGGGCAGCGTGCTCCCGTTCGAAAATTGCAGCGGCTATCGAATGCTATCCTGACAACGAAAAAGATGTTGCCCGTTTGATTGATGAAGAGTTACGAAGCGCAAAGCTCCGGATTGGCCAAAGTGCCAAATCCACATTGGTAGCGTCTCTGGGTGCCGACCGGTTGACGACACGTTCAGAGTTGCAAAAGCTTATCCTCTATGCACATGGCCAGCAGGAAATTACCGAGAAAGACGTCCTGGCAGTGATTGCCGATGCTTCCGGCGAGGCATTTGACGATGCGGTTGATGCGGCATTTCTGGGCAAGCGATCCGAAGCTTCGGAGATTGTATGGCAGGTGCTGTCAACAGGTGAAAACATCAATGTGCTTGTCAGTGCGTGCATCAGGCGTTGCCTGCTGCTACATCGCATGATCCTGGAAATAGAGAACGGTTCATCGGCAAATCAGGTTATGGAGCGATTCGGGCAGGCTCGGCTCCCATTTACGAAAAAGAACAATATTCAAGCGCAATTGGGCATGCACACCAGCAAACGTCTGGTTGAACTTATCGGAAAGCTGGAAGCGATTTCATTCGAAATAAGAGAGTCCGCAACGATGTCGGATCTGATCGGCATGCGTATGCTTTGGGCAATCTCGGCAAGCCGAAGCAGGACTGTGCGCAACTAAACTCACAAATGAGTTCGCTTAATAAGGACTTATATTTTTTCGATCTTTCGCGCTTCATCCGACAGCATGATCGGAATTCCATCGCGAATGGGGAATGCCAGGCCTGCGGACTTGGAAATCAGTTCCTGCCGCTCGCTATCATAATGCAGTGAACCCCGGGTGATTGGGCACACCAAAATTTCAAGCAATCTGCGATCGATTTGTAACAATGGCGCCCTGCGATCGGATGCAGCGTTGGATGATTTGTCCATGATCCACTCCGTCGATCCTGAAGGTTGCGGGCTATTGGAGCTTACTGGATCCCGCCAGATGCTGGGCGAGTTCAATTTCCATTATTGCAACGAGCGCCTGGCAACGGGTGGTAAGGTCTTTTGCTTCCAGGAGGGCCTGCTTTTCTTCCGGTCCAAAAGGGCCACTCATTGATATGGCGTTTACCAGCATTTCATTGTCGGCCTTGTCGAGCTCGTCGCGATCAATCCGCATGTTAGCGGCATCTGAAAATGTGATTAGTGTCTGGACGAGTTCTGTCCGGTCAATCCCGGGCTGCTGCTCGCGTGGGAGGAGATCGTCCTGGAATGCGGCAAAATCAACCTTGAACTGACGAAACGCGGCTCCCGATTCAACTTCTGTGACTAGTCGGAAACGGCAAACGCCCGTCAGGGTCATGACATAACGGCCATCACCTGTTTCCGCGAACTGGGTAAGACGTCCGGCGCAGCCAATGTCCCGCAGTCGAGGATTTCCCTGCAAAGGCGCGGACGCATCCGAGGGCTGGATCATGCCGATTAGCCGGTCACTACCGATGGCGTGATCGGTCATTGCAAGGTAGCGCGGCTCGAAAATATTCAGTGGCATTTGTCCGCGCGGTAACAATAGTGCGCCGGTCAAAGGAAACACCGGTATAGTATCAGGTAATTCAGATACATCGTGATATGGCTTGTTCATACCCATGCTTATCGCCTCGAGCCCGATGGTGTCGCGATACCAAGCAAAACACACACTGAATAACTATACGCGCCTTGCGTCGTTACAGATCAGCCAGATCCGTGGTGCTCTGAGCTTTACGAGTACAGAGCCGCCGAGAGTTTACGTCTGGCGGTATTGGTATGTTCGCTGGTCAAACCCCAGGCTTCGAAAAATTCGAGTAATTGTTTGCGGGCGGCATCTTCGTTCCAGCCTTTCGCGGTGCGAATTATATGCAGAAGTTGATCTGCTGCCTCGTCGAATTCACCTACGCCATTCAGACCAATGGCCAAATCAAAGCGGGCCTGATGGTCTTTTGGGTCTTGCGCTATTCTTTGTTTCAGTCCCTCCAGATCACCAATACCCTGTGCCTGCTGGGCAAGATGTAATTCGGTTTTGACCCCGGCCACTTCGGCACTTGCCTGCATTTCATCTGTCAGTGAATCGATAAATTCTGCCGCGCCCGCAGCGTCACCCATACGCAAGAGCGTGCGCGCCATCCCGGCGAATGCTTCAGTGCTGGAATCGTCGGCTTCAATAGCGGCCTGGAATTCGGCGAGCGCCTCATCAAGGTTCCCGGCTTCAAGGGCGGCGCCGGCGGCTGCGAGGCTTTCGGCAGCAGCATTGCCTACAGGTCCGACCAGCCGTTCAACGAAACCCTTTATCTGGCTTTCCGGCACGGCGCCCATGAAGCCGTCAACTGGTTGACCACGTTGAAAAGCGATGACGGCGGGTATGGATTTGATGCCCAATTGCCCGGCCACCTGCGGGTGGTCATCAATATTCATCTTGACCAGTTTGACCTTGCCCTCGGAGGACTTCACGACCTTTTCCAACAAGGGGGCTAGCTGCTTGCACGGGCCGCACCAGGGCGCCCAAAAATCAACGAGCACAGGCCGTTTCGCCGACTCATCGAGAACTTTTTCCTTGAAGTCGGCGGTCGATACATCTTCGATCGCTTCGACCGGATCGGATTTGTTGGAAGCGCCCAAAATCAACTCAGGATCATTGGCCATTTGGCCCTCGTACTTTCAAGTTTCGTCTTCCCAGCGACCGAAATGACGCCAAGACAGTCGATTGTAAAATGATATGTCCCATTGCTCTATCTTGTATGGATGTGAATTTCCAGACGTCTAAAATGCGGCGGTACAGCCAAGCGTGGTTGATGAGGGAAATTCCAGCTTCAAGGGAGCGTGTCCGGTGGCTTTCAGAAAAATCTCCAGATTCGCAGGTGATATGGAGATTGTCATCGAATTGTCCAAGGGGTGAAAGTTCACCTGATGAGCTGCAAACAGGGCCATGTCGAGAACCAGGCTGCAGTTTTTGCCGGTGTCATTCACCAGACCAAGGGGAGACACAGCGCCGGGCTGCACGCCCAAAATGGCCTGGAGACGCTCGGGTGACGCAAAAGACAGCCGTCCGGCAGAATCTACCCGTTGGTGTAATGTTTTCAGATCAACCTGAGCGTCTTCCATAGTCGTGACGAGAAAATACCGGTTCTTCCGGTCCTTCAGGAAGAGGTTCTTGGTGTGCCCGCCGGATATTTCCCCGCGCAATGCCTGGGCTTCGGCCACCGTAAAAACGGGCGGATGATGGTGAACTTCAACCGGTAAATCCAGTTTCCGAAGAAAATCGAGAACGGTTTGGGCCCTGCTGGCGGGCGTAACTTCGGCCATGATACGTCAGGACTGCGGTTTGGAACTTTGCTGCCCGCAATATAGCTGATTTATGCTCGACGGACGAGGCAGGGCCTGTGTTAAAGGTGTGTTCTCACGGCAATTTGGCGAGTCGATATGTTTGTTCTGGGAATTGAAACGACCTGTGATGAGACCGCGGCTGCGGTGGTTCGGGCCGACTCCACCGGGGGCGGGCAGATTTGCTCGAATGTGATCATGAGCCAAATCGCCGAACATGCAGCATATGGCGGCGTGGTGCCGGAAATAGCTGCCCGTGCCCATGTCGAGACGCTGGATCGCATTATTGAAAAAGCCATGCGGGACGCTGGAAACCTGAGTTTTTCCGATCTCCACGGCGTTGCGGCGGCTGCCGGTCCAGGGTTGATTGGAGGCGTAATGGTTGGCCTTACCATGGGCAAGGCAATAGCTTTGGCTTCTGGCAAGCCATTCGTTGCCGTTAATCACCTCGAGGCGCATGCGCTGACAGCGCGTCTTACCGATGGTGTCGATTTTCCCTACCTGTTGCTGCTGATGTCCGGCGGACACACCCAGCTGGTAGCTGTGACGGGTGTCGGAGACTATGTTCGTCTTGGCACAACTCTCGATGACGCAATCGGCGAGGCCTTTGACAAGGTTGGCAAATTGCTGGGATTGCCGTTCCCGGGCGGGCCACAAATTGAAAAGCTGGCAGTCAATGGGCACGCAGAGCGATTTGACTTGCCGCGCCCGATGCAGGGGCGGGATGTTGCGGACTTCTCGTTATCCGGGCTGAAGACGGCAGTACGCCATATCGTCGATTCCCAATCTGCTCTGGATTTCCAGACAGTTGCAGATATTGCAGCCTCTTTTCAGGCGGCAATCCTGGATATTGTGATTGATCGAACACGTGTGGGCTTGCGTCATTTCAGGAACAGGTTCGGTGTCCCCCGTGCTCTGGTCGTGGCTGGTGGCGTTGCATCCAATACGGCCATCCGGCAGGCATTGTTACGGCTGGCATCCGAGGCTGGCTTGCGTTTGGCGCTGCCTCCGCCTGAATTATGTACCGACAACGGCGTCATGATCGCCTGGACCGGTGTAGAGCGTTTGCGGCTTGGTCTTACCAATGATTTCGATTTTGCACCAAGACCGCGATGGCCATTGGACAAGGACATGCAATCGGTCAGGGGAGCAAAAGCCTGAGGAAAGCCAGATACCGGAAATCTCGTGCGCGCTGGAGAAGCCAGTTCAACGGACGTCAGCAGTTTTTTCTGCTGTTGATTTGCGTCGCCCTGTTCCTGAGCTTTGTGCCCTCCGATGCCCGGGGCCCATTGGATCGCCAAAGGACAATGGGTGGCGTACGCCTGTATTATGCGCCGGAGCACAATCTTGCGGACATCGACAAAGCACTCATTGCTGGCGCAAAAGAGCGCCTGGACATGGCGGCCTATGTGCTGACGGACAGAAGCGTGATGGAAGCGCTTATCGCTGCAGCAAACCGCGGTGTCCGGATACGCCTTTATCTTGACCCCGATCAGCCCGCTGCCCGGAACGCCAATCCGTCGTCGCTGTTTTCGAACTTGCTTTCCACCAAGGGCATTGAGGCGCGGGTCAAGACTGACGGGCGTGATCTCATGCATCTCAAGTCTTATCATGTTGATGGGAGAATATTGCGAACCGGTGCTGCCAATTTCTCCTATTCAGGCATGCGCCGGCAGGACAATGATCTATTAGTGATAGAGAGCGCCACCCTTGCGAGCGAGTTTATTGCCCGGTTCAATGTGCTTTGGGATAGGCCGGGCAGTCAGCCAATGAAACTTGATGGGCGTTGAACATGAACTTTGCCGCGATGGACCAACGACATGACGACTAGTCCATTTTCATGTGTAGCGGTTGTGGGGGCCGGGGCCTGGGGCACAGCGCTTGCGCAAGTATCCGCTCGCGCGGGAATGCAAACAATATTATGGGGCCGTGCTTCCGATGCGATGGCGAGAATGCGGACCGAGAGAGAGAACAAACGCTATCTTCCAGGCGTTACTCTCGAGCAGAATGTCTTGCCAACCTGTGACCCGTCGGACCTGACTAAAGCCGACATGGTTTTGCTTGTGACGCCCGCACAGACTGTCCGCTCGGTTTGTGAAGTGCTCCGTCCCTACCTAAAACCAGGAGCACCGATCGTCCTGTGTGCCAAAGGCATCGAAACCAAAAGCCGGCTGTTTGCCAGCGATGTTGCTGCGCAGTTGTTTTCAGACCGGCCGATTGCAGTGTTGTCCGGTCCCAGTTTTGCTGATGATGTGGCAAGAGGACTGCCTACGGCGGTTACAATTGCGGCGAAGGATATAAGAATTGCAGAATTTATCGGTATGGCATTGGGCACCTCCAAGTTCAGGCTCTATCATACCAGTGATGTGCGGGGCGTCGAAGTTGGCGGATCAACGAAAAATGTGCTCGCAATTGCGTGTGGCGTGTCGGACGGATGTGGCCTTGGGGCAAGCGCGAAGGCCGCTTTGGTGGCTCGTGGCTTTGCTGAGTTGAGGCGTTTCGGGGCGGCTTATGGAGCCGAAGAAGAAACCCTCATGGGTTTGTCTGGTTTGGGGGATCTTGTGTTGACCTGCAGTTCACCCCAGTCGAGAAACTTTGCACTGGGCATGGGGCTTGGACAAGGCGCCGCGAATGCCGGTGGGGGCAAGCTAGCTGAAGGCGCAATAACTGCAGAGGTTGTCGTGGAAATGGCAATGAGCAAAAACCTCGATATGCCGATAGCGACCGCCGTCAATGCATTGCTGCGAGGTGACATTGACGTACAGAATGCGATTGCAAGCTTGATGCTGCGGCCGCAAAAACAAGAAGGCTGATTGATCCGGTTTTGGTTGAAAACACCACAACCTGCAGCACGTGTCTAATGGAGGAGATCAAGAACGATGGCGCATTGGCTGGTGAAAAGCGAACCTTTCAAATGGTCCTGGGATCATCAGGTGAATGCCGGAAAATCCGGGACGCACTGGGACGGTGTACGCAATCACTCCGCAAAACTGCATTTGATGGCGATGAAGAAAGGCGATCATGCATTTTTCTATCATTCCAATGAAGGCAAGGCTGTCGTTGGAATCGTCGAGGTAATCAAAGAGTTCTATCCAGATCCGTCAGATGTGTCTGGCAAGTTCGGGATGGTAGATTTCAAGGCGCACAAACCTTTCAAAATTCCCGTGACGCTGGAAGATATCAAGAACGAATCCAGTTTGAAAGACATGGTTCTGGTAAACAATTCCAGACTGTCGGTGCAACCTGTTTCCGACTTTGAATGGAAGACAATCTGCAAGATGGGCGGAATTTGACAGTTACCTGCCCGGCTATCCCAACAGGTCTATCAAGGGAGAGATCAGGGGAATGTCCGCCGGAGGCAATTCATAGGAACGCAGATCTCTGGCGCTCACCCATTTGAGTGTCTGCTTCTCTCGTGGCGAGACCTGTCCCTGCCATTTTCTACAAATGTATAACGGCATCAGGAGGTGAAAATCGCTATATGCATGGGATGCGAAAGATAGTGGCGCCAAGCAATCTTCGCTTACCGAAATGCCCAGCTCTTCTTGCAATTCCCGGATAAGAGATTGTTCAGGTCGTTCACCCGGATCTATTTTACCTCCGGGGAACTCCCAGTAACCGGCGAGTGATTTCCCCTCTGGCCGTTTAGCAATCAGGATCCGATTGTCTGGATCGACAAGTGCTACAGCTACTACGAGGAGGATATTCAAATGTGGTGTCCTTCAATTGGTTGGTTTATCTGCCAGCAAGAACAACGCGTATCGGCTTTTCTTCCTTGCCGGTGACCACAACCTTCGCGAACATGGCTCCACCAAGCGGTGTGAAGGAGCCTTTGGCCTTATGCACTTTTTGCGCGGTAATGAAATATTCCCCAGGCGCCATGTCTTGAAACGAAAATTTTCCTCGAGCCGAAGCAGTCGTGGTGCGGGTGTATTGAGCATATTGCGGATCCGGCGATATTCGAGGAATTGCATTGGCCGGGACGAAGGTGCCGCCGCGATACAATCTGACGAAGCGATACTTTGCATATTCCGTCGCGGGCACCAATCTGATGGTTTCTCCCGCTGCGTATAATGGCTTGCCGTTTCCATTTAGTACAAATGCTTCGCCATCAATCCTGCCCGGGCCTTTTTTGTGAACATAAGAAGCAGCATTTGCATTGAAAGCAGGTCCATTCGTGACCAGTTGTGTATCGTTGCGCGGCCCACAAGACAAAACCGCCAGGGACAATGTGATAATTAGAAAAAATCGCGACATTTAAATTCTCCATGGTCGAAGAATCAACAATTCAACGCTAATCAGCTTCTATAGTCGCCGTTAATTGCTACATATTCCTTTGTCAGATCGCAGGTCCATACCTTTGCCTTGCTGCGACCAATCCCGACATCCACGCGAATATAGATGTCTTCCTGTTTCATATAGGCTGACGTTTCTGCCTCGTCGTAAGAGGGGTCGCGCAAACCATTTCTTGCCACCCGGATGTCGCCAAACCAGATTGCCAGTTTGTCGCGGTCGGCTTTCTCACCGGCCTTACCCACAGCCATAACGATGCGGCCCCAATTTGCGTCCTCTCCCGCGATGGCGGTTTTTACCAGAGGTGAATTGGCTATCGACATTGCTATGGTTTTGGCAGCACGTGCGCTGGCGGCGCCCTGAACCTCGATCTCGACAAACTTTCTGCAGCCCTCGCCGTCGCGCACAACCTGATGCGCCAGGTTCAGCAGCACCTTGTCCAGAGCTTTTGCAAATGAGGAAAGTTGCTTGTCCGCGATGTCAGAAATTTCCGGCGCACCTCGCCTTTTAGAAGCGCCCGTCGCAAATAGCATGAGCGTATCTGACGTGGATGTATCGCTGTCGACTGTAATGGAGTTGAAGGATTTTCGAACGGACTTTGACAGCAACGCCTGCAGGACGGGCGCTGCGATTGCGGCGTCAGTAAAAACAAAAGAAAGCATTGTTGCCATGTCCGGGGCGATCATCCCAGCGCCCTTTGCCATGCCATTGATCGTAACAGTATGATTTCCAATTTTGGCCTGGGATGTTGCTATTTTGGGAAATGTGTCTGTCGTCATGATGGCCTTTGCTGCATCCAACAGCCCGCCTGAAATCGGCTTTGGATTTCAGCTCTTCCAGAACGCCTTCAAACTTGCGCGCATCCAGCGGTTCGCCAATCACGCCGGTGGAAGCCATGAAAATCTGGTCTTTCGAAACATTCGTCGAGCGGGAAACGATATCGCCTGTCAGCGCTACCTGTTCGTCACCCGATTTACCCGTGAATGCATTTGCATTGCCGGAATTTACGATCAAGGCTCGTGCCTTGCCGCCCGCCAGTTTGTCACGGCACCAGTCGACCGGCGCTGATGCACAAAGGGATTTGGTGAATACACCGGCAGCTTGTGTCCCCTCATCCAAAAGCGCGAGCATGACATCGGTCCGGTCACGATAGCGAATGCCAGCTGCTGCGGTTGAAAAACGAACACCTTCGATATGTGGTGCGTCCGGATAGGATTTTGGCGCCAGGGGAGAAATCGGGGTTTGTTTGCTCATGGTCAGCCTTCGCGGACAGGGATCACTATTGGTTGGAGCTGAAGGCAAGTTGCTGTGGCATTGCCAAAACAGGGCTCTTGGTCTTCAGGCGCTACTTCTTGTTTTCCATCCGTTCGATTTTGGAGCCTTTGCGAAGATCGCCTATCGCCGCGCCTTGAGCCCTGCGGGTCAGAAACTGGACGATTTGTGGTTTGACGTCCTCAATTTTTGGGAACGCGGAGGTACGCCGATCTTCTACCTTGATGATATGCCAGCCAAACTGGCTTTGCACAGGGGGAGAGATTTTCCCCACATCAGTCTTGAAGGCCACTTCTGCGAATGAGGGCACCATGCGGTCCTTGGTGAACCAGCCGAGTGATCCGCCGGGGGAGCCGGGGTCCTTCGATACTTCTTTGGCGACCTTGGCGAAATCCTCACCGCTCGAGACACGCTTGAGGGCAGCTTCTGCCTCCGGCTTTGTCGGCACCAGTATATGGCTTGCCTTCGTCTCGATTTCCGGTTTGTGCGCCTTGGCTGCGTCCGCATATACATCCTGGACTTTCTGGTCGCTCAACGCGGATTTCGTCAATCCATCCATATAAGCTTCCATCAGCGCCTTTTGTCGAAAATACTCAAGCTTACGTTTGAATTCAGGTGATTTCCCCAAATCTCCCTGCTCCGCCTTGCGAGCAGCAAGTCTGAGGTCAATAAGATAGTTGATTACATAGGCCTGCCGTTGGGCCGGCTGCATCTGAGGTGGCAACGTGCGCCCGATATCTTCAAGCGCGAGCTTGACATCTTCATCGGTAATTTCTGCGCCATCAACCTTGGCAATAACAGCCGCATTTACATAGGTTGGCAGTAGTGCAGTCCACGCCAGGGAACAGAAAATAGCGAAAATCATCGCGAATATACGTTTTGCCATGAATATCTCCTGCAAGAACCGGCCTGTGGCTATTGCCGTTCATGCGAGGGTATGGCGCTAATTTTTGAGCCTCGCAATTGAAATTCTTGCATGACGGTGCAAACTTTGTCTCGAGGCCAAAGGTGCAGCGTGCTGCTTCAATTGACAACCGGGGACCTCGATCTTATCTCTCGGCAGAATTCGTGGTGATCATTGATGATCTGAGCGTACCGTAGGTGCGACCGCACACATCTTTCGGTTAGGTATCGGGACAAACAGGGCTCGAAACGCTTTCCAAAGGGTATATCTTACCTAGCCGGAACCCCGGCCCGCAGGGATCATTGTAATGTTTGTCGGACTCGCCAAGAAAATCTTTGGTTCCTCAAATGACCGGCGCCTGAAAGGCTATACCGGGCGGATCGAAGCTATCAACGCGCTTGAGCCCGAGCTCGAAAAGCTCAGCGATGCGGACCTTGCCGCGCGCACTCAGATGTTTCGTGACGAGATAGCGGCTGGCAAGTCTCTTGATGACTTGCTGGTTCCAGCCTTCGCGACGGTTCGAGAAGCGGCCAAGCGAACGCTCGGACAACGGCATTTTGACGTGCAGCTGATCGGCGGCATGGTGCTGCATGAGGGCGGCATTTCCGAAATGAAGACGGGCGAAGGCAAGACGCTGGTCGCCACTCTTGCCACATATTTGAATGCGCTTGCAGGCAAGGGCGTTCACGTCGTGACTGTAAATGATTACCTTGCCCGCCGTGACGCTGAGTGGATGGGTCAGATCTACAAGTTTTTGGGCCTGACAGTCGGCATCATTGTCCATGGCATAGAAGATGAGGAACGGCGGGAAGCTTACGCTGCCGACATTACATACGGTACCAATAACGAGTATGGATTTGATTACCTTCGCGACAATATGAAATATGAACTGGGCGAAATGGTACAGCGCCCGCATTTTTTTGCGATCGTCGACGAAGTAGATTCGATTCTGATCGATGAGGCGAGAACGCCGCTGATCATATCCGGTCCATCGGAAGACAAATCCGACCTTTACAATTCCATCGACAAATTAATTCCGAAACTGCAGCGAACCGATTATGAGCTTGATGAAAAACAGAGGACAGTAAACCTCAACGAAGCTGGTAACGAACATATCGAAACATTGATGCGTGAAGCGGGCATTTTGACCGAAGGCTCACTTTATGATCCGGCAAACGTCACAGCAGTCCATCACGTCCAGCAAGCGCTGAAAGCCCATGCGCTGTTTCAGCGCGACAAGGACTACATCGTACGTAACAATGAAGTTGTTATCATCGATGAATTTACCGGGCGCATGATGCCGGGCCGACGGTTTTCCGAGGGCCTGCATCAGGCGCTGGAAGCAAAAGAACATGTGGATGTTCAGCCTGAGAACGTCACACTAGCCTCGATTACATTCCAGAACTATTTCCGGCTTTATGAGAAGCTGGCAGGCATGACGGGTACTGCTGCTACCGAAGCAGACGAGTTTGCCGAAATCTATAAACTTGAAGTTATTGAAATCCCGACCAACAAATCAGTAGCGCGCCTTGACGAAGACGATGAAGTCTATCGGACACAAGCGGAGAAAGTTCGGGCAATCATTCGAGAAATCGAAGCAGCAAACAAGCAAATGCAACCGATGCTTGTGGGCACGGTCTCGATTGAGAAATCCGAACAACTCGGCGAGGCCTTGAAAGCCCATGGATATACGCAGATCGACTTTGCTGATCCCAAGGCGCTCCAGCAGCTCTACTCCGCTGCTCAATCGGACAAGCAATCGAAACTATTCGCAATCCTGAACGCACGCTTTCACGAGCAAGAGGCGTATATCGTGGCTGAAGCCGGCGTACCAGGCGCAATCACAATTGCGACCAACATGGCCGGTCGTGGCACGGACATTCAGCTTGGCGGCAATGTGGAAATGCGCGTTGAGCAGGAATGCAAGGACATTTCCGATGAAAGTTTGAAACAGGCAAAAGAAACAGAAATACGCTCGCAAGTTGCGATGCTTCGCGAAAAGGCGATCAAGGCCGGCGGTCTTTATATCATCGGCACCGAACGCCACGAAAGCCGGCGTATCGATAATCAGCTGCGCGGCCGTGGTGGTCGCCAGGGTGATCCTGGCCGTTCCAAGTTCTTCCTTTCACTGGAAGACGACTTGATGCGGATTTTTGGTGCAGAAGGCATGGACAAGATGCTGACGCGCCTTGGTCTCAAGGAAGACGAAGCAATCGTTCATCCGTGGATCAACAAGGCTCTGGAGAAAGCCCAGCAGAAAGTTGAAGCTCGAAACTTTGATATTCGAAAGAATATTCTGAAGTATGACGATGTCATGAATGATCAACGCAAGGTCATCTTTGAGCAACGCCGTGAAATGATGGCGCAGGAATCGCTCGAAGAGACGGTTGCCGATATGCGCGCCAATGTTATCGACGATATCATCGCCCGTCACATTCCAAAGGACAGCTATCCGGAAAGCTGGAATGCGGAAGAAATAAAAGCGTCACTCAAGGAAAACGTGGATCTTGATTCACCTGTCGACGATTGGATCAAGGAAGAAGGCATCACCGGAGAAGCAGTTTCCGAGCGCGTTCACAGCGCGGCAGATGCGGCCTACGCGGCACAGGTCGAGAAGAACACGCCAGACGTGATGCGCCATGTTGAAAAGCAAGTCGTGCTTCAAGTACTCGACCATTACTGGCGCGAACATCTGGTAATGCTGGATCATCTTCGCAATGTGATCGGTTGGCGCGGATACGGTCAGCGTGATCCACTGAACGAATACAAACATGAAGCGTTCGAGCTTTTTAATGCCTTGATTGGGAAGTGGCACGAAACGACAACGCAACAATTGATGCGTCTCGAGATAGCTTTCGACGATCAGGATATGCAAGGCGATGATTTTATCGGTGCAGATACTGGTCAGGAAGTCGATCTTGATGCGGTAAATGCAATGATCGCAGCAGGTGAATTTGCTCCGCAGGCGCTTGCTCCGGCTTTGCCGGGCCGTCAGGCCGCACCTGTTGAACGCGATCCCTACGATGCAGCAACGTGGGGTAAGGTCGGCAGGAACGAAGTTTGCCCCTGCGGGTCAGGTCGCAAGTTCAAGCATTGCCACGGTGCGCTGGTTTAATTGCTCAAGATGACGCAAGTGTTTGCCAAGCATTGGCCACTAACTGACGGCGGGGTAGATGTAGTAAACAATCACCCGTTCGATAAAGAAAATAATCAGCAGCAGAACAATTGGTGACAGATCGATTGCGCCGAGATTGGGCATTCTGCGCCGGATGGGTCCTAGCACCGGCTCCGTTAACCCGGTTAATGCATTCCAGATCGTGCGGACGATATTGTTATTATAATTGACGATGTTGAAGGCCAGGAGCCACGACATTATCACCGCGCCGAACAGCACGTAGATGTAGAGTTGCAGGATCAGTAGAATTACATCGAGTATCGCGCGCATGGCCTTACCTTTCAGCTTGTGTCCGGTTTAACCGGGCCTCAGGCCATGAGCAAGCCCGCAGCAGAGGTTTGTATCGGGCTCCAGATTGGCCATATTTTACGCCAAATAGCTGCCGTTGACAGGGGCTGGAGGCGGACGTAAACAGCCCTCGCATCGGGCCGGATGGGGCTGTAGCTCAGCTGGGAGAGCGCTGCAATCGCACTGCAGAGGTCAGGGGTTCAAATCCCCTCAGCTCCACCAACCCGAGCTCCCGGCATGACCTGCCTCTGTTTTTCAACGGGCGACCATCTTGACCCGCCACTAACATGGTGCGCTAGCCTCAGACGTGTGCTGACGCGCCATGTTCGATTTCACCACGGTCAAGTGCTGCCAGAATTGCGGTTGCCAGCTCACGAGCGGACTCCGCGCTAATTTCAATCGCTATTCTTTCACGTGATCCGTCTTTCTCGTTGAGAAAGTCGATACCAAGTGCGTGATCCAGCGTGGCGTGAAAAGGGTGGTCGAAATAGACGTTTGCGGAATCAATGTTCAGCCATCCGGCCTGTCCTTTGGCGCTGCCATTGAGTGCGATTTTTTCGACGATGTACGAGCACATTTTTGTCACTCCAGATGTGAATATCAAATCCCAGCCTTCGCAGCTGGACCAATATTTTTGTCCAGAAATGCATAGATCTTGCGCCATCCATCGTTGGCTTGCTCGACACGATAGGCTGGTCTTTCGGCTGCAAAGAAACCATGCCCGGCGCCGTCGTAGCGATGGAATTCGTAGGGTTTACCGAGCTTTTTTAGTAACGCTTCGTGCCGGTTCACCTGATCGGGGTTTGGACGCTGGTCCTCATTGCCGAACAGACCCAAGACTGGCGCACTGAGATTTTCGGTCAAATCGATCGGCGCGACCGGACGCTGTGGAGTGAGATCTTTTGGATCGTCCACGATCACTGCACCGCCCCAGCAATCGACAATTGCATCAAGATTGGGAATCTTGCACCCGGCCAGATAGGCCTGCCGTCCGCCTGAGCAAAACCCCATGACTGCAACCTTGCCATTGGAATGTTTTTGCGCGCGCAAGTAGTCGGCACATCCGGCAATATCACCCATTACCTGATCGTCTGTTACACCACCTGCCGCCCTGGCTCGGGCCGCACAATCGTCCGGTGAGCCAGGCTTCTCGCGGAAATACAAATGCGGAGCGATACAGGCAAAACCGTTGTGCGCCAGTTTGCGCGCAGCTTCGATGCACCAATCGTCCCAGCCCGGCATGTGGTGAATCAGAACCACCCCTCCGACCAGTGCGTTGCCACTGGGCCGGGCATAATATGCCTCGCCCTTGTCACCCTTGTGCGCGTTGAAAGTCACAATCTCGGTAGTCATTGGCAAGTAGGACACTGTTTCTTCCTCCAGTACGCTTTTCATCTTTGATAGGTATCGTAGGTCGATCACATGCATCTTGCCAATAGCAATTTTCCAATCGGTACTGGGAGATCGGAGGCGCCGAAAGAATCGAGTGCGCAATAAAAAGCCCGCATCTATCGATGCGGGCCCGATTGGATCAATTCATATTCATTGCTATGCAGCGGCCGCTATCGCTGGCGCAACATTGAAGTCTGCGTCAGTCTTTGATTTGACTTCGTCAAGCGTTACGCCATCGGCGAGTTCTATCAAGGTCATGCCATCCTGGCCTTTTTGTTCAATCCGGAAAACACCAAGATCGGTGATCACAATATCGACCACACCAGCGCCGGTAAGTGGAAGCGAGCAACGCTTCAACAATTTAGGGCTGTCCTTGGCGGTATGCTCCATGACGACAACAACTTTTTTCACGCCGGCGACCAGGTCCATCGCGCCGCCCATACCCTTGACCATTTTGCCGGGGATCATCCAATTTGCCAGATCGCCGTTCTGTGCGACTTCCATTGCACCGAGTATCGACAGGTCGATATGACCACCACGGATCATCGCGAACGAGTCGGCAGACGAAAAATAGCTTGTCGTGGGCAACTCGGTAACAGTCTGCTTGCCGGCATTGATCAAATCGGGGTCCTCGTCCCCCTCATAAGGGAACGGACCCATACCCAGCATCCCATTTTCGCTCTGCAGCTGAACGGTAATGCCTTGCGGGATGTAATTTGAAACCAGTGTGGGAATGCCGATGCCGAGATTAACGTAAAACCCGTCCTGCAATTCCTTTGCGGCGCGGGCCGCCATCTGTTCGCGTGTCCATGGCATGGTGCTTCTCCTGGGACTAAATATGGAATTTTATTTGCGCGGGCGGGTAGTGCGAAATTCGACGCGCTTGGGTGCGTCGGGAACATGCACGATCCGGTCGATGTAGATGCCGGGCGTCATGATGTGATCGGGATCGATTTGTCCCGCCGGGACGAGATGCTCGACTTCCACCACCGTAACCTTCCCGGCAGTAGCCATCATCGGGTTAAAGTTGCGCGCCGTTTTCCGGTAAACAAGGTTGCCTTCCGTGTCTGCTTTCCAGGCGTGAACGATGGAGACATCAGCCTTCAAAGCTGTTTCCATCACGTATTTTTGACCATCGAAGTCCCGGACTTCCTTGCCTTCCGCAATGACCGTCCCAACGCCGGTTTTAGTGAAAAATGCGGGAATACCGGCGCCTCCGGCACGTATGCGCTCGGACATTGTTCCCTGTGGGGTGAATTCCAGTTCGAGTTCGCCTGCAAGATATTGCTGGGCAAAAATCTTGTTTTCCCCGACGTATGACGAGATCATCTTCCGGATTTGGCGGGTTTCAAGCAATTTCCCCAGACCAATGCCATCCACACCGGCATTGTTCGATATCACGGTGAGGTTCTTTACCCCGGATGCCTGGATTGCTTCGGCCAGCACCTCGGGAATGCCGCAAAGGCCGAAGCCTCCTGACATGATAGTCATTCCATCCTTGAGCAGCCCATCCATCGCGGAGCGGGCATCGGGATAAACCTTGTTCATCGCGTCACCAAATTCTAGAAAATAACATTTCGAGGCCATCAATAGCCTTGGCTGCGAGCAAATCCAAGGGGTTTGTCTTTTTCGTACCTATCTGTGAGAGGGACAATTGCTGCTTTGGAGCAACTCAAAATCTTTTAGAGGAACGGCGCCGGATAGATGAATATAGTCAAGGTTTATCTGCGTGTTCTCGGGTTGCTCGCCTCTGAAAAGCTACTGGTCGGATCGCTGATCCTGTCAGGTCTGGTGATCGCCGTGGCCCAGTTCGCCGAGCCCGTCCTGTTCGGCAAGATAATTGACCGACTCACCAGATCGCAGGGCAATGTGACCTGGGGTATGATCGCGCCTCTTGCGGGAATATGGATTGGCTTCGGGCTATTCAACATTCTGGCTTCGGCGATACTGGCCTTGCAGGCAGACCGACTATCGCACCGGCGAAGGCTCACGGTAATGAGCCAGTTCTTTGAACATCTTCTGGAACTTCCGCAAAGCTATCACCAAGCCTCGCATACAGGTCGTTTGCTGAAAATCATGTTGGATGGTTCGGCTGGACTGTCGAATGTGTGGTTATCGTTTCTGCGCGAAAATGTAGTTTCATTTCTCTCACTGCTGATCTTGCTACCCGCCACCCTGTTTCTGAATTGGCGTTTGAGCTTGCTGCTCATTCTACTGGTAGCCATCTCCGGAACAGTGATCGGTTTTGTGATTCATACGACACAAACGCGCCAGCAGGGCGTTGAAACTTTTCATAGCGACATCGCGCAACGGGCAGCAGATTCACTAGGCAATGTGGCGGCGGTCCAAAGCTTCACCCGAACGCGAGAGGAAGCCGACGGATTGCGCGACATCGGAAACATGTTCTTGAATTCACAATTGCCGATACTTGCCTGGTGGGCGGCCGCAACAGTTATCACCCGCGCTGCAGCGACCGTAACAATTTTGCTTATTTTTCTTTTCGGTACTTATTTGCATATGCACAACCTGGCATCGGTGGGAGAAATTGTCACCTTTATCGGACTGGCCACCCTCTGCATCGGAAAGCTGGAACAGGTCATAGGCTTTCTTAATTGGATATTCATGCTGACCCCTAAGCTCGAGGAGTTCTTCGAGGTAGTTGATACCCAGCCGGGGATCGTCAACAAGCCCGGAGCAAAAAAACTGGGACATCCTAAAGGAAGAGTCGAGTTCGACAGGGTGAGCTATTCCCACGACAGGGTTCGACCCGCCATTGTTGAGATCAGTCTGACGGTTGAGCCGGGAGAGATAGTGGCGCTGGTTGGTGAAACCGGCGCAGGTAAATCCACCACTGCTGCAGCGCTTTATCGCGCCTTTGATCCCGATAGCGGAAGAATCTTTATTGATGGAATGGATATTCGTGACATCGAGATAAGTTCGCTACGATCCGCAATCGGAATTGTTTTCCAGGAACCCATGTTGTTTGCGCGGACCATTGCTGACAATCTGCGCCTGGCCAGGCCCGACGCAACAGAAGAACAGATGCGAAATGCCCTTGAAGAAGCCCAAGCCTGGAAATTTGTTGAGCGGCTGGATAAAAAACTCGAAACAAATATTGGTGAGCGGGGTCAGAATCTTTCTGGTGGCGAGAAGCAGAGGTTGTCTATTGCGCGCGCGTTGCTGAAGGACCCTGCAATACTCATCCTGGACGAAGCAACAAGCGCTTTGGATGCAACAACTGAATCTGCCGTTCAGATGGCTCTCGATCAAGCGATGAAGGGACGGACGACTCTGGTGATCGCACATCGGTTGTCGACAGTGCGCCGGGCAAATAAAATCATCGTCTTGAAGGACGGTGCTATAGTTGAACAGGGGAAATACAGCGAACTTATTTCGGCCAATGGAATCTTTTCTGGATTTGCCAAAGACCAATTCGTCTGATTGGCGGCCAGGTTTCTATCACTGCAATTGGTTCGCGAAGCTTCAGGTTATATTCTCTTCCGCAGTCAGTTTTGGTTTGACATTTGTAAGCTTCAGATAGGTCAGTCGATTACGCGTCTTGCGCAAGACTTCAAATCGAAAGTTGTGGAAGGTAAACACCTGTCCGACGTCGGGAATAGTCATTGCCTCGTGGATGACAAGCCCTGCGATCGTTGTGGCTTCTTCATCTGGAAGGTTCCAATCCATCGCCCTGTTCAAGTCACGGATTGGGACGGCGCCATCGACAGTGACCGATCCATCGGCGAGCTGACGCATGCCGGCAATCGATACGTCGTGCTCATCGTGAATATCGCCGACGATTTCTTCAATGATGTCTTCGAGTGTGATCAGTCCCATCACCTCACCATACTCATCGACGACCAATGCGAAGTGCGTTTTGCGACGCAGGAACGATTGCAGTTGATCCTGCAAGGCGGTCGTATCGGGAACGAACCATGCGTCCAACGCTATGTCTCCGATAGCCAGCTTCTCGGCATCACCTCCAGCAGCATTCAATGCGCGCAGAAGATCTTTTGCGTGAAGCACACCAACAATGTTTTCAGGCTCGCTTCGCCACAGGGGGATGCGCGTGTATGGCGAATTAAGAACAGCCCGAACGATTTCGGGAGCAGGCAAATCGATATCGATCATATGCATCTTTGTTCGATGCACCATAACATCCGACACGACCAGTTCACGCAGAACCAGCAATCCGCCAAGCATATCCCGGTCTGATCGTTCGACGCCGCCTTCCTTGTGCAGAATGTCCACCGTGCTACGAATTTCCTCATGCGCGGATAATACAGCCTGGTTTTCGCCAATGTTCACACCGAATGGTTTCAGGACAAGGCGGACAAAAATATTGATTGCCGAAGTTATCGGCCCAAAAATTGCGACGAAAAATGAAACAGGTTTTGCAAGTACAAGCGCCCAGCGATCGGGCGAAGCGATGGCAACGGTTTTTGGCATTACTTCTGCGAAGACGATGACCAGTGCCGACATAATCACAGTTGCATACAATACACCGCCAGATCCAAATACTTCGACGAGCAGGCTTGTCATGAATGCCGAAGCGCCGATATTCACGATGTTGTTGCCGATCAGGATTGATCCGATGAGCCGTTCGCGAGTCAGCATCAGGTGGGTAACAATGCCAGCATTGTTGTTTCCCTGATTCTCGAGTGCGTGAATTCTGGCGCGCGATGCAGCGGTCAATGCTGTTTCAGACGCGGAAAAGAACGCGGAGAAAATGAGGCATACCAGAACAATTCCGAATGCCGTGAATGGACTGTTTATAATCGATTGCACTTTGCTTGCCTCGTCAAACAGCTTTCATGTCTTCGTGAAGAAACTCTCGCACAACATGTGCTTCTACACCGCGCGCAATAAAGCTTTGCCCGATTGATTTCATCAAGATGAAAGTCAGACGTCCGCCTGCAACTTTCTTGTCCTGATACATTGCCTCCAGCACGGCATCACGATCCCACGTGCGGGCGATGTCGATGTCGATGTCCTGAATGCGCGTTGGCATGCCGCAACTTTCAAGATAAGCGCAAATACGAGCGGCATCCTGTCCATTCATATGGCCCAGATGGACGGAAAATCGGGCCGCGCAAGCAAGACCAATTGATACGCCTTCACCGTGCACCAGAACATTTGTGTCGTATTTTGCAAGTGTTTCCAGAGCGTGCCCAAAAGTGTGCCCGAGATTGAGCAGCGCGCGATCGCCCTGTTCTGTTTCATCGCGGGCAACTATGGCTGCTTTTGCAGCGCAACTAATGCGAATGGCTTCGGCCAAGGCTGGTCCACGAGCGAAGATCTCGCTTTGGTTTTGTTCTAGCCAGTAAAAGAAATTGACGTCGTTGATTAGGCCATATTTGACAACTTCCGCATAGCCGGCACGAAATTCCCGGTCCGCTAACGTATCCAGCGTCGCTATGTCAGTGAGCACGAGGGAGGGTTGGTAGAACGCGCCAACCAGGTTTTTCCCGTGGCTTGAATTGATTGCCGTTTTACCGCCGACAGAGGAATCAACTTGCGCCAGCAAGGTTGTCGGAATTTGCACAAACCGCATCCCGCGCCGAATGCAGGCTGCGGCAAATCCAGCCAGATCGCCAATCACACCGCCGCCAAGTGCAACGACCAGATCGGTTCGTTCGAATTTTGCAGCAATGATGTCGTCACAAAGTTGCGAGAACACCTTGATAGATTTGCTCTGTTCGCCCGGGTCCAGAACGAATTCCGAGTGGCGGATCGAATGCTGATCAAGACTACGAATCAACGGGTCCAGATAGTGATTTTTTACGTTCCGGTCAGTGACAATTGCGCACGCTGCTTGTGGAGCAAGAGACGCAATCAATCGACCAGCGTCGGATAATATGTTCCGGCCGACGAAGATGTCGTATGCCCGGCCTGCCAGATCAACGTGGACTTTGGCTGTTCCCTCGTTCGTGGGCATATGTGAATCCTGCATGGTCGCATGCAGTCGTTGCACGATTTCATCGACAACGGTTTCATGCGGCCCGTCGCCTGACATGACTGTCAGGTCCGCCGTCGCATATACCGGATTGCGTTCATCCATCAGCTTTTGCATGACAGCATCCGGATCGCCGGATTGGAGCAAGGGTCTGTGGGTTCGTTTACGCACCCTGCGCATCAGAACGTCGTGGTCAGCATTGAGCCAGATAGATACGCCATGGCGGGCGATAGCGTTCCGGGTCTTGGGTTGCATAAAGGCTCCGCCGCCGGTTGCCAGCACGCGTTGTCTTTCTTTCAGCAGCCTGTCGATGACACGCCTCTCGCCGTCCCTGAAGTAATCTTCACCGTGATTGGCAAAGATCTCCGAGACGGTCATGCCGGCGGCTTCTTCGATCTCGCTGTCGGCATCGGCGAATTCCAGCCCCAACCTGGTGGCAAGCCTTCGCCCCACGGAACTTTTGCCAGACCCCATGATGCCAACAAGGACGATAGACCTGCCAGCCAGACGTTTAATGAGCTCGGAATCGGACATGCCGGGTTGAAATCTCTGAATCTCTGGTCTGACGGCCAAGCCGTAGATTCCCGTGTGGGCCGACCAAAATTGTTACTCAGAAGAACCAGTAGCAAAATTTCTGGATTTTGGCAGGCAAATTGTGTTTCGTGGTGCAAGACTGCATCGGCGCAGATAATCGGCTATCTGGTTTGCTTTCCATGCCCGAGCTGGGGTATCAGCGGAAATCAGGTCTTTCGCGGACCAGCTGCGACCGTATTATGGCGCCAGAATGATTGGTGCGTGGTTCAAGACTGCGCATCAGGGGGTATTGATGCCGAGCCTGTTCCGTTTCCTGCTGTTTGTTGGCGTGTTGGCGGGCCTTGCGTGGGGCGGCATGCAAGCGCTGGTTACACTGGTAGAACCACAACAGCGCGAAATGCAGCACTCTCTTCCGGCTTCCAAGCTTAACAAATAGGGGGCGGGGAAGTCGTGCATGCCACAGCCATCCACGGCCCAGCTTGTTGAGTTGTTTCTGGAGATGATTGCTGTCGAGCGTGGGGCGGCCATCAACACCATAGAAGCATACAGGCGGGATCTCGGCGACTACGGCCAGTTTTTGTCAGATTCCGGCGCTAATGCGCTCGTTTCCAGCACTGCGGACATTCGCGGCTATGTCGCAAGCCTCACAGAAAGGTCTGAGCGTCCTGCAACCATGGCGCGCCGGCTGTCGTCCGTGCGCCAGTTCCATCGGTTCCTCTGTGCTGAGCGCTATCGCGATGAAGATCCATCGACGGCCGTTGACGCGCCCAAACGTGGCCGCAGCTTGCCAAAAATTCTTTCAATTGGCGATGTGGACAGGCTTTTGGCCACCGGCCACGCGATGGCCGGAGGCCGCGGGGGCAAACAAGCTCTACAATTGCACGCCAGCCGAACAGTCTGCCTGCTGGAAATTTTGTATTCTTCAGGCTTGCGTGTGAGCGAGCTGGTTAGCCTGCCGGCAACTCTCGCACAATTGCGGGACCCGCTCTTTGCCGTGCGTGGCAAGGGGGGACGTGAGCGGTTGGCTCCATTGTCAGAAGCTGCCCGGGCCTCGATAAAGTGTTACCGGACCCAGCTGATTGAATCTCATCCGGGACTTGCAGGAAGCTCCTGGCTTTTTCCGGCCGATAGCGAAGCGGGCCACCTTCCAAGGCAAGTCTTTGCCAGGGATCTCAAAGTGCTTGCGGCGGCGGCCGGGCTGGATGCAGGAAAAGTGAGCCCCCACGTCTTGCGGCACGCGTTTGCAAGCCATTTATTGCAAAATGGAGCTGATTTGCGGGTGGTTCAGGAACTACTAGGTCATGCGGATATTTCCACGACGCAAATCTACACTCATGTGCTGGATGAGCGCGTGAAGTCGATGGTGCGGGATCTTCATCCGCTGGCTGACCGTGACGAACCGTGACATGGGATTATCTGCTCCTCCGGTCTATTTTGCGCGGAAAATAGCTCGTTATGGGCACCGCCTTGACTCTGTTGGGCTCTGCGATCACTTATCGCCATACTCCCGCCGGTTCACGGCGATATGGCGGACTTATGAGCACATACCTCGATTTTGAAAAACCCTTGGCAGAGCTGGAAGCCAAGCTCGCAGAGTTTAACGCGGTTGCCACCCGTGACAGCTCTGCCGTCAAGATTGACGATGAGCTGAAATCTCTCGCGGACAAGGCTGCCAAAACTCTCGCAAGTCTCTATTCCAATCTGAATCCCTGGCAAAAGGCACAGGTTGCCCGCCATCAGGACCGTCCTCATTTCCATGATTATGTGGAAGGCCTTTTCGAAGATTTCACGCCTTTGGCCGGGGATCGAAAATTCGGTGATGATCAAGCCATTCTTGGCGGATTTGGCCGCTTCCGCGGTCAGGCGGTTTGCATCATGGGCCATGAAAAAGGGGCTGATACTGAAAGTCGGCTTCGGCACAACTTTGGCATGGCCCGCCCGGAAGGATATAGAAAGGCCATTCGCCTGATGGAACTCGCCGGGCGCTTCGGTCTGCCGGTTATTTCACTTGTGGATACGGCTGGGGCGTTTCCGGGCATCGATGCAGAAGAGCGTGGACAAGCAGAAGCAATTGCCCGTTCGATTGAGGCCTGTCTTGCCCTTGAGACGCCGAACGTCGCTGTAATTGTCGGAGAAGGTGGTTCGGGTGGTGCAATTGCCCTGGCAACGGCCAACCGGGTGATGATGCTGGAGCATGCCATATATACGGTCGCGTCTCCTGAAGCGGCGGCATCGATTTTGTGGCGCGACAGCGGAAAAAGGCAAGATGCCGCAACAATGATGAAAATCACCGCCCAAGATTTGCTCAAATTCAAAATTATTGACGAGGTAATTCCGGAACCAGTGGGGGGTGCTCATCGGGATCCAGCCAAAGCAATATCCACGACCGGAGATTCCATCGCCGCTGCGATGAAAGCTTTGGCCGGG
Source organism: uncultured Alphaproteobacteria bacterium (assembly GCA_963700795.1). Lineage (GTDB taxonomy): Bacteria > Pseudomonadota > Alphaproteobacteria > Rhizobiales > Beijerinckiaceae > Terripilifer. The sequence continues at coordinate 452,859 of CAVOYX010000005.1, read as the reverse complement.
ATGGACGCTGCGGCGCTTAAGGCTGCCAGGGCTGAAAAGTTCCTGGCTATGGGACGAAGTGTGTAAACTTGTATTTGGCATTCAATGCCACCCTGGTCGCAGAATTGGACCGGGCCTCGATTGTTAAGAAAAAGTTTACTGTGGTCCGCGAATTGAACGGTCTAAGGTAGTGTATTATCAAGCATAATAGGGAATACTCAGTCCGAGTCTGTTTATGCCGGTTTTGGGGGACGCGTGATTGCAAGTGAGCAGTCGTTCCTCACCACCCAGACCACGAGGCGATAAGGTTATCGTCAGTGTTGAATTGGGGTAAAATATTTGTTCGGGATGTCGATGATGACGGTTTCAGGCCTGACAAAAACTTCGCGACTGATGGGCGCAATTCTTGTGGCTGGTCTGTTGGCTGCCTGCCAGGATGAAGGCGGCCTTAATCATGGCCGGGCCTATCAACCGATTCCCGAGGCGACCCTGTCCCTGATGGACAAGATGGGCACGACAAAATTTTCGCCGGTATTGTTGAGAGCTTTTAAGAAAGAGTCAGAACTCGAAGTCTGGAAGATGAAGGCCGATGGCCGGTACGCCCTGTTGAAGACTTATCCCATGTGCCGTTGGTCAGGGCAGCTCGGACCAAAGCGCCGCGAAGGCGATCGTCAGGTTCCCGAAGGTTTTTACTCCATCACCCCCAGACATTTGAATCCGAATTCAGCCTTCTATTTGTCTTTCAACGTTGGTTATCCGAACGCATACGACAAGGCCCATGGACGTAACGGCAGCCACATCATGGTGCATGGGGCGTGTTCGTCTCGTGGATGCTTTTCCATGACTGACGGGCAGATTGCCGAGATCTATGCAATCGTTCGTGAATTTTTCAGCGGTGGTCAGAAAAGTGTTCAGCTGCAGTCTTTGCCTTTCCGCATGACGCCGCAAAATCTAGCCAAGCACCGGTTGGACAAAGACTTCGCTTTTTGGAAAAAGTTGAAGGAAGGCGCGGATCATTTCGAGGTTGCAAAGCAGGAGCCGGTTGTGATGGTCTGCAGCCGTCAATATGTGTTTAATGCGGCACCTGATAATGCATCCTCGCGAGTCACAGCCACAGCAGCATGCCCGCCGTTGAAGCGTGATTCCAATCTGGTAGCGGCTGTTCAAAGAAAAGAGTCTTCAGATCAAAAAGCGGTTGCCGCCTTGATCGCCAAGGGTACGAGGCCTGTGAAGGTTGTCTATAAAGATGGCGGCCAGCACTCTTCGTTTGCGCATGTCAACTTGGTTAGCCGTCCGGAAGCGCTGGCTTATGGCCCCGTTGAGATTGCACTGGATGACCGTGGGCGTCCGATGAAAAGCAAGCCCGCTGCCGAGAAGACACAGCTTGCAGCTGGCAAGCCCGGCAACGAAAAATCGAAAGACACGAAGGTTGCGGCTTCTGCCAAAACACAGAAAAGCGTGGTTGGAGAGAAGCAGATTGCTACCGGCAAAACAAAATCTCAACCGGTCAAACAGGCAAGCAATACCTCAGCCAAGGGCAAGGACACAAAGCCTGCGGCCGCTGGTATCCCGGCAACGGCTGCTGCCTATACTGCAGCACCTGCACCAACCGAAGCCAAGCCTAATCAGCCTTTGTTGCGCCGCTGGTTCGGTGGTCTGAGCGGCACACCTGCTCCTGCTGCAGCAAAGCCTGCCGCGGCACTTCCGCAAGATCGTAAAGTTGAGGCTGCTCCGCAAGCCAAACCAAAACGGGACAAGAGCGTTCAGGTTCTTCCGTCTTTGATCAGGGGCGCGCAACGTCCGCTTCCTGCTGGTCTTAGCGCCTACGCAACGGTTCGTTGAGCCTTTCAATGCACGAACAGCGATTGCCGCGAGCGTCAATCACTCCGTCATTCTATGATTGGCTCAATGCCTGTTCGTGAAATGCAGCGCTGTCTCTTGAAAAGCAGCAGAATATTATTTCATCTAGATTGTGTGCGTTTCCAGACAGGCTGGCCTTCACCGCTGTTACGGCAATCCTCGCCGCGCGCTGCGCAGGAAATCCGTAGACGCCGGTAGATATAGCAGGAAATGCGATGGATTGAATGTTCAGCGCAAATGCACATTGCATGGATGATGAATAAGCAGACGCCAGCTGCCTGTCTTCATCATGTCGACCTCCACGCCAAACTGGCCCAACAGTGTGGATCACATAGCGCGCCGGGAGATCGTAAGCGTCCGTCACTTTTGCTTCGCCGGTTTTGCAGCCGGCCAGCGCGGCGCATTCGGCCAGCAGCCCGGGGCCCGCCGCGCGATGAATTGCACCATCGACACCGCCGCCGCCCAGTAGACTGGTGTTGGCCGCGTTGACGATTGCATCCGTAGAGAGCGTGGTAATGTCGGCAATGAGAACGCGCAGGATCACGATACCCATGGCAATACCAGCATGGGTAACAGTTCCGGCGCAATCACCGCAGTTCGGAACTTGTTTGGGGCGGGAAGGCGATCAGCTGGCCTGACGGCTTGGAATGCCGGCCTCTTCCATAAAGGCAGCAAGTTCGCCGCTCTGGAACATTTCCCGCACGATGTCGCAGCCGCCGACAAACTCGCCCTTTACATAAAGCTGCGGAATTGTTGGCCAGCTTGCGTAGTCCTTGATGCCCTGACGCACGCCATCATCTTCAAGGACATTGACGCCCTTGAACGGTACGCCGAGGTAGTCGAGAATCTGAACAACCTGTCCCGAAAATCCGCACTGCGGAAACTGCGGGGTTCCCTTCATGAAAAGGACGACGTTTTCGGATTTTACTGTTTCATCGATACGCTTGAGAACTTCGGTCATAGGAATACCTCGTCAAGGCGGAGGTCAAGGAACCGCCCCGTGTGATAATATAATGCAAAGCAGATCGGCCTGCCAGAGGGCTATTCGGGCGCCGACGTCTGCAAAGCCAATGCATGCAATTGGCCGCCCATCTGACCCTGCAAGGCCGTATAAACCATCTGGTGCTGCTGAACGCGCGTTTTACCCTTGAAGCTAGCCGAAACCACCGTGGCCGCATAGTGATCGCCATCGCCTGCGAGATCGCGAATTTCTACCACAGCGTCGGGCAGTGCCGATTTGATAAGGCGTTCAATTTCTGTCGCTTCCATAGCCATCGTCAATTCCCGGCGGGGTCTGTATGTCCGTGTTTGCCCATGTAATCGGGAAACCACGACTCATGTGCATGGTGCAAATCAACCAGCAATATGGGGTCGGAATGAGAAATTATCAACGCATCTCCACCTGTCGTGCCGATTTGTGAGATGGGAACTCCCGCAGCTGCGGCCTCTGAAATGACTGCTGCAGCCTTTTCCGGCGTTGCCGTGACGAGGTAACGGGCCTGGTCTTCTCCAAAAAGCCATTGGTGCTCTGCAATTTGGGAAGGTGCCGGGTTGATCGTGGCGCCCGTCGCGCCTGCCAACGCCATCTCGGCCAGTGCGATCGCCAGTCCGCCGTCCGACAAGTCATGGGCCGCTGTAATGCGTCCTGTGCCGATCAGGCTGCGGATAAAGTCTCCATTTCGCCGCTCTGCAGCCAGATCGACCGGCGGCGGAGCGCCCGCTTCGGCGCCATGGATGAGCGCCAGCCACATCGATTGTCCGATCCAGCCGGCGGTCTCGCCGACCAGTAGAATTGCTTCCCCGGGTCCCTTGAAGGAAAGCGACATGCTTTTGGAAACGTCGTCCAGCAGGCCGACACCGCCGATGGATGGTGTCGGCAAAATTCCGCTTCCCTGTGTTTCGTTATAGAGAGAAACGTTGCCGGAGACGATCGGGAAGTCCAGCGCAAGTGCCGCAGCGCCGATGCCGGCGATGCAGTCGGCGAATTGCGCCATGATGTCCGGCTTTTCAGGATTGCCGAAATTCAGGTTGTCTGTGATCGCAAGGGGTCGAGCACCGGTTGCGGTAATGTTGCGCCAGGTTTCTGCGACAGCCTGCTTACCACCTTCAAAGGGATCAGCCTCACAATAGCGTTGGGTCACGTCCGTTGTGAGTGCGAGACCTTTGGGGCCTTCGCCAACGCGCACTACAGCTGCATCGCCGCCCGGTGACTGTACCGTATTTCCGAGGATCAGGTGATCATACTGTTCCCATACCCATCGCTTCGAGCACAGGTCGGGCGACCCAAGCATGCGGAGCAAGGCGTCCCGATTGGTAACTTTGGCGGAATATTTTGCAGCATCAATGGCCGGTGGTACAGGGCGTGGCTGTCTTGGCCGATCATAAAGCGGGGCTTCGTCACCGAGCTGCTTGATCGGCAGGTCGGCTTTTACTTCACCCTGATGTTTGATGACAAAGCGCAGCGTATCGGTAGTCTTTCCGATCACTGCAAAGTCCAATCCCCATTTGCGGAAAATTGCTTCGGCCTCTGCCTCCTTTTCCGGATGCAGGACCATCAGCATGCGTTCCTGACTCTCCGACAGCATCATTTCGTAGGCCGTCATGCCCTCTTCGCGGCAGGGAACCTTGTCGAGATCGAGTTCTATCCCGAGATCACCCTTTGCTCCCATCTCCACTGCGGAAGAAGTGAGACCAGCCGCACCCATGTCCTGAATGGCGATGACACAGCCGCTTGCCATGATTTCCAGGCAAGCCTCGAGAAGCAGTTTTTCCGAAAAGGGATCCCCGACCTGCACGGTTGGCCGTTTCTCTTCTGCGTCGGCCTCGAAGGTGGCGGATGCCATGGTCGCGCCATGGATTCCATCGCGCCCGGTTTTGGATCCGAGATAAACTATCGGACGTCCTATTCCGCTGGCCTTGGCGTAGAAAATCTCATCGGTTTTGGCGATGCCAACGGCCATTGCGTTGACGAGAATGTTGCCGTCATAGCGGGTGTGGAAGTTTACGGATCCACCGACAGTGGGAACCCCGAACGAGTTTCCATAGCCGCCGATGCCGGCGACAACACCGCTGACAAGGTGACGGGTTTTGGGATGTTCCGGTGCGCCAAACCGCAGCAGGTTCAGGCAGGCTATTGGGCGCGCACCCATTGTGAAGACGTCACGCAGAATACCGCCGACCCCGGTCGCGGCGCCCTGGTAGGGCTCGATGAAGGAGGGATGGTTGTGGCTTTCCATCTTGAAGACGCAGGCCATTCCATCGCCGATGTCGATCACGCCAGCATTTTCGCCAGGACCTTGAATGACCCAGGGAGCCTTGGTTGGCAGATTTCGCAAATGGAGACGCGAGGACTTGTAGGAACAATGTTCGTTCCACATGGCCGAGAAGATTCCCAATTCCGTGAACGTGGGAACACGCCCGATCAATTGCAGGATGCGCTCATATTCATCCGGCTTCAGACCATGCGAGGCTACGAGCTGCGGGGTTATTGCAGGGTCTTTGTCCGCCACCAGATCGCTTCCATCGCTTCGGGATTGCATTCGGCCGTCCGAGCGGTAGCGGGTTTGCCGGCGCGCGAAGGGCCATGAGTGGTTGCTCTAGCCGGACGGCTACCGGAACGCAACGGCATGCCGGGTTATCTGTGCCATTTTGCATCACTAGTCACAGCTCATAGTTCGCGGAACAGTTCCCGCGATGATGGGCTGAGTTATAAAGCCGTGTAAAATCAATTAGATATTAAATATCAGTATTAACAAGTGGTTAATGCGGGTGTGGCTGCGCTGGCACCATACTTGAAGGTTGGCTGGCAACAGGAGTTTCAGCCATGCCAATAGCCAAAACCGTATCAACCTGGAACCGTTTCAAGAATGATCGCAGGGGCGGAGTAGCCCTGATATTCGGTTTGGCGATTGTTCCGATCATGCTTTTTGCCGGAGCTGCTATTGATTTGTCGCGTTTGACAACGGAGCGCAGCCGCCTTCAGGCAGCACTTGATGCAACTGCTCTGTCGTTGACGAAAGCTGGAGACACGGCAACGCTGCCGCAATTGCAGCTGCAAGCCCAGCAGTTTTTCGCTGCCAGTTATGGTGCAGGACAATTCGGCCAAAACTCAGTGGTGACAGTCAGCAAGTCCAATTCCGTAATCACGGTTGCCGGATCAACGGATGTCGACATGACGCTGATGCGCATTGCCGGTTACAACCAAATGACAGTTAGGGCAAAAACCGGCGTGACAGCCGAACGCAAAAAAATCGAACTGGCTCTGGTTCTCGACAATACCGGATCGATGGGTTCTGCCGGAAAGATGACGGCATTGAAGGCGGCCGTAAACGATCTGATAGATGAACTGAAGAAGAAAGTTGTCAGTCCTGACGACGTTAAACTGTCCATCATACCGTTCAACACACAAGTGCGGATCAATACGGCGTATTCTGGCGCACCTTGGTTGCGTTGGGACGTTATTGTCGAGAATGGAAGTCTTAGCTGGTCTGACAGGCAGCCGCCGACGCCTGCAAGCTGGCAAGGATGTCTTGTCGACCGTGATCAACCTTATGACACCTCCAGCCAGCCAGCCGGGATGTTCATTACGCGTTATGTTGCCGCCAAATGCCATGCGACAAGTCTGGCAATGGTTGAACCGTTGACGACAGATCTTGAATTGATCCGCGCGCGCGCGCAGTCGATGACGCCCAACGGGTTCACCAATGTCACGATTGGTCTGGCGACAGGACTCGCAACGCTGCGTTCGGATACACCATTTGGAGCAATCAGTTCGACCGGTAGCAATGTTGAAAAATTCATGATTGTTCTGACCGACGGCGACAATACGCGCAACCGCTGGGACAGCAATGCCTTTTCAATTGACCCGCGCCTGGATTCCGCGTGCGCTCAGGCAAAAACTGATGCCATCGACAAGAAAGTGAAGATATTCACGATTCGCGTTATCAATGGAAACGCTGCGCTGCTAAAAAAATGTGCGACCAATCCCAGCATGTATTATGAAGTCAACAATGCTTCTGAATTGCAACCGGTGTTCAAGAAAATTCTGGATTCGATCCAGGGTGTACGAATCACATCGTAATTGATTTCTTGTAGGGGGATCAAAGCAGGAAGGCGCCATCGGCGCCTTCTTTTATGCTGCAATCGCCGGGCTCGTGCACAGGCTTTCAAACAAGCCAAGTCCCTGCGTTCCGCCAACAAGAGGATCGATCAGATTTTCCGGATGCGGCATCATGCCAAGCACATTCAGCTTGGATGAATAAATTCCGGCAATGTCATTTGCCGAGCCATTGGGATTGGCCTGCCCGCCCCGGGAACCATCTTCATTGCAATAGCGGAACGCTACCAGGCCGTTTCCCTCGAGGCGTTCAAGCGTGCTTGTATCGGCAATGTAATTGCCTTCGCCATGTGCGATGCAGACCTTTATGACCTCGCCTGACACATATTTGTTGGCAAAAGAAGTGTCATTCCTCGCGACCAGCAAGTGCTGCATCTTGCAAATAAATTTAAGATCGCGATTGCGCATGAGCACACCTGGCAAAAGCCCGCTTTCACATAAAATCTGGAAGCCATTGCAAATGCCCAGAACGTATCCACCACGCGCCGCGTGAGTGCGCACAGCATCCATAATATTTGCGCGCGCCGCTATTGCACCGCAACGCAAGTAATCACCGTAGCTGAAACCGCCGGGCACAACGACGACATCCGTGCCTGATGGCAGCGAACTATCGGCGTGCCAGACAAATGCCGGCTTGTGACCGCTTGCCTTTTCCAGCGCGCGAGCGACATCCATTTCGCGATTAATTCCAGGAAATCTTATGATTGCAGCGCGCATGGGTCAGCTCAGAACGTCGATGCGATAATTTTCAATCACCGTGTTAGCCAGCAGTTTTTCGCAGGCGGCCTTGAGAGTTTTTTCCGCCTGGGCGGCGTCAGACGAACTAAGCTCGATATCGAAAACCTTGCCCTGCCGGACGGAATTAACGCCTGCTATCGACAAGCTTGTCAGCGCGCCTTCGATCGCCTTGCCTTGTGGATCGAGCACCCCGGTTTTCAGGGTCACGGTTACGCGCGCTTTCATATTCGTCCTCCGGACCGGTCTGTCATGCAATGCCGGCGCAAGGTGCTTGATGCGCCGTGCGCCGACATAGGGTCTTCAACAATGGCTATTGAACAAGTTTGGGACCGCTCGTGCGAGCAGGCTCATTATCGTTCATGATACCGAGGCGACGGGCAACCTCGGAATAGGCTTCGACCAGGCCGCCCATATCACGACGGAAGCGATCCTTGTCCAGCTTGTCGGCAGATTTGATGTCCCATAAACGGCAGGAATCAGGGGAAATTTCGTCCGCGACAACGATGCGGACCATCTCACCTTCCCACAACCGGCCGCATTCCATCTTGAAGTCCACCAAGCGGATTCCGACGCCCAGAAACAATCCAGACAGGAAATCGTTGACACGGATGGCCAAGCCCATGATGTCGTCGATTTCCTGGGGCGTTGCCCATCCGAAAGCGGTGATGTGCTCCTCGGAAACCATCGGGTCGTTCAGCTCATCATTCTTGTAATAGAATTCGATGATGGAGCGAGGAAGTTGGGTGCCTTCCTCTATTCCCAGACGCTGGGACAGGGATCCCGCAGCTACGTTCCGCACGACAACTTCCAGCGGCACGATCTCAACTTCGCGAATCAATTGCTCGCGCATGTTGAGGCGGCGGATGAAATGGGTTGGTACGCCGATCTCGTTCAGATTCTGGAAGATATATTCCGAAATCCGGTTGTTGAGAACGCCCTTCCCGTCGATAACCTCGTGCTTCTTGGCGTTGAAAGCCGTTGCATCGTCCTTGAAGTGCTGCACCAGGGTTCCAGGTTCGGGGCCTTCGTAAAGGACCTTGGCCTTGCCTTCATAAATGCGCCTGCGGCGGTTCATTGGGGAAACCATTCTGTGACTGGAGAAATCGGTATTTTTTTAGGGCCTAGCATGGCCGGTGCAGGCGCGCAGTCGCCTGGCGGCGCTGGATGCATGATCGAACCACTGTGCAAATTACCTGAATGATGAGGCCAGTACAATAACGGTGCTTCAAAAGCTGTGATTTGCGTCCCGCCACGTTTATTTCGCATAGGGGCGGTCGGTCTGTCGCCTTTCGAGTTTGAACTTCGCTACACAAGGATTATATCATCGGTTGAATGCTGGGCCCGAAGCGGGCATCGCGATCATCCGGGAGATGGATATGAGCAGTTTCGACAAGCGCGAGGAAGGTTTTGAAAAGAAGTTTGCCCATGATGAGGAACTTCAGTTCAAGGCAAACGCCCGCCGGAACAAGCTGCTCGGGCTTTGGGCTGCGGAGAAATTGGGAAAGGCCGGCGACGAGGCTGACGCCTATGCCAAGACGGTCGTCATGGCCGACTTCGAGGAAGCTGGCGACGACGACGTATTTCGCAAGATTCGCAAGGATCTGGATGCAGCTGGCGTGGAACAGTCCGATCACCAAATTCGCCGGACCATGGACGAGTTGATGCAGACTGCCATCACCCAGGTCCAAACCGGAACCTGAAGCTTAAAGGCAAGTTCGGCAACACTATCTTAGCGCTCGCGGCGTAATATCGGTCGCATGCGCGGTCCGGAAGAATTGCCCCCTGAAAACGAAATGGCGACGTTGCCGCTTTCGGGCGCAGGCCAAAGCCTTGCGTCCGATTTGCAGGGGCAACTGGGGTCATGGCTTGGCCATCTTGCTGCCGAGCGATTGTATTCAGCCCATACGGTACAGGCTTACCGGCGCGATGCCGGGCAGTTTTTGCTGTTTCTCTCTTCGCATTTGGGGAAAAAGGTCGCGATAGGCGACTTTGCTCAGGTGTCCACGACTGACCTGAGGTCCTTTCTGGCCTTTCGTCGGAACGAGGGAGCTGAAAGCCGGACGTTGGCCAGATCGCTTGCAGGCCTGAGATCCTTTGCCCGCCATCTTGAAAGGCAGGGTCTTGGAAATTCAACCGCCTTCACCATGGTTCGCCCTCCGAAACTTCGCCGATCCCTGCCCAAGCCCGTCAATGCGCGGGCGGCCGTGGAACTTGCCTCCGCCGACAGCCGGATTGGAGAGGATCGGCCGGCGTGGGTGCTCGCCAGGGACGCAGCGGTTATGGCGTTGCTTTACGGGTGCGGCTTGCGGATTTCCGAGGCTCTCGGCTTGCGTCGATGTGATGTAGAACCGGCTGGCTGGGACCAATTGACCATTCTTGGCAAGGGGAACAAAACCCGGCAGGTTCCCGTGATCGGGCCTGTGCGCGATGCCATCGAAAGCTATCTGGCTACATGCCCCTACTCACTCGATCCACAAGGCCCGCTTTTCCTGGGCGTGAAGGGTGGCCCGCTTTCGCCGCGCATCATCCAGTTGATGATGGAGCGTATGCGTGGGGCCCTGGGGCTGGATGCTTCGGCAACGCCGCATGCGTTACGGCATTCCTTTGCAACGCATCTGATGGCACGCGGTGGGGATCTCAGGGCCATTCAGGAGCTGCTCGGCCATGCCTCGCTATCGACCACGCAAATTTACACAGCGGTCGATTCAGCCCGATTGCTGGATGCTTTTCGCAGCGCGCATCCGCGTGCAAGATAGCGCTGTCTGGTGGTTGAATTACTTGGTGGAATGGCGGTGTTTGATACGCGCACGCAGCCGCGCGGCAATGCGAAGCAGCCCGGCGCGCTTGCCCGCGAGAGCGGCCTTCAGCCTTTTCAGTTCTGCCTTGATGGGTTGGATGTAGGGGTCAGCCAGGGCATGCGCCCAATCGCGCGCACGAATAACCAGATTGTACAGCCGCACGAACCAGCCAAGGGTCAGGAGTTTCGGTCGGGTCAGTTCAAACAGGAAAGCCGCAATGGCCATGCTGGATATCTTGGCAGCGAAGAAAGTCGCGCCTCCCAGAATGATGCTCCCCCGGGCGATCAGCCAAAGCCCGAAGAGTTTGAACGGGAATACGACCAGGGCTGGAATGATAAACAGCGCCAACGCCGCGTAGGGTGGCAGACGGCGGACCTGCGTCTCCATAGCCTGTTTGATCCCGTCGACAGGCAAATGACCTGCCAGCCAACGCCAGAAAGCGGTCAAGACGTCCCAAAGCCACGCCTCGAAGAGAAAAACGATGGCGGCAATGGTCAAAAGGAAATGGCGAAGGATGCGCATGTCTCACCAGAGCGGGAAATTGTGGCGAATTTCACACAGGTAATGAAAAGCAGCTGTGCGCTTTGACACGGTCCGGTGAGTGCGAAAACTCAGACGTGGATCGAACGCTTGTCGACGCCGAGCGCTGCTTCCTTGACAGCTTCCGACAAGGTCGGATGGCCGTGGCAGGTGCGCGCGAGATCTTCGGACGAGCCGCCAAACTCCATCAGCACGCCGGCCTCGCCGATCAGCTCGCCAGCGCCGAAGCCGACGATATGCACGCCCAGCACGCGATCGGTTGAGGCGTCAGCCAGAACCTTCACAAAGCCTTCGGTCGCACGCATGGCGCGGGCGCGGCCATTGGCAGTGAACGGAAACTTGCCGACCTTGTAGGCAATGCCCGCCGATTTAAGCTCTTCTTCGGTTTTCCCGACCGAAGCAATCTCCGGCATGGTGTAGACGATGCCGGGAATGACGTCGTAATTCACATGGCCATGCTGGCCGGCGATGATTTCGGCAACAGCAATGCCTTCGTCTTCTGCCTTGTGAGCGAGCATCGGGTCCGCGCACGACATCGCCAATGGCATAGATGCCAGCGACGTTGGTAGCGAAATGATCGTCAATGACTACGCGACCACGATCCATCGCGACGCCAGCCTTCCAGTCCGAGACCGTCGGTGTAGGGGCGGCGGCCGGTCGCAACGAGTACCACGTCGGCTTCCAGCGTCTGCGCATCGCCACCCGCAACCGGCTCGAAGGTTACACTTGCGCCCTTCCTGGATTTATCAACGGCCGTGACCTTCGAAGACAGATGGAACGCAAATCCCTGCTTTTGGAAAATGCGCTGGAACTGCTTGGCGACTTCACCGTCCATGCCCGGCAATATCCGGTCGAGATACTCGACCACCGTCACTTCGGAGCCAAGCCTGCGCCAGACCGACCCCATCTCCAGGCCGATAACGCCAGCGCCGATCACCATAAGCTTGCCGGGGATCTTGTCGAGCGCCAGGGCGCCGGTAGACGATGACGATCGTCTTTTCATCGAATTCGACTGCAACACCCGGGGGTGTCGCCACATCCGAGCCGGTTGCGATGACGATGTTCGCGCGTTTCGAGCGATGTGACCTTGCCATCATCGGCCGTCACATCGACCTTGCCGGCGCCCTTGATAGATGCCGGTTCCGGGAAAGCGTCGATCTTGTTCTTCTTCAGCAGGAAGCCGACGCCGTTGACATTTGCAGCAACGGTATCGTCCTTGTGCTTCATCATCGCAGGCAGATCGAGCTTTCGGCTTGCCGACGATGACACCGAGCTGCGCGCAATTCATGGCCGGCCTGCTCGAACATTTCCGACGCATGCAGCAGCGCCTTGGAAGGGATGCAGCCGACGTTCAGGCACGTGCCGCCATGGGTCGCGCGCTTCTCGACGACGGCCACCTTCATGCCGAGCTGTGCGGCGCGGATCGCGCACACATAGCCGCCGGGGCCGGTTCCGATGACAACAAGATCGTAGGACATGGGTCGACTTTCATATCATGGCTGGACACCAGACGACCGCCCGGACATTGATGCAGGAGCGTTATCAGAGTTCCAATACAAGGCGCGCCGGATCTTCCAGCGCTTCCTTGACGCGCACGAGGAATGTCACCGCTTCCTTGCCGTCGACGACGCGGTGGTCATAGCTGAGCGCCAGATACATCATCGGACGCACTTCAACCTTGCCGCCGACAACCACGGGCGTTCCTGAATCTTGTGCATGCCGAGAATGCCCGACTGCGGTGCATTCAGGATTGGCGTCGACATCAGCGAGCCGTAGATGCCGCCATTGGTGATGGTGAACGTGCCGCCCTCATTTCGTCGATTTTCAACTGGCCATCGCGAGCGCGGCGGCCGAAATCGGAAATGCCTTTTTCGATACCTGCGATATTCAACGCGTCTGCATCGCGCACCACCGGTACGACAAGTCCCTTGTCGGTGCCGACGGCAATACCGATGTGGTAGTAGTTCTTGTAGACGAGGTCGGTGCCGTCAATCTCGGCATTGACGGCAGGAATTTCCTGCAATGCCTGAACGCATGCCTTGACGAAGAAGCCCATGAAGCCCAGTTTTGCGCCGTGCTTTTTCTCAAACAGATCCTTGTAGCGGGTGCGCATGGCCATGACCTCGGTCATGTCCACCTCGTTAAAGGTGGTCAGCATGGCGGCTGTGTTCTGGGCATCTTTCAGGCGGCGGGCGATCGTCTGGCGCAAGCGCGACATCGGCACGCGCTCTTCGCGCGATGCATTGTCGGCAGGCGCAGGCGCACGAACCTGAACGGGTGCAGCAGGAGCTGGCGCACTTGCCGTGCGCAGCACGTCTTCCTTCAATACCTGGCCGCGCTTGCCGGAGCCCTGCACAGCTGCAGCATCTATCCCCTTGTCAGCTGCGACTTTAGCCGCTGCCGGTGATGGCGGCATAGCGCTTGCAGCCTTTGGCGCCTCCGCCTTCTTCGCGGGCGCAGGTGTTTCTGCCTTTGCGGCTGGCTTGGCTGCTGAGGCGGCGCCTTCGGTGATCTGTCCCAGGAGAGCGCCGACTTCTACGGTATCCCCGTCCTTGGCGGCAACTTCTGCAAGCACGCCAGATGCGGGTGCGTTGACCTCGAGTGTGACCTTGTCGGTTTCCAGCTCCACCAATGGCTCGTCGGCCTTGACTGTATCGCCGGGCTTCTTGAACCATTTGCCGATGATTGCTTCGGTGACGGATTCGCCGAGTGTGGGAACACGAATTTCAGTAGCCATTGCATCTCCGCGCCAGGCGCGGCCCTCTGGTTGCTAGTCTTTTACCTGTTGCATCAATTGGAGAACGCTTCCTCAAGAAACGCCTTCAATTGTGCCATGTGTTTGGAGCTCAAACCTGTTGCCGTGGCAGCAGATGCCGGGCGGCCAACGTAGCGCGGACGTTTGGTCTTCAGACCGGTCTGGCCGAGCACCCATTCAATATAAGGCTCAACGAACGACCAGGCGCCCATATTTTTAGGTTCTTCCTGACACCAGACAATATCGGCTTTCTTGAAACGCGTGAGTTCGTGAACCAGCGCCTTCAATGGGAAGGGATAAAGCTGTTCGACGCGCAGCAGATAGACGTCGTCGATGCCGCGGGCCTCGCGTTCTTCCAGCAGGTCGTAATAGACCTTGCCCGTGCAGAGAATGACGCGGCGAATCTTCTCGTCCTTCACCAGCTTGATGGGCCCGCCTGGCAAATATTCCGCATCGTCCCAGAGCAGGCGATGGAAACTTGTGCCTGTCTTCATTTCGTCGAGCGTTGATACTGCCCGTTTGTGGCGCAGCAACGATTTCGGAGTCATGAGGATCAGCGGTTTGCGAATGTCGCGGCTGAATCTGGCGGCGCAGAATGTGGAAGTAATTCGCCGGCGTCGTGCAATTGGCGACCTGCATATTGTCTTCCGCACACATCTGCAGATAGCGTTCAAGACGTGCCGAAGAATGCTCCGGGCCTTGACCCTCGTAGCCATGCGGCAACAGACACACGAGGCCGGAGAGACGAAGCCATTTGCGTTCGCCGGAAGATATGAACTGGTCGAACACAACCTGAGCGCCGTTGGCAAAGTCTCCGAACTGGGCTTCCCACATGGTCAAAGCGTTCGGCTCGCTGAGCGTATAGCCATATTCGAAACCGAGTACCGCCTCTTCCGAGAGCATGGAGTTGATCACTTCGTAACGGGATTGGTTGTCGCTGATCGAATTCAGCGAAACGTGACGATCTTCGGTTTCCTGATCGATGAGAACAGAGTGACGTTGCGAAAAGGTCCCGCGCTCGCTGTCTTGCCCTGAAAGACGAACCGGATGCCCCTCGACGAGAAGCGAGCCGAAGGCGAGAGCCTCGCCGGTTGCCCAGTCAATATCCTTGCCAGTATCAATTGCTTTCTGGCGGCGCGTCGAGAAACCGCTGGATCGTGCGATGAACGTTGAACCCATCCGGGGTGGCGCAAATCTTGTTGCCGATTTCCTTGAGCTTGTTTTCATCCACACCGGTCTCGCCGCGGCGCGCATCGTCGCTGCCGGCTTCACCGGGGCGAAGACCAGCCCAGCGGCCATCAAGCCAATCAGCCTTGTTGGGCTTGTAGGATTGGCTGGCCTCGTATTCGGCATCCAGGCGTGAGCGCCAATCGGCACGGATTTTTTCTACTTCGCCTGCTGTAACAACTTTCTCGTCGATCAACTTTTGCGCGTAGATTTCCTGCGTGGTCTCATGGTTGCGGATCTTCTTGTACATCAGCGGCTGGGTGAAAGCCGGTTCATCGCCTTCGTTGTGGCCGTAGCGGCGATAACAGAACATGTCGATCACAACCGGCTTGTGGAATTTCTGCCGGAATTCGATTGCGACCTTGGCGGCAAAAGTTACAGCTTCCGGATCGTCGCCATTGACATGGAAAATAGGCGCTTCGATCATTTTCGCGACATCCGAAGGATAGGGCGAAGAACGCGAGTAGCGTGGATAGGTTGTAAAGCCGATCTGGTTGTTGACGATGAAATGAATGGAACCGCCCGTGCGATGGCCCTTCAATCCGGACAGGCCAAAACACTCTGCAACGACGCCCTGGCCGGCAAAGGCCGCATCGCCGTGGATCAAGAGCGGCAGAACTTTCGACCGTTCCACGATATCGTGCAATTGATCCTGCTTTGCCCGCACCTTGCCGAGCACGACCGGGTCGACAATCTCCAGATGCGACGGATTGGCGGTTAGCGACAAGTGCACCTTGTTGTTGTCGAACTCGCGATCCGAAGACGCTCCAAGGTGATATTTCACATCACCAGAGCCCTCAACTTCGTCGGGCGTGAAGGAGCCACCTTTGAATTCATGAAAAATCGCGCGATGAGGTTTACCCATGACGTTGGCCAGAACGTTGAGCCGGCCACGATGGGGCATCCCGAAAACGACTTCCTGCAAACCAAGTGCGCCGCCGCGCTTTATGATCTGTTCCAGCGCTGGCACCATGGCTTCAGCGCCATCAAGGCCGAAGCGTTTTGTACCACGATATCGGAGGTCGCAGAATTTCTCGAAACCTTCCGCTTCCACAAGCTTGGTGAGAATTGCGCGCTTGCCTTCGCGGGTGAAGGTAATTTCCTTGTCCGGTCCTTCAATGCGTTCCTGTATCCAGGATTTTTCCGCAGGATCAGAAATGTGCATGAACTCGACGCCGATTGTTCCGCAATATGTCCGGCGCAAGATAGCCAGCATTTCAGGAATGGTCGCGAATTCAAGACCCAGAACATTGTCGATAAATATTTTGCGGTCGTAGTCGGCCTCGCTGAACCCATAGTTTGCTGGATGCAATTCTTCGTGGTCGCCCTTGGTTTCAAGACCGAGCGGATCCAGGTTGGCATGCAGATGGCCGCGCATGCGATAGGCGCGGATCATCATGAGGGCGCGAACGCTGTCGCGGGTTGCCTGCTGAATTCCTTCGACGGAAACCGGAGCTGCCCCAGCTTTGGCACGCGAGGAAATTTTCTCGCCGAATGCCTTTTCCAGCTGACCCCAATTGCCGTCCAGCGCAGATACCAGCTCGCCATTGGCGTGCACAGGCCAGGATGGATTTGCCCAGGATGCCTTCTTGCTGCCGTTGGCGCTTTCGCCCATCTGTTCGAAGAAAGCGCGCCATTCTGCATCGACGCTTGCAGGGTCGCGTTCATAGCGCTCCTGAAGTTCTTCAATGTAGGCCGCGTTTCCTCCATAGAGGAAAGAGGTCTGGATAAAGTTGGCGTTCGAATCCTGACGTGCCATCGGTTCACCTGCCGCAATGTGATCGAATACGTGCGGTTATCTATAAGCGCAGTGTGTTTGCACTGTGTCGCAACACATCATTGCTTCAACGGAAATGGCGCTGCTGCTGGCAGCGCCATCAATTCTTATCCTTTGAGAAGTTCCGCCAGAGTGCGGCCCAGCCGTGCAGGTGATGGCGAAACACGAATGCCAGCGGCTTCCATCGCAGCAATCTTGTCCTCCGCACCGCCCTTGCCGCCGGAAATAATGGCGCCTGCATGACCCATGCGGCGTCCCGGAGGTGCGGTGCGGCCTGCGATGAACCCAACCATAGGTTTCTTGCGTCCGCGTTTGGCCTCGTCGCGCAGGAATTGCGCTGCGTCTTCTTCTGCGGAGCCGCCGATTTCGCCAATCATGATGATGGATTGGGTTGCATCATCGGCCAGAAACATTTCAAGCACATCGATGAATTCGGTGCCTTTTACCGGGTCACCACCGATTCCGACAGCCGATGTCTGACCCAGGCCTTCCGCTGTTGTCTGGAACACGGCTTCATAGGTCAGGGTGCCTGAGCGCGACACGATTCCGACCTTGCCAGGCTTGAAGATGTTGCCGGGCATGATGCCAATCTTGCATTCGCCCGCAGTCATGACGCCCGGGCAGTTCGGGCCAATAAGACGCGATTTTGAACCGGACAGCGAGCGCTTTACCTTCACCATATCAGCAACGGGAATGCCCTCGGTGATGCAGACGATCAGTTCGATCTCGGCGTCAATGGCTTCGCATATGGCGTCAGCAGCAAATGGCGGCGGAACATAAATCACCGATGCATCGCAATTAGTGGCTTGCTTTGCTTCGCGCACAGTATCCCATACCGGAAGGCCCAGATGCGTCATGCCGCCCTTGCCCGGCGTTGTGCCGCCGACCATCTTGGTTCCATAGGCAATAGCCTGTTCTGAATGAAACGTGCCATTTTTGCCTGTGAAGCCCTGGCAGATGACCTTGGTATTCTTGTCGATCAATACAGACATCAGGCAGCATCCCTTACAGCTTTGACAATTTTTTGAGCAGCATCGTCGAGGTTATCGGCCGGGATTACATTGAGCCCGGACTTCGAAATGATTTCCTTGCCAAGATCCACGTTTGTACCTTCGAGCCGAACAACCAGAGGCACCTGAAGGCCGACTTCCTTCACCGCAGCGATGACACCTTCGGCGATAACGTCGCAACGCATGATGCCGCCGAAAATGTTGATCAGGATGCCCTTCACATTCGGATCGGACGTGATGATCTTGAAGGCTGCCGTGACCTTCTCGGTGGTCGCACTGCCGCCAACGTCAAGGAAGTTCGCAGGCGCCTCGCCATAGAGCTTGATGATGTCCATCGATGCCATCGCCAGACCCGCGCCGTTGACCATGCAGCCAATCGTGCCGTCCAGCGTGATGTAGTTCAGGTCATATTTGGACGCTTCGATTTCCTTTGAATCCTCTTCCGATTCATCGCGCAATTGAAAGATGTCGGGATGGCGGAAAAGGGCATTGCCGTCGAAAGAGACCTTCGCATCAAGGCATTTGAGATCGCCCTGCTTGGTGATGATCAGCGGGTTGATCTCGAGCATCTCCATGTCCTTCTCGACGAAGGCTGTATAAAGCTGCTTCACAAGCACCCCGGCCTGTTTAGCCAGCTTGCCGGAAAGTCCCAGCGCCTTGGAGACGGTCAGGCCATGATGCGGCATGACGCCAGTCGCGGGGTCCACCGTAAAAGTTACAATTTTTTCCGGTGTGTCGTGTGCAACGGCTTCGATGTCCATGCCGCCTTCGGTAGAGACTACGAAAGATACGCGCGAAGACTGGCGATCGACCAAAATCGAAAGATAAAATTCTTTTTCGATATCCGAGCCGTCTTCAATGTACAGACGGTTGACCTGCTTGCCCGCGTCACCTGTCTGCACAGTCACCAATGTCGCGCCAAGCATCTGCTCCGAGAAAGTCTTTACTTCATCAATCGACTTGGCGAGGCGTACGCCACCCTTGTCTCCTGCGGAAGCTTCCTTGAATTTTCCCTTGCCGCGACCACCTGCATGGATCTGGGATTTCACCACCCAGAGCGGACCACCCAGTTCCTTTGCGGCAGCTTCTGCTTCGCTGGCTTTCAGGATTGCGACGCCACGCGACACGGGAACCCCGAATTCGCGCAATACAGCTTTCGCCTGATATTCGTGAATGTTCATGATGTTTGCTCTCGTTAGTCCTGTTCAAGCGATTTGGTTTTGGCAAACGCTCAATGACAGGAATTTCTTGCGGGCATTTCCTGGCGCCGGCCAACAGACAATGTGACTGTCCGGCACATGTTTTGTTCCGGACAGACTCTTCTGCCTAGGCGAAAGCCGGGTTGATTTTCTTGCAGGCATCCACGAGGCCCTGCACGGAAGCGACGGACTTGCTCATCATTTCCTTTTCGGTGGCATCGAGTTCGATCTCGACGATCTTTTCGACGCCGTTCTTGCCTATGATGACGGGTACACCGACATACATGTCCTTCACGCCATACTGGCCAGTCAGATAGGCCGCGCAAGGCAGCACGCGGCGCTTGTCGCGAAGATAGCTTTCAGCCATCGAAATAGCGGACGAAGCAGGTGCGTAAAAAGCTGAACCGGTCTTCAGAAGATTGACGATTTCACCGCCGCCGCTGCGCGTGCGCTTGACGATTGCATCGATCTTTTCCTGTGTCGTCCAGCCCATCTTTACCAGGTCGGGAAGCGGAATTCCGGCTACCGTGGAATAGCGAACCGAAGGGACCATTTCGTCGCCGTGGCCGCCGAGTACGAAGGCCGTCACATCTTCTACGGAGACCTTGAATTCATCGGCCAGGAAATAACGGAAGCGGGCGGAATCGAGCACACCGGCCATGCCGACGACCTTGTTCTTCGGCAGGCCGCAGGACTTCTGCAGCGCCCAGACCATGGCGTCGAGCGGGTTGGTGATGCAGATCACAAATGCGTTCGGGGCATGTTGTTTGATACCCTTGCCGACGGCTTCCATGACTTTGAGATTTATGTCGAGAAGGTCATCGCGGCTCATGCCGGGCTTGCGCGGCACGCCGGCAGTCACAATCACAACATCGGCACCGGCAATACCGGAATAATCGTTGACGCCGCTCATGTTGGCGTCAAAGCCTTCAACCGGAGAAGCCTCGGCCAGATCGAGCGCTTTGCCCTGGGGGATGCCTTCGGCGATATCAAACAGGACGACATCTCCGAGTTCCTTCATGCCGGCGAGCAGCGCCAGGGTTCCACCGATTTGTCCCGAACCAACCAAAGCAATCTTGTTGCGCGCCATTTTCCGCAATTCCTTCCAGTTCATGGCAGTTCGACCCAACCAGTGCGACTTGCCGATTTGTTTGCGATTTGCTGTTTTTTACGTACCAGGCCTGTCAGGCGCATACGCGGCGCCTGAAAAATATCGAGCCGTTTTCGCCGCGGCGCGAAGTCTTTGCCTCGCCGAGGCGTGAGAGACAAGCCATGGTTTGATACCTTTGGTTGTCCCGGCCAATTCCGGGAGACGTTACCATGTCCCGCGCCCTGATTTAACTATATGAAAATACGATGTTTAGGGCAGTTTAAGAAAACATTAGGATTGAATATCCTGATGTAAAAAGTGATGTAAATTCTTACAAAAAATGTAAAATGTAACATCATTTGCGGTTTTGAATCATGCTCCTCATGAGTTGCTGCAGGACTCGGTCGAACCGGCTGGCATAGCTGATCGCGTCCAACATCACGGTCAAGCTGAAGTGCGACGGGATGGATAAACCGGAACAGGGAATCGAAAACGAGGGCGAGGGCACGGCGCTGATCGCTCGTACCAAATGCGCCAGCGGCGATGCCTTCTTCGATGACGCGCTGCAGCTCGCCTTGCACCCGATTACGATGGCGTCTGGCAATTCCCGAGGATTTTGCGGTTGCGTCCGCGAAAACCGAAAACAGATTAGTGTCGGCCTCCAGCTTATCTCTGTAGGCCCTGAACAGAGCGGACAGGATGCGCTCCAGCTTGTCGTATGCCGGGTCCGGCCCGTCGGCGATGTCTCGCAAGCCCGATTCAATGGGGCGCAGCCAGTAATCTGTCACCGCCTCCAGCAATGCGGCCTTGGAAGGGAAGTATCTGTAAATATTGGCGTGGGACATGCCGGCTTCTTCGGCGATACCAACAATAGTTGTTCGCCGCAGGCCAAACACACGAATATGGCTTGCTGCCAGTTCAAGTATTCTGGTCTCTACCGGTTCGCTGTCTGGAACGCGGGCCATTTTGTCTCACGTCTCCACAATGCCCGGCGCGCTGGCCGGAGACAATTGTTCGCTCCTGCCGTGTGGCAAGGCAAGATAATCAAACGATCTCATCTCAATCAAACGGGAAGAGGTTCGTTCAAATTCGAAAACTTCCTTTCCCTCGGTTGCGCGATAAAGCTCATGTGGTTCAGCGCCCGCTGAAGCGATGACCTTGACGTTCTCGTCGTAGAGCGTGTCAATCAGGTTGATGAAACGCTTGGCCTCGTTTCTCTCGTGCAAATCCATAACCGGTATCGCGTCAATGAAGACCGTATGAAAGGATTCGGCGATGGAAAGATAATCTGCGGCAGCCAGCGGCAGTTCACAAAGATCATGAAATGTGAAGCGCGCGACATTGCCAACGGCTTGCGGAACACGGACCTGCCTGCCAAGGACTTGCAAAAAAAATTCGTTTCCGGTTTTTCTGCCAGTCATCTTTTCGAAAAGCGCATCCATCGCTGCAACCGCGCGTTCATCCGCGGGCACATAATAGACCGGTGCACCGCTCAACTTTTCCAAGCGGAAATCGGTGCGGGCATCCAGTTTGACCACATCTACATGCTGGTGCAGCGTTTTGATGAATGGCAGGAACAAAGCCCTATTCAGACCATTCTCGTACAATCTGCCAGGCTCCACATTTGAGGTCGCCACCACAACGACACCCCGCCGGAACAGCGCAGTGAAAAGCCGGCCCAATATCATGGCGTCTGCGATATCTGTTACGGAGAATTCGTCGAAACACAGAAGCCGCGCTTCAGCGGCCAGCTTCTCGGCCACAGGGTCTATTGGGTCTTCCCCTTTGGCTTGGTCCGCCTTCTTGCGTTGCCGCCACGCATGTATGCCGGCATGCACTTCTGCCATGAAGGCGTGGAAATGTATGCGTCTCTTGTGCGCAAAGGGCGCGGCGTCGAAAAAAAGATCCATCAACATGGTCTTGCCGCGGCCGACCGATCCCCAGATGTACAAACCCTTGGTGATCGGCGGCGTCTGACGCGAACCAAACAACCTTCCGAAAAGTCCCGAATTGGCTGTGTTAGACAGGGAAATATTGCCAATGACATTATCCAGCCGACGCACAACTTCGAATTGATGCGCGTCGTGCTCTATGGCACCGTGGTGCAGCAGATCGTCATAAGCTTGCGCGACCGATCGCGGCGCAGTCTGCATCAGTTTCCTCGGGAGCCATTACGGCAAATGAACAATTCCCAGCAATCACCAACGGTATTTCCCACGCGACCGCAGGGATTGCAAACGCAGGACCAGTACTAATCCGGACGACTGACGAGAGGCAAACCGTAGAACCTTTTCCGTGCATGGTCCCGGTGCAAGAGCGGCCCGCGCATGTTCCTTGAACATGCGAATGTGCGCCAATTATCGCAAGATCAGCCCAGCATCACCGCGAATGCTGCCAATGGCTTTGTGCCATCCAAAAGCTAAACCTGACGCGAAATCATCATGTTCTTGATTTCGGCGATGGCCTTGGCCGGGTTCAACCCTTTCGGGCAGGCCTTTGCGCAATTCATGATCGTGTGGCAGCGATAAAGGCGGAATGGGTCTTCCAGATTGTCCAGACGGTCGCCGGTGGCCTCATCACGGGAATCGATCAGCCAGCGGTAAGCCTGCAACAGAACAGCAGGGCCAAGATAGCGATCGCCATTCCACCAATAGCTCGGACAGGAAGTAGAGCAGCAGGCGCACAGGATGCACTCGTAGAGTCCGTCGAGCTTCTGACGGTCTTCATGACGATTGCAGCCATTCCTTTTGCGGTTCCGGCGTATCGGTCTTGAGCCAGGGCTCGATGGAGGCATGCTGGGCATAAAAATTCGTCAGGTCAGGGACAAGGTCCTTGACCACAGGCATGTGTGGCAGCGGATAAATTTTAGTGGTTCCGCTGATCGTCGACATATCCTTGGTACAGGCCAGCGTATTGGTGCCGTCGATGTTCATCGCGCAGGAGCCGCAAATGCCTTCACGGCATGAACGACGGAAGGTCAGTGTCGGATCGACCTTGTTCTTGATCCAAAGGATGGCGTCGAGAACCATCGGCCCGCAATCATCCATATCGACGGAATAGGTATCGATACGCGGGTTCTGGCCGTCATCGGGATTCCAGCGATAGACCTTGAACTCGCGAAGGTTCTTCGCGCCTTCAGGTTTCGGCCATGTTTTGCCAGTGCCTATTGTGGAGTTCTTGGGAAGGGTGAGTTGTACCATTCGTCATAATTCCTGATGGCGGTTTGCTGCTGTATGTCCCGGAGCAATAAATCAGTACACGCGTGCCTTTGGCTCGATGTAAGAAATGTCATTGCTCATCGTGTAGGTATGCACGGGGCGGAAATCGATCGAGACCTTTTTCGACTTGTCATCAGCCCAGGCCAGCGTGTGTTTCATCCATTCCTTGTCATCACGGTCGGGATAGTCCTCACGGGCGTGGGCGCCGCGGCTTTCCTTGCGCTCAACTGCTGAATCCATGGTCACCACGGCCTGAATGATCAGATTGTCGAATTCCAGCGTTTCGATCAGATCAGAATTCCAGATCAGCGACCGGTCGGTAACTGCGATATCGGAAACGCCGTTCCATACGTCGTGGATCAATTTGGAGCCTTCTTCCAGCACTTCGCCGGTGCGGAAAACCGCGCAATTGGATTGCATGGTTGTCTGCATCTTGTTGCGGATCTGGGCCGTCGACGTGCCGCCACTGGCATGGCGGAACTGATCGAGACGCGAAAGGGCAAGGTCCGCTGAATCTGCCGGCAGATCGGCCTGCTTTTCGCCGGGCGTGACGAGTTCTGCGGCGCGCAGACCAGCTGCCCGGCCGAAGACCACAAGGTCGATCAGCGAGTTGGACCCAAGGCGATTGGCGCCGTGCACCGAAACGCATGCTGCCTCACCCAGCGCCATCAGACCCGGTACGACGTGATCAGGATTGCCATCCTTCAGGGTCAACACTTCACCATGATAGTTCGTCGGGATGCCGCCCATGTTGTAGTGAACCGTCGGCAGAACCGGAATCGGCTCCTTGGTGACGTCAACACCGGCAAAGATCCGTGCGCTCTCGGAAATACCGGGCAGGCGTTCATGCAAGAATCTTCGGATCAAGATGATCGAGATGCAGATAAATGTGATCCTTGTTCTTGCCGACACCGCGACCTTCGCGAATTTCAATCGTCATGGCGCGTGACACAACGTCTCGCGAGGCCAGATCCTTCGCGGACGGGGCATAACGTTCCATGAAGCGCTCGCCCTGCGCCATTGGTGACGTAGCCACCCTCGCCGCGTGCACCTTCGGTTATCAGACAGCCAGAGCCGTAAATTCCGGTTGGATGAAATTGGACGAATTCCATGTCCTGCAGAGGCAAACCGGCGCGCAGCACCATGGCGTTGCCATCGCCGGTGCATGTGTGAGCGGATGTCGCCGAGAAATAGGCCCGGCCGTAGCCGCCGGTCGCCAGAATGACGAGAGCTGCCGCGGAAGCGGTGGATCGTGCCATCATCCATCTTGAGGCAGACAACACCGCAGCAGCGACCTTCGCTGTTCATGATCAGGTCGATAGCGAAATATTCGATGAAGAATTCGGTATTGTTGCGCAGTGCCTGGCCATACAGCGTATGCAGAATAGCGTGACCGGTACGGTCTGCAGCAGCGCACGTGCGCTGCGCAGTGCCTTTGCCGAAGTCGGTTGTCATGCCACCAAACGGGCGCTGGTAGATCTTGCCTTCTTCGGTGCGCGAAAACGGAACGCCCCAGTGTTCGAGTTCGTAGACTGCGGCGGGCGCATTGCGGCACAGATATTCGATCGAGTCCTGATCGCCCAGCCAGTCCGAACCCTTCACCGTGTCGTACATGTGCCAGCGCCAGTCGTCCTGGTGCATGTTGCGACAGTGCTGCAGAGATGCCGCCCTGAGCGGCGACCGTATGCGAGCGCGTCGGAAATACTTTCGAGATGCATGCAGTGCGCAGACCTGCCTGCGAACATCCGACAGTTGCGCGCAAACCTGCGCCGCCTGCACCGACGACAACAACATCGAATGTATGATCGGTGATCGGATAGGCCTTGCCATTGTTTGCAGGTCCCGAACCGTTTCCGTTAGCCATGAAAGTACCCTTTCAACCGGTTTCCGACAAGCAGCGTCATTGCGCCGTGTCAGATAAAACTCAAACGCAAGACCGCATAGACGCATGCCAGACCGACTGCTGCGGCGAAAAACATGTTCAGCATCAGGCACCCGGTCTTGGCGTGCTCGCCATGCACGTAGTCCTCGATGATCACCTGCATGCCGAGCATCATGTGATAGATGCCGGCGAGCAGGAACAGCAGCATGATTATGGCTGGCAACGGTGCGCCGAGTGTCGCCAGCACGGTCGCGTAGTCCTTGCCGACCAGCGACAGGATGATCCAGACAAATGCGATGGTCAGCGGCAGCAGAGCGACTGCTGTCACCCGCATGTGCCAGGCATGGCGCGTGCCGGAGCGGGCCGAGCCGAGATAACGGACGCGGCTGAGGGGCGTACGAAGGGAAGAGGGTTTGTCGCTCATCGGTCTGCCTTCCTAGCGAACTGCATAGGCGATAATCCAGACCGCCACGGTCAGGATGATACCGCCCCAGAGACTCATCTGGGCCAAGTATTCGCGCTGCGGATGTTCCATGGCGCGGCCGGTGTCCTGGATCATGTGGCGAATGCCGCCCATCATGTGCGTGAACAGCGCCCAGGTGAAGCCGAAGAGAATAAGCCGGCCGATGATCGAGCCCATGAACCAGTTTGCTGTAGCAAATGCCTCGGGACCCGTTGCGGCGGCGATCAGCCACCAGGCGAGAAGCAGGGTGCCCATGTAAAGTCCGGCGCCGGTGATGCGATGGGTGATCGACATCATCATGGTCAGCATTGGCCTGTAGATTTGCAGATGTGGCGACAGCGGGCGCCGCGCTTCCTGCGCAGCAGGGCTATGATCGGTATCGGCCATCGGTTCCTCGGGATTTAGCGTTCCGCGCGAATTTCAAACTGTCTCTAATTGCAGCAGCTTGCGCTTGCAAGGCAAGTGGTCCGGCCATGGTAATTGGCATTATTTGCTGGTTATTGGCCCAGAGCTGCCCGAATTAGTTTTTTTGCCTGATCGGAATCCCAATCCGCAGGGCCGGCCATCCGCCCTATTTCGCAGCCTTTCGGATCGATCAAAAAGGTGGCCGGCAGGCCAAGCACCTTGCCGCTCTGCTTGAGGGTCTGAAAAGTGTCGGCTTGCTCGTCGGTGTAAAACCTAAGGCTTTTGACGCCAATCGATTCAAGGAACGGTTTGCGGCGTTCAAGCCGCGCGGTATCGATATTGATGGCCACGACCTCGAAAACGTCTGATCCGAGCGCCTTCTGGAGGGCGTCTAGGGCGGGCATTTCGGCCCGGCAGGGGACGCACCAGGTTGCCCAGAGGTTCAAGAGCACTGTCTTGCCCCGAAAAGCTGCCAGGGTGATTTTTTTGCCGTCCGGATCATTGAAAGTGAGGTCCGTCATCGGTTTGGGCTGCTTTGGCACCGAAAGCGCTGCAAGTTTATCGACCGCAAGCGGGTTTATCCTGGCGGCCGTCTTGCTGCTCTCGGCACAGGCGGAGGTTCCCGAACCTATCGTTTGCTTGCCCGGCCCCGCCATGATCCCGTATAGGAGCGCCAGTGCAGCACAGGCTGCGGCGGCTCCGACAAGCATTGTTCTTCTGGCGCCTTGCCGTGGTGGTTGCGACTGGTCTGGCGTAGCTTTGTTCATCTCTGCCATGTCCGGAACCTGTTCCTTGTTTTTTTCAGCCTGCGGGGCTCGTCATGAGTAATAAGATGTGGGGCGGCCGTTTTTCCAGCGCTCCGGATGCGATTATGGAGGAAATCAATGCTTCCATTGGCTTCGACTACCGCTTTGCGCCTCAGGATATCCGCGGTTCCAAGGCTCATGTTGCCATGCTGGCCGCTGCCGGGATCGTTTCAGAGGCTGACGCGCGGGCCATTGAGGCCGGTCTAGATCAGGTTGCGTCCGAAATCGAGGCTGGCACGTTCACGTTCTCGCGTGCACTCGAAGACATTCACATGAATGTCGAGGCACGGCTGGCTGAAATTGCCGGGCCTGCGGCCGGACGATTGCATACGGCACGGTCCCGCAACGATCAGGTGGCGCTGGACTTTCGTCTCTGGGTGCGTGACGCAATCGACCAGCTGGATGGCCAGATCAGGGATTTGCAACTCGCGCTGGCGGAAGCCGCACTCAAGCACAACGCGACCGTCATGCCCGGCTTCACGCACCTGCAATCGGCCCAGCCGGTTACGCTAGGGCACCATTTGCTCGCCTATGTCGAGATGCTCGGACGCGATCGCGGCCGGTTTTCAGACGCGCGCAAGAGATTGAATGAATGTCCGCTGGGCGCAGGTGCGCTGGCGGGGACGTCCTTTCCCATCAATCGCGATCAGACCGCAAAGTCCCTTGGGTTCGATCGGCCCACGGCCAATTCCCTCGACAGTGTGAGCGACCGTGACTTCGTCATCGAGACGCTGGCAGCGGCCAGCCTCACCAGCGTGCATCTGTCGCGTTTCGCGGAAGAAATCGTCCTTTGGCTTACGCCGCAATTCGGTTTTATCCGGCTGTCGGACAAGTTCACGACCGGTTCATCGATGATGCCGCAAAAGCGCAATCCGGACGCAGCCGAGCTGGTACGCGGCAAGACCGGGCGCATTACGGCAGCATTGAACGGCATGCTTATGGTGATGAAGGGCCTGCCATTGACCTATTCCAAGGATATGCAGGAGGACAAGGAAGGCACATTCGAAGCCATACATGCCTTGTCGCTTTGCATTGCCGCAACAACCGGGATGGTGCGCGACATGCAGCCCGATACCGAGCGCATGAAAGCATCTGCCGGCTTTGGATATTCGACAGCGACAGATCTCGCCGACTGGCTGGTGCGCAGCCTGAACATGCCTTTCCGCCAGGCCCATCATGTGACAGGTTCGCTTGTTGCCAAGGCCGCGGCGCGAAATGCGGGTCTGGAAGACCTGACTCTGGAAGAAATGCGGGACGTCGAGCCCACGATCACCGAAGAGATTTTCGCCATACTGGGCGTCGAAAACTCGGTCGCGAGCCGCGTGAGTTATGGTGGGACATCGCCCAAAAACGTAGAGGTTCAGGCGCGGAAATGGCTTGACCTGCTGAAACAATAATGCGCCTTGGGGTTATGCGGCGAAATGACGCAGATATAAGCGGGTCTGCGGTGGTGGACCATGCAAGGTTGATGCCGCAAAGACGAGCGTGAAGCGGAGATATTCGTGCAGAAAGCTGCAAATCACAGGCGAAGGCAAGGCGGCGCAATGTTCGCAATCGGTGCCATTCTGGTTCTGGCTGCGAGCCTGAGCGGGTGTGGCCGCAAGGGGCCGCTGGAGCCGCATCCCGATGAACCTAAAACCGGTGCGAGTAGCACTGTCAGCACCGGTGGAACCCGCGGGATCAAACTGGGCGGGGGCAAGCGCACGACGTCGTCACCGATCAAGGCCCCAGACAGACCGTTTATCCTGGATGCATTGTTATAATTCAGGACGGAGCACCGCTAGCGGACCACGTGTGCTCTGCCAATTTTCCAGACCACAAAATTGACCGGACTACCGCGATGATGCGCGGTGCTGCCGGGCCGGAGCCGGAAGGCAGAAAATGAATCATTTTGAGTACAAGAATGGCGTGATGCATGCGGAAGATGTCGATCTCAGGCTGATCGCGTCTTCGGTGGGAACTCCATTTTATTGTTATTCGACCGCAACCCTCACGCGCCATTATCAGGTTTTCAAAAACGCTTTTGCAGAAATGGACACCCTCGTCTGCTATGCGATGAAGGCCAATTCAAACCAGGCCGTCTTGCGCACTCTTGCCAAACTGGGCGCAGGCATGGATGTCGTATCGGAAGGAGAATTGCGGCGCGCGATTGCTGCCGGCGTTCCCGGATCACGAATTACATTTTCAGGTGTCGGTAAAACAGAACAGGAAATACGCTATGCACTGGAGCAAAAAATATATTGCTTCAATGTGGAATCCGAGCCTGAGCTGCAGGCACTTTCAGACATTGCGCAATCACTCTCTGTAAGTGCGCCGGTATCACTTCGGGTGAACCCCGACGTGGATGCGCGTACGCATCACAAGATTTCGACCGGTAAATCCGAAAACAAATTCGGTATTCCCCTGTCGCACGCACGTGACGTTTATGCTTGGGCTTCCAGGCTGCCTGGAATTGCTGTCACTGGCGTTGACATGCATATAGGTTCGCAAATCACCGATCTTGACCCGTTTGACAATGCATTTGCCTTGCTTGCCGAATTTGTCGCGCAATTGCGCAGCGATGGTCATTCAATCGATCACGTGGATCTGGGTGGTGGTCTTGGTATTCCCTATCGCGAGGGGGATGACCCAGACAGCTACCACCCCGACAAATATGCCGCGATTGTTCGGCGTCATACGCAGGGGTTGAACTGCAAACTGATATTTGAACCGGGCCGCCTGCTGGTTGGCAATGCGGGTATTCTGGTGAGCAAGGTCATTTACGTGAAGCAGGGCGACGGGCGGACCTTCGTGATTGTGGATGCGGCGATGAATGACCTCATTCGTCCAACGCTTTATGAGGCCCATCACGATATTCTGCCCATCGTGGCAACAGGCCGCGCAGGCGATCCTGTGGTCGCCGATGTTGTGGGGCCTGTCTGTGAAACAGGTGACTATCTGGCGCTGGGCCGCCTTTTGCCGCCCCTAGCTGCGGGCGATCTTATTGCGGTGAAGTCGGCTGGAGCCTATGGCGCGGTTCAGGCCGGCACCTATAATTCCCGTTTGTTGGTGCCCGAAGTCATGGTTCACGGCAAAGAATGGGCTGTGATCCGGCCGAGGCCAAGTTACGTAGACCTGATAGGCCTGGACAAGGTTCCGGCGTGGCTGGGCTGAGTGGCTTGCTGCCGCAAATGTGACCAACAATTAACATTGTGTGGAAATGGCCGCGTGCTAGCCTACATAAATCCGGTTCGTGGTGCGAGCGGCTTCCGTGGGCCCTCGCGCTGAATACGCGTCTGCCAGGAGCGACATTTGCCTAACGATCGCATTTCCAGCCACCGCGAAGTTGGTTCCTTGCTGGACCGCCTCGTCTTTCGCGCCCGTCTGGCCCTGACCTGGGAACGCTTGTGGCCGCGGCTTGTGCCGCTTCTGTGCCTTGGCGGTCTTTTCCTGATCGTCTCTTTCCTGGGATTATGGATCAATGTACCGCGCTGGGCTCGCGTTGCCGGCTTGAGTGTTTTCGGGCTCGCGTTCCTTGCCTGTCTCGTCCCCTTTCGCTTGTTTCGTCTACCCGAGCGTTCGTCGGCCCTATCGCGTATCGACCGGGACTCAGGCCTCGCCCATCGCCCTGCATCGACGCTGGCCGATGACCTCGCCAATGCCGACGCTGATCCCGATACACGCGCGATGTGGCGGTTGCACGTCCGGCGCGCCGGCGAGACTGCAAGTTCCCTGAAAGTTGGTTTGCCATCGCCAAGAGTTGCGTTGCTCGATCGCTATGCGGTGCGAGCCGGCGTGCTTGCGGCAGTCGTTGCGGCAGCATTTGTCGCCGGTCCGGAAAAAAATGCCCGTTTGCTTGCCGCATTTGACTGGAGGACCGAGGGATCGGTGAACCAGGGATTCCGCATGGACGCCTGGATTGATCCGCCTGCCTATACTGGCCGGCCGCCGCTCATGTTGCGCGCAAAGACAGACGAGGGCGTAAAAGAAGCGATCGAACAATCCGTTCGCGCACCTGTCGGGTCATTTGTAATTGTGCGGGCTTCAGACGGAGCCGGTGTTGTCGCCGAGGTGAAGGGCCTGCTCGTTGCTCCGGAAAAGCCCAAAGCAGCGGAAAAAACCGATGGAGCTTCAAAAGATGCCGCGAGCAGCAAGCCCATTGAAACCGCAGCGCGCGCGCCGCGTGGTATTTCAAACACGCAGTCAGGGTCCGACCAGGTTAATCGCTGGCAACTGAAAGGCGACGGTACGCTGGTATTGCGCCGTCTTGGGCGAGTGGTGGCCAGTTACGAAATAACATCCATTCCCGACAAGGCGCCCGAGATCGCGCTGGTTGGTGAACCGCGCAACAATGTCCGCGGCTCCATGACGCTGAGGTACAAGCTCAAGGACGATTACGGCATCCTCTCTGCGGAAGCCGTTTTTCGGGCCCGCGTATCAACGGGCGCACGTTGTCGGGACGGACCCTTTTCGGACCGCCAAAAATGCTGCTCGGATTGCCCGCCGCTGCAGGTGGTATTGGCGATGCCGAGACAACAAAGGATTTCTCTGATCATCCCTGGGCCGGCGCTCAGGTGGCCATGAAGCTCATTGCCCGCGATGAAGCTGGCAACATCGGCCAATCGGCGATCAAGCACATCATACTGCCGCAAAAGGTGTTCGTGAAACCTTTGGCGCGTGCGCTTGTGGAACAAAGGCGACGCCTGGTGCTGGCGCCCGATGATCGCAAACCAATTGAGACCGTGTTTGAAGCGCTGATGATTGAACCGGAGGAATTTGGTACCTCCAAAGGCGTTTATCTCGGGCTTTATTCTGCATACCAGCGCCTGCGTTCGGCAAAGAATGACGAGGACCTGAAAAGCACTGCTGATTTCATCTGGCAGATGGCGTTGCAGATAGAGGAAGGCGACTTGAGTGACGCAGAACGAGCCCTGCGCGCAGCGCAGCAGGCTTTGCGTGAAGCACTCAATCGCGGAGCATCGGAAGAAGAAATCAAGCGGCTGATGGAGCAGTTGCGCGCCGCCATGGATCGCTTCTTGCGCGAATTTGCCGAACAGCAAATGCGTAACCAGAATAACCGCGACGGCAACAATATGGATCGCATGAATTGCGATCAGATGCTGACGTCCCGCGATCTTCAACGCATGTTAGACGAAATGGAAAAAATGGCGCGTTCAGGCAATCTGGCCGACGCCCAGAGAATGCTCGACCAATTGCAGCGGATGATGGAAAATCTGCGGTCTGCGCAGCGTGGCCAGCAGCAGAATTCCATGAGCCGTCAAATGAACCGGGCGCTGAATCAACTTGATCAAATGATGCGCGATCAGCAGCAATTGCGGGATAAAACCTTCCGAGAAGGGCAACGCCAGCAGGGTTCACGTGGCAACGAACGTGAAGGCTTGCGTCAGCAACAAGAATCGCTGCGTCGCCAACTCGAACAAATGCAGCAGCAGATGCAGCGGTTTGGCATGCAGCCCAATCAGGGCATGCAACAAGCCGAACGCGAAATGCGCAATGCGGAAGGCCAGATCGGCAAAGGCCAGCAGGGCATGGGACCGGCGACCGAAGCGCAGCGCCGCGCATTGGAAGGCATGCGTCAGGGAGCGCAGCAGTTGGCTCAACAGATGCAACAGCAGCGCGGTCCGGGCAATCAGGGTGGGCCGGGTGATCCGTTCGGCCAGGGTACGCGCGATACGGCTAATCCCGATCCGCTGGGACGGGAAAAACATCACCGGGGCGATAATTCCCGCTCAATGTATGATCCGCCAGGTGTGGACACTGCGCGCCGCGCGGCACGCATATTGGAAGAATTGCGCCGCAGGCTGAGTGATCCATCGCGGCCGACGCTGGAACTGGAATATCTGGAACGATTGCTTCGGCGATATTGAAATTC
Organism: uncultured Alphaproteobacteria bacterium; assembly: GCA_963700795.1. Lineage (GTDB taxonomy): Bacteria > Pseudomonadota > Alphaproteobacteria > Rhizobiales > Beijerinckiaceae > Terripilifer. The sequence goes on along the minus strand of CAVOYX010000005.1, from coordinate 420,124 downwards.
CGGCAGCGTGCAGAATGCGTCAAAGCACAGAATGCTTTTCTTGCGCGATTGCGCAATATCGGGTTTAAAACGACATGACGCTAAATCTGTTGATTTCATTTGCTTTGGCTGCAGTCACCATTGTTCTGGTGCTGGGTCTGGTAAACATGTTGCGCGGTGGCAGCCCAAACCTGTCGCAAAAGCTGATGCGGTGGCGCGTGGGTCTGCAGTTCGCTGCCATCCTGATTGTCATGAGCGTTTTGTGGGTACGCGGTTAGGACAGGATTGCCTCAAATCTTCCAGCTCACTCGCGTGCTTCAGTCCTGACAATAGTGTGCAAAGCAGTAATTTGGCCGATACGGGTGTCCGACGCCGATCTTAGAGGAATAAAAACAATATGGTTGTTCTCAACCGGATTTATACGCGAACTGGTGACGACGGTACGACGGCGCTGGGAACAGGCGACCGGCGTCTAAAGTTTGATCTCAGAATTGCAGCCTATGGCACAGTCGATGAAACCAATGCAACGATTGGTGTAGCGCGTCTCGCAGCACGTGTTGAGGACCAAAGTGTTGATGCGATGCTGGAGCGCGTGCAGAATGATTTGTTCGACCTTGGCGCAGATCTTTGCACGCCTGATAACGGCGAAAAACTTGAATATGAACCATTGCGCATCGTGACAGCGCAGGTCGATCGCCTGGAAAAAGAAATTGATACGCTGAATGCATCGCTGGAGCCCTTGCGCTCATTTGTGTTGCCCGGTGGCACGCCTGCTGCTGCTGCCCTGCATGTTTCGCGCACCGTGTGCCGCCGAGCCGAAAGGTTGATGGTCGAACTCTCACAGCATGAAACTGTCGGTGCTCCCGCAATCAAATACATGAACAGATTGTCGGACTTCCTGTTTGTGGCATCACGATATCTGAACAATAAGGGCCAGGGGGATGTGCTTTGGACCCCAGGTCAAAATCGCGGGAGCTGATTGAATGAATGGATCAGGCTACCCGGTTCAATGGGTGCGATGAGCCGTGTTTCTTCCGCTGCATGATGGCGTAGCCCTGCTGCATCTGCGGCGTGCGTTTGTTACAATCATCATCGTTTTGCTCAACACCGGCATCTTCATCGCCGGAGTGACCGGGCTGAGCGGGGACATCGATAATCGTGACCTGTCTCTGGGATTGATTCCAGCGGTGCTTACGGGCAAAGCAAGCCTGTCAGTGCAATTGGCGACAGTCCCTTCGGTTCTTACGCCTTTCACCAGCACATTTCTGCACGGGGGCCTGGTCCATTTGGCCGGCAACATGATGTTCCTGTGGGTGTTCGGCGACAATGTCGAGGACGCAATGGGCCATGTGCGGTTTCTTGTGTTTTATCTGTTATGCGGGGCGTGCGCCGGGCTCGCCTACGTCTACATGTTTCCGGCGTCACAAAGCCCGTTGATAGGTGCTTCAGGCGCTATCTCCGGTGTCGCCGCGGCCTATCTTGTGATGTATCCGCGGGTGCGTGTTTTCGGACTTTTGTTCAACTGGATCCCGGCCGTGGCACCGGCATTTGTGTTGATCGGGGTTTGGATCGCTTACCAGATTTTCTTTGCTGTTTCCGGAGGGGATTCGGAGGTCGGCTGGTGGGCGCATGTCGGCGGGATCGCTGCAGGTGTCCTGCTTCTGCCGGTTTTCCGTCACTGGCGAGCTTCTCCGCCTCCCGCATCAGCGGATACAACAAGCTGAGCCGGCATCACATTGACTGGCGGATCGTTGACTTGCCATTTGTTGACTTGCCAACCCTGCCCATTTACGAATTTCGGGATGTGATTGGCCATATTGGGGAAGAGGTTCTGGATGAAAGTGCTGGTCCCGGTAAAGCGTGTTGTCGACTACAACGTCAAAGTACGCGTGAAAGCCGATGGAACGGGCGTCGAATTGGCGAACGTCAAGATGTCCATGAATCCATTCGATGAAATCGCTGTTGAAGAAGCTTTGCGGCTCAGGGAGGCTGGTACAGCGAGTGAAGTCGTCGTTGTGTCCATAGGCGTTGCGCAGGCCTCGGAGACGATTCGGACCGGTCTGGCGATGGGCGCTGATCGCGGTATTCTCGTCAAGACAGACCAGCCAGTGGAACCACTTGCTGTGGCAAAGATACTCAAAGGCATTGTTGATGCCGAGCAACCAGGGTTGGTTATTCTCGGCAAGCAGGCAATTGACGATGATTCCAATCAGACAGGGCAGATGCTGGCTGGATTGCTTGGTTGGGCGCAAGGGACATTCGCATCGAAAGTTGCCGTCAATGGCGACAGCGTGGACGTTACGCGCGAAGTCGATGGCGGATTACAGACAGTGACCTTGAAGATGCCGGCGATTGTAACGACGGATCTGCGCCTCAATGAGCCGCGCTATGCATCGTTGCCGAATATCATGAAAGCCAAAAAGAAACCGATCGACGAAAAGACGCCCGCTGACTATTCGGTGGATGTCACGCCGCGGCTTAAGGTTCTGGGCACAAAGGAACCTGCTGCGCGTCAGGCCGGGGTGAAGGTCAAATCTGTCGCAGAGCTTGTCGACAAACTGAAAAATGAAGCAGGAGTTCTGGGATGACCACATTGCTTGTTGCCGATGTCGTCAAGGGCCAATTGGGTGATGCGACTGCAAAAGCGCTGACTGCGGCCAGCCAACTGGATGCACCGGTTCATGTTCTGGTTGCTGGCAAGGATTGTGCGGCTGCGGCAGAGGCTGCGGCCAAACTCGCCGGGGTCGAAAAAGTATTGCTCGCCGACGGCGATCTCTACCAGCATCATCTGGCCGAACCAATGGCTGCGCTGATCGTGAAACTGGCTGGCAATTATTCAGCCATCGTTTCCAGCGCAACGACCGCAGCCAAGAATATCATGCCGCGTGTGGCCGCATTGCTGGATGTGATGCAGATTTCAGAAATCATCAAAGTGGTTTCCGCCGATACGTTCGAGCGCCCGATTTATGCTGGCAACGCCATCCAGACAGTCCAGTCGACGGACGCCAAAAAGGTGATCACGGTTCGCACCGCTTCATTCCAGGCGGTTGCATCCGACGGCAATGCGCCGGTTGAAAAGATCGATGGCGCTGATGGACCGGGACTTTCGCAGTTCAAGGATGAGCGGGTGGCCAAATCCGACCGACCGGAATTGACGGCGGCCAAGATTATCATTTCCGGCGGCCGCGGAATGCAGAATGGCGAGAATTTTGCCAAGCTGATCGAACCGGTCGCCGAGAAGCTCAATGCGGGCATGGGGGCGTCACGCGCTGCTGTGGACGCTGGATTTGTGCCGAACGACTGGCAGGTTGGCCAGACGGGCAAGGTTGTGGCGCCAGAGCTTTATATTGCTGTTGGCATATCTGGCGCGATCCAGCATTTGGCAGGCATGAAGGATTTCGAAGGTTATTGTCGCCATCAACAAAGATGAAGAGGCGCCAATATTCCAGGTCGCCGATTACGGTCTGGTTGCCGATCTGTTCACTGCGCTGCCAGAGCTGAATGATGAGCTGGCCAAGCTCGGAAAGTAGATGGACAATACGAGGCGTGCTATATTTGTTCGTCTGGCAGAATGGCAGGCACGCATCGTTGTAATGCAGCAGGAAGTGTAATCGTGAAAATCGAAAAAGTTGGCGTAATCGGCGCGGGTCAAATGGGTAGCGGCATTGCGCATGTCTGCGCCTTGGCAGGCCTGGACGTATCTTTGAACGATGTTGCCGGTGATCGCATCAAGGCAGCGCTTGCGACCATTAATGGCAATATGGCGCGTCAGGCCAGTAAAGGCCAGATTACCGAAGACGACAGGCAGGCTGCACTGGCCAGAATACACCCAGCTGGGGATCTCGGGGCGCTTGGCCAGTGCGATATTGTGATTGAAGCTGCGTCCGAAAACGAAGAGGTCAAGCGGAAGATCTTCACTGCGCTTTGCCCGCACCTCAAGCCGGAAGCGCTGATCGCGACCAATACATCATCGATTTCGATTACCCGTCTCGCGTCTGTCACCGACCGGCCGGAACAATTCATCGGTATTCATTTCATGAATCCGGTGCCACTCATGCAATTGGTCGAAGTTATTCGCGGTATTGCAACCGCAGACGAGACCTTTGAATCGGCAAAGGAATTTATTGATCGTCTCGGCAAGATTTCGACGGTCGCCGAAGATTTTCCGGCCTTCATCGTCAACCGTATCCTGTTGCCCATGATCAACGAGGCCGTTTACACCCTTTATGAAGGTGTTGGTTCGGTCGATGCGATCGACACGGCGATGAAGCTGGGCGCCAACCATCCGATGGGTCCATTGCAGCTTGCCGATTTCATCGGGCTGGATACGTGCCTTTCGGTTATGCAGGTGCTGCATGAAGGGCTGGCCGATTCCAAGTACAGGCCCTGTCCGCTGCTTGTAAAATATGTCGAAGCCGGCTGGCTTGGCCGCAAATCCCAACGCGGATTTTATGATTATCGCAGCGGCACACCCGTTCCCACACGCTGATGAGTTCTGCGGCATAACGGCATAGTCAGGCCAATTGCCGAGGGACTTCACAAAACTGACACTGCGGCTGTAGAATGTCCGCGGATCAGAAGAACGTTTGTCTTCTGATTCGCGGGATTGACCGCCGTACGGGTCGCATTGCGGTTCGTGCGCTGGCGTTCCGGTTACTTGGGTTAGGGCCTTGCAGGGCGAGACAATGATCGTTTCGTCACCTGCGATGCGCTGGCAGGAGGTGACGGAATTCGATGCTTCAGGTCCGCCGTACTGTATCGCCGGAAGCCTGTCCGGCACTTGTACTCAATGCCGACTTTCGGCCTTTGAGCTATTATCCCTTGTCGCTCTGGTCATGGCAGGACACCATCAAGGCTGTCTTTCTCGATCGTGTGAACATCATTTCGCATTATGACCGGATGGTGCGCAGTCCCAGCATCGAAATGAAGCTGCCGTCAGTTGTGTCGCTCAAGACATATATCAAGCCGGCGCGGCATCCGGCATTCACGCGCTTCAATGTTTTCCTGCGCGACCGGTTTTCCTGCCAGTATTGTGGCGAACAGGAAGAATTAACTTTCGATCACGTGACACCCAAGTCACGCGGCGGCAACACCACGTGGGAGAATGTGGTAGCGGCCTGCTCGCCCTGTAATCTGCGCAAGGGCAATCGCATGCCCGACGAAGTTAAAATGTGGCCGGCCATAAAACCGCATCAGCCCACCGTCAATGATCTGCACATGAATGGCCGATTGTTCCCGCCGAATTATCTTCATGAAAGCTGGCTCGATTATTTGTATTGGGATTCACCTCTCGAGCCATAAACTGCGTCCGGCATATAGATTGGGCGATGCAAATTCTGCATTGCGAACGTGGTATTGTGATAGGTTACACGACCACAATGAGCCGGGGACACAGCAGTGCATTTTCTGGGACGATGGATCTGGATAGCGATATCTCTTGCCATGGCCTGCATGGTGGCGATGATTTTTCTGCCGATCGCAACCGCCGCAGATCCGGTTCTGCGCAAGATCGCTTATTCGCTCCGGCCGGAGGATTTGAACGGGCTGGTTTTATTATTCATTGATCCTGAGGCCTTGGTTGGCATGGCCATGGGTGCGTTGACATTTCTGTGGGTCGCAACGCTTTCCATTTGTGTGGTTCCGGTGACGATAGCGGGCGTGCTTGGCGAGGCGGCCGGGACGCGTTCCATGGCGTGGTATGTTGGTGCTTCGGGCATTCTTGCCGGCGCGATGCCATGGATTGTGCGAGCGGCGCGCGGCTCAAAGCAGCGGGACGATAGTCTGATCCAGACAATCGAATTGCGTTTTGCGCTTATATTCTTTCTCACAGGCGTTGCAGCCGGCGTAATCTACTGGTTGGCCGCTGGCCGAAGTACTGGCCGCATCACACGTAACGGATAATCTGCCTCCACGTGATAGGGGCCGCCGCCGACAGAAGCGCGGGCGGAAAAAAGTACAAATTCGTCAGCGGTAAAGCGCCATGATTTCGCTACACTGCGTGCGGCCAGATAATCGGCTACTTGAAGCGCAGATGTGTTGCGCAGGCGCGCGAGCGTAACATGCGGTGTAAATTTGCGTGTATCGCCAGGCCCGCCTGCACGTCGAATAGCTCGTTCGTGGTCTGCCTGTAATGCTGTCAGCTCACGATCCGCCTTGATACGGGCAACCAATGCACGGGGCTTCTCCCCGCCAAAGAAATCCAGGGCGTCGATTGTTATTTCGACGGGCCCATGATCGATCAGTGAGAGTTCGCTATCGATTTCCCGCGCAAGCGCATTATCAATGTCGCCGATGAATCTCAGCGTGATGTGATAATCGTCGGGATCCATCCAGCGAGCCCCAGGTAGTCCGCCACGGAACTGGGCTATTTCACGAGAGATGGCGCTGGGAATCTGCAATCCGGTGAACAGACGGGGCATGATCAGGTCCTGTCGAATCGATTTAACAAGTGATCGTTGCTGATTGCTTCAGTTTGGTGACACACGTGGATGTTAGCAATGCCAGAAATGCTAACGTGCTGTTGTTTCGTCCTGCAATAATTTCCGGACATGCGGCAGAATGTTGCCAACTATTATTTCCACACCTTTGGCGTTGGGATGCATGCCGTCCGCGAGGTTATACTCCTTCCTGGCGGCAATACCTTCGAGGAAGAATGGATACAAAGGCACCCCATATTTCCGGGCCAGAGCAGGAAAAATCGCATTGAATTTTTTCTCGTATTCCTTGCCCATGCCGGGTGCGGCGATCATGCCTGCCAACAAGACGCGCATTTTTTTAGCCTGGATTTTTTCTATCATTGCACCGAGCGCTGCACTGGTTTTCTCAGGATCAATACCGCGCAACATATCGTTGGCCCCAAGCTCAAGAATTATTGCATCTGCCTTGTCAGCAAGGGCCCATTCGATCCGGGCCTTGCCGCTGGAAGTGGTGTCTCCGGAAACACTGGCATTGACGACAGTCACCTTGTGCCCTGCCTTGGTCAATTCGCGTTGCAGGACGCTGGGGAAAGAGGCTTCCTCGGCCAAGGAAAATCCTGCCGAAAGACTGTCTCCGAAAACGACGAGGCGGATGTGATTGGAGGCTGCTTGCGCATATGTGGCGGGTGCAAGCAAAGTCAGCAACAAGGCAAACAGAAGCAGCGCTGCATGTGCTACAAGGCAATTCTGTCGCCGTACCAGCGCCGGGGCAGTTTGTCGCACGCTTGATTCTACGCTCGATTGCACAAGATATTGAGCTCTCGAACGACCGCTGCAAAGTGGTGCGATCCGGAAAGGTTTCATGGACGATATCACCTCTATTCCTCCGGCTGTCGAATTGACCGGAATATCCCTTAATCTGGGCAGTGGCAGGGCGAAAGTCCAGGTTCTTGCCGATGTCAGCCTTGCTATTCAGCGCGGTGAGGCGGTGGGTCTGGTAGGCCCTTCAGGCTCCGGCAAATCAACTCTCCTGATGGTTATGGCCGGCCTTGAGCGTCCCGATAGCGGGGTTGTGCGCGTGAACGGGCAGGATATCAACGCGCTTGATGAAGACGCGCTGGCGCGGTTTCGCGGAGCCAATATCGGGATTGTCTTTCAGGCGTTTCACCTTATTCCGACAATGACAGCGCTGGAAAATGTTGCGGTTCCCCTTGAACTGGCCGGTGCCCCCGATGCATTCACGCGTGCGCGGGAGGAGCTTGCTGCCGTGGGTCTGGCGGACAGGGCTGCGCATTACCCTGCGCAATTGTCGGGTGGAGAACAGCAGCGTGTTGCGCTGGCGCGGGCACTCGTTACGCGGCCGGCAATTCTGGTCGCGGATGAACCCACCGGAAATCTGGATGGAAATACAGGCGTAGCCATCGCGGCCCTGCTTTTCGATTTGCAAAAGGCCCGTGGTTCGACACTGATACTTGTCACGCACGACGAAAGTCTTGCAGCGCGATGCAGCCGGACTATCCGTATGCGCTCGGGTGCTATCGCCGGGCAATCCGACGCGGCAACGTTCCAGTCAGGCGAAGGAGTGCGTGAGTGAGCGAGATACTTGCGCAAACCCGACAGGATCTGAGATTGCCGCTATCATTGCGCCTTGCGTGGCGTGACTTGCTTGGTGGTATGCGCGGTTTTCGCGTTTTTATAGCGTGCATTTTTATCGGAGTTGCGGCGATTGTCGGCATTGGATCTGCCGCGCGGATTCTGTCCGACTCGCTGGCCAGAGAGGGCCGCACCATTCTAGGCGGGGATATCGCGTTCCGCCTTGTTCACCGCGAAACAAATCAACAAGAAGCCAGATGGCTCAACGCACAAGGCAAGGTGTCGTCCATTGCAACCATGCGCGCCATGGCTCGTAGCGAGTCGGGAAATACCGCGCTGGTGGAAATAAAGGCGGTCGACAATGTCTATCCGTTATCGGGTGCCGTTGTCCTGGAGCGCAGTGACATTTCTCTTGCCGATGCACTGGCATTGAAGAATGGCGCTTATGGCGTCGTAGCAGATCCGGCACTGCTGGTGCGGCTTGGACTGAAATCCGGCGACCGCTTTTTCATTGGTGATACGAAATTCGAACTGCGCTCGGGTCTGCGCTCGGAGCCGGACAAACTCGCAGATGGTTTTGGCCTCGGTCCACGCGTTATTCTTTCTCAGGACGGATTTCGAAAGAGCGGTCTGGTGCAGCCTGGATCGCTGATCAACTGGACCTATCGGGTCTTGTTGGATCGCGACCAAGATCAGGCCAGCGCGCAAAAACTGAAGGATGTTGTTGCACGGGCTGCAAAAGTCCATCCGGAAGCAGGTTGGCAGATACGCACGCGCGCCAATGTTTCGCCGGCTTTCTCGCGAAATCTTGATCGTTTCGCACAGTTTCTCACGCTGGTAGCATTGACCGCACTTGCAGTTGGCGGTGTCGGTGTCGCCAATGCCGTGCGCGGGTTCATGGAGCGCAAGCAGCACGACCTGGCTGTATTCAAATCACTTGGCGCAAGCGGTGGATATATTTTCCGCATGGCAATCATCGAGGTTTTGCTAGCGGCCGGAATTGGTATTGCATTGGGATCCGCAATGGGAGCGATGATCCCATATTTCATAGCGATGGTTTTCGGTACGGTCATACCGATTCCTTTTGTCCCTTCAATCTATCCTGCAACATTGTTGACTGGCGCTGCATTCGGTGTGCTGACTGCATTGGCGTTTGCGCTTCCGCCGCTGGGGCATGTGCATGACACACGCGTGTCTTCGCTGTTTCGTGATCGAGTGGAAAGTGACCGGCGCCGGCTGCGCGCGCGTTACATTGTGATGACGCTTGTTGTTGCAATGCTGTTTCTTTTCACAATTATTGTGACTGCAAGCGATCGTCGGCTTGCAATGATTTATTTGGGTGTATCTCTTGCTGCGCTGTTGATTCTGAGGATTGTTGGCTCAGGAGTGATCTGGCTGGCGCGCCATGTTCCGCACGTTGCCAACCCGCAATTGCGTCTGGCAATAGCGAACATTCACCGGCCCGGTGCGATCACTCAATCGGTTGTGTTGTCACTTGGCCTTGGCATGACCTTGCTTGTAGCGCTGACGATCATGGACCTGAATTTTCGTTCGCTACTGAAGGAAGGTATTCCGGGAAAGACGCCGAGTTTTTTCTTCCTCGACATACAGCGACAGCAGACAGCTGCTTTTGAGAAATTCATAGCCGATAAAGCGCCGGGAGCTACGCTGGACCGTGTGCCGATGATGCGCGGGCGTGTGGTAACCGTGAATGGTGTGCGGGCTTCGGATGTGAAGGTCGCGCCCAATGCTGCCTGGGCGCTTCGTGGCGATCGCGGTATCACATATGCCGAAACCCTGCCGGCAGGATCGGAGCTGACCGAAGGGCAATGGTGGAAGCCCGACTATTCCGGCGAGCCGCTCGTATCGGTCGAGGCGGAGATTGCCGAAGGGATAGGCTTGAAGCTCGGCGACAAGCTAGCGTTCAACGTATTGGGTCGCCGTATAGAGGCGAAGGTAGCGAACTTCCGGTCGGTGAATTGGCGGACATTCGGCATAAACTTTGTCTTTGTCTTTTCTCCCTCGACATTTGCGGGTGCACCGCATGCCAACATAGCCACGGCAACGTTTCCGGGCGGGGATCAGGGTGAGCGGGAATTGCGCCTGCTCCGCGAGGTCGCCCAGAGTTTCCCGACGGTAACCGCGATCCGGATCCGGGAGACGCTCGACGCTCTCAACAAGGTGTCCGAACAGCTCAGCTTTGCAATCAGGGGTGCAACCTCGATTGCCCTGCTCGCGTCCATACTCGTTTTGGCAGGGGCGGTTTCGGCCGGGCAACAGGCGCGCCTTTACGATGCGGTGATCCTGAAGACTTTGGGTGCGACCCGGCGACGCCTGCTTGGTGGAATTCTGATCGAATACGGGCTCCTGGGGATAGCGACGGGGCTTTTTGCATTGCTGGCAGGAAGCCTGGCAGCCTGGATCGTTATGACAAAGGTCATGCATTTCGACGCATTCGCGTGGTTTTGGGGCGCAGCGGGCCAGGCGGTTCTGGCCGGCCTCGTTATAACGGTTCTGCTGGGGCTGGCGGGAACTTGGCGGATTCTAAACGAAAAGCCAGCCCGGCATCTCCGGAACCTTTGATCGGGGAGCATTGTATCGTATGTTGACTTATATTGGCGATAATTACCCGATGCGATGATTTTTACCGATAATATGGAATCCCCTTGATGCGTCGCATGACTCGCTCCATATTAAAGGGGCTATCCTTTGCCATTGTGGCGTGGGGATTTCATAGGGAGTTACAAATAACATGTCCGACTACGATCGTAACGCACAGGCCCGCTGGGGTACAGGCGTAGACCGGGCCGGTCAGGCTGAGTATGATCTTGGACTGCGGTCTTACATGCTCGGGATCTACAACCACATGACACTTGCGCTCGGCATTTCGGCGCTGGTGGCAATGGCGATTTTCATGATGGGTAAATCGAACCCCATCGTACAGACGCTTTATGGAACGCCAATCAAGTGGGCGATCATTCTCGCTCCGCTGGCATTTGTTCTGGTCCTGTCATGGCGCTTTGAGCGGATGAGCTACTCAACCCTGTTGGGGACGTTCTGGGCTTTCGCTGCAGTGATGGGTCTGTCACTGGGTTCCGTCGGCCTGATCTTCAAGGTTGGAAGCATCGTACAGGCGCTGCTCGTGACGACAATCGCCTTCGCCGGCTTGAGCCTTTATGGCTACACCACCAGGCGTAGTCTCTCGGGCATGGGGTCATTCCTGATCATGGGCCTGATCGGCATCATTGTGGCCAGCTTGCTGAACGTTCTGTTCTTCAAGTCGGGGGCAATGGGTTTTGCCATCAACGTGCTCGGCGTTCTGATTTTCGCCGGCCTGACGGCCTGGGATACGCAGCGCCTGAAAGAGGACTATGATTATCTCGCCGGCGACGGCGAACTGATGGCGAAGTCTTCAGTAATGGGCGCTTTGTCGCTTTATCTGAACTTCATCAACATGTTCCAGATGATCCTGTCCCTGACTGGCGAGCGCGAATAAGCGGAAGTCTATCGGCACGAAAAAGCAAACCCCGGCTGCAAGGCCGGGGTTTTTCATTTCTGATCAACGTATCAGCCGCCAAAAGCAGATATCATTCTCCGGCAGGAACTTCCGGCTCGCTGCGATCTGCCTGGGCATCCGTGCGGCTTTCATTACTGTCTTGCGGCATAGGCCGCCGGCGCCGGCGATTGCGCATCTGATTGCGGCCGGCGTCTGTATTATCCCCATCGCTGTCAGTGCGTTCGGGTGCCCGGTTCGCGCCAGTGATGAATGACGGCAAGCCCGGAGGGCTGTTGTTGTCTTCGTCGTTGTTTATGGCCTGGGCAGGCTGCTCGTTCTGGTTTTCGAACTGTGGCCGCCGCCGCTGATTGTTGTTACGCTGGCCCTGATGATCCTGCTGATTGCGGTCATCCCTGCCACCTTCTCTGCCGCCTTCGCGATTTTGCCCGCCAAATGAACCTTGCTGCGGAAAATTCGGTTGGGGCTGGTTGAGAAGCGCCTGCGCCCGCTCTGCGGGAGCGGCAAACCGGTCATTCATATCATGACCTTCGTCATCGTCTCCCGAATCATCGGATTCCGACGGCCCTTCGTTTGGCTGTCTGGAGTAGCCGGCCTGCTGCTGCTGCTGGGCCTGCTGGGCTGCTGCGATGATGCGGAAATAGTGTTCAGCATGCTGGAGGTAGCTCTCGGCCATGACAGGATCGCCGGACGATTGAGCATCACGGGCCAGTTGCAGATATTTTTCTGCGACGTGCTGGGCAGTTCCGCGAATCTTTACATCGGGTCCATTGGATTCATAGCTTCGGGTAAGCGGATTGGGCCCCTTGCGGTTGTTATTGTTATTGTTGTTGCGACCCCGCATACGCTTGTTTTGTCCAGGTCTCATAAGACGTCCTTATGTAAGATCAGCTTCTTGATCACACAGCATGATTAATTTGCCAGCTTTTCTGGCAGACAAACAAATTCCATTCAGGCAGCCGATTGTTTGAAATAGTCTGGCTCTCCAGCCGATGCGCCAACTTCAAGCGCTGCCAAGCTTTTCCGGACAGGACAGGCTCAATATGAGCCGCGTGCTCTCCGGATATGGGCTTCAAGTTTGGGAACTATCGCCACGGTTTTGCAGTTGCTTCCCCAGCGCTGCTGATCAGGCGATTCCTAAGTCAGAACCTAATGCCTTTTGCCGGGTTAGCCAATAGGGCACGAGAAATAAATTCCCGGACCCCAGACTAGCAATTCTTGTCTTAAGAAACTGCAACCACCGAACTTGCGTCAGATCTGACCCACCACGGCGCGGACATGACCTCCAATATCCCGATATTCCATTAAATCTCTGATTCCATGTAGATTCAATAATTCAGTGACACGGGCGGCCTGATCGTAACCGGTTTCGTATATGAGCCATCCGCCTACCGTTAGGAGACCCGGTATCTGGTCAGCGAGCGTCCGGTAGGCTTGCAGGCCGTCAGCTCCGCCATCCAGCGCAAGCTCCGGGTCCCAAAGCCGGACTTCCGCATCCAGACCGGGCATGTCCTGCGTGCGAATGTAGGGGGGATTGGACACGAGCAAATCGTATGGCCCGTGCGGGCAATCCTGCCAGGTGCATTGGATGACAGTTAATCGGTCAGCGACTGAATTTGCTGCTGCATTGCGCCGCGTCAGGGCACAGGCTGCCGGGGAAATATCTACCGCTGTACCGTGAGCCTGCGGAAATTCCTGTAGCAAGGCGCAGATGAGAGCGCCTGAGCCACAGCCCAGATCAAGAATTTTGAGCGGGGCGGATTTCCGCGAACCCAAAATTTCCAGTGCCGCGGTGATCAATGTTTCGCTGTCGGCGCGAGGATCCAGCACGTCCGGCGCCACTTCCAGATCAAGCGTCCAGAAGCCGCGCCGACCGATGATGCGCGTGACAGGTTCGCGCCCTAATCTGCGCTCGGCGAACTCCGAAAACTTTCGCAGAGCACGCTCATCCATCGCAGTCTGCGCATTTGCGATGAAGCCGGCGCGGCTTATGCCCGCAGCTTCGCACAGCAATGTGGTGGCATCTTCCCGCGCTGTATCAATACCTGCCGCCTCGAAACTGTGCGCAGCGGAATCGCGTGCGTGTTGCAAGGACAGGCCCGAGGGAAGATCCAGAGCCACAATCAGCCGATCGCGCGCGACATGACAGCAAACAGGCGTCGCGCAAATGCAGCCGTATCGCCAGGCTGTTCACCGTCGATGAGCTTTGCTTCGTCGAACAGCAGCCAGATACTATCTTCGAGCACGGTTTTGTCGGCGCCCTCAGAAAGTTTGTCTGCCAGTGCCGTAATCAATGCATGGCTAGGATTGATTTCGAAAACGGCCTTCGACTTGTTTTCAAGTCTGCCATGTTCGGCCAGAATGCGTTCCAATCTCCGGTCCAGACCCTGTTCAGGGGCGACGATACATGCAGGACTGTCCGACAGGCGTTCGGTTGTGCGCACATCGTCGACTTCTTCGCCCAATGTTTGCCTGGCGAACGCAACAAAAGCGGCAATCGCCGGACCGCTGGTATTTTCTTTCGGTGGCTCTTCGTTTTCTGCAAGCGGGATGTCTTTCAAGTCTACCGCGCCATGCGTTGCCGACTTGAACGGCTTGCCATCATAGCCAGTTGCATTCGAGACCCAGAACGAATCGACAGGATCGGACAATATGAGAACTTCGATTCCCCGTTTGCGGAAGCCTTCAACCTGCGGGCTTGCGGCAAGGCGCTTGGCGTCGTCTCCGACGATGTAATAGATGGCAGTCTGGTTTGGACGCAGATCCTTCACATATTCGGCGAGCGTTCTCTTTCCTTCACCGGATGTAGTTGTAGCAAAGCGTGCAAGTTCGAACAATTGATCGCGATGCTCATAATCCTCGTACAGGCCTTCCTTGATGACCGGGCCAAAATTGTTCCAGATTTTTTCGAATTTCTCCGGTTGATCCTTCGCCAGTTTCGACAGTTCCTGCAATATCCGGTTGGTGACGGCCTTTTGAATCGCAGCGAAGACCGGGCTCTTCTGGATCATCTCGCGCGAGACATTCAACGGCATGTCGCTTGAATCCACCACAACGCGGACGAACCGAAGCCAGCCGGGCAGAAGATCGGCATCATCGGTTATCAATACGCGCCGGACATACAGCCGCGTGCGACCTTTTCGCGCCGGGTCGAACAGATCGATTGGACGTGAGCCGGGAACAAACGCCACAACCGTATATTCATGACGGCCCTCGGCGCGCCAGTGCAGGGTGACATCCGGCGCGTCGAACTGGCGCGCTACTTCGCGATAAAACCCGGTGTACTCGTCTTCGGTGATTTCGGATTTTGGCCGGGTCCAAAGCGCAGAACCGTCGGTCAGTTTGCGAGCTTCGGCCTCGGGGCCTTCGACGAGTTCAACGGGTATGGTGATGGAACCGGAATATTGCCGGATGATCGATTCCAGCCGCCAGGTTTCCAGGAAGTCCTTGGCGTCTTCGCGCATGTGCAAAACGATACGCGTGCCAACAGAAGGCGTTTCATCGTCGGGCGCCGGGTCGAGAGTATAAGTGCCTTCTCCCTGCGATGACCATTTCCAGGCCTGCTCTTCCCCTGCCTTGCGGGTCAGAACGTCCACAGTCCCGGCCACCATGAATGCGGAATAAAAACCAATGCCGAATTGCCCAATCAGATTGGCGGCCGAGTTTGGTCTCATCGCCCGTTTCACGCTGGAACTGCAGCTTTTCCATGAATGCGCGCGTGCCGGAATTGGCAATCGTGCCTAGGGCGTCGACAAGCTCGGACTGATTCATGCCGATGCCGTTGTCGGAGATTGTCAGGCGGGAGGCATCTTTGTCGATGGTAATGGTGATGCGCGCCTCACCGGCGCTCGATGCCAGTTCTGGCCTGGCCAGGGATTCGAAACGCAGTTTCTCGCAGGCGTCTGCTGCGTTTGAAATCAGCTCGCGCAAGAAAACGTCACGGTCGGAATAGACCGAATGCACCATCAAATGCAGCAGGCGGCTGACATCGGCCTGGAAAGCCCGGGCGCCGCCATTGGGGGTCGTGGAATCGCTGGTTTGTGTGTTCATGCTCAAGCGCTTGTCCCTTGTGGTCCGTGCGAGCGGGAGCCGCCGACGGCCGTTATCCCGGATATGATCCGGACATATCCGCCATATCAAGGTTGAAAGCCAGAAATTCAAGGGTAGCTGAGCCGTAGACACAGGCAAAAAAAAGGGCCGCAGATAAATCTGCAGGCCCTTTCGCTGCCTCTCTCCGCTTGGAATGGTTCCTGACCGATATTCCCCGTGGGGCTGGGGGGCTGACGAAATCCGGGAAACGCGGCCAGGTCCCGAAGCAACTTCAAGGATAATCGTTTTGGAACGGGGCGCGGTTGGGACCGGATCGCGGCGAAACTGTGAATTTTGCAAATGCATTTTCCGCAATATTTATCGTCCTCTAGCCGCGCTTGCGGTTGGTGTTGCAGCAAGCGATCTGCAAGCGATCTGGATGTGAGCTGTTATGATTGAAACTTGCAGTATTGGCCGCTTCGGGCAATGATTAGAGCCAATACAGGGGATCGTTGATGGAAGATTTGGAGCCGATAGATTTTCCCGCCCGGCTCGCAGAGAGCAGGAACCGGGAAACAATCAGTCGGCCGCAGCGCCAGCAGGAAGCAGCGCCGGCGGTGGCTCAACGGCCGGGGCCAATAGTTGTCTCGTTTGACCGGCGTGAGCTCAGCACCATTCTTGGGCTCTATGGGCGCAAGGTGGCGGAAGGCGAGTGGCGTGATTACGCGATTGACTTCAATCCGCAGCGTGCTGTTTTTTCGATATTTCGACGTACTTCGGAAGTGCCGCTTTTCCGTATTGAAAAAGATCCCAAGCTCGCCCGCCGCCAGGGCCAATATGCCGTTGTCGCGGCCACCGGTCTGATCATGCGCCGGGGCACCGATCTTTCACGAGTCATTTCCGTGCTTGATAAAAAGCTCAAGATAGTCGGCTAACAGTACCGATCACGCTGGGCCGTTAAGCTCGCGCTAGGCGGATTTGTCTAGGATCAAATGTGCGCTGCGGCGAATCGCTACCCCCCTTCCAAGCTCGGGCCGGCGTTACTACATCTGTCTGGAAGGCCGCCGACAGGGGCCACAGCAGTAGTGACGCGCTGAATTGCTCTGGGGTTCAGCTCGGGCATGGAGGTTTTTATGGATCTTGAGAAATATTCCGACCGCGCACGCGGCATGGTACAGGCAGCGCAATCACTGGCATTGCGTGAAGGGCATCAACAATTCCTGCCCGAGCATGTTTTGAAAATTCTGCTCGACGACGAGGAAGGTCTTGCTTCGGGTCTGATCGATCGCGCTGGAGGCAATTCCCGGCAAATACTGACGCAGACGGAAATAGCGCTTTCCAAATTGCCGAAGGTACAGGGGTCCGGCGCCGGACAATTGTATCTTGCGCCGACCACCGCGCGCATTTTCGACAATGCACAGAAGATCGCGACCAAAGCCGGGGATTCCTACGTTACCGTTGAGCGCCTGTTGCTGGCGATCACCATGGAGCGCAGCAGCGAAGCGGGAAAAATACTGAGCAACGGGGGCGTGAACGCCCAGAATCTTAATGCGGCGATCGAATCCCTTCGCAAGGGCCGGGTGGCCGATAGCGCAGGTGCTGAAAATACCTACGAAGCGCTCAAGAAATACGCCCGCGACCTGACGGAAGCTGCGCGCGAGGGCAAACTTGATCCGGTTATTGGACGTGATGAAGAGATCCGCCGCGCCATTCAGGTGCTGTCGCGGCGTACCAAAAACAATCCGGTGCTGATCGGTGAGCCAGGCGTTGGCAAGACTGCCATTGTCGAGGGGTTGGCATTGCGCATCGTCAACGGCGACGTGCCCGAAAGCTTGAAAGACAAATCGCTTCTGTCGCTTGATATGGGTTCTTTGATTGCCGGCGCGAAATATCGCGGCGAATTTGAAGAGCGGTTGAAAGGTGTGCTTAGCGAGGTAACGAGCGCGGAAGGCAAGATCATCCTGTTTATCGACGAAATGCATACGCTTGTCGGAGCGGGCAAGGCCGACGGCGCAATGGATGCGTCCAACCTTCTCAAACCCGCGCTCGCACGTGGTGAATTGCACTGTATCGGTGCAACCACGCTCGATGAATATCGCAAGCATGTCGAGAAGGACGCGGCTCTTGCCCGGCGCTTTCAGCCGGTTTTTGTGTCCGAGCCCAGCGTTGAGGATACAGTTTCGATTCTGCGTGGCCTGAAGGAGAAATACGAACTGCATCATGGCGTACGTATTGTCGATTCTGCACTTGTCGCGGCAGCAACACTTTCCAACCGTTATATCACCGACCGCTTTTTGCCGGACAAGGCGATTGACCTGGTCGATGAGGCATCGGCGCGCTTGCGCATGCAGGTTGATTCAAAACCTGAGGAACTGGACGAACTCGACCGCCGTATCGTGCAGCTCAAAATCGAGCAGGAAGCCCTGAAAAAAGAGACAGACAAGGCTTCGAAAGATCGTCTTGGCAAGCTTGATGGTGAATTGACCGAACTGGAGGAGAAGTCGGCTGCCCTGACATCGCGCTGGCGCTCGGAAAAGGACAAGCTGGGCCAGGCGCAGAAGGTCAAGGAACAGCTCGAGAATGCCCGTAATGAACTGGCCAATGCGCAACGCAAGGGTGACTACGCCGAAGCTGGCCGTCTCACCTATGGCATTATCCCTGATCTGGAACGCCAGGTCAGCGAAATTGAAAGCGCCAAGGCATCTGTCCTGGTGGACGAAGCGGTAACCGCCAATCACATTGCGCAAGTGGTTTCGCGCTGGACCGGTATCCCGGTGGACAAGATGCTGGAAGGCGAGCGGGACAAATTGCTCAAGATGGAAGACGTGCTGGCGTCTCGGGTGGTGGGCCAGCGCGAGGCAGTCCATGCAGTTTCAACTGCTGTGCGTCGAGCACGGGCCGGTTTGCAGGATCCGAACCGGCCGATCGGCTCGTTCATGTTCCTTGGGCCTACTGGTGTTGGCAAGACGGAGTTGACGAAGGCGCTCGCGCAATTTCTCTTTGACGATGAAAGTGCAATGGTCCGCATCGACATGTCCGAGTACATGGAGAAGCATTCGGTATCCCGATTGATCGGAGCGCCTCCAGGTTATGTTGGCTATGACGAGGGCGGGGCGCTTACGGAAGCGGTGCGCAGGCGGCCATATCAGGTTGTTCTGTTCGACGAGATCGAAAAGGCTCATCCCGACGTGTTCAACGTGTTGTTGCAGGTGCTCGACGACGGGCGGCTAACCGACGGTCAGGGACGGACGATCGACTTTCGCAATGTGCTTGTGATCATGACGTCGAATCTGGGGGCCGAATATCTGGTCGCACAAAAGGACGGAGAAGATACGGCAAGCGTGCGCGGGGAAATCATGACCGCTGTACGATCGCATTTCCGTCCGGAGTTTCTGAACCGGATCGATGAGATTATCCTGTTTCACCGGCTTGCCCGGTCGAACATGGCTGCCATTGTCGATATTCAGATGCAACGATTGTCCAAACTGCTTGAAGATCGCAAGATCGTTCTCAAGCTCGACGATGCGGCACGGCAATTTCTCGCCAATGCCGGATACGATCCGGCCTATGGCGCAAGACCCCTGAAGCGGATAATCCAGAAGCTGATTCAGGACCCGTTGGCCGAAATGATTCTTGCCGGGGAAATTGGAGATGGAGCCGAAGTGCCTGTCAGTGTTGCCAATGGCAAGCTCGTCATAGCCGGCCATACGTCAGGGGCGGATGCAGAAACCGATGACGATCCACGCAGCGGGACCATAGTCAACTTCCCTCGCGGAGCCTGAACAAGGAAACCCGGGTCAAAGCCCGGGTTTTTTATCTATGGTTTTGGATTGTTGGCTCCGGAAGCAGCTATTCCTGAACCCAATGCTTGGCGAGGCCGAGCAGCATCAACAGCAGGGTGGCGGAGGCCGCTGCGAAAATTCCTGTAACCGCAATATCACCAGGCTCCATGAGCCCGAAGTATGCATTGCGCAGGTAAATGCCGACAAAGGCGCCGAAGATCACCAGCAAGCCATTGCCAAAAGGGCCGAAACCGCGTTCACCCATAACGACGTCTGTCACGTAGCCAACGACGGCTCCGGCGATGAGGACCGCAAATACAATCATCATCAAAACGTCACTGGGGTATTTGTCCAGTTGCAATAATCCAAGCATTTTGGACTCCAACAATTCAAGCAAGGCCTATCGGAAATATCGATACGCATCGTTTTTCAATATCTGACATGATGGTAAACAATTCATGTACCGATTAGTTGCCAAAAGGCGGTTGCGAAGGCGAATAATGTCTGACGCTGGGGAAAACTATGTTTGAAAATGAAGCGGCAGACGACCTGATCGGCAGATTAAAAGGTGTGCGAGACGATTTGGACGGGTTTGGCCTTGCACTGATCACGCATTTGGCAAGGACCATCGCAGGGGCTGGCGACGTGCACAAGTTCCAGCATCTTGCGCATGGGCTGGCTTGGTACAGCACATTGATCCGCGCCTTTAGCGAGACAGTTAACTGGGTGAGTGATGCCCGGCGTGATGGACGGTTGAGTGCAAGCGGGCGCCTGGCAGGCCTCATTTTGTGCGGGGAACTTCTGGCTGAGTGTCGCGGCGGCGTTGCGATGCATCAGCTCGAGATAATACGGCCGCAAGAGTTCGGACTTCCGCCCGATGCTCTGGCCGTTTTTGCAAATCCGGATATTGAAAGTTTGATCGAATTTGCCGGTTCCGGACAGGCGCGGGATCGTTTGATCCTCTTGCTTCAACAAGAGGCCGGCGCAGACCTGCCGGGGTTTGAGTTGGATAGCGATGCCATTGCCATGGCTGATGAAGTTCGCCGCTACAGTCAAACCGAAATCCTGCCTCACGCACACCAATGGCATGTCCGCAATGATTATGTGCCGGCGTCAGTCATAGCGGGATTGGCGGAACTGGGTGTGTTCGGTATCGGCCTGCCTGAGTTGTTTGGTGGCGCAGGCGCCAGCAAGATCGCAATGTGCGCCATCACGGAAGAATTGTCTCGCGCCTATATAGGCACGGGATCATTGGGTACGCGTTCTGAAATTGCCGCTGAATTGATTCTGAAGTCCGGCAGAGACGCGCAACAAGAACATTATCTCCCACGCATAGCCTCGGGGGCTATTTTGCCCGCTGCCGCTTTTACCGAGCCGGAGGCGGGTTCCGATCTTGGCGCGGTGCGATGCCGTGCGGATCGTGACGGTGATGATTATGTGATCAATGGGAGCAAGATCTGGATAACGCATGCCGCGCGTGCCGATCTCCTGACACTACTTGTCCGCACGGACTCACAGGCGCCGGGGTACCGGGGTCTTTCCATGCTGCTTGTCGACAAGCCACGTGGCAGTGATGGCGAGCCCTTTCCCTTGCAAGGCATGTCAGGCAGCGAAATTGAAGTCATCGGATATCGCGGGATGAAGGAATACGAGATCGGATTTCAGAATTTTCGTGTTCCCGCTTCGGCCTTGCTCGGGAACGACGAAGGTCAGGGTTTCCGCCAATTGATGCAGACCTTTGAAACCGCTCGCATACAGACTGCTGCGCGCGCTACCGGTGTTGCCCGTGCGGCGGTGGACCATGCGCTTGCCTATGCAGGCGAACGGCGGCAATTTGGCAAGGCGCTGATCGAGTTTCCGCGTGTCCGCAACAAGATCGTCAAAGCATACGCAGAGGTGTTGGGATCTCGATTGTTGACGTTGGCTGCAGCACGCGCGAAGGACGCTGGCAGACGCTGCGATCTGGAAGCTGGCATGGCGAAACTCTACGCTGCTCGCGCCGCCTGGGCAGCGGCTGACGGTGCGGTTCAGGTTTTTGGCGGAAATGGTTTTGCTGTTGCCTCGCCAGTATCGCGAATATTATGCGACGCGCGGATTCTCAGCATATTCGAAGGCGCGGCGGAAATTCAGGCTGAGATTATCGCTCGACGTCTTTTGCAATAGTTGCAAATACCGGTTGTGCGGGACCGGGCAAATTTCGGTTCCGTTGCAATTGCATTCTCTTATTGCAGAGACAATTGGCAGTCAGCGCGCGAACTTGACCAGTACCTGGCTGGCATCCTCGGGGGGGGCGTCAAGACGGGCCTGGAACCGGATGGACTGATGCGCGGCAATTTTCTTTTGTGGTGACGGCGCCTGCCATGAGTACACGGTTCGCCCTTCCAGATCGCGCACGGCCAGTTGCAAATTGGGTAATGCGCCATTGCGCTTGCGAAGATTTACGATCTCGCCTTGCACCAACAAGTGCCTTGAGCCGCCATCTTTGCGGACGACCGATGTGACGTTTTTCAAATCCAGCCCATCCAGATTTACAGGCAATCCGATGGCGGCATAGAGCTTGCCGGCGACCGGCATTTTTTCCACGATTGTGTTGCGCATGCCCAGTACCAGCCCTGGCAGAATGAGCGTGGCAAACACAAGTATGGCCGGCATGGATGTTAGCTTGTTGAAGAACCTGTTTTTCCAGCCGCGCTTGGCTGAAAATTCCGGATGCCTGCGAATTGGCGTGCGCGCATGGGCTGCAAAAGCGACTGGGGTAGCCGGCTTGCGACGGTCGCTTGCCGGGATAACAGGTGGCGGTGCTTCACGTACCGGTGGCGGTGGTTCAAGAAACGCGTCGGAAGCGGAAGCTGGGAGCGGGCCTGTTTCACGATCCGGCGAAGCGGGTTGCTGGTGGTCACCGATGGTCATGCTCGAAAGTCTTTTCTCCCGGTGCGGAGCCCGAGGTTCTATCAGCGCTAAAATGCGCGCATATTGACGCAATTTATGGTTAATGGGCGCTTAACAACTTCGACCGGAGGCAGTTTGAAACATCCAAATGACGGCCCGGTCCGCGGCTTGTCCGGCGAACGTGTTAGATTTACGCCTGATTCGAACCGGTGCCGGCCGATTTTCCGGCTGAGGAAGTGCCGTGGTCAGATTTGAAAATGTTGGATTGCGCTACGGCATGGGGCCGGAAACGCTGCAGGACATAACCTTCAGTGTTGAGCCGCAATCGTTCCAGTTTTTGACCGGGCCGTCGGGAGCCGGCAAGACGACCTTGTTGCGTCTGATGCTGATGGCGCTGAGGCCCACGCGCGGTTTCATATCCCTGTTTGGCCGCGAAACATCGTCCCTCTCGAAAGATGAAATCAGCTCGATCCGGCGGCGCATTGGAGTGGTGTTTCAGGAGTTCCGGCTGCTTGATCATCTGACGACCTATGAAAACATTGCCCTACCGCTTCTGGTTCAAGGCCGTGAAGAGGCCAGCTATCGCGCCGAGGTAAGGGAATTGCTGCATTGGGTGGGGCTTGGCGATCATGTGCATTCCTATCCGCCGGTGATGTCCGGCGGCGAGAAACAAAGGGCGGCGATCGCCAGGGCGCTGATCGTGCGCCCGGATTTGCTGCTTGCCGACGAGCCAACGGGTAACGTCGATCCAAGCCTTGCACGGCGGTTGTTGCGATTATTCGTCGAACTTCACAAATCGGGGACATCAATCGTTATCGCAACGCATGATCTTGGACTTATGGACCAATTCGATAGCGCGAAAAGACTCGTTCTGGCAGAGGGTCACCTGCATATCTATGACTGATGTATTGACCATAATCCGGCGGCTGGCCGGCGCAGTGCGGGAAAGACTCACGGGAGTGTTTCCTGCGGGCAAGCTTATTCCTTCCTCGTCCATTGCCGGCCGCTCGCTTATTACAGTCATTGCCATCATGACATTTCTTGCGGCTCTGACGGCAGGATGTGCGGTGTTGATCCGGGATGCATCGCAAGAGTGGAGTTCGCTGGTTGCGCGCGAAATGACCATACAGATAAAGCCGACGCTGGGCAGGGATCTGGAAAAGGATGTCGGGCTGGCTGCAGACCTTGCGCGTAGTTTTCCCGGTATTGGTGATGTGCAGGTTTACAGCGAAAAGGAATCCTCGCAATTGCTGGAGCCTTGGTTGGGTCCCGGGCTCGATCTGAAAGAATTGCCGGTTCCACGTCTTATCGTGGTCAAGCGAAGCAACAATGCCAGTGTAGATCTGGTTTCGTTGCGCGCTAAATTAAAAGAGAACGTACCCAATGCGATTCTGGACAGCCACCGCCTGTGGATCGAACGGCTTGCAACAATGTCGCGTTGGCTTGTGATTTCGGCGCTGATAATTCTTGGGCTCGTTTTGACATCGATGACGATGGCTGTGAATTTTGCGACACGTGGAGCGATGGCAGGTAATCGCGAGATCATTGATGTGCTGCATTTCGTCGGGGCGGAAGACCGGTATATTGCACGGCAATTTCAACGTCACTTCCTGTTGCTCGGACTCAAAGGCGGGCTTGCCGGCGGGCTTGCCGCCATAATAGTCTTCGCTGTTACCGGAAGGCTTTTGTCCGGATGGATAGCAAGTCCCGGCGGTGAGCAGATCGCTTCATTGTTCGGGACGTTTTCTCTCAGCTGGGCTGGCTACATTGCCATTGCATTGATTTCCGCAGGGATTGCAATATTAACTGCAACGGCGTCACGCATGGCGGTTACGCGACGCCTCACCGGCCTTGGATAAATCAATGCTCCTGATTATTCGCTCCGCGCTCTTCAATGTCATATTTTATCTTGTTCTGATCGTGCTGATGATTGTGGGCCTGCCGACACTACTTTTTGGCCGGCATGCCGTTTTTGCGCTGGCGCGATTGTGGGCGCGGATAAACCTTTGGTTGATCGATGTCATATGCGGCATCAAGGTTGAAATTCGTGGCATAGAAAACATTCCACCCGGTGGAGTGATCGTAGCTCCCAAGCATCAATCATTTTGGGAGACTTTCGCTCTATCGCTGCACTTTACGGATTTTACCTTTATTCTGAAACGCGAACTGATGTGGTTGCCTGTATTCGGCTGGTATCTCAAAGGCGCCGAGATGATAGCCATTGATCGCAGTACGGGACGTGCTGCGCTGGCGCAGGTAACCGATCGTTCGCGGCCGGTCCTGTCGCAGGGACGTGCTATCATCATTTTTCCTGAAGGCACGCGCCGTCCGGTTGGCGCACCGCCCGCCTACAAGTTTGGCGTCGCACATCTTTATGCAACCAATGATGTTCCCTGCTTGCCTGTCGCGCTCAACTCCGGATTGTTCTGGCCGCGACGCAGTTTTTTGCGGCGGCCGGGAACCGTGGTTGTCGAGTTTCTGCCACCGATTGAACCGGGAAAGGAACGGGATGTTTTTTTTCCGCTGTTGCAGGAACAGCTCGAGCGGGCGACCAATGCTTTGATTGATGAAGCCGTCGCCAAGGATCCATCTTTGCGTGATGTTCTTTACAAGGCGGAAGACGGCGCCAAACCAGCGGGCTGAACAATCTTCAAGCGGCCCGCAAGTTCGCTCAACATCGCGTCGCGAACGCCAAGCTCGGTCAGATGCGCGAATGTATTTAAAACATATTCGGGGTTCGCGCCGGATTGTCCGTGACCTTGCAATACAAAGTGGAGCATTTCGTCCACGCTCAAACGGCCGGCATATTGGCGATGCTGGCGATCAATCGTGTACACAATGCCGCGCCGCAAACCTCCGTCTTGAAACGCCAGCGTGACTTCGGTTTCCAGATACACGGACGTCGCCTGCTCGCGCAGCCGCAAATAATCCAGCGTTTCGCGCCAGCGGGATTCCTCAACACGATAGGCTACGCCGCGGCAGGCGCCGCCCCGGTCGAGGCCCAGCACCAGGCCGGGAAGGTCAGGTGTACCGCGATGGACGTGAGAATAAACGCAAAGCGAACGATGGTAACCGCGAACGAGGGCCTGCCGGCGCTCTACATAGTCAAATCCCGGCCGCCACATCAGCGAGCCATAACCGAAGACCCATTTTTCATCGAAATGCGCGGACACGATGTAACAATCTTTGCCGGTGGTGGGGATTAGGATAGGGTGCGGAGGTGTTCATATCAGACTTTGTTGGTTGAATTGAAGAGGCGAGGATGCAGCGGCGTTATGTTTGGTTGCTGGGAATAGTTGCGCTGATCTGTGCGGGCTGGACGGGCGTGTGGTTCTACGCTTCGTCCTATGCGGACAAGGCGATAGAACAGGCATTGGCGCGTGAAGCCGTGCAGGGCCGCAAATGGACCTGCACCAACCGCGAGATAGGCGGATTTCCATTCCGTTTTGCCATTAGCTGCGGTGCGCTTTCTTTTTCCGGACAGGGGCGCACGGGCGCCATCGATGCGAATCTTGGAGCAACACGCGCCATTGTCCAAGTCTATAATCCGAAACTGATCCTGGCGGAGATTGACGGTCCGGTCCAGGTGAAATTGCCGGCGGGGGCGTTACGACAGGTTGATGCGCAATGGGCGGCGATGCGTGCGAGCCTGCGCCTGGCAAAGCCGATCCCCGAGCGCGTATCCGTGCATATCGATGGTTTGAAGGGCAAGATTTTGTCTGCCAACGGCAACAGCGAGGATATTGCCGCTGCCAGTGTGGAGTTTCATCTGCGTCCTGCTCCCGATGTTACGGCTAATATCGGCGCAGTCGACGTTGCGCTGACGATCAAGGCGCTTGTTTCTGCGTTGGCCGACAGTGCATCTGGTGTTGATGCGCCGGCCGATGCGATGATTGCCGCACGCATCACGCGCGCGCCATTGCTTGTTGCCGGGCCACGCGATGCACGGCTGGAGAATTGGCGGCAGGGGCAGGGCACGCTGACACTACAGAATTCGGTGATCAGCAAGGGTCCGTTGCAACTTGAGGCCAGCGGACAATTGAAGCTCGACGACGAGCACCGCCTTGAAGGCAATATCAATACCCGCACTGCCGGCGCCACCGTTCTGATGCAACGCTTTGGTATGCCGGGCGGGAATACGGCGGGCTTGCTGGGCGGCCTTTTGGCCCGCCGGGCAAAAGCTGCCGAAGAACCTAGAAAGAAAACCTTTCTGCCTCTGCCGCTGATGCTGCGTGATGGATCTGTCTGGGTTGGACCCATCCGGACGAAAGTCAGATTACTCCCGCTTTATTGAAGGGTGAGATTATTTGTCCGGTGCGCGGCGGCCGAAGTCGGGGGCCGCTGTTTCCTGGCCTTGCTCGATAATCGAACGGCGAATGGCCCGGGTCCGGGTGAACAGATCGAACAGGCCATCGCCATCACCGCGCCGGATCATGCGTTGCAGGGCGGTCAGATCCTCGGTGAACCGTCCGAGCATTTCCAATACGGCGGTCTTGTTGTTCAGGAATACGTCACGCCACATGGTTGGATCGGATGCGGCAATGCGCGTGAAATCGCGAAATCCCCCGGCCGAGAATTTTATCACCTCCGAGCGCGTCACTTCTTCCATGTCGGCTGCAGTGCCAACGATATTGTAAGCAATCAGATGGGGAACATGGCTGGTTATCGCGAGCACGAGGTCATGATGCTCGGGGCTCATGATTTCGACATTTGAGCCCAGTGCTTCCCAGAAGGCTTGCACTTTTGTAGTGGCTGCGGCGTCTGTTCCGTCCGGCGGCGTGAGAATGCACCAGCGGTTGATGAACAGGGTCGCAAAGCCTGCGTCGGGGCCGGAATATTCCGTTCCTGCGACAGGATGGGCAGGCACCAAAGCCACGCCTGCGGGCAAATGCGGCGCGATGGCGGCGACGACTTCGGTTTTTACCGAGCCGACATCGGAGACGATCGCATCGGCTTTCAGATGTGGGGCGATCTGTTTTGCAACGCTCGCATTGGCGCCGACGGGAACAGCAGAAGATGACAAAGTCTGCACCTTCGGCAGCTTGTGTTGCATCGCTGGCAACTTCGTCTGCGATGCCGAGCTCTTTCACTCGCGAAAGGACAGCACTGGAAGCATCGGCTGCTACAAGCGTCGTTGCTATGGCGCGCAGTTTCACAGCGCGCGCAATGGATGAACCGATCAAGCCCATGCCAATCACTGCAACACGGCCGAACAGGGGCTGCTTCAGCTTTTTTTCGAACTCGCGTGCGGCCATGACGCTCACGCTGTTTGCGCCACGAACTTCGCGAGAAGTTCTACGGTGAGGCGATTGGCTTCCTCGGTGCCGACAGTCATGCGCAGGCCATCGTGTATGCCATAGCCACCGACAGCCCGCAGCACGACACCGTGGGAAGACAGAAACGTATCGGCATCTTTCGCCGATCTGCCGGGCTCTTGGGGAAAGCGGATAAGCAGGAAGTTGGCGACGCTAGGCGTGACATCAAGGCCAAGTGCGGAAATCTTTTCGATCAGCCAGGGCAACCATTTGTCGTTGTGGTCAGCGGATTTTTCGACATGGCCTGTGTCTTCAATTGCAGCAACGCCGGCAAGGATGGCCGCTGAATTGACATTGAAAGGCCCGCGCACGCGGTTGAGCATGTCGCATACATGGGCGGGCGCGTAGCACCAGCCGATGCGCAAGGCTGCAAGGCCGTGGATCTTGGAGAAGGTGCGCGTCATGACAACGTTTTCATTGGCCGCAACAAGCTCGATGCCGGCTGCGTAATCGTTGCGGCGGACGTATTCGGCATAGGCGCCGTCAAGCACCAGCAAGACATGGGCCGGCAGGGCCGCATGCAGGCGCTTGACCTCTTCGAACGGCAGGTAGGTGCCGGTCGGGTTGTTCGGGTTGGCGACGAACACGGCCTTGGTGCGCGGTGTCACGGCTTTCAGGATCGTGTCCACATCGGCGGTGAAATTCTTTTCCGGCACGGCGACTGGCTCGGCCCCGGCTGCCAACGCGTAGATGGCATAGACGAGGAAACCGTGTTCGGTGTGGATGATCTCGTCGCCGGGTCCGGTGAAGGCCGTGCAGATCAGGTGCAGGATGTCGTCCGAACCGTTGCCGCAGACGATGCGTGCAGGATCAAGCCCGTAGCGCGCGCCAATGGCCCTGCGCAATGCTTCCGATGCACCATCTGGATAGTCCTCCAGCCGCGTGGCGGCTTTCAGAAAGGCGTCTTTCGCCTTGGGCGAGGGGCCAAGCGGCGTCTCGTTCGAAGACAGCTTGAAGGTTTTCGTGCCTCCCAAAGCCTGGCTCTTGCCGGGCACATAGGCGTGAATGCGTTCGACGCTTGTGTGTGGCTGCGGGCGAATGGGGGACTTTGTATTGCTCATAATATTTTTTTGCTCGATGGGGCGCGGAAACGGCGGGCTTTCATACGGCTTTCGGGCCGAGCACGCAATTGGGACCACTCAGGGTGCTTCGACAATGGCGATCATGGATTTGGCCAGCGGCGCAATCCTGCCCACGCGCCGGAAGGAGATTTTCTGCGCGCCTGCCTCGCGCAAAACGGTTTCCAGGGTCGGGAGAGAGAAAAACTTGATATGTCCGCCATCCCACAGGGCAGTGAAATGGGCGTCCATCTTGCCGGTGAGCGCGAGCGCGAGATTTTTCCAATAGCCATGATAGGGCGTCGACAGGATGCCGATTTCCACCGGGCGCGATCAGCGACGTGAATGTGCGGGCCATCCGGCGCGGATCGAAGCAATGTTCGATCACCTCAAGGTTCACGACCAGATCGAACGTGCCGAAGCGAGCGGCCAGATCGTCATAGACGCTGGCTGTCTCGAATGATGCCTGCGGATATTTCTGCCGGGCAAAGGCAATGCCGCTCTCCGATGTATCGATGCCGGTTACGGCAAAGCCGGATGCGGCAAGCATGCCGGCAGCTTCGCCGCTGCCGCAACCCAGATCGAAGGCGCGTTTGGATGGCCAGTTGCGGCTGGCGATCACACGCTGCACAGCCTGCCAGACATAGGCGTCCGAACAGGCTCCTTCGGCGTTGATGTATTGGTATTCCATGGCAGGTGGTTCGAATCCCGTGAGCGGCGGATATGTAGCCTATCGGAGCTGCTATCCAAAAGGGGACGGCGCAGGCATACGATTTTCAGTGCCGCCCCAAGCTCACTGCACCTCATAACGCCTGGCGTGACTGCCGATTTCGACAAGCCGTGCATCGCCAATGCCGCTGGCGCGGAAGGCGGCTGCAATTTCATCGCGCGACACGCTGCCAGGTGCGGCGATCATCATCGCAAGGCCAAGGCCTGTGCCAGCATCGCCCAGTACTTCTACGCCCAGTTTGGCCAGCAATGGCAGGACGTCATCGCTCCATCGCTCGACTTCGGCTGACCAGACGATGCTGTCGCGCGCCGCTGCCTCATGCAGTGGCAGGGCAATGGTGAAGACCGGCAGACCTGCGGGATGATCGGGCCGTTCGACGAAGGGCAGGCGCGCGATGATCTTGGGTGCGCGTTCGCCTTCCAGCGCCTTCCACCAAGCGCCAGCCTGTGGCCCGGCCTCGATGCGCACCATGCCCAGATCGCCGCTTGCGGCAGCAACTGCAGCGATGACAGCGGCAGGACTTTCCTGCGGGCAATAGGGAACCGTGAAGCCGAAATGAAAGCGCGCGCTGTCGCGCATCTGTGCATCGCCAGCCGAACCGTCCACGTGGACCGAGAAGTTCGATTGCACATAGGTGAATGTTGCGATTATGATGCGCCAGATGCCTTCGGCTGTGTCCAGCGGCAACAGGCCGGTATGGCGCTGGGCAAGGCGGGCCATCATTTCTGCCTCGCGCCCGGGACGGAAGGCGGAGCCGCCACCCTGGCCCTGCTTGATCTCGATGAGCCTGTCGATGATACGGCCACGCTCCATCAGCAATTCATGCATGGACAAGTCGATGCGGTCGATATCGTCGCGCAGCAGGCCAAGCTGCTTCAGCAGTTCGGTGGAGGACGGCGCGGCGCTGGAAGGATTGTCGGCGGGCATTTTGGCGGTTCTTCAGGTTGTTCGTGGCTGAACGCTGGCCAGTGTCTTAAAGGGCCGCGCGGGGCTTGGCAAAAGTGCGGATTGGGGCGCATCCCGTCTTTACCAGAGCACACGGGGAATTCTTGACTTGCCGGGGATGGCGCTCCTACATACCGGACGTGGCGTTCGGCATATCGAACGCGCCGAGTGTCGCGGGTATTGTTTGCGAGAGGATGCGTCTTTGGGTTCGCCAGACCTGACAGCTCCGGAGGGGAGCGGGGTAGACAACGGGGTGCGCGACGAGTTCGACCCTGTGCGAGGGCGGCTGGCGCATTTTCCACCAACCATGCCGCTGCAGATGGATTCCGGCGCGGTGCTGGCGCCCTTTACCATAGCCTATCAGACCTATGGCACGCTCAATGCGGAGCGCTCCAACGGCGTGCTGATCTGCCATGCGCTGACCGGCGACCAGCATGTGGCGAACGAGAATCCGGTGACCGGCAAGCCCGGCTGGTGGACGACCATGGTCGGTCCCGGCAGGCCGATCGACACCGACCGCTATTTCGTAATCTGCTCGAATGTTATCGGCGGATGCATGGGCACGACCGGTCCATCTTCGATCGATCCGAAGACCGGCAAGCCCTATGGCCTGTCGCTGCCGGTCATTACCATCGGCGACATGGTGCGCGCCCAGGCGATGCTGGTCGATCATCTGGGCATTGAGCAATTGTTCTGCGTTGCGGGCGGCTCGATGGGCGGCATGCAGGTGCTGCAATGGGCGTCGGCCTATCGCGAGCGCGTGTTCTGTGCCCTGCCGATTGCTGCCGGCACGCGCCATTCGTCGCAGAACATTGCCTTTCACGAAGTCGGGACGACAGGCGATCATGGCCGACCGCGACTGGCGTGGCGGCAGATATCTCGAAGACGGCGTCAAGCCGCAGTAGCGGTCTTGGCGGTTGCCCGCATGGCTGCGCACATCACCTATATGTCGGACGCAGCGCTGCACCAGAAGTTCGGGCGCAAGCTGCAGGGCCGGTTGCAGAAGGATTATACGTTCGATGCCGAATTCCAGATCGAGAGCTATCTGCGCCATCAGGGTTCGACCTTTGTCGAACGCTTCGACGCCAATTCCTATCTCTATGTGACGCGCGCGATGGATTACTTCGATCTGGCCGCTGATTTCGGTGGTGCACTCGGCAAGGCCTTCGCAGGAACGCGCAGTCGCTTTTGTGTTGTCTCGTTTACATCGGACTGGCTGTTCCCGACAGTCGAATCGCGCGATACCGTACATGCGCTCAACGCCAGCGGCGCATCGGTTTCCTTTGTCGAGATTGATACGGACAAGGGACACGATGCGTTTCTGCTCGACGTGCCGGAGTTGTTTTCTACCACGGGCGGCTTTCTCGATGCAGCGGCGCGCGCCCGCGGCATTGCCTGAGTGGGAGCTTGTCGAGGCATGACACAAGCCAACAGCAAGGACAGCGAGCAGACATTGAAGCGGCCCGCGCATGTGGCGGGGCGCGTTGATCTGCAATTCGTATCGGGCATGGTGGCGCCGGGTTCGCGCGTGCTGGATATCGGTTGCGGCGATGGCGCACTGTTGCATCTTCTGGAAAATGAAAAGCAGGTCGACGGACGCGGAATCGAATTGTCGCAACGGGGTGTCAATCATTGCGTGGCCAAGGGATTGTCGGTCATTCAGGGCGATGCCGATCAGGATCTGGATAACTACCCCGATGGCGCTTTCGATTATGTGATCCTGTCGCAGACCTTGCAGGCAACACGTCATCCCAAGGCGGTGCTGGAAAACATGTTGCGCATCGGACGTTTTGCCATCGTGTCGTTTCCGAATTTCGGGCACTGGCGACTGCGCCTGCAATTGCTGTTCAAGGGGCAGATGCCGATGACGGGTATTCTGTCGAACCCATGGTATCAAACCGAAAACATTCACTTTTGCACGATCCGCGATTTTGTCGGCCTGGTCGACATGCTGGGCGCACGGATCGACCGCGCCGTGGCGCTGGATGAATATGGCAAGCCGCTGCGATTGAATGCGCCTTGGTGGGTGTGGAATTTCTTCGGCGAACAGGGCGTATTTCTGCTGCGCAAGTGAACAATCGCGCCGCACTGGCCGCGGGCATTCTGCGCGCTAGATATATGTGCACAGTCATTGCTTGCGGTGGGTGCGATGCAGAGAATTTCACATGTGTTGAAAACCGTATTCGTTGCAGCATTATGCATTGCGGCTATTGCGCCGGCTTTTGCATTCGAGATCAGGGGAAATCGCGGATCGCTGTTGCAGGCGCGTGAAGTGGCGCGACTGGATCAGCCATGGGCCATGACTTTCCTGCCGGACGCGACCATGCTGGTGACGACAAAGCCCGGCAGGATGTTCCACGTCACGCAGAGCGGCAAACAGACATTGGTTGGCGGATTGTGGCCCGTTGCCTATGGCGGACAGGGCGGGCTTGGCGATATCGTGCTGCATCCCAAATTCCAGCAGAACCGGTACGTATATATTTCCTTCGCCGAAAGTATCGATGGAACAAACGCCGGTGCAGCAGTTGTGCGAGCAAAACTTGACGTCTCCGGCGGACAGCCGCGCCTGATCGATCCGAAAAAAATATGGACCCAGTTACCGAAAACATCAGGTGCAGGGCATTACAGTCATCGTCTGGCTTTTGCGCCGGACGGAAAATTGTTCATTACTTCGGGTGAGCGACAGGAAATGACACCGGCGCAGGATCTTGGTTCTGCGCTCGGCAAGATTATCCGCCTCAACGATGATGGTTCGGCGCCCGCAGACAATCCCTGGCAGGATCGCGGCGAACGGGCGAAGACTTTCTGGTCGATGGGCCATCGCAACATGCTGGGCATCAGTTTCGATTCAAGCGGACGGCTGTGGGCGCATGAAATGGGTCCCCGGCATGGCGATGAGCTGAACCTAATTCAGAAAGGCAGGAATTACGGTTGGCCGCTTGTGTCGCAAGGCAATCATTATTCGGGCGAACGAATTCCCAAACATGACACGAGACCAGAATTCGAGCCGCCGAAAGCCTTTTGGGTTCCTGCAATTTCTCCCGCCGGGCTTCTCATCTACAGCGGCAAACTGTTTGCGCGCTGGAATGGAAATGCTTTTATCGGCGGTCTTTCCTCGCGTTCACTTGTGCGCGTTGAATTTTCAGGCGGCACCGCGCGTGAAGCAGAGCGCTTTTCCTGGAACCGGCGCGTGCGGGAAATTGAGCAGGGCCCCGATGGAGCCCTGTGGGTTCTGGAAGATGGAAACGGCGGGCGATTGCTGAAACTTACGCCGGGTTAGAACCAGCCGAGTTTCCGGAATTTCTATTCGAACCCGAAGGCGATGCGCTCACGTGTTTCGTCGCCGAATTTTTCCGGCGCGCGTTTGACGGCATTGCCACCCAGGTGGCGGTAGAAATCCACAGCGCGGGAATTTTCTTCCAGTGACCAGACAACGATCGAATCACAATTGTGCCGCGCCAGATCTGCACGTGCGGCCTTGAACAGGCGACGGCCAAGGCCAATGCCCTGAAATTCCGGGGTGAGATAGAGTTCGTAGATTTCCCCGCGATAGGGAATGCCGCGCGCACGGTTCCGCCCATAGGTCGCGTAGCCGACAACCGATTCGTCGAAGTCCAGAACCAGAATGTTGGAACCGCGCTTTACCGCCGATTTCCACCAGCGCGGCCCGCGCCGCGAGATCATCTTTTCCAGCTCTTTTCCGGGAATGATGCCGCGATAGGCTTCGCGCCAGGAATTATCATGAACGGTTGCGATCTCCCCGGCGTCTTCGGGGCGGGCGGTGCGGACGGTGACAAGCGTGTTGACCATAGGGGGATGCTATGGGCGACTTAAAAAGACCGCAAGAAGAAAAAATTGCGATTTAGCCGCACGCCGGTGGCGCTGTGTTTAAAGCCTGTTGCGCGCGCTATGGCGGAACGAAAGATGGATCGAAGCGTTCTTCACAAACCACTGATTTTTTGAAATTATGGAGGTTTGCCATGTATTCCGTAAAAATTGCAGCGTTTGTCGTGGCTTTTTGTCTCGCAGGCACAGGGGCATACGCGCAATCGGCTCCAAGCGCCGGGGAATTGTCGCCACCACCTGCCGCAGTGGAAGGAAGCAAGCTTGGCGAGTGCAACAAGCAGGCCGACGCGCAGGAAATGACCGGCGAGGCACGCAATATCTGGATTGCCGATTGCGTTAAGCAGGAAAAATCAAAAACCGGCGGAAACTAACAGGACAGCGTCGCAATCGCTCGCCAACATGTTTTTTGAGGTGACAGCCCTTTCGCGCATCCGCGCAGGGGTGTGCGCTGCCCGAAGGTGATGTGTAGAAAGGCGCTTTTTGGAGCGGGCGAAGGGATTCGAACCCTCGACCCCAACCTTGGCAAGGTTGTGCTCTACCCCTGAGCTACACCCGCATCCATGTCGCGCGCGACGGGCGGTATATGCCGCAAACCCGCGCCCAATGCAATCGCCTATATGCGATAGCCGATAAAGACGTTAATACCTCTGCCGCCGGAGCCCGATCCGCCCGTTCCCGGGCTGGTTTGGTGCCGAAACTGCAGGGGACAGCGTAGCGACGTGGCAAAAGCCTGGATGACGATAGGTACGCGGGGTAGCCCATTGGCGCTGGCGCAGGCCCACCAGCTGCAGAATCTGCTGGCTGGAGCACATGGTGTCGACCCGGGCGAAATTGTCATTTCGGTCATAAAGACCACTGGCGATGCCATTCAGGATCGCGCCCTGGCCACAGCCGGGGGAAAGGGGCTCTTCACAAAGGAGCTGGATATCGCGCTGGAAGACGGCAGTATCGATATTGCCGTCCATTCCTCGAAGGATCTGCCGACAGCGCTGCCCGATGGCCTGTGCCTTGCCGGATATTTGCCCCGCGAGGACGTGCGCGATGCGCTTATTTGCCCCACGGCCACTTCCATTCAGGCTCTGCCGCGCGGTGCGAAACTGGGCACGGCGTCCCTGCGGCGTGGTGCGCAGGTCAAGCGCCTGCGGCCGGACGTGGAGATCGTGCTCATCCGCGGCAATGTGGAAACCCGGCTGCGCAAGATCGCGGAAGGCCAGGCCGATGCAACCTTGCTGGCGCTCGCCGGGTTGAAGCGTCTGGGCCTGCAATCATCTGCGCAGGCAATTCTGGAGACTGACGATTTTCTTCCCGCGGTGGGACAGGGTGCAATCGGGATCACGGCGCGTCGCGGCGACACGGCGATGCTGGGGCGGGTTGCCAATGTGAGCGATGTGCGCACGATGCAGGCGCTGGATGCCGAGCGCGCGTTCCTCACAATCGTAGATGGATCATGCCGCACGCCAATAGCAGGCCTTGCCATTTCAGATGGTGAACATGTGCGTTTCCGGGGAATGATATTGCGGCCCGATGGTTCCGAGTTTCATGAAATCGAAGAGAGCGGTGCAATCGCCGACGCCAGTGCGATCGGCGTAGCAGCGGGCAAGGCCCTGCGCGCAAAAGCACCAGCAGACATGTTTGGATAGACCATGCGTGTGCTGGTGACACGGCCCTTTGCAAGCGCGACGAGATTGTCGGCGCTCTTGCGGGCAGCAGGGCATGAAGCAATAATTTCGCCGGTCATTGAAATCGTCTCGACTGGCGTGAATGTGCAACGCAGGCAGGCGCAAGCCATTGTTGCGTCCAGTGCAAATGCCTTTGTCTGTCTGACAGACGATGCTGCAAACACGCTATGCGATCTGCCTGTCTATGTTGTCGGACAGATGACGGCGGCACAAGCCCAGGCGCGCGGATTTGCAAAGCCGGTTTTGGTTGCCGCATCCGCTCGAGAGCTTGCAGATGCGATAAACCGTCAGGCACAATCACCGCTGGCGTTGTTGTATCTCGCAGGCGAGGATCGCAAAAGCGAACTTGAGCGCTCGCTGAGTGCTTGCGGTCATCGTGTCGATACGGCGGTCGTCTATGAAGCGCGCGCCGTACAAGCTCTGGATGCGGAAGGTGAATCAGCATTACGCACAGGCAGCATAGATGCCGTGCTGCATTTTTCCCGACGCAGTGCGGACATTTTCTGCCGGCTTGCGACCGCGTCCGGGCTGAGCGCGGCAATTGCCAATGTGATGCATGTCTGCATTTCGCAGGATACGGCATCTGCGCTGGCGGGTATTTCAAAAGAAAGAATCCGTATAGCCGAAGCACCTGATACCGCGCACATGCTGCTTCGGCTTGAAAGCTGACGGTGGATGCGTTTGGTCATTGGCCCGTGAATGGGTTATAGGGACATCAACAAGACCGGAGGGAAACATGACGATCACCAAAATTGTTGCAGGCGCTTTTGCAGGCATATTGTTCGCTGCATCGGGTGCGGCCGCCCAGACATCTGGAACTGAATTTTTCAAGGGCAAGACGCTCAAGATCATCGTCGGCTATGGTCCTGGTGGCGGCTACGATACCTATGCCCGGATGCTTGCTCCGCATTTTGCGCGCAAACTCGGCGCAACCGTAGTGGTCGAGAATCAGCCGGGCGCTGGCGGCCTCAATGCCCTGAACAAGCTTGTTGTGGCCCAGCCCGATGGTCTGTCGATGATGCTGGTTAACGGAACCGCGGCGGCCATGTCGCAGCTCGCTGGCATGAAGTCGGTGCGTTACGATCTGGGCAAGATGAGTTCGCTCGGCACCGTGGCGAAATCGCCTTGGATCTGGATGGTGAACAAGGATTCGCCGATCAAGACACCGCAGGACGCCATCAATCTGGGCAAGCAAATCAAATGGGCCGGGTCGGGTCCGATCGACGGCTTGTCCGACGGGGCCTGGTTTACCTGCGATGCGCTTGGCCTGAAATGCAATGTGGTCATTGGCTACAAGGGCTCGAACGATGCCGGACGGGCTGTCATGCAGGGTGAGGTAGACGCCATTTATGTATCCGACACGTCGGCCTATAATTATTCCAAGACCGGCAATGTGCGCGCAATTGCCGTGATCAACCGCAAGCCTTCACGGTTCTTTCCCGGCCTGAAGCCGGTGTTCGATTCGATGAAATTGTCGAAAGATGCCGAATGGTTGTTCGACTTCCACTCCACTGTGGAAGATCTCGGCCGCATTCTGGTCGCCCCGCCGAACATGCCGGCGGACCGTCTGGCTGCATTACAAAAGGCTGTTGCCGAAGTGCTCACCGACAAGGACGTAATTGCGCAGGGTGAAAAGACCCGCCGCTACATCGAATTCGTCGATGCTGCGCAGACACAGAAGAACATCAAGACGGTTGTCGATGTGACGCCACAGGAAAAGGCCCGCATCCGCAAGGTCCTGCGCTTACCGTGAAACCCGGGCGCCGCCGCTCAATTCTCGCCTTTAGACTTGTTTGCGAAACGGCGCCCCGATTTGGAAATAATGAAAAAATTTAAATAGTTAAGGCGAGAATCCCCTTGCAAGCGAAATAGGCTGGCCCTAGAAACTGCGGGTGGCAGCCAAGCATGGCTGGTGTCAAAATGCCCCGGCCGACGACCGGAAGGGCGTATAGCTGGCGTGAACGCCGGTATTTTCGGGGTGGCTTTCAATGAAGCGATTTTTGCTTGGAACTACATGTGTCGCAGCTCTGTTGACTTGCAGCACTCTGGCATTTGCGGCTGATCCCGCGGAGCCGGTGACGGTCGTCAATCTGCCTGCAGTGGACAGCTTCAACGCCAAGGTCGAAGGATTTGGTGGCGGGATCAACGGCCCTGCCAATAACGGCAAGTTGGGTAGCCAATGGGGTGCGGTAGGCGCCTTCTCCCTGCCGCTGGGATCTTTCGCAGGCGTGCAGATCGATTATCTGGCATCGTCCTACAATGGCAGGTTCCTGGGTGGCGCTGGCGCGCATCTGTTCTGGCGCAATCCGTCAAAGGGTCTCGTCGGTGTCTACGGCTCCATCACCCATTTTGACCGAAATGGCGGGCTGACAGCCCAGCGGTTTGGCCTAGAAGGTGCGGCGTATCTCGGACGGATATCAATCGAAGGCGTTGTCGGTATCGAAAACGGCAATACGAGAATTGCAAATCTGGTGCCTGGCTTCATCACCACCTTCAATGTTCGAAATCGCTTCTTCGATCAGATCAATGTTTCCTACTATGCGAACGACAACTGGAAGATTTTTGTCGGGCACCGTTACCTGGGTGGACGCAATGCAGCGGCCCTGGGCACGGAATACATGTTCCATTCCACCGAGAAAATGGCGCTGTCCTTCAATCTCGAAGGGCGGTTCGGCCAGAACAATTACCGGGCCGTATGGGCCGGCCTGCGCGTCTATTTCGGCGAGAACAAATCGCTCATGCGCCGGCATCGCGAAAGCGATCCGCCAACCTGGTTGCGCGACGATGCCTTCAGCATAACCAGAACAAACACTCCGACGCTTCTGCCACCGCCACCGCCACCACCGCCGACGGAATGTCCGTGCGGCCCTTGTCCGTCCTGAGACGGAACGAAGTTTGATGCGACGGCGTGCATTGCTTGCGTGTGAAAGCGGTGCAGGTCGCGGTCATATCCTGTCCTTGCGAGCTGTTGCTGAATCGCTACAAGGGCGTTTTGCTTTCGATGCGGCGCTCTATCAAACGCAATTTGCAAGTGCGATAGCAGACGTATGCGAAAGCGTTTTCCGGGGCGCCGGTCTCCATTATGATTTATCTGGTCGCAGCGGCGCGGGAGATGTGCGGACCGCGACCTGGGGCGAGTTCATGGGGGACTTCGGGTTCCGTGATCCGGCCTTTCTGAAGCGGCAGATTGAATGGTGGTGCGAAGTCATTCGCGCGCGCCGCATATCGCTCGTTATCGCCGATTATGCGCCCTGTGCCCTGCTCGCAGCCCGCTGCATGGGTATCGCATGCGCAGTCACAGGCACCGGCTATGGTATCGCACCATCGCATTTACGGGAGTTTCCGGTATTACTCCCGGACATCAACCAGCGCATTTATGACGAAAGCGAGATGGTGACGGCGGTGAATGAAGCCGCTGTGCCGCTTGGTCTGGCGCCAATAGAATTTCTGCCCGAGGTCTATCGGTGCGATGTGCAGTTTCCGCGCACACTTGCGTTGCTCGATCCCTATGACGGGATGCGCGATGATCTATTGATCCCGCCGTTAGCAGATGTTGCGACAAGAACGGCCGAGAATGGCGGAGAAATATTCATCTATTTTTCGACAACCGAGCGAGACAATCCGATTCTGGTGGAGGCCATTACCGATCTTGGTGCGCCCGTGCGTCTTTTCATGCCCGGTATTTCAGGCCTGATGGCAAATTATTTGTCCAGCACCGGCGTGATGGTTGAGACAGCGCCTGTGCCGGTAGATCTCCTGGCCGAACGATCCCGCATGATCATGCATGCAGGACAACATGGCATAATTTGTCTGGCTCTGGCAGCCGGACTGCCGCAGGTTGCTATCCCGCAGCATCTGGAACAATTGCTTAATGCAAGGCGAATGGCAGACGCTGGTGTGCTGAAGATTTTGGACAGGAAGACAAGTGATCTTGAAGCCATTCGCGCAGTCGTGCGCGGTGTGTACAACGATAGCAGGATGCAGGCCCGTGCCGGGGAGCTTGCGAAAGAACAGCTGCCCAGTTTTCAACTTGACGCACGCGCAATGATCAGGGACCGTCTGGCGCATCTGTGACTTGCGCCGCATCCATGCTGCGCAGCCCCCGCTGCATACGGCAGGAAAGACGGTTCATCCCTTAATGGTGCAGGACAAAGGCATTTTGGATCTTGTTTCCGGGGATGGCGATGCTGTCGCCGATGTGCTTGTGCCGGTCGCAGTGGATATCTGCTATTCCTATAAAATCCCGGCCGGGCTCACGCTGCAACCCGGCGATCTGGTCGAAGTGCCGCTGGGCACGCGCGAGGCCGCAGGGGTCGTCTGGGACATCCGGCGCTCGGCCTCGGGCTCCAATCTGAAAGCGATCAAGGCAAAGCGCGATCTTCCGCCGCTGGAACAGCCCTTGCGTGATTTTGTCGATTGGGTTGCCCGCTGGACGCTGAGCCCGCGCGGCATGGTTTTACGGATGGCAGTGCGCGCGCCAGATCATGCCGGACCCGAGACGATACGAACCGGCGTGCGCCTTGCCGCAGGCGGCGCCTTGCCCGAGCGCATGTCTGCAGCACGCAAGCGGGTGATCGAGGCGGCGCAGGGTGGCCTCGTGTCATCCAAGCGCGAGCTTGCAGAGATGGCGGCCTGTTCCACCGGGGTTATCGACGGGCTGGTAGACGCCGGAATTCTGGAGGCCATCGCACTTTCGGCCGAGCCTGTTGCCTTGCCGCCGGATATTCATTTTGCGCGCCAAACCTTCGAGCCGGACCAGCAGGTAGCAGCCGATGAGCTGGCCACGAAGGTAAGCGCGACAGAATTTTCCGTCACGCTGCTGGAGGGCGTAACCGGTTCTGGCAAGACGGAGGTTTATTTCGAAGCCGTCGCCGCTGCACTTGCGGCGGGCCGGCAGGCCTTGATCCTGATGCCGGAAATTGCGCTCACAGCCCAGTTTCTCGACCGGTTTGCGGCACGGTTCGGCGTCAAGCCGGCAGAGTGGCATTCCGGCGTCAATCCGCGCAAGCGCGCGCGCATCTGGAGTGGCGTCGCCACAGGCGAAGTGCAGGTCGTCGCCGGTGCGCGTTCGGCGCTGTTTTTGCCGTTCCGGAATCCCGGTGTGTTCATCGTCGATGAAGAACATGAAGCAGCCTACAAGCAGGACGATGGCGTGACCTATCATGCCAGAGACATGGCCGTTGTGCGTGCTCGGCTGGAAAATGCGGCATGCGTACTGGCTTCTGCAACGCCATCACTGGAATCACGCGTCAATGCCGAACAGGGGCGCTATCATCACGTGCGTTTGGATAATCGTTATGGTGGACGCGTGTTGCCGGAATTGCGCTCGGTCGATCTGAAAGCCAATGGACCCAGGCGAGGCGAATGGATCGCGCCGTCATTGGTGGCGCGCATTGAAAAAGCACTCGCTGACAAAGAGCAGGTGCTTTTGTTTCTCAACCGGCGCGGATATGCGCCGCTCACATTGTGCCGCAGTTGCGGGCACAAGTATGAATGTCCCAATTGCTCGGCCTGGCTGGTGGAACACCGGTTTCGCCGGGCCCTGGTATGTCATCATTGCGGCCATACGGAACGCCGGCCAGATCGCTGCGCCGAATGCGATACGGAAGATTCCCTTGCTGCCTGCGGGCCCGGTGTGGAGCGGCTGGCAGATGAAGTTGCGTTGCGCTGGCCCGATGCAAGGCGCATCGTTTTATCTTCCGATTTTCCCGGTGGCACGGAACGATTGAAACGCGAGCTGCAGGCGATTGCCGATCACGAATTCGATATTGTCGTTGGCACGCAACTTGTTGCCAAGGGACATAATTTTCCGGAGCTTACGCTGGTGGGTGTGATCGACGCCGATGCGGGACTGACGAGCGGTGATCCGCGCGCTGCCGAGCGAACCTTTCAGTTGCTGCAACAGGTGACTGGCCGGGCAGGCCGGGGCGACAGGCCGGGAACCGGCATTGTGCAGACATGGTCGAAGGATCATCCGGTGATGCGTGCGCTCATCTCCGGCGATACAGAACAATTCTACGCAGAAGAAACCGATCAGCGGCGCAGGGCCATGCTGCCACCATTCGGGCGGCTGGCGGCGCTGATTGTTTCAGGCAAGGACCGCAGCGAGACAGAACAATATGCGCGCGCCATCGTACGTGCAGCGTTTTCGCTTCCCGAAAATGAACGCTGGGTTCTGACGCGGGCAGGTCAATTGCCCGAGGATGGGGATGTGACGATACTGGGGCCGGCAGAAGCACCGATCTTTCTGGTGCGCGCGCGATATCGGTATCGCTTGCTGGTGAAGGCTCCGCGATCGGCCGACCTGCAGGGTTTTCTGCGCGCTACGCTGGAAGCAGCGCCAAAATTGCGCGGTTCCCTGCGTGTGCATGTGGATGTGGATCCGATGAGCTTTTTTTAAAAACGCCTTTCTTTTTTCAAAAGCGCCTCTTGCGCCAGCGCAATCGCGATGTGCAACCGGGCCATGGACGCGCGCCTTGCCGGGTCCCGGCAGCTTGCTAGAATTCGTTTACCCGGCTTTCTCTGCTCTCCTGGATATTCGCGCCATGAAAAGGTTTCTGCATTCGATGGTTTCCCGGCGGCAGGTTTTGAGCGGTGTAGCGGGGCTGGCTGCCGTGCCTGCGCTCGCGCAGGCCGTAAAGCCCGGACAGACGCCAAAACAGGTTGACGATGTCGATCTGTATTTTGCGGCAACGCCCGATCCAATCGTGCAGCGCATGTTCGCGATGGCGAAAGTGAACAAGGACGATGTGCTGGTCGATCTGGGTTCCGGCGACGGCAAGATACCGATACTGGCGGCAAAACTTTTCAGTATCCGGGCGCGAGGAGTTGAGCTTGTGGGCGAACGCGTTGCGATAGCGCGCGCCAATGCCAGGCAAGCAGGCGTCG
The DNA here is from genome assembly GCA_963700795.1 of uncultured Alphaproteobacteria bacterium. Taxonomy (GTDB): domain Bacteria; phylum Pseudomonadota; class Alphaproteobacteria; order Rhizobiales; family Beijerinckiaceae; genus Terripilifer. The sequence continues at coordinate 377,461 of CAVOYX010000005.1, read as the reverse complement.
AGCATCTGGTCTCATTCGAACAAGGTGATGCGCTGCAGGCCAAGATTTCCGATGCAACTGTGGTGACGACCTATCTTTTTCCACATGTGATGGAACGCTTGCGTCCGCGCCTGCGCGAACAATTAAAGCCCGGTACGCGCATCGTCAGCCATGAATTCCTGATGTATGGCTGGCAGCCAAAACAGACGGTTGATATTGGCGCGGTGCAGATTCATCTCTGGGTGGTGGAGTAGGCCAACACGTGAAGAAGCCCGGCAGGGCGCCGGGCTTTTTTTTTCTTTTCGATTGCTGTTAACGCTTCTGCGTCACCTCCAGCGCTTTCTTCACCAGCGCGGGCGGGGTGGAGGCGAGTTCGCGCAGCGCCTTTTCGATGCCTTCTCCTGACAGTGGAGTGAAATCGATCGAAAGCTTCTTCGCTTCTTCCTTGAAGGCGGCGCTTGCAATGGCGTCCAGCATCCCCTTGCGCAATGCGGCAAGACGATCAGCGGGTATGCCCGGGGGGCCTGCAAGCGGGCGCGTGAGTTCGGCTGGCTGCCAGACCAGTCTGGCGACTTTCAAGTCGTCGGGGGTCTTCATCATGGAATAGATGTTGGTCGCCTTGCCGAAGAAGGGCACATCCTTCAATCCCGATTGCATGAAGATGTTGAGGTCGCCGGATTTGAAGTCGCTGATATAGGCGCCGCGCACCGAAGATTCGAACATGCCGCAGGAGGCGTTCAACTCGCCCTTCTTCATGGCGAAGTTGATGGCCCGCGTGCCCTTGTATCCGGGAACGACTTTCAGATTGGCGCCCAGCATGTTCTTCATGAACAATGGCCAGCGTGTCAGCGGCGCATCGGCTCCGTCGGAACCGAAGATGACGGTTTCCTTGGCATTGATCAGGTCAGGCAAGGTCTTGATGCCCTGTCCGGCGCCCTTCCACACGGCGCAGGCCATGACATCCTGGTCGATGGAGCCGATCCAGGAGAATTTCATCGTCTCGAACTTGGCTTTCTTGTCGCCATAGACCGGCAGGAGGGCGATAGTCGAGGAAAACACACCGATGACCGAACCGTCCTTTGGAGCCGAATTGTAGATGTAGTTCGCGCCTACAAGAGAACCTGCGCCGGTCATGTTCTGGACCACGACTGCGGGCTTGCCGGGAATGGCATTGCCATAATGGCGGGCCAGCAGGCGGGCCGTCGTGTCGTAGCCGCCCCCTGCACCGTAGCCGACAACAATGCTAAGCTTCTTGCCCTTGTAGAAATCGGCAACCGGATCAGCGGCTGCGGGCAGGGTACATGCGGCCGCAATGGCGATCACGGCAGACAATCTGAATACGGTTAAGGTTTGGTTTGACATGCATCCTCCCGGAGCTGGATTGCGGCCCTGTTGAAGAGGGCCATTGTTCGATCAACAATATAACATCAATGACGACCATTGAACCAGCCGGGCGGCGGTTTGCAGGATCGCTCGCCCGTATGCCCGGCAATGGGTGCGCCGCCGATTCCGGTCTGGCGTGGATAGGCAATATCGCCGCACCCGGTCAGGGTTGTGTTGCCATGGAGCTTATGATAACCGGACGCGGCCTTCGGAATCTGCGGCCGGTAACCCGGTCGATGCGATTCCGTCCCCAGACAGTTTGTGATGGAGTAAAGCCGCTTTCCGGCGGTTCGTTCCGGGGCACAGGTGTCTGGAATTTTTGATTTTGGCGTCCAGCAAAGGTAGTCCAGGTGGCGCAACCCGATTCGATCGTTTCCGGCATGGCAGGGCGCTATGCGTCCGCGCTTTATTCCCTGGCCAGGGAGCAGAATGCCGTGGACAAAGTGGCTGGCGATTTAAAGTCTTTCGCCAGCATGATTGCTGCCAGCAGCGATCTGGAGCGGCTCGTCAAGAGCCCTGTCGTGTCTGCGGAAGATCAGCTCAAGGGGCTGGATGCCTTGCTTGCAAAAGCCGGTATCGGTGGCCTTTCTGCCAATTTCCTCAAGCTGGTAGCATCCAAGCGCCGGCTCTTTGCTATTGGCAAGATGACCAAGGATTTCAATACACTGGTCGATCACGACCGGGGTGTAACGCGCGCGGAAGTCACCGTGGCGGAGCCGCTAGGCGCCAGCCACATGGACGCGCTGCGTGAAGCGCTGAAGAGTTCCGCAGGCGGCCAGTCCGTCGAGGTCGACGTGAAGGTCGATCCGGCGATCATCGGCGGCATTGTCGTAAAACTCGGATCGCGCATGGTGGACAGTTCCCTGAAAACAAAACTCAACGCAATTAGCGCACGTATGAAAGAGGCCGGCTGATGGATATCAATGCCGCAGAAATTTCTGCGATCCTCAAGAACGAGATCGCCAATTTTGGCAATGAAGCGCAGGTAACCGAAGTTGGGCAGGTTCTGTCCGTCGGCGACGGTATTGCCCGTGTTTACGGACTGGACAACGTCCAGGCCGGTGAAATGGTCGAATTCGCAAATGGTGTGCGCGGCATGGCGCTCAACCTCGAATCAGACAACGTCGGTATCGTTATTTTCGGCTCCGACCGCGATATCAAGGAAGGCCAGACGGTCAAGCGGACCGGCGCCATCGTTGACGTGCCGGTGGGCAAGGGCCTGCTTGGCCGTGTTGTCGACGCTCTGGGAAATCCGATCGACGGCAAGGGTCCGATCAAGTCCGATTCGCGCCAGCGGGTTGACGTGAAGGCGCCGGGCATCATTCCGCGCAAGTCCGTGCATGAACCGATGGCAACCGGCCTGAAGGCAATCGATGCCCTGATCCCGATCGGCCGCGGACAGCGCGAATTGATCATTGGCGACCGCCAGACCGGCAAGACTGCCGTGGCGCTCGATACCATGCTCAACCAGAAGCCGCTGAACCAGGGCAATGATGAAACGCAGAAGCTGTATTGCGTTTATGTTGCTGTTGGCCAGAAGCGCTCGACGGTTGCGCAATTCGTGAAGATACTGGAAGAGCGCGGCGCGCTTGAATATTCAATCATCGTTGCGGCCACTGCTTCCGATCCTGCGCCGATGCAGTTTCTTGCACCATTCGCTGGTTGCACCATGGGCGAATACTTCCGTGACAACGGCATGCACGCGGTTATCACCTATGACGATCTGTCCAAGCAGGCCGTTGCCTACCGCCAGATGTCGCTGCTGCTGCGCCGCCCGCCAGGCCGCGAAGCCTATCCGGGCGACGTGTTTTATCTGCATTCCCGCCTGCTCGAGCGTGCTGCGAAGATGGGTAACGAGGCAGGCCTTGGCTCGCTGACGGCATTGCCGATCATCGAAACACAGGCCAACGACGTTTCGGCCTATATTCCCACCAACGTGATTTCGATTACCGATGGCCAGATCTTCCTGGAAACCGATTTGTTCTATCAGGGCATTCGCCCGGCTGTGAACGTCGGCCTTTCAGTGTCGCGTGTGGGCTCTTCGGCGCAGACGAAAGCCACGAAGAAAGTCGCGGGCAAGATCAAGGGCGAGCTGGCGCAGTATCGTGAAATGGCGGCCTTCGCACAGTTCGGTTCCGATCTTGATGCTGTGACGCAGCGTCTGCTCAATCGTGGCGCCCGTCTGACGGAATTGTTGAAGCAGCCGCAGTTCTCTCCATTGAAAATGGAAGAGCAGGTCTGTGTGATTTACGCTGGCGTCAACGGCTATCTCGATCCGCTGCCTGTCAACAAGGTACGTGCATTCGAGGACGGTCTGTTGGCCCTGTTGCGCACCAAGCACATTGGAATTCTCGACGACATTCGCGACACCAAGGATCTGTCTTCGGACACCGAGGCGAAGCTGAAGGAAGTCGTTCAGGATTTCGCTAAAACTCTTAACTGATCATGGAGCAGCGGTGGCCGGGTGACCGGCTGCCGGTGCAGCAATAGCTGGACTCGATATGGCTTCCTTGAAGGACCTGCGAAACCGGATCTCTTCGGTCAAGGCGACGCAGAAAATTACAAAGGCGATGCAGATGGTCGCGGCCGCAAAGTTGCGGCGCGCGCAATTGGCTGCAGAAGCCGCACGTCCCTATGCCGAGCGCATGGACGTGGTGCTGGCCAATGTGGCTTCTGGCGTAAGCGCCGGCGGGCCCGCCCTGCTTGCCGGTACCGGCAAGGACCAGGTGCATCTGCTGATTGTCTGCACGGCCGAGCGCGGTCTGTGCGGCGCTTTCAATTCGTCGATTGCGCGCCTTGCGCGCGAGCGTGTGGGGCAATTGCTGAATCAGGGCAAGACGGTCAAGATCCTCTGTGTCGGCAAGAAGGGTTACGACATCCTGCGCCGGCAATATTCGTCGCTGATCATAGATCTCGTCGACCTGCGTGCCGTACGCAATCTGGCTTATACGGATGCCAATGCCGTGGCGCGCAAGGTGCTCGATCTTTTTGCCGACGGCGAGTTCGACGTCGCTTCACTCTTCTACGCGCAGTTCAAGTCGGTCATCTCCCAAATCCCGACAGAACAGCAGATCATTCCGGCCAAAGTGCCGTCGCAGGGCGAGGCAGCCCAGACGGTTTATGAATACGAGCCGGAACAGGACGAGATTCTTGCAACGCTGCTGCCGCGCAATATTGCCGTGCAGGTTTTCCGGGCGTTGCTGGAAAACGCCGCGTCGGAACAGGGCGCGCGCATGAGCTCGATGGACAGCGCCACGCGCAATGCAGGCGAGATGATCAAGAAGCAGACGATCATCTACAACCGCACGCGCCAGGCAATGATTACCAAGGAACTGATTGAAATTATCTCGGGCGCGGAAGCGCTCTAACCGCATCGGACAAGTTAGGACGTAACATGGCAGAGGCCGCTAATCAGGCAGTCGGACGCATCACCCAGGTCATCGGCGCAGTCGTTGACGTGAAGTTCGAAGGTCAACTTCCCGAAATCCTCAATGCGCTGGAAACGACCAACCAGGGCAATCGCATGGTGCTGGAAGTAGCCCAGCATCTGGGCGAATCCTCCGTGCGTTGCATCGCGATGGATTCCTCGGAAGGCCTGGTGCGCGGACAGGAAGTCAAGGACACCGGTCAGCCGATTGCTGTTCCCGTAGGTGAAGGTAATCTGGGCCGCATCATCAACGTCATCGGCGAGCCGGTGGATGAAGCCGGTCCGATGAACTACGACACGACCCGCGCGATCCATCAGCCTGCGCCGGAATTCGTCGACCAGTCGACGGAATCGCAAATTCTCGAAACCGGCATCAAGGTTGTCGATCTGCTCGCCCCCTATTCAAAGGGCGGCAAGATTGGTCTGTTCGGTGGTGCAGGCGTCGGCAAGACCGTGCTCATCATGGAATTGATCAACAACATCGCGAAGGCGCACGGCGGTTATTCTGTGTTTGCAGGTGTTGGCGAGCGTACGCGCGAAGGCAACGATCTTTATCACGAAATGATCGAATCGGGCGTCAACAAGGATCCGAAGAAGAACAACGGTTCTGCAGAAGGCTCCAAATGCGCGCTGGTGTATGGCCAGATGAACGAGCCGCCGGGTGCACGCGCCCGCGTTGCGCTGACCGGCCTGACTGTCGCAGAACATTTCCGCGACCAAGGCCAGGACGTGCTGTTCTTCGTCGACAACATCTTCCGCTTTACGCAGGCCGGCTCGGAAGTGTCCGCACTGCTCGGACGTATTCCTTCAGCCGTGGGCTATCAGCCGACCCTGTCGACCGACATGGGTGCATTGCAGGAACGCATCACCACGACGCACAAGGGCTCGATTACATCGGTGCAGGCGATTTACGTGCCGGCCGACGACTTGACCGACCCTGCGCCTGCCACTTCGTTCGCGCATCTTGACGCCACGACCGTTCTGTCGCGCTCTATTGCAGAAAAAGGCATCTATCCCGCTGTTGATCCGCTCGACTCTACTTCGCGCATTCTCGATCCGCGCATTCTCGGCGAAGAACATTACGACGTTGCCCGCCGGGTGCAGTCCACATTGCAACGCTACAAGGCCTTGCAGGACATTATCGCCATTCTGGGCATGGACGAATTGTCGGAAGAGGACAAGCTGACGGTTGCACGCGCCCGCAAGATCGAGCGCTTCCTGTCTCAGCCGTTCTTCGTGGCCGAAGTGTTTACCGGTTCGCCGGGCAAGCTCGTGCGTATCGAAGATACAATCAAGGGCTTCAAGGGTCTGGTCGAAGGTCAATATGACCATCTGCCCGAGGCGGCCTTCTATATGGTCGGCACGATCGAGGAAGCAATGGAAAAGGCCCAGCGCCTGGCAGCGGAAGCGGCCTGATCCAAACACACTTCCGGCTGACTGCGGAGCAGGACAATGGCTGCATTTCATTTCGAACTCGTCTCGCCGGAACGCTTGCTGTTCTCCGGCGATGTCGAATCCGTCGTCGTACCGGGATCGGACGGCGACTTTCAGGTGATGAAGAATCATGCCCTGACCATGTCGACAATGCGCCCGGGTATTGTCGTGGTGGAAGAAAGCGCCGCCAAGTCGATGCGTCTTTTCGTGCGTGGCGGTTTTGCGGAAGTTTCCGACAAGGGTCTGACGATACTTGCCGAAGAAGCTCTACCCGCCGAAGAACTGAACGGTGAGCGTATCGCGCGCGAAATCAAGAATGCCGAGGAAGATCTGGCGGATGCCAAGACCGAAGACGCCACGCGCGATGCCAGCGAACGGTTGGACCGGTTGAAGGAGCTCAAGGCCGCACTGGGCGTGTAAGCACGCTCGTTAGCGGATGTTGAAGAACCCGGCCTGTGGCCGGGTTTTCTTTTTGTCGCGATGAGCGCCTGCGCCTGTCGCCGCAATCTTCTGCGCAAACGAAGATTGCGGTCGTGCATCCCGCTGCCTAATATCCGCAACCTTCACGCAGGAGACCGGCCTGAATGCTTCCAGACATTCGCAGCTATGAGGCTTTGCGCAAGGCATTCGCCTGGCAAATCCCTACGCGGTTCAACATTGCTTCTGTGTGCTGTGATCGCTGGGCCGATGCAACGCCGGCAAATCCGGCCATTCTCGAAGTGACTTCCAATGGCATGACGACCACGAGTTATGCGGCCCTGCGCGCACGCGCGAACCGGTTGGCGAATGTTCTGAAAGATGCAGGCATCAAAGCCGGCGATCGTGTCGGCATATTGCTGCCGCAAACCCGCGACGCAGCTGTGGCGCATCTGGCGATTTACAAGCTGGCGGCCATAGCCGTACCGCTGGCATTGCTGTTTGGTATTGATGCCATCGAATACAGGCTGGATGACGCGGGCATCAAGGTATTGATCACCAATGGCGAGGGGCTTGCCAAGGTGGAGCAGATCGAAAAACTTCCAGCAACATTCGAGACGCTTTTTTGCATCGATGGCGGCAAGGGAAGCGCGCGAGACCTGGAAGCTTTGATTGCTGATGCTTCGCCGGACTTTGAAACTGCGGCCACAGGGCCGGATGATCCGGGCGTGATGGTCTATACGTCGGGCACAACGGGTGCGCCAAAGGGTGCGCTGCATGGGCATCGCGTGTTACTCGGGCATTTGCCGGGTACACAATACACCCATGATTTCCTGCCGCAAAAGGGCGACATATTGTGGACGCCTGCAGATTGGGCGTGGGCCGGCGGGTTGCTGAATATTCTGTTGCCGGGACTTTATTTCGGCTTGCCGGTTGTGGCGCGCAAGTTCGAGCGCTTCGATCCGGAAGCGGCCTATGGTTTGATGGAGCAAACCGGCATACGCAATTGCTTTATTCCGCCCACGGCGCTGCGCATGATGCGTGCGGTCAACGAGCCGCGCAAAAAATTCAAACTCGATTTGCGTTCTATTGCTTCGGCGGGAGAGGCGCTGGGTGCTGAAGTGTTCGAATGGGGCAAGCGCGAACTTGGACTCGTCGTCAACGAATTCTATGGCCAGACCGAATGCAACCAGGTTCTTGGATCGTGCGCAGCGATTGGTGTGAACCGTGCTGGCTCCATGGGCCGGCCGGTTCCCGGACATGATGTTGCGGTGATACGTGCCGATGGCTCGGTTTGCGACGCCCATGAGACGGGACAGATTGCCATGGTGCGTCCGGACCCGGTCATGTTCCTGCAATACTGGAATCGTCCGGACGCCACCCGCGACAAATTCATCGGCGACTACATGACGACGGGCGATCAAGGCTATGTGGATGAAGATGGATATTTCTTTTTTGTTGGCAGGGACGATGATGTCATTACATCAGCGGGCTATCGCATTGGACCCGGTGAAATAGAGGATTGCCTGATTGGACATCCTGCCGTAGCCATCGCAGCGGCTGTGGGAAAACCCGATGAGTTGCGAACGGAAATCGTCAAGGCATTCGTGGTGCTGCGCGAAGGGTTTACAGGTTCCGATGCGCTGGCCAAGGAAATTCAGACCTATGTGCGCGAACGATTGTCAGCGCATGAATATCCACGCGAGATTGAATTTGCCAGTGAGCTGCCGTTGACGACTACAGGAAAAATCATCCGGCGATTGTTACGCGAAAAATCCTGATTGTTGTCAGGACGGGCGTTTGCGCTGAAATTTGTAATATGTGCGTTTTGCAAGTGCGCGCATCTTGCGGCGGGTGCCTTCGATGGATGCGGTTGCAAGAAAAGATCTTGCGCCGGCATTTTTGAAGCCAACAAGTATATCGCTTATTTGCGCCCGATCGGGCCATAGGTGATCGATCATCGGATGATCGGGCATGGCGCAAGAATCAATTGTCGTGATGTTCGGGTCTTCTATTAGACTTTCGGTAAGACGAAGGGTTAGCTGGACGCCCGGCGAATAGGCCGAAAGCGTTTCGTCATAGGTGGTCTTCCAGAAATATGCCGAACTGTTGCTCTTTAAAATAACGCCCATGGCGATTGGCGCGCCATTGAGATAGAGGCCATGAATCTGGCACTGTTCGCGGGCGGCAAAGCGTCTTGTCATCGTGCGCGAAAATGTTGCCAGCGAGGCGTCGGACAGCAGGGCTGTGCCGCGATTGCCTTTCCAGCCATGTGCTTCAAGAGCCAGAAAATCTTCCGTGGCCATTCTTATCTCGTCGCCGGTTCTGGCTGTCCGGAAGGTTAGTTCACCTTTCTCGGCCAGACGCCGGTGCAGGCGGCGAAGTTCTTTCGACCGCTTGCTGCCAACGGCAGCTGTCATGCGAGCTTTCGTGTCCTGATCGATTCTCAGGATGGCACGTGAGCGCGGCTCAAACTGGCAAATCTGCAGACCGCGCGTGCGAGCATGGTCGCTGACAAGGGCAGCCAACTTGCCGCCGGAATCAATGGCGGGCAGCATCAGCGAATGCAGGCCGGGAAACTCCCGTGCCAACCATTCGTGCACGCTGTCGAGTACGTCGAAACCATGGTTCCGGTGAACAAGGGGCGTTCCCATAGTCATCTGCACCGGGCACCAGAGCTTGACACTCAAGCTCGTTGCGCGGCTTGCGCGTGCAATAACGAAAAGACCAACGAGATGTTCGGCGCGATCAATACCAATGTGATTTGAGACGAACAGGAACATCGGCCGATGGGCTTGCGGAAAATGTTGCGCTGCCGACAATGCAAAAGCCGGATCAAGGAAAACGTTTGATTCAAGACTGTCTGCGGCAAGCTGATGCCAGGCGTCCAGCCGCGTGCTGGCTTGTTCCCAGTCCAGGCATTCAACCGTGAGGCCGGAGCTGTTAACAGCGCGTGCCAACAACGGCGTGCGTGTCGGGCTTAACGTCGCGGCATTGACCGCGACCGGCTGCATGGCGGCCTCGTGCAGCCATTTCGAGGGATCGAGATAGATCCGCCGGCCAGTTGTGATGCCCGATTTCGAACGCATATGCGTCTCCGAAGCCCATTTTGACGCAGGGTCATCACCCCGCGATGCAGCAACGCCCGGCATTTGTGCCTGATTGGCACGAATTATCGCGGACGCATGCTTACGGAAAACAGAGGTTCAAGAAACGCGCCAGCAGGCGGAAGAGCCGTTAACCAATGCTGCGGCGAGGGATTGGCTCTAGAGCAGACCGCCGGGAGCCGGCTTCAGCGGGTTTGATGTCAGAGCCGCTGCATCAGGCTGGTCCGGCGCAATGACGCCGACAAATGCTCGCCACAGGCCTTCCACATGGGAGGCAGCCATATCATGCAGGATGCAGACCACTCTGGTCGAATGATCCGCGTCCGGCCAGGCAGCCAGGCGCACGGGTGGATGAAAAACGTGCTGCACTCCATGAACGACAAGGGGGCGATCAGGATCGTCAGCCAGGGCAACGAGACCCTTCAGCCGCAACAGATGCTTGCCATGCACCTGCTGCACCATCTTTATGAACATTTCGAAGTTTGCCGGAGCCAACGGTTCGCTTGCGCGCAGGCACACGGCCTGAATATGGGCGTCATGTCGATTGGGGTCATGCCGGTGACCATGGTGGTGATGATCATCCTGCGCTGCCTCAGCGCGCAGCCAGTGGTTGACCTCAGGGGACAGAATGGCTGGATCGTAGAGACTGCCCGAAAGCAGAATGGCGGGGTCGGGCATTCCGTCAACCTTGTCAAAGAGCAGCGCCGCAGGATTGAGGGCGCGGATGCGCGCGCGCAGCGCAGTGGTTGCATGTTCGTGCGTGCTCTCTCCTTTCATGTCCGACTTGGAAATGACTATGCGGTCGGCCATGGCAATCTGCTTTACGGCTTCGGCATGGGTATCGAGTGTCGCTTCGGCGTTGATGGCATCGACAATTGTCACCAGCGATTCTGGAAAGAACCGCAACATCAGATAGGGATGCTGCATGATCGTGTGCATGACTGGTGCTGGATCGGCCAGCCCCGTCGTTTCTATAAGAATGCGATCAAAACTCTTGATGCGGCCGTTATCGAGGCGGCGAAGAATATCTTCCAGAGTGTCGGCCAATTCCCCGCGAATGGTGCAACACAGGCAGCCGGAGGCCATCAGCATCATGTCGCGATCAATAGCTTCGACAAACAGGTGATCGAGCCCGATCTCGCCGAATTCGTTGATGAGCACGAGCGTATGCGACAGCGCGTCGTGCTTGAGCAGCTCGTTGAGAAATGTTGTTTTTCCCGCACCGAGAAATCCGGTGAGAATTGTCACCGGAATTGCTTTGGGTGGTCGTCGCGCGGTTGTATCGGTCATGCGGTTTAGAGGTTCCAGCCTGTCTGCTGGCAGGGTAACGATTTTGCGGCTTGAAACCAAGTCTGCTGAAATCAATCGGGAAGGGTCAGACCCGTCAGGCGCTGAGCGGCATCGCGGATTTCGCGGACATCATCGCTGTGATCTGGCTGGCGGGTACGGGCGGTGAAAAGAAAAAGCCTTGCAGATAGTGACAGCCCGCAACACGCAGGAATCGTGCCTGAGTCTTGTTCTCGACGCCTTCGGCGGTAATCTTGAGACCAATCGCGCGGGCCAACGCGACAATCGCATGAACGATGGAGGCGGAACGAATTTCGTGACATTTGCTGATGAAGGAGCGGTCGATTTTCAGCTTGTTCAGCGGCAATTCCAGCAATGCGCCCAGACTTGCATAGCCGGTACCGAAATCGTCCATGGCGATGGATACGCCGGCGGTGCGCAGGCGGCGCAAGACGTCCACGGCAGTGGTGGCATCGTCGAACCAGGATGATTCCAGAATTTCCAGTTCCAGCCTTTGCGGGGTAATTCCGGAGCGGGCGATGACATCAAGAACATGCGCGGCAAAGCCGGGGCGATTGCATTGGGCTGGTGCGACGTTCACGCCAACGGTGATTTGCTCCCAGCTCCTGGCATCGCGGCAAGCCTGCTCGAGCACGAATTCTCCTAGCAGGCTGATTGCATCGAGATCTGATTGTGCGTTTGGAATAAATTCGTCTGGTTGTGCGAGTGTGCCATCGGGCTTTCGGAGGCGGGCCAGAGCTTCAACACCGACAATAGTGTTCCCGTCCGCCGAAACTTGCGGTTGGTAATGCACCTCGATTGCGCGATCTTCGATGGCCTTGCGCAAATCGGTGATGATATGGCCTGGTTTGTCCAGCATAAGTCGACTCTGATTGAGATGAGCATCTTATGCCGACCTCCTTAATAGGGTTTCAAGCGAACGAAATTCATACACCCGTCCGCGCTGAATCCAGACAGAGAGTAAACACATCATTAACTTTGTGCGGTTGACAGAGGCTCGCCGGGCACGGAAAACCGGGACAGGCCTTTGGGCGGACATTGGCCTGCATATGGAGATTACCCGTGATGCAAGGTGAAGAAACCATTGATGTTGACCGGGACGACGGCGCTGGCCTGATCGTGCGACGCTATGCCAATCCGGATAAGCCGCGATTGCTGATCAGTCACGGCAATGGTTTTGCGATCGACGGCTACCGGGCGTTCTGGAGCCTTTTGGCTGATGATTTTGAATTGGTAACATTCGACCAGCGCAATCACGGGCGTAATCCCCTCGGACCGCAGGATACACACACAATCGCCGCCATGGCGCGGGACCATCTGGCGGTGCAGGCCGCCGTCGAGAAGAATTTCGGTGCACGGTTTACGGCGGGGCTGTTCCATTCGGTCTCGTCCATTGCCGCGATCCGCGCGAGTCTGGAACATCAGGCACAATGGGATGCGCTGGTTCTGTTCGATCCTCCGATGATTGCGCCTGAGGGCCATCCGCTTCGGTCCAAGGGCCAGAGAATCGATGATATTCTGGCTGAGTTTGCGCGCAGCCGCCCGCAACATTTTGCCGATCCTGCCGAGCAGGCAGCCATCTATCGCAATCAGGTTGGCCGAGAATGGGTTGAGGGGGCGGAGATGGACATGGCCCGCGCCGTGACGCGGCCGGACCCGGCGGGTGGTTACAGGCTTTCATGTCCCGGCCCATATGAAGCGCAAATCTACCTCGATAACGCCGGCTTCAATTCGTTCGATGCTCTGGCTGCGGTACGTCAGCCCACATTGATTCTGGGCGCCGATCCAGCCCATGGCAGGCCAATGCCGCCGGCCATGGTCGGACCGGAGGCAGCCCGCGCCCATGGCCTGCCGCATATTATCGTGCCGGGCACCGGACATATGCTTCAGATCGAAAAGCCCGACCTTGTGGCCATTCACACCCGGCAATTTGTTCTTGAGCAGTTCAATACCTGACAGGATGGCGCGCGGCCGCTTGCGGCCAAGCCCGGGATTGACCTGCGGCGGACATTTGCCGGACGGGCGTGCAACGCGCTAGAATAATGCAGCAAGATTGTTCTCGGGCAAGGACCGGCGCAGCGCTTCCGGCTACATGCACACAATGAAACCATTCCTCAGCAAAGCCAGTATATTCGGGCCTCCGGCCATCGATTGCGATGTGCATGTCTGTGTGCCGTCGACGAAGGCCCTGATGCCTTATCTGGATGCCTATTGGTACGATTCATTCGCCGATCGGGCGATCGACCGGACCAGTTTCACCATGACCGGGGAATCGCCTGACGCGCCCGCCGCCGCGCGGCCCGACTGGCGCCCCAAAGACGGACGCCCTGGCACCAGCCTTGCCCTGTTGCAGGACAAGGCGCTGGATGGTTTTGGTTCCAGCGCAGCCATTGCCAATTGCATTTTCGGGGGCATTGCCTTGCACAGCGCAGACATGGTTGCCGTCATGTGCCGGGCAGTGAACGAATGGATGCGCGAGCAATGGCTTGATCGCGAGCCGCGCCTGCGCGCTTCCATTCTTGTGCCGCAGTCCGCGCCTGATCTGGCTGTTGCTGAAATTGAACGGCTGGCGCCAGACCAGCGCTTCGTGCAGGTGCTGATGCTTGCCGGCAACAAGGAATTGCTGGGTAAACGCAGCCATTGGCCAATTTACGAGGCCGCGCAGCGGCACGGTTTGCCAATCGGGATACATGCCGGATCGCTCTATCATCATCCGGTCGCGCAATCCTACGGTTCGTATCAGGTCGAGGATTATGTAGCCCAGGCCTTTGCATTCGAGAGTCAGGTTCTGAGTATTGTTGCCGAAGGGGTGTTCCAGAAATTTCCGGATTTGAAATTCGTCTTTCTGGAATCGGGAGTTACATGGCTGCCGGCCTGTCTGTGGCGCTTCAACAAGACATGGCGTGGCGTGCGCAAGGAAACGCCGTGGGTGAAGCGCCTGCCTGCCGATATCGTGCGCGATCACATTCGCCTGACGATCCAGCCTTTTGACGCACCCGATCCGGACATGGCATTGCAGTCCTTTGTCGATCAGATGGGTACAGACGAGATGTTGCTGTTCTCTACCGACTTCCCTCACTGGCATTACGAGGGCAAGGATGCGCTGCCCCAGGCTGGCAATACACAGCTGGCGCGCAAGATATTATACGACAATCCGCTTGCCACCTATGGGCGTTTGCAGGCGGTCGAAACCCACGTCGAGGAGGCGCAATCATGAGCCTTGTGACCGAAATCCGTTCCGTTGCACAACGTGACGCAATTGCTGCGCAGAAGCTGTCCGTCATTGATTGCGACATTCATCCGCAATTCGGTTCGCGCGATGAGATCATGGAGTTTCTGCCCAAACGTTGGCAGGAATATATCAACACGTGGGGTGGTTTTTACCGCCAGGGACTGGCCGATACATTGTCTCATCCGCGCATGGCGCCCGATGTTGCGCGCAATGATGCCTATCCTCCGAAGGGCCCGCCGGGTTCTGATCTTGCGTTCATGCAGGAGCAGCATCTGGATGCAAACAATGTTGAATACGGCATGCTGATGCCGCTCAACCGAGGTCCGGGAAACCAGCGCAATCTGGATTTTGGCGCGGCGCTGGCCCATGCCGTCAACGACTGGCAGCTCGCATACTGGTCGTCCCGTGACCCGCGTCTCAAACCCTGCGTTGTCGTTGCGCAGGAGGATGTGGATGCCGCAGTCGCGGAAATAAACCTGCGCGCGCGGCAAGGTGGTTTTTTTCAAGTGATGTTGCCGCCGCGCACACTGGAGCCATTGGGGCGCAGGCGTTATTGGCCAATCTATCGGGCCGCAGTGGAACATGGCTTGCCGATTGTGCTTCACGTGAGCGGCATCAACGGCTTTGCATCAACGGCCAGTGGGTATCCATCCTATTATATCGAAGAACACCATTCGAATGTGCAAGGTATGCAAGCATTGATTTCGAGCATGGTGTTTGAAGGTGTGTTCGAGCAATTCCCCGATCTGAAAATGGTACTTGTCGAGGGCGGCATTGTCTGGGCGCAGGCGCTGCGCTGGAGAATGGACAAACACTGGCGGCATTTCCGCAGCGAGTTGCCACATCTGCGCCACGAGCCATCGCATTACATCCGCAAACATGTCTGGTTCACAACCCAGCCGATTGACGAACCGGAACGGCAGGACGATCTGACTGCAATATTCCGCGACATTGGCGTCGACAGAATCATGTTCTCCACCGACTATCCGCATTGGGACTTCGATGACCCCCGTTTCGTTCTGAGCAAGCTCGGGCTGAAAAAGGAAGAAGCCCAACAGATTTTCTCAGGCAACGCCAAGAAACTTTACAATCTGTCATGAGCAAGACGCGCCACGTCGCTGCAAGGGTCAGCGAACTGCCCCCGGGTGACCGGAAATTGGTAACGATCGGCAAGCGGTCGATTGCATTGTTCAATCTGGGCGGCGAGTTTTTTGCCATTGGCGATACGTGTCCGCATGAGTTCGGCTCGCTTTGCAAGGGCAAGCTGGTTGGCCTGGCAGAAGCAGATATGCCTGGCCAATACCGATTTTCGCGGCCGGGCGAATTCATAAAATGTCCCTGGCACGGATGGGAATTCGATATCCGCACTGGTCAATCCTATTGCGATCCGCAGACCATGCGGGTCCGGGCTTATGACGCCAGCGTCGCCAAAGGCGAGGATGTCGTGAAGGGGCCTTATGTCGCCGATACGTATTCCGTCAGTGTCGAAGACGACTATGTGATTGTCGAAATCTGAGTGGCAACAAACATTAACGCTCCGTTAAACTTAACGGCGAGTAACACATTCGTTTTAACTCGCAAGTAGGCAACCCATCGCACAATCCAACCAGGCAATAGCCAGCGATGCCATCCGGCATCTGGCTGTTTGGTGGATTTGAGTTGGGGAATCGTTAGATGCGTATTGGGCATGTTGTTTGCGTTGTTGCTTTGATATCTGGCGTGCCGGCGAAGGCAGCGGACTGGTATACGGGCGCCAACACCAATGCACCGCAGTCGAACTTCGGCGTGGCGATCGATGCATCCCTTACGGGCACAACCAAGGATACATTGCATGGCGGGCTGATCGGCACCATTGCGCCGTTCTCGCGCAGCGATGAAACGGGCATGCGTTTGCGCATCGGTGGCCTGGCTGGTTCCTACAAGTACCTGTCGGTAACTCCCGGAGTTGGAAACGTAACGGGACGTGAAACCTCGGGATCAATTCTGGGTGGCTACGAGTGGGTCATGCCTAACATGACTTTTGCCGTATATGGCGGTCTTGAGGTGCAGAACCGCACCCTGTCCAAACTGGATCCAAGCAATTCGGTTGTGGGTACATCCTTCGGATTCAAGACGTCCGTCGACTTCTATTCCAATCCGACGTCCTACACTATGGTCTCCGGTAATTTCACCTATTCGACCAATAACAATGCATACTATTCACGTCTGAAGGCCGGTATGGCTGTGATGGATCGCGTATTTGTTGGACCGGAAATGTTGTTTCTTGGCGACAATTTCTATGGCCAGTGGCGCGTTGGCGCTCATATCACCGGTGTGAAGCTGGGTGCTGTCCAGGTCGGCGTTTCCGGTGGTTATGTGAGCGATCGCCGGAATGGCGCCGGCGCTTACGGAATTCTGGATACCCGCGTTCAGTTCTGATCCCAGGATCAGTCGGATGATTGGCATGCGAGCCGGGCGGCGCGCATGCGCCAAAGCTGTGCCACGGTGACACGTGGCGGGAATGTCTGTGTTTACATTCTATCAAGCATACACAAACGCTACCGCAACCAGCATCCGACCGGCTTAATCAGTTGATTAACCAATCTCGCTTACCATCAAAATCGATGCGTAAGGATCGTTTATGATTGCCAAGTTGCGTTTGTTTGCGTGGATCGGCTGCGGCTTCCTCGCGGTTGCATTGATGATGCAGCCGGTGAGCGTTGAAGCACAGTTGCTTCTCAGCCTAACGGCAATCTTCTCGATGATTCTCATCTGGAAGTTCGGCCGCGGCAAGGTGGCGCGTCAATTTTTCCTCGCCATGGGCAGTTTTATCGTGATGCGCTACATGTACTGGCGCATTACCAGCACCATGCCTCCGATCAGCGATCCGCTCGGATTTTTCTTTGGATCCATACTGCTGGCAGCGGAAATCTATTGCGTCTGCGTGCTTGTCATCAGCCTGACGATGAATGTCGATCCGTTGAAGCGCGAGCCGCTGGAACGTGAAGAAGATGACAAGCTGCCAACGGTTGATATTTTTATCCCGACCTACAACGAAGACGAATACATTCTGGCAACGACGATTGCCGCCGCCAAATCGATGGACTATCCGCCGGACAAGCTAAAAGTATGGTTGCTTGATGACGGTGGATCGGATCAAAAGTGCAACGACAAGAATCCGGAGAAGGCACAGGCGGCGCAATTGCGCCGTGTCCAGCTGCAGAAACTCTGCATGGAAATGGGCGCGATCTATCTGACCCGGAAGAAAAACCTGCACGCCAAAGCCGGCAACATGAACGAGGCTTTGAAGGTATCCAGCGGCGAAGTTGTCGTTGTCTTCGACGCCGATCATGCTCCCTTCCGTGCTTTTCTGCGGGAAACAGTCGGACATTTTGCGAAGGATCCGCGGCTTTTTCTCGTGCAGACACCGCATGTTTTTCTCAATCCTGATCCGATTGAAAAGAACCTGCGCACGTTTGACCGGATGCCGTCTGAAAACGAAATGTTCTATTCGGTCACGCAATGCGGACTGGACAAATGGAACGGTTCGTTTTTCTGCGGTTCTGCTGCCTTGTTGCGCCGCTCAGCGCTGGAAACAGTGGGTGGATTCTCGGGTATTACGATCACCGAGGACTGCGAAACTGCACTCGACCTTCATTCAACCGGATGGAACAGTGTTTTTGTCGACAAGCCGTTGATCGCTGGACTGCAACCGGAAACATTTGACTCTTTCATTGGCCAGCGTTCACGCTGGGGCCAGGGCATGTTCCAGATCCTGCTGTTGAAGAACCCGGCCATGAAAAAAGGCCTGAGCCTGATCCAGCGCATGTGTTACCTGTCGAGCATGACCTTCTGGTTCTTTCCGTTGCCGCGCATGATTTTCATGCTCGTGCCGCTGATCTATATCGTCTTCAATATCAAGATTTTCGTATCGAACCTTGATGAAGCGATTGCCTATACATCGACCTATATCGTCATCAACCTCATGCTGCAGAACTATCTGTTCGGCACGGTTCGCTGGCCCTGGGTGTCGGAATTGTATGAATATCTACAAGGCGTATTCCTGATCAAGGCCATGGGTGCGGTTGCGCTCAATCCACATGCTCCTACGTTCAACGTCACAGCCAAGGGCCTTTCGCTTGATAACGATCACCTGTCGGAACTGTCCTGGCCGTTCTTTGCAATTTGGGGCGCTTTGTTTTCCGGATGCCTGGTGGCGGCATGGCGATATTTCTTCGAGCCCGGCGTCAGCAACCTGATGGTGGTTGTTGGCGCATGGAACGCGTTCAACATGATCATTGCCGGTGCGGCCCTGGGCTCGGTTGCCGAAAGAAGGCAGCCAGACAGGCATCCGCGTCTGGGCATCAATCGCAAGGGCGTACTCTATACGCACAACCAGCAAATTCCGGTTGCCATCTCGAACGTATCGGCGGGTGGGTGTGGCGTTGAATTTGGCGATGTGAAGCCGGACGTGGATCTCGTGCCCGATCAGACCGGTGCACGGCTCTGGGTTGAGCCGATGGGTGACATCATTACCAGCGAGACGCTGCCTTTGATCTTCAAGCACACTGCCACAGCAGCTGGCCGGGGAACCGTCTATGGGTTTGAATTCATCGACATGCAACCCGACGAATATTATGTGCTGGCTGATCTCATGTATGCCGATTCTGACGCCTTGCCGAGCTTCTTGCGGAGGCGACGTGTGCACAAGAACGTGTTCGCTGGCACGGGGCAATTCATCTGGTGGGGCTTGAGCGAACCTTTCCGGGCTTTCTCCTATTTGCGCAAGCAACAACAGGATGCAAAAGCCGAAGCCACGCCGGCTAAAGAGGCTGCGATACCACACGTTGAAACGACGTGGTTGCGCAAGCTTCTGGCGGTAGCCAAGTCGGGAAACAAGAATGGTGTGGCAGCGCCGGGCAAGGATGTTGCCAAAGATAAAGTTGCTTGAATTTACGGGTAGTTTCGAGATGGGTTTCGTGCGGAATATAAAGATGTTGACGGTAGTTCTGGCCGCGTTCAGCGCGGCCGGAAGCATCGCCGCGTCCGCACAACCGATCTTCACAACCGCACCTATACATTTGCAGAAGGTAGTTCCAAACAATCCCGGTCAGGCGCAGGAGCAGCGCAGGCAGGACGCGACGGCGCCTTCGGCCAATACACAAAAAATCGCGCCTCTGCAGACTACTCCGGGAATGCTGCCAATTCCCGGTTTCGGCGCACCGCAAAAATCGATTTCCGCACATGGGCCTGCTCTTGCGAACGAAGCCAAGCGCGCACAACGCGCGGCTGAGCCGGAGCCTGTCAAACCGGCGCGCATCATTGTTGCGCCTGCTGCAAAGGCTGCGGCAAAGACACCTTTGAACGTGCCTGGAAAGGTATCTGCAAAAGGGCAGGCTGCTGCGGATAACCCTGCCGGCAAGGCAGCAGAGATAGTCCGGCATCTGACCAATAACATTCAGGGCTTCCGGCTCGCAGGTGAAATTGCTGCGCTGGAGTGGCCTGTCTATTTTACCCATGCCCAGACATTGTCGCGACTACAATTCAAGGTCGGCTATCTTTCTGCAGTTTCGGTTATGCCCGAATCATCGCGACTGAAACTCGTCATTAACGATACGATTGTTGGCATTGCCAATATCCACCCCACGCGTGGCAGCCGCACAATTGTCTTTGATATTCCGGCCGGTCTGATCGAGCCAGGCTTCAATTCCCTGCGTCTGACAGCCGAACAGCGGCACCGGGTCGATTGTTCCATCGAAGCGACTTACGAGTTGTGGACTCAGATCGATCCGACCAAGACCGGATTTGTATTACCTTCGAGTGATCCGGGTGTGACCAAGCTGGGTGACATCGCAGCGCTTCCTCCTGACGAGCAGGGGGCAGTGCCGATTCGTATCGTCTCACCACAGAAGACGACGACAAAACATCTTGAGCGAACAATCCGCGCGGTGCAGCGCGTGTCCCTGCTCGGCCGGTTCGAACAGCCGGTTGTTGATCTTGGCGGGCTTGATACAGGCAGTTACGGCATCAATCTTGTTATAGGCACAATCGATACCATTGCTGATGTTGCGCGCGAACTGAATGTTGGGGCGGTGTCCGGCCCGATGCTCAAGTTGATCCCTTCGCGACCGGGGTTGCGCACCACCATTGTGGTAACCGGACGCAGCGAAAGCGATCTTGATTTCGCGTTGATGCAATTGGTTCCCGACAAGACAACTCCGGGCAGCAAGGCGGGCCTGCGCGCAATTGGCGCTTATCCTGGCTACAGGATTCAGGGCGGCCAGCGCGTCAAGCTACGCGACATGGGCATGGCCAGCGAGGAGTTCAGCGGGCGGCTCTACAAGGCCGCGTTCAATGTGATCATGCCGTCGGATTTTTATGCTGCCGATTATGGCAAGGCCTATCTCGATCTGGCAGGGGGCTATGCGCCAGGCCTGACAAATGCATCACAGATTGTGGTGAGCGTGAACGGGCGCAATGCGGTGAGCATGAAGCTGCCGAAATCAAGCGGCGATGTGTTTACCCAATCACCGATCCCTTTGCGTCTTGGCCATTTGCGCCCAGGTCTGAACCGGATTGAAATCGAAGCGCAGGTTCCAACTGCCGCGGATGCGTCCTGCGATCCGCTGGCTGCCATCGGTGGTTCGAACCGCTTTCTGCTGCTTGATACGACAGAGTTTGTTCTGCCGCAGATTGCCCGTATTGCACGCGCGCCTGATCTGGCTGTGACCACGACAGGCGGCTTTCCATTTAACGACGGCAGGAAGCGGCCGATCCTCTTTGTTCCCAATGCGGACCGGCATGCTATTGCTGCCGCGGCAACCATGACCGCGCATCTGGCGCTTGCAGCCGGACAGGTGCTGGATTTCCGTTTCACGACGAAACGCCCGGAGAAGGGTGAAGGTCCAACACTGGTGCTTGCGCCGCATACGACAATCGATACCGGCCTTGCGCACGCGCTGGGTCTTGATCCCAAGAAGCTGCATGAAATATGGAAAGACAGGGTTGGTGACAAGCCGGACTCCATGCGTGAAGAAGCCCTGTCGAGTTGGGAAAAAATCGCCCGCGAGCGGTTGGTCCTGCAACGGAACTTTCCAGCAGCCTGTCACATGCGCCAACCTGTTGGCGGCTACAAGACGGCATTCCGCATGGACATGCGGCCTGTCGCAGCAATTGAGAAAGATGGTGTGGACGATAGAGACTTGTTTACCGAATGGGACAAGCGCATCCGCTCGCAATCCAAAATCATGGGATACGTTTCGGGCTTTGTGAAAGGCTTCAGCGACTGGACGCAAGGCAAAGTGTCCGTCGCGCGCCTCTGGATCGGTTCACAGCTAGACGACGAGAATAGCAAGGATGTCATCGGTAACGATGCCTCGCTCATTGTCGCCCAGAATATCATTGGCCAGTCGTCGAGCGATATCCTGACACTCATTACTGCTCCAAATACAGGACTTTTGTCGCAGGCCGTAAACTGTCTGGTCGACCCGCGCGTTTGGCAGCAAATCAACGGCCGCATTGCGGTTCTTAACGCCAGCGAAGCGAGCGTTGGCGTCATGCCCGTAATCGACGCCCATCTCATCGCGACCCAGCCCCTGTCGATTGGAAATATGCGGTTGATCGTGGCGGGCTGGTTCTCGCTGAACAGCAAGACATTTGTCTTCAGTGCGTTGATGATGGCATTGCTTCTGGCCATGGCGACAAACTGGTTCGTTCGTAATGCGGGGCGCAAGACATGAGCCTCCAACGCAACATATCTGCCGGTTTCTCCCGCGTCGCGATGCTCTGTGCAATACTATGTTCAGTGACGCTGTCAGGGGTTGTGCATGCCCAGCAAAAGCCTGTTGCACAGCCGGCGGCCAAAGCTGAACCCAAGACAAAGGCTGAAGCCAAAAAGTCCGATGCCAAGGAACTCGAACTGAACGCACGGCAAATCCCGCTTGGTGGTGCGCTGAAGTCCGTCCATCTGTGGGAACAGTACAAGGCCCGTTTTGTTACGGCACAGGGGCGTGTGATCGATTCTGCCAATGGCATGATCAGCCATTCGGAAGGCCAGGGCTATGGCATGTTGCTTGCGGTGGCGGCCAATGATCGCGATTCCTTCGACCGTATGTGGAACTGGACACGCGCCAATCTGATGGTGCGGGACGATCAGCTTATTGCCTGGCGCTGGGAGCCTGGCCAGCGCCCTCCTGTTGCCGACATGAACAACGCGACCGATGGCGATATTCTTGTATCCTGGGCTTTGACGGAAGCCGCCGAGCTGTGGGCTGAACTTTCCTATCGTGTTGCAGCGCGCCGTATCGCTGTGGAAGTCGGCCGCAAGACAATCTTGTTCAAACAAAAACCTGGCTCGCTGATACTGCCCGCCGTCGCAGGCTTCTCGGCCGAGGAGCGCAGCGACGGGCCTGTGATAAACCTGTCCTATTATGTCTTTCCTGCTTTCGCGCGCCTTCCGCTTGTGGCTCCCGAATATGACTGGTCAGGGCTTTCGCAGGCAGGGTTGGACATTGCCAGGCAGGCGCGATTTGGAAAATCGCAATTGCCGACAGAGTGGATTTCCATACGCGACGGCAAAGTAAAACCGGCGACGGGATTTCCCGCGCATTTCTCCTACAATGCCATACGCATTCCCTTGTACATGGCCTGGGCCGGGATTGGCGACTGGGTTCATTACGAGCCGTTTTTCAATTGGGGCGTGAAACCAAAATCGACGACGCTTGCGATTGTCGATGTGCATACCAACAAGAATGTTGAGGGCTTTCGCGATCCGGGTTTTGCCGCAGTCGGACACTTGTTGTCCTGCCTGCCCGAAAACGGAAAAGTGTCCCGCAGTTTTCTGCAATTCCAGCCCAACCAGAATTACTATCCTGCAACATTGCATATCATGGCCGTGGTTGCCCTAGAGATGAGATATCCGTCATGCGTACGCTAAGCGGAACATCCCAAATCGCGCTCATGCTTGGCGCGGGGCTCTTGTCGGTAGCGCTGGTGGGCGCGGTTCTGGCAGAGGATGGCAAGGGTGCGTCCAATCCGACGCAGGCAAACGGCAAGCCAGTGACTGCGGCGGCAAAGACAGACAAGAACGGCAATGTAGGCCTGAAGAAAAAGGTTGCTCCTGCGGGAAAGACCAAGGTCATGCCTCTGGCTGATGATGGTAGCGGACCCGATCTTTCAGCCTTGCGGTATTATATTTCGCAGGATCAGAAGGATCGTGTGGAAATAGAAATCAAACGCCTGAAAAAGCTTTATCCTCAGTGGGAAGTACCGCCCGGCATTTATGATACGCGCGCCGCAGGCGCCGTCGACGAACAACCGCTCTGGGACCTTTTTGCATCCGGCGAAATGGACAAATTGCGCGAAGAAATTGCCAGGCGCCAGAAGGAAGAACCCGGCTGGAAACCGTCCGATGATCTTGCGGACAAGATCAAACGCAAGGACATGCGGATCAAGATTACCGATTTGTGGAAAGCCGGCAAGTGGAAGGATCTTGTCAACTTCGTCAAGGCGGAGGGATATGGTGGCGACGAGGCAGATATCGACATCATGTGGACGGTTGCTGAGGCCTACGCAAAGACCAAACAGATCGGGAGTGCGTTCGGGATATACGAATCCGTTTTGAAGTCGAACAACAATCCACAGCACAGGCTTGCCACGTTGCAGAAGGCGATGGGCACCCTGCGCATGACGGAAGTTGAGAAGCTGATAGCGATGGCAAGGACCGATGCATCGGGAAAAAGTGAATTTGAGCCGATTGCCAAGGACATTACCAGAGCCCGGATCAGCGCCTTCCTGCATGATGAACGCAAGGAAGAAGTCGCTGAAGACGAAATGACGTCGTTCAAGGAATATGCGCGGACAGCAACCGACGCCAACCAGTCGGGGCTTGTTGCGTGGTACAGTTACAAGCGGAAAGTTCTTCCCGAGGCACTGGAGTGGTTCAAGATTGCGGTGAGCCGTGGTGGCGATTCCATGGTCGCACATGGGTTGGCGCATACGTTGCGCGAGTTGAAACTGCAGCGCGATACGGAAGAAGTGGCTTATGCCTGGCGCGAGCCGCTGGTCAATAATTCCATTCTGTTCATCGACAATCTCGAACGCGATCTGACCCGCGAAATTCCGCCCTATATCGAACCTTTGCGGTTGCGCAGATATGCGCAGGTTACAATGGATTCTGCAGCCGGACAGGGCGCCCAGGCTCTCGGCTGGTATGCCTATAATACCTGCCAGTTCAAGGTGGCGCTGGAATGGTTCCAGCATGCAGTGGCCTGGCACCCGAAAGAAGCGACGGTTTACGGGCTTGCGATAACGCTGCGCCGCCTCAAGATGAACAATGAATTCTGGGATCTGATCAATCGTTATGACGGCCTTTTCCCAAAAGTCATCGAGATAATCTATCCCGATGACTACGAACATCCGCCAACTCCTTGCGATATTTTTCGCAAAAAAGGCCACAAGGCAGCAAGCAATTACATCCAGACCAGGGTCAATCAATTCCAACAGGGATATTCGGCCAGCCAGAACCTGACGCAGGCGCAAAGCTTTTCGGCGGTTCCCCCTCCTGATCCTGCAGCAGCACCGGTGTGGCAGACGCAAAGCGGATATGCAGCGCCGCGCAAGCTCCGGAAAAACATTCGCGAGCCGAAAATCAGCCGTACCCTTTTCCCGGTGTCGGTGGACGGGCAGAATTCGATGCGGCGTTGGCCTGTCGGGCGCATGATGGGCCGGCCTGCTGAAGCCGCGAGCAAGCGGCGCGGTGCACAAGCAGGTCTGCCGGTTGAACCCGTACGGCCGATGCGTCAACTCGTTGCTCGCCGCGTTCCAGGGGTAGGGCCCATGCCGTATGAGCGTTGGGGCTATCAATTGCTTCCCGGATATGCAGGTCAGCGCGACGCCAGCGCGCCGCACACAGCGGTGACGGCACCAAAGGGAACTTTGTGGACCACGTTGCATGTTGGAGATGCGCAGGCCACGCAGGGTGACAAGTTTGATCCTTCCACACCTGAAGGCGCACGAAATCTCGCGCTGGCGCTGGAGGCGATTGCGCGCGCGCCAAATGTTCCAGCTCCCGGCGAATCCAAATCCGGCCCTTGGACCTCACCCAACCCTTACAAAAGCCAGGAACAGCTTGATGCGGAGAAGGCTCCCGGTGAAATGGTTGCCCAACAGCCGGCACCCGCTGCGCCGCCCTCCATCATACGCGGCAATCTGACGGATGCGGCGATCGAGAAGGCTGCACGTTCCGGCGATGCACCAGCTGCCGCCGCCATCGCACCTGCGGCGCCAGTTGTTCCGGTGAAACCACAAGCACCGAAACCTGTGTCGGCCGTATCGGTGAAACCGGCTCGGGAAAGAATTGCAGCGCAAGCGCCAATGGTTGTTGAACCTGTCATTGCCGAATCAGCCGCTGCCGCGCCCGCGAGCGGATTACGTATCGAGACCGGCGCCCGCGATGAAATGGGCCGTTTGGCAACCGATCTGTACAATCAGAAGAAATATTCCCAAGCATTGCAAATGTTGAACAAGCGTTCAGCGCGTTATCCCGAAACCACCAAGCTGACGCTGTTGCGGGCGTGGGCTCTGCTAAATCTTCGTCGTGTAGATGAAGCAAAGCAAGTCTTTGCATCAATCGGACGCGGTGCAACCGGCGCACCCGTCGAGCCTGCGTCCATGCGTACAGGGGGCCAGTGAGATGAAACATCTTGCGTGCGTACCATTTGCCTTGTTGTTGGGCGCTTGCACAGCATCGCTTCCATCCAGCCTGAGTTTTGGTGAGCGCAATTATGTCTCGCGTGCACCGACAACACCCGTTGAGGTGCTCCCGGTAACGCGCGCCAGCAACACGTCTGTTCCGCAAAGTTCTGTCGGCGTGCTTGCCTTGTCCGAAAGTGCGGGGCGCGTTTTGAAAGTGAAAGAAAAGCATTTCATAAACGGTAGTCGTCAAGAAATTGTCCTGGATGCAGGACCTGGGGTCTATGGCGAAAATGTCATTGATGTCAGCGTGCGGACTTCTGGCGCTAAAACGGTAGACAGTCAGGTACTGGAAATTGGACCGCCAACGGAAAGCAGCATCCGAAACGAAATACTTGGGCGTTTTCCCGATGTGCGGATGAATATTGTCATGCGTCCGATGCGCAATCGCTTCGGCTCGTTTGGATTGGCGATTGGCCGTCATGCCAACGGCGCGCGATGCATCTTTGCCTGGCAATGGGTTGAAGATCTGCGTGAGCACACCCCTGGCGTTTCGAACTTTACAAAATTTGGTGCGCTGATGGGCAATCGCGCGCTGGCAACGTCGGTGCGCATGCGCTTGTGCCGGACAGGCATGACAGTGGATCAGCTTGCAGGATATTTCGAAGGTATACGTGTTCCTTCGCGTGCTCCGGTCGAACGTTTGGCTTCGATGAACCGCCGGAATATCGGTGAACCGGAAATATCGCAAAACGGAATCCGTCGTTCGCCGTTGTTGAAACCAGTGGGAGCGAGCCTGGAAAGCGCTTTAGGCAACAAACCGTCCGCAGTGACGGCCAGCCCCAAGGCTGCTGTAAAGAGCGCAAATGCAAGCCGGCCCCGTGTGAGGCGCCAAGCGCGTTCTGCTCCTGCGCGTGAGTACAACAGGATTCAGCACTATTCCTCAAGCGGATCGCCTGTTTCGCCAGCCGCAGCAGCACCTGCTGTGCCGCAGGGCCGTTATCTTGCGCCGGTCGCCAATGGTGCACCAGCTGCCGGTCCACAGGTTCGGTATCAACCGAGCCGCGGCGCGGGTTTGCCGCCAGAAGCCTATCGCGGTCCACAAAATAACTGAGGTTATTCATACAATCCAATTCGGTCCTGGCGTTCAATGCATGTTCGCACGAGCGCGACGCAAGCGTGCGCATGCCGCTTTACGTACATGCATTGGTCTGGCTGAAATTTTGCCTGATCTTTTGCCGATGGGACAGAATTGAACGAAGCCATTAAGATGATGCTCACCATGCGATCGATTGGTTTGGCTCGTTAACCAGTGAGTCAACCATTGTCATCAATATGACACGATGGTCTTCTGGTTGGTATGGCGTGACGCTGCTGCGGTTTTGCTTACTACCTGCCATCAGGCAAACGGCTCTGCATTCAAAGGTATTTGCTTTCATGCAGTGCGCGTCAGCAGGAGCAGTGGATATGCTTGAATTCGAAAAAATGCTGCAAGCGGTATTGCCAGCTACCGGTAAAACATCGCTCACGCTTACCGATATTCCCACACAGCAGGACCAGTTGATGGAAATGCTTGAGGCTGCACTTGTTTCAGGTAATCGCAGCGCGTCGCGCCTGACCGAGATTCATTTACCCATGCGCAATTTTCCAACGATGGCCAGCCAGTTCTGGCATGTTCCTGTCGAGGATTCCGGTTCGTCGGATGTTCTGCGTCTGGTATTTGAAAGCTGAGGCCGGTCAGGCCACAGCTTCGTTGTAATAGCTCAGATCGATATATTTTTGCGCTTCAGTCAACTTGACGCCCTTGCCGTAGCGTGAGCGTAGATCCAGCACGGTATCCACCCCATCCATGAGCATTGCTGCTTTGGGCGTCAGTCCCGAGCGCGGCGACAGCAATGATGTCATGACAGCGCCTGCAACCTGCGGGCGGATCTCCGGCATGTTCTTCAGCAACAATTGCGTTCCTGCTTCGCGATTTGCTGCATCAAGGGTCCACTCGAGTCCTTTGAGATAAGCCGCGAATAAATCCCTTAAGCGCATCGGCATTCGCAGCAGCCCATTTGCGGCTTGCTGCAAAACTTCCACCCTGATAGGCCGGAAACAGATTTGTCGATGTATCCAACACATGGAAGCCCTGGTTGCGGGCAATGCTGGTGAATGGCTCGATGGTCAAGGTCCCGGCATGCGTGCCGGCCTTCACTGCTTCCCAGCGCGAAGGCGTGGCGCCGACAGTGTCCATCTTGTAGTCTTCTTTCGACAGGCCATTGCGCGCAAGCATTTCATACAGCACGAACGCAAAGCCGGTCGACAGCGCATCAAGCGCCAGCGTCTTGCCTTTGACAGTGTCGTAGCTCGTGATATCGGCCTGGGTGATGAACGCCAGTTCGACCTGCGTTGCGCCCATGAAAGCGAAAAAGTCGGTGCCTTGCAGAGGAATGGCGCCCTGGCCTTCCTGATAGGCAACCACGTTGTCGAAAGCAGTGCCCGCGATATGAAACTTTCCAGCGGCGAGGTTTTCGGCCTGAAAAGCTGAGTTTGGCGTGGTCGTCATGTTGACGGCGATTTTCTCGGCGGCAAAGAAACCCTGTTCCTGTGCAGCGAAAATCGGCAGATTGGGAGCGCCGGGAAAACAGATGAGTTCGATCGTGCTGGTCACGTGATGTCCTCTTGAATGGTTGGCCTGTCAGGCGTTTGATTTTTGCTTGGCCGTCTGGATTGCCTGCCACACGGCATGAGGCGTAACAGGCATTGTGATGTCGCGGATGCCATATTCGGACAGGGCATCAATCAATCCGTTGAGAATGACCGACAGGGCCGGTGTCGTGCCGCCTTCGCCGCCGGCCTTGATGCCGAGCGGGTTTGTTGGTGACAGGACCTCGGCGATTTCGGTCTGGAAGGAAGGCATGGAGTCAGCGCGCGCCATGCCATAGTCCATGAACGAGCCGGCCAGCGGCTGGCCACTGGTTTCATCCAGTGCGCATAATTCCCACATGGCCTGACCGACGCCCTGCACGATGGCGCCATGGGTCTGGCCGTGCACGATCAATGGATTGATACAGCGCCCGACATCGTCGATCGATGCGTAGCGTGTAATCTCGATATGTCCGGTTTCCGGATCGACTTCCAATTCGCATGTCGCACAGCCGTTGGGAAAAACCGGCTCGTGCATTTCGTTGGTAGTGCTCACGGACAGGCCATCGGCCAGATCATCGGGCAGCTTATGGGCCGCAGCCTCCTTGGCCAGTTCAACAAGGCTGAAGGAATGGTTCGTGCCTTCCGCGTTCAGGCGCCCGTCCTGCCAGTCGATACCTGCTTCATCTATTTGCAGGATATGCGCCATGATCTTTCTGGCTTTCTCGATCAGCGCGACAGAGCCTTTCGACATGACGGTTGCGGCGTGACGCATCGAGCGGCCGGAATGCGTGCCGCCGCCAGCTTTCACTATCTTCGTATCGCCGAGGATGATGTTGATCTGTTCCAGCGGAATGTGCAGCAGATCGGCAGCAACCTGCGAAAAGCTTGTTTCGTGGCCCTGGCCACTGGGCTGGGTTCCAATAACAAGATCGACGATCCCATTGGGCTTTACGGTGATGTCGGCGCGCTCCTTGGGAGAGCCGATGGATGATTCAACATAATGGGCGAGACCGAAGCCCAGCAGCTTGCCGCGCTTTGCTGCCTCACGCTTGCGTTTTGCAAAACCCTTGCGGTCGGCCATGCGCAGTGCGGCGTCGAGTGCCTTTTCATATTCGCCGCTGTCATAGGTGGTGCCAACGGCATTGGTGTAAGGCATTTGTCTGGGGCGAACGAGATTCATGCGGCGCAGTTTTATCGCGTCGAATCCCAGCTCTCTTGCAGCGGTTTCTATCAGGCGTTCGATGGCGAAATTGACTTCCGGGCGACCGGAGGAACGATAGGCCTGTGTCGGCGCTGTATTGGTGAAGATGGCACGCGCACGCAGGGTTGCCACGGGAATGTCATAAGAGCCGGTGATCAGGCCGGCGCCCTTGCCAAGAGGCGACAGAGACACGCAGCGGGCGCCGACATTGGAAATATTATCGGCGCGGAAAGCCAGAAACTTGCCGGACTTGTCGAGCGCCAGTTCCACGCGGCTGTAAAGATCGCGTCCCTGATAATCGCTGATGAAAGATTCATAGCGGGAAGCGGTGTATTTGACCGCGCGCCCAAGTTTGCGTGCTGCCCAGAGTGTGAGGCCGTATTCGACATAGACGCGGTTCTTGGCGCCGAAGTTGCCGCCGACATCGTGGGTTTGCACGCGCAGCTTGTCGGGATCGATGCCGAGGACCTCCGCCAGTTCATCGCGCTGGCGAACCGCTCCTCCGCCGCCGACCACCAGTTCGCTGAAGCCGGTTTTCTTGTCGTGCTGGGCGAAGGCCGCACGCGGTTCCAGCGTTGCTGCGGTTACGCGCGGAATATGCAGGTCCATTGTGATGACATGATCGGCGCGGGCAAAGGCCTTGTCGGTTGCTGCCTTGTCGCCAAACAATGTATCGACCAGCACATTGTCGGGGTTTTCGCTCCAGACACTCACGCCTTTCTTGCCGATGGCATCGCATTGATCGAGGGCAAAGGGCAGTTCCTCGTATTCGACGGCAACGGCCTCGGCGGCATCGGCTGCCCCTGCAGCAGTTTCAGCTATGACCATGGCAACAGCCTCGCCGACGTGGCGTGCCTTGTCGGCGGGCAAAAGCATGTGCGGGCCGATGAAAATTGCGCTGCCGCCTGGCCCGGTCAGCTTCATGTCGTATTTGGTCTTGGGTATTGGATTGTGCGGGATGGGGCCGAAACCCTCAGCCAGACAATCGGCGCCGGTAAAAACGCCCAGAACGCCGGGCATGGCCAGCGCCGCCGCGCCATCGATGCTGACAATGCGCGCATGGGGATAGGGCGAGCGGACGATTGCCGCATGAGCCTGACCCGGCAGGGAAAAGTCGTCCGTGAAGCGGCCGTGGCCCTGAATGAGGCGCTCGTCTTCCTTGCGGCGAATCGGCTGGCCAACGGATTTGAACTGCAGATTGACGGGTTTGTTCATTGGCTTGCAGGTTCCCTCGGCTAGCAGCGTTGTCGCGCTGTCCATGTTGCCCGGCTACAGGAACCCTTGTAGAAACGCAACCTCGCCTGAATTCAAGCGACAAATATCAATGCTGACGCAGGCCGTACGGCCCTGGAGGAGGGCCAGGCTGCGTCTTTTTCCCGGCGTGCTCAGTTCACGTCTCATCTGGAGGCACTATCACCATGACAAAGCTCAGCGGATTTGCACTGGTATCGGCTCTTGCAGCAGCAAGCATAAGCGCCGCTCCGGCGCAGGCCGACGCCATAGCCGATTTTTACAAGTCGAAGGGTCTGGTCATCATGCTCGGCCAGCCGCCGGGCGGTTCCTATGACCTGTATGCGCGGCTGGCTGCCGATTTCATGAAAAAATACATCCCGGGTAATCCGACCATCATCGTCCAGCACAAGCCGGGCGGAGGCGGTGTTGTCGCAACGAATTATTTCTATTCCAACGCGCCGCGCGACGGGTCCGTGATTGCGCTGTTTCCGGAAACAATTGCGCATACGCAATTGATGGAGCCGAAAATGGGCCGCTGGAAGACCCAGGAAATGACTTACATCGGGTCTTTCGCGCCGGTGAATGCCGCCTTCGTCGTGCGTGCAGGCGCCAAGGCCCAGACGCCGGACGCCCTGCGGTCGAATGAAACTGTTGTTGGCTGTACCGGGCGGACGTCGCAAAGCTATCAATATCCGGCATTGATGAAAGAGCTTGGCGGCATGAAGCTCAAGTTGATCTGCGGCTACAAGGGCTCGAAGGGATATGTCCTGGCCATGGAGAAGGGCGAGGTCGACATGGTGTCATCGGCCTGGAATTCCTGGCGGTCCAGCGGCAAGGACCTGCTCGACAGCGGCAAGATGAAAGTCATCATGCAGGCCGGTCTCAAGCGCGACAAGGAATTGCCAAATATCCCGCTGATGCAGGAAGTTGTGAGCGATGAGAAGGTCAAGAAGATCATCGAATTTGCTTCGTCCGGCTCGGCCATCGGCCGGGCGCTGATCGCGCCGCCGGCAATGCCTGCCGACAAACTGAAAGTGCTTCGTGAAGCCTTTGACAAGACCGTGAAAGACAAGGACTTCCTGGCTTCGGCGGAAAAGCGTCGCGCGGTAATCGATCCATCTTCCGGTGAGGAAATGCAGGCTGCGACGCTGAAAATCCTCGCTACGCCGAAAGACATCATCGATGCTGCTGCCAAGGCAATGAAGTAATTTGAAAAAACCGGGGCTGCCCATGCGGCCCCGGATACAATATTTGAAGGAGGAATTGTGTATATGAATGCCAAGACCCGGGATGGCGTTTCCATCGATTATGAAATTGTCGGCGACGAGAAATCGTCCAGACGCGTAGCGCTCGTACATTCACTGGCGATGGACAAGGAATTCTGGCGGCCTGTCGCGGATATTCTGGCAAAAGACGGCATTGCATCCCTGATATACGATTGCCGCGGTCATGGAGCGTCAGACAAGCCGCCAGGCCCCTATACAGCGGAACAATTCGCGGATGATCTTGCTGATGTCATGAGCGCCACGGGTTGGGAAAAGGCCTGTGTTGCAGGCGCTTCCATGGGCGGCGTTGTGTCGATTGCGTTTGGTCAGAAACACCCGGCGCGCACGCAAGGTCTGGGGCTGTTCGATACGACTGCATGGTATGGTGAAACAGCGCCGAAGGATTGGTCTGAACGGGCCAGCAAGGCGCGCGAGGAAGGGCTCAAGGGACTGATCGCCTTCCAGAAGACGCGCTGGTTTTCCGATGCATTCCGGGAAAACAATGTTGCTATTGTTGATGCCTGCATTGACGTTTTTCTACGCAATGACGTGTCGGCCTATGCGGAAGCCTGCACCATGCTCGGCAGCGCCGATCTGCGCAAAGGCCTTGGCGCATTGAAGATGCCGGTGCGCATTGCTGTCGGCGAAGAAGACTACGCAACGCCGGTAGCCATGTCACAGGCGCTACATGGGGCTATTGCCGGGTCATCCATCAATGTCATCAAGAACGGTCGGCATTTGACACCGCTGGAAGTGCCCGAAACAATTGCTGCAGAGCTGCGAACGCTGATGCAGGCCTGAGCCTGCGCAGCCGGGAATGAGATGCGGAAAAACAAAAAACCTACAAGAAGGAGGAAATACATGGCAGGATTTGATCCGAACACAGCATTCAGCCTGAAGGACAAGGTCATTATCGTCACAGGCGGTGGCACAGGAATTGGCAAAGTCTATAGCCAGCGGATGGCGGAAGGCGGAGCCAAGGTCGTGCTGGCGGACATTGCTGCCGAGCCGTCGGACAAACATGCGCAGGACATTCGCAGCGCCGGTCATGATGCCATTTCCATTCCCACCGACATTTCCGACGAAAAGGCTGTCCAGGCGATGGTCGACAGGGTGATTGCCGAATGGGGCCGTATCGATGGTCTTGTGAACAACGCTTCGATGATGAGCGTGTTGGAGCGCCGGGAATGGTGGAAGATCGATGTCGCCGAATGGGACCGTGTGATGGAGGTCAATCTGCGCGGCATTTTCGTGTGCTGCCGGGCTGTCTATCCGCATATGAAAAAACAGGGCGGCGGGCGCATCGTCAATATCTCCTCGGGCCGGTTCTGGACCGGCAGTCCCAACCGTCTGCATTATTCGACCTCGAAGGCTGGTGTGCTTGGTTTGACGCGTTCGCTGGCCAGCGAGCTGGGCGATGACAATATCGGCGTCAATTCGATCACGCCGGGCTTCACCCTGAGCGAGACCCAGCTTGCAACCTCGTCCCAGAATTATGTCACCGGGCGTGACCAGGGCCGGTGCTTCAAACGGCCGCAAACTCCGGACGATCTGGTTGGCGCAGTCATGTTCCTGTTGTCGGACGCCAGCTCCTTCATCACCGGGCAGGCGTTGAATGTGGACGGCGGCCAGGCTTTCCACTAGTCTCTAGCTATTGAATAACAGGCCGGGCGCAGAAACGCCCGGCAATAAATCCGGGGAGATGCTGCTATGTCTGACGTGGCGGATGAAGTTCGGGTTGAGAAGCTGAAAGACGGCCTCGGGGTTCGTGTTTTGGGTCTTGATCTCAATGGCCCGAATGTTGAATCGTATGGCGATTACCTGCGCGAACAATTCGTGAAAAATGCCGTGGTGGTTGTCTCGACGCCAGAGCTCGATCCTAACAATCAGGTACGTTTTGCGCGGATGTTCGGCAAGGCAGATGCCGATTTCGTGCCGCACCCCAACCATCCAGGAAAGCGTGATTCGGATGGATTACCCAAGCGGGGCATCATTTTCATTTCCAACAAGAAAGCTGACGACGGCGAGAATGTCGGCTCGTTGCCGGACGGCGAGTTGCATTTTCATTCCGACGGTGCACATCGGGCATCGCCCTATCGGGCGACGACGCTTTATTCGATCGAAATTCCCTCGCGCGGTGGTGAAACCAAAATAGCGGACCTGCGCGCAGCCTATGATGATCTCAGCGATGCAATGAAGCAACGTATCAAGGATCTGAAGGTTCACAACATTTACGATACGCGGGCCACGCTGCGCGAACAGACCGATGTCAGCAACGACAAATTGTCGAATGCGATTCATCCCCTGGTGCGCATCCATCCTGATACCGGGCGCAAATCGCTGTATCTGAGCCGGCTGATGACGCGCAATATCGTTGATATGGACCGGGCGGAAAGCGATCAATTGCTGGAGGAATTGTTCCAGCATATCGAGCAGGACAAATATGTTTATGCCCATCCATGGAAGGTGGGAGAACTGCTCATGTGGGACAATCGCAGCGTCAATCATGCACGCAGCGACTTCCCTGCCAGCGAAGCGCGGCACATGCGCAGGGTGACAATATCCGAGCCTGACTGAGGCCGGTTCTAGGGAGGGGAGCATGGGTATCAAGACTGTATCGGTTGCAACAGCGCTTGCTGTGGCCGTTTTTGCTTCGGCTTCGGCTTCGGTTCCGGCCGTGGCGCAGGATTTCTACAAGGGCAAGACAGTCCATCTGTCTATCGCTGCAGGGGCCGGCGGCGGCTTCGATACGATTGCGCGCACGCTGGCCGAATATCTTGGCCGGCATATACCGGGTAATCCGGTTGTCGTGCCGCAAAACCGTCCTGGTGCTGGCGGGCGCGTGCTGGCGAACTGGTTTTACAATATCGCGGCCAAGGATGGCACACAGGTGGCAATGCTCGGGCCGTGGACGGCGTTCGAACCGCTCTGGGGAATCAAGGGCGTGCAGTTCGACGCGACAAAATACAATTGGCTGGTGAGCGCCAACCGGGAAGTTTCCAGTTGCATGTTCTCTGCCAAGAGCGGCGTCAAAAGTTTCGCCGACATGAAGTCACGCGTATTGCGTGTTGGCTCGTACGGGCCAACCTCGGCGCAAACGCAAGATGCGCTGGCGCTGAATGAATTGCTGGGTACGAAGATGAAGGTCGTGCATGGCTACAAGGGCACAAAAGACACGATGCTTGCGGTAGAGCAGGGCGAACTGGAGGGAACGTGCGGAATCTGGGCCTCCAGCGCGATGTCGGCGTTCAGCTCCGTTGTGAAGAGCGGCGCGGTTAAAATCGTGGTGCAATTAGGCATGAACGATCATCCCGATTTTAACGGCATCGAGAATCCGGTCAAAACAGTTACAAAAACAGAAGACCGGCAAGCGCTTGCGCTGATCTTCGGTCAGCTTGACATTGCGCGCCCCTTCGCGCTGCCGCCGGGTGCTCCGGCTGACCGTGTTGCCATCATGCGCAAGGCGTTCTGGGACACGCTGCACGATCCGAAACTGATCGAGTCGGCAAAGAAGCGTGGACTGGATTTCAGGCCGCTCGAAGGTGACAAGGTGCAGGCCTACATCGCAGATCTCTACAACACACCAAAAGCCGTGGTCGAAAAGGCAAAGAAGATTCAGGGCTACAAATAGCCGGCCGGTGATTTATAACGACAGACCAGATGAAGGCGCGCACTTGTGGCGCGCCTTTCCATTTCTGGCCGCTGACAAGTCCCTGACCTGAGGGCAAAAACATTTAGGCTTGCAGAATACTTGTTTGCCCCGATAGTTATGACTGATTCGTCTCTACCATCTGGGCTTCTGATCATGTCTGATGATCGGTTCGAGCACACACTCACAACCCATGACGAAGATGTCCTTGGCTGGTGTCGGCCTGTCATCAGCGACGTCATACGTCAGCATTACGCGGGTATCCGCTTGCTGCAGGCTGGATCGGTCGATGGGCTGGTGCAGCTTCATGTGCAGAGCTGGATGGCGCTGGTAGCAGGAGACAATGCAAATGCCGATGCGCTTCAGGAACAGGTCTTTCAACTGGCATCACAAAGCAATGTTGATGCATACCTGGTCGATGCAGCGAATACAGCGGTTTTGAGCGAGATCACAGACATCATCGTGACGCGGTTCAGGCGAGGGACATATTCGAAAGCGGCTTGCGCGCAAACCCTGCTGGATATGGGAGACCACCTGTTGCAAAGGCGCCGCAAGCTGGTTTGACGGGATTGCTATAAGCGGCCGCGCCGGGTCGGAATATCAAAAATGCCAAACAGGAACGCACTGAACGCGGTTTGCAGGGCGATCACGATGACGCTGAGGCCGCCCATGGCAAGGCGGGTGGTGAACGAAGAAGTGAGATTTCCAAACCCCGTGTTGGCCCATTGTACCAACGCCGTGCCGAATATGGCTGCGCCGGTAACAAACAGGACCAGCGCCAGCAGCAGCATGCGATCGGTCTTGCAAAGACTCATCAAACGGCTGGTTCTCTTCTCATGCGGCAAGATCCCGTTAACCGCTGCATAATACCGCGCGATCAGTGCAAAGGTCAGCAATTGATGGCCGATCACGGTCATGATGCAGCCGCCCAGATAGCTGTTCAGATCCAGCGTTATGCCGCCGAAGATTGTCACGGGTCCCGCGCTGAGAAGCAGTGCAATCAAAAGGCCCGTAGCAGTCATCATCAGGCCAGGCACGAGATAGAGCCAGCGCGGAGAATACATCAGCAGGAACTTCAGGTGCCGCCAGCCGTCGCGCCATGTGCGCAGATGGGGCGGCCTTCCCCGGCCATCCGGGCGCAGGGTCGTGGCAACTTCGCTGATCGGCAATTTTTCAAGACCGGCGCGCACGACCATTTCGCTGGCAAATTCCATGCCCGAGGTTTGCAAGGCCAGATCACGGATCGCTTCGCGACGAAAGCCGCGCAGGCCGCAGTGAAAGTCGCGTACGGGAATGTTGAAGAACACCCTGCCGATCAGGCTCAGTACCGGATTGCCGATAAAATAATGCATCCGCGGCATGGCGCCGGGAGCAATACCGCCCTCGAAGCGATTGCCGACGACCAGATCACTGCCGTCGCGCAGTTTTTCGACAAAACTGTCGAGAGAAGAAAAATCATAACTGTCGTCGGCATCGCCCATGATGATGTATTCACCGCGCGCCGCCTCGATGCCGCCTATCAGAGCGGCGCCGTAGCCACGTTCGGCAACGCGAACGACGCGTGCTCCCATGGCTTCGGCAATCTCTATGGAGCCGTCGACGCTGCCATTGTCTGCGACAACCACTTCGCCAGCGATGTTTGCACGGGTGAGAAATTCCTTTGCCTTGTAGATGCAGATGCCGACGGTTTTGGCCTCGTTGAGACAGGGCATCAAAATCGTCAGTTCCATCACGCGGGGGCTTTCAGGCTGACGGGACCTGTCTTCACTTTCGCTCGCAGACGATAGAGGCTCGAAAGACTGAATGGCGGAATTCATATGCGGGACCGGTCCGAAACTGACTTGCGTGAGCATAGCACAAAGCAAGCCTGCACGGAATCAGACCGATGTTAACGCAAGGTTAAGTCCGCAGGCAAAGCGCCTGCGCCGTGTCAGGTTTTCACGGACGGGTGGATGCCCTCGGGAAATATCTCCTCGGCGCTCATGTGCCGTTTGGCTATGCCCTGCTCGAATGACCACTTGAGGAATGCGTCCAGTGTCTTGCGGTTGGCATCAATGCCATAGGGGAAGAAATCTCCGTCAAACAGGTCGCGCAGATAATCGGCGGTATCGCGTATCCACGGCATGGGATACCGCGAAACGCCACTGGCGAACAGCCGCTGCATGGCGCGGTTCTTGGACTCGTCGAAAGCAAGATAGAGATTGCGCGCGATCCAGGGATGCTGGTCCAGCATGTCCTTGCGCATGGCAATGACGTGCATGATCGGCCAGATGCCGGTGCGCTTGAAATAGGCTTCTTCTTCGGCGCGCGGATTGTCGAACAGCCGCTTGATGTTTGGATTCTTTTTTACGTATGGGATGGGAATGGAGGCGGTCATGATGGCGTCGAGCTCGCCGCTGACGATCATCTGGCTGAGTGTCTTGTCGGTGATGCGTTCGATTTCGATGCCCTTGGGCAGGTTGAGATCCACCTTCTCCGGCCTGTCGGCCTCTTCGGTTCCAGCTTGGACCCAGTGGATGGAGGAGAGCGGAACGCCAGCATCGTCCTGAAGCCAGCCGCGCGTATAAACTGCCGCTGTCTGGGCCCATTCGGGCACGCCCACGCGTTTGCCCTTGAGATCCGCCGGGGTCTTGATGCCTTTGGCCGGGTTCACATAGATCGACGACAGGCGGAATACGCGCGAGGCAAAGACCGGCAGGGCGATGATGTCGGGGTCGGGTTCACTGTATTGCGCGGTGAACTTGGCGAAAGACATTTCGCTCACCTGCCACTCGCGCCAGGAAATGAAACGGGTGAAAATCTCGTGGACATCCAGGTCCATCCAGACCGGGTCTATGCCTTCGGCCTGCACGGCACCGGACTTGAAATCGCGGAAATGTTCATAATCGCCGGTGGCGACGGTAACCTGCACTTTGGCCATTTTTTCCTCCTGGACAGCACCCGATGGCGTGATCGCGGCGTCTGACCGCTGCGATTTAGGTTGCCGGGGGCATATTTGGCAAGAGTGCAGGGCGCTTGAATCAATGCGCACCGTTATGTGGACGGTATCGCCGGGCGATCCGTGACGTTGCGTTTGGATGGGTTGCTGCCTCGGCCAGCATAAGTGCTTGATTTTCCCCGAAGGATATCTAGTCTAGCCGGCACTGAAGGGTCGGACGCGGTTACGTGACGGAGTGTTTGGAAATGAAGAAAGTTTCGCTTGGGTTCGCTTTTGTGCTTGGAATGTTTTTGCTGGTGTTGCCGCAAGCCACGCCCGCGCAGGCGCAGGATTACTGGGGCGCAGTGGCATTCAATGCGCGCGGGGCTACCGGTACAGCCTGGCGACGGCTGTCCCAGGGCCGTGCTGTGAGTGATGCCCTTGCCTCGTGCCGGCGCAATGCAACACTGCCCTGCAAGGTTTTGTCGGGAGCCAATGCTGCCTGTGGCGCCGTCTCCATGGGTACGCGCGGCAACAACCGTACAGCCTTTGGCGTGATCCGCGCCGGTCTTGGCAATGCACGCAATGCCGCGCTGGCACAATGCCGCAATGCCGGTTATGGCGGCTGCTATATCCGCACCGTCATGTGCGCGGCTGGGCAGCATCGCTAGCCTCGGGATCGGGATATCCGGCGTGGGGTAAGGTTGGTACAATCACGCCGGAAACCGGATCGCTCCAAAGCGCCGCATGGGCTTGGTCCGGTCGATGCGATAATTGGCGGTCCCGACAGGATTCGAACCTGTGACCTTCGGTTTAGGAAACCGCTGCTCTATCCTGCTGAGCTACGGGACCGTATGATGGCGCATGGGTCATGCGCCTGCATATGCGCCCGTGCAAGCCTGATTGCACCGGCGGCGTGCGGCAAACTAAACGCTGAGGGATTTGCTGTCTAATACGATTGTTGCCAATCCGCAGGGAAAGTGGGGGTCAGCAGGGGCATCGGCGCTTGCTGTCATCTTCGTGCTGGTTTCGGCGGCGCCTGGCCCTGTTACAGCCCAGACAGCGCCGCCAAAATCCGCTGCACCGCCTGTTCCAACACAATTGGCCAAACCTCCTGCGGTCAATTCTCCCGCCGTCAAACCAATTGCGGTCTGCGGACCTGGGCAGGGCGAAAGCGTCGAGCAGGGCGAAGTCATCAAGATCGCGTCGGTCAACGCCCATATGGATGTTGCCATTGCCGGTGGGCGCATCTTGCGATTGCGCGGCCTGCGTCCGCCGCGTGGAACGAAGGACTGGCCGGAGCTTGCGGCCATGGCGCGCGAGGCGCTGGCTGGGTGGATTTCAACCGAAACGGTCCGAGCGCGCATCGACAAGGGCCCGGCTGATCGCTGGGGCCGTCTGTCGGCAGATTTGTTTGCCGCCGTGCCGGGAAAGAGCAGGCCCGCGGATGTCACCGCAGGTTTGATCGAGGCGGGCTGGGCTCTTGCCGATCCGGAAACATTGTCGGGACCATGTCTGCGTCCCTATCTGGCTCTTGAAGACAAGGCGCGCCGCGCCGGTCTGGGGCTATGGGCTGATGCCAGATACAAGATCGTGCAGGCCATTGACGTTGCCGGGCTGAAGGCGCGTGCGGGCGAGCATGTGCTGGTCGAAGGCAAGGTGCTGAGCGTGCGAAACTGGCGGAACCTGACCTTCGTGAATTTTGCCCGGCGGCGCGGTGAGGGGCTTTCCCTGCTGGCCACGGCGCGGCGCCTGCGGGCTTTCGAGCAATCGGGGACGAGCCTCCAGTCCCTGACGGGCAAAACCATCCGCCTGCGCGGGCTGGTGGAGGATCGTAACGGGCCGCGCATGGTGTTGCCTGTTCGCGCGGCCGTTGAACTGGTCGAATGATCGGCGTAATGGCCTTGCGGAGACAAGGGGTTATTGCCTACAGCATGGCCGCAGCCCTAAGTATCATGGGTGCAACACCTTGAATTGATTTGCGCCGTCCTCTCCAATTGCCTCACGAACGGCTTATTTCCGTGGTGAGCGAAACCGTCGCAATGTTTGAAACGGTCACCCATCGCGCTCCGGGATTTTCATGCTTCCCGGCTGCTTCCCGAAACGCCGGCCTTTGGGGCTTCTGGCGGCGGCTAGCTGTGGCCGCGATGCTGTTGTCGATTGCTGCCTGTTCGTCGATCAATCCGGGCGGAGAGGACTTTCCCAAACCGGTGGAACCGGCTGGCCCTGCAGTGCCGGAGGCTGCGCCGCGCGTTATCAAGCCCAAACCGCCGGTATCCGAGCAGAACCGCAGCCTCATTTCAATGTTCGGCGGTGAATACAACGCGCCGCGCGCAGAGCAGTATTTGAATTCCATTCTCGTTCGGCTTGCAGCAGCCAGCGACACGCCGGGGCAGGTCTATAAGGTCACCTTGCTGAACTCACCGGCGGTGAATGCGTTTGCCCTGCCGTCGGGCGATTTGTTTCTGACTCGTGGTTTGCTGGCGCTGGCAAATGATTCTTCAGAAATCGCGGCAGTGATGGCGCATGAAATAGCGCATGTGAATTTGCGCCATGCAATGCAGCGCGAAGAGGCAGCCAAGACCGAAGCGCTGCGCACCAGGGTTGCGACCAATCTGCAAAGTCCTGCGCGGGGCGAAGAGATAAAGGTGACGGGTCGCCTTAATCTGGCGAGCTTTTCGCGGCAGCAGGAACTGGAAGCAGATCGCATTGGTGTTGATGTGATCGCGCGAGCAGGCTTTGATCCTTATGGCGCATCGCGTTTTCTGCGCTCGCTTGGCAGGTCAGTCGCCTTGCGGGCGGCCTTGCTGGGTCATCGCAATAACGATGAGCAGCCCGATATCC
This sequence comes from uncultured Alphaproteobacteria bacterium, assembly GCA_963700795.1. Classification (GTDB taxonomy): domain Bacteria; phylum Pseudomonadota; class Alphaproteobacteria; order Rhizobiales; family Beijerinckiaceae; genus Terripilifer. The sequence goes on along the minus strand of CAVOYX010000005.1, from coordinate 335,761 downwards.
TTGCCAGCCATCCCTCAACGCCCGAGCGTGTGCGGCAAGCCGTTCTTGCTGCCCGGAAGATCGGCGCTCCGGGCATAGGCACCACTGGTCGCGAACCTTACCTGCAAGCCATCAACGGTATTGATTTCGGCGATGATCCGGCCGAGGGCTTTGTGCGCCGACGCAAGTTCATTCATGGCAAGCTGGGATTTGCATTTGAAGCGCCGGCAGGGTTTGTCCTGGAAAACTCCGCGCAGGCCCTGATAGGCGTAGCATCGCGCGGTTCGCAAGCCTTGCGCCTCGACAGTGTACAAATCGATGCAGACAAATCATTGCCGGATTATCTTGCCACCGGCTGGATCGAAGGATTGCAAAAGGACACGATACGTTCAACCGGGATCAACGGACTGCCAGCGGCAACGGCTTCGGCCGAACACAATGGCTGGCACTTCCGTGTTGCGGTGATCCGCCTGGGGACCGATGTGTATCGGATGATTTTTGCAACCCGCCAGATGACGCCGGCGATTGATCGCGACTTTGCAACGTCAATCGGCAGTTTCAGGCGAATTCCGGTGGCGGAGGCCAAGCGGTTGCGTGCATTGAAAATTGCCCTGGTAACAGCAAGGGGCGGCGAAGCGCCGTCGGCCTATGCCGGCTCGATGGCGGTCTCCGAGCGCGGTCTCGACGTTTTCCTGCTGATCAACGGCTTGCGCAGTTCCGACCGCCTGGCCGGCGGACAGGCCTATAAAACAGTGGTTGAGTGATCCCGGTCTGGCGCTGAGGCCGCCCTTTCTGCCCAGATTTTGGGCAATGCCGGGCAAAATTTCATTTTTTACATTATTTTACATGGAATTCGGGAACCGGACCCCATTTGCTGCACTATATTGAGCGACATGGAAGATCACGGAAATGTTAGGAGAGTTCGCCTTGGCTGCGCCAAAATTGGCGGGCTACCCTGTCGCTGTCAGAATGTGGATCTGTTGTTCCAGGTAATCCATTCTGGTCAGGTAGACGTAAAAATACAAAAATGCGGCACAATGGCCGTGGTGTTCCAGAGTGGCAGTGAAAGGTCTTTTGATGGCCCGGCTTGATGGTATTCCCAGGAGTTTTGTTCAGGCGGCGATGAACGCGCCTTATCTTGCGCGCGATGACGAACGCTCGCTTGCCGCACGCTGGTTCGACAAAAAGGACCAGACAGCCCTGCATGAGCTGACGCGGGCGCATATGCGCCTTGTGATCGCAATGGCAGTGCGTTTCCGTCATTACGGTTTGTCGCTGGCCGATCTTGTACAGGAAGGCCACATCGGGCTGCTGGAAGCTGCTGCGCGCTTCGAACCGGATCGGGAAGTGCGTTTCTCGACCTATGCTACGTGGTGGATCAGGGCCTCGATGCAGGATTATGTTTTGCGCAACTGGTCGATCGTGCGCGGTGGAACAAGTTCGGCGCAGAAGTCGCTGTTTTTCAACCTGCGCCGCCTTCGTGCAAAGATTTCGCGCAAGGGCGAGGGCGCCGATACCCAAAAGACATTTGCAGAAGTGGCTGTGGCGCTGGGTGTTCCGGTGCGCGACGTGGAAAACATGAACGCCCGGCTTGCTGCGCCCGATACATCGCTCAACGCTCCCATCGGTGATGGTGAAGATGGTTCTACAAGTGAGCGCGGCGATTTTCTCGTGGATACTCAACCGCTGCCCGACGAGGTCGTCGAGAAGCAGATTGATGGCGAGCGCCGTGCGCGCTGGTTGCGCAATGCACTCACGAGCCTCAGTCCGCGCGAGCTGCGTATTGTTCGCGCCCGGCGGCTGCAGGAAGAATTGGCCACGCTGGAATCGCTCGGCAAGGAGCTGGGTATCTCGAAAGAGCGTGTGCGCCAGATCGAAGCTCGCGCACTTGAAAAACTGCAGCAGCTTATGCGTAGCCGGCACAAGGATTCCATGGCCTTTCAGGGATAGCTTGTCGCGCGGATAGTTCCTCGAACTTCGTGACCTGCGGTCACTCTCCGGGCGCTCTTGCCTCAATGGCAAGGGCGTGAACGGGCCCCGCAAGCTCCTCTTCCAGAGCTTTGTTGATCATCCGGTGGCGCTCCACCAACCGCTTGCCGGTGAAGCTTGCCGATTTCACCTTGACCGTAAAGTGTGTCTCGCCCCTGTCGTCTACGCCGCCGGGATGGTGCAGATGTCCGGCATGTTTGGCGGAATCGTCTATGACATCCAGGCTTTCAGGTGCAAAAGCAGATTGCAGTTTGGCTCTTATCTGTTCCTTTATGGACATGGATTACTTTCCCAATCTGCCTGGCCGGTTCGCGCTTCCGGCAACCGATGACGAATTGCTTGTAATTCATCAAGGTTTTTCGCAAAAGCGGTTTCGCAGCCGCGCAACAATGCTACATTGATCGCATGAATTTGAATTCGCCATATTTTGACCGGATCCGCGTCAAGCAGGACAAGGAAGAGCCCAAGGTTCAGGGTTCGCCCAGCTGCGATCATCCCGGCTGCACCAAGGAAGGGCAATTCCGCGCGCCGCAAGGCCGCCAGCGGGAGGGAAAATTCTTTACGTTCTGCCTTGTGCACGTCAAGGAATACAACCAATCCTACAATTATTTCAAAGACATGACCGATGAGGACATGGCCCAGTACCAGAAGGAATCGGTCTATGGCCATAGGCCGACCTGGAGCATGGGCGTCAAACGCGGAGCCAAGGGGTTTCGCGAAGATCTGGCGGCCGCGGCCAAGGGCTTTACCGATCCTTTCGGAATGTTCGACGACCCGACTGCCCGCAAGGGTCCGGTGCGGCGTACCGAATCCCGGATCGGGGTCGCCCAGCGCAAGGCATTGGCAACTTTGGGTCTGGACGAATCTGCTGATGCAAAGGGCGTTCGGGCGCGCTACAAGGAATTGGTGAAACGGTTTCATCCAGATGCAAACGGCGGAGACCGTTCCCGGGAAGAAAAATTGCGCGAGATCATTCAGGCATATAAACAACTCCGGGCCGCCAAGCTCGCCTAGGCAGGACGGAGTCCAGTTCCAGGGATCTGCCCGGGGGTGCCCGGATGCAATTCCGGGACACCGGACATGAGCAGCGTGGTTTCAGTCACTTGATGGCCTTTTGGCCCGGGTGGTTTGCGTGTGTTTGATTTGGCGTAATCTTGGATTGTTTTGTGTCTGGATCGGACTAGGCTGCGGCGACGTTGGATCCTGAATTATGCCCGCCCGGCGCAGGGCCGGTGCGTGCACGGAGGACGTAATGGAAAGCGCGAAGAAACAAGATGTAGCAGGGCTGCCCGACAAGAAGGTCAAGGTACGCAAACTTTTCGGCATCGATTCCGATATGGAAGTGCCTGCCTATTCGGAAACCAGCGAATACGTTCCGGATTTCGATGAGGACTACCTCTTCGATCCGCAAACGACGCTGGCGATTCTGGCCGGTTTTGCCTTCAACCGCCGTGTCATCGTCACCGGCTATCACGGCACCGGCAAGTCGACGCATATCGAGCAGGTTGCCGCGCGGCTGAACTGGCCGTGCGTGCGCATCAATCTCGATAGCCACGTGTCGCGTATCGATCTCGTCGGCAAGGACGCAATCGTCCTGAAGGACGGCAAGCAGATCACCGAATTCCGCGACGGCATTCTGCCCTGGGCGTATCAGCACAATATCGCACTGGTATTCGACGAATACGATGCCGGCCGTCCGGACGTGATGTTCGTTATCCAGCGCGTGCTTGAATCGTCCGGCCGCCTGACGCTGCTCGATCAAAGCCGCGTGCTGCGTCCTCATCCCGCGTTCCGCCTGTTTGCAACGGCCAACACCGTTGGTCTCGGCGATACGTCGGGCCTCTATCACGGCACGCAGCAGATCAACCAGGCGCAGATGGACCGCTGGTCCATCGTGACGACGCTGAACTATCTGCCGCATGACAACGAAGTCGACATCGTGCTCGCCAAGGCGCCGCATTACCGCAACAAGGAAGGCCGCGACATCGTTTCCAAGATGGTGCGCGTCGCCGACCTGACGCGTAATGCATTCATGGGTGGCGATCTGTCGACGGTCATGAGCCCGCGCACGGTCATCACCTGGGCGGAGAATGCCGACATCTTCAAGGATGTCGGCTTTTCCTTCCGCCTGACATTCCTCAACAAGTGCGACGAACTCGAGCGGCCGCTGGTCGCCGAATTCTATCAGCGCGCGTTCGGCGAGGAATTGCCGGAAAGCACGGTGAACGTTGCATTGACGTGATCGCATGATTTCCAATCGCAAACCCGGACAAAAGGCCGAGGCCCCGCAAGAGCCATTCAAGCGCGCAGTCGCCGGCTGCATGCGCGCCATGGCGGACGCGCGCGAACTGGAAGTCACGCTTTGCGGCCGACCGCCCTTCGCTGATCGGAACCGGCGAGAACGCCAAGGCGCGTCTGCCCGAACCCGCCCGCAAGCTGACCCGCTGCGGAAGCGGCCATCGTGCGCGGTCATGCCGATTTGCTGGCGCTGAAACTCGCCTGCCACGACGCCGGTGTGCATCGCAAGATGATGCCGCAGAACCAGGCGGCGCGCGCGGTCTTCGAAGCGGTCGAACAGGCGCGGGTCGAATCCATCGGTTCCAACCGCATGCAGGGTGTCGCCGGCAACATTTCGGCGATGCTGGAAGATCGCTATCATCGCGGCACCTATGCCGACGTGTCGGACAACGCAACGACGCGCCGCTCGAAGATGCGGTCGCGATGTTGGTGCGCGAAAAACTGACCGGTCTGGCCCGCGCCGAAATCGGCGCAGAAGCTTGTCGACCTTTGGCGGCCGATCATTGAGGACCGCGCTGGCGACGAGCTGGACAATTTGTCGGAGTTCGCTTCGAGGATCAGGCGGCCTTCGGCAAGTCGATCCACAAGATGCTGCAAAGCCTCGACATGATGGACGAGGGCGCCACCGACCCGAACGAAAGCGGCGACGAGGACGGCGATTCCGATCCGGACGCCAATCCCGAAGACAGCGAAGGCGAAGGCCAGGAGCAGCAGACCGGCGATGCGGTCGAAATGGATTCGGCGGAAGATTCCGACGAGGACATGGAAGACGGCATGATGGAATCCGAAGACGCGCCGGCCGGCGAAATGCCGGAAGACGCGGAGATGGGCGACGCCGACGAAGCCTCCGAAAGCAAGCGCCCGCCGATGCATGGCCTGCATGGACGATCGGCACGGTCCGGACTACAAGGCCTATTCCTGCAAAGTTCGACGAAACGATCAAGCCGAAGAACTGTGCGAGCCCGAAGAACTGGAGCGGCTGCGCGCCTATCTCGACAAGCAGTTGAGCAATCTGTCGTCGGTTGTCGGCCGCCTTGCCAACCGCTTGCAACGCAAGCTGATGGCGCAGCAGAACCGCGCCTGGGACTTCGATCTGGAAGAGGGCATTCTCGATCCGGCCCGTCTGCCGCGCGTCATCATGGACCCGTACCAGGCCCTTTCCTTCAAACAGGAAAAGGACATGAACTTCCGCGATACGGTCGTGACCCTGCTGATCGACAATTCCGGTTCGATGCGCGGCCGTCCGATCACGGTTGCTGCAACCTGCGCCGACATTCTTGCGCGCACGCTGGAGCGCTGCGGCGTGAAAGTCGAAATTCTCGGCTTCACCACGCGCGCGTGGAAGGGCGGTCAGGCCCGCGAGGCGTGGCTGCAGGCGGGCAAGCCGCCCAATCCCGGACGGCTGAACGATCTGCGCCACATCATCTACAAGTCCGCCGATGCGCCCTGGCGGCGCGCTCGGCGCAATCTCGGCCTGATGATGCGCGAAGGCCTGCTGAAGGAGAACATCGACGGCGAAGCGGTGGACTGGGCGCACCGGCGTTTGCTTGGCCGCAGCGAACAGCGCCGCATCCTGATGGTGATTTCGGACGGCGCGCCGGTCGACGATTCGACCTTGTCGGTCAATCCCGGCAATTATCTGGAACGACATCTGCGGTATGTCATCGAGGAAATCGAGACCCGCTCGCCGGTCGAGCTGATCGCCATCGGCATCGGCCATGACGTGACGCGCTATTATCGTCGCGCTGTGACCATCGTCGATGCAGAAGAACTTGGCGGTGCGATGACAGAGAAGCTGGCCGAATTGTTTGGCGAAGAAGCTTCGGCCAATTTCGCAGCCCATGCCTCGCGCAGTTTTGGACATGCGCGCCGGCGGGCGCGGGCGTAGTCCGGTCTCGACAAGTCCGGACTGCGTGTTTCAATTTCCGCTATCGTAGTCCTTCACACGCAAGGCATCGGCAAGGCGCATACGCGCCGAGCCGGGTTGCAGCGGTTTCTGCTGGCTTTCGTGCGGCGCCCATCCGGACATCCAGATGATTTCAAATGTTGCGCTGATGCGTCCATCGCCGGAGGCAAACGCGTTTGCGTAAATTTCGGCGGCACGCAGAAACAGTTTGCGTGGCGCAAACATTCTGCTGCGGGCGTGGAGAATGCTGGTTGCCCCCATTGCGCGCAAATCGCGCAGAAGCGCGAACATGTTTGCGTAACGCACCGTGAAAGTATCGACATCGGTGACGGGCAAAGCGAAACCGGCACGCTGCAACAGGGCGCCGAGGTCGCGAATGTCCGCAAAAGGCGCAACACGCGGGCTTGCGCCACCGGTGAGTTCGCTTTCGGCCTGAGCGAAAGCGGTGCGTAATTCATGCAGGGTTTGTCCACCAATCATGCAACCCAGAAATAAACCGTCCGGCGCCAGAGCGCGGCGGATCTGCACAAGCGCGCCGGGCAGATCGTTGACCCATTGCAGCGCAAGAAGCGACGTGACGAGATCGAAACTCTCCGGTGTGAAGGGCAGGCTCTCGACATCGCCGAAAGTGAAGGTCCAGTTTGCAGCGGGCATTTCCGGCAAGCAAGCAAGGCGCGTGAAAATGCGCGTCTGCGATTGTGCGGCAAGCGCTGCAATTGCAACCGGCGTTGGCGTTTCGATATCGGCCACGCGGGGAAATGCGCGCTTGGTTGCGGCCAGCCTGTCGAGAAGATCATCGCAGGCGCGCTGCAGCAAAAAATCTTCCGGGCCCGATGCCAGGGCGCGCGCCTGCCGGGTCCGCAGCAATTGACGGTCGAAAATCTGCGGGATCTGGCGCGGCTCGTTCATGGGTCCTTATCGCGCGGGGAAAGCACGCGGTCAAAAAGCAAAACCCTCCGGTGGGGGAACCGGAGGGTTGGCATCATCGCTGAAGTGGGGGGTGGGGGAACCTCAGCGGTGAATAGTATTCGATCAGTTGCAGACGCGGATGTAGCGGTAGCCGCGGAACTCGCCCCAGCTGTTGTAGACCGGGCGCTTTTCGCGCCAGCACTCGCCACCTTCGTAATATCCACCCTGGGCGTGGGCTGCGCTGCCGATGATGGCTGCGCCAACAAGGCCGGCTGCGATGCCGCCGAACAGGGCGCCCTTGCGGCCGAACTTGGCTTCTGCAGGAGCTGCGCTCAGGGCGATGGTAGCGCCGATGGTCAGGGCGGCGATGGTGGCGGTTGTGAATTTCTTTGCTGCGTTGGTCATCTTCTCTCTCCTTAAGATGGGCAGGCACTGCCTGCCGTGTTTCGATGATTGGAGATTACCCAGCTGTTCAAATGGCGGATGTGCGCAGGCGCACACGGTGGATTTGGGGGCTTTATCGCTTTCCGGAACGACCCTCCGATAGGTTGACTACCGGAGGGTCTGGCCAGGTCAGTCGGCGGGTCGGACAGACAGGCCGGTGACCGGACGTTTCGTGTTCAAGACAACGCCCCGGGCGGCTGCGGGTTCCCGTCACGCTGCGGCTTCACTGGCAGATGCGGGTGAAGCGGTAGCCGCGGAACTCGCCCCAGGAATCGTAGACCGGGCGGCGCTCGTTCCAGCATTCGCCGTAGCCTGATACCGGCAAGTAGCCACCCCGATCGTAGCCACCCCGATCGTAGCCACCCCGATCGTAGCCTCCCTGATCGGCATAGGCATTGCGGGTTGCAATTGCGCCAATGAGGCCGGCTGCGATGCCGCCGATCAGGGCTGCGTTGCGGCCGTTTTTGGCTTGCGCAGGTGTTGTGCCAACGGCGAGAGTGGCGGCGATGGAAACTGTTGCGATAGCGGCGAATGTGCGTGTCTTGAAAGTCGTGGTCATTGCTCTGTCCTCCATTAAGGTGCGAGGCGAAGTTGCTCTCTGCATCTGTCTGGAGGATACGGCGGCCAATCCGGTAATCGTATGGGGCCGACACCCCAATCGTCGGTGGCGCGGTTTTTCCAGTGGGCCTATAGTCAAGCCATGCAAGAGCAATTGATGGATTCCGACTTGTCCGGCGGTGAGCCATGTTGGCTCCCGGAGAACGCTGCGACAGGCCAGCTGCCGCGATCGGCCAGCCAGGCGCGCAAGGCGCCCGGGATGCGCGTGCGTTTTGGTCAGGCCCGCGATCTGCTGCGAAACGGTTTTCTGCGTGGCTGTCATGGCCTGCTGGATGTCGTCTATCCGCCATCCTGCATTGCCTGCCGGGGCGCCACCGGGGAGCCCGACACCCTGTGCCCGCGCTGCTGGAGCCAGTTGCGCTTCATAGAGCGCCCGTTTTGTGAACGGTTGGGAACTCCCTTCGCCGCTGACCTGGGGATCGGGCTTATATCGCCAGCGGCCTTTGCCAATCCGCCGGTGTTTGCACGTGCCAGGGCCGTGGCCTGTTTCGAGGACGGTCCGGCGCGGGACCTTGTGCATCACCTGAAGTATGGCGACCGTGTAGAGCTTGCGCGCCCCATGGGCAGCTGGATGGCGCGCGCAGGGGCGGAGCTTCTGGGCGATGCGGCCGTGATTGTGCCAGTGCCCCTGCATCGCCGCCGCCTGTTCCAGCGCCGGTTTAACCAGGCAGCGCTCCTGGCGGCGGCAATTGCGGAAAAATCAGCTGTCGCGGTCGATCCGATGCTGCTCAAGCGCGTCAAGGCGACCGATCCGCAGGTTGGTAAAACCAGGGCGCAGCGTGCCGACAATGTGCAGGGCGCGTTTCAGGTCGATCCGGAGCGCCGCTCGGCCATAGCCGGCAAACGCGTTTTATTGGTCGACGACGTGCTCACGTCCGGTGCTACGGTCAATGCTGCGTCGCGCATTTTGTTGCGGGCAGGGGCGGAAGCAGTGGATGTATTGGTTTTTGCCCGCGTCGTTCAGGATTTCTAGAGACCTTGTGACGATCCTGTGACCGCCATATATACGCATACGGATCAGATTCAGGGCACCGAGATGGCGCAAGTTGAGATTTACACCAAGATGTATTGCGGCTTTTGCGATGCTGCGCGCGACTTGCTGCAGCGCAAGAATGCCGATTTCGAAGAGATTCCGGTGGACGGGGATCGCGAAAAACAGGCTGCCATGAGCGCGCGCGCCGATGGCAGGCGAACGGTGCCGCAGATTTTCATCGGCGGACAGCATGTCGGTGGTTGCGACGATTTGTATGCGTTGGAACAGGCCGGCAAGCTGGATGGTCTGTTGCGCGGATAAAGCCAGGCACATCATGATCAAGTATGCGTTGTATTGCGACAAGGGCCATGAATTCGAGAGCTGGTTTTCCAGCTTGTCAGCCTTTGACGAGCAGTCCGAAAAAGCCCTTGTGGAGTGTCCGTTCTGTGCGTCGACGAAAGTTTCAAAGGCGCTGATGGCGCCGTCCGTTTCCACCGCGAAGAAAAAAGAAGCGCGTGCCGAACGCATGCACAAGGCTGCCATAGCGCAGGCTGCAGCTTCGCACGCAAGTCCGCAAGTTGCTTCAAACGCCGCGCCGGTCGCACTGCTGGATGAGGATCATCGCAAATTGCGCGAGGCGATCAAAGAGCTGCACCAGAAGGTTACCGAAAACACCGTTGATGTAGGTGAGAATTTCTCCGAGGAAGCGCGGAAAATTCATGACGGTGAAGCGCCGGAAAGAGCTATTCGCGGCCAGGCATCGTTGAAGCAGGCCAAGGAATTGTGGGACGACGGTATTCCGGTTCTGCCGATTCCGGCCCTGCCTGACGACAAGAACTGACATTGATTGCGCTTGCAAATTGCACTGGAAAAAATCTCTGGTGCGAAAATCAGAATGCGCGCTCTACACGTAGTTTCAGGCTGATGTCGCCTGGGTTCTGCGCGACGTTGATTGACGAAGGGGCAGCAATTGAACCAAATTGCGTGCATGTGTATCCGGCAACATGCTGCTGACAATTGCCACAGGCAAGTTTGTACCTGATGCGCGTATAGGAAATCTGCATGCCAATATCGAAGTCCTTCACTGGCGACCCGATCAGGTTTATCGCACCTTTCCATGCCTGCGACTTTGGTTGACCGCCTTGCGTAAACCAGTCGGAATTGTGCGAAACATCGGCGGGCATAGCCGCGATTCAGGATAGCGCCATGCTGGATCGCAGTTTTGCCGTCCAGTGATGGGTGAAGGCAATCATGGCAGCGAAAGCCTTCGTGTCTTGCACACAAACGCGCGTGAGCGCTGCATAACTGCTCCCCTTGTTGCGTAATCGCTCAACCCGTTGCTGTAAGCAGCGAACAGAGGCAATGCATCGGCACGGGCGATATAGGGCAATCCCAGCAGCCAGGTGTTGCTTCCGGGGAGGGCCGTAAAAGCCCCGTCCATAAACGTCACGAGTGGTGGTTCCTTGCGCGGAGGAGGCTTTTCCCGCGGGCAGTCCAATGGCGAGGGTAATCGTCGAAACCGGGCCGCAGATGGTAATTATTTGCGTCAGTCGAGCGGCAAAGCCATTCATTCGGCCCTCCAGATGCACGAATCTTTGATCTGGAGGCCATCAACGCAAATAGTTTGTTATCCAAATTATTTGTTTTATTCAGAAATTTGATGCGTCTGACGCCGGCGGTAGGCCGCGAGCATGTAATTGACGTCCATATCGCTTGAGGTGCGCCAGCGGTCCGTCAGGGGATTGTAAACGACCCCGCTGGAATCGATCGTCTTGAGGCCTGCGGCTGAAATATATTCCTGCAACTCACCGGGCTTGATGAATTTTTCCCATTGATGGGTGCCCTGCGGCACCCAGCGCAGGATGTATTCTGCGCCGATGATGGCAAGGCCGAAACTTTTCAGGGTGCGATTGAGGGTCGCGGCAAAGAATAATCCGCCAGGACGGACCATGGAGCAGGCCGTGGCAACAAAGGCTGCCGGATCGACCACATGTTCAACCACTTCCATGGCGCAGACCACGTCAAAACTGTGCCCGGCCGCAGCCAGCGCTTCTGCGGTATCGGGGCGATAGTCGATGGCAAGGCCTTCGGCCTTGGCATGGGTCCTTGCGACCTCAAGGTTGCTTGCGGCGGGCTCGAGCCCCGTGACCGAAGCACCGAGGCGGGTGAGGGATTCGCTCAAAATGCCTCCGCCGCAGCCGATATCGAAAATCTTCAGCCCGTTCAGGGCGTCGGCTTCATCGGCGTTACGTTTAGCGCCATCGACCGCCGGGAAATGCCTGACCATATGTTCGAAGAGCCAGTCGACGCGAACCGGATTCATCTTGTGCAGCGCGTGCATGGGGCCATCGGTGGACCACCATCTGGCAGCCAGAGCGTCGAAACGGGCAATCTCTCCCGGATCAACGGAATTCCGGCTGTCCGGCTTTTGGGCCTGCTGATCGGCAACGCCTGTCACATCGTCTCCTGTCAAATTCCTTGCTGCAGCGTTCAGGCAACAGTCATGATTGGGATGGCAATAGCCTCCATCTGAACTGGAGCTGATGTCTGCATCCAACAAATAGATAGCGCGCCTGCCTGCATTGATCTATAGGCCCTGACGCTGCTTGGCAGGAAGATAAACACGAAGGTATTGCGAAAGGTATCATGTCCCGTCTGGTAATGAAGTTCGGTGGCACCTCTGTCGCCGATATCGAACGCATCCGAAATGTGGCCCGCCACGTGAAACGTGAGGTCGATGCCGGCAATCAAGTTGCCGTCGTTGTCTCGGCCATGTCCGGCAAGACCAACGAACTGGTCGGCTGGTGCCGCGATGCTTCCCCGCTGCATGACGCCCGCGAATACGACGCTGTTGTCGCCTCCGGTGAGCAGGTCACGGCCGGCCTGCTGGCGATCACGCTGCAGCACATGGGCATTCAGGCCCGCTCCTGGCAGGGCTGGCAGATCCCGATCCTGACATCCCAGGCGCATGGCTCGGCCCGGATCGAATCCATCGACGGGTCCGATATCGTCAAACGCTTTACCGAACGTGAGGAAGTGGCCGTGATCGCGGGCTTTCAGGGCCTGCACAAGGATACCGGACGCATCACGACCCTGGGCCGCGGCGGCTCGGATACGAGCGCCGTCGCGTGGCTGCAGCCATCGGCGCCGATCGCTGCGACATCTACACAGACGTGGACGGCGTCTACACGACCGATCCCCGGATTGTGTCGCGGGCCCGCAAGCTCGACAAGGTTTCGTTCGAGGAAATGCTCGAACTGGCGTCGCTTGGCGCCAAGGTTCTGCAGGTTCGCTCGGTCGAGCTGGCCATGCTGCACGGCGTGCGGCTGTTCGTGCGTTCGTCTTTTGACGATCCGGCCAATCCCACCGAGGGAACACTGATTTGTAATGAGGAGGAAATCGTGGAGCAGCAGGTTGTCACCGGCATCGCCTATTCGAAAGATGAGGCACAGATCACGCTGCGGCGGGTCGCCGACAAACCGGGCGTTGCGGCAGCGATTTTCGTTCCGCTCGCGGATGCGCATATCAATGTCGACATGATCATCCAGGTCGTCTCCAACGATGCGCAGACGACGGATATCACGTTCACCGTGCCAAGCGCCGAATATGAGCGCGCGGTGAAAATCCTTGAAGCAGCGCGCGGAAAGATCGACTACGAGGCGCTGGAGGGCGCCAATGATGTCGTCAAGATTTCAGCCATTGGCGTCGGCATGCGTTCGCATGCGGGCGTTGCAGCAACAGCTTTCAAGGCGTTGGCTGAAAAGGGAATCAACATTCGCGCAATTACAACCAGCGAGATCAAGTTCTCCTTGCTGATCGACAAGGATTACACCGAACTTGCGGTGCGTACGCTCCATTCGCTCTATGGGCTCGACAAGGCAGCGTAGTTTGAATGTATTCGGGATAAGGGAGCGCATCCGCAGATGCGCTCCTTTTTTTATGGTTTTTGTTACGGTGAAACTTCTTCCAGCACACGGTTTTTCGTTTCTTCGGCAAACAGGCCAACCACGACGAAACCGATGAAGGCGACTATCGCAAACATCAGAAAGATCGAGTTGAGGCCGAATTTCGGAATCAAGCTACCCACGGCAATAGGACCGATGATGGAAGCCAGCCGCAACCAAGCCGTCGATGTGGATACAGCGATGGCCCGTGCGCGGGTCGGATAATTTTCCGGCGTATAGACATAGACTGCCAGACACACGGAACTGGTCGTCAATTGCAGCAAGGATGCCATCATAAAGAGAAACTGCGCAGACTTGACGCCGTTGAACCATAGGGTCGCGAGCACCAGTGTTCCCAAAAAGAAACAAACGGTGATCCATACCCGGCGACCGACAACATCAATCAGGAGGGCGCAGGCAAGCGAACCCAAAAAGCCGATCATCGATCCATAGAGAGAATATGAAAGCGCCTGTGCCAGAGGCACTTTCAGTACCCCGGTGTATAGCGATGGCAACCAGACGGTCAGGCCATAATTTATGTAATAGGCGCAGAACCAGATCGTCCACAAGACGAGGGTGCGTCGCAGATAGGTGGTGCCAAAGAGGTCGCTAAGGCTGGCCTTTTTGACGGGTGCCTGTACAGCGATTGCCGGAGGCGGTAATGGCATGCCTGTCGATTTTTCCACGCCCTGCTCGATGACCTTCATCGCAGCGTCGGCTTCCTGCATGCGACCGCGCGAGGCCAGCCAGCGCGGTGATTCCGGAAGAACAAGGCGCAGGACAAGCGCCAGCAGCGCTGGCAACGCACCGACATAGAACATGACCTGCCAGCCATATTGCGGAACAAGCCAGCGGCCAAGGAATGCCGCTGCCACGATGCCAACAGGAAAGATCAATTCATACAGGAGCACGAAACGGCCACGCCCCTTGGCTTTGGTCATTTCACTGATATAGGCCGCAGCAATGGGAACTTCTCCGCCAAGGCCAATGCCCTGCACAAAGCGAAACCAGAACAGGGAATCGTAACTCCACGCCTGTGCGCAGGCCAGACTCATGATGGCGAAAAGGGCAATGGACCAGACCATTGCCGGCATGCGGCCGAAACGTTCGGCGAGCCAGCCGAAGAAAATGGCGCCGATCAATTGTCCGGCGAACCCAATCGCGATCAAAGCGCCGATCTTGCTGGGTGCGATTTTCCAAAGGGGAATAATTACCGGAAGAATGGATGCGATGGCCAGTGAGTCAAAAGCATCAAAGAAAGTGGCAACGCCAACAATGACGCGCGCCTTGACCTGCCATGAGGACATGGGCAAGCGTTCAATGCGTTCGGGAATTTTGTAATCGTGTCCGCTGGCAGCCCCAGCATCTGCATATTGCGTTGCGCTCATGTTTGCCTCCCCAGGCATCGCGAAATTGTCTTTGACATCCGCGTTAGCGCGACAGCTTTTCGCCTCGCGGTGGCTGAAAGCTACACCGGCTCACAGCCTCCAGCAATCGGCATTATCGAAGCTTTTCTGAATGGAGCCCACGACTAACGACCGGCACGTTGATCGATGTGCGATGCTTCGAAAATGTCCTCCCGGCTACCAGCGGGCGGATAGATCCATTGCGTGTTGACGATGCGCTTGAGTGCGCCCGCCTCTGCTCCGGTTTTCTGCACCGTGCGCTCCCAGCCGGTTGTGAAGACCGCGCCGGCGCGGCCCAGATCGAGGCAGGTTACATAGGCAGGCTGGCGGTACGGGCGCAGTGCGCTGCCCAGCAAATCGTGCGCGGCATTATACCCGGCGTGTTTACCCATGGGCATGGCGTGCTGGCAGGACATCATGGACAGATTGCCTTCATCGTCCACGCGCGCTTGTGCTGCATCTCCGGCAACGAAAATTGTTTCTGCGCCGGGGATGCGCAAATCGTCCGATGTCAGCAAACGTCCAAGCGCATCGCGGGGCAGATTGTCCATTCCGGGTGGAATTGTTGCAGTCTGTCCGGTCGTTACGATGCAGGTGGATGTTTCTATTGCCGATCCCCCCGCGAAAATGATGTGCCCGGCATTTATTTCATCAATGCAGGCGCCGGTTATTGTTTCTATGCGCGCCTGTTCCAGCGCGCCCATGATTTCGCCGCGCGGACCTTGGCCGAGATCGGGACCGACGACGTCGCTGCGCTCAAGAAGGACGATGCGGGCGTTTTGCGCGCGTTGCTCGTCGCTATGGACAGCGATGCGATCACGCATCTCGCAGGCCATCTCGATGCCGGTAAAGCCAGCGCCGACGATGGCAAAAGTGCTGCTGGCGGTAGTTTCCTGTCCGGCGCAGATGCGCGCCAGATGGGCATCAAGGGCAATGGCGCTGGCGTGATCGTCGATGGAGAAAGAGTATGTGCCGCAACCCTTGATTGGCGGAATGCGCGCCGTGCTTCCGGTTGCCAGTACAAGCCGCCGGTAGGGCAATATCTGTCGGCTGGTCCCATCACCATCGACGATGATGGTTTGCGCCGCAGGGTCGATGTGCAGCACATTGCCCTGAATGAACGTGACACCCATTGCATCAAGCGTCGGCCCGAGCGGAGCCTGCAGTCCTTGCGGATTTGCTTCGTAAAGGCGGGGCCTGATGGTCAGAAAAGGCTCGCGCGAGACGAGCGCAACAGACATGTTTGCGCCCGCTTCGATGACTTCGCGCGCCGCTGTAAGGGCTGCCCACATGCCGGCAAAGCCGCCGCCCACAACAAGAATATCGACCGGGACATCAGTTTGAACATAGGGCAAATTATCCGGCATCTCAGTTTTCCTTGTTGGGGGCCTGGCTGCGCCGTTTGCGCCGTTGTTTGCGGCGATCAGCGAACCATTCGCCCGCCGTTAGGCCGAATTCGGCAGGAATGGTCTGCATTGCACGGTCGCGAATATGCTGCAGGGTCGTCGCGGCAAGCCGCTGGCGCATGGCCTGCTCGGCGTCAATCATTGCCGCGTGGATGGCGCAGACCCCTTCGCCAGCCCATGCGGGGGCTGTGCCGCCAAACACGCTGCAGCGGGTGCGAATATCCTTGCAGTTGAACAGTGGCTTGCGTCCCTCAACGGCGTCAACAACCGTCAGAACAGAGATTTCCGCCAGGGGCCGGGCCAGCAAAAAGCCGCCCTCCCGGCCTTCGCTCGCGCGGACGATCCCCGCCTTTTCCAGCCGGGTGAACAGCTTGGCTGCACTGGCGGGGGACATCCGGTAGAATTCAGCCACGTCCCTGGCGCTGATGGCCGGCCGGGGTTCGGCTCCGCCCAGTCGGAAGAGGTAATGCAGCGCCTGTTCCACGCCCTCGCCGAAATGTGCCATTTTAACTCCGATTATAATTTTCGTAGTTAAAATGCAGATCAGCGCTTTGGCAAGGGCTTTTTTCAACTTTCCGGGTGAATACCGCCAATCGCCCTTTGGCAACCCTTGATGAGGATGTGCGCGACGGCAGGATCAGTTGCGCTTGATAATAGCAATTGGCTATACCGAACATGCGTTCCGGTATGAGCAACATGCCGGGGCAATCGATTGCATGACCGGCGGGGATGCCGGCACAACGTCTGGACGGACCATGAACCCGCGCGGCGCATCTGGCGGACCTCGCCTGTTGTTGCGCCGGCTCCGCGAAGTGATGGCGGAGCCGGTCAGCGCACAGGAACGTCTGGACAAGATCGTTGTCCAGGTCGCCTTCAACATGGTGGCCGAGGTCTGCTCGGTTTATGTCCAGCGCAGCGATGGACGGCTGGAACTGTTTGCTACCGAAGGTCTGAAACGCGATGCGGTGCATCAGACCACGATGCGCGTCGGCGAGGGTCTCGTCGGCGTGATCGCGGAAAAGGCCGAGCCGCTGGCGCTGGACGATGCACAATCGCATCCGAACTTTTCCTACAAGCCGGAGACCGGCGAAGAAATCTACAGTTCGTTCCTCGGTGTGCCGATCCTGCGCGGCGGTATCACGCTCGGCGTATTGGTCGTGCAGAACCGGACGAGGCGCACCTACATTGAAGAAGAGATAGAAGTTCTCGAGACGATCTCGATGCTGCTTGCCGAGATGATTGCATCCGGCGAGTTGCAGACGATTGCCAGGCCGGGAACGGATATCAACCAGCGCCGTCCCCGCGCGTTGCAGGGAACGCCGATTTCGGACGGTGTCGGGCTCGGTCATGTCGTGCTGCATGAGCCGCGCGTTGTCATCGAAAAGATTGTCGCTGAAGACAGCAAGCTCGAACTGGATCGGCTGAATACCGCCCTGGAAGAGATGCAGGCCAACCTAGACGTCATGATCGAGGATCAGGCGGTGCCGGGTGAACATCGCGAAGTGCTCGAAGCCTATCGCATGTTTGCCAATGATCGGGGCTGGTTACGCCGCTTGCGTGAGGCCATCAACACCGGCATTACCGCCGAAGCTGCTGTCGAACATGTGAAAAGCGATGCACGCGCACGCATGTTGCGTTCGACCGATCCTTATCTGCGCGAACGACTGCATGATCTGGACGAGCTGGCTAATAGATTGTTGCATCAATTGACCGGGCAGGCGCTCGTAGCCTCGCCTGACAGCTTGCCGGACAATGCCATTCTGGTTGCGCGCAGCATGGGTGCTGCCGCATTGCTGGATTATGATCGTAGCAAATTGCGCGGGCTGATTCTGGAAGAGGCCGGCCCTGCAAGCCATGTGGCCATTGTCGCGCGCGCACTGGGTATTCCCACTGCCGGTGAAGTTGAAAACATCACTGACTTTGTCGAGCAAGGCGATGCCATTATCGTTGATGGCAATACCGGCGAAGTTCAGGTCCGCCCGCAGGCCAATATCGAGGAAGCCTACAAGGAAAAGGCACGTTTGCGCGCAAGGCGGCAGGAGCAATACCGTCAGTTGCGCAATGTACCTGCCATTACCAAGGATGGCTGCGAAGTCGGCTTGCACATGAACGCAGGGCTGATGGTCGATCTGCCGCATCTGGAAGAAAGCGGCGCGCAATCAATCGGCCTTTTTCGCACCGAATTGCAGTTCATGGTGGCGCCGGAATTTCCGCGTCTGGAACGCCAGTACCGTTTGTACAAGTCCGTTATGGAAGCCGTGCCGGACAAGACCGTAACGTTCCGCACGCTGGATATCGGCGGCGATAAAATTCTTCCATACATGGCGATGTATGAGGAAGAAAACCCCGCTCTCGGCTGGCGGGCCATTCGTCTGGGGCTGGATCGGCCGGCGCTTTTGCGTGTGCAATTGCGGGCAATGTTGCGGGCTGCCGCCGGGCGCGAATTGCGCATCATGTTTCCCATGGTTGCCAATGTCTGGGAGTTCATTACCGCGCGCGACCTTGCGCTGAAGGAAGTCAGGCACCTGGAATTTCATCACCATCCGCTGCCGAGCAAACTGCAGCTTGGATTGATGCTGGAAGTACCGGCACTGCTCTGGCAACTCGACGAAGTGCTGAAACACGCGGATTTTCTTTCGATCGGCTCCAACGATCTGATGCAATATCTATATGCCGCCGATCGCGACAACCGGCGCGTATCCAACCGCTACGATGTACTCAGCGCGCCGGGCCTGCGCGTTCTGCGCTATATCGTTGAGCGCGCCAATCACGCCCATACGCCGGTGACCTTGTGTGGAGAAATAGGCGGCAAGACGCTTGAAGCGATGGCTCTGGTAGCCCTCGGCTATCGCGGATTGTCCATGTCGCCGGCAAATATCGGTCCGGTCAAGGCAATGATCCTGAAGCTCGATGCCGGTGAGACCGGCAGCTTCATCAATGGGTTGATTGACCAGAACAGTGACGCGGCCAGCTTGCGGCCACAGTTGCAGCGCTTTGCCGAGGCCAAGGGTGTACCGTTATAGCTTGGATCGTCTTTGCCGGTTGATACGCTCGGTTGTTGCCTTGCCCTGTGACTGAAATGTTGGAACCCCATGCTCCCCGCTGAAAAACTTGATCTCATAACGCGCCGCCATCAGGAGCTGTCGCACCGCATGATGCAGGGCGTTCAGGGCCAGGAGTTTGCAAAGGTTTCGCGTGAGCTTGCCGGACTTGAAGAAACAGCGGAAGCCATTCACGACTGGCGCAAGGCTACGCAGGATCTGGAAGATATCGAAGCCATGCTGGAAGACGCTGCAACCGACAAGGAGATGCGGTTGCTGGCGGAAGCGGAACGCGAGGAAGCAGAAGAGCGGATCGAAGCGCTGGAGCAGCGCCTACGCATACTTTTGCTGCCAAAAGATGCAGCAGATGAAGGTGGCGCGATTCTGGAAATACGTGCGGGCACAGGCGGCGATGAAGCTGCATTGTTTGCCGGAGACCTGTTCCGCATGTACCAGGGCTATGCAGCCGAACATGGCTGGAAAGTCGATCTGATGTCGGCCAGTGAAGGCACGGCAGGCGGGTACAAGGAAATCATTGCATCCGTGGAAGGACGCGGTGTGTTCGCGCGATTGAAATTCGAATCCGGCGTGCACCGTGTGCAACGCGTGCCCGCCACTGAAGCGCAGGGGCGCATCCACACTTCGGCGGCAACGGTGGCCGTGCTGCCCGAAGCGCAGGATGTCGATATCGAGATCAACGAAGCCGATCTGAAAGTCGATACGATGCGTGCGCAGGGCGCGGGTGGCCAGCATGTCAACAAAACCGATTTAGCGGTGCGCATGACGCATATTCCGACCGGCACGATTGTATTCGTGCAGGACGAACGCTCCCAGCACAAGAACCGAGCCAAGGCACTCGCGCTGATGCGCGCGCGGCTTTACGACGAGCAGCGTCAGAAGCTGGATTCAGAACGCGCCGCAGATCGCAAGAGCCAGGTTGGCTCGGGTGACCGGTCCGAACGCATCCGCACATATAATTTTCCGCAAGGACGCGTCTCCGACCACCGCATCAACCTGACCCTGTACAAACTCGACAAGGTGATAACGGGCGAGGCGCTGGACGAAGTCATTGATCCGCTCATAACCCAGCGGCAGGCTGAATTGCTGGCGGAAGCCGGCGAAGCATAATTTCTGCATACAAGTGTCATGCAAGGCAGGCATTTCGGGTCTATTGGGGCGGGGTGCGTGCATGAACAGTGACAGCAAGATTCCATTTTCGGAGGCCTTCAGAGTTCTGGCTGCGCGTTGCCGCATTGAGTTTTGGCGGGCCAGCGGGCCAGATTGCCGTCATGCACCGCATCGTCGTCGACGAGAAGAAATGGGTATCGGATGCCCGCTTCCTGCATGCATTGAGTTATTGCACCCTGTTGCCGGGGCCCGAGGCACAGCAGCTTGCGACCTATCTCGGCTGGCTGATGCATCGAACGATCGGCGGCCTGATGGCTGGATTGTTGTTCATCCTGCCGGGCGTCCTGTCGATCATGGCGCTAAGCATTATCTACGCGCTGTGGGGCAATACCGGTTTCGTCAATGCCCTGTTCTTCGGCTTGAAGTCTGCCGTGCTGGCGATTGTGCTGCAGGCGCTGGTGCGAATCGGCAAGCGTGCCGTGGCCGAACGCGAGAGCATGTTGCTGGCGCTGGCATCGTTTGTGCTGATCTTTTTCTTCAATGTGCCGTTTCCGGTAATCGTGCTCGGTGCTGGCGTGATCGGATATGTTTGCGCGCGTGCGGGGTATGATGTCTTTCGCCCGCAAAGCCATGGCGGCAAGCCTGGCGCTGCCAGCCATCTCGGGGATGACATTCCCGATCATGCAAGGCCGGAGAATGCGCAGCCGCTGCGCACAGCACTCATCTGGCTGGCGATATGGCTGATACCTGTTGCGGCTTTGCTCATCATCACCGGCCCGGCGAGCGTGTGGTCAACCATCGCCGTGTTCTTTTCCAAAATGGCAATGGTAACTTTTGGCGGCGCCTATGCGGTGCTTGCCTACGTAGCGCAGGCGGCGGTGGACACATACGGCTGGCTGAATCCGGGTGAGATGCTCGATGGCCTTGGCATGGCAGAGACAACACCTGGTCCCTTGATCATGGTACTGCAGTTTGTCGGATTTCTCGCGGCCTTCCGCGATCCCGGTGCTCTATCGCCGCTCATGGCGGGCGTGCTGGGCGGATTGCTTGCGACCTGGGTCACCTTCGCGCCCTGCTTTTTATGGATATTCCTCGGCGCTCCCTATGTGGAGCGGCTGCGTGGCAACAAGGCGCTTGCCTCGGCGCTCAGCGCCATAACGGCAGCGGTGGCTGGCGTCATTCTCAATCTGGCGATCTGGTTTGCGTTGCACACGATCTTCCGCCAGACGGTTCGCGTCAACACGTTCGGCCTGTCCTTCGACAGGCCGGTGCTTGCAAGCCTGGACTTGTGGGCGCTGGTGCTGACTGCGTGCGCGCTGATTGCGGTTTTCATCTTGCGCGCCGGAGCGCTGGTCACCTTGGCCGCGTCCTGCGCAGCGGGGCTGGCGCTTTACGCGTTGGGGCTGCGCTGAATGACCTTGCGCACGTGTGTCAGGCTGCTCTGGCGAGTTTCACGGCAATGCCGCTGGCGGCAACGCGCTTTACCGAGCGTTCGGTAAGATCGACAGCGCGGGCGCCGTCTTCCACATAGTCCACGCCCACGATGGCGTCGGCCTCGAAATCCTTGGCAAGAGCGATGAGAGCCTTCAGGGCCTGCTCGCGCTGGGTGGCGCAAGCGCTGTCGGACCCTTGCCAGCCAGATGCTGCCGTGATGCGGCCGATCTCGTGGATTACGCGGGCGCCTTCGATATTCTGTTCCGTACAGACCAGCATGGTCCCTAACTCCGTTAAACTTTACTCAATCCTTAGATATCTCGCCGAGAGGTTTCGCTGTGCTTAATGGCACAATGTGTGCGGGACCAAGGAGAAGTGGTAATTGTTTCATGGCTAATTTTTGGTGAAAGCCCTGCCCGTAACGGGCGATTGCCAAGCGATATCGCCGGGGCGATACTCACGTCAGATATTCCGGGAGAAGCGTCATGGCGGACATTTTGAGCGGCCCCAATGTTTGGACTGGTCCGGACATGGACGGCCGGGAAGATTGGTGCATCCATTTCAGCACAGACGACCGGGCCGAGCTGGAAGCGGCGGCTGATAACGTGCGCAAGAAATCCATCGTGCTGGAGGAAGCGGGCAAGGATGATTTCCACCTGCCCCGGCTTTCAGCCATGCTCGCGCGTGTGCGCGATGAGCTTCATACCGGCCGCGGCTTCGTGCTCATGCGTGGCCTGCCGTTGAAGTCTTACACCGAGGAGGAGCTGGGCACCTTGTTCTGGGGGCTTGGCGCACATCTGGGATTTGGTGTGGCGCAAAGCCGCGCCGGAGACCGGCTGGGCCATGTGCGCGATATCGGCTCGAATGACACGCGGTATTACACACGCGGGGGTGAACTGGAATTTCACATGGATCCGGTGGATGTGGTTGGCCTGATGTGCTTGCAAGGTGCAAAATCCGGCGGAGAGAGCCGCATCATTTCCTCGATGAATGTCTATAACGCGATTGCGCGGGAGCGGCCCGATCTTCTGGAAAATCTCAAGCGCGGTTTTTACTATTCGCGTCACGCCTATGATCCATCTGCAACGGGACGCGATCTTTATACGCGCGAACCCCTGCCGGTTTTCTACGCAAACGGTGGCGCCATGGAGTGCTATTATCTGCCGGCCTCGTTCCGGCGTGCAGCGCAGGACGGTGCGCCCTATAGCGCGAGCGATGAAGAAGCCGTGCGTTTCATGGCGGAAGTCTGCAATCGGCCGGAATATTTTCTCGACATGTCCTTCAGCGAAGGTGACATCCAGTTTCTCAACAATCGCACGGTGCTGCATGCGCGCACCGATTATGTCGAGCACGACGATCCGGCGAAGAAGCGACATTTGTTTCGCTTGTGGCTGATGATTCCGCAATGGCCGCAGCGTCCTGTCAGCATGCGCGCGAGTGAGGAAACCGACCGTGGCGGTGGCGGCTTTTCGCGCAGTGCAGCAGAGTAATGAAACAAATGCAAAACGATCTCGTACTTTATCATGGCATGGCCTCCACCTGTTCCAAGAAGGTGCGGCTGGCGCTGTATGAAAAGAACATTGCTTTCGAAAGTCATCTGCTCGACCTGCAAAAGTTTGAACAGCACACGCCGGACTATCTGGCGCTCAATCCCAATGGCGTTGTGCCGACACTGGTGTACAGGGGCAGGCCGGTGATCGAAGTCCTCGATCATCATTGAATTTATCGAAGATGCCTTTCCGCAAATTCCCTTGCGGCCGCGTGATCCCGGAGCGGTGGCGGACATGCGCTTGTGGCTGAAATTTTCAGACAATGTTGCCTACAATGCAGTCTATGCGCCGACATGGTCGGTATTGTCGAAGCGGGCGCAGGATTCGTTTTCCGAGGACAAGCTGCAGGCGGTGCTGGAACGCATCCCCACGAAAGAGCGCCGCGAGCGTTGGGAAACAGTTGCGCGCGAAGGCTTTTCGGAAAAGGAAATGCAGGACGCCTATGACAAGATGCGTCAATGCCTCGACAAGATCGAAGCTGCTATTTCCAGGGGACCATGGCTTACCGGCGAAATGTATTCGCTTGCCGATATTGCAATGATCCCGTTCATCGATCGTATCCGCAATCTGCGGCCGGAGTTTCTTGACGTCAGTGTTTATCCCGGCGTCAACCAATGGGAGAATGCATTGCGCGAGCGGCCAGCCTTCAGCAAGGCGTTCCATTTTGCTGACGACCCGCGCGCGAAAGACTTGCCGAACATGTGATGCCGAACGCCGATCTGCCTGCATGAGGCAGATCGGAATATTGCAGGAGCGGTGCCTGTTGTCTGTGTCTATTCGTCCAGGACGAACGTCACCATCATGTTGACCTGGAACTCGCTGATCTTGCCGTTATTGACCCGAACCTGCTGTTCCTTGATCCATGCAGACTGGACACCGCGCAAGGTGCTCGACGCCCGGGCGATGCCCTGCTTGATAGCATCCTCGAAGCTGACGGTGGATGTGGACGAGATTTCAGTAACGCGGGCAATGGACATGCTGTTCTCCCAGTGTTGGAGTGATCATCCCCGGCCCAAATGCAGAAGAGCGCAAAAAGGTTCCACGCGCAAGTTTTGTCTGGTGGATTGCTAGTGTGCCCGACGCCAGACGACGCGCATCACCACTTTGTATTTGCAAGCGGTCATCTGCACGAACATTAAACCAGCTATGGTGGTTACTCAGGATGAAGGCGATATCACAGGATCATTCGGCAGCTTTGCCCTTTTCTCCGCCAAACCGCTTCTCGATATAATCCGTCACGATTTGCTTGAACTCCTGCGCAATGCCCGCACCGCGCAGGGTCATGGCTTTTTTGCCGTCGATAAAAACAGGGGCGGCAGGCGTTTCTCCTGTGCCGGGCAGGGAGATGCCTATGTCGGCATGTTTGCTTTCGCCCGGTCCGTTGACGATGCAGCCCATGACGGCGACATTAAGTGCCTCGACACCGGGATAGGTCTCACGCCATTTCGGCATTTCATCGCGAATGTGGTTTTGAATGTCGCGCGCCAGTTCCTGAAACACGGTGGATGTGGTGCGTCCGCAGCCAGGACATGCAGCCACCAGCGGCACGAAGGTGCGGAAGCCCATGGTTTGCAGAAGTTCCTGCGCGACAGTGACTTCCAGCGTGCGGTCACCGCCGGGCTCTGGCGTGAGCGAGACGCGGATCGTATCGCCAATGCCTTCCTGCAACAAAATTCCCATGGCCGCAGACGAGGCGACAATGCCTTTTGATCCCATGCCGGCTTCGGTCAGTCCCAGATGCAGCGCATAATCGCAACGATCGGCCATCATGCGATAGGCGGCGATGAGATCCTGCACGGCGGACACTTTTGCGGACAGGATGATGCGATCCTTGCCAAGACCGATCTCTTCGGCCAGTTGCGCCGATTGCACGGCCGAGCGCACCAGTGCCTCGCGCGTGACGGCCCTGCGCATCTAGGGGCGTTGGGCTGTTTGCATTGGCGTCCATCAGGCCAGTGAGCAATTCCTGATCGAGCGAGCCCCAGTTTGCGCCAATGCGCACGGCCTTGCCATGTTCGATTGCCTTTTCGACGATAGCGGTGAACTGGCGGTCCTTCTTTTCCCTGAAGCCGACATTGCCAGGGTTGATACGGTATTTATCCAGCGCCTGCGCGCAGGCCGGGTGGTCGGCAAGCAGTTTATGTCCGATGTAGTGGAAGTCACCCACGATGGGAGCTGTGACGCCCATCTTCAAAAGCTTTTCCTTTATGTGCGGCACGGCTGCGGCGGCTTCGTCGCGATCCACCGTGATGCGGATCATCTCGGAGCCGGCGCGCGCCAGGGCCGCGCATTGCTTCACGGTGGAAGCAATGTCGGCGGTATCGGTATTGGTCATGGATTGCACGGCAATGGGGTGATCGCCACCAACCCAAACAGACCCCGCGCCATCGCCCACCCTGACGGCAATTGTCCTGCGTCGCTGCAATGGCGCCGCGCGCAGGGACGGATATTCATCAAGGCAGGGAATTGCAGTATCGTTGGGCATGTCGGTCCAGATCCAGAGGCGTACGGATATCGCTTATGCAGCGCGGCAGGCGGCACACACGCCCGTCAGTTCGATGACCTGCGTGCGCCGCCTGAATGCGGCATCGCCGGCCAGCGCGTCCATCGCGGCGCCCAGTGCAGGGGAAGTCTGTTCCGAGACACTGCCACAACGGTCGCAGATCAAAAATGCCAGCGGCTCGCTTTTGCCGTGGGTATGGCCACAGGCCAGAAAGGCGTTGCGCGACGACAGGCGATGGGCGAGCCCCTTGTCGACCAGAAAATCCAGCACGCGGTAAACGGAGATCGGTGCGGGGCGTTTGCCAGTGCGCTCGCCAACCCGGTCGATCAGCTCATAGGCGCCCATAGGCTTGCCGGCTTCGCACAATATATCGAGCATGGCCCGGCGGGATGGCGTGAGCTTGACATGGGCAACGCCTTCCCCGTGGCCTTCGCAGGCAGAATGGTCTTGCTGTGCAGGGTCAGAATCGTGCGGCATGGATGAATTATAGCGCTTTTCTGCCGGGCGGCTATCGCGGCATTTTTGTGCATTGCAAAAAAATCCCGCCGCGTTAGTTTCCCGCCCAGCCTACAGCGACCCAGGAGACGGACATGAGCCTGAAATCCCGCAATGCTCTCGTTACAGGTTCCACCAGCGGCATCGGCCTCGCCTACGCCAGGGCGCTGGCCGCAGAAGGCGCTCATGTCTGCATTAACGGGTTTGGCAAACCCGCCGAAATCGAGGCCGAACGGGCCGGTATCGAAAAGGAATTTGGGGTCACCTGCATCTACAACGGTGCCGACATGACCAAGCCTGCGGAAATTGCCGCGATGGTGGCCGATGCGCAAAAGCGCCTTGGCTCGGTTGATGTGCTGATCAACAATGCCGGTATCCAGTTTGTCTCGCCGATCGAGGAATTTCCGGTCGACAAATGGGACCAGATCATCGCCATCAACATGTCTTCGGCCTTCCACACGATCCGCGCCGCCGTGCCGGGGATGAAGGCTAAGAAATGGGGCCGCATTATCAATACGGCTTCGGCGCATTCGCTCGTGGCTTCGCCGTTCAAGGCCGCCTATGTGACGGCCAAACACGGCATTGCCGGGTTGACGAAAACCGTGGCGCTGGAAGTTGCGAAGGACGGGATAACCGCCAATTGCATTTCTCCCGGTTATGTCTGGACGCCGCTGGTCGAAAACCAGATTCCGGACACGATGAAGGCGCGCAACATGACCAAGGAGCAGGTCATGAACGATGTGCTGCTCGCTGCCCAGCCCACCAAGCAATTCGTCACGGTGGAACAGGTTGCAGCCTGCGCGATTTATCTGTGTTCAGATGCAGCCGCCAATATTACCGGCACGAATATTTCGATGGATGGCGGCTGGACAGCGCAATAGGCGCTGCGCGGTTTTTTTATCGCAAGTTTTTTTTCAGCACTCCTATTGGAAGGCTTGATCATGTGCGCGAATGTCATCGACTGGTCCGGCAAGAAGAAAATCAATCTCGCGTTGCAGGGGGGCGGCTCGCACGGGGCGTTCACCTGGGGCGTGCTGGATGCAATCCTGGAAGACGGCCGCCTCGATATAGAGGCCATCTCCGGCACAAGCGCAGGTGCGATGAATGCGGTTGCCCTGACGCAGGGCTATCTTGAAAATGGCCGCGATGGTGCACGGGCAACACTGGAGAAATTCTGGTCATCGGTGTGCGAAAGCAGTTATCTGACCGGGCCACAGCAGGAAATATTTGATCGGTTTTTTGGGAACTGGCGCTATGACAGTTCGCCTTTCCAGACATGGGTCAATTTCGTTACCCGTAATTCCAGCCCTTATCAGTTCAATCCGCTGGATATAAATCCGCTGCGGGCGCATCTGGAAACAATCATCGATTTCGACAAGGTACGCGCCTGCGAGGACATCAAACTTTATATCGCGGCGACCAATGTTCATTCGGGAAAGGTTGCCGTGTTTGAACGACAGGACCTAACGCCAGACCATGTCATGGCTTCGGCATGTTTGCCGAATCTGTTTCAGGCAGTGCTGATCGACGAAGTACCTTATTGGGACGGCGGCTACATGGGCAATCCGGTCCTGTTTCCGCTCTATCACAATTCAACGGCAGCAGACATCGTCATCGTGCAAATCAATCCGATTGCTCGCATGCAAACACCGCGTACCACCAATGATATCCAGAACCGCATGAACGAGATCACGTTCAACAGTGCGCTGCTGGGTGAATTGCGAGCCATAGATTTCGTCAACCGGTTGATCGGTGCAGGACGTGTGCAGGACGATGAATACGTTACCTTGCTACTGCACCGGATTGGCGGCGATGACGACATAGCGATGTTTTCCGAAGCATCGCGACTGGATACGCGGTGGTCATTCCTGACAAAACTGCGCGATATCGGCCGCGATGAAACTAAGAAATGGCTGAAAAAGAACTACGCCAACATCGGCAAGAAAGGCACGCTCGATCTGCAGCTTGATCCCGAACGAGCAGATTGAGACCCGTTGCACCGTGTGCGTGGCAGCACATTACTTGCTGTATTTTCTTTATACGATCCTTGCAGCCCAGGCATCGTCAAGAGGCAATGCAAGAAGGATCGTATCATGTTGCGTATCGCAATCATTCTGATTATCACGGCGATAGGCCTGATAGCAGGCGCACTCGTTGGCTTGATCGGTGGAGCGTTGCTGGTTGAGACCGGCAGGAATTCGTGCAGTGGCGCCGCCTGTGCGGATATTGTCGTGCGGACCTGCATTCCTGTTGCTGCGGCGATTGGTGCTGCATTGGGATTGGGCAAGGGCATCAACATTGTCTTCGGCAATCGGGTGCAAGTGCGCTAGAGGCCAGCTGCAAAGCGCCAGACACTTGTCTTCTTGACTTCAGCGTCTTCGAGATCGCGCATGACCGGCACTTGATAGGTAGCAATGGCTTCCAGTTTGTCACGTGCAAGGTAGGATCGACCGGGATCGCCGAGCAATACCATTACGCCATTGTTGTGCAATGTCTGCAGCCAGTCCGTTACGCCTTTAGCCATATCGCGTTCATAGGATACGT
The DNA here is from genome assembly GCA_963700795.1 of uncultured Alphaproteobacteria bacterium. Classification (GTDB taxonomy): domain Bacteria; phylum Pseudomonadota; class Alphaproteobacteria; order Rhizobiales; family Beijerinckiaceae; genus Terripilifer. The sequence goes on along the minus strand of CAVOYX010000005.1, from coordinate 307,194 downwards.
CCCCGGCCAGGACGACATCCCATGCTCCGGCTGTGCCGATGATATTGTCATGCACGACATGCAGCGTGACCTGATTGACTGCAGCATTCAACTTCATTGCATCTACGGCGAAGATGTCGATTTCGCTGGCGGTGACATGGGCCGCACCAGCCTTCGCAGCGGCGATTCCGGCAAGTCCGGAACCCGAAGCAAAATCTAGAACGCGTTTGCCGCGCACGAGATAGGCATTGTCGAGCAGGTAACGCGCAATTGCCTGCCCGCCCGCCCATGCAAAGGCCCAGAACGGAGGCGGCAGGCCCATGGCTCCAAGTTCTTCCTCGGTTTTGAGCCAGAGCGTTGTGGAATCATCGGCGAGATAAAGGGAGATTTCCCTGGCATGGGGCACCGGCAGGAGTTGCGTGTTGTCCCGGATGAAAGCGCTGCGATCGGCGATATGGTTCTCCATTACGCGGGTTGGAAGGCTTTGAGCCAGGCAAGCCCATCTTCGGTTCTGCCTTCGGGGCGGTATTCAGCGCCTGCAAAGCCGGTCCAGCCGCGCCGCGCGATCTCGGCAAACAGGACCGGATAATTTATTTCGCAATCCTGCGGCTCGTGACGGTCGGGCACGCCGGCAAACTGGAAGTGGCCAATGTGTTGCCAATGCCGATCCATGCGGCGCATCAGATCGCCTTCCTCAATCTGGATGTGATAGAAATCGAACAGGAGTTTGACGTTGGCGCGATCAATCTGCTGCAACAGTGTGACGATCTCGTCAGAGCGCGAAACAAAGTAGCTGTTACGGTCGACGGAATTTATCGGCTCAATGCAAAGCAGAACATCCTGACCTTTGGCCATATCGCTGGCGCGCTGCATGTTGGCGATAAAGGTTTGCACGGCACGGGGTCTGTCTTGCGGCGAAACAATGCCCGACATGACATGGATCGTGCGTGCGTCGAGAATGCGTGCATTTTCGAGCGCCTCTTCCATGACTGCGAAAAATTCGCTCTCGCGGCCCGATTGCGCCGCCAGGCCAACCTCACCCTTGCCACCGGCGCTTGTGTTGATGTGGTTGAGCACCAGGCCATTATCCTGCACGCGGCTTTTTATGTCCGCTGCGTTTGTCTTGTCGAAAACATATTGCAGTTCGACAGCGCGGAAGCCTGCCTTTGCCGCGGCGGCAAACCGCTCAAGCAACGGCGCTTCGGTAAACATGGTGGAAAGATTTGCGGAAAACCGGATGACTTCCATGGGCATGTGCGTTGTCATGTCTGTGTCCAAGGCATTGTCGGCCTGCTGCTGTTTCAAACTCGATTGCGGATTTCGGGCGAATCCGCCGCATAGCGTTTCGCGCGAAAAATCCAGTTCATATCGCCAACAAAATGATGTTTGGCGAAGTAGGGCGAAACATAATGCCAGACAACGTCGCCATCGGCAGTCACTTCGAAAAGACAGCCTTTGCCGCCTTCGCATATGAGTGTGTTGCCGTTGGGCAAGCGCTGGCAACCGCTGATGTGCGGGCTGTAGAAGTCGAGCGGATTTTTTCCCGGCTTGTAGCGCCAGACGATCTCGCGCGTGCGTGGATCGATCTCCCATATCTCGCTGCCAACGGGCAGTACGCCAGATGTCTGGTATCCGTTGGCGAAGACCAGCACGTTGCCGTTGGCGAGAATGTGTGAATCGTGCTGCCCGCCTAGCATGGGGTTGTGATATTCCCATTTCAGCTTGCCTGTTGCCCTGTCTATGATGACGAGCAGGTTCAGCACGCGATAACTGACGATATAATCGCCATCAGGAGTAACTGCCACAGTGTTCGCATGGCCGTATTCCTCCCGCGAGGAAAGCGGCGTCAGCGGATATTTACGCATGAAGTCCGGATCGTTGTTTACCCATTCGAAGACGACTGCGCCATTGGCGTCGACTTCACGCACTGCCTCACCGTAGATTCCGTTTTCATGTTCGGTGCCGGGCATTCCGCCCAGCACGCGTTGGGACGTGTCCTTGTCGAAACTGACCCACGCCAGATAGACACAATGGCCGTTATCGAGGCGGCGCGCATCGTGATGCTGAAAGTCGTCGCGATGTTCCCAGACTATATTGCCTTCCCAGTCGTATTCGCGCATCAACCCGCTTTTGCCGGCAACAAGGGGCGGGCCGCCTTGTGACGTTTCGCAGACGAAGAGATTGCCGTTGGGCCGAAGATAATTGAAATGGGTGACACCACCCGACGTCTTCCATTCGTGCACGACATTGCCCTGCATATCGATCAGCCAAACCGCATCGGAGAAGATGCGCGAAAACAGGGTGTAGCCCTGAAAACTTCTGGCTGTGTCGTGGAGGGTAACGCCGTAGTCCTGGATGTGCATGGCAGCCTTCGCGCGTAATTCCTTTGTGCGTGCAGGACGATAGGTTTTGTCGGTCCCCTGCCGCAATGGGTTTGTGCCGGCGCACACATGAATTCCGGCGCAGAAATGAAAAAGCCCGGATCGCGATGCGAGCCGGGCCTGAATTTGCCGTTTTAGCGGAAGCGCTTATTCAGCTTCCTTGGACTTGATGTTCAGCACCTGACGGCCGCGATACATGCCGGTCTTCAGATCGACATGATGGGGACGGCGCAATTCGCCCGAATCCTTGTCCTCGACATAGGTCGGGGCCTTGAGCGCATCGGCTGAACGACGGTTGCCGCGGCGATGGGGCGATGTTTTGCGTCTGGGTACTGCCATGGAACTCTCCGGATTGGTAAAACCATCCTGCTGCCGGCTGAAGGCGCCGGTGCGCGCAGGTCAGTCATGTAAGCTGTTGGCGCGGCTCTTACACCGGATTTGCGGCGCTGGCTAGTGTGCAGCGCGAAATTGGCTGGTACTGGCTTAACGCGCCGGTGGCAGGCTGAGGCAGTCCAGCCAGGGCCCTGCCGCCCGGGCCCGCCCGCCGATGATGCGGGACAGGCGCAGGTGATGGCGGCCGGGCCGGGCAGGATTGCGCAGAACGGGATTTGGCAGGGCCGTGGCGAGCAAAGCGGCCTCGCGCGGGGTCAGGGCGGCGGCGCTTTTGCCAAAGTGTTTGCGGGCGGCGGCTTCCGCGCCAAAAATCCCGCCATCGCCCCATTCGGCGATGTTGAGATAGACCTCGATCGTCCTTTGCTTGGACCAGACCATTCCGATGGCCATGGCGAGAGGAATTTCCAGCCCCTTGCGGATAAAGGAGCGTTGCGGCCATAAAAACAGGTTCTTGGCCGTCTGCATGGGTATTGTGGAAGCGCCCCGCACGGGGCCGTCCTCGGCGTTCAGCTGGTCGTCCAGAGCGTTCCAGTCGACACCGTTGTGGCGGCAGAAGCGGGCATCCTCGGAAGAAATCACGGCGGCGACCAGATGTGGCGATATCTTCGCCAGCGGCACCCATGTCCGGTCGACAGGTTGCAGGGTCACCCAGCGTCCCAGCATCAATGTCGAGACAGGGGGGACAAAGCGCCACAGGACAATCAGGGCGGCGGCAATCAGCACGAGGGTGACGACCAGGCTGCTGACCCATCCCACGGCAAACCGCGCAAGCATGGCCGTGCCAAGCAGCAGCCCCGGTCGATCGGTCTTGGGTGCGGACCTGGCAGCGGGCATGACGGTTTCGGCCTTGCCCAGGTTTGGTTCAAGCGGCGGTTTGATCTGCATGGATCGTGCTGCGGCCTTTCTTCCTGCGCCAACCCTTGACCCGCGAACGGTCATAAGGCAAGCCGCGCCGATGGTTTCACATTCCACGCACCTGCGGAGAAGGCCTGCATGACCGTTGCATTCGAAAGCCGGTTACGCGCGGTTGCACGCGATGTCCAGGCACGGCTGGAAATTATACTGGCAGCGCGCACGGCGCGGGGAGAGATTGCCCGTCCCGCCCGGCTTATGGCTGCCATGCGCCACGGCGCCCTGAACGGCGGCAAGAGACTTCGGCCATTCCTGTTGATTGAAAGTGCTGCGATGTTCGGTGCTTCCGGTGAAGGTGTGCTGAATGCTGCCTGCGCGCTTGAAATGCTGCATTGCTATTCGTTGATCCACGACGATCTGCCGGCCATGGACGATGATGATCTGCGGCGGGGTCAGCCAACCGTGCACAAGGCCTATGACGAGGCCACGGCCATACTGGCAGGAGATGGCTTGTTGACCCTCGCCTTCGCGATTCTGAGCGATGGTTGCGTGCATGCTGATGCGAAAGTGCGCGCACAACTTGTACAGATGATGGCAGACGCTGCCGGGCCTGGCGGCATGGTGGGCGGACAGATGCTGGATCTGGCTGCGGAAGCTGCCACCGAACTACTGGACGAGGCAGCGATAGGCCAGTTGCAAGCGATGAAAACCGGCGCTCTGATCCGTTTTGCCTGCGAGGCAGGCGCCGTGATCGGCAATGCGTCTGAAAGTGATCGCGAGGCCTTGCGTGCATTTGGCGAGCAGCTGGGGTTCCTGTTCCAGATCACCGACGATCTGCTGGACGCGCAGAGCGATGCTGCGACGCTCGGCAAGGCTGCAGGCAAGGATGCAGCGCGCAACAAGGCCACACTGGTTTCCTTGCTTGGCATCGAAGGCGCAAGAGCCTTGCGCGAACGCGAAGAAAAGGCTGCCGGCCAATTGCTTGCACCATTCGATGAACGAGCGAGTGTGTTGCGTGATGCGCTGCACTTTGCGTGCGCCCGCGATTACTGAGGCCGTATGCATAAATATTGCAGAGTGCTGGAGCAGGCCGCTCCGCGTCCATTATCTAGTAATGTTCAGTGCACGACACCGGTTGTATTCTGACCCTGCTCCTTTGCCAGCGCGTCCTGCCTTTTGCCGAGATCACGACTAAGCCAGATCCAGTAGATTGCGAACGGAACGGCAACGGCGGCCAGGACCGGGCCTGCGGCGCCGACAAATTGGCCGAGTGCGCGAATCATCTGCCCGGCAGCGGCATTGCCACCGCGCTGCACGACCGTGTCGACAAAATTCTGCGCACGGTATTTGTCGGCGGGATCGACAACCGTGAACAGCACGCGATGAGCCGGGCCCGAGAGGCCGTAACCCATTGCGCGGCTGATCACCATGATGGTGACAATGGTTGCGAGCACCGGTGCGGTGGCGAGCGCAATCAACGCCAGCACGGTGAATGTTGGTGCGATGGCAAGTGTCCGTCCGGTGCCGAAGCGCTGCATCAGTTTGCCGGTAACAAAAACTTCGAGAATTATGGTCAGCAGGCTGGTTGCCGTTTCCATGCGCGAGAACAACAGGACGCGCTCGGCATCCGTGGCAAGCGCCTCGCCAATGATGCGCCCCTGCTCGACGTAGAAAATCACGCCGAGCACATTGGCGATCAGCAACCAGATGGCGATATAAAACAGATAAGGAGATTTCCAGACGTTTATGGCGCCCGCGAAAACGCTTGGCTTGTCCTCGCGCTGGGCGGGCGCTTGCATTGCAGCGCGCGTATCGGGATCGGTCAGGGCGCGCAGCGCCAGCGAGGCGATCAGCGCCAGCGTCAGAAAAAGTGCCGAGACCAGCAGAAGATTGTCGATGCCGATCTGCTTGAGAAGAAGCTGGACGATCACAGGGCCGCACAGGGCGCCGATGGTTCCGCCCACCGAGACAAAACCATAGAGCCTTTTGGCCTGCGCCGTGTGCCAGATATCCGACATGAAGCTCCAGAAGAGCGATACGACGAACATGATATAGACCTTGACCCAGATGAAGAATGCCCCTGCCAGATAGGCATTGCCTTCAAACCGGTCGAACAGGAACCAGAAGACAAGAAGGTTGCTGATCACAAAGCCATAGACCAGTGGCACGATCCAGCCGCGCGGCATGTGGGTCACAAGCCAGCCGAAGACTGGAACGGCAGCCAGCATGATGATGAAAATGTAAGTGAAGGACAGCTGGAGAAAATCCTTGCCCAGCCTTACGCTCATCGTGTCGCCAAGCGGGCGCACGATATAATAGCTGCACAGGACGCAGAAGAAGAAAACAAACGACAGGGCCAGCGCCGCGCGCTCTTCGCGGTGGATGCCCGACAGCCGGGACATGATGCCTTGCGGCTGGGTGCTGGCGTCTGTGGACGTCATCTAGGCGCGTTCCTGCAAATCATGGGCCCCGTTATTGCAGGAACCCATGCGCAGTGGAAGGCTGTCCGTCTATTTCAGCGCAGGATCAATATTCCCGCGAAGTACCCTTGCGGCGCTCTTTTTTGGCGAGCTTGCGTGCAGCATAGCGCGCATCGCGCGCAGCTTTCTGCTCGGCCTTCAGGGCCTCGGCTGCTGCTGCCTCTTCGGCGGCGATCTGGGCGGCAAGTTCTGCCTCCTCGGCGCTGCGCAGGGCGGCCTGGCGTTCTTCTTCCAGTTTCTGCTGGCGCAGGATTTCGGCCTGACGGGCAGCCTCGGCGGCGCGGACGGCCTGGCGCTCTTCGCGTGCCTTTGCAATGGCGGCGCGTTCTTCCTTGCGCTTTTCCAGCTCGGGATCGTTCACGGCCTTCTTGAATTTTTCCAGCATGGCCTTCTTGGCTGCTGCTGCGGCATTTATGCGTTCATTGGCGTCGGGATAGGTAAAGCGGGCCATTCCTGTCTTTCGTCAGAGTGATGGGCCGACCGGAGCGCACACACAGGTTGCGCCGGGCAAGGCCGGTTCGGAGAGGGTTGGCGCTCTTCTATCCGGTTTCGGGCGGCAATGTCGATGTTTTTTCGCGAAGAATGTTTAATGCCGGAAATGCCGGTGCCCGGTCAGCACCATGGCAAGCCCAGCCTTGTCGGCAGCTTCAATCACTTCATTGTCGCGCATGGAGCCGCCTGGCTGGATGACTGCCGTAGCGCCAGCTTCTGCCGCAGCCAGCAGGCCATCGGCAAAGGGGAAAAAGGCATCGGAAGCCACCACGGCGCCTTTGGCGAGGGTTTCGGACAGGCCGGCGGCCTTGGCCGCTTCCGCTGATTTCCACGCCGCAATGCGCGAGGAATCGACCCGGGACATTTGCCCGGCGCCGATGCCGACGGTTGCGCCGTTCCTGGCATAGATGATGGCGTTCGACTTCACGTGCTTGCAGATGCGGAAGGCAAATTTCAGATCGGCCAGTTCCTGCACAGTCGGTGCGCGCCTGGTAACAACCTTGAGTTCCATGTCGTCGACCACGGCATTGTCCCGGCCCTGCACCAGAATGCCGCCGGCGACGGTGCGCACGGTCAGTCCCGATGCGCGCGGGTCCGGCAGGCCGCCTGTCACCAGCAGGCGCAGATTTTTCTTGGCAGCGACAATCCTGATGGCTTCCTCGTCCGCGTCGGGGGCGATGATAACCTCCGTAAAGATTTTCACGATTTCAGCGGCTGCTTGCGCATCGAGCTTGCGATTGAGTGCAACGATGCCGCCAAAGGCCGAAACGGGATCGCAGCGCAGGGCCAGTTCATAGGCTTCGCGCAATGTGGCCGCTTCCGCCACGCCGCAGGGGTTGGCGTGCTTGATGATGGCGACCGCTGCAGTGCGGGCGGGATCGAATTCGGCGACACATTCGAAGGCGGCATCGGTATCGTTGACGTTGTTGTAGGAGAGAGTCTTGCCCTGCAGCTGCCGTGCAGTGGAAACGCCGAAGCGCTGTTCGGGCGTCTTGTAGAAACCGGCCGACTGGTGCGGGTTTTCGCCATAGCGCATCTTCTCTGTAAGCGCGCCGCCGATGGCGCGATAATCGGGCGTATCTTCACCGATGTTGGCGGCGAACCAGTTGGAAATCGCCGCATCATAGGCCGCTGTGCGGGCATAGGCTTTTTGTGCAAGCTTCTTGCGAAGGGCAAGGTCCGTCGCGCCATTGTTGGCGGCAAGCGCTTCCAGAATGGTGGCGTAATCGGCAACATCGACCACGACCGCGACGTCGGCGTGGTTCTTGGAAGCCGCGCGGATCATAGCGGGACCGCCAATGTCGATGTTCTCGATGCAATCGTCGTAATCCGCGCCCTTGGCGACGGTCGCCTCGAACGGGTAGAGATTGACCACCAGCAGATCTATGGGGGCGATGTTGTGCGCCTTCATCGCGCCTTCATGTTCGGCATTGCCGCGGATCGCCAGCAGCCCGCCATGCACGCCTGGATGCAGGGTCTTCACGCGCCCGTCCATCATTTCGGGAAAGCCGGTCAGGTCCGATACATCGCGCACGTTCAGCCCGGCGTCTGCAATCGCCCTGGCGGTGCCGCCGGTGGAGACCAGCTCGACGCCGTGGCCCGATAGCGATCTGGCGAAATCGATCAGCCCGGTCTTGTCGGAGACGGAGATCAGGGCGCGGGTGATTTTGCGGGCGTTATCAGGCATGGCGGCGGTCTCGTTCAGGCTGGGAATCGAAAGATGAGGGCCGATAGCACGGATGAAGCGGGGATTTAAGGGTTTGGGGCGCGGTAACGGCGGTTTTGCACCGGGATACAGCCATCCTTCGAGACTTCCTTCATCGGCGTCGGCGATGAAGGAACCTCAGGATGAGGGGCGTATGTTGACGACCCCAATCAGCCCTCATGCTGAGGAGCCGCCGGAGGCAGCGTCTCGAAGCACGAGGGCCTTTGGCTTCCCTATTTCTTCTTCCCGTACAGCAGCTCATAGACATTGCAGGCAATGCCGGTCGCCTCGTAGCCGTCGAGGCCGTTGGCCTGGGCGATGCCAAACATTTGCGCCGCCAGGCCGACGAAGGGCATGGGCACTTCCATGTCGCGGGCCATGTCGAGGCCGAAGTTCACATCCTTGGGCATCCAGGACTTGCGCGGCTTGTAAGCGCCGCTGACAACCACATCCATGATGCGCTGCACGGCGACGGATTTCTGCTGCGAGTTTTCCAGGATCTGGCGAAAGGCATCGGGGCTGACGCCGCCTCGTTCCAGCCAGGAGGTGATTTCGACAAGGTTCATGTGCTGCACGGCGGCCAGCATGGCCATGCCGTTTTTCACCAGCTTGGCGCTGCCGAGTTCACCTACATGCAGGACGGAACTGGCCATGGGTTCCAGCAGGGGCTTCATCTGGTCGAACAAAGCCTTGGGGCCGGAGAGCCACAGGGCGAGCTGGCCGGCTGCGGCAACTTCCTCCACGCCCCCGGCGGAAGCATCGAGCAGGGTCCAGCCTTTTTTGGCCAACGCATCATTGGCGGCGAGAATGGTTTTCTTGTCGATGGAGGAAAAGTCGATCCAGACCTTTGCGCCGGATGCCGCTTCGGCCAATCCGCCTGCGCCAAGGCCCACGGCTGTCACCGCATCGTTGTTGGGCAGCATGGACAGGACGACATCGCAGGATTCGGCGACGGCTTTGGGCGAGTCCTTAAATTGCGCGCCCTGCGCTTCCAGCTGTTGCGACTGCTGGCGGTTGAGATCGTTGACGACGAGGCTGTAGCCCGCCTTGATGAGGTTGGCTGCCATGCCTGCGCCCATGCCGCCAGTGCCGATGAAGCCCAAGGTTTTCATGTGTCTCACTCCCGATTTTTTGCTCAATCAATCTTGTTGCCGGATCGTTATCATTGTTTGGCGCGAACGCTAATAGCATTGGCGCTGTTTGGGAACTTTTGCTGGCGCAGGCAAATGCGCTATAGCGCTTGGCCAAGCGCAGAGGCAGGGGGCGGGGCATGTCCAGTTTCATTGAAATCACCAACGATGCGGGCATTGCGGTGCTGGCGCTCAACCGGCCTGACAAGCGCAACGCCATGAACGACGCCATGCGCAGCGAACTCATTGCCGCGCTGGAACATCTGGCGGAAGACCGGGCCGTGAAAGCGGTTGTGGTAACCGGCAATGGCAAGGGCTTTTGCGCCGGGGGCGACATAGCCGGCATGGAAAAACGCCTGCAGGAGCCGCATGGAACGGTGGGTTACAACGGCTGGCTGCGCCAGCAGCGGGTGCATCATTGCGTTTCGCTGATGTTCCACCTGCCCAAGCCGACGATAGCTGCCGTCAACGGCGCAGCGGCGGGGCTGGGCGCGGACATGGCGCTGAGCTGCGATTTCGTAATGGCGAGCCCTGCTGCCAGTTTCACCTGGTCCTACATCAACCGGGGCCTCGTGCCCGATGGCGGCGGCCTGTATTTCCTGCCGCGCCGTGTGGGTCTGGCAAAAGCCAAGGAACTCGTCTTCGGCGGCAAGCCGGTCGATGCACAGGAAGCCTTGCGCACCGGCATCGCCGACCGGTTGTCGGGGCCGGACAGCCTGCTGAGCGAGGCCTGCCTGTGGGCGCGGGAAGTAAGCCAGGGGTCTGCCACTGCGCTGGCGCTGAGCAAGGCAATCCTCAACCAGTCTTTTGAACTCAGCGCCGAACAGGTGTTCCAGAGCGGCAGTCAGGCGCAGGGCATCTGTTACACCAGCGACCAGCACCGCGAATCTGTCGCGGCATTCCTTGCCAAACGCGGCAACTAGCACGCCAGACGGGTAGTTCATGCAAGCCATAGAACGTTTGATGTCGCCACGCAGCGTGGCGGTCGTCGGGGCTTCCTCGGATGTGTCGAAGACGGCGGGCAAGCCGGTGCATTTTCTGCAGAAGCATGGATTTGCCGGCAGGATTTTTCCGGTCAACCCGCGCGCCGATGTTATCGATGGATTGAAGTGTTACGCTTCCGTCGCCGATCTGCCGGAAGCACCGGATGTCGGCATTGTGCTGCTTGGTCCCTCGCGCGCCCATGTGGCGGTGCGGGAACTGGCACAGGCCGGAGCGAAGGCTGCCATCGTGCTGGCGAGCGGCTATTCGGAGACCGGACCGGAAGGCGCGCGGCGTCAGGCAGAACTTCTGGATGCTGCCGGCGACATGCGGATTCTCGGACCCAACACGATCGGGCTTGTCAATCTCAGCGAGAAGATCATCCTGTCGGCGAGCGGTGCATTGGCGATGGAGTCTTTTCCTGTCGGTTCCATCGGCATCGTTTCACAGAGCGGGGGCATATTGGGTTCGCTGTTGTCGCGGGCGGCAGGGCGCGGCATCGGTCTGTCGAAGCTGATCTCGACCAGTAACGAGGCTGATCTCGACCTTGCCGATTTCGTCGATTACCTGGCAGACGATCCGGCAACGAACGTGCTGGCATTGTATATCGAGGCGATCCGCAATCCGGAGAAATTCCGCATCGCCGCGGCCAAGGCAGCCAATGCCGGCAAGCAGATCGTTGCCTACAAGATCGGCCGCTCGGAAGCTGGCGCGCGGGCGGCGGTGTCGCATACCGGTGCGATGGCCGGAAGCGACGCCATGTACGATGCGTTCTTTGACGCCTGCGGAATCGTGCGCGCGCATACGTTCGATGATTTGCTGGATGTGCCGCTGGCGATTGCCGCCGGGCGCAAACTCTCCGGCAACCGCATAGCGGTGATTACATCAACGGGTGGCGCAGCAACGCTGGTCTCCGACAGTCTTGGCGAGCACGGGTTGGAAACGCCGGAACCGGACGAAGAAACCGCGCATGCCTTGCGCGCCCTGCAGCCCGGAGACGGTGCGGTGTTCGACCGCAATCCCATCGACGTGACACTGGCCGGATTGCAACCTGATATTCTCGGCGGTGTGGTGCGTGCGCTGCTGGACAGTCCAACATATGACGGGCTGGTCATCATCGTGGGCTCGTCCGGCGTTGCCGCGCCCGACCTGATGGCAAATGCCATTGCGCCCTGTCTTGCAACCACGCCAAAACCGGTGATCGCCTATGTGAGCCCGCATGCGCCGCAAGCAAGCGCTCAACTCACCGCGCGCAACGTGCCAGCCTATGTCAGCCCGGAAAGTTGCGGAGCGGTGCTTGCAGCGTTGTTGCAGGTTTCGCAGGCAAGGTCGGTTGCGCACGGTGGTGACGTGCCGGGTGTTGCTATTCCTGCGGGCCTGCCATCAGGCGTGCTTGATGAAGCGCAATCAAAGGCATTGTTCAGCACCTTTGGCATTGCCTGCACACGCGAGTGTATTGTTCGTTCGGGTGCAGAGGCGCGTGCTGCGGCTGTTGCCTTGGGCGGGAAAGTTGCGCTGAAAATGCTGTCGGCATCAATCACGCACAAGAGCGATGTTGGCGGCGTGGCGCTCGGTCTTGACGAACATTCCGTACCAACGGCGCTGGAAGACATGCGCGCGCGCGTTGCAAAGGCAACAGGTGCAGAGCCGGATGCATTTCTGGTGCAGGAAATGGCCGGCCCCGGTATCGAACTCATTCTCGGCCTGAAATCCGATGCGCTCGGCAAAGCAATCCTGCTCGGAGCCGGAGGCACGAGCGCTGAATTGTTCGGCGACACAAAGCTGTGTTTCATGCCGGCCAAGGGCGGGTTAAGCCGTGCGCAGGCGCTTATGCTGGCAGGCAGTCTGAAGATATGGCCGCTGCTCAACGGCTATCGCGGCAGGCAAAAGGCGGATGTCGGTGCTCTGGCGGATGCCATTGTCGCTTTTTCCATGATGGCTGCTACCCTTGGCGACAGCCTCGTTGAAGCAGAAATCAATCCGTTGTTCGTTTTGCAAGAAGGTATGGGCGTTCGCGCAGCCGATGGCATTGCCGTTATTGCTTCTACGCCAGATCCAGCGCAGCCCCCGGTCTGACAATCCTGAACCTGTCGCGGGCGATGTTTTCGCGCAGCAACGCTTTTTCCAGCAATTGCGGCGGTTCGTCGATTGGCTCATCGGTGAGTTGAAACGTACCCCAATGGTGCGCCATGGCTTGTTGTGCGCCGCAAGCCTGCATGATGGCAACGGCTTCGTTCGGATCGATGTGATTGCGTTTCATGAACCATCGCGGCGCATAGGCTCCAATCGGCAGAATAGCGAGTGTGATTTCGCCGTGCTTTTTCTTCATGTCGCCGAACAGTGCACCGTTGTCGCCCCAGGCCGTGTCGGCAATGTGATAGATTTTCCCCGACGGTGTCTCGATCACGAAAGCGCACCACAGGGCCATGCGCCGGTCGAACAGCCCGCGCGCCGACCAGTGATAGGCCGGTTCGAAATGCACCTTCACACCCCGACCGAGCTCTGTCGTGTCGCCCCAGTCAAAAGTCTGCGTCTTGATCCGCGGATCGTGGCCCTGCATGATCGCATCGTTGGCGAGCGGCGCAAGAAAACGTGTTTTCGGATTGGTTGCAAGTTTTGTCAGCGTGGCAAGATCAAGATGATCGTAATGATTGTGCGAGACCAGCACCGCGTCGATCGGTGGCAGATCGGCAATGTCAATACCGGGATCGTTCACGCGGGCAGGCCCGGCGAACTGGAACGGACTGGCGCGTTTCGACCAGACGGGATCGACTAGAATATTCACGCCATGGGTCTGAATCAGGATGCTGGCATGACCAATGTAGGAAATGCGCGTTGCATTGGCGACATGGGTTGGCGGCCGGTCGTTGCCATGGGGACTAGGAAACGTCTGCGGCCATTGTGCCTTTTCACCATTGAGCCGCCATTTGATGAGATCCATCCGGCCTGCATCCGAGCTATGTCCATCGATAAAAAATTTCACGCCATCGAAATGGTCGCTTGTCGGACCTTCGTAATAGGGGTTGGTGCGGCCACGCCATGTAGCGTAACCCGAACCGGCAAGTGCGGGCAGTGCGAGGGCGGCGAGAAAGCGGCGGCGATTCATGTGCTTCACATGGCGCGCTGCAGCTGCATGGTCAAGAGAAGGCAAGAATTGATCGGCTTTACAAACTCTTCAAAAAATTGTCATGAAGATAAAGTAATTCGCGGACGTCCACTGTTTCACATAGGTTTGTTTCTGTCTTGCCGTCGTTTCGGCTGCGATTGTGTTAGTATTTTCGCCAAATGCTGATTCGAGGGAGCTGGATGGCGCGCACCGCGGCGAGAAAAAAAAAGACTTTAGGCAAGTCTGGGCATTGGGAAAAGCAAAACAGACCGGCTGCAATTAAATCAGTCGCGATCGGCAGGCTGGCGAGTGTCATGTTTGATGCCATGCATATAGACTGGACTGGGATAAGCTCGACTGGTCCCGTTTATGCCGTCGGGGATGTGCATGGCATGGCCGATCTGCTCGACGACTTGCTGCTTGCTATAGAATATGATGCTGCCAGTCTTGGCGTACCCGCGCATGTTGTATTTCTTGGTGATGCCGTGGATCGTGGACCGGACAGCCGCAAGGTGATCGACCGGCTGATGCGAGGCCCGCGGCGGTACGGCGATGAATGGCTTGTGCTGCGCGGCAATCATGAACAGGCGTTGCTCGACGGACTCAATAGCGACGAGGATTTCGAAAAACTGTTGCTCAAGGGTGGGGTCCAGACGCTGCTGTCCTACGGCCTGGCGCGCAAGGACATGACGCGTAAAATGGCCAGGGCGATGATCCCGGCCGAACATCTGGCTTTTCTTGAAACGCTGCCGCTCACATGCCGGACGAAAAGGTATTTGTTTGTGCACGCGGGTGTCCGGCCGGGCCGTAGCCTGGATGAGCAGGCGCCATCCGAACTGATGAGTTTGCGCGAGCCGTTTTTCTCTGCTGCAGCCAAGCTTCCGTGGATTGTGATCCATGGCCACACGCCTTCTTCCGGAGCACCTGTCGTTACCGAGGGCCGGATTTGCGTCGATACCGGCGCATGCATGACCGGTATTTTGACCGCAGCCGTGATCGAGGCGGGCAAGGAGCCCCGCTTTTTGGTTGCCAAGAGCCGCACCTGAGGCAGGTCAGAAAACACTCTCCGGGCGCTTGATTGTGACAAGTTATTTTTGCAGCGTGTCCCGCAAACAGCGTAACGCGGGGGTCCTGTGCATTCGAGTGTGGTTGAAAGCGGTGTAGATTCAGAAGGTAAGATCGAGTTTTCTGCCGGCCGCGAGGTTGAAATCAAACTCTTGGGCGACACGGAGGCCCTTCAGAAGGCAATTGAATCTGCCGTTCTTGCCGGGGCTCGCATGCAGCCGCGCGCTCAATCATTTCATAGTGTCTATTATGATACCGAGGGTAGAGCCCTGCAGCGGGCAGGAATTGTGCTCAGGGTGCGACGGGCGCGTGGCAGGCACATTCTGACCGCCAAATTCCCGCCGGAAGCAAAATATGGATTATTTTCCCGCGGCGAGTTCGAGGTGCGAATACCTTCGCCAGAGCCCGATGCCACTTTATTTGAGAGCGATGTGGCTGCATGTATCGAGCAAGCCACTGCTGGCGCCACGCTAGGCGCTGTGTACTCGACCAGCTTTCGCCGCAAGAGCGGAGTTCTCGTTCTGCCGCAGACCACGGTGGAAATCGCGCTCGACAGCGGGACAATCGAGGCGGCGGGGAAACAGGCGCCTATTCAGGAAATAGAACTGGAAATGCGCCAGGGCGACGAAGCTGGCTTGTGCGATCTTGCTGCACATCTGGTCGAGCATGCCGGGCTGCGCCTGGGAACTTTGACCAAAGGCGCGCGTGGATCGATCCTGGCCGGAGGAGTGGGCGTATCGGCGAGCAAGGGCAAGATGCCTGTCCTTGAAACAGGCGTGCTGGTCGATGATTTCATTGCGAGCGTCATAGATGTTTGCCTGCAACAATTCACAGGCAACTGGAATGCAATCGAAGCTGACTGTGGCCCTGAGGGCGTGCATCAGGCCCGCGTGGCACTGCGCCGTCTCCGTGCGATGCTCGGATTGTTTGCCAAATTTCTGCCCGGTCGGGACATGAATGTCTTCCGGAGCGAAGCCAAGAGGCTGGCATCAGTGCTCAGCCCCGCCAGGGATTGGGACGTCTTCATCGGGATGGTCGAAAAAGGACCATTGTCATTCTATTCGCGCGACAAAAGCTTTGATGCGTTACTGGAGCTTGCCTTGAGTAACCGGCAGCAGGCCTACGATAGCGCACGCAAAGTCATTGCGGATCCAGCGACCAGCATTTTTGTATTGCAGCTGCGGGCTTTTACCGCCCGTCGCGGCTGGAGAAGCGGTTTGAGCGGAGCTGAGTTGTTGTTTCTTACGCGCAGCGCAACTGAATATGCCGCTCACACTCTCGACCGGATGCACAAGAGAATTATGAAACGTGGCAAGCAGCTCAAACATCTTGACATCAATGAAAAGCACGCACTGCGTATCGAGTTGAAGAAATTGCGTTATGCGGCAGAATTTTTCGGACCGCTGTTTGGATTGGCGCATCAAAAAAGGTATGTGCGTGCGGCGGGCAAGCTCCAGGATGTTCTTGGCGCCTTCAACGACGAAGCGGTCGCGCATGGATTGCTCGATGTACTTGATGCACAGGGTCAAGGTGCGGTTGCGCGCGCTTCGGGAGTCGTGCTCGGTTGGTGCGGGCGTGGCCGGGCCGATGCGGACCTGGTCCTGCAACCGGCATGGGAGCGCTTCGCCAAGGTGCGTCATTTCTGGAAATAGACGCCGCAGAGGCTTTTTGACCGTTTGACTGTCGCACTGTACACGGTCCGGAGTATTGCAACTGGCCGGATGTCATGAACTTCGAACAAGATACAGATGTTTTCATCGCAGGGTGTGGTCCTTGCGGCCTGATGCTGGCCAATGAACTGGGCCGGCGGGGAATACGTGCGGTTCTGGTCGACCCGAAACAGGGTACAGCGTTCAATCCGCAGGCAAATGCGACGCAGGCGCGCTCCATGGAGCATTACCGGCGGCATGGCTTTGCCGATGAGATACGCGCCCTGGGAATGCCGTCGGATTTTCCACCTGACATCGCCTATTTCACGCGGCTTTCGACATATGAACTGGCGCGGTTTGAAATGCCGCGCGCGATGGATGCCAAGCAGGTCATTCGCGGATTGTCGGGCTCGTGGAGCGCAGCAGAATTGCCGCATCGTGTTTCGCAGAAGTTTGTTGAACAGGTCATTCTCAGACACGCGCGAAAATATGTGACGAATGCAATTCATTTCGGCACCCGCCTGGTATCGTTCAAGGATTGCGGTACGCATGTAGAATGCATCACCGAGCCGGCTGATGGCGGGCCGCAAAGCATCACGCGAGCAAAATATCTTGTTGGCGCCGATGGCGCGCGTTCGTTTGTCCGGCGATCACTGGAGGTCAATCTCTCCGGCGAATCCGGTGTGCAGCGGGAGTTCATGGGTGGGCGCATGTATGCGGTGTATCTGGCCTGCGATGATTTTTACAAGGTCATGCCGCACAAGCCCGCGTGGATGAATGTGACAGTCAATCCCGAGCAACGCTGTTTCATGACGGCTATCGATGGCAAGCGCGAATTTGCCTATCACTTCCAGTTGCGTGCGGGACAGGATGAGAGCGCCATAACCGAAGAAGAAGCCAAGCGGCAGGTCGGAATCGGATTTGGCATCGATCTGCCGATGCAGATATTGTCGCGTGTATCCTGGACTGCGGGTTATACACTTGTTGCCGATCGCATGCGGGTTGGGCGCGTGCTGATCGGCGGAGATGCCGCGCATCTGTTCACGCCGGCGGGCGGCATGGGTTACAACACGGCCATTGAAGATGCGGTGAACATGGGCTGGAAGCTGGCCGCGCTGGTGAAGGGACAGGGCGGGGAAATCCTGTTGCAATCCTATGAAAGCGAACGGCGGGCCATCGCGTTGCGCAATACCGGATTTGCACGTTCCCTTGCCGATTCACTTGGAAGCTTTGTCGCGACACCGGAGTTGGAACTTGCAGGGGCCGAAGGCGAACGCGCCCGCGCTGTTGCAGGCGAATATTACAATCACCACGCGCGGGTAGAATTCAACATTCCCGGCTTTACTTTCGGCGCGCGCTACGATGGCTCGCCGGTTATCGTTTCCGACGGCACCGCCCCGCCGCCGGATGGACCGAACATCTATCATCCCACGGCGTGTCCGGGTGGCCGCGCCCCGCACCAATGGCTGGCCGACGGGCGCTCTCTCTACGATGCCTTCGGTCCGGAGTGGACGCTGTTACGCTTGAGCCCGCGGGCTGAGTCTGCGGAGTTGGAAGCAGGCTTTGCAAAGGCCGGGCTCGATCTGAAAGTGCTTGATCTGGAGGACGATGGGCTGGCGGACCTTTACGAGGCCGACATGGCGCTGATCCGGCCCGACCAGATAGTCGCATGGCGAGATAGTGGAGGGCGGGCTGGACTAAAGGCTGTTGCGTCGCAGGTATCGGGTCTGGCGCAAGCTTGATGGTGGCGGAAAAAGTGCATTCGTGTGGTAAAATTACGTCTTGAATCCATTGCGTTTCCTACGAATTTGGTTAACTTGCGCGGCGCACGAACACAAAATTGGTCGGTGGTTTGTTGTTCGGGGGGTGTATTTTCCGGCTTCCATTCATTCAAAATAATGGACCGGGCCGCTGCGTTCCTGCACCTGTGCAGGAAGCGAATTTAAGTGTTTTGACGGAGCTGGGCATGGGACGAGCATTTTTGAACCCGATACAATTGATGAAGCGTTTTGTGTTGATTTTGGCTCTGCCTTTGTCTTTGGCGGCCTGTAATCAGGGACCGTTGTCAGGCGGCGTGGGCGGGACCTATGCATCGCTCGCCGATTTCGGGCTTTACGATCCCTGCCGTTCCGACCGAACGGTTCGACGCCAAATATCTGCGCCAGACCGTGAACTATGGCGGCCGCGAACGTCCAGGTACCGTGATTGTCGATACCGACAATCGCCATCTTTATTTTGTGCTGCCGAATAGTAAGGCCATTCGGTATGGCATCGGCGTTGGCAAGGAAGGCATGACCTGGGCTGGCCGCGGCAAGATAGGCATGAAAAAAACCTGGCCGACCTGGACGCCGACGGCAAACATGGTTCGGCGTGATCCCAAGCTGAAAAAATACCTCGGTGGTTTCAAGCCGGGTATCGGCAATCCGCTCGGCGCGCGGGCGCATTACCTGTATCTGAACGGCAAGATGAGCAATTACCGCATCCACGGCACTGCCGAGCCGCTGACGATCGGCACGGCTGTATCGTCCGGTTGCATTCGCATGCTTAACCATGACGTGATCGACCTGTACAAGCGTACCAAGGTCGGCACGCACGGTCATCGTGCGGCATGGATCGCGCAATGTGGCCAGTGTCCGCGGTGCCGGACGAGGCTGATTTGCCGCCATTGTTGACTTTTCCGGGCGCGGCTTCTATTGGTGCCGCGCTCTCTTTTGGATGAGCGTCCAAACCCCGATTTGAAGCATTTGCCCGCTTGCAGGTGCCTTGGATCAGCCGACCGGCCCTGGAGGCAGGAGGCCAACGCCCGGCAGCGCGAGCGCCCCCGGGCGCGTTTTGCGTTGCTTAATCCCGGAGGTCTCGCCGGGTGCAATCGAGGATCTGCGGACCCATCTCGGAAGAGGCGTGCACCGGCGATCCGGCCGTGTGCGCGAAGAATTGGAGCACATCATGTTCGAGAGCCTTTCGGAAAAGCTCTCCGGAATCTTCGATACGCTGACCCGGCGCGGCGCTCTGTCCGAGAGCGACGTGAACGCGGCCATGCGCGAAGTACGCCGGGCGCTGCTGGAAGCCGACGTGGCGCTGGATGTCGTGCGCGAATTTACCGAAAAGGTCCGCAAGCAGGCCATCGGCGCCAACGTCGTCAAATCGGTGACGCCGGGCCAGATGGTCGTCAAGATCGTCAACGACGTTCTGGTCGAAACCCTCGGCCGCGGGCCGAGCCGATCAATCTCGATGCCGCGCCGCCCGTCGCCATCATGATGGTGGGTCTGCAGGGCGCCGGTAAAACGACAACCTCCGCCAAAATCGCCCATCGCCTGACCCAGCGCTACAAGCGCAAGGTGCTGATGGCTTCGCTCGACGTGAAACGCCCTGCCGCACAGGAACAACTCGCCGTTCTGGGCCGCCAGACCGGCATCGAGACCCTGCCGATCGTCGCAGGCCAAACGCCGGTCCAGATCGCCAAACGCGCAGAACAGGCCGCTCGCCTGCAGGGCTTTGACGTCGTCATTCTCGATACCGCCGGCCGCACCCATATCGATGCGCCGCTGATGCAGGAAATGGCGGATATCAAGACGGCCGCCAATCCGCACGAAATCCTGCTGGTGGCCGACAGCCTCACCGGTCAGGACGCTGTCAACCTTGCCAAGAACTTCAACGAAAGTGTCGGCATCACCGGAATCGTGCTGACCCGCGCGGACGGTGACGGGCGCGGCGGCGCGGCGCTATCCATGCGCGCTGTCACGGGCAAGCCGATCAAGCTGATCGGCACCGGCGAAAAAATCGGTGATCTCGACGATTTCGATCCTTCCCGCATTGCCAACCGTATTCTCGGCATGGGCGATATCGTTGCCCTGGTCGAAAAAGCCGCCGCCAATATCGATGCGGAAAAGGCCGCCGGCCATGGCCGAGAAGCTGGCCAAGGGCCGCTTCGACCTGAACGACCTGGCCGACCAGCTCGCGCAGATGGAAAAGATCGGCGGCCTTGGCGGCATCATGGGCATGATGCCGGGCGCCGCGAAACTCAAGAATCAGATGGCCAACGCCAATATCAACGACAAGACGATCGCCCGACAGCGCGCCATCATCCTGTCCATGACCCCGAGAGAGCGGCGCAATCCGGACGTACTCGCGCAAGGCCTCGCGCAAGAAGCGCATCGCGGCCGGTTCCGGCACCAGGGTCGAAGAAGTCAATCGCCTGCTGAAACAGCACCGGCAAATGGCCGACATGATGAAAAAGATGGGCGGCGCTGCCGGCAAGCGCGGCCCGATGGGCAAGATGGCGCAGATGTTCGGCATGGGCGGCGGGATGCCGAGCCCGGAAGAAATCGCCGAAATTGCAGGAACAGGCAGCGGGCGGCGGGCTGCGCAATGCCGAAACTGCCGGCCACGCCGCCCGGCCTCAACCTGCCCAGCGACTTTCCCGGTCGGCGGCAAGCCGGCGGCCTGCCCGGCCTTGGCGGCTTCAACCCGTTCGGGAAGAAGAAATAGGAATCGTTCGGAGCGTAGCGGCGAACGAATGCCGCTGCTCCCGGCTTGATCTGCAAACGCTAATCGAATTTGAACATGGAAAGGAAAGTCCAATGTCTCTGAAAATTCGCCTGTCGCGCGGCGGCACCAAGAAGCGTCCCTATTATCGCGTTGTCGTTGCCGACTCGCGCATGCCGCGCGACGGCCGCTTCATCGAACGGATCGGTTCGTTCAATCCGCTGCTGGCCAAGGACGATGCAACGCGCCTGACCATCGACGTCGAAAAGGCAAAGGACTGGATGAGCAAGGGCGCGCAGCCGACCGATCGCGTGATGCGCCTGCTCGATACCCTCGGCGTCATGAAGCGCGATGCGCGCAACAATCCGGAAAAGGCGCTGCCGAAGAAGAAGGCGCAGGAGCGCGCTGCCGCTGCCGCAGCCAAGGAAGAAGCAAGCAAGAAAGC
The DNA here is from genome assembly GCA_963700795.1 of uncultured Alphaproteobacteria bacterium. Taxonomy (GTDB): domain Bacteria; phylum Pseudomonadota; class Alphaproteobacteria; order Rhizobiales; family Beijerinckiaceae; genus Terripilifer. The sequence continues at coordinate 286,051 of CAVOYX010000005.1, read as the reverse complement.
AGCTGCTGATGCCGCCGCTGCTGCTGCTGCCGCCGCCGCTGCACCTGCCGAACCTGCCGCCGAGGCGCCTGCGGAAGGCGCGTAAGCCTTTCGCGCGACGGGCCGCTGCATGGCCAGAAAGCCGCACGAAAAGCGTCAGCCTGCAAAGGCTGGCGGTAAAATCCCAGCCGCGGGCGCGCCCGCGGCTGAACTTGTTCTTGTGGGTAAATTTGGTGGTGCACAGGGAGTGCGCGGCGAAATCCGTATTCGTTCCTATACCCAGGAACCTATGGCGCTGGCAGCTTTTGGTGAAGTTTGCGATGCGGGCGGCACACGCCGATTTCGCATTGTTTCCGCCCGTCCGCTCAAGGATGCCATGCTCGTTGTACGCATTGAAGGCATTGACAATCGCGATGGTGCAGAAGCGTTGACCAATGTCGACCTGTTCGTGCCGCGCAGCAAATTGCCGCTGCCCGATGAAGACGAATTTTATCATGCTGACCTGATCGGGCTGGACGTGCGGCTAGCTGACGGGAAATCATACGGGCGTGTGACAAGCATCGATAATTTCGGCGCTGGCGACATCGTGCAAATCCAGCGCACCGATGGTGAGAGCGAATTGTATTCCTTTACCCGCGCGATCTTTCCCGCTGTCGACATCCGTGCCGGTTTTCTTACCCTTGAGCCACCGGGCGAAATAGAATTGCGCGATGATGAAGAGCAAACATAGGACAGGCTTCGCCAGCAAGGACCGGGGTGACTTATGACGGACCGCTTGCGAAATCAGATCGTCGTATTCAGCCCGACCGCCATGAAAAATGTGCTGGAGGCGCTTGCTCCGGATTTTGAAAGCGCGACTGGTTACACGCTTGCGTTCGATTTTGCGCCGTCCGGCCGCCAGGCAAAGAGGGTGGCAGAAAGCGAATTTACGGACGTTGTAATTTCAACGGCCGGGGCCATTGATGATCTTGCTGCGCGGGGTTTTGTTGCTGCGGGCACGCGAGCCGATCTGGTTCGTTCGCCAATCGGCGCAGCAATTGTGAAGGGCGCACCCCGTTATTCCATCGATACAATGGAAGGTTTGCGGGCAGCCTCGCTGGCCGCACGCGCCATCGCCATGAGCCATCCCGATCATGGCGCGCAAAGCGGTGCGCACATGATGCAGGTTTTTGCCGGCATGGGATTGGCGGACGAAGTGAAAGCCAAGGCGGTTTACGGGATGGGCGGACCAGCCAACCTGATAGGCAAATTTCTGCTGAGCGGCGAGGCCGATCTTGGTTTCCAGCAAATGTCCGAACTGATTGCGGTGGAGGGGCTGGACATACTCGGGCCGTTGCCGCCGCAGGTTCAGCTCTTCACCACCTTTTCTGCTGGCATATCCACGCAATCGCGCAATCGGGAAGGTGCACAGAAATGGATCGCCTGCCTGGGCGATCCGCGCGCACGCCCGTTTATTGAGGCGGCAGGCATGCTGCCGCCCTGATTGCGTTACAGGCGCGGACTAATTGATCTTGAAGCCGCTCGCCTTGACGACGGGGCGCCATTTCTCCAGTTCTTCGCCGAGAAATTTGGTCAGGGCTTCCGGCGAATTGTCTTTCGGAATTTCAAAACCGCCAGCTGCGTAGATCCGTCGCAATTCCGGATCCTGCAATGCCTTCACGACGGCTGCATAGACCTTGCGAACGATTTCGGGTGATGTTCCCTTGGGAGCATACAGTCCGGCAAAATTCAGCGACACCAGCCCGGGAACCGAGTTCTTCCGCAACGGCAATGTCGGGCGCAGAATCCATCTTTTCATCGGTTGTGATGGCGATGACGCGGATCTTTCCGGCCTTGTGTAGCGCGACTACCTGGTTGGTCAGCATCATGACCGCCGCAGGGATGTGCCCGGCCACAAGATCGTTGATCGAAGCGCCGCCGCCCTTGTAAGGGACATGCACCATTTTCGGAATATCGGCGCGGATGCGCAACATTTCAGCGGTCAGATGGGTGAGCGAGCCGACGCCGGAATTGCCCATATCGACCTTGTCGGGGTTCTTCTTTGCAAAAGCGATGATCTCGGCCAGGGATTTCATCGATTGCGATGGGTGGACTGCAATTGCAGTCCCAGCCGTCCCGATGAGCGCTATCGGCACGAAATCCTTCACCGGGTCATAGGGGAGCGTGCTGGCTGCGAGCGGCGGCAATACGTGAGAGGCATTGCCTGCCATGAAGAGCGTGTAGCCGTCCGGATCGGCTTTGGCAGCCTGGGCCGCGCCGCGCCTGCTGCCCGCGCCACCGACGTTTTCAACGATCACGGAAGCTCCCAGATGGCTGCGCATCTTTTCAGCCAGCGGGCGCGTGACGGAATCATACAATCCGCCTGGTGCAAAAGGTACGATCACCTTGATGGCGCGCTCCGGATAAGCACCTTGCGCGCTCGCACTTGTGGTAGCGCAGCCGATCGTCAATGCGGACATAAAGCCCGCCAAAAGCCATTTTCTCATGGTGCCAATTGCCTCCCTCAATCCAAAGAGTCCGTGTTTCAGCTTTGCCCGCGACCGCAGGCGCCGGGAGGCCGATTTCGGAATGCAGTTTAGGTGCAGAACTAAATCCGTCAACATCCGAATGATGTGCGCCTGAACCGGCACTGCGATACAGAAGGACCCGAATCCGCGCCGCTGGCGCAGTACCGATTGACTTTGCCGAGGCGACGTTGACACTCAGGTTCCATAAACACGACAGGAGGAAACATGGCTGCGGCGAATATGCTGGAAGGCCGGGTCGCCATAGTAACAGGCGGCGGCGGAGAAATCGGCGGAGCGATTGCGCGCCGGTTCGCTGGTGAGGGTGCGAAGGTTATTGTCGCGGATGTCAGTCTAGAGAAAGCGCAGGCTGTTGTCAGCGACATCGTTGCGGCGGGCGGCATGGCGAAACCGCTGGCGCTTGATGTTACCGATGCCGCGCAATGCGAGGCAGCCGTTGCCGATGCGGTGGCCGCATTTGGAAAAGTGACAACATTAGCCAATGTTGCAGCAGCCGTGACGCCGCAAGGCACTGTCGAGACATTAAGCTATGAGGATTGGCGTTCGGCCTTCAATGTAAATCTCGATGGCATGTTCTTCATGTGCAAATATGCAGTTCCGGAAATGCGCAAGGCGGGCGGTGGGGCAATTGTGAACATCGCATCCTCGCACGGGCATATCGGAATGCCGCGCCGGCCCGCTTATTGCTCGTCAAAGGCAGCGGTGTTGCAGTTTACCAAATGCCTTGCCATTGATTTTGGCGCGGACAACATTCGCGCAAACTCCATTTCACCGGGAGCGATAGATACGCTTCGCGCGGCGCTCCAGCGTTTCAAAAGCCGGGAAGAAGCCAACAGGGCCAAGGGGCCAGCCTATCTCGTCGGCAGGACAGGAAAAGCTGAGGAAATAGCTGCGGGCGCGACGTTTCTTGCAAGCGACGAAGCCAGCTTCATGACAGGCACGGATCTGTTGCTCGACGGCGGCTATATGGCTTTCAAGGGGACGACCACAAATCCCGTGTAGTACCCAGAGTGCTACATCATGCATCGCTCTAACCCGATCATGCCGGGCGATGCGTGTGTGCAAGGCGTCAGCTTGCGATTGCCGGTCGTGCCGAGAACAGCAGACAGGCATCACATCCTTGCGCGCTTCACAACCTGATCATATTTACGTAATCGGCCGGGATTGGGATGAGATGACCTGTCATCCATGTTATCTAAAACTCAATATTCTCCAGACGATGGGATGCGTCCATGCCCAATGATCAGTCCATCCAGTTTCTGTCGCGCGACGGAAACAATCTTGCTGCCCGTTTCGATGCGCCGGTAGGACAAAAACGCGGCCTGGCGATCTTCGCCCATTGTTTTACCTGTTCGAAGGATATTCTTGCAGCCCGCAAAATAGCAGCGCGCCTCGCACAATTGGGCATTGGCATTCTGCGATTTGATTTTACCGGACTTGGCCATAGCGAAGGGGAATTCGCCAATGCCGGCTTCACTTCCAATGTGGAAGATCTGGTCAAGGCTGCCGAATGGCTGGCTGAGAATCACGGGCCTGCCGACCTGCTGATTGGACATTCGTTTGGCGGGGCAGCTGTGTTGGCGGCCGCGGCGCGCGTAGCGAGTGTCAAAGGGGTGGCCACCATCGGCGCGCCTGCGAGCCCCTCACATGTGTCCCATTTGTTCAAACAGAGCAGGGAAGAAATAGAAAGAAATGGCTGCGCGCATGTCTCGATCGGCGGCAGGCAGTTCGAAGTGTGCAAGACATTTTTTGACGATCTCGATGATGAGAAGCAACAGCAGACGATTGCCGCGCTGCACAGGGATATTCTCATTTTGCATTCGCCGCTGGATGATGTTGTGGGGATCGACAATGCTTCGTTGATTTTCATGGCTGCCCGCCATCCCAAGAGTTTCGTGTCGCTGGACAAGGCCGATCATCTTTTGAGCAAGCCACGCGATGCAGAATTCGCCGCAGAGATCATCTCGGCCTGGGCCAGCCGCCTGCTTGAACCGGTCGAGACAGTCAGTGCGGCGGAAGGCCACGTGGTCGTGCAACCGTTGGGTCGCGGAATATTTCCGCATATCGTCAAAGCAGGGGCCCATGTGTTGATTGCCGACGAGCCTGTGTCTGTGGGCGGCAGCGATACCGGGCCCGCGCCTTATGATCTTTTGCTGGCGGGGCTGGGTGCGTGCACGTCCATGACGATGCGCATGTATGCGCAACGCAAAGGCTGGCCTGCGGACGGAATTCGCGTCGAACTCAGCCATGCCAAACAATATGTCGACGATTGCGAAGGCTGTGACGACAAGCCTGTCAAGATGGATGTGATCGAGCGGGTCATAACGCTGGGTGACGATCTTACCCAGGATCAGCGCGGCCGCATGCTCGAAATCGCAGACAAATGCCCGGTCCACCGGACACTCGAAGGCAATATTCAAATTCGCACGCGCGCGGTCGAGCCGGAAGTTTCCTGAAAGCGATCACGCCGCCATGTCGAACAGCAGAAATTCGGTATCGTCTGCATGACCGTCCGGAGTTTCAATTATCAGGGATGCCATGCTGTCGAAAGCCGCGCCATCGCCTGCCGCCAGATGCGTGCCATTGACGATAATGGCGCCACGCGCGACCTGCAGCCACGCGACACGTCCCCGCCTGATTTCGAATGTCAGGGGCTGTCCGGCAACAGGCATGGATGCGTGAATATCGATATCCTGCTGCACGGTGACAGACCCGTCGCGTCCATTACTGGAAGCCACGAGCCGCAACGCGCCGCGTTTTTCTTCAGTGCTGAATTGTTTCTGCTCGTATCCGGGTGTGATTCCCTTCGCATCCGGCAGAACCCAGATTTGTAGAAAATGAACAGGGGCCTCTTGCGAGGCGTTGAATTCGCTGTGACGAATACCCGTCCCCGCGCTCATGCGCTGAATTTCGCCAGGGCGGATGATCGAACCGCCACCAGTTGAATCCCGGTGCTGAAGCGCACCGTCCAGGACATAGGAAATGATTTCCATATCCGCGTGGCCGTGCTCAGGGAAGCCGGCTCCCGGCGCAACCGTATCGTCGTTGATGACGCGCAGCGCTCCAAATCCCATGTGGGCGGGATCGTAATAATTGCCAAAGGAAAAGCTGTGCCAGCTGTTGAGCCAGCCAAAATTGGCGTGGCCGCGTTCTCCGGCTTTGCGGATTTTCATGACATGCTCCGATGGGACAGGATTGGCCAGCCTGAGATAGTCATCAATGCCCCTGTTTCAACCATCTTCCGGCAATGCTAGTTTGCATGGGTGCAGACATTATCAGACAAAAGAGCCATGGACGGATGACGGGTTTGGATTGGCGGCGAGTGACAGGGCGGATATCGCCGCTGGCAGGGCGATTGCTATCGTCCGGCACCCAAGCCTATCCGCCGAAGGTCGCCCGGCGATTGAAGATATTGAATGGCATGGCGGGGCTTATCGTCATTTTCTCCATTCAATATGCGGTTACCTTCGCCATTGCTGATTTCGCGCGATATCACACCTTTGTCTGGCTTAATCTGGCGCTGGCGGTGATGGGCCTTTGCGTGCCTCTGGCCCATCGCCTCCATGAACTTGCCGGCGGCATGCTCATAGCTGTTTCCGAAATCATCGCGTTGTTCCTGTTTACCGCCATGCTAGGACGGGAAACGGGCACGCAGATGAACCTGATCGTTGGTGCTGCAGCTCCTTTCTTTATTTTCGGATTGCACCGGCCGATGCTCATAGCAGTCGTGGTTGCCATTTCATTTGGGGTACATCTGGCTGCATGGTTTTTATTTCCGCCTGAACATGCCTGGATCGGTGCTGATCGTGATCTTATCAATCAGCTTTACGTTTCAGCAGCGATCACAACCTTCGGTGTGATTGCGGCTCTTGTCTGGTACGCCTTTGCCCTTGTGCAGGAGGCGGAAGCGGCGACCGAGGCCTTGCTGCGCAATGTGTTGCCAACCAAGATTGTCGACCGGCTGACAGCCCGACCGGGAAAGCCACTGGCAGATTCCTTTCCGGAAATCACTGTACTGTTTACGGACCTTCAAGGTTTCGTCGAGTTGGCCAAACAGCTCGGTGCGCAACGCACGGTCGCGATGTTAAATCACCTGGTTCGAGCCTTCGATGCGCTTGCCGACAAGCATGGTGTAGAAAAAATCAAGACGATCGGCGATTCCTATATGGCAGTCACAGGCGCTCCCGAAGCTGCCAGTGATCATGTGCAACGCATGTCGCGTTTTGCTCTGGATATTCGTTTGGCGCTGGAGGAAACCGCGGCGCGATTTCGTGTTCCGTTGAAAATGCGCATTGGCATGGCCTCCGGTCCGGTTATGGCAGGGGTTATCGGTGCGCGGCGATTCAGTTATGACGTTTGGGGGGATGCTGTGAATCTTGCTGCGCGTCTTGAGGCAAGCGGCGAGGCCGGCAAAATCCATGTCAGCGAATCGATTTATCTCAGGCTGGCAGGAGAGAATACAAACTCGCGCGATGAGTTCACGATGCAGCCGCGCGGCCAGATCGAGATCAAGGGATTTGGCTCTGTGAAAAGCTGGTTCATGGAGCCGGCCAGCAGTAATGAAAGCGAACGCAAATGAGTTCAGGCTGGCATGCCAGTGTACTTACCCTGATGCCGGATATGTTTCCCGGACCTTTGGGGTTGTCGCTAGCTGGCGATGCAATGCAGCGCGGCCTCTGGACGCTGGATGTTCACAACATCCGCGATGCAGGAATTGGCAAGCATCGCAGCGTCGATGATACGCCAGCAGGTGGCGGTCCGGGTATGGTTATTCGCGCGGATGTGCTCGCAGATGCAATAGACATGCATGTTCAACCTGATGATACACGCCCGAGATATTTCATGTCGCCGCGCGGCGTGCCCCTGTGCCAGTCCATGGTGCGCGATCTGGCGTCGGGCTCAGGCGCTGTTCTGGTCTGCGGACGATTTGAAGGTGTGGATGAGCGTGTGATCGCTGCACGCAATCTTGTAGAAGTGTCCATCGGCGATTACGTGTTGTCCGGCGGCGAGCTCGCGGCAATGACGATGATCGATGCGTGCGTGCGTCTGTTGCCGGGAGTAATGGGTGCGCAAACATCCGGCACGGAGGAAAGTTTCGAATCCGGCCTCCTGGAATATCCGCAATATACGCGGCCTCGCGAATGGGAAGGTTATACGATCCCGGACGTGTTGCTGTCTGGCGACCACGCGAAAATTGCCCGCTGGCGGCAGGAACAGGCCCTTGCTGTAACGCGCGCAAGACGCCCCGATCTGTTGGCCGGATATCCTGCAAAAAAATAATCAGGCAAGCAGGATTGCCAGACTGATCACCACAAGAAACCAGAGAATTATGAGGCGGAACGCCTTTCCCGGTATGATCGCAAAAAGTTTCGCGCCTAGCCACACAGCCAGAATCGACGGCACAAGTGATATTGCGCTGTGCGTGATGACGCGCGGTGTAATGGCGCCAGCCACGAACAATCCCAGCGTTGTTATCGTCGAAGACGTGGCCAGCGCCATGACGATATTCGCGCGATGCACTTCCGGCTTTTCGGGCAGCGAAATCAGGTAGAGCACAAGGGGCGGGCCACCAACGCCAGCCAGTCCGTTGATGGCGCCGCCAATGGCGCCTGCCGTGGCGCTCGCTGCCGGGCCGCGTGGTCCGCGATAGGTCCAGCCATAAAGGGTTATCAGGGTCACGCCGAGAACGAGGGCGGCAATGATTTTTTTTAATATCTCGGGGTCGAGTGAAACAAGCAGGGCTGTCCCCAGGGGCGTGAAAACGACCGATGAGGCCATCATGGGCGCGACATCGCGCCAGTTGGCAAGTTTCAGCGCGCGCGGGACGAGTTGCAACGTTGCTGCGATACCCAGCACGACGCTGGTGGCCAGCGCCTCAACCGGCCCCCACATGATTGCCAGTAACGGGATCATGACGAGACCAGCGCCAAAGCCGGTGAATCCGCGAACGATTCCGGCGGCGATGACGACGGCCAGCAACAGCGGCAGTTCGTAGTGGGAATAGATGTTCAGATAGGCCAATGCGTAAATGATCCGTGGTTGGAACAACATCGCCGGGATGCTGTCGACGCACCAGTACGGACCATCGTGGTTATGACCATCATGTCAAGGATGATCAGGATTTCCGGCTTTCGGCTTCGTATTTGATTTTGACCGGAATCAGGAGGTAGTGAACCCCATTATGTTCGGCAGGGGGGAATTTGCCTGCGCGCATGTTGACCTGAATGGACGGCAACAAAAGCGTCGGTGCTGCAAGGGTCGCGTCACGGGTTTCACGCATCTTGACGAATTCATCTTCGCTGATGCCTTCATGGACGTGCTTGTTGTGTTTGCGTTCTTCGGCGACGGTTGTTTCCCATGCATAGGCATCGCGTCCGGGGGCCTTGTAGTCATGGCACATGAACAGGCGCGTGTCGTCGGGCAATGACAGAAGTTTGTGAATCGAGCGATACAATTGACGGGCGTCACCGCCGGGAAAATCGGCCCGCGCCGTTCCATAGTCCGGCATGAACAATGTATCGCCGACGAAAACCGCGTCATCGATCTTGTATGCGATGCAGGCCGGGGTGTGGCCGGGCGTATGGATGATCTCCACGGACAGATTGCCAATTGCCAGTTTCTCGTCATCGGTGAACAGGTGATCGAAGTCGCTACCGTCGGCCTTCATGTCCGTGACGTTGAACACCGGGCGGAAGATCTTCTGCACATCGCGAACATGTTCGCCGATGCCGATTTTGGCGCCGGTCTGCGCCTTGATATAGGGCGCACCGGAGAGATGGTCGGCATGGACATGGGTTTCCAGAGCCCATGCTATTTTGAGGCCCAGCGCCTTGGCGCGATCCAGGATTTCGTCTGCTGACTGATTGTCGACCTCGCCGGAGCGATGATCGTAGTCCAGCACGGGGTCGATCACGGCTGCCGTTTTTGTCGAAGGGTCCCAAACCAGATAGCTCACCGTGTTGGTGGGTTCGTCGAAAAATGCCTCGATGACCGGTTTTGCCGCCATCATTTTAGCCTCATGCAGTCGTGGGTTGACCTCGGGATGATGTTACTCTTATATATTAGGATATCCTAATATATCAATAGCCGCCTGCCAGTTTGTGGATTGATTGGCGTGACGAGCAGATTGCGCACATGCAGGAACAATGGCCTGAAACAGGGAGCGGTGGTTTAAAGCCGTGTTGACGATCACCACCATCCTTCTGGCAACAAGCTCGGGCGTTGCAGTTGGTTTTGTGCTCGGGCTGATAGGTGGTGGCGGGTCCATTCTGGCGCTGCCTTTGCTGGTTTATGTCGTGGGCATGCCGACCGTGCATATGGCAATTGGAACGAGCGCTGCTGCGGTAGCCCTCAATGCCATGGCAAGCCTGGCCGCCCACGCCCGGCAGGGAACGGTGCGCTGGCCATGCGCGGCGGTTTTTGCCGGTGCAGGCATCGCGGGGGCTCTGGCCGGCGCGCATATGGGCAAGGCCTTCGATGGGCAGAAGCTGCTCGCCCTGTTTGGTCTGGTGATGATCGCCGTGGGCGCCAACATGCTGCGGAGGCATGAATCGGATGCCGGCGCAGACGTGCGTCTGACCCGTGAATCGGCCACGAACATGCTGCCCCGGTTGCTCGCCATCGGCTTTGGCGTAGGTCTGATGTCGGGCTTTTTTGGCATCGGCGGGGGCTTTCTGATCGTTCCGGGACTGATGTTGGCAACAGGCATGCCCCTGACGAACGCTGTGGGCACATCGCTGGTAGCCGTCAGTGCCTTTGGCCTGACGACGGCGTCTTCCTATGCCTGGTCGGGGCTCGTTGACTGGAAGATCGGCGGGCTTGTCGTTGCCGGTGGCGTTTTGGGGGCCATCGCAGGCACCATGTCGAGCGTTTATCTTGGCCGCAGGAAGCGGGCCTTGTCGCTGGTTTTTGCCGCTATCGTCATCGTGGTGGGCCTGTTTATCGTTTCGCGTGGCATAGGTGCGCTGATCTAGCGCTCTCTTGCTGACCGGAGCTGCCGACCCGCGCGGGCCTGCGCCAGTCCGGCGCGAATCCTATCGACAAGTACGGGCATCTCCTGTATAGGCCGCCGTCTAACTGAAAACAGCGTACCGAAACGCTCGCTGGCCGGACGTCCCCGGACGACGGTGTATGCGAAACGGCAGGAGTTAATGATGGATATTATTGCTACGCTCGAGGCCGAGCAGGCCAAAAAGCTGATCGAAGCCCGCCCGATTCCGGAATTCCGGCCCGGCGACACGGTCATCGTCAACGTGAAGGTGAAAGAAGGCGAGCGCTCGCGCGTTCAGGCCTATCAGGGTGTGTGTATCGCTCGCGCCGGCGCCGGCCTTAATGAGAGCTTCACCGTCCGGAAGATTTCCTATGGTGAAGGCGTGGAACGTGTTTTCCCGATCTATTCGCCAATCATCGACTCGATTTCGATCGTTCGCAAAGGCAAGGTTCGCCGCGCAAAGCTGTATTATCTGCGCGACCGTCGCGGCAAGTCTGCCCGTATCGCCGAGCGTATCGACAACAGCCCGAAAGAGGGCAAGAAGGGTGCGGCGAGCTAGTCTGCGCATCGTTCCAGGTTCAGGGCGCGGCTTCGGCCGCGCCTTTTTTTTCGTACCATGACAGCGGACGTTGCGACTACCATTTGCTAATTCAACTGTTGTTCGATGTGATGTACTGGCAGGGATGTCTTTGCCATGCCGGGAGATGTTGAAATGAATTTTGAAGCCGTCGCCATCGGAAACGATCCGCCGAATGATGTGAATGTCTTCATCGAGGTGCCGATTGGCGGTGAGCCGATCAAATACGAACTCGACAAGAAATCCGGCGCGCTGTTTGTCGACCGCTTTTTGTACACGGCGATGCGGTACCCCGGAAACTACGGTTTCATTCCACATACCCTGTCCGAAGATGGCGACCCTTGCGACGTGATCGTGGCCAACACGCGGGCAATCGTTCCGGGCGCAGTGATGAACTGCCGCGTGGTTGGCGTGCTCTTGATGGAAGATGAGGCAGGGGGCGATGAAAAAATTATCGCAGTGCCTTCTGACAAGCTGACGCAACGCTATGCGAAAGTTCGCAATCATACCGATCTGCCGGAAATCACCATCAAGCAGATCGAGCATTTTTTTACGCACTACAAGGACCTGGAGCCAGGCAAGTGGGTCAAGCTGGTACGCTGGGGCGATGCAGAAGAAGCACGCAAGACAGTGTTGGCTGGAATCGAGCGCTACAACAAGCGCGGATGATCTGACACCTGCCTTGCTGTGACGCGGGGAATGTGATTGTTTGGATGCCGACGCATCCGAACAAATCGATTTTTCCCTGCTCACGGCGAACCATGCTGACCATCTTCGATCTTGCTGCGATTCTTGTGACACTCACCGCGCTGTTTGCCTGGTTCAATCAGCGTTTCGTGCGGTTGCCACGCAATATCGGCCTGTTGCTGATGGGATTGCTTGCGTCACTGCTTTTTGTCGTTGTTGATCTGGCCATCCCGCAAACAAAATTATACGTACACATCACAACGGCGATCCAGCAAATCGACTTCTACAGTGCTGTGATGAATGGCATGTTGGGATTTCTGCTATTCGCAGGCGCGCTGCATGTCGACCTCTCCCGATTGCGGGACCGGGCGCTTTCGGTTTCGTTGATGGCGACCGTTGGTGTGGCCATTTCAACGGTGATCGCCGGTGTGGGTTTTTGGGCTTTGGCGCAACTGGTAGGGATCAAGTTGCCGCTGATATGGGCGATGGTCTTTGGCGCGCTCATTTCCCCGACCGATCCGGTAGCTGTGCTCTCGACGTTGAAAGAAGTCGATGTTCCCAAGGAACTTGAAATCGACATGGCGGGAAAATCCTTGTTCAACGATGGTGTTGGCGTCGTGATTTTCACCATCCTGCTGGCGCTGGCGGTGCAAAGCGGCGGGCATGCCGACACGAGTTTTCTGAGTGTCACGAAATTGTTTCTGCTGGAAGCTGTGGGAGGCGCGCTGCTCGGGCTTGTCACTGGCTATGCTGCCTATTTCATGATGCGCAGTATCGACGAATATGTTTCCGAGCTTCTCATTTCGATTGCATTGGTCATGGGAACTTATGCGTTGGCGCAGGGCCTGCACATTAGCGGGCCGATTGCCGTTGTGGTTGCGGGCCTGCTGATTGGCGAGCGCGGCCCAGACGATGCAATGAGCGATGAAACGCAGCGCTATGTGTTCAGCTTCTGGACGCTGGTCGACGAGATGCTGAATGCCCTGTTGTTCCTGCTGATCGGTCTGGAATTGCTGGTCATCAAGTTTGCACCGAGCTTTATTTGGATTGGCGTGGGCGCAATCTTCCTGGTTCTGTTTGCACGCTTTTGCGCTGTTGCGATCCCGGTATCGATGTTTGGGATAGCTCATCGGTTCGAGAAAGGAACGATCCCGGTGCTGACATGGGGCGGGATTCGCGGCGGCATTTCTGTTGCATTGGCCCTTTCATTGCCATTGGTCGAAGAGCGGAGCGTCATACTTGCGGCGACTTACGCGGTCGTGCTCTGGACCATTGTGGTTCAAGGCTTGACCCTGAAGAAAGTTGTTGCAGCCAAGGTGCCAGCCAGTGAGCGCGGCGCTAGCGGAATCACCCAGCATGGGAGCGGTTAGCTGCAGCGTGGTGCTTCGAAAAAGCAATGCTGTTTTCGCGTCAATTGCAAGCCTGTGGGTAGTTGCTGTAGCTTGATGTAACTTCCGCAACCGGGGTTCATGCATGCCTTACGCCTCGCCGGGAAAAATTTTAATGCTGCTGGCTGGGGTGTTTCTTTGCTCTCAACCGGCGCGGGCACAACAATGTCTGCCGATGCTGGACAAGCTGGCAAAGCCGATAGTCCAGCAGGCCCTGCGTGCTGGGCAATCGCGCGTGTGCCGGAAGGTGCCTCGCTACAGCGCTACACGTGCCATAAAACTGCTGGCTATCGAAGTGTGCATGGGTGCAGGCTCCATAACCATCGACGGGACGGTTGAGATTACCTGCGGCACACCAGCCGGTGCCATACTTTCGGGACAGGTCAGCGAGACTGTCGATTTTGCTGGTGACTTCGATCTGCGTGCCTGTGCCTTGCGCAATGTGCGCGCAGAGCCGCGCAGCGCGCTGGGCAAAACGATGGCTGCCGGTCTTGGCTTGCAGCAAAAACTGGAAAGCCGTCTCAACCGGCAGCTGGCGTTGTTCTGCCGGTAACCGGGTCAGCCGAGCGGCGCGTTGAGCATCCAGCGATGGCCGAACGGATCACGCAGGATTGCAAAGCGTGTGCCCCAGAACGAATTGGTCGGATCCATTTCTGTCGTGGCACCCAGCGCCCTGGCACGTTTGACGATGTCATCGATTTCGGCGGGGGTTGAGAATTCAAGACTGACGGAGACCGGCATGGGCTCACCGGGAAGCGGAACCCGTGTCTTCGCAAATTCAGGAAACACGTCCGAAAGCATCAAGGCGCCGCCATTGATCTCCAGCTCGCAATGGGCAATCCGCAATCCGTCGAGCGATGGCATCAACGCTTTCTGGGATGCTCCAAAGGCTGCAGCGTAGAAGGCGATGGCCGCACTGGCAGGAGAAACGGTCAGATAGGGCGTGACCGCAGGGCGGCCCGAGCCGGGCGCGGCGGTTTTCTTGTCCTTCTCGTTACTCATGCTGCCTCTCATGCTGCCGCTTCCGGGCAAAGGCCGGCCATTACATATGGCAAAGGCATTTGCCTTTTGGGCCTTTTCCCAGGGCGCATCTGGCGTTAAAAGCACCCCGGATACACCAGCCTGGGCTGCCAAAGGGCCCCGGGCCCAGAATCGAAGGTTACCATGGCAAAGGCGCGGACGCTCTACGATAAAATCTGGGACGATCATGTGGTCGAGGCGCAGGATGATGGCACGACGCTGCTCTACATCGACCGCCATCTGGTGCATGAAGTGACTTCCCCCCAGGCGTTTGAGGGCCTGCGCATGTCGGGCCGCAAGGTCCGGGCGCCGGAAAAGACGCTGTGTGTGGTTGATCACAACATACCCACCACGGACCGCACCCAGCCGGTCGAGGACGACGAATCCCGGGCCCAGATCGCCCAGATGGCGCAGAATGCCAAGGATTTCGCGCTCGAATATTACGACGAATTCGATCCACGGCAGGGTATTGTTCACATCATCGGCCCCGAACAGGGCTTCACCCTGCCGGGCACAACCATCGTTTGCGGTGACAGCCATACTGCAACCCATGGCGCTTTTGGCGCGCTGGCCCATGGCATCGGCACGTCGGAAGTCGAGCATGTGCTCGCCACGCAGACGCTGATCCAGAAAAAATCCAAGAACATGCGTGTTCTGGTCGATGGCAAGCTGGGTGATGGTGTCACCGCCAAGGACATCATTCTGGCGATCATCGGCGAAATCGGCACCGCAGGCGGTACCGGTTCGGTGATCGAATATGCCGGCGAGGCCATCAGCGCTCTTTCGATGGAAGGCCGCATGACGGTCTGCAACATGTCGATTGAAGGCGGTGCGCGCGCTGGCATCATTGCGCCGGACGAGAAGACCTATGCCTATGTCAAAGGCCGGCCGAAAGCGCCCAAGGGCGACGCCTGGGAACAGGCGCTGAAATATTGGGATACGCTGAAGACCGACGATGGCGCTTTCTTCGACAAGGAAATTCGCCTTGATGCTGCGAAACTGCCTCCGATTGTGACCTGGGGCACATCGCCGGAAGATGTGACGACGATTGGTGGAACCGTCCCGCGCCTTGAGGATGCAAAATCGGATGCGCAGCGCAACAAGATCATCCGTGCACTCGATTACATGGGACTGAAGGGCGGAGAGAAGATGACCGATCTCTCAATCGATCGTGCCTTCATAGGCTCCTGCACCAACGGACGTATCGAAGACATGCGCGCAGCAGCAGAGATTGCAAAAATGGCGATTGCCAAGGGCATGAAAGTGTCCGCGCACGTCAATGCGCTCGTCGTTCCAGGCTCGGGCCTTGTCAAACAGCAGGCCGAAGCCGAAGGCCTCGACAAGATATTCATCGAGGCAGGTTTTGAGTGGCGCGAACCCGGTTGTTCGATGTGTCTGGCGATGAACCCGGACAAGCTGGCTCCCGGCGAGCGGTGCGCCTCGACCTCGAACCGTAATTTCGAGGGACGTCAGGGTTATCGCGGACGCACGCACCTTGTGTCGCCTGCGATGGCTGCTGCAGCGGCGATTGCCGGCAAGTTCGTCGATGTACGCGACTGGAAATAAACGCTCGCTTGCGTTTGTTTGAATACAAAACCGGCCATGCATTGCATGGCCGGTTTCTTTTAGGCTGAATGTACGCTCAGCTATCAGTAGAAGCAGACGCGCCGGAAACGCACACCGTAATAGGTGTGGATTCTGCGCAGTACGCAGCGCGGTCCCCAGCCGTAGCCATAGCCGTAACCACGGCCATAACCGCCACGCCAGTGGTGTCTGCGATGCCAGCGGTGTCCGCGCCAGTGGCGGGCCAGCTGTATGCTGCCTTCCTTGGCGAGGTTTTGTGTTTGCGCCGTCTCGGTCTTGATCGTGAGATCAGGCGAGATGGCTGCCGACGCGGGGCTGGCTGCCAAACCGAAACCCGCTGATAGCTGCTGCAGCGAAGGCTGCGATCACAAGCTTCTTCATGGTACTACTCCTTCTGGTGTTCGGATCACAGGATGTGGCCCGTTCAGCCGGGAAGAGTTCCCGTTGCTGTGATTGCAGGATGACGCATTCTGGCTATTCGGTACGTGCCCAAAAACACGCCTTAAGCCTGAAATGGTTTCTTGCGATATGCCTAATTCTCCCGAATTTTTCGCTGCACCAGGTGAACTTATCCCAATAAAAAACCGGCTGCGTTTGCACGCAGCCGGCTGTGTTTGCCATTCAGGCAGGATTATCAGTAGCAGAAGCGCTTGCGGACCGGACCCCAATCGGTCCAGACCGTGCGGACATAGCATCCGCCGTAATAGACCGGCGCATAACCATATCCATAGCCCCAGCGGCTGTGACGATGGCCGCGATGGAAGCGATGTCCGCGGAACCCGCCGTGCCGAAGTCCGCCGCGGAACCCGCCGCCGCGCATTCCACCGCGGAACCCGCCGCCGCCGCCGCCACGACGGGCGACCTGGACGAAATCGGTCTTCGCGGTTTGCGTTTGCGCAGACTTGGAAGGAGCCAGCGGATCAGCAGTCAAGGCTGCCGAGGCAGGCGTTGCGCCGAGAGCAGAGAGGCCGATGGTAGTAGCTGCAATGGCAGCGAACAGAAGTTTTTTCATGATAGGATACTTTCACTTGCGACTGTGTCGATCCCTGGGGAACCATTCCCCATGTGATGAAATGAATATGCATCGGCGAGCGGCAGCTGGATGTGCGCACGGGCACACAGCATCAGCGAAGAGAAGAATGTTGAAGCCAAACGATCCGCAAACGCAGCAAAAGCAGGAGGCCGAGCAAATTTTGCGTCGTGCCGAACAGGAAAGTCACGGCGTGTTTACAGGCGCGATGCAGCGCTTGATGCAAATATCCGGGTTGTCGCGTGCTGAAACGGCGCCTGCTGAAGACAGGATCGAAGTGTGGGCGCGCAGAATTGGCAGAAGTCTGGGAGTGATCGCTGCCATTCTGCTAGTGTTAAACCTGTTTACAGGTTGGTTATTTTAAAACTTGATCGAGCAAAAATTTACGACTTACACTGTCTGCCACATTCTTGCCGGACTGCTGCAATTGTTGGTTCACGAAATTTATTCATGAGCTTTCGTATCAAAATCATGCGGTGAAACGGACCCGGGCCGCGACAAGGAGTTTTGAGAATGACATTTTGGCGTTTCCATTCAGCGATTTCCGTTTACGCCTGCGCGATGGCCGCCGTCTTGTCCGGACATGCCCTGGCCCAGGGAAATAGTGCTGGCCCGCAATCCTCGGCCACGGTGCAAACATTTCCACAGCCGGCTCTGGACTGGATGCGCCTGCGATATTCGATGGTGTTCAATCGCGAGCCGTATGGCTGGTCTGTCCAGCAGGTGGAACGGCAGTTGGGAAAGACATTCGATGCTGCCCGAGTCGCTGGTGAAGAGGGCATATCGGCACGGGACGAGAAGCTTGCCGAAGAAATTGAGAAGGCGCGCGTGCGCGCCAATGCCATCCGGGATGTTTTTTCTGCCGACCTCAACGGCGATGGTAAAGTGACGCGCGATGAAGTGCGCCGCATGTTGCGCCAGCGCTTTGCTTCACAGAGCACATTGCACCGCGAAGCAAGGATGCAGCGCGACTTCGACAGGATATTCCGCAATGACAGGGATCGCGATGGCACGATCACTCTGGACGAAATACGCCAAAGCGTAGAGATGCAATCCCTGCTTGGTGGCTCGTCATCTTATCGCGGCCGGAATACCAATGCCGTTCCCATGTCGTTGGACATCAATGGCGATGGCATTTTGCTGCGCGATGAATTCATGGCGGCAGTGCGCATTGTTTTCAGCGAGATTGATGCGGACAAGGACAAAATCCTGAGTGAGAGTGAATTCCGCGCCTTCATGCTGACAATGCGTGATGTCCACAGACGCCAGTCGCAGGCGCGGCGAAACATGTATGCTGCAACGCGCATTGCCCGCCAGGTCATGCGTTGCAGTCTTCCCAGGATACAGGACGGCTCGCGTATCGTATACGCTTCAACGTATCGGGGCGATGCGCTGGCAAATGTGTCATTTGCAGGCGATCAAAAGCTGCTGACCGCGACGCAGATTGAAATCGAAGCGGGCAAGGAGCCGCTGACGCTGGTACTTGCCGCCCCTTCAAACATGATCTGGCATGTGACCGGTGCAACAGAACGCGTCAGTAAAGTGCTGGTTGGATCGCGTTTCCCGATCGGGGGCAAATCCAGTATTGCAGTATCGGGTATTGCTGCCGACAAGGTGCACTTTGTCGAAACATCCGATTGCCTGCCTGCTGCTACGCGCAGCGATGAGGAGCGGGAACAACTGGCGCGCAGCCTGAAAGCGCTCACGGGCGCCGAGGTCGGCGCAGTCGTCAATGAAAACATTGGACGCAGAATATCTTTTCCGTCCGGAAAAACCGATCGTAATGGGCAAAATCCCGCAGCCATGGCGCCGCCCAAGGGAAGCCCGGGGCACATCATGTGGCAGGCTGCCGGCCAGACTTTCCCAGGTGGCGTATTGCGTCTGGAGGCCAAATTGCTGGTCAGCCAGATGAAGATTGCGGTTGCCCCTGTTTTACCTGGCCCGGCAGGTCTTGCACAAATGATCGATCAGGGTTCTCTGGAGATGGTTGGTGCGCCACCAGCAAGTGCTGGTGGACGGGTTCGTTTGCCCGTCAACGAAATGCGCATTGTGGGCCCCATGCAGATACCGTTGGGCCTCAGCCGCGGTATAGTTCGCAAGTTCGTCCTTGCCCGGAACGTCAAGGCACCAGACGGATTGACCGGGCAGGTTTGCGTGATCAGTGAGGCGGATGGAAAGCCTGTTCCTGGCTCTGGCTCCTGCCGCTAGCTTCTGCCCCGGCCGCCGCCATGCGTATTGCCTGGCGTGGCAGAACATGCCATTGCGCAGATACAACATGAGAGGAAACGGCCATGAGCATCGCTTCGGAGCGTACCAAGCGCATTCTGACAACCCATGTCGGCAGTCTACCGCGTCCGGCGCGCCTGAGCGAACTTATGGTGACCCGGCTCGATGGCAAGCCCTACGATCAGAAAGCCTATGATGCTGAGGTGACACGGGCAGTCGTCGATTGCGTCGCATGGCAATGCGGTCATGGCATCGACATTGTCAGCGACGGTGAGCAATCCAAGGCAGGTTTCTTTGCCTATGTCCGCGAGCGGGTGGCAGGCATAGAGCCGAATTCGGAAAAGAAGCAGCGTGCCCATACCAAGGAACGCGATGCTTTCCCCGAATTCTATGAGGCCGGACATTCGGGAACGCAGCCGGCGGGCTCGATCTGTACGGGGCCATTGAAATACACGGGCAATGCCCTGCTGCAGGCCGATATCGCCAATGCAAAGCAGGCGCTTGCTGGTCGGAATGTCGAAGACCTGTTCTTCCCCTGCGCATCTGTTGGCACCGTGGAAGGAGCGGTCATCAATCGCTTTTACAAGAGCGAAGATGAATATCTTGAAGCTGTCGCCGAATTGATGCGCTTTGAATATGAGGCCATCGTCGATGCCGGATTTTCTATTCAGCTCGACGATCCGCGTCTTGCCATGCAGTGGATGCTCGAGCCTGGCATGAGCGTTGAAGAAGCGCGCCGCTGGGCTGCGCGCAGGGTGGAGGCGATGAACCACTCGGTTCGAAATATCCCCTCCAGCCGCATCCGTCATCATACATGCTATGGCATCAACATGGGCCCGCGTGTTTTCGATTTCGAGATGAAACACCTCATCGATATTATCCTGAAGATCAATGCTGACTTCTATTCGTTCGAGTTCGGTAATCCGCGACACGAACACGAATGGAAATTGTGGGAAGGCGTGAAGCTGGCGGAAGGCAAGGCGCTGCTGCCCGGCGTTGTGACCCACGCCACTGTCATTGTGGAGCATCCCGAACTTGTCGCCGAGCGGATTGCAAAATTCGCCAGCGTCGTTGGCAAGGAAAATGTGATCGCATCGACAGATTGCGGCTTTGCCTCGACACCGCGTGCGGTGCCGGAAGTACATGACACGATCGTCGACGCCAAATTCAAGGCGCTTGCAGAAGGCGCGCGGATAGCATCGAGGCAATTGTTCTAGGCGATAGTGCTACCGGCAGCCGCGACGTGACTCCCAATATTGTATGGTGTCTATGCGTTCCTTGGCATAGCCGCTGACGCGGCCATAGGGAGGAAAGCAGCCTTCGCCAAATTGCTGGCGGGCACGTTGGGTCTTGAAGCAAAAACCATTGTCGGCATAGATCTTGTTGCGGGCATACCAGAGTTCGCCGCAGGTCATGCCGCTGTATTGCTGCGCAAATGCGGGTCCGATAGCGCTCGTGGCAACCAGAATGTTTGCTGCCACTGCAACTATTGTTATGGTTTTTCGTATTGAAATCATTGTCGTCTCCTTTGTGTTCAGGCCGCCTGCCGGACATTCTGCCATTCGTCTGCCAGGAGGGCGTAAGATTTCTTGCGCAGGGCATGATCGTAGATGGATGAGGTGATCATGATTTCGTCTGCCTGGGTGGCTGCAGCAAATTCGTTGAGACGGCGCGCGACATCATGCGCTGTTCCGCAAAACAGGCGTTCGCGACGGCGTGCGATATAGGCCCTCTCCTGATCTGTCCATGGATAGGCCCTTGCTTCTGCAGGGCTTGGCAGCGGCTTCATCTCACCGCGTGCACGGCGCAGCCAGTTCAGATCATAGGTCATCGCCAGTTCATCGGCCTGTTCGCTGGTTTCGCCGATGACAGCGGCAACGGCAATGATCGCGTAAGGTTCGGCTAGATGTTGGGATGGCTTGAAACGGCTGCGATAGGTCAACATCGGCATGACGGCGTCGAAGTCGGAAAAATGCGACGCGAATGAATAGCCTGCGCCGATCTCACCGGCGAGCTGGGCGCTGTAATCGCTGGAGCCCAGCAGCCAGACAGGCGGCAGTGATACGCCCGAGGGCATCACGGTGATCTTGTGAAACGGATGGTTTTCCGGGAAGTCGCGGGTCTCCCAGAGAAAAAGTTCCTGCAGCCGTTCGAGAAAATCGTCACCCTGGCGTTCTTCCAGCCGCCGGCGCAAGGCAAAGGCTGTCACCTGATCTGTGCCCGGTGCGCGGCCCAATCCCAGATCGATGCGCCCGGGAAACAGGGCTTCCAGCATCTTGAAGCGCTCAGCCACCATCAGTGGCGCATGATTGGTCAGCATCACGCCGCCTGAACCAATGCGCATGTTGCGTGTCACTGCTGCAATCTGGCCAATCATGATTTCGGGTGCGCTGGATGCGACCGAGGGCAGCGAATGATGTTCAGCAAGCCAGAATCGCTTGAACCCGAGCGTGTCGACGTATTTTGCCAGATCTATTGTATTGGCCAACGCCTGTGCTGCCGATGTTCCACTCGTCACGAACGACAGGTCAAGGACAGAAAGCTGCGCGGCCTTCTTGCCCGATTGATTTTGAGTGGCCGGTTGCATGGCAAACCTGTCGTTTGAAGTTAAAGTGAAATCTAGCCTGCAAAAATGCCGTTTTCCCTGATATGGCGCATGGCCTTTTCGTGCAGGCGTTCACAAGGTACTTATTCTTGTAGACTAGATTTGCAAGATTGGCCTTTCAAGACTGGGCTTTCAAGTCATCTGGTAGAATTGCATTCCGGCAACGGCGTAAACCGGCCGGTATTTTGGAGAGGTTTAGGCATGAATGTCCGCCCCCGACGTTCGCTTTTGTTCAGTCCGGCCGCCAACGCACGCGCCCTGGAAAAAGCCAAGACCTTGCCTGCAGACGGGTTCATTTTCGATCTGGAGGATTCCGCCGCAGAGGGGGAGAAAGATGCCGCGCGCCAGCGCATCGTTGCTGCACTGGCGGATGCTGGCTACGGCCGGCGCGAGCGCATCGTGCGCGTCAACGGGCTGGATACGCAATGGGGCGTTGAGGATCTGCGTGCGGCCGTTCAGGCAGGAGCCGATGGCATCGTCGTTCCCAAAATTACGTCCGCGGGAGATATTCTGGCTGCCGCAAGATTGATCGCAGATGCGGGCGGGGCAGGCCGCACGCAATTATGGACCATGATCGAAACTGCGCGCGCGCTGCTGGACATTTCGGAAATTGCGCGTGCGGCAGCGCAGCCCGAGTGCAATTTTGCAGGCTTTATCCTGGGAACAAACGATATTGCACGCGAAACCCGGGTCGCGATGGTTCCGGGACGCGGACCGATGCTGGCCTGGCTCAGCCAGTGTGTGCTGGCGGCACGGGCCTACGGCATTACGATTATTGACAGCGTCTACAATGATTTTCGCAATCTGGATGGCTTGAGGGCCGAGTGCGGGCAGGGGCTGCAAATGGGCATGGAGGGTAAGACCGTCATCCATCCTGCGCAGATTGACGTCGCAAATGCGGTATTTGCGCCCTCGCCCGAGGCGGTTGCGTCTGCGGAAGCGATCGTGCGCGCCTTTGCGCTGCCGGAAAACAAGGGCAAGGGCGTCATTTCCATGGATGGACGGATGGTCGAACTTCTGCATGCCGAAATGGCCCAAAGGACGCTGGATATGGCCCGGGCGATCCGGGAACTTGCATGACACGGTGCGAATTAGCGTCTTTGACGCCGATTTTGTGAAACACCGGCTCGCCTGTACAAGGGGTTAGAGGTCCAGGATGAACGACGATAAAAACAAGCCAACACCGGGCGGCCACGCCGGGCCGACGCCGAACCGCGATAAACCGCGGCAAGCGCCGATCATCGAAGCGCGTCCGGGGGATGTGAAGGAAATCAAGCCTGACGTGCCGGCGAAGTCGTCGGTGCCACCGGCAGGTGCGGGAAGCGCCGCCCAGGCAAAGCCCGGCGGCAGCGCTGCATCTGCCGTAAAGCCGGCTGATATCAAGCCTGCCGATACCAAACCTTCGGATGCCAAACCTTTGGATGCCAAAGGTCCGGAGCAGAAGTCTCCGGCGGGGCAGACCACGCGCGGGCCGCAAACAAGCCAGACAGGTGCTCCTGCTGCCGGAAAGCCCGGAGGCAACCTGGGATCCATGGCGGGGGCCGGACTTGCCGGGGCTATTGTTGCGCTGGCAGGGGCATGGGGCCTGGGACTTGCCGGTGGCGGGTCCGGGGTGACTTCACTGGAAGGCCGCATCAAGGCGATGGAGACCACACAGGCCGCGCAGGGTCCTGTCATCGAGGCCGCCGGAAAAAGCGCTGGCGCCTTTAACGATTTCGAAAAGCGATTGACCGGCCTTGAGGCTGCATTGAAACAACAGGCGGCGCTTTCCAATACGCTGAAAGCCGATGTGGGCAAGCTTGGGGCTGGAACGGGTGCCCCGGCGGTCGACCTGAAGCCATTTGAAGCACGGGTTGCTGCCCTCGAAAAATTGATGAGCGATGCGAAATCCAGCGTTCGCGCAACAACAGATCCGGAGACAAAACCGGCGCAGGGGTCGGCAACCGGCAGCGGGGCTGTGCAATCCTTTGCCGATACAATCGGCAAACTGGAAACACGGCTGGCGGCGCTCGAAAAAAAGATTTCAGCCAGCAGCAGATCTTGGGCCGGTTAACGCACGCATTGCAGATCTCGCCAAACAGATAGCGCCCCTGGAAAACAAGATCACAAATGCAATCACGCCAGTGGCGCAGGCAATCGAAAAGTCAGGCGCATCGATAGCTGGAAACGCCAAGGCGATTGCACAGACAGACCAGAAAATAATTGCAAGCGTTGAACGCTCGAATGCTGCAGCAAGAGCCATCATTGCGCGTGCGTTGAGCGAACGTGTGCAGGCGGGCCAGCCGTTCGTTGATGAATTGTCGGCGGTTGAATCAACCGGCGGCAATGCACAACTTGTAGCCGTGCTGAAACCCCTTGCGGCAAAAGGCGTGCTCTCTCAACAGTCGATGTTGCGCGCATTTGTTGCGCTGGAAAAGATCATTGTCCAGGCGCCCAAACCTGCAGCAAATGCGCCGATGCTTGAACGATTGAAACAAGGCGCTTTGGGGCTGGTCAAGATCAGGCCGGTCGATACGGCGCAGGGTGAAACGCCGGGCGCCCTGTTCGTGCGCATTCGGGACGGGCTTGCCGCAGGCGAGTATGAAGCGGCGCTGGCCCTGTTCGGAAAACTGCCTGACGATGTACGCAAGGCGGCAGATCCTTTCTTGCAAGGATTGAAAGCGCGCATTAGCGCAGACAAGGCGACACAGGCAATTGCGTCGGAAGCTATCGCGCAATTGCAGAAACAAAAAACTTGAGCGCGCCTTGCGTGCTGCCGGAGTGTTGAAGTGGTTCGTATCGTAATATTTCTTTTGATGCTGGCAATGGCCGCATTCGGCTTTGCCTGGCTGGCTGACCGGCCGGGTGAAATCCTGCTGACCTGGCAGGGTTACCGCATCGAGACATCGCTGATGGTTGCAATCGGCGCCATCGCCTTGCTCACAGTCGCCCTGATGATTGTGTGGAGCGCATTGCGGTTGATCTTCCGCATTCCCGCGATCATGTCGATCACGGCAAGGGCCCGCCGCCACAACAGGGGTTTTGCCGCGATCTCCAAAGGCATGGTGGCAGCTGCAATTGGCGATGCACGTGCAACGGAAAAAGCTGCGCGCGAAGCCACCAAACATCTGGGCGATGTGCCGCTAACAACATTGCTGCAGGCGCAGGCAGCACAAATTTCCGGCGACCGTGATCGTGCAATCGAAACATTCAATCGCATGCTGGAGGATCCGGAGACGCGTGTTCTTGGTTTGCGAGGATTGTATCTGGAAGCAAGACGCAAGGGTGACAGCGCGGCAGCGCAAAGTTTTGCCAAAGAGGCCTATGGTCTTGCGGCTCTGCCATGGGCCGGCCAGGCGCTGCTGGAAAATCACGCCATGGCCGATGACTGGTCTGGCGCGCTTGCCGTGGTGGAAAGTTCCATTGCCCGCAAATCAGTCGACAAGACTGTCGGCAATCGCCAGCGTGGTGTACTCAAGACAGCGATGGCGATGGACATTGCCGAACGCTCGCCGGATGAAGCATTGCGGATTGCGCGCGAAGCCATGAAGCTGGCTCCCGATCTGATCCCTGCCTATGCGGTGGCCGGGCGCATACTGGCGCGGCGCGGAGATATTCGCCGTGGCGGACGTATTCTGGAAGATGGCTGGCGCGTGATGCCGCATCCCGATATTGCGCGGGCCTATCTGGATTTACGTCCCGGCGATTCCGCTACCGACCGGCTTGCGCGGGCGCAGACACTGACGCGTGTGCATACCAGTCATCCCGAAAGCCGGATGACCCTGGCGCGCGCAGCGCTGGAGGCGCGCGATTTTGAATTGGCGCGCAAGACAATGGCCCCGCTGGTCGATGGCTCGAACGCACGCCCGACGGTGCGTGCATGCCTGTTGATGGCTGATCTGGAAGAAACACAATATGGCGTTTCCGGCCGTGTGCGTGAATGGCTGGCCCGGGCAACGCGCGCCGGACGCGATCCCATGTGGATCGCCGACGGGGTTGTCACCGACACCTGGGCGCCTGCGTCGCCAGTGACAGGCAAGATCGATGCTTTTGTCTGGGAAACGCCGGTGGAGAAATTGTCCGCATCCGTTGCCAGGGAAGTCGACGATCCGCCCACCTCTGCGCTTGCCCCGGCCATACCGGCAAAGCAGCCAGCAGCTCCCGCTGCCGTGCCCGTGGAAGCGCCTGTTCCTGCGGAGACAGCAAAGATGTCTGCGGCTAAGGCCGGGGATGGCGATGCCGGAAAAATTGACACAAAGACTATTGAGGCGAAGCCGGTCGATGCCAAGCCCGTTGATATTAAAGCGACTGAAAAGAAGCCGCCTGAACATAAATCGATCGAAGAGAAGACAATTGACCTGAAGCCGGTTGAACCTGCCACTGTCGCTGTTTCGTCGACAGGCACGAATGCAGGCGCAGCGGAGAAAGCTTCAGACGCGACACCGGTTGCAACGGGAGCCACTGCCAAGGCCAGCAAGATTGTCGAGGCAGCCAAAGCGCCGGTAGTTGCCGATTCCACTCCGGCCCTGGGCAATGCTCCGGCGAGCAAGGATGGCGCACCGGCAGGCAAGGCGACCGAAAAGGAAATCGTTGCAAGCTTCCAGCCGGATGATCCCGGTCCCAAGCGCCCTGCCTGACAGGTGTTTGCACCAAGACAGCGCCGGGGCAGGAGCGCTAACTGGCGATTGCCTTGGGCGCGGTATGAAGTTATGAGAAACCCGTCCGGTCCGGCGCATGCGCCGGGCGAGGATCAGGCCGCAATAGCTCAGCTGGTAGAGCACCTCATTCGTAATGAGGGGGTCGGGGGTTCGAATCCCTCTTGCGGCACCATTTATATTCAATAAGTTATGGTAAATCTGAAATTGTGATGAGTTAGTATTTTTCGCTCCGGTAAGCATGCGGTAAGCAATATTAGTGGTTTCGTCATTTGCTGGACTTCCCTTCAAGGTCTTTCTTGTCGGTCCCGGCTTGCACGATTTCCATTTGATCGGCTGGGAAAGCCCAAACAAGTCCTGGGGCGTCAGCAGGCCCGGCGTTCCGAGCAGGTATCAATGTCAGATTATGGATTTGCTGGGGCTTACCCGGATTTCCTGAACAATCTTCCCGGGCCTGTGTTGTCTATGGTGCCAAGATAGCACTTCCACCGCAAAGCTGGTTAAAAGTAGAGCACCCTAGCTGGGCGGCATCTACCAGCGATGATCCTGTATACGCGGCCGACCGCGATACGGGGTAGGGAAGCGGCCGCCACCGTGAGGAGGGCGAGGGTGATATTGTGAGCGATGATCCTGAACCCGCGGCCTGCTTCCAGGTGGTCTATGACCGGGCGAACCGCTCGAATTACAGTAACCGCCACATCGAGGGATCACACGATTTCCCTGACTGTTGACGATGACCGGCCTAGGCGATTGAACGATCCGTGGCATTACGCGGGTATTGCCGCCCCCATGATAAAAGCCATGCCCACCGCCACCGCCACCGCGCCCCCCGCGGGCGTCGGCATTGGACGCCGATATGATGATGGCGCAGCCCATAGTAAGTGCGGCGATAGCTACACCTAAGAGCCTTCTACCTACTGGTTTCATGACTTAGCTCCTTGCAGCGCCGAAAAATTGAAGGTCCTGATGGCGATGAATGGAGATTGCTCTTTTATTCCAGGTATCGAAGTGCGCATGCGCACTCAGCTCACAGAGCTCGATCGGCCAAGCGAAAATAGCCGCGCCTAGAACACTGAATTGTCTCCCTGCTGCCCTTTCCGTTTCAGGACAATTCCACACGAGTTCACAATCAATTTTCACTCGCCATCTTCGGGAGCATTGCGGATGACAGGAGCATTGGTGCCGGGATAGACGCCGGGGAGGGACTTGAAGGCGGCAGTGCGATTTTCGGCCACTCCGAAATAGCGGCGGACCGCTTCCCGTGCCTTGGTGATCGAATAGAGATTGCACAAGAAACAGCCTCGTCCAGTCGTCCATTTCACACGGTCGCTAGCCAGGTTACTATTCCAGCCTAACTCTCGCGAGTTTCACCATTGAAATGGCTGATCCGCAATCTTTTCGATCATATTTGCAAAGCTTGGCAACATAGGCACCAATACTTTTCTGCCGTGAAGGTCAGATGCTGCTATGCCGGCTTATTCTTCGAATAAACGAAGCAACGCGCAGCATTCGGGGGCGTCCGAAGGATTTGATAGGAATTCTGGCAAACTATACTTGGCTCGACGTGTATAGGCACACGGGCGGTCATCATAACGATGAACTGACAGCGAATTGTTCTCGTCAGAGTTCTTTGTAAGGTACCATTTAGTGCCAGAGCTATCGTCATGAAACTGGCAGTGGAAGTATGACATAGCGTTGGTCCGAAAACTTCATTCAAACCGGATTAGCCGGACGAGCTAACTTAAAGCTGAGCTATTGATCTTCGTCTAAATGTAGTTCGTGAGTTTTAATAAAATTGCGCCAGTGTTTCTTTCCAACGGGAATCGAAATCTGTTGTCTAAACGAGCCTCGTAAACCGGACCATCAGGCGCACGGTATGTGCGTCACAGATTGCCTCATGGTGATCCAGCATTTCCAGAATTTTCTCGTAAGTCGCCCAGCGCATGTGTTTGGGCTTGGGCGGGAGAATGTCGCCGATACCGTGGAATGCCGGTGACGGGTGCAATTGCTCCCGGATGCGGAAGGCGCGTTTCAGGGCGCGTTGGTGTGGAGCCTGAAACTGCGAGCTATAAGCCACCTGCCGGGGCCAGGCATGGCGGGATGCGAAGCGCCGGGCACCATTGGGAAGCCAGAGGGACGTTACCAAGCGGCCCGTTCTCGGGCATTCAAAATACCATTGCCTGCCGCCGAAATGCCGGGGCTGGGAGCGCAGGTCTATCTGCTGCCGAAAGTGTGAGAGTTGGATATCGAGCGTACCCGCCGTCGGGGCCGTGAGGTCAGCCCAAAGGTTCGCGCTGCCAGTTTCAATATCCGTTCCGGTGTAAGTCCAGCGCAATTTAGCGGACGTGCGCGTGCCGGGCACTATGAAACCCTGCCGCATGAGTTGCGGCAGTCGCAGGCTCAGTCCAGCTTCAAGTCTGACACGACGACAGGGTCGGGGCATTTTCAATACCTTTAACACTCAAAACTTTCGCTGACTTGCGCGGCAGGTTACCAAGTTTCAGGTGTGATCCGTACACAAAAGAGCACGAGAATGTCCTGAGTATGCCATATGGGCATTCAACCATCTTTATGGGGATCAGTAACAATTCGATCTGTTAAAGATTGCGCATAAACTTCCTTTTTGTACTGGCGATAACCCTCATCCTGTATCATCGCCACACGAAACGCGGCAGCGTAACGCTGTTGTGTCAGCAGAATACTGTGAAAAAGAGACTCTGCAAGAATGAAAGAATATGCGTCTCTGTCGATATCACGCTCGTGCTTTATTATATGGTGAAAGGTTTCGCTTACATCGAAAATATCAATATCAAACGCTTCGTAGATTTTTATCTTGTTTTTGTGAAGCGCCGTGACAAAATTTCGAATATCCCGTTTCTTGTTGATAAAATAAGTAACAGTTTCACTAATTGTTCGGAGCGCCCATGAAGCGAACGTAAATCCAATCCAGATTGCATACCCAATTAGAAGCACCCAGCCCAATGAGCCACGGAAGTAGAATTCATTCGCTATATAAATTGCAGCCACGAAAACAATGTTGCTGGTCACCGTAGCGAGAATTACCCGCCTCCATTGCTCAGTCTTATTCATGGCAACCTCGAGCTCAAAATTAGGGGTGACGTGATCGATTCGATGGACTCATGGAACCCATAATAGGACCGGCCTAAAAAGGAACCATCGCAGATAAACTAGTTCGTTTGTCATGTCCCCTTAGGAGGAATTCGCCCGCCGGGCCTTTCAGCTAGGCCAAGACTCCAGCGCCAGCAAAGCAGATTTTGAGAAAGCCTGGAAACAGGTTCTCTATCTGTTTGAAACCAGGTTCGGAGGTAGCGAAGTACGTAGGTACACTTTGATTCTGGGATACTGACTGACAACCCCGTATCCTGCGCGACAGGCCCGGGAGCAATGCCGCAAAGATACAGGCCTAGATCGACGCCGACGCCGCGATGTTTGCCGACGATGTCGCCAGAACGAAGCCCGATGTCATTCTTGCCGGATGCGGCGTGCATATCGACAGGGTCTGGAGCCATGCCGCTATCAGCGGGGCCATGGCGGGCTATCGTAAGGCGCAGACCGTCAGCGAGATAGAAATCTGGCTGCCGCGCTAGCCTGCGCAAGTTGCGGGCGCCTCAATGCCAGCCGAGGGCCTTGGGAAGCCACAGGCTGAGCACGGGAAACATCGTCAGCAGCGCAGGCGCACGAGATCGGCGAAGAAGAACGGCACGATGCCGCGAAAGATCGTGTTGAGCGGCAGATCCTTGGCCACCCCGTGCAGCACGAACACGTTGATGCCGATGGGCGGCGTGATCATGCCGATCTCCATCACGACGATGTTGATCACGCCCCACCAGATCGGATCGAAGCCCATGCCGATAATCAGCGGATAGACGAACGGCAGCGTCAGCACCATCGCCGCCACGGTGTCGAAGATCGACCCCAGGATCAGGTACATGATCTGCAACAAGACGATCACCGCGTAGGGCGGCAGGTCCAGCGATTCGATCCAGGCGACGGTTGCAGCCGGCAGGCCGGACAGGGTGGCGAAATAACTGAAGATCGACGCGCCGATAATGATGACGAATATCAGGCCCGTATTGGCTGCCGTGTCGCCAAAGCAGCCGACGAACGACTTGCCACGTTCAGGCGGCGGCGAAGCAGGCTGATGAAGAATGCCATGGCGGCGCCGACCGAGGCCGCTTCGGTCACGGTAAAAGCGCCCGAATAAATGCCGCCCGACACAACGAAGGCCAGGAGCACGACGGCCCAGCTGTCGGCTGACGTGCGTCCACGCTGATTCCATGCGACGCGCGGGCCGACCGGCGCTGCGTCGGGATACATGCGCGTGTAGATCATGATCGCCGCAAGATAGGTCACGACGGCGATCAGGCCCGGCACGATCGCCGCCAGGAACAGCGCGATGATCGAATTCTCGGTCAGGATACCATACAGGATCATCAGCACCGACGGCGGGATGATCATGCCGAGCGTGCCGCCGGCGGCGATGGTTCCGGCAGCCAGCGACCGGGCGTAATTGCGTTGCAGCATCTCCGGCAGGGCGACGCGCGCCATGGTCGCCGCCGTCGCGACGGACGAACCGCAGACCGCGCCGAAGCCGGCGCAGGCGCCGATCGTCGCCATGGCAAGGCCGCCGCGCAAATGTCCGATAAAGGCATAGGCAAGACGATAGAGTTCCGCCGACAGCCCGCCGACATGGGCGAAATTGCCCATCAGCAGGAACATCGCGATGACGGCCAGTCCTTCGCTGGAAATCGCCGAGGAGGGTTCGGTCGCCACTAGGCTGAACGCCGGCTCCCAGCCGATGATGAGCCCGCAGCCGACGACGCCGACGATGCCCATGGCGACGCCGATCGGCACCTGCAGGGCAATCAGCGCGAACATCGCGGCGAGCCCGAGAAGGCCCGTTGTCAGGGCGTCCATGCTGATCTCCGAAGCTGCACTGAAAACGCTCATACGGTTTCCGACGTCATCTGCTCGTGCACGTCGATAGCGCCGCCCGTCAGCGTCGTGCGCAGGTTGATAAAAAATACATAGGCCTGCACCGGTATGCACAGGGCCATGATGATGGATATGACCCACCACCATGGCGCGAGCGGCATTTCGATCGTGTCGGTCGTGCGGCCGTTGGCCTGGTAATCCATCGTCAGACGGAAAAATTGCCAGACGATCAGCGAGAAGAATATCAGCGTCAGGAACGAGCCGAATGTTTCAAGCCAGTTGTGCCCGGCCCTGCCGAGAAAGCGGCCGAGGAAGCGGATCGTGATGTTGTTGCAGCGGAGCAGCACTGCGGGAAAACAACTCGCAATCACCACACCGTAGGCGACCTGGGCATAATCGGAAAATCCGGCGATGCGCGGCAGGTTCAGAAAGCGGGCGCCGCCGTCGTAGAAGGTAAGCAGGGCGATGAGGCCCAGCCCGCCAAACCCGACAAGGGCGATGAGCTGCGTCCAGTAGTCGAGACGCGCATAGACCGGCGATGGCGCGTGCGGCGCCGCAGGATTTTCAGCCACGCATTTGCTTCAGGATGGAGACGGTCGTCTCGTATATTTCCTTGCCGCCCGGCGTGCGGGCGATCCACCAGTCGTGCACGGCCTTCGACTGCGCGCGCATAGGTGTCCAGTTGCGCCTTGTCCGGGGCGACGTATGCCGGCTTGCCGTCCTTCTTGGCCTGCTCGCGGATGTTCGTGCCGATGTCCGTGTAGGCCTTGCCGCCGGTCTGGGCCATCGCCGCGCCGCCATGCTTCATGACGGCGTCCTGCACGTCCTTGGGTAAAGCGCTCCACGTCTTCTTGTTCATCACCAGCAGAAACGGAATGACGCCGACGGGCACAGCGTAGGCCTGCTTCACCAGGGGCATGGTCTTGAAGGTGCGCATGCCGGTCCAGCCCTGGATCACGCCGTCGATGGTTCCCCGGTTCAGCGCTTCGTTCATCTGCGTCGAAGCAAGAGTTTGCGGCGCGGCCTTCAATCCCTTCAGCCATTCGGCATGGATCGAACCGACGGACCGGATCTTCTGGCCTTCGAGATCTTTCAGGCTCTTGATCGGTTCGCGCATGAAGAGCTGGTTCGGCTCGGAGGCGAAGAAGCCGACGAGGTGCACGTCCTCGAGCCCCTTCATAAGACCTTTCTTGTGCAGCTCCCAGCCGACCTTCGATGCCTCGATCCCGTCGCGGAACAGGAACGGCAGCTCGAACAGCCCCATCTGCGGAAACTGGCCAGCCGTATAGCCCGGCAGCACCCATGTCACGTCGGCGACGCCGTTCTTGACCAGCTCGAACTGCTTGAAGGGACTCTTGCCGAGCGTGCCGCCCCAGAAGCCTTGCAACCGGACTTTTGCGCCGGCGTCCTTCTGCACCGCCTCCAGCCACGGGCGGATGATCTTGTCGACTCCGACGCTCTTGGCGGGCACAAAGGTGCCGACCTTGATCAGCTTGACTTGCGCCATGGCGGTTCCCGCCGACAGCGCAATCGAAAGGCCCGCGGCCAAAGCAAGAGTGCGTGCAAACATGGTCTGGCTCCCTTCGAACCGGATGACGCTTTGGCCATCCCATGCATTTGGAAGGATAGGATAGTTGTTTCGCGGCACGAGTCAAAGGTCCGCCCGGCGCGCGCGAAGCCGCCTATTCGCTCCAGTCGATGATCGGCGCGAACATGTCGTCGACCTGCCGCACGGTTTCGATGAAGGCCTGATCGACGAGGTAGGACATGAAGGCTTCCAGTATTTTGCGGTTGGCCGCCACGCCGTAGGGCCACGGGTTGGAACCCATCAGCGCGTCCATCTCCGCGATCTCGTCGTGCAGCCAGGGGAACATGTATCGCTGCGCGCCGGAAAAGCGCATCTGCTTGAGTATCCAGCGCTTGGATTCCTCGCACGCCTTGTAGATGCTTTCGGGAACCCATGGCTGCTCACGATAGAGGTCTTCGCGGATGACAAGCGTGTGCATGATGGGATGGAAGCCGGTGCGCTGGTAGAAATCCTTTTCGCGGGCGCGGTAGTCTGGAAAGAGGCGAACGACATTCTTGCCGGTCGTTAGCGCACCCGGCGTTCTGGCGCCGAAATAGGCGTCTATCTCTCCGGCTTCGAGCTTGTCGTTCAACGTTTGATCGTCCGGTATAAGCTCCAGAGAGATCGGTCGCACGGGACGCAGGTCCATATCCTCATCGGCGCTGCGCGGTTCGTTGACGCCGCCTTCGACCCAATGGATCGTGCTCAGGTCGACGCCGTAATCGTGTTGCAGAATGCCGCGCAGCCATACGCCCGCGGTCTGGCGGTACTCCTGCACGCCGACACGTTTGCCTTCCAGATCCTTCGGCTCCGCGATGCCCGCATTGCGGTTGACGAAAATAAAGCCGTGCCGGAACACGCGGCTGGGAAACACCGGTATCGCGACAAAGGGAAAATCGCCGCGGATGCGCGAAATCATATAATGGGCCATCGACATTTCGGCGATATCGAAGGAGCGCGACTTGATCATCCGCGCGAAAATCTCCGGCGGCGACTGGATGGCTATGTAGCGAAGGTCGATGCCCTCCGGGCGGACATGGCCCTGCGCCAGCGCTTCCATCCGGTCGTAGGGGCCGCAGGCCATGGTGATTGGCAGACGGGACATGTGTTTCCTCCAGCGGACCTGCGGGCCAATTCCTCCGGTAAAGGTAACCAAGCCCCGGCCCCCGTCAACTGGCGCCGGCCGCCGTCACACTAGCGTAACAAAGGCGGCGCAGAGCCCTGCGATGACCGCGCCCGGACTCCATGACCACGCCAACCGCCATCGATATCGCCCGCGCCCGCATTCGCAGGTAGCCTCCACGGATCGCACGCCCAGCGAGCGCATGTTTTCCAGTGTCATCGGCGGACCATCGAACCGCATGGTAAAACCCTGCGACGCCGCCGCTGCTTTTCCCCTAATATGAGTTTCGTCCGATTCATCGCTGCACATCAACAGCAATTTTTGGCCGCAGCATTCCAGCAGACTGGCAACGCTGGATAGTGTTAGGTGAAGCGGACAGGCCGTCCTCGGCCGATCCCCAAATTGGCTGACTGCGCGCAGCCAATCTCCGCTACGGCGCACATCGGGTCCCAGTCATGTTACCGGGAAGATTACAAAATGAATCATTAAATTGGCTTGGCCCGAATTTCTTTGTCAATTCTCGCAACTTGCCGAGGCGCTCTAACTTGGGGCGCTGATAAGTCCTTTTTTTGCAGGTATCAGGCACCTCATTGCTTCTTGTGTCGCGAACCTCATCGCTTTTTGAACCATATTCCATTTATTTCTCCTGACCTGGTGCAGCTTACCGCATGCCTTTGCTTTTAACAACGAACGCTTTTCGCAAGGCTTTATGGTGGGGATTCAGTAATCCGGTTCATGGAAGCCTTGGTATTCCTCCAGCAGGTAATCGAACAAGTCGGTTCCGACGGCTGCAACCAATTCAGCTTCGGTAAACCGCTCGCGCTTGGCATCTTTCACGAGCTTGTCGGCCCAGGCTTTGATCGGCTCGCGGAAATCCTCGACGCCAGGTAGGTTGTGAAGGTTGTTCTTTACCCACTCGTCCAGAAATATGCGGGCATAGTCTTTCATTGCTCATCACACTCCATTTTTTCGGTCGGCGGACAATTCGAAGCCAGATAGGCCAATCCCTTCGCGGCGCTGGCTTTCAAAGGATTCAAAAGGGTTATTGGCAGGGTTATTATATCTATATCTGTGTCGCCGGTTAAATCCCGGTATCAAACGGGCTTGCGGCCTGTTCCAGCCTTTCCGTTGAATATCCGGGTCTTAAGGACTGCCTCTGATAATTGCACCGGCCCATTCAGTTTGGGCTTCCTGTCCTCCGGGCCGGACAGGTCTGTACTCCGCGTCGGACAGTTGTGTCCTCCGGGCCGGACACGGGATCGCCTCGCGCGGATCACGCCAGGCGATGGTTCCCAGCGTTCGAAAGCATGCGTCGGCAGGTGGCCAGTCCGGTCATTTACGAAACTCGTCAGGGCGAATTGGCTGCCCCGGTTTGTTCGCCCGAATCCTCCAATCCATTCGCAAGTGATCCATCCAGAACTTTCAAGCTCTTCAAGCGCCGTAGCTGCGGTCGCGCGGCCGCTACCAACGGCCTTGGCGATGCGATTCAGGCTCCAGCTCTGCAAACCATTCTGACCTGGGCGATAGGCCATCAGCATGGCTACCAGAAGACAGCGGGCAGCGGGCGAGAGATAGCGCCAGGCGGGAAGCTCGTCCCAGTGGCTGTAAATCCGAGCATGCGGCCGGTCACGGGCATAGAATGATTTGGCCATAGCGTTTCCTGAGTCACAGCGAATCGCAGAGTCGTGTTTGGTTCTTTTGGCGGGTTGTGGCCGGGACGCGCAAACGCGCGTCACCGGCTTTCTGTGGCCCGCTGGCGCTATGTTGCTGGCAGGCGGCCCGTTTGCACCGCGAGCGCCAGGGCGCTTTGCAATGCGTCCACAAGGGCGGGCAAATGCTGAATGCCGATTTCCAATCCCTTGCGTCCGGCTAGCAAGCGGCCATCGGGTGCAAGGTAGAAAATGCGTAACTGGAAAATCGACGTTCCGGCATACTCATCCAGGCGGACGAGCAGGCGTTCGCGTTTGTTGCGCGGCAGTTCCGCCACCGTGACGGGTTCGGGCTTGTCTGTCATGGCGTCACCTTGCGTTCGATGACTTCGATGTTGCAGCGAAGCACATAGCGGCCATGCCAGCCCTTGAACGGACCGCCATGCTTTTCCTCTATTGTTTCGATATTGACGCATTCCCGGTCGCGCAGAATATCCACGTAATGCGACCAGCGCGGCGCAGGTCTTTCGATGGGCGTTACTCCTGCTTCTCCCGCATCGATAAATTGTGCGAGTGTCCAGGCATAACGGCCCTTTACCTTGCGCAGGATTGGCGAGCCTTCGATTGTAAAGGTGAGGGATATCGTATCAGTCATGGTGCACCTCATTGGTGAAGCCAGCCTGTTCCGCGACAACGCGGGCGACGTGCGGCGCAAAGCCGAACCGGCATGCGATGCGGCGCTCAGGAAGAGAAAGTGGCTGGGACTGGAAGTGTTCGGGCGGGAGAGCTTCGCCCAGTCGAATAACGGTAGGCCATCAGGCAGCCGGTAGCGTTGCCCGCCAAGGCGGGTTGGTGTATTCTATTCATGTGTATTTTTCCTTGTCGGGTTAAATCACAAGGCCCGGTTTGGCGTCCTATCGCCGCCGGGCCGCTCTTTACGCGGAACATATTTACTCAACACGATTGCCACCAGGCGGCATTGCGTCCGTCAGGCGGCGCGGCAATCGTTGGTCGGCATCACTGGTACTTTTCGCCTTGCGCGCGTTCAGCCAATCGTCCAGGTCAGATTTGCGATACAAGATTTTGCGACCGAGACGCATGAACGGCGGGCCGTCATTCGATACGCAACGAATCTTTGCGAACGTCGCGGGCTGCAAGCCCGTATAGGCCGCTGCATCGCGGGGTGGCAGGTTTTCAATGGAAGCCATTTTATCTCCAGCGTATTTCGGATTGGCGGGATTGCCTCTCCGATTGCTGGAGCATGCGTGCCACATTTTGTAAAAGCACTCCTAAATCTGCCTTTCGCCGCCTAAAAAATCTCAGCCGATTTATTCAGCAAAATTTTTCCTTGGCCCTCTTGGTCCCCGATTTTCATTTCCAATCACAGCTTTAACTATTAGCCGTTGCATCATCGCGTTTCATCCCCGGATGTGCTCTCGCGAATTCTTTCGCCCTGTGCCCGGTACGAATCCGTCATTAAGTTTTGCTTCCGCACGAAATCAGCGTCGCGAATTCAGTGTCTGTCTTAGAACGTCGAGCCGTTTTGTTCTTACTGCATTCAAGCAACGGCCAATTTTGGACAGTAATCCGTTAACCGGTGCAAGATTGCATGCCTCGACTGTATTAGATTAAAATATACGATTGACAGTCGATTGTCTTCGCAAACTGGAGAGCTGGGCCATTCCATACGAGTGTACTAAGTTGCATCGTCCAAATTGCGTCTTTCGCGGAAAATGCTTCCTGCACAGTAACGAAACACGGCTGATTGGAGTCCCAAATCCTGTTCACCGTTTGGCGTGGTTCGTTGCACAGCGGCAAGACGTGGCCTCCGACAGTCGCCTGGGAAGCAGTACCAATCGCCTGCAAATGCTCCAATACCAGCCTCATCAACCGGTTGCAGCATTTGCTGCCGTCAAAGCTACGTTGAATTGACGGAGATCTCCAGTCTTGGCCAATTCTCGTAAATCAGTCGTTCTTTTCTTCGCGGACTGCACCAATTCACGCCACATTATCCAAGCCAATTGCCATCGGTAGCGACCAGCGCGACCGGAAAGCGGATCAAATCTCGATTTTTCTGGCCCACAGCAAGCGTCCAAGTCCTTGCTCTTGCGCGAGGTTGTCCGCCGACCAGGGTCAATTCTTCCGACAGGCATCTTTGCATCTTGTTTGTCGTGCTCGAATTCTTTGTCAAAAAGCAAGTTCATACAGTATTCCTTTTTCGAATTGCTTCTATCGCCTCCGCTGATTGTCTTTTGGTATGGGGTGACCTTGAACGCGTCCTATAGCTCCAGAAAGCGTTGCGCCTGCCAATCGCCAGCCCGCTGGATGCGCGGCGCGTCCGCCCGAGATGAGCATGACGCGCGGTCGTGGCGGGCTGGCTTTGCCCCAGCGATACAATGAAATGCCGCACGTTAAGCCAAGTGCGACTCATTTCTGCTCATGTCTCCGATTTTATCAAGTTTGCCCGTGTTAGAATAACGTATCGGCGCGAATACCTGTGGAATTCGGTAACAAACCACGCATAGCGCGCAGAATTGACCGTACACTGCGGTCACAAGAACGTGGAAGAGGGCGCAGAGCGATGGCGAACAGACTGTGCGAATCCTTTATCGTGGCGAAAGCGGACTTCGCTTCCTTTGTGGTTATCGTGCGAAAATCAGATAATGCCGTCGAGCGCGTGGCGGGCTTCAAGACGGAAAGCGCGGCACGTGACTGGATCGCTAATCGCAGAACCCTGCTTGAATGCGAGCCTGAATTGCCCACTTCCAATCTGCGGGTTTCAGCGCCCCTTCCTGAGCGGCACGATATTCCCGCCCTGAGTTGATGCTCCGCCATTCATCGCGCCCGAAATAGCCGCACCAATCGTATCGGCAGCTTTGCGCAATGGATCAGCGTCCAGATGTGCATAGCGTGCGGTTGTCGCGGGCTGGCTGTGCCCCAGCAGCTTTCCAATCACCGGCAGCCCCAGTGAAGCGCCAGCACCGACACTTGCGAAGGAGTGCCGTAAGTCATGTATCCGCACGCCTTCCAGCTCCGCAGCCTTGCGGATCGCGCTCCACGGCTTTTTCAGGTCAGCACGGGGCGCGCCGGGCTTGTCGCCAGGGATGATATGCGGATTGCCTTCAACGCGGGGCAGGCCGGATAGAACCTCCAGCGTCGGGGCGGACAGGTACAGGGTCTTTTTGCCGGTCTTGGAATCGGGCAGGTGCATCATGCCGCGCTCGAAATCGACGTAATCCCATCTGGCGTCCAGAATTTCCCGCAAGCGCGCGCCGGTCAGGATCAGCAATCGGATTGCGGCAATAGCGAACGGGTCCAGCGGCGGACGACGCGAACCTTCCTTCGGCCCGTGTTTGGCTTTCGGATTGGCGGTATCAACCTGATACGGCAGCCCGATGGTTTCCGCTTCCAGCAAAGCATCGCCCAGCCGGGCCAGTTCAGCGCCGCTCAGGTAGCGCTCGCGCCTGTTTTCTTCGTTTTTCTCAATTCGAATCGCTGGATTGTCTACAAACTTCACTTCCCCCTTGTCGGCGGCCCACGTCCAAATTGAAGAAAAAATGGCGATTGCCCTATTCGCGGTGGCGGGCGCTTTCTGAGAAATCGTGGAATGTAGCGCCTTAATTTCATCGCGAGAAATGTCCCTGAACCGTCGGCGACCGAGGGTGGGAAGTACATGCAATCGAAGTATTCGGCGGTAATCCTCTAAGGTGTTCGGTTTTCTGTGCCGCTTCTTCTTTGCCGGTTGAGGCGCAGTGAGGAAGTCATTAGCTACTTCGGTCAGATTGCGTGCGACGCGAGCGGCGTTACGTTCTGCTATTGGGTCAGCCCCCTCTTCTACCTTGCCAAGATGACGCTTCGCTAGCGAACGGGCTTCGTCAGGCGTCAGGCGGCCATGCTCGCCAATGCGCGAGCGCCGCGAGCGGCCATCTTTCCGATATTGAACGCAATAGACCTTCTTGCCGGACGGAAAGGCTATCAGGCCAAAGCCTCCAAGTTCACTATCCCAGAGAATTTCGCGGTCTTTGCCAGTCGGGCACTTGAAGGCGTCCACGCTACGCTTGGAAATCGAACCATTTGGCATCGCGGGCTCCAATCTTGCCATTCCGGTAAGCACTCGGTAAGCAAAATTAAGATAAGCCGGGATGCACGTAGCAATCAAGAGAAAGCGAAAGCACGCTGTAAATAGGGGATAAGTGAGACTTAAATAACTTTCCAGAAATTACGGGAAAATAAAGGTCACCAAATTCGTAATGAGGGGGTCGGGGGTTCGAATCCCTCTTGCGGCACCAAATTAAATAAGGCCTCCTCGAAAAAAGTCGCATCAGATTATACCCAAGGCTTGGGTATTGCGCTTCCTACGTGCTGGGAGTGTTTTGGCGGCAAAAGTAGAGGTTTTACGACTTTTTGTCTTGCAATCCATTGACACGACGGCCTGCCACAACTCCAAAATCTTCAGATTTATTGGCCGCATCCGCGACCCCGGAATTTATTTGTTCCAAACCCACTCTTATCAAATTTCGAATCGCGGCGGCTCGGCTCGGCATACGCTTTTGAAAGCGCCAAGTGTCAATTGCATCCAGCTCTTCGTCCGTCAGCATAATTTGCAGCCGGGTTTCTCTTGTCAGACCAGCCATGACCCACCTCACCCTAAGTGATCAGGAGTAAAATAGGCGATGCCTAAATACAGTCAATTACTCATTATGCGTATTGTTGGATTTAGCCGCTAAATCTTTATTTTTATTGATAATCGCAGAAGCCCATAACTGCACTCTTCGCGGATTTACAAGCCTGGCCTTCCGGAGATGATGGGAATGAGGGCTTGCGGAAGCAGCAGAATCTGGAGCAGGAAATGAAACCGCTAACAATGCTAGACGCTGATGAGCTAAAAGTCGCGGGTCAGCTATTCAGCGAAATTTGCCAAAGGTTTGGCAGACTTCGGGATGTCAGTGCGAGCGGCGAATTCGAAATGGAGTTAGCCTCTTATATCCTGGCTCAACTTTGTAATGGCAATCGTGATTTTGAAAGTATCGTAAGCAATTTTTCGCACAAGCACTTCATTGGCTTGCCTCTAGTGTCATTTGCTAATTTGGAGAAAGGCGGCACGTTGTCGCCAGCCAGTCCTGTGCAAGCAAAGTAAAGCAGGCAAGGCACACATTCGTTGGACGACACGTAACGAAAAACCAAATGTCTGCCTTAACGAGATCTGCATAAGCGAAGATTGTTGCGCTAAAGGACCGTCATCTTCATGCTCAAGAAGCAAGCCTGCAAGCGTAATGATTCCCCTCGCGCCTGCGCGTGCCAGGAAATTGCGATGTGTGAACAGTTAGATGTATGCAGGACTCTGCGCGTGTCTACTTTTCGTAAGCTCAAAGTGGTAATTTCAGCTTGCATTCCAGACCGTCATCCAAAAGATGACGGGTAAGCTCGCCGTTCAACTGTTGGCCTATCACTCTTTCAAAAAGTAGCGTGCCGAACCCTTTCTTCACTGCCTGGGCACTTTGTCGCTGGCTCAAATTTGTGTATTCGCGCCAGCAAATTGCAATAACTTCATGCGAGTCGAGTTCCCAGTTAACTGCTATTCTACCACCAGCATCTGCGAGTGCTCCATATTTCACGGAGTTTGTGAATAGCTCATGGAAAAACAGGGTCAACATCTGAGATTGGCTTGAATTCAGAAGTAATTTTGGGCCGAAAATTTCTATCATGTGAGCCCGGTCCATGTAGGGAGCCAGTTCATTCTCAATTATGTTTCTCAGATCCAGCGATTGCCAGTGGGTCAATGCAAGCAAATTATGCGTGTTCGCCAGAGCGGAAATACGACTGGCAACCTTTTGCCGAAATTCGCCGATATTATCGGCTTGAGTCAGATGCATAATGGATTGCGCAATTGCGAGTAGATTTTTGGCGCGATGATCGACCTCGCGCATCAGAGCCTTTTCGCGATCGATTGTTTGTTGATGAACAATAGTTTCGATTGTTTTTTCCATTACATTCTCCACGGAACTGACGTCAAAATCATTCCATGATCGGGCTTTCCCGGAATGCACGAACATTATTGCCGTTAGGGCTCTGTCCTCGATCCATGGGACGGCAATCAAGGCATTTACCCCTAATGCGCCATATGCCTCGCGGCCCTTTCCGAGGCGGTCATCCGAAGAAATATCGTTGATACGAAGTGGTTTGCCGGATGCCAATTGGTTATAAGCCCATTGGCCGATTTCATTCAGATCGAAACCACTGTCTATCGTATTGACGCTTGGCAAGCACCATGCCTCTACGATGTCCAGCTTGCGAGTGAGCGGATCAAGCCACCTCAATCCTGCGCGCTCGACGTTCAAATGCTCACCCAACATCCGGACAGCAGTTTTGCGCAAATTTGGAGCATTTTCGGGATTGCGAAGTGCCGTATTCAGCTCCAAAAGAAACGCCAGATTGCGATTGGACAAAACTTCGCTCGTCGTCTCGTAGCCGGCATTGTAGATGCCTTGAATCGCGCCGTCTTCACCCCTGATAGCTGTGAAACTATAGTTCCAATACGTTTCTTCCAACACGCCGTATCGCTGCATTGGCAGCATCTGGTTCTGGAAGAATACGCCCGTACCTTCCGATATAACTTCGGAAAATTGAGGCTCGATGATTTCCCATATATCTGACCATACGTCTTTTCCTGCAGCGCCAAGGGCTGCGGGATGACGTGGTCCGGGTATTTTGGACCAGGCATCGTTGTAAAGAAGGCGGAGGTCTGAACCCCAATATATCGCCGTTGGAAACGATGAATTAAGACAGATACTCAATGCCAACCGCAAGGATTGAGGCCAGGTCGACGGTTTTCCAAATGGGTGGTTAGACCAGTCGAAGTTCCGGACCCTTTCCGCCATTTCGCTTTCACCCAGTAAAAAGGCCATTGGATCAGCCGGAAAATTCTGGCGGCGAAGCATGGGGATATCCGAAGTTTGTCAGTGACAATGATCAGCGACGGGCACAGCAAAAATCACCATAACTTTTGGGGCAACGCGAGACAATCAGTAAAAGATGTGACACGCCAAAGGGCGCGCGAATTTCCTTGCGATGTCAACTTCTGGCTCCGCCAATATCTTGTATGCTGATCGCTTGGAATGCCGGATGAAGGTCCGATATTACAGTTCACGGACCGCGATCGGTGTGAAGTATGTGTTTGGGCATGATTGTATTGAACTCTCCGGCTCCAGACTGAAGCCTGTTTCCTTTTATTGCTGGAGCACCCGTCCGGGCGTCCGGCAGTTACCAATCAATACGATTTCGGCAATCCCAACACGCCATGGCCGAGATAGGCGAGTATGAGGTTCGTCGATACAGGTGCGATGCGTGACATGCGGGCGCTGCGCCAGCGCCGCTCGACGTCATATTCGCGGGCAACGCCGAAACCGCCGTGGGTTTGCATGCAGGCTTCGGCGGCATTCCATGCCGCCTCCGACGTCAGCAGCCGTGCAAGATTTGCCTGTTCGCCGCAGGGCTGGCCGGCCTGAAACAATGCCGCACCCGCGCGCACCATGAGGTCGGCTGCCCTGTATTCGGAATAGGCGCGGGCTATGGGAAACTGAACGCCCTGGTTCTGGCCGATGGGACGGCCGAAGACTTCCCGTTCGCGCGCATAGCGCACCGCCTTGTCGATGAAAAAGCGGCAATCGCCAAGCGAACCATGGGAGACCAGCACGCGCTCGGAATTCATGCCGTCGAGAATATAGGCAAAGCCCTTGCCTTCTTCACCGATCAGGTTTTCGACCGGCACGCGCAGGTTATCGTAGAAGACTTCATTGGTCTGATGTTTGACCATGGTGTCAATCGGCTTGATTGTCATGCCCTTGCCGACTGCTTCGCGAATATCGACAAGAATGACGGACAGACCATCCGTGCGGCGCTTGACCTGATCGACCGGGGTTGTGCGCACAAGCAAAGTCATCAGGTCAGAGTGCAGGGCGCGCGATGTCCAGATTTTCTGACCGTTGATGACGTAGTGATCGCCGTCGCGCACCGCGCGTGTTTTCAGCTTTAATGTTTCGCTGCCTGTTGTCGGTTCCGTTACGCCAAAGGACTGATAACGTATTTCGCCGCTGGCGATTTTCGGCAGATATTTGTTCTTTTGTGCTTGCGTTCCGTGACGCAACAGCATTGCCATCATGTACATCTGCGCGTGGCATGATGTACTTTCGCAACCGGCCGCGTTTATCTCTTCCAGAATGACACCGCCGGCGCGCAGGGGCAGGCCGGAGCCGCCATATTCTTCGGGAATGAGTGCGGACAGAAATCCGGCTTGGGTCAGGGCCGCGACGAATTCCGAAGCGTAGGCCTCTTCGTCTTCCAGCTTGCGCCAATAGTCGGCAGGAAATTTCTTGCAGATTGCGCTTACGGCTTCGCGTATTTCGGGATAATCGTTGCCGAGCGGAATGTCAGTCAGCGTGTTTGGATCGCGTTGGGTGCTGTCCATGAAATTTCCCCGCAGGATGATTACGATTTGTGTGCAGGCATATTATTGTTTTGCCTTGGGCGCATCCGGATCCAGAACGAGCGCGGAATGTTCGCCCAGTGCAGGAGGCG
Source organism: uncultured Alphaproteobacteria bacterium (assembly GCA_963700795.1). GTDB lineage: Bacteria > Pseudomonadota > Alphaproteobacteria > Rhizobiales > Beijerinckiaceae > Terripilifer. Next base: position 241,937 of record CAVOYX010000005.1, on the reverse strand, counting down.
CGTTGCGCAGCGCAGGCCGTTCGCCGTTGAAGGCAATCGGCAGCGCCATCAGCTTCATGTCCGGTCTGTCAGGGGCCTGTTGCAACATGCCCAAAGCCTGTGTTTGAGGATGCGCGACAACCTGATCGATGGTTTGCAGCGGAGCAACGGGCACGCCGGCAGGCTCGATGATTGCCAGCCATTCGGCAACGGTTTTTGTGCCAATGACCGATCTGTACCGCGTCATTCACCAAAGGCCGGTTTTCCACGCGCATGGGATTGGTCGCAAAACGCTCGTCTGCGAGCCATTCGGCCTTGCCAAGCGCGGTCGCCAGCCGCCGGAACAGATTGTCGTTTCCTGCGGCTATCATGAGATAGCCATCGGCAGCTTCGAACACGCGGTAAGGAACAAGGCCGGGATTTTCCGTTCCGCGGCGGCCCGGCGCCTTGCCGGTAGCCTGTACGCTTGCGGAAGCTGAATTTATCCAGCCAAGGGCCGTCTCGAAAAGAGAGGTATCGACTGTGCAGCCTTCGCCTGTCACATCGCGGCGATGAAGGGCGGACAGAATGCCGATGACCGACCACATGCCGGCACCCTGGTCGATGATGGAAACACCGACGCGCACGGGTGGCTCGCCATCATTGCCGGTAACGCTCATGATGCCGCCGAAAGCCTGCATCAGGGGATCGTAGCCCGGCCTGTTTACATATGGCCCTTTCGAGCCGAACGCGCCGAGATTGCAATAAATCAGGCGCGGGTTTTCTTCACGCAGTTCCGCGCCGATGCCATATTGAGTCACGAGACCTGCACGCATGTTCTGGATGACTATGTCAGCCTGGGTGAGGATGAAGTGGCGCAGCATGGCCAGTTGATCCTTGTCCTTCATGTTGACGGCTGCCGACATCTTGTTGCGGTTCACCGACTGGAAGATAACGGCCGCGCCATCCCAGAAGGGTGGGCCCCAGTTGCGCGCATCATCGCCGCGTTCGGGATTTTCAATCTTGATAACGCGCGCGCCGAGATCGGCCAGTGTTTGTCCGGCAAAAGGTGCGGCAACGCTGTGTCCCAGCTCGACGACAGTTATTCCGGTGAGCGGTGCGGCGGCAGGCAGGTCTTTTGCAGTGGTCGGCATGTTGTCTTTCGTTGGCTCAATTATATGTGGCTTGAAACTTATAGGAAGGTAGCGAGCGTATGTCGCCGCAGTTCTCCAGATTTTGAAGTGCTTCGAACAGCGACATGCTTTCAGGTGCCGTCATCATCTTGCGCGTGCAGTCGAGAAATTTCGTGCGCAGGACCTCGGTGTCCAGGCTGATGGCAGCATCATCGGGACTTTCCAGTTGCAGCGTCCGCAACGACCCATCAAGCATCCGGAATTCAAGCTCTTCATCTGCCTGGGTTGAAAAGCCCGGCGGTTCGCGTGCCGGATCAAGGTCGCGGCTGACCTTGCCCATCAGTGTTTGCACATCCGGGCGGCTAAAAAACTCAGCGCTCAGTTCGGCAAGGGTTGCCCGCTTGGCGATTACCGACATGGCGACGGCAAATTCCGCGCTGAACTTGGCATCCAGTGGTGTCTGCGGATTGGTGTGAACAAGAGAAACGACCCGCGAGGGTGCGGTGCGGAATGCGACATGCGCGATTTGGCCGGCCGGGAGATCATGTTCGGCAACATGGCGTGTAAGTGTGTGGATGATCCGGTGATTGCCATAGCAGAGCGGATAAAGTTTCACGCCAACACCATGGTCGACAAGGTGCCAGTTCCTGCCGAAGTGGCATGCCCGATCCAGATCAACCTTGCCTTCCGGTGACAGGGCTTTCAAAAATCCGTGCTTGTGTTCGAAGATTTCCGTTGAGGCGGTGAGGCCTGCCTGTGCGTAACGCGCGGACATGAGACCGGCAGCGCTTGCGCGCCCGGCATGGAAGGGTTTTGTCATCGAACCAAAATTTGCAACGAAGCCTGCCGCCTGCGACGCTGCTATGGCAAGAGCATGAGAGGCGTGTTGCGTATCCAGGTTCAACAATTTGGCGGCGCCTGCTGCAGCGGCAATTGTCCCGAAAAATCCTGTTGGGTGGAACCCGCGCAGATGATGGGGCTTGGTGTCGCGCGAAGCCAGTTCGCTCCACACTTCATAGGCTGTTGCAAAGGCGCAAATAATATCCCTGCCGGAAGCTCCAAGACTTTCCCCTTGCGCAAAAATCGCCGGTGCAATGGCCACACTGGGATGGGCCGGATGAAATGCAATGCCGATGTCATCATAATCATCGGCATGGCCGGCAGTGCCATTCAACAGGGCCGCAGATCTGGCCGGCCCTTTTGCATCGGAAAAAAAATAACGTGCTTCGCCCTGCGGCGCGGGAGGTGGCTCAAAGCCTGCCACAATGCGCGTGCCTTCGGCGGTTGAGCCAAGCACGGTGACGGCGGCGTAGTCGGTGAGCGCGTTTTTTATCGCGCGAACGGCTGGTGGCGGAATATCTTCGTATCGGGTGCTTCCGACAAAGCGCGCAATTTCCGCTGTCAGTCCGCCCATCGCAAGCCTCCGAAAATCATGTCAGTGCCCTGCCAGCGCATTGTGTCGCAAACGATCAAGCGTGCCGCCGGTTTTTACGCTGCCGGGCAATGGGTGGCCGACGATGTCTTCTGCCAGCTGCGCACATTCAACCAGTGCTTCCAGATCAATGCCGGTTTCGATTCCCATCTCATGACACATGAAGACTAGGTCTTCCGTACAGACGTTGCCAGCCGCACCGGCATGGCCTGCAAACGGGCATCCACCGAGCCCGCCGACTGCTGCATCAAAATGCGCGACACCCATTTCCAGTCCAGCCCAGGCGTTTGCAATGCCCTGACCGCGCGTATCATGCAGGTGCAGAGAAATTGGCTGATCGGGATATTTGTCGCGAATGGCGCCAATGGTTTGCTTGATTTTCAGCGGCGTTGCCCATGCCATCGTGTCTGCGAGCGAGACATACTGCAGTTCAATGCCGTGTTCATTTGCAATATCGAGGATAGTGCCGAACAGGGAGACAACGCGCCGGGTTGGAATATCGCCTTCGAAATTGCAGCCGAACGCTGCCATCATGCCACCCCGCAACACAGGAACGCCCAGCGCACGATATCTTGTCATCATGGCGCGTTGGGATTCTATCTGCTCCTCGATTGTCCGGTTCTGGTTACGTTTGAGAAAGCTCGTTGAAGCGCCAAGGGTGATGGAGCCCTTGATATCCAGACGGCCGGTGGCTCGCGCCCGTTCGAAGCCCTGATCGTTCAGCCACAATCCTGTATAGCGCACACCGTCAACCGGATGGATGCCGGCAACAACCTGTTCTGCGTCAGCCATGCCTGGCACGCGTTTCGGGTTCACGAACGAAACGATCTGGATGTGATCGAGGCCGGTACGGGACAGGGCGTCGATCAATTCGATCTTGCGCGCGGTTTCTATGGGCCCTTTCTCGATTTGAAAGCCTTCACGCGGACCTTCCTCGACAATATGCACACGCCGCGGCACATCCATGATGTCCGGTCCTCCCAAATGCCGCTCCGGGGGCCCGGACCGTGCTGACCTTGTATTCGGTCAATCTTGACGAACATCCGGCAAAATACAAGCATGCCGCCAAGCCTGCCAAGCGAGAGAATGATGAGCCAAGAAGCCGAAGTGTTGAAAGTCGAAACATTTGACCGCATCTGCCTGTTGACCCTTAACAGGCCGGACAGGCGGAATGCGCTTTCACGCGACCTGTCCAACGCGCTGCGCAGGGCCATCATCAAGGCGGACACCGACCAGAACGTGTCGGTTGTGGCGATTACAGGTGCTGGAAGTGCGTTTTGCGCGGGCGTGGATTTGAAAGACGCGCGCAAGACAGATGAATCCACCGGGGACTACCGGGGACCGCTGCATGAGCCAGAGCGAAGCATTTTCGAAGTGATGCTGGATTCTCGCAAACCGATCATCGGTATCATCAATGGCCCGGCCATGGCGGGCGGGTGCGAACTCGCCTTGTCCTGCGACCTGCGTGTTGTCTCGGAGAATGCGTTTTTCGGGCTGCCCGAAGCCAAGCGGGGCATGGGCGCGCATTACGCATCCGTGGTTCTGCCTCAGATGGTGCCACCGGCCATTGCCATGGAATGGCTCTACACGGGCCGGCGTATCGAACTTGAGGAAGCCTTGCGCTGGGGGCTCGTCAATCGCGTGGCACCGGCGGAAAGCTTGATGGATACGGCCATGGAACTGGCCCGTGATATTGCTTCTTCGGCTCCATTGTCCCTGCAACGGATGAAGCTGACCTATCGCAAGTCGTGGGGCATGCCTTTGCATGCGGGACTGCGCATTGATGTCGGCCCGGATGTATATTCCTCGGAAGATCGCAAGGAAGGCGCCCGGGCTTTTCTGGAAAAGCGCGCTCCGGTCTGGCAGGGCAAATAATGGCGCTGCGTCGTAACGGGCATATTGTTTCACTGGCGCAACGGGCGCGGCTGCCCTTGAGTTTGCTTTGGTGATCTTGCAATTCTTCTGCGCGCCGGTCTTTCCATGGCAGCCCGCTCTGGCATAGGTTGATTGCAGAATTTGATCGGGGAGTTAGTTCATTGTCTGAACAGAAATCTGCCGCCAGCGGCATGACCGGCGCAAAGAGCCTTCTGGAAACGCTTGTTGGCTGCGGTGTGGATGCGTGTTTCGCCAATCCCGGCACATCGGAATTGCATCTTGTCGCAGCATTGCAGAACGACAAGCGCGTCCGTTCGGTTTTGTGTCTGTTCGAAGGCGTGGCGACTGGCGCAGCCGATGGCTATAGCCGGATGACTGGCAAGCCAGCCGCGACCCTGTTGCATCTGGGCCCCGGATTGTCGAACGGCTGGGCGAATCTTCACAATGCGAAAAAAGCCAAAACGCCCGTTCTCAATATCGTCGGCGACCACGCCACCTGGCATCTGCCGCTTGGCGCTTCGCTCACCTCCGATCTCGAAGGATTGTCGGCATCGATTTCCGACTGGACCAAGGTCTGTCAGGCGACGTCAGATGTTGGCGCAGATGCAGCGCAAGCCGTGCAGGTGTCTCTGGCCAATGGTGGACAGATCGCAACCTTGATATTGCCTGCAGATACAACCTGGAACGAAGGCGGGCGCGTTGCTGCGCCGCTGCCGCCGTTACCTGAGAAACAAGTTTCGTCAGCTGATATTGAAAAGGCCCGGGCCATTCTGACCTCCGGTCGCCGTGTTGCCGTTCTAGTCACCGGCCCTTCGCTAATCGGCGCCGGACGCGAAGCCTGTACGCAGATTGCTGCAAGCACTGGTGCAACGTTCTTCTGCCACGGCCTCAACCGTCAAATGGAACGTGGCGCAGGGCGCATGGAATTTCGCCGCCTTTCATCCTGGGGCCAGGAAACGCTTGCCGTCCTGTCGAAGTTCGACGACCTGATTGTTATTGGCACGGGACGGCCTGTTTTGTCGTTCGCACATCCGACGTTCAAGAGCATACTTGTGCCGGACAATGTGACGGAAACGCAGATAGGCACACCTGAACATGACATTACCGGCGCCCTCGTTGCGCTTGCTGCGGCGGTGGGTACTCCGGCCGCGACCGCAGTCGAAACATTGCTGGTGAAAGGTGAGCGGTGCGAACTGGCCAGTGGCGCGCTGACAGCAGAGGCAATCGGGCGGGCGGTTAACCGCTTCCTGCCGGAAAACGCAATCCTCTCGGATGAAGCAGGAACAGCTGGCGGGGGACACTATCCTTTTACCGCAAAAGCCGCGCCGCATGATTGCCTGTTTCTGACGGGCGGATCCATCGGTCAGGCATTGCCTGTGGCCTTGGGTGCTTCCATCGCCTGTCCTGACCGCAAGGTTGTGTGCCTGCATGCCGATGGTGGAGCGATGTATACAATTCAGGCGCTGTGGAGCATCGCGCGGGAAAAATGCGATGTGACAACGGTAATCTTTTCCAACCGGCAGTACGGCATTCTAATCCGTTCGCTTGGCATGTACCAGATTCCCGGTCTGGCCAATCAGGTGCCGGATCTGTTCGATTTGTCGAACCCGGATATCGGCTGGGCAAAGATTGCCGAGGGCATGGGCGTGGGCGGACACGTTGTGCGCACGGCGGAAGAATTCAACAGCGCATTCGAATTTTGCATGAGCCACAAGGGGCCTCATCTCATCGAAGCAGTCATGTAGCAGGCCGTTGGAACCTTGATCTTGCTGGGTTTCCGCTAAGCTAACGAAAAAGGCCGCACATGACATGCGGCCTTTTGTTTCCCTCAGGAATTTGTTTTATCCTTGCAGCGGGTGCGATCAGTAGCAACCGTAATAATCGCGCATGCAGACTTCGTAATTGTATGTGTAGTAGCCATAGCGACGGCCGCAGCGCACGTGGTACGTGTTGCAAATGCCGCCATAGGCGCCAACCCCAACACCAACGCCGACAGCAGCAGCTGGCAACCACCACTGGTTGGGATACCACCAACCGTTGTAGTAATAATTATAGCCGGAACGGCGAGACCGGAATCTCGGATAACTTGAAGCCCGGCGGCCGCTGACTACCGGCCCGCGGACGCCAGCACGGCCTCCACGAAACACCTGTCGCGGGGCGCCTTGAAATGCCGGGCGCCTGGCCCGGAATTGCTGGGCCGATCCACCACGGAATGCCGGCCGAGCAGCCCGGAATTGTTGGCCGCCGCCGCCACCACGAAACTGGCGAGCAGCACCACCGCCGCCACCGCCACGAAATGCCGGGCGGGAGGCTCCGCGATTGCCGCCGCCGCGGAACTGCCGATTTTGAGCCAGCACAATGGGTGCATCAGCCTTGCCGGAAGGAGCTGTGGCTGCAGTCTGGGGGACAGGGGCGAGGGACAGTTTCGCTGCCGCCTGCGCAGTGCCTGGTCCGCTGAGCGCCGCAGCTATACACAGTGCCGCAGCCGATAGGGTAGAACGCATATTCATTTGCGCCTCCATTGGTGTTTAACATTCGCCCGTCAGATTAAGTCTAACGTGCGCCGATAGCCAACCGTTGCATCGAAATATGGCTAAATTCACAAATGTGGGAATATCGCCACCACATCAAGCGGCCGATAAGTGAAATACAACATGGCCAGCGTGGAAAATAACTCGCATGATGAATATGAACAGGATGTGAAGGATGTTGGACGGCAAAATTCTGGTTACGGGAGCTGCGGGAAACACCGGACGGCGCGTTATAGCCAGTCTTTTACGGTACGGAGCGGATATTCGCGCATTTGTGCGGCGCAGCGAAAGCCGGGATGTGCTGGCGGCCATGGGCGTTCACGATTGTGCTATGGGGACGCTGGAGGACGATCAGTCACTGGGCGCAGCGCTTGCGGGCATCCGGCAGGTGCTGCATATCTGTCCGCCGATGCATCCACAGGAGGATGCAATTGCGCAGCGCCTGACCGGTCTGTGCCTGAAGGCCGGCGTTGAGCGTCTGATCCTTTGGTCAGTGCTGCATCCGGAAATAGAAGTGCCGCATCATCGCCGCAAGCTGGCGGCGCAGACCGATCTCATGGAATCCGGTCTTACCTATACGATACTGCAGCCGGCCCGTTACATGCAGCATCTGCTGCCCATCTGGAAGAGGGTGCAGGATGAGGGCGTGCATGTCATGCCGTTTGCAACGGATGCCCGGTTTTCGCTGGCCGATCTCACCGATCTGGCCGAAGCAGCTGCCATCGTCGCTACCCGGTCCGGACATGACATGGCAACCTACCAGCTGGCGGGGCCGAAGGCGTTAAGCTCTGTCGATTGTGCGGCAATTCTTGCTCAACTTCTGGGAAGGCCTGTTATTGCACAGGAGCGTTCACTGGAAGATTTCCGCATTCAGGCGGAGAAGTCGGGGATGCCGCAATGGCGGATCGATAATATGCTGGTTATGAACCGCCACTATACCGCTCATGGCCTGACGGGTAACGGCAATGTGCTGCATTGGCTGCTGGGGCGAAAGCCAACCGAATATGGCGAGTTCGTCCAGCGGGAATTGCTAAACCATCGCGCCGGACGTTAAGTTGGCTGCAGACAAAAAAGGGGAAAGACGTGAGCAAAACCATGGCTGACAAAAAGGCCGCGCTGGCCAAGCGTATTCGGGCCAAAGAATTTACCGCGCTTCCAGGCTGCTTTGAAATGATCTCGGCGCGCATCGCCGATACGATGGATTTTCCCGGCATCTACATGACCGGTTACGGTGCGGTGGCCTCTTACCTTGGTCTGCCGGATGCGGGCCTGGCAACCTATACGGATATGGTCAGCCGCGTCGAAGGTATCGTGCGCAATACGAACACACCGCTAATCGCCGATGGCGATACGGGCTATGGCGGATTGCTGAATGTGGAACATACCGTTCGCGGGTATGAAAAGGCCGGTGCAGCGGGCATTCAGCTTGAAGACCAGGTATTTCCGAAAAAATGCGGACATACGCCGGGCCGGCCTGTCGTTGCGCTGGAAGAGGCGGTCGCGAAAATTCGCGTTGCTGTGGCGACCCGCGATTCAAAGGATTTTCTGATCATCGCACGCACCGATGCACGCAATCTGCACGGACTGGATGAAGCCCTGCGGCGCGCGGAAGCCTTCGCGAAAGCCGGCGCTGACATTCTTTTTGTCGAAGCGCCTGAAACCCGCGCGGAGATGGAAAAGATCTGCAAGTCATTCGACCAGCCATTGCTCGCCAACATGGTGGAAGGTGGCGCAACGCCGGTGTTGAGCGCGCAGGAGCTGAAAGACATAGGCTTTACCATCGGGCTTTTTCCGACAATCGGTTTCCTGTCGATGGGCGCGGCCGTGCGCGATGCCTTTGCCTATCTCAAGGAACATGGCTCCAGCACAGGCATGCAGACACCGCTCTATGACTTCAAGCAATTCAGCCTGCTGATGGGTTTCCAGAACGTGTGGGATTTCGAAAAGAAATGGGCGGGAGCTGAAGACGGGAAAGCGTGAGTGAAAATCATGACCACGCAATCTGCACATAGGCATCAAAGCCTCTATAGCTGGCGCGGCAAGATCGGCCTGATCGTGCCGCCGACCAATACGGTCAACGAGGCCGAATGGCAGATCATGGCGCCGGAAGGCGTCACGGTGCATGCAACGCGCATGGCGCTGCACATGGATACAACAAGCGACGCGGGCAAGGCCAAACTCCATGCAGACATCGACAAGGCGGTGAGCGACCTGGCGCAGGCCGCGCCCGATGTCATCGCCTATGGCTGCACTGCAGGCTCCATGGTCAATCCGGCTTCGTCCCTGCCCGATTACATGAGCAAGGTTGCAGGTGTGCCATGTGTGACGACAGCGGCCTCCATCCTGCAGGCGCTGCGGGCGCTCGGCGTGTTTCGTATCGCCCTGGCCTCGCCCTATCACGAAGCGCTCAATGCCCATGAAGTGAAATTTCTTGCCGCCAATGGCATCGAGACCCTGCATGCAGCAGGGCTTGGCATTGGCGCTGCGGGAGCATCGGATTATCCGCGCATTGCCAAAACACCGGTCGACACGATTCTGGAACTGGTGCGCAGCACCGACCGGGACGAGGCGCAGGCGCTGTTCATCGCCTGCACGGACTTTCCGGTTATGGGCCTTATCGAGCCGCTGGAAGCAGAACTCGGCAAGCCGGTGATTACCTCCAATCAGGCGACCTTGTGGGCGGCCCTGCGCGCAGCAGGGATCGATGACCGGCTGGAGGGATATGGAAGGCTGTTTGCCGAATTCTGATTTCAACGGATCAAAACCACGGTGAGAATTACCGCCAATATTATGCTGCCGAATACGATCAACCGGTCTCTCTTGCGCCGGCGTTGCAAACTGCGGGAACGGAATTTTCTTTTAATCATGTGTTTGCCTGAGTTAAGTTAGATCAGGCCAATTGCGAATTGCCACGAACCGAACGAAAGAAAATACTTTACTTCGGCGCGCAAAATCGATGCTGGCCTCAGGAACCGAGACTAGCGTCCAAAAAAATAAATCGCTGTTCCCTGGGGAACAGCGATGTTCGAGATCAAAGCGTAAAATGGCCGGCTGACAGGCGGTTGATCTTGTTGCCGAGGCTAGAGCGCCGCCCGCTGGGCCTTACCCAGACGCGCCATCACCTCATCGGCCGTATGCAGGTCGGCGTATTTCTGTTCCATGTCGAACAGGTTTGCTTCGTGCGGGCCCAGCGCCCGGTCGCCGACGCAATCCTTGACGACGATGGTGCGGAAATTGCGGCTCATGGAATCGATGACGCCTGCGCGTACGCAGCCCGATGTTGTACAGCCTGCGACCAGAATTGTATCCACGCCCTTGACCTGCAGCCAGCCGTCGAGGCTGGTGCCGTAGAAGGGCGAAGCCTGCGTCTTGCGCACGATGTATTCCCCTTCGACGGGCGCCAGTTCATCGACTATCTGGCTGGCATGGGCAGTCTCGGTCAGCTTCAGAAGGCTTGGCGCCTTCATTGCGAAGACGCCTGCATCGGCGCCATCATCGGCATAGACCACCCGCGAATGGGCGACGGGTATTTTCTTGTCACGGCAAAAGGCGAGCAGCCGCTTCGTGTTGGCGATGGCTTCTGCAATATTGCCGCCGCCAAATTGTGCAGGATCGGCAAAGCCGTTGACGAAGTCGATGATGAGCAATGCAGGGCGCTGGCCAAAGCCGGAGGAATTGCCGAAGCCCTGCTGTTTGTAGACGTCGAGATCGCTCATCGATTGCTGCTCCGGTTGCTGCTTGCCCGATGCTATGCTTCCCACAATGGCGCGAATTGCGTCGCGACCACATCCTCATAGGACGGGTGGCCCTTGATCAGACCCATCTTGCGCTGGAAAGCGGTCATGCCGTCCACGAATTCACGGCTGATCGAAGCTGTGTAGAAAGGCAGGTCACGTTCGACGACACCGGCGATGAGTGAAGCCTCTTCTTCAGGGAAGTATTTCTTGCCGACCTTGGTCGCCAGTTTCACATCGGCCTTCAGGGCCTTCTGTGTCTTGACCAGCGCGCGCACGGCAGCAGCCACTGCCTCAGGCTCGCGGTCGATGACGGCGTCTGACGTAATGAGTGCGGGCATGGTGTAGTTGATCGCGCCGGGCGGTCCATCACCGCGGCGGGCGTCGATGACCATGGTGCCGGCGCCGGATTTGACCGCGACTTCCGCACCCATGCCATTGGCCCAGAAACCATCGATGAGGCCGGCTTCCAGCGCCTTGGCTGCAGCAACGCCGAAATTCTTGTTCTCGCCGAGGAATGCTCCGGGCACCGGGCCGATCTTTACGCCATCGCGCTCTTCATCGATGCCGGATTCGGCGAGCAGGCGTTTGAGGCCGAGATTGACCAGAGGAGCCGCGCCAATGTTCAGGCCCTTGATGGCGTTGATGTCGCCCTTCTTGGCTTTCAGGTCTGAACGCAGGATGAGGAACCAATACATGTTCTGCGCCAGTGATCCGATCAGCTTGCCGCCTTTCCATTCGGGAAAGGCATGCGGGACCGAATGGGCAGAGCCGCCGACGAAATCAATGCCGCCATCGCGCAACACTTCCAGCGTCCTGTCGACGGGGAAGATGAGCTCGAATTCCATGTTGATGCCTTCTTCCTTGAAGAAGCCAAGTTCTATGGCAGCGACTGCCGGGAAATAGGAATTCGAAATCAGATCGGGAATGGCGAGTTTCATGGGTATCTCCGGATGAAGGTGTTCATGCGTTTCAGGTAATGGCGAGTGAGCGGCGATAGCCCTCGATCATGGCGACGCGCATGAGATAGGGCAAGAGCTTGTCCTTGTCGGCATTGATGGCGCGCAATTCGGCATGGAAGGCTTCGCGAGCGGCGGGATCTTTCTGTTCAATGTTTTTCTTGTTCTCGATAGTCTGGCGTTGCAGAAATTCCTGCGCAACGGTACGGCGCTGGCGATCGTACAGATCGAACAGGTCTTCACTTGCACCCTCGAACCAGACTTTCGCGAGCTTGTCGACCAGATTGAACGCATCGTGGAAGCCGAAGTTCATGCCCATGCCGCCGAACGGATTGTTGATATGGGCCGCATCTCCGGCGATGATCAGGCGGCCATCGCGATAACGCGAGGCCACGCGTTGATGCACGTCGTAGATGTTGCGATGATAGACTTCGTAATCGCCGTCCTTCTTGTGAAAATTCTGGATGCGCCGCTGCACGGTCGCTTCGTCGAATACGGCTTCAACCGGCAGGTTGACGTCGCTGGGGAATACTACGCGCCACATGCCATTGCCGTCAAAACCGGGTACCTTGAACAAGGCGCACCATTCTTCAGGGTCGGCAATGTAATTGGTCAATGCGTAGCCATGTTGCGCAAAATCATAGCGTGTTGAAAGTACCAGGAAGCGTTCGTTGTAGGTGAAGCCCTCGAAATCGACGTTCATGGACTTGCGAACCTGGGAGCGTCCTCCGTCGCAGCCAATCATGTAGCGGCCGCGAAATTCCTTTTGACCCTCGGGCGTATCCACAAGCGCGGTGACACCTTTTGTGTCCTGTTTCACGCTTGCAACGCGATGCTCCATGAGGATTTCGTGATCGCCATATGCGGTCAACATATCCTGCAAAATATAGCAGACCCTGTGCTGCTCCAGCATCAGGCGGTGTGGAAAAGCCGTTTCGCCCGCCAGTATGGAAAGATCGAAATCGGCGACGACCCCCGACTTGCGATCTCGGTACTGGTAATTGCGGACGATATAGCCCTGCTCGAGGAAAGTTTTTGTCGCTCCGATCGAATCGAACAATTCCAGAGTGGGGGGGTGGATGGTTCCGGCTCGCGGGTCGTCGAATATCTTGTTGCCGCCCTCAAGCAGAACGAAAGGGATACCGCGCTGGGCAAGGTTTATCGCAACCGTATAGCCGATAGGTCCGCCGCCTGCGATCAAAACGCGATCGTCCTGCGTCATTGTGCCCTTTCCCCCGCATCCTGTTGTCGTATGGATATCGCTGGCTTACTATAACAGGCAGAGGAAATCAAAAAGCGCCGGGACGCCAAAAATCCACCGGCCATCGAGATCAGGAGTGCGTGATGAACCAGCCCGTCGTCAAACTCACCAAAGCGCAGGCGCCATGGATAGGCAACCGGGCCCGCATCGGCGTCATTATTCCCTCCACAAATATCGGCGTTGAATACGATTGCCAGCGTTTGATACCGCCGGGTGTCACGTGGCATTTCAGCCGCTTCTGGGTGGCGCAGCCGGACCTGTCCAGCGACAACATGTTTCTGGCTTTCATCGACGAGATCCGCAAGACCATTCCCGATGCCATGCGCAATGTCATGACGTGCGAGCCGTCCTATATCATGATGGGCATGTCGGCCGAGACCTTTTGGGGCGGGCTCGAAGGCAACAAGGAATTTGAAGATCGCCTGCGCGAACAGATCGGTCCCGAGATGGGCCTGACCAGCGGCGCTGCTGCGCTGCGTGCTGCACTCGACAGTTTCAAGGTCAAGCGTGTTGCGGCGCTGACGCCCTATCAACCTGTAGGCGACGTGCAGGTACGCAAGTTTCTGGAAGAATCCGGATATGAAGTTACGAAGGTGATCGGTTTGAAATGCGATACCGCGACTTCCATTGCACACACGCCGCAACAGGAAGTCATCGATACGATCGTGCGGCAACTGGATGGCGCAGACGTTGACGCCATCGTTCAGGCAGGCACAAACCTTTCGACAATGGATATTTTCCCGACCCTGGAATACCAGTTGCAAAAGCCCGTTATTCCCATCAACGTGGCAACCATCTGGCACGCCTTGCGCGCCCAGGGTATCGAGGACAAGTTCCAGAATCGCGGATGGCTGCTTGAACGTTTCTGACGTTTTGCTTTTGCCACACAAGAACCGGAAGCATAAATGAACGATAGCAAGAGAGTGATTATTTCCGGTGCAGGCCCGGTCGGGTGTTGTGCTGCATTGATTCTGGCTGATGCGGGAATACCCGTAACATTGCTGGAAGGCGCGCCCAGCCTGCCGCAGGATATGCGCGCGTCCACTTTCCATCCGCCGACGCTCGATCTGCTTGATCGCTTTGGCATTACGGACAAGTTGAAAGAAATAGGGCTCATCACGCCGAAATTTCAACTGCGGGATCGCTATGAAGGATTGATTGCCGAGTTTGATCTGGCTGGCATCGCGGACTGCACGGCCCATCCCTATCGGATACAATGCGAGCAGTTCAAACTGACAGGCATTATTGTCGACATGCTGGCAAAATATCCCCATGCACAGGTGAAATTTGGCGCGAAGGTTACATCTGCCAGCCAGAATGGCTCGGTGGCAGCGGTTACCTATGAAGAGAATGGTGAAGAACGGACGATGACCGGCGCCTACGTGATCGGCTGCGACGGGTCGCGCAGCGCCGTGCGGCAATCGGCTGGTATTGATTTTCCCGGTTTTACGTTTCCGGAATTGTTTGTCACGGCAAGTCTGGACGGAGACGTGAATGCGACGGTTCCAGACATGGGGCATGTAGCCTACATCTATGATCCGGACGAATGGTGCGCTGTTATTCATGCTCCCAACATGTGGCGCTTTCTTATTCCGACAAAACCGGGGGCAGATCGCGACTATGTGATCTCGGATGAATATCTGTTTCCGCGCGTGAAGTTTTTCGCAAAGCTTGAGGGCGATCCCAAGCTGGTTCATCGCACACGCTATGACGTGCACCAGCGGGTTGCAGATACTTACAACAAAGGCCGAATTCTGATTGCTGGCGATGCGGCCCATCTGAACAATCCTGTCGGCGGCATGGGCATGAATGGCGGCGTGCAGGATGCCTATAATCTGGCGGACAAGCTGGTGGCCATCATCAATGCGGGTGAAGACGAAAATGTGCTTGATCGCTACACCCGCCAACGCCGGGAAATTGCCGTCGAATATGTGAACGCTCAAACGGCCCGAAACAAGAAGACCCTGGAAGAGCGCGATCCGGTATTGCGGCAGAAGCATTACGATGATCTGCGCGCCATTGCTGCCGATCCGAAGCGCACACGCGAACTGCTCAAGCAGACTGCGATGATTAATGCGATGGAGCGGGCTGGCGCCATCGAGTAGCGATCAGCCGATCGGTAATTCGGTACGATAGGCAATCTGCTTCAGGGCAAAGCTCGACTTGATATTGGCGATGCCGGGCACACGCGTGAGGTGTTCGATGAGGAAACGCTCGTAGGCGTCGAGATCGGCGACGACCACGCGCAGGAAATAATCTGCTTCTCCGGTCATCAGATAACATTCCATCACTTCGGGACGCTGCAGGATCGCGGCTTCGAACTTCTGCAGCGCACCTTCTACCTGACGTTCCAGGGTAACATTGACGAAGACGTTGACGGGCAAGCCCACCGACTTCTGGTCGATCAGCGCGGCGTAGCGGGCAATGATGCCGGCATCTTCAAGCTGCTTGACACGCCTGGCGCAGGGCGAAGCGGAAAGACCTGCTTTTTCGGCCAGATCGACATTGGCGATCCGCCCGTCTTTTTGCAGGATTTTGAGGATTTCACGATCAATCGCATCTATTTCCATTTTTGATATAATTCCCTAAATTATTGCCATTAATCGGAATTTTTCACCAAAACATTGTCATTTCCGGGCGCTTTTCGCAAGGATTCGCCTTCCGGAATCATGCTAGTTTTGCCACGATTTCAGGAAGAGGCCGACATGAATTATGAACGTCCAGCGATCCATCGCGGTAATGGCGAAGCTGCCGACATATTGCGGGAGATTGAGCGCAAGCTTCTGTGGCTCTCAAGCTGGACGATTCACAATGCCAATCATTTACGATCCAGCCGTGACGGGCTGAAGGTTGGCGGGCATCAGGCGTCCTGCGCATCGGCGGTCAGCCTGATGACGGCGCTTTTCATGCGCAGCCTGAAACCTGAAGACAGGATCGCGGTCAAGCCGCATGCTGCGCCGGTGTTTCACGCCATTCAATACATGCTGGGCCGCCAAAGCCTGGAGAAGCTCCAGCAATTCAGGGCAATGGGCGGTGCTCAGGCCTATCCTTCGCGCACGAAGGATACCGACGGCGTCGATTTTTCAACCGGGTCTGTTGGGCTTGGTGTTGCGGTCACCCTTTTTGGGAGTCTTGTGCGGGACTATCTCAATGCACATGCGCTGCTGCCGCAAGAAAAAACCGGCAAGCTTGTTGCTATCATGGGCGATGCGGAACTGGACGAAGGCAATGTGTTCGAGGCGCTTCTTGAGGGCTGGAAGCACGATGTTCAGAACCTGTGGTGGGTGATCGACTACAACCGTCACAGTCTTGATGGAACAGTCAACGACCATCTGTTTCAGAAAATCACCAGCTTTTTCGATACAGTTGGCTGGCGTGTCGTGAACCTGAAATATGGCAAGCTTTTGCAGCAGGCGTTCCTGGGACCGGCGGGCGGCGCGCTGCAGAAGTGGATCGATGATTGTCCGAACCAGATGTATTCCGCACTGACCTACAAGGCGGGCGCGGCGTGGCGGGAGCATCTCAAATCCGATCTGGCAGGAACGGAAGGCCTGGTTGAATTTCTCGACAGCCACGATGATGAGAGCCTGCACAGGCTGATGACAAATCTGGGCGGTCATGACATCGAAACATTGATGGACGCATTCGATGCAGCCGAAGGCGATGCAACGCCGCATTGTTTTATTGCCTATACGATCAAGGGCTGGGGCCTTCCGCTGGCCGGTCACCGCGACAATCACGCGGGGTTGTTGACGCCAGCGCAAATGGCAGATTTCCGTGAACACAACGAGATCGCAGAAGGTGCTGAATGGCAGTTGTTCTCAGGTCTTGGGGACAATGCAACGCTGGTCGAGCAATTTCTTGAAGATGTGCCATGGCGCATGAAACCGCTGATCAATCGCAAGCGGCCTCTCGTTCTCAAAACGCCGCTGACTGCGCCCAAAGGCGCCTCGACTGCAACGCAAGCGGCCTTTGGCAACATTCTCAACGCCATTGCATCGGAAGACAGCGAACTTGTTTCTCGTATCGTCACCACATCTCCCGATGTTGCAGTGTCGACAAACCTCGCCCCATGGATCAACAAACGCGGAGTTTTCCATCGCACACAACGTGCCGATACATTTCAGGATGAAAAGGTAGCCTCGCCGCTGAAGTGGCTCCTGTCGCCACATGGCCAGCACATGGAGCTGGGTATTGCAGAGAACAATCTGTTTTTGATGCTGACTGCGCTTGGTCTGAGTGAAAGCCTGTTCGGTGAGCGCCTGTTCCCGATCGGGACGGTGTATGATCCATTCGTCAATCGCGGGCTCGATGCGCTGATTTACGGCTGCTATCAGGATGCACGCTTCATGATTGCCGGCACGCCATCAGGCATTGCACTGGCGCCGGAGGGCGGCGCGCATCAATCGATCAACACGCCGCTGATTGGCATGTCGATTCCCAAACTTGCTGCATTCGAACCGGCCTATGCCGACGAGCTGGCGTGCATGATGGAATGGGGGCTGGGCCACATGCAACGCGCCAACGGCGGTTCGGTCTACCTGCGCTTGTCAACGCGAGCGATAGCGCAACCGCAACGGGCGCTGGATGCAACGTTGCAGAACGACATCATCGCAGGGGCCTACTGGCGCGAAAGTGCGGGCCCGGTTGTGATAGCCTATGCGGGGGTTGTTGCGCCCGAAGCACTGGCGGCACATCAAGCACTTGCTGCGCGCGGCATCGCAGCAGGCGTGCTTGCGATAACTTCACCGGACCGGCTGCATCAGGACTGGCTGGAAAATCGCGATTGCTCACACATCGGCAAAATTCTGGCGCAAGCCGGGCGGGACGCACGCATTGTGTCGGTGATCGACGGGCATCCGGCCGCATTGTCCTGGCTGGGTGCTGTGCAGGGCAATCCGGTGCGCCCGCTGGGCGTGACATCTTTCGGGCAGTCAGCCGATATCGCCGATCTGTTCGCTCATCATGGCATCGATGCCGCAGCCATCGTCCGCGCTAGCGAAGATTGACGTCGGAATATCCTCAATAACTGGCGGGAGTTCTGGCCTGGCGCTTTGCCTTTTGGCAGGTTGAACAATCCGTCCGGCAGGGTGTCGAAAAAATCCAGCACGTTGCGTGTCTTGATGACGTCGGCATATTTGGCGTTGATATCGCAAAGATTGATTGCATGACTGACTTCGGAACGGTCAAAACATCCTTCCTCGGCCACGCATACGCGATAGTTCAGACTGAAGGCATCTAGCACCGTCGCGCGTACGCAGCCCGATGTGGTGGTGCCGGTCAGAACAAGGCTGTCGGCGCCCAGCAGATTAAGGAAACTGGTCATGTCCGTGCCTGCGAAGGCCGAAGGTTTGCGTTTGCGAATGACAATATCCTGTAATCCTGGGGCAATTTCGGCGACAATGTCATTGGGATCGATATTGGAGGGCGAGGCTTTCACGTCTTCGGCGTTGCGGCTGTTTTTCCATGCCCAGGAGCCGGAGTCCCAATTGTCAGGTCGGCGAATCCCGGTCGTGTAGATGACCGGGAGGCCCTTTTCATGGGCCTTGTCGATGAGCTTGCGTATTTCGGCCACGGCGTCCCAGGCCTCCTCGCCGCAGGAATTGCGCCAGCGCTTGATCGATTCCAGGATCGGCTCACGCTTGTCGCCGCAGAACGCATAATTGACGTCGATGACAACCAGCGCGGGCTTTTTGCCAAAGCCCTGGCGTGCGCCATACCCGGCTGCAGCGAAAACGGCCTTATCGCGCTCGGTTAAAAACTTGTCCCAGATAGGTTCAGACATGGTGCTCACTCATTTCGATCGCATCGCGTAAGCCAGAGGTTAACGCAGTTTGCCGCACTGGCAAATGCGGGCCGGGAACGCCTTCTGACAGCAAGACAACAGAGCTAAATTCCGCTATTCTGGCCGCCGGTCTGCGCGGTCAAGGGCGCATGGGAGGACACCTGATGAAATTCGGCCTTTTCGGTGGTGCGGTTGCCAAGCGGGGCGGGGAGAGCGCGGACAGTTCGGACTATACGCGCGTTCTGGACATGATCTGCGAGGCCGACGAACTGGGTTTCCACTCCGTGTTCATGGTGGAGCATCATTTCACCGGTATCGGACAGGTTTCCGCAACCCTTTCGACTTTGTGTTATCTGGCTGCAAAGACCAAACGCATTCGCCTGGGGACAGGAGTTACCGTTCTGCCCTGGCACAATCCTGTCCTAGTGGCGGAGCAGGCTGCAACGGTTGATTTGCTGTCCGGCGGGCGGCTCGATTTCGGCGTGGGCAAAGGATATCGCGATCTGGAATTTCACGGCTTCTGCATTCCGAAAGAAGAAGCGCAGGCACGCTATGATGAATCGCTCGACATCATCCTGAAAAGTTTCACCAGTGACGAGCGGTTTTCTCACCGTGGCAAGTACTGGCAGTTCGACGATATTCTGGTGGAGCCACCGACTGTGCAGAAGCCGCACCCGCCCTTGTGGATCGCTGCCGGGTCGGATTCATCCATCGCGGCCGTCGCCAAGTCCGGCCATAATGTTATGTTCGACCAGTTCGCTGGTATCGGCCGCACCAAGGAGCGGCTTGATATCTGGAAAGAGACGTGTGCGGCCATCGGCCGTCCATTCGATCCGATGCAAGTGACCGTGGCGCGCGGGCTGACCATCGTGCGCACAGACGAAGAGCTTACAAAGGCGCTGGATGCCCGCCGCGTTCGCAACGAACAGTTCGTGGCGCGCTTCGGTCACCTTCCGGGGCAGGAAGGCGCCAGCCAACGCCAGCCGCAGACCTATACGGACCCGTTGTTCACCGACGAATCCGGTGCGTTGATCGGCAAGCCCGAGCAAATCGTGGCGCAGGTGCAGGCGTTGAAAAAAATGGGCTTTGGCTACGTGATTTTTGCCATACCCGCCAGCGCGGACACATTGCGCATTTTTGCATCCGAAGTCATGCCGCATTTTCAGGAAGAGCTGGTGGTGGCCGAATAGCGCGCTACCGCACGGGAGAGGGCCATGAACGTCAATGTCAAAGCACAGGGCTATACGCCGGCGAAGATAGATGCACCTTTCAAAGTAGAGCCGCTGGGGCGGTATCTCGGAGCTGAAATAAAAGATCTCGACCTGAAGAACGGATTCGACAAGCCATTGTTCGAGGCCTTTCTCGCTGCGCTGACCGAACACAAGGTTGTCGTCGTGCGCAACCAGCACCTGTCGACGAAACAGCACGTGGATATCAGCCGCTGGTTTGGCGAACTGGAAGTACATCCCTTCCGGCCGGAAGGTGAATTTCCGGAAATCATGGTTCTCGACAATCACAAGGACAATCCTGTGCTGTCGACGGATGTTTGGCATTCGGACACGACATTCCGCGTCAAGCCCACCAAATACACGATATTGCGTTGCCAGATCATGCCGCGGCTTGGCGGCGATACGCTGTGGTGCGACATGCAGGCCATCTACAACGGTCTGAGCGACAGTTTCCGCACCTTCATCGATCCGCTCAAGGCGCGGCACGATTTCAAGAACTTCCGCGCCCTGTTCACGCGGTCCGACGACGACCAGAAACGTCTGCGGCAAATGGAAGACCTGTACCCGAATCCATTGCATCCGGTGGTCCGCACCCACCCGATCAGCGGCAAGAAGTGTGTCTATGTGAACCCGCAGTTCACATTGCATATTGACGGGCTCGGGCAAGACGAAAGCGATGCGATCCTGCAAGTGCTTTACAAGCCAGTGCATACGCCGGAATATCAGTTCCGCCATGCATGGCAAGAAGGCGATATCGTCTTCTGGGATAACATGTCGACGCAGCATTATGCGGCAAACGATTATTATCCTGAGCGCCGGCGCATGGAACGAACCGCCGTTTGCGGTGATGAGCCGTTCTAGCCGGCGTGATGAGCCGGCTCTGACCTATGGAGAAATGATGCGCTGGAGTGTCTTCGCAACAATTTTCTGGGTTGGTATGTTTATGCTGCCAGCCCATGCCGATCCGATGTTGGGTTACTGGAGATCGAAAACCGGCCTGATCGCCAGTGTGAACAAGTGCGGTTCCTGGCTCTGCATCACATTGCGCAACAAGGAATTTGCCGGCCGGATGATTGGCAAGATGAAAGGGTCCGGCGGTAATTACAGCGGTTCTGTCATACATCCGGGCTGGAACTGGACGTTCAATGGATATGCCAAATTGCAGGGCAATACAGCTCGCATCAGCGGTTGCGTGGTCGGACACATTTTTTGCCGCACCCAGGTCTGGCGGCGGCAATCGGGTCATTCCGTAGCGGGGAGATAGGTAAATGAAGGTTATTGCAGCGGCTATTTACATCAGTATTGCAGCGGGAGCCTTAACCGGTTCTGTGACCTCTGCCCAGGCGCAAGCAATTGCGGGTAGTTGGCGCACGCAATCGGGAGAGACTGCGCGGATTGCGAAATGCGGTTCGGCCTATTGCATCACGCTGGTTAGCGGCAAGCACAAGGGCAGGCGTATCGGCCGCATGAGCGGTGCCGGCAACGCCTATTCCGGATCCATTACAGATCCGGCCAACAACAAGACCTATTCGGGCAAGGCAAATGTAAATGGCCGTTCCATGGCCATGAGCGGATGTGTGCTCGGTGGCCTGTTCTGCCGCTCGCAAACCTGGACGAAACGCTAGCTACGCCAGCTAGAGAAGATGCGCGCAGCCAGCTTCGGTTGCCCAATATTCCCAACCGCGTTTCATGGCCGGGGCTTCGGGATCGAGTGCAAGGCGGGCTTCGATCTCGCCGCGTGACAATGCCTTGTATTCACCCATTTGCATGGCTGCAAACTGGGTGCGTGCATTGCGCGGAATATACACGGCAAGCCGCACAAGATCATTGATCGTCCGGCCGACACATACAAATCCGTGTCCGCGCATCAGCGCCATCCGGTTGCAGTCCAGGCAGCCCGCCAGATCGCGCCCGTGATCCATGTTGGTGACGAGCAAAGTCGTGTCGTCGCCGAACTTGTCGGCTATGTCCCACACCGGAATGTTTTCACCGATATCGCCTACGGCGTGAATGACGGGCCGCAGCCGCGTGGTTTTCGAAATCGAGAACGGCAGAAGTTCGTCGGCATGGGAATGCAGGCTCGCCTTCACGTCGGGACGTTTTTCAAAAACACCACCGTGGATGAATCGTTCAAGATAGAGCGGCCGGCGCTCTTCCTTGTCCACCGGCGTGCCATCCAGATTGAATTCGATAACATCGGGGATGTCGACTATCGCGGGGCTGACCGAGCGTGCGAGAAAATACCGGTCCGGGCGTTCGGGATGACGGATGGCGACATGGCCATATGCATCCAGAACATTGTTGAGTGCGAGAATCCGGTTGGCGATCACGACATCGCGAATGGTGCGTTCGATTGCATTCATGGGATGAGCCTCAATCCACGTTTACGAAAATCTCGTCGAGCGATGGCTCGCGGTCAATAATGTGATGGCGGTGCAGGTAGCGCACCAATGCTTCAAGGGTGTTGCGGTTGGATTCGATGCCATACGGCCAGGGATCTCCGCCAGGGAATATTTCATCGATCTCGTCGATGGATGGATACAGGAAGGGCAACATGTACTTTTGCGCTCCGTCCCATCGCGCTTGCTGCCAGGCAATAGCCTTCGATTTCTCGAAGGCCTGGAACAGGGCTTTGGCGATCCAGGGATTGGCGTTGTAGACTTCCTTGCGAATGGCAACCAGATGCATGATCGGATGTATTTTCGTGCGTTTGTAGAAGTCCTTTTCCACCGCGCCATAGTCGGGCCACATGCGCACGATGTCTGGATTCTTGCCAAGGGATTCCGGGAGAATTGCGCCAAGGATGGCATCAAGCTCTCCGGCAACCAGAAGATCGTTCAGCGAGCGCCCGGAGGTGTTCTGAATGATGTTGACCGGCTTCAGCAAGGGTGGTGGCGCCGGATTTCCGTGCGCGCCCGGATCATTGACCGAGCCCTGAACCCACGTCACGCCGGACAGGTCGACACCATAATCGTCTTCCAGAATACCGCGGCACCAGACAGCTGCTGTCATCGTGTGAAGCGGCACGCCTATGCGCTTGCCTGCGAGATCCTTCGGTTGGGTAATGCCGGACTTCGTGTTGTAAACGACAAAGCCGTGGCGAAATACCTTGCTTGGAAAAACAGGTATCGCGACAAAGGGATTTGTCCCGGCGCAGATATTGGCGATGTGCTCGGAAGATGACATTTCGCCCAGTTCGAAATCGTTCGAGCGCATGAGCCTGTCGAAAATCTCGCGCGGGCCCAGATTGTCCACCATGTCGAGGTCAATTCCCTCCGGTTGGACATGCTTGCGGCGCAAAGGCTCCATCCGGTCGTAGGGTGAGCAGACGAAGCTTAGTTTGAGTTTTTCCATGGCCGAAGCCTCCCGGACAGTTCTTGTTTGTTGGCACCATGCCGCAAGTGCGCCTGCACCGCAATTGCCGCCGGGTCTTTTCGCGGCAGTTTATATCTGGCAATAAAGGGCAAACGGGGGACGCCATGACCGGCAGCAATTTCAGTGTGCTTATGTTGGGACCGCAGGACATTACCGATGTCATTGATATCGGCACGGCCATCGATCTGGTCGAGCAGGGTTATCGGGAAGCCTCCGAGTTTCCCATTATCAATGCGCCACGCAGGCGGGTGCATTCGCGCAAGAATGTGCGCATTTCCAATTTTCCCGGCGGCATAGACGGGCTGGGTGTCATTGGGTCCATGACGCGGGGTGAGCAGGTTGTCCACGATCATGATGCTTCCGACCAGACCTATCCGCATCGCGAACACCCGGTTTACCTGATGTGGGATTCGGAGACCGCGCGGCTGAAATGCATCATGATCGGCGAGATCACCGAAAAACGCGTCGGTTATTCGAGCCTCATGGCTTTGCGTACCGCCGCGACGAGTGGCGCTGGATTTCGTCATCTGGCGCGACAGGATTCGAAAATTGCCGGCGTCTATGGATCCAGCGGTCAGGCGCTCCACAAGATACTCGCGCTGCAAAACGAGCGGAAGATAGAGACTTACAAAATCTATAGCCGCAGTCAGGATAATCGCGAGGCATTCTGTGCGCAGATGCGCAGTCTGGTCGATGCGGAATTCATCCCCGTGGAGAGTCCGGAAACGGTTGTACGCGATTCAGACGTTGTTATTTGTGCGACCAATTCCAATGTGCCTGTGTTCGATGGCAATTGGCTGGAGCCGGGGCAACATGTGGTCACAGTCGTCGGCTCCAATGCCGCCCTCGTGGAAGGCGGCTGGCTGAAATCAGGCCGGCGCGAGAATGACGATACGACCGTTGTTCGCGCGGACTTTATTGTCACCAATTGGCTGGAATCGATAAAGTCGGAACGTCAAGCGGGCGTATGGGATCCGATACAGACAGGCATTATCGGTTGGGACAAGGTGGTGGAACTGGGCGATATTGCATCGGGCAAGCATCCAGGCCGCACGTCAGACGAGCAGATCACCCTGCATGCCAACAATAACGGCACGGCTGCCGCCGATCTTGCCATTGCGCATTGGGTTTACGAGGAATGCAAGACGCTTGGGCGCGGCATGCCAATGATGCTGCCGCAGCCCGGCGAGCAATAAAAGCGTTGCCCTGTCAGGCCGGAAAAGGCCGGTAGCTGACAGGGTCTATTTCTTCCCGCCCGGTCCCTTTTCACCGAACTTTGCCTTGCGTGCTTGCGCCACCAGTTCCGGCGGCGTTGAAATGATGCCGCCGAGAATTTCTTCAAGCTGCGTATGGCTCAGGGGTCGCACCGGCAGGTCCAGTTTTTTGGACTCGGCAATATAATCCTTGTCCTTCATTGTAGCCACGAATGCCCTGCGCAGGTATTCGACCCTGTCCTGTGGTGTTTTGGGCGTTGTCGAGAAAGCCCGCCCCATCGCGATCTCGGCAGAGAAAAGTTCCAGCACCCGTTTTTGCTGCGGGGTCTTACCCAGATCCGACATCAGCGGAACATTGGCAAATTCCGGATCGCGCTTTACGCCGATCTGCATGATGAGATCGATCTTCTTGTCGCGAATCCAGTCCGCGTTATCGGACTTCAATGAGGAAAAGAAATTACCGGCACGGCCCTGCACTTCACCTTTTTCCATGGCGAGGTGGATCTGTCCCGTCGTGCGATATCCGGGAACGATCTTGAACTTCGTTCCCAATACGTTGTTCATCACTGTAGGAAATGTTGCCGTATAGGAGCCTACGCCCGTGGCTCCCATGATGACTTCTTTCTTGTACACATCCTCAATCGATCTGATCCCGGCGGTATGCCAGACATACAAGTTCATATTGTCGGAAAGGCTAGATCCAATCCAGATGAAGTTGCGCACGTCATAGTGTACGCCGCGTCCATCGATCATCTGGTGCAGAATGAAGGCTGGCAGAATGGCTGCCATTGTGAGCCCGTCTTTTGGTGCACTGTTGTGGACATAATTGGCTGCCAGTACATGACCGCCGCCTGGCATGTTCTTGGTGATGATTGCGCCAACGCCTGGCATGTGTTTGGGCATGTGACGGGCGACAAGACGCACGCCATTGTCGTGGCCTGTGCCGGGTCCGGTTGAAACGATGATCTGAATCGTCTTGCCCCTGTAGAAGCTGGCCGCGTCCTGTGCCTGAACACCGGTGCTGGCGAGGGCCGCCGTCAGAGCAATCGCAAGAAATCGTCCGCGTTGAATACAATTCGGATTTGTCATGTTTGCCTCCGGTTGCTGTACAGATCGTCTGTTCATTTTTATTCCGCAGCCTGCTTTTGGGCTTTTGCCGCCTGAATGATGTCCCAGAGCCTTTCCGGCGTTGCAGGCATGGGCACATCGCGGATTGCAAATGGTGAGAGTGCATCGACCAGCGCATTTGCCATAGCCGGCAGGGCGCCGACGCAGCCGGCTTCGCCAGCGCCCTTGACTCCGAGTGGATTGGATGGCGTGGCCCGTCCGTTCGACTTGATCTCGACATAGGAAAAATCCCGCGCATGCGGCATGGCGTAGTCCATGAAAGAGCCGGTCAGCAATTCGCCCGTGCTTTCATCATAGCGCAAATGCTCCATCAGCATCTGGCCGACGCCCTGCGCCAGCCCGCCCATGATCTGGCCTTTCAGCAGCAGCGGATTCATCACGTTGCCGACGTCATCGACCACCTTGTACTGGATCATCTCGACCTGGCCGGTGTCTTCGTCGATCTCCAGTTCGACGATATGCGTGCCGCTGGGGTAATTCGCCTTCTTGTTGTTGAACACGGCCGAGGCGTTGAGGCCGGGTTCCATGTCCTCGGGCAACTGGTTCGGTTTCGAAGCCATCAGCACGACATCCTGCATGGTAATTGTGCCGCCGCCTTCCTTCGCGGAGAATACGCCTTCGGAGAACTGCACATCCTCTTCCGGCGCCTGCAGCGCATGGGCTGCGATCTTCTTCGCCTTGACGAGAATCTTGTCGGCTGCCATCAACATGGCGCCGCCGCCGATGGCCGACGTGCGCGAGCCGCCGGTGCCTTCGCCATAGAAGACAATATCCGTATCGCCCTGGTCGTAGTGGACATCGCTCGGGCTTCGAGGCCGAGCCGGTCGCAGACGAGCTGCTTGAAGACTGTCTCGTGGCCCTGGCCCTGTGTCACAGAACCAGAGACGATGGTCATGCTGCCGGTGCGGTCGAAGCGGATTTCTGCACCTTCGATGCCGGGCGAGGCCGCCTTCTCGATGGAATTGGAAATGCCGATGCCGCGCAGTTTGCCGCGTTTGCGCGCTTCTGCCCGGCGCTTTTCGAAGCCGTTCCAGTCGGCCATCTCAAGGCACATGTCCATGCATTCTTCAAAGTCGCCGCTGTCGTAGGTGAAGGACAGGGCGGACTTGTAGGGCAGGGCAGAAGCCGGGATGATATTCTTGCGGCGCAATTCGACGGGATCGAAGCCGAGTTCGCGCGCGGCGCAATCGACGATGCGCTCCAATACATAGGCCGCTTCCGGACGGCCGTTGCCGCGATAGGGTCGAATCCAGTGGGTGTGGGTGTACACGCCTGTCACATCGATGTGAATGGCCGGGAAAGTATAGACGCCGGCGAGTGTGCCGAGATTGCTGACAAGGCCGCTCTCCGAGCCGGGCTGGATATAGGCGCCGAGGTTGCCCAGCGTCTTGATGCGCATGCCGAGAAACTTGCCCTGCTTGTCCAGCGCGAGACTTGCGGTTGTGAGATTGTCGCGTGCGGCGGCGTCGGACACGAAACTTTCGTTGCGCGTCGCCGTCCACTTCACCGGACGGCCGGTGACTTTGGCAGCCAGCAGCACGAGGCCGACTTCATTGAACACGCCGGACTTCATGCCGAAGCTGCCGCCGATGTCGCCAGCGACAACGCGGATGCGGCTCTCGGGTACATTCAGCGTTTCTGAAAGTTTTTCGCGGAAGTCCAGCGCACGCTGCAGCGTCGTGTAGCAGGTATAACGGTCAGCGGCTGCGTCATAGACTCCGATGGAGCCGCGCGGCTCCATCGTTGCGGCCATCACGCGGGTGATGTCGAAGGTCTCGGTGACAATATGATCGGCCTTTGCGAAAGCCGCATCTGTCGCTGCCTTGTCGCCTTCGAGGTGGACGTAGCAGACGTTGTCCGGATTATCGTCGTGGACGGCAATAGCGCCGGGTTTCAGCGCTTCTTCTGCCGTCAGAACCGCTGGCAGGACTTCGTATTCGACGTCGATCAGCTCCAGCGCGTCGAGCGCCTGATGCTTTGTCTCGGCCACGACGAAAGCGACGTAATCGCCGATCCAGCGCACGCGGTCCCTGGTCATGCCCGGCAGCTGCGGGCAATACATCGGCGAGCCATCGCGCTTCTTGCGGCCCTTCGGGATCGGCATGCTGGCATAACCGGAGGCCTCCCAGTCTTCCCATGTCAGCACAGCCAGCACACCGGGAGCGGCCTTGGCTTGCGACGTGTCGAGTTTCAGAATTTTCGCATGGGCGTGCCGGGAGCGCAGGACGACACCCCAGGCCATGTTCGGCAGGGACAGGTCATCGACATAGCGGCCACCGCCGCGCAGCAGGCGCGGATCCTCGAAACGCGTAACAGGTTGGCCCAGCGCATATTCACCCATGGTCGTCTCCTCGCATTGATTAATTACTTGTTGGCCTGCAGCAGAAAATCCGCGCAGCGTTCGCCAATCATGATTGAAGGTGCATTCGTGTTGCCGCTCGAGACAACCGGCATGACCGATGCATCGGCAACGCGCAGGCGCGGTACACCGCGCACACGCAATTGCGGATCGACCACAGCCATCGCGTCAGTGCCCATCTTGCAGCTTCCAACGGGATGATAGACGGTCTTTGCAACGGTCCGAATATGTTCTTCCAGTGCGGCATCGGATATTTCATCGGGCCCGCCCGGAGCGATTTCCCGTTTGACCAGTGGCTTCATTGCATCGGCGCGGAAAATCTTGCGGGCGATTTTCACGCCACGCTTCAATGTTTCCATGTCGTCGCTATCGGTCAGCACGCGCGGGCTGAAGGAAACCTGATCCTCCGGATTTGTCGAACGCAATTTGACATAGCCGCGCGATTTTGGCCGCAGCACACAGGGGCTTACGATCATGCCGTGCATTTGCGGTGGCAGAACACCCACGTCGCCGCTGAGCACGGGGATAGTGTGATACTGAATATCCGGCCGTCCCGATCCGTCGGTGCAGGTGAAGCCGCCTGTTTCAAGCAGGTTGGAACTTAATATGCCGCGCTTGAACAGTAGATATTCCAGTCCGTGGCGGATGGCCTTCAGGCCGCGATCCTGACCGAAGAAGCCGAGCGGCTGGCTGAGTTCGACGGACACCTGGGCTGCAACGTGATCGTGAAAATTTTCACCGACGCCCGGCAGGTCGCGCCGCACTGTGATACCCATTTCATTCAGATGCCCGGCAGGGCCGATGCCGTTCAGCATCAGGATTTTCGGACTGGCCAATGCGCCTGCGCAAAGGACGACCTCTTCCCTGGCGCGCGCCTGCGTTCCCGCTTCGCCCTTGCCGCCATACAAAACGCCTGCTGCCGCGCCATTTTCCATCAGGATTTCATCGATGCGCGTTTCGGTGCGTATCGTCAGACGCGGATTGCCTGCCACTGACTTCAGATAGGTGGCGGCAGTCGATCCGCGCCGGGCCGCGTTGATGGTGTTCTGGTAGAAGCCGACGCCTTCCTGGCTGGCGCCATTGAAATCGTCGTTGTAGGGCAGGCCGACTTCCTGCGCCGCGCGCAGGAACGCATAGCCCAGAGGGTGGCGATAGCGCACGTCGATCACGCTGAGATGACCGTCCGTACCGTGATAGGGCGCGCTGAGGCGCTCGTTGCGTTCGGCCTTGCGGAAATATGGCAGGACATCGTCATAGCCCCAGCCTGTGCAGCCCATATCACGCCAATCATCGTAATCGTCCTTCTGGCCGCGGATGTAGATCATGGCGTTGACGGAAGAGCTGCCTCCAAGGGTCTTTCCCTGGGGAATGAAAAACGGACGCTTGTCCTTCAGGCCCTCTTCCGGATCGCTCTGGTACATCCAGAACCGCTTGCTGCCGATCAGGCGGAAGAACATGGCGGGGATATGAACGAGAGGCGTGTTGTCTTTCGGACCTGCTTCCAGAAGCAGGACGCTCTTGCCGGCCTCGATCAAACGGGTCGCGACGACACAACCGGCGGACCCGGCTCCAATCACGATGTAATCGTAGCTTTCCATCTCACTCCCCGTTCTCGCCTGTCTTTGTGCAAGCGATGCTTTGCGCCCCCTTTTCTAAACTGGCATAAGGGCGGATGGAAGATGGATGATTCATGTTCGAACCTTTGAAGAATTTTTTGGCCGATCTTACGGGCCGGGCGGACCCTAAGCCCTCGCTGGCGGTGGACGGTGTCCGCATGGCCGCAGCAGCGCTGCTGGTCCATGTTGCCGATTCCGATGGCGAACTCAGCGACAAGGAACGGGATCGGGCGCGCACGCTCGTGGCTGAACGCTTCCACATGGAGCCGGACGAGGCCCTGCAGCTTGTGCGTCAGGCAGTGGAGGCCGATCGCGAGGAAGTGGGTGTCGACCGGTTTGTGAACATTCTTAACCGGTCGCTGGATAATAATGCCAAGCTAAAGATTGTTGCGATGATGTGGGAGGTCGTTTATTCTGATGGCGGGGTAAATGATGCTGAAGATTCGATCGTCTGGCGCATTGCGAGCATGATGCGGATTTCGTCTGACGAATGTGAGACCTTGCGGCGCAGCAGCATGCCCGATTCCGCTCTCAAAGATCTGGATGACCAATAATGAACAGTGAAAATCGTTCTCTTGCCCGGTCTCCGGGCGCGCTTGGCGTGCTTGTAACCGGTGCTTCGGGAGGGATCGGTGCTGACCTGGCGCGGGTGTTTGCGCGAAACGGTCATCCCATGGCCCTGGTGGCGCGTAGCAATGACAAGCTGGCAGAGCTGGCAGAGGAATTGCGCCGCGAACATGGCGTCCCGGTCGTGGTGGTAACCGCTGATCTATCCCGGGCAGGTGCATCGAAGACGCTGGCGGACGACCTGGCGCAGCAGAATTTCCAGACGGGTATTCTGGTCAATAATGCCGGATACGGTCTCATGAGCGATTTCAAGGATCAGGATCAGGCGGACCAGCTCGGCATAATTGATGTGAACTGCCGGGCTCTCACGGAAATGACGGGTACTTTTCTGCCGCAGATCGTGGCGGCCAGGGGCAGGATACTCAATGTCGCATCGGTCGCATCGTTCTACCCAGGCCCCGGCGCAGCGATCTACTACGCCAGCAAGGCCTATGTGCTTTCGTTCGGCCGGGCGCTCGACCACGAGCTGAAGGACAAGGGCGTTACGGTAACGAGCCTGTGTCCGGGGCCGACACGCAGCAATTTCTTCCAGCGTGCAGGATTTTCGGGCGAAGGCTTCCGCGCGATGGCGATGATGGATTCCATGCCGGTTGCGGAAGCAGGTTACCGCGCGACGATGGCAGGTAAAAAGCAGATCGTGCCCGGCTTCCAGAACTGGCTCATGGCATCCTTGTCTGGACTGACGCCACACTTTATTGGATTGCGCGTGGTTGAGTTCGTGCAAAAGCGCAGAGCCAATTAGCAAACCGGACTCTTGACGGCGAAGCGTGCCGGCATGATTTTGCTGCCATGAATCATTCAAAACGATTCGGCAGCAGTGCCGGCCGCGTTCTGGTTATCCTGCATCAGGAGAATTCGACACCCGCGCGTGTGGGCCGGTTGCTGCGTGAACTGGGCTATGATCTGGACATCAGGCGGCCGCGCTTTGGCGATCCATTGCCCAAGACCATGGCCGATCATGATGCAGCTGTGATATTTGGCGGCCCGCAAAGCGCCAATGATGGCGACGATTATATTCGTGCCGAGATTGATTTCGTTGGCGTACCGTTGAAGGAAGACAAGCCGCTGCTGGGTATCTGTCTGGGCGCACAAATGATGGCGCGGCATCTGGGCGAGCGCGTTTATATCCATTCCGACAAGTCCGCGGAAGTTGGCTATTATCCACTCAAGCCCACAGACGATGCCCGCGGGCTTTGCAGCGAACCTTTTCCGGCCTGGGTCTATCAATGGCACAAGGAGGGTTTCGATCTGCCGCGCGACGCGACGCTGCTGGCCGAAGGCGGGGATCTGTTTCCGGTGCAGGCTTTTCAATACGGCAAGGCAACGGCAATCCAGTTTCACCCCGAGGTAACCTACGCCATGATCTGGCGCTGGACGACTTTCGGGCATGAGCGGTTGACAGTGCCCAACGCGCAGGACCGTCAGGAACATTTCAGCAATTGGTTCGTGCATGATCCGGCGATAGCGCGCTGGCTGAAGTCCTTTGTCAGCACCTGGGTCACTGCGGGTGCATGTGCACCTGCCGTTCAATCTGTCAGGACAAGCGCCCAGTAAACACGATATTTCGTATTCGGGACATAAGCGGTCGCAATGCCCATGCGCGTGACGCGTGGGTTCAGCATGTTTGCATTATGCGGCTTCGACTGGCGCCAGCCGGAAAATGCTTCCGGCAGCGTGTGGTATCCTGACGATACATTCTGGATCGCAATGTTTTGTTTGTGCCCTGCGCGAGCAAGCTTGCCTGCCAGTCCAGCGCGGACTGAATTGTTGGCGCCGCCATTGGCCGCCATGATACGAACCTGCTCTTCAGCGATTGCCTGCAAGGCCGGGTCGATCCGCAAAACGCTGCGGCCGTTGTTGCGGCGGTAAATGGAAATCAGATCACGGGCTGCACCTGCATCGACACGGGCGCCATGGTTTGCGAGCGAGGCATACAGATTGCCCGCTGCGCCCGGGCGCGGTGCCTCCGGCTGGGTGCATCCAGCCATTGCTATTCCTGCAAGAGCGGCAGCAGAACAGAGAAAGGGTGACATCAGCAGTCCTTGGCGTTGCGGTTGATTGTACGTGCGAATCGGACGCGAGAAATTATACGGCTGGTGCAGCTTTTTCCGAACCACCATCGTCTTTGCCGCCGCGCAACGCCTTGGCTATCGTATCAATATTGCGAATGTTCAGGTCCCGCTGCGGGAAGGGAATCTCGATGCCGGCTTCCTTCAGCCTGCGGAATATTTCAAAGCGCAAATGGCTGCGCACGGTCAGTGAACTGTCGACATTGCTTAGATAACAGCGCAATTCGAAATTCAGCGAGGAATCGCCGAAGTCTGCGAAAACGACGCGGGGCGCAGGTTCCGGCATGATCAATTCGTGCGTTCCGGCCGCTTCCAGCAAGATTTCACGGACCTTCTCGGGGTCGCTGTCATAGCCAACGCCTACAGTCACAATGATGCGGCCGGTGGTATTGTTGCGGACCCAATTCTTGACCACGCCAGAGATCAGGTTTGAATTTGGAATGATCACGATCTGCCGGTCGAAGGTTTCAATTTCCGTTGAGCGCACGTTTATCTTGCGCACGTGGCCTTCTTCATCGCCGACCACAACCCAATCGCCAACCTTGATGCTTCGTTCCCACAACAGGATGAGTCCGGAAACAAAATTGCTGACGATTGCCTGCAGGCCAAATCCGATACCCAGGGAAAGAGCGCCGGCAACAAATGCAAGTTTCTCGAAATTCAGTCC
The DNA here is from genome assembly GCA_963700795.1 of uncultured Alphaproteobacteria bacterium. GTDB lineage: Bacteria > Pseudomonadota > Alphaproteobacteria > Rhizobiales > Beijerinckiaceae > Terripilifer. Next base: position 208,985 of record CAVOYX010000005.1, on the reverse strand, counting down.
CATATAACTCAGCGCAAACGCTATCGCGGCAAAAACGCCGACATATCCCGCGCTGGTGGAAATCGAATTCTGCAAACCACGATCAAGGCTGGTGCTGGGCAGGTATTTGCTATTGAGCCAGCGTTGAAACGCACGGGTCAAAGTATAACCGCCCACCAGCAATGCGATGGCCATGAATATGCTTGAAAGAGATATTTTCACGCCACCGACAGAAAATCCCAGGAATGCCGTGCGCATCGAGTCAAAAATTGAATCGGTTTCGAACCCAAGTGGCACAAGCGCGATGATGCCCGCGCCCGCCCACACAATCAGGTTGAATGCGCCACCGATCAGGATGGCGCCCTGACCGAGGGCAGTATCATGCAGCCCGAAGGTGGCAGCAGAAATTTTCCCGATGAACGAATTTGGTTCACTTGCCCGAGTCGAGAATCGCGTCGATCAGGAGCGACAGAAAATAGGCCGCCGAAAACACAAAGGTGATCCAGACGATCTGCGTGACGATGAAGTCGGCAAAGTTCAGATAGCCCAGGCTATTGCCTGCAATGATGCCAATGATCGACAGCCAGATCAGGATACGCCATGCGCCGAAGTAGGCAGGTTGTGAGCCGACCACCGGCCCCAGCTCCGCGTCCATCTGATCTTCGATTTCGGACGTTCCATAGAGGGTGCTTGCGATGACGATGGCCACTGCAAATGTCCGGATGACCTGAACGAATTGCGATACCGCAAGCGGGCTGGCAGTCATGACAATCAGGACGTCGAGGATCTTGGTGATCTCGACGATGCAGACAACCTTGATGATCAGCCAGAACAGCCGTTTGGCGCGTTTGGTGTCGATGTTAATCAGGCGCCAGTTCGGGTGAGCGGGTGCGAGCAGGCCGCTTGCAAGCCCCGCCGCAATTGCAACGTGCTGGATCGCTTCGAACAAGGCAATTGCAAGCGGGCTGACGATCGAATCGATCAACTCGAAATACTTCATGCCTTCGAACAGGCCGGTGGCAAGGGCTGTGGGTATTGCAAAGATCAGCAGTGCGGCCCAAATGCCATTGCGGGCTTTCTCGAAAGGCTTTGCGTCGTGAATTTCGTCACGGCGCTTGAAAAAACGCGAGGCCGCAAGCCATGCGATCCAGCCCATAACCGCGAGCGCGAGAACAAGGCCGGCAAAACGTAACCAATAGCCTTCACTCAATTGATAGGCAGCATATTCCGGCCAGCCGCCGATCAGGTTGGCAACGCGTGCCAGTGATTGGGGAACCTGGGTGATGGATTCATATAGAAATGCCGGATTGAGGGCGCTTCGAAAATCCTTGAATAATGTGTATTGTAGAATTTCCCTGCGGCTGTTGGTAATTTCATGGGCTAATTGATCGATGCGAACGCGCGCGACTTTCGCGCGTTTCAATAGGGTGTCGGCGTCTGCATGGGCCTTCTTCAGGGCCTGGCGCTGTTCGGCAATTTCTTTTGACTCTGGCGGTTCGCCTGTCTTGGGTTCGGGTCCCAATTGTTCCAACCGCTTTTTTGCTGCTTCTTCATTGGCGGTCAGCGTATCGATTGCTTCCTGCATGACTTGCAGGACTGGTGTCAGGCGCGCCCGCATGGCCTGCAATTGCTCGTCTGTCGTGTCGTCGCTCTTCAGCGCCTTGCTGATCTCTTCAATGCGCGTTTCGGCCCGCTTGAGCTGCACTGCCGGGGGTTGCTTTGCCGTTTGTGCTGCGTCCGGGGGCGCGGATGCAGGGCTCTGCGCCATGATCGGGTTGGTCGCAGACACAAGCAGCATTGCCAGCATCGCCACGCATATCATTGCTTGTGATAATGTCCTGCCGAGGGATTTTGCGAACATTAATGTGTGCTTCACGGGAAAGGCCTCGTTGGGCAGTTGGTTGTGTCCTGTCGCAGTCTATTAGCGATAATCATGTGCGTGGCCCTGCCAATCATCCACACGCAATGAACCATCGGAGTTGGTGCGAATCCAGGAATCAGCTGCAGGCGATTTACCATGCCCGCCGGGAATATCGATCACATAGTGCGGCTGGGCAAGGCCGGACACCCGTCCGCGCAATTGCCGCACCAGTTTTTGACCTTCCTCGATTGTCAGGCGGAAGTGTGACGTACCGGGAGCAAGATCAGGGTGATGCAGGTAGTAGGGCTTGATGCGGTTCTCCAGAAAACAGCGCATCAGCGCGGTCAATACGTCGAGGTTGTCATTGACGCCCTTTAGCAGCACGCTCTGGCTGATCATGGGTATGCCCGCGTCGATTATCCGGGCACAAGCCATCTGTGCGTCCGATGACATTTCACGCGGATGGTTGACGTGCAGTCCGACAAACAAGGTCTTGCGGCATTGTTTCAGCGCTCCGACCATCGCCGAAGTGATGCGGCGAGGATCAGCAGCAGGAACGCGGCTGTGGATGCGAACGAGTTTCACGTGTTCGATAGCCGACAGGCGTTTCATCAGATCGGCGATCCGGCGAGCTGACAGGCCGAGTGGATCTCCGCCTGTCAGAATGACTTCCCAGATTTCTGGATTTGCTTCGATATAGGCGATGGCTGCATCGAGCGCCTGTTTGTCCAGCACGCCGCCTGCAACAGGCCCGACGCTTTCGCGGCGAAAACAGAAACGGCAATATACCGGACATACCGTAAGCGGCATCAACAATACGCGATCCGGATACCGGTGCACGATCCCTGGTACTGGGGAGTGTGCCTTGTCGCCGATGGGGTCGGCGGCCTCTTCGGGCAGCGTGCGTAACTCACGCCGATCAGGAACAAATTGCAGGGCAATTGGATCAACATCCGCATTACGATCAATAAGGTTTGCAAGTTCAGGGCTGAGTGCTGCTGAATAACGGGCCGTTACTTCGGCAATGGGCGTGATGTCTTCGGGTGCGATCAATCCTGCACCCGCCAGATCGGCAGCCGTATGCAAATATCCCGATGCTGCCGATGGAAGCGGTTTGCTCATGACTTACCTGTAGCGCGCATGGCAATCATCCGGCAACCGGCGTCCAGATGATCTGGTCAATAGACGTTGCGCCAGTTGCCAGCATGACGAGCCTGTCGACACCAAGCGCTATGCCGCTTGCGTCGGGCATGTGGGCCAGCGCGGCGAGAAAATCCTCGTCGATGGGATAGCGTTCGCCGTATATGCGCTGGCGCTCTGCCATTTCCTGTTCGAAACGGTTGCGCTGCTCGTGCGGATCGGTCAGTTCGCAGAACGCATTGGCAAGTTCAACGCCGCAGGCATAAAGCTCAAAGCGCTGGGCGAAGCGGTTATCGTCCGGGCAAACACGCGCCAGCGCTGCTTCACTGGCGGGGTAGCGTTCCAGAATGGTCATGCGATCCTGGCCTAGGGCCGGTTCAATCTTTTCCGACAGGACCTTGCTGAAAATGTCGCTCCAGGTGTCGTCGCTTGTAATACGTATTCCGGCCAGACGGGCCGCATGGGCCAGGCCATCTCGATCATTGCCGGCCGGATCAAGCGTGGCGGCAAGGTCGATTCCCGCGTGACGCTGGAATGCATCCGCTACAGTCAGGCGTTCCGGCCGGGCAGAATGGTCGCAAGTCCTGTCGCGCCAGGCAAAGAAACCCGAGGCGATTGTTTGGGCCGCCAGCATCGCCAGTTGGTGGCAATCGTCCATGAGGACTTCCAGCGATGCATCGACGCGATACCATTCCAGCATGGTGAATTCGGGATGGTGGAGGGGTCCGCGCTCGCCATTCCGGAAAACCTTGCCCAGGGAAAAAATCCTGGTTTCGCCAGCCGCAAGCAGCTTCTTGCAGGCAAACTCCGGCGATGTATGCAGATAAAGGGTGTGGTTGCTGCCATCGGGGGAACGCAGCTTCGTGGCAAAGGCGCCGATGTGAGCTTCGTTTCCGGGCGATATCTGCAGCATCGCCGGCTCCACTTCAATGAAACCATTCCGGGCAAACCAGCTGCGCCAGGCGCTGAGAATTTGGGCCCGGCCAACCAGCAGCGGACGCCGGTCGGCATGGAACTCTGGCTTCCAGAAAGGGGGCCGGGCATTGCCCTTGGGCTCGGACATTTGGCTTCACTTTGGTACGGGCGCTTGCTTTGGGAGCTTGCGAGCGTGTATGCAGCGTCACGATTTAGAGCCCAAGGGGCATCAAAGCGAGGAAAATATCCCGTGAGAGTCATCGCCAGTTCCATCCGCCGTGGCAATATCATCGAGCATACGGACGGTCAGCTTTATGCAGTTCTTTCGGCTGAAAGCTTTCATCCCGGCAAAGGTACGCCTACGACACAGATCGACATGCGGCGGATTTCCGATGGCGTGAAGATCTCGGAGCGCTACAAGACTACCGAACAACTTGAGCGCGCCCATGTCGAGGACCGTGACTTCGACTTTCTGTACAATGATGGCGAAGGCTATCATTTCATGAATACAGAAACCTATGAGCAAATTCAGGTTTCTGAAGACATGATCGGCGACCAGGCCGCCTATCTGCAAGAGGGCATGAAGGTGATCATGAGCATCTTCAACGAGTTGCCCGTTTCGATTCAGCTGCCGGCCCGTGTGACATTCGAAGTTGTAGACACCGAACCGGTCGTCAAGGGCCAGACGGCGTCCTCGTCCTACAAGCCAGCCACGCTGTCCAATGGCGCCCGCGCCATGGTGCCGCCGCATATCCAGGCGGGTACAAGGGTAGTGATCCTGACTGAAGACGGTTCCTACGTCGAGCGCGCCAAGGACTGAAGCTCTGGCGGTCAGGCCGCCAGCTTTTCCAGCTCGCTGCAAGCTTCATCCACGAGGTCGCCAATCCTGTTGACGTCTTCAAGGTCCGGCATGCGCTTGTCCTGTCGCGCGGTCTGTTCCATTTCTGCAGCCGCGGCAGCAACACGCCGCGCACCGGCGTTGAAACTCATGGACTTGAGCGCGTGGGCGGCCTTGCCGACAGCCTCTTGATCGCCTGCGTCGAAGCCTGCAACGATATCCATAACGGCTTTGGGTGCGTGTTCGCGATACAGGCTCGTGACCCGGACGACAAAATCAGGTCGGCCAGCGCTGGCCATTTCCCGCAATTGCGCGATCAGCGCCGGATCGAGCGTTGCATCATCGGCGCTCTCCTCTTGCTGAGGGATCGGAGCATCCGACGGGCCTGATGCCGCTGAACTTTCGCCAAACACGCTTTGCAGGGAATTCGCCATGGAAGCGATGGTGAAGGGTTTGTGCAGAACGCCGTCCATTCCACATTCGGCCCAGGCATTGGCCGCAGAGCCCACGACATGGGCAGTCAGAGCGATGATGGGTGTGCGTTGCACGCCGGAAGCTGTTTCGTGCTCGCGTATGCGGCGTGTGGATTCAAAGCCATCCATTTCCGGCATGCTGCCATCCATCAGCACAAGGTCGTAGGGTTGGCGTGCCACGGCAACGAAGGCTTCAAGGCCGTTCTCCACCATGTCCGGCACGACGTTGAAACGTCGCAAGGCTTCGGACGCGACTTCGCGATTTACAGGGCTGTCGTCGGCAACCAGCACGCGCATCCTGCCGTAGTCGGGCAGGGTATCGGCCTTGCCGGCCATTTGCTTTTTCGGCGTGAGGGATTTGCCATCGCAAATGGATTGAACCACTGCAGCAACTTCAGCGCGCGAAAGCGGACGTTCGAAATAGTGATCTGCAAGCCGCCGCTTGAGTATTTCGTCCAATCCGGGATCGCCGAGTGATGCAATGGCGATAACTTTCGTGTCTCGGCCCCCGGCGCGGCGTGTCAGCGATGCCAGAACTTTCTGTTCAGCAACGATCAGGGCCGCATCGGCCAGTTCCAGCATTGCCGGATTGTCCTCGATGCGGACGCGATAGCCGCTTGCAACGAGATAATGCGCGAGCGCATCGCGCGTGGCCGCGCCATTAACCTGAATAACTGCATCAGCGGCACGCAGCAACTTTGGCCATGGACTTGCGGATGTTTCCTGCGCGGGTTCTTGCACCGCAGGAAGACTGAAGAAAAACTGCGAGCCCTGACCCAGTTTGCTGGCAACCTCGATCTGCCCGCCCATGGCTTCGACGAGCCTGCGTGCGATAGACAGGCCCAGCCCCGTACCGCCGAATTTCCGTGTTGTGGTTTGATCGGCCTGTGAGAAAGCACCAAAGACGCTGCCGAGCTTGTCTTCGGCAATGCCGATGCCGGTGTCAGACACACAGAAATCGATGCGCGAGGCATCGCGTGGGTTGCGCGAAATGTGCAGTTTGACATGCCCGCTCCCGGTGAACTTCAGGGCGTTGTTGACCAGATTGCTCAGCACCTGGTTGAGGCGCACGGGATCAGCCAACACATGCTCGGGCACATCGATCTCGACATGGGCAGCCAGATCCAGGCCCTTGGATTGCGCGCGTTCGGCGAACAGGTTGACGACCGTATCCGCGCTTGCGGCTGTGCCAACGGCAAGGCTCTCGACTTCGAGTTTGCCCGCTTCGATCTTGGAGAAATCGAGAATGTCATTGATGATGGCGACAAGGCTTTGACCGGAACGGGCGATGACTTCTGCGTAGCGGCGCGAGCGCGGGGGCAAGTCGCCAGCAGCCAGCAGTTCCGCCATCACCAGAATTCCGTTCATCGGCGTGCGGACTTCGTGGCTCATGGTCGCCAGAAAGTCGGACTTGGCGCTGTTGGCAGCTTCGGCTGCCTCCTTTGCGGTTTTGAGATCGGAAGTGCGCTCGGCGACTTCCTCTTCCAGCTTTTCACGATGACGCGCCAGGCGATGATCGCGCTCGCGAATATCGCCGATCATGGCGTTGAAGCCGGAGACCAATACGCCAATCTCGTCCCGGCTTGGAGATTCCAGGGTCACGGAATAATCGTGCCGTGCACGAATGGCGCCCATGGTTTCTGTCAGGCGCAGCAGCGGGCGCGTTATGCTGGCCTGCATGCGCAGCGCAAGAACAATGGCCAGCAGCATGGCTCCCAGCGCCCCCAATGCAATGAGCTTCAGGGCGGACAGCAACCTGCCAGGCAGGTCGCGCGTGTCCGTGATCAGTTGCAGGTTGCCGACCTGTTTGCCGGCAAGAATGATAGGCACCGTCAGCGCAACGGATTTGCTGCGCAACAACGGCAGGACGGGAATTGAGCTTTGATCGGCGGTGAACTTCAGGTCGCGATCGAGTTGTTCGGTCGCGCCCATGTCGGCAATCAACCGGCCCGATAAATCCTCAACCCCGGCATAGGTCAGACTTGGAATGCGGCCTATGGCGCGCAAGGATTGGCGCGCTGCTTCGGCATTTCGACTCTCGACAGCGCGGGCGGTGGCTGCTGCCAGCACCTGTGCCGCCGACACCATGGTGTCGCGTTTGGACTGGGCATAGCGCTCGGTTTCCTGCCAAAGCAACAATGCGCAAACGAGCATCTGCGCGCAGGCGATTGCCGCGCAGACCAGCGCCAGAAGCTTGGCACGAATTGTCCAAAAGGTTTGGGGCGTCATCGAATTCCGCTGTTTCTTCAGCGACCAGCTAAGACAAAATCCCTTAGAATTTTATTAACCAAACGCATTAACCGGCAGTTCCGATTTGTGTGCCATAGCTGAGGTTCGTGACAAGATGAATGCATGAATGAAACACGTTTTGGAACAATCGCCGGCCTACAAATATGTTCTGGACCAGGATCTGCGCATTCTTGTCGTGGACGACGATCCCATTCAGCGTGAATTCGCTTCGGTTTTTATTTCAACACCAAGCGCTGAAGTGGTCAGCGTTGATTCAGGCAAGGCTGCCCTTGAAGCGCTAAGGGCCGGCAAATTCGATCTGATGCTGGTGGATTTCGACATGCCCGGAATGACCGGTCTTGAACTGATCGAAATCCTCAGGCGCGACATGCAGTTTGTCGACTTGCCCATTATCATGGTCACCAGCCACGAGGATGTTGCCACCATCGATGCAGCCTACAGGGCAGGTGCGACATCGTTTGTAACCAAGCCGGTCAATTGGCGTTTATTGAGCTATCACATCAAATTCGTACTGAAGTAAGTGTCGCGATCCCTTGCATATGCGCTCGCACTTGCTGATGCACCAACAAATTGAAATTCTTAATACATATTAATCTTTGCTATTTTATCTGCGCACGAAATTTCTAACCAGTTTCCTACACCGGCCCTTAGCAACTTTGCTTTATGCTCCAGCCTGATTTGAAATCAGGAGTTTGGCATATTGGCCTGCATTGCAAATTCAGCTTTTCGATTTATCAGGAAATTTTCCTTTGATGCGAGGGGCAACGTCGGGCTCTTGTTTGCCATCGGTGCGCCAATGGTTTTTGCGGGGGCTTATGTCGCAATCGAGCTGGCGCAGGTTACCTCGTCACAGGCAAAACTTCAGGCAATCGCGGACAGCGCAGCCATTGCCGCAGCACGTGAATTGCGGCTTGGCAATGCTACCAAAAACACCGTAATCGCCGTTGCCCAGTCTGTTGTGGATGCGCAATCGGGGTCTGTCGGCTCGCCGGTGGAATTTGCCGGCGATGTGCCGTCCGACAAAAAATGGGTCAAGGTCGATCTCGCAAGTAATGTGAAACAATCCCTGGCGCTGTCCCTGGGTCTTGCGCCCTCGCGGTTCACCGCAACGGCGCGGGCGCGAGTCATGGGCGGATCACCCGTTTGTGCGATCGGATTACGCGAAGATCAGGACAGCACCATCAATCTCGACAAGAATGCCAAGATGGAAGCGCGCAGTTGCGCCGTGTACAGCAACAGCAAGACGGCTGGCTCGATCAAGGCGCAAGATAATTCCTATCTGACTGCAGCGCTGATTTGCGCGGCGGGCGGCAAGGGAGGCGGTGTTGCCAATTTTTCCCCTCAGCCAACAACCGATTGCCCGGCCATTGCCGATCCGCTTGCAAACCGTCCTGCGCCGCCCATCGGCTCATGCGTGAGCGGTGGTGCGAAGACACGCTTGTCCGGCGAAATGATTACGCTTTCGCCGGGGACCTATTGCGGCGGCCTGACGATCACCAAGGCTTCGGCGGTTACCTTGCTGCCGGGTATCTACATCATCAAGGATGGTGCGCTCACTGTCGATGGCAGTTCTTCCATGAAGGGCAAGGGCGTGGGCTTCTATTTCACCGGGCTCGGCGCCAAGATGGATCTGAAACAGGATTCGATCATTTCGCTGGAAGCGCCGGTGGACGGTGTAATGGCAGGCTTGCTGTTCTTCCAGGACAGGACAATGACGGATCTGCTGCAGTATGAAGTCTCCAGCGATGATGCCTCGGTACTGCTGGGAACGATATATCTGCCTTACGGACGATTTTACGCGGGCGGACAAAAACCGGTGGCGCAAAACTCTGCATACACAATTGTCGTGGCACAGCAGATCAATCTGTCGGCGGGCCCGACCATGGTGCTGAATTCAAACTACGGGTTGACCGACGTGCCGGTACCCGATGGCGTCGGTCCGCTTTCGAACAAGGTGCAACTGGAGCGCTGACAATTGTAATTGTGAAGGGCAAAAAAAACGCCGCGACATTGTCGCGGCGTTTTGCATTCGCGCAATGGGCGCACATTCATGCCCAGGGACGGCTTTCCTTGACCTTCTTCTCGTAGGTGCCGATGTTCTTGTCCTTCTGCAGTGTCAGGCCAATGTCGTCGAGGCCGTTCAACAGGCAATGTTTGCGGAATGGATCGATTTCGAATTTGACCTTGCCACCATCCGGCCCGGTAATTTCCTGTTTTTCCAGGTCAACCGTCAAGGTTGCATTGGCGCCGCGCCCGGCATCGTCCATCAGTTTGTCCAGGTCTTCCTTGGACACCTTGGCCGGGAGCACGCCGTTCTGGAAACAATTGTTGTAAAAGATGTCGGCAAAGTTCGTGGAGATGACGCAGGTAATGCCATAGTCCTGCAAGGCCCACGGGGCATGTTCGCGAGAGGAGCCGCAGCCGAAATTGTCACCGGCCACGATGATCCTGGCGTTCCGGTAGGCCGGCTTGTTCAGCACGAAATCGGGATTTTCCGAACCGTCCTCCTTGTAGCGCATTTCCGAAAACAGGCCCTTGCCCAATCCGGTGCGGGCGATGGTCTTCAGATACTGCTTGGGGATGATCATGTCCGTGTCGATGTTGACGATATCGAGCGGCGCGGCGACCCCTGTGAGGGTGGTGAACTTGTCCATGGCTGAGGCCCATCGTTCTGGTTTGGGTTGACTGTCTGGCGGTCTTTTACACGAAAAGGACCGGCCTTGTCAGCCTTCGGGTGCAGGGAATCTGAGCCTCGGGATCAGGCGGATTTCAGCTTGCCGGCGAGATTGTCGAAGGCGGCAGTCAGATTGAGTGACCGGGCCTGCAGATCGCGCACCGCGCTACCAAGCGACCCGGCCTGGCGCGCGCTCCCAAGACTGGAATCCACCAGCATCGATATGCCGGATTGGATCGTGGACATATTTCCTTCGACCTCTTCCATACGGTTGCGGATGATTGTCACGGCCTCGCGTTGCTGGCGAACGGCGCCTGATACCAGCGCGCTTGCTTCGGACAGATTACCGATGACCTGTGTGACGCCATCAATCTGGGCCGTGGTACCGGCGGCGGCCTGCTGCACGTTGCCCAGGATGGTACGGATTTGACCCGTTGCCTCTTCGGTCTTGAGGGCGAGCGATTTTACCTCGTTTGCGACAACGGCAAAACCGCGGCCTGCTTCACCAGCGCGCGCAGATTCGATGGTCGCGTTAAGTGCAAGCAGATTGGTCTGGGCTGCAATTGCGCCGATCAGCGCGATAATGGAATCGATGTCCTTCAAGGCGCCAGCGAGTTCGCTGACAGCCTTGCCGGACTGGCGCGATGAGTTGACGGCCGAGGCTGCAATCTCTTCTTCCCTGTCGACCTGAAGGGCAATGGCATCGGTTGCCGTGTTCAGCTCGGTTATGGATTTCGAACTTTGTCTGATGGCGTCGGTGGTGCCGGCGATGGATTCTGCAATCGCATCGGAGCGTGATGCGGTATCGCTGGTCGCTTTGTCTACTTCGCCTGATGCTGCAGCAAGCGTGTCGGTGAGCATGCCAACGGATTCAACAATGCTTGAAACGTTGGCTCGGAATTCTGATACTTCGGCCTCGATAAGCGCCGAGCGGTTGTTAAGCGCAGAGCGTTCCTGCTGCAATTGCAGATGCAATGCGACGGCAACGTCGAATGAAAAAAGCGAACCCATTGCCATGCCGCACTTGGCGAATTCGAACGGTCGCCAGATCATTCGGCGGGCGCCTGACTTGAGGATCGAACGCATCACAACCGCGCCGATAGAAATGAACAGGCGGGTATCCTTGTTGCAGTTTGCAAGTGCATTCAAAGTTACGAAGAAACTGATCTCAAGTTTGTCGTCAAAGTTGCCGGACAGCAGCAAATTCATGTGCTCGGACAACAATTGTATCAGCTCATCCCGCGCAGCAATGGCACGTTCGGGATCTTCCTCCAGTGTCATTGCCAGGTCGAATGCGTCGGTCACAAAAGCCGTTATTTGCGGACGCGCAAGTTTCCCCATTCGGCGAATGCGGGCCTGCACACTGGGGCGGTCGATGCTGTAAAATTTCATCCGCGATTCAATTTCGCGGCTCAGCAATAAGTCAGACATTGAATGCGGCGCAATAGATGGAGAAAATCATTCCGTAACGTGGCCTAAAATGATTAGATTTTTGTTAAATGTTAATACCGAACCGTGCCGGGCAAGCGAATAGCAACATACTGTACATGCAATAAAAAACACCGCCTGCGCTTGTGCGGGCGGTGCTGGAAACGTGTTGGCGTTGGCAGTAGCCAGTATCAGGCTGCTTCGGCCTGCTTCTTGGCAATCTCGCGTTTGATCGAGAGTGCGTTGCGCGAGAGTTCCGCGTCCTTGGCCTTGAGCAGGAAAGCATCAAGGCCACCGCGATGCTCCACGGTGCGCAAGGCGGACGCTGCAATCCGCAGGTGCACCGAACGCTCCAGCGTATCTGAAATCAGCGTTACATTGCAAAGATTTGGCAGAAAGCGCGTCCGTGTCTTGCGATTGGAATGGCTGACAAGATTGCCGCTCAACACCGCTTTGCCGGTCAACTCGCACTTGCGGGACATAACAGATCCTTTCCACTAAATACTATTTGCGGGACTCGCAAAGGCTGCATGGTTGCGCAGCCGGAGCGTGCCTGCCAGGTTGGTGCAATGGGTGTTTCTGCGGCTGGACGCAGGCCAAAGGCCACGCAGCGCTCCAGCGCCCCGCAGTCTCACACATTGCTGAATGGGACCGCGGGTGTATATGGAGTGAGGCGGCTCCCGTCAAGGGATTGCCGACATTCAAATGGCGGAACGAACGCTGGCGGAACAAAACGAGGCTAAAAACACGGCGAAGCCAAAGAATCTTTGACAAGATTAGGACGGAATTAACCTTTAGGAATGGTAAATCGACTTTCAAATCCTGATTCTAGCCGGATCTTGCCATGCGCCACACATCTGTATTTGAGTCTGTTCCCAGGTCTGTTCGTCTCATGGCCAGTTCGGCCTTGTTGGGCGCCATGTTGTTCCAGGCGGGCGGGGCCTATGCCCAGGCGGAAGGGCTGACTGCCAGTTATACGGTGAACCTGGTCGGTTTTTCTCTCGGCACGGCAACGCTTAGCGGCAAGTTCGGCCCTGACGCCTATTCGGTGCAGGCCAATGCAAAGCTGACCGGTCTGGCGCAAGCCATGGCGAGCGCCAAGGGTGCAGCCCAGTCCAGCGGAAATATTCGCGGCGGCAAGCTGTTGCCATCGGGTTATGCGACGACGTCCTCGAATTCACGCGAAACGCGTACCGTGCGCATGGGCATGGCGGCAGGCAACGTGCGAGCGGTTGATATCTCTCCACCCATCCAGGAACGGCCAGGCCGTATCCCCGTGCAGGCCAGTCATCAGCGCGATATTCTGGATCCGCTGAGCGCCCTGGTCTTTCCGGTTGCCGGTTCGGGTCCGATTGACGGGGCTTCCGCCTGCAACCGGAAGCTGCCGGTATTCGACGGCTATACACGCTTCGACATCACCCTGCGCTACAGCGGTACCCGCACGATCCAGACCAAGGGCTATAGCGGTCCGGCGATTATCTGCAAGGCGCGCTACCGTCCGATCTCCGGCCATCGGCCTGGCCGCAAGGCGACCCAGTTCATGATCGACAACAACAAGATGGAAGTCTGGCTGGTGCCGCTGACCAAAGCGCGCGTGCTGGCGCCCTACAAGATTGCGGTCAACACCATGGCCGGCATGTTGACGATCCAGGCCCGTGCCATTGCCATTGCTGGCGATGCGCCGACGGCTTCCGTCCAGCGCTGATACAAATTTCTTTGTGAAATTCAAACGCCTGCAGTTTTTGCAGGCGTTTTTTTTGCCTGTCCGGATCAAATGCCTGCTGGCAGCGGAGGCTTCTGCTCGCCGGGTATTTCGGCGCGCATCAAACTTCATGCAGGCCTGTGTCTCATATTGATCTCAATAGTTAACGCGGCCCTCTGAAAACCTTTCAATCTTTCCGGAATTTCCTCAGAGCTTGTGTGTCTGCGTGCCGCCGGGCCCTAGGTCTGGTGAGGACAAAGCGAGCACAAGGCCAAACCAGTGATTCGTGCAGGATTCGTTCCTGTTTCGTGCGAAGTGTTAACGATTTCCGGCTTTCCCGCACATCGTCAGCGGTCACGACGAAGGGCATGTGTTTGCAAACCGTCTTTCCAAAATTTCCCCCGCTAGGGCTTGCCGGTGTCTTGTATATTTTTACTTGCGTTGGCAGTTGACAATCTGCCTGTTTGGAGTCCGTCCATCGTGCTCAAAAATGTTGGCCTGGCGTGTTAGCTTGACAGCAAATTTTGCAATATCTGGTGAGACGGGATGCAGGTAACAACCAGATGTTGGAGGAACAAATCAGAGACTCTTCCGGAGTCAGCGATTCGGGCCCGTTTCGTTCTCCGGACGTTCGAATTTGCGCGTTTTGCGTTCTCCGACCCAAACCCGGGATTGGCAAATCGTTTACTTTCAACACGCGAGCCACCACATATAGCGGTGGGTGCTGCGGCCCGGCGGAATGCACCCGGTTTGCGTCGTCAAGCGTGTCCCGGATTGGCGCATACTCGTGCCTGCGGTTAACCATAGATGGACCGGACGGACGTCCCTGATTCGGGATTTGGGTCCTGCTGATTGGCAAGTTCGCGGTTCGGGGCCGGGGCGGATAGGGTATAAAGAGAGCGGCAGGATCGGCTTCTGCCGAATCGGTGGTTGTTCAGCGGGCTTTTGGATCTTTCGATGAATTTACAGACGCCCGCGCGCCAAATCCTGCCTGCTTCAGAGCGGGCCCGGCGCGTGATAGCGGTCCTGGGGCCGACAAATACGGGCAAGACGCATTTCGCCATTGAGCGCATGCTCGGTCATTCCAGTGGAATTATCGGTCTGCCACTGCGGCTACTGGCGCGGGAGGTCTACAACCGCGTTGTCGAAAAGGTCGGAGCCAATGCCGTCGCGCTCATCACGGGCGAAGAAAAGATCAAACCACCTTCGCCGCGCTACTGGGTAGCCACTGTGGAAGCCATGCCGCGCGATCTGGATGTCGCTTTTGTTGCCATCGACGAGATTCAGCTCGCCGCCAATCTGGACAGGGGACATACCTTCACCGACCGGCTCCTGAACCGGCGGGGGCGCGAGGAAACCATGCTGATCGGCGCCGATACGATGCGTCCGGTCATCGAACGTTTGATGCCCGGCGTGCGAATTGTCAGCCGTCCGCGCCTGTCTCAGCTTACTTTTGCCGGTGAACGCAAACTTTCACGCTTGCCGCGGCGGTCCGCGATTGTGGCGTTTTCTGCGGAGGAAGTTTACGCGATTGCCGAGTTGATCCGCCGTCAGCGCGGCGGCGCTGCGGTTGTGCTGGGAGCACTAAGCCCGCGCACCCGCAATGCCCAGATCGAAATGTATCAGGCCGGTGACGTCGAATATATTGTGGCGACCGATGCGGTAGGCATGGGGTTGAACCTGGATGTCGATCATGTCGCCTTTGCGGGCGACCAGAAATTCGATGGCTGGCAATACAGACGGCTCAACCCTGCAGAATACGGGCAGATTGCCGGGCGCGCCGGGCGGCATATCCGGGACGGCACATTTGGCACCACGGGCCGGTGCCCGGCTTTTGAGCCGGAATTGGCCGAGGCGCTGGAAAATCACCGCTTCGATACAGTTCCAATGCTGCAATGGCGCAATAGCGAACTGGATTTCACCTCCATAGCGGGTTTGCAGGCATCGCTGGACCGGGAGCCCGGGGAACCGGGCCTGACACGCGCGCCGCTCGCCGAAGACGTTCTTGTGCTTGATATTCTGGCGCGCGATCCCGGCGTGCAGAAAAATACCAAGACGAAGGCCGATATCATGCGTCTGTGGGACGCATGCCAGGTGCCTGATTACCGCAAGGTATCGCCGGCTGCGCATGGCGATCTTGTGCTGACGCTGTTCAATTTCATAATTCGGGGCAGATATGTCCCCGATGACTGGTTTCAGCGGCAATTATCCATGCTCGACCGGACAGATGGAGACATTGACACGCTTTCGGCCCGGATCGCGCAAGTGCGTACATTCAATTACATTGCCAACCGTCCTGACTGGCTCAATGATACCGAGCATTGGCAGAACGTCACGCGTCAGGTAGAGGACAGTCTGTCCGATGCCCTGCATGAGCGGTTGGCGCACAGGTTTGTCGATCGCCGTACAAGTGTTTTGATGCGGCGCTTAAGAGAGAATGCGATGCTGGAAGCGGAAATAACACCTGGTGGCGATGTGGTGGTAGAGGGCCAGCATGTCGGCGTTCTGCAAGGTTTTCGCTTTACACCGGACCCTCAGGCCGAAGGTGAAGCGCAGCGCACACTCAATGCAGCAGCGCAAAAGGCGCTCGCAGCGGAAATCGAAGGCAGGGCCAAACGAATTGGCGATGCCGTCGATGAAGCCTTTACACTCTCTCATGATGGAACAGTGCGCTGGCTTGGCGAAGTTGTCGGAAAGCTCAGCCCGGGCGAGCATGTGCTGAAGCCGCTTGTGCGGGTGCTGTCCGATGAGCAACTTACCGGTGCGGCTCTTGAAGCTGTGCAGAGGCGGCTTGATCTGTGGATCGCGCAACATGTCAGAAAACTTCTGGGTCCGGTGCTGGATATCGAGGCCGGCGAAGGGCTCGAAGGTCTTGCACGCGGCATAGCCTTTCAGGTCGGCGAGTCGCTTGGTGTATTGGAGCGCGGACGGGTCGCAAATGAAATGCGCGAACTGGATCAGGCAGCGCGCGGCACATTACGCAAGCTTGGTGTGCGCTTTGGCGCCTATCATATTTATCTGCCACAATTGCTGAAACCGGCGCCACGCACGTTGGCAGCGCAATTGTGGTCGTTGAAAAGCGATCACGCGGATATCGCTGGGGCACTGGACGAAGTTGCACATCTTGCATCATCCGGCCGCACGTCATTTCCAGCCAATGCGGAAATACCGCAGGAATTATATCTGTCTGCCGGGTTTCGTGTTTGCGGTCCGCGCGCTGTACGTGTCGATATCCTCGAGCGGCTTGCCGATCTCATTCGTCCGGCCGTTGCCTATCGCCCCGGACAAAGTACCGGGGAGCCTCCTGCAGGTACTGCCGATCGCGATGGTTTCATCGTGACAGTGGCCATGACTTCGCTTGCAGGATGTTCGGGCGAAGACTTCAGCGCCATCCTTCGTTCGCTAGGCTACGTGCTGGACAGACGAAAAGGTCCGGCGATCACCGTGCCGCTGATTGCGGCAGCGCCGACCGCACCGATTGCCGCCAAGGATGCGGGCGATGCTGCTACTGCCGATGCACTGGAAGCTGCCGGCGCCGAACAGGCAGGCGAGACACAGGCAACTGAGGCGCAGGCATCCGATACACAGGATGCGCCAGCCACAAGTGAACAGGCCGGTGAAGCGCCCTCTGCTTCAAGTGCAGATTCAGGAAATGCCGAAAGCCCACCGGAACCGGAAGCCGCAGTTGGCGAAGCAGCTCCCGAAGCTGTTGACGCCACGCCGCCTGTCGTTGCCGAAGACCCCCGCGAGCGAGGCGCTCGAAGCTGATACGGCCACCCAGGGCGAGGAGCCCGCTGCAAGTGAGGCGATCCCCGCTGGCGGAGCGCAAGAGGGTGAATTGGCAGAACCGGTCGAAGAACTCATCGAGGTCTGGCGTCCACGCAGGCACGGCCAACGGCCCGAACGCAGCGGCGCGCGGGCACCGCAACGGGGCCGGCGTGACCAACGGCGTCAGGGCGAGCAGACCGGTCAGGCACATGCAGCGCCTGCTGAAGCCGGGACTGCCGTCGAAGGTGAGCCGAAGGTGCGCTCTGGCGCCGAACGGTTCCACCGGCGACGTCCAGATGGTCAAAACCAGAAGTCCGGCGAACGCAAGTTTGAGGATCGCAAGGGACGCGATGGCCAGCAAAGGCCCCAGGGTGACCGGCGCGATGATCGCAAGGAAGGCCGGGGGCGGCATCCGGGCAAGCGTCGCGATGAGCGGCAAGGTGGCGGTGCACGGACCTTTACGTCAGGTGAACCATCACGCGGTCGCAACAACCAGCCGGACCCCAATTCCCCGTTTGCGAAATTGCTCGCGTTGAAGGAGCAGTTGGAAAACAAGGGCGACAAGGAGTGAAGTCTGGCCGGATATCCGGCGACGCCTTTGAACCTGGGCCATCCAAGCGCCAGCGTCTCGACAAATATTTATGGTTTGCAAGGGTCGTGAAGACGCGCACGCTCGCTACCAAACTTGTAGCGGCCGGACAGGTGCGCATCAATTCCGAGCGGACGGTCAATCCTGCAAAACAGGTCGGCGAAAGCGATGTGCTGACGATAGCGCTTGACCGGACAGTCAGGGTTCTGCGGATTACCGGCATCGGCGAACGGCGTGGTCCCTATGAAGAGGCGCGTCTGCTGTTCGATGAATTGACGGAACCGGCTCTGCCGGGCGCCCCATCGGGACAAAACGACAGTCTTGCGGGAACTCCCGAGCCTGATCGGAACCGGCCAGACAAGCGCGACCGGCGGCTGGCTGCAGCACTCAAGCGCGGTGAATGAAAGCCGCAGAACGGTTGTGTTGCGTTATCAAGGCTTGCGCTCCCGATTCAAAGCGGCTAGCTACCGCGAAGATCGTTTTTTTCAGGGGCCTGCACGCTCATGACCTACGTCGTCGTCGAAAACTGCATCAAATGCAAATATATGGATTGTGTGGAAGTCTGCCCGGTCGATTGTTTTTACGAGGGCGAGAACATGCTGGCGATCCATCCGGACGAATGCATTGACTGCGGCGTGTGCGAGCCCGAATGCCCCGCCGAAGCCATCAAGCCCGATACGGACGATGGTCTGGACAAGTGGCTGAAGCTGAATGCGGACATGTGCGCCACCTGGCCCAACATCACGCTGAAGAAAGATCCGCCAGCAGATGGCAAGGACTTCGATGGCAAGCCTGGCAAGTTCGAAGCCTATTTCTCGTCCGAACCCGGCGAAGGCGATTAAGTCAGGCGTTCAAGGCCGTGCGCTGCGGCGCGCTTCCTTGCACGCAAGCTGGATTCGGTCCTGATATACTGACGGTTTTGTGACAAATTCGGTCGTTAATCTATTGGCTTAAAGCGTTTTCGCTGTCATGGCGTTAACCTTTTGTACGCGGTTCTGCGCGCGGATTCGTCGAATCCTTTGATTTCCCCGAGTTTTTGTGTTATACATTTGTTTAACAGTCATTAATGCCTTGAAAACCGATCAGGATTGAAGCCAGCGATTGGCAGCTCCGGCGCGATTCCGGAGCCGTTTTTTTGCTGGCTTTTGTTTGCCCCAGATTCTGATGGTTTTTTGGTCCTTCGGATCCATTTTTGCTGTCTTTCGGGTAGTCCCTTGCGTGTTTGGGGGTCGCCGCCTGAATTGGGCGAGTAGTGCATTCGCCGTTGTGTTTGAGTTTGGCGATAACCGGAAACCAGTCTCCGGGGCCGCGCCAGCACCCAGTCCCAATGGGTGAACAGGAGTAGAAGTGTATGCCGACGCCGAAAGCTTCTTCGTCAAAGAAAAATGCCGTAGCCAAATCCGCTAAAACCGATACCAAATTGGAAAAAATGGATCAAAAGGCCGGAAAAACAACAAAGTCCACCAAGGCGCAACCAAGCGCCGGTGCGGCCAGCAAAACGGCTAAAGGCAAGACTGTTGCAAAGGCCGCCAGTGCGGCTGCTGCAAAGGAAACGCGTGGAGCAAGCTCGAGCAAGAAGACTGCCGATAAAAAGGCTGGGCCAGTAGTAGCGCCCAAGACCAAGCAGGCAGCCAAATCAACCCCGGCTTCGTCGAAGTCGGGAACTTCCGGGCGGTCAGCTGCGGGTAAAACCGCTGCCCCCAAGCCCAAAGCAGGATCCTCTCGGGTTCCAGAAGCGAGCAGCATGAGCAAGGCCACATCAGAGAAGATTACAGCATCCAAGGCCAAGACCGTTAAATCGGCTGGCGCCGACAAACCGCAGGCGGCCAAGGCCGATGCCGGTAAGGGCGCTGCAAAGAAGCCTGTTTCCAAGGCCGCGCCTGCGGCTGTCGAAAAGGCAAAGCCCGTAGCTACGCCAGCCGCAACTAAAATCGAATCTTCAAAATCCAAGACCAAGGCAGCAGCCGCACCGGCTCCGGAAAAGACTTCTGTTAAGGCCAAGAGCGAGAAGCCGGCTCCTGTGAAGGCTGAGGCAGCCAAGGTTGCTGCACCTGCAGCACAGGCAGGGACCAAGCAGTCCAAAACTTCCGGGGCCAAAACTTCCGGGGCCAAGACTTCCGGGGCCAAGACTTCCGAGACCAAGGCTACCGATGCCAAGAGCACTGGCACCAAGACCACTGCTTCCAAGACCACTGCCTCCAAGACCAGTGCCTCCAAGACAGGTTCCAAGGGCACAGGTTCCAAGAGCGCGAAGGCAGACGCAGCTGCTGCACCTGTTGTTCATGCCGGGCCGCGTCCGCGCCTTGCTTCGGGCAGCAGTGGCCCGACACTGGCCCCGGTCCAGATGGCCCCGGCCAAGGTTCGCACCGCGACGCCGTTTTCTTCGCCAGCCGCCAAGGCGGTTGCCGCAGCAAGGCCGCCGGTACCACAGAGCGGATTCAAGGCAGGTGATTTCATTGTCTATCCGGCGCATGGCGTGGGACAGATTCTGGCTGTCGAAAAACAGATCGTTGCAGGGTTCACCCTGGAGCTGTTCGTCATCAACTTCCTGCAAGACAAGATGACGTTGAAGGTGCCGTTGCCCAAGGTTCTGGAAGGCGCAATCCGCAGACTGTCCGAACCAGCGCAAGTCAAAAAGGCTCTGGACACTTTGACAGGCCGCGCCCGCATCAAGCGGACAATGTGGTCGCGCCGTGCGCAGGAGTATGAAGCGAAGATCAACTCCGGCGATCTGGTTACGATTGCAGAAGTAGTGCGTGATCTGTACCGGTCCGATACCCAGCCTGAGCAGTCCTATTCCGAACGTCAGCTCTACGAGGCTGCGCTGGATCGCATGTCGCGTGAAGTCGCGGTTGTCCGCAAGCTTGAACCCAATGAAGCGTTGAAGCTGATTGAGGAACACCTGCAGCGCGGTCCGCGTCGCGGCGCCAAGGCGGATGCTGCCGGCGAGGACGATGCTGCCGACAAGACCGGCACGAGCGAAGAGGGAATCGGCGAAGCCGCCTGATTTGTTCAAGCAAGGATCGTGCAGGAAAGAATTGAAAAGCCGGGACATGGTCCCGGCTTTTTTGCAATCTTCGGCGTGTTAAGGGGCGCCAGCAATTGCGGCTGGTGCTCTTGCATCCAGCCTTATCTTGTTCGTTCGAGTATGCTGACGTAATTGGCTACAGCGGCGCCGCCCATGTTGAAAACGCCTGCAAGACGGGCATTTTTCACCTGCATGTCAGCAGCGTCATCACATAATTGCATCGCCGATACGACATGCATGGAAACGCCCGTTGCTCCTATCGGGTGGCCCTTGGCTTTCAATCCGCCTGAGGGATTGACCGGCAGTTTGCCATCCATGTGCGTTATGCCAGACCTGATCACGTCACTGCCTCGTCCCGCGGGCGCAAGCCCCATGGCTTCGTATTCAATGAGTTCGGCGATGGTGAAGCAATCGTGTGTTTCGATAAATGACAGATCGCTCAACTCCAGACGTGCCTTGTCGAGTGCATTACTCCAGGCAACAGAGCATCCCTCGAACGCGAGAATGTCGCGCTTGCTGCGCGGCAGAAAATCCTGCGCGTGGTGCGTGGCGCGAAACTGCACGGCGCGCCGCGCGCCAGCCGCAAATTCATCACTTGCAATGACAAGTGCTGCCGCACCATCGGACACGAGCGAACAATCGGTGCGCTTGAGTGGCCCGGCGACGAAGGGATTGCGATCACTTTCCTGACGGCAGAAGGCAAATCCAAGATCCTTGCGCATTTGTGCATAGGGGTTGGCGACGCCGTTCTTGTGGTTCTTGGCCGCGATCATGGCGAGCGCGTCAGACTGGTCGCCGTATTTCTGAAAATAGGCCGCAGCGATGTTTCCGAAAATGCCGGCAAAGCCACCCTGGGTTGCCGAGTCTTCGGCCAGGTAAGAGGCCTTGAGCAGGTTCTGGCCGATTTCAGCCGGAGGTGTCGTGGTCATTTGCTCAACACCGACGACAAGGGTGCAGCGAGCGGTTTTTGCTGCGATGGAGCGCAGCGCTGCGTGCACGGCGGCGGATCCGGTTGCACACGCATTTTCGAGTCGGGTCGCAGGTTTGAAGCGCAAGGCCGGATCTGCCTGCAATACCAGTGAGGCTGTGAAATCCTGCGCGCTGAAGCCTGCATTGAAATGGCCCAGAAACATTTCGTCCACAGCATCCGGACCAATGCCCGCATGGGCCATTGCCTGGCTGGCCGCGGTCGTAACGAGGCTTTCGACGGTTTGACCTTCCAGCTTGCCGAATGGCAGGTGTGCCCAGCCGATAATGTTTGCGCTCATTGTGCCACCCTTCCTGATTTGACCGCATTGCCTCGTTTTGGCCAGAAACGCCGCGCTTATAGCGGGCCCATTATATGTGAGTTTATCCGTTTCCGGAATGTGCGCCAGATGTCGCTGAGTTCGGCCAAGGTTCGGCGAAGGCGCGACAATGTCCGCCTTTTCAAGACCCTTTCAAGCGGTTAGATATGGATATAGCGGATTCGCGAAGCGACCCGGTGCGGGCAGGGTTGCAATAACGACAAGGTGTCCAGATGTTTCGACGGAACTTTCTCCGCCACAGAGCCGCATTTGTCCTCGGTGTTGCGGTGTCGCTGTTTTCCGTGCCTGCATCGGCCGGGCCGACCTTGACAGTCGATCTTTCGACCGGACAGGTTTTGCACGCCGAGGAGGCAACACGGCCCTGGTATCCTGCTTCGTTGACGAAGCTGATGACCGCCTATGTGGCGCTGGATGCTGTGCGCAACGGCAAGATCACGTTGCAGACGCCGCTGCGTGTGAGCAAGCGTGCAAACCGCATGGCGCCATCGAAAATGGGCTTTCGTCCGGGGATTGAAGTAACGCTCGAAAACGCACTCAAGATCATCATGGTCAAATCCGCCAATGATGTTTCGGTGACAATCGCTGAAGGCATTTCGGGTTCGGTCGAAGGATTTGCTGCGCAGATGAATGCAACGGCGCGCGCACTTGGAATGTACGAATCGCATTTCGTCAATCCGAATGGTCTGCACAATCCCGCGCATGTTTCATCGGCACGTGACATGGCGATACTTGCACGTGCGCTGTACACGCATTTTCCCAATCAGCAAAACCTCTACGGCATTGGCGCCATCCAGCTCGGCCGGCGTGTCATGCGCAACACCAACGGCATTATTGGCCGATATCCCGGCGCGAACGGCATGAAGACCGGATATGTCTGCGCCTCAGGTTATAATGTTGTTGCGAGCGCCACACGTTATGGACGTACATTGATCGTGGTTGTCATGGGCGCACCCAGCGGTACTGTGCGCACGCATCAGGCCATGGCGATGTTCGATCGCGGCTTCGGCGGCTCTTCCTATGGCAGCGGCCAATTGCAAGGTTTGCCGCGTTCGGGATACAGCACTCCGCCGAACATGCGCGGTGAAGTATGCAATGGCAAGCGCCGGCGCGAATTGATCCAGCATTATGTTCAGTCTGCAGTGCCACGTGTGGCGGCTTCGTCGTCGTCATTCCGCGCCTATGCGGGCAGCCAGGACAATGACAATCCGGCGGCATTTTTCTCCGCTGACAAGCGCGGCTCGTTCAACAACGCAGATGAGGACGAGACACCGATCACCGGTTTGCAGCTTCCCGCGCGCGTTCTTGAAGCGCCAATTCCGGTCTATGTAGGGCGTGCGCCGGGCTGGAGTGGCAGGGTCGCCGGGCCCAGCGATGATGCTGCGCCCGCTGTTGAAAACGACAAGAAAGGCAAACCGGACAAGCGCACGGCAGCGCGCGGCACAGCAGATACTGCCGGTGAGCCTATCAGCTTGCGCGGTGCGCGCAATCTGGACAAGCCATCCAAGCGCAAGGCTGTACGCACGAGCGCTCGCGGCAAGGCCGCAACTGCGCGCAACGCGCGAGGCAAGGCCTCGGCCCGGAAAGCAACCAAAGCCAGAACTGTAAAAGCAAAACCTGCGAAGACGAAGAAAGTCCGCAAGGTTTCAAGCAAGGCAAAGCGCCGGTAATTGTGATCAGCGCGGCAGGTCGCTGGTCATATGCGGTGGGTACACGGCCTCGTTTAGGCCGCTTTTCCTGCTACCATGTTGATGTCAGCCCGATAGAGGTTGCTCACAAGGGTTTCTGCCATGTCAGTCATTGCCTGTTCCAATCACCAAGGCTTTGTACCGGTGCTTTCGGGGCAGCGGATTCGTCCGCTTGGCAGGCTCGAACAATTGTGGGTCCTTGCCAATAATCCGATAAATTCATGGACGCGCCCGCATTTTGAATTGCCAATCGTAACCGGTCCTTCGCTGGTCGGCGAAATGGCGCTGATTAACGATCCTGCGGGTATCCGGCACATACTAGTCGATCACGCCGGAAAGTATGAGAAAGATCCGTTGCAGATGCGTGTGCTCTCCGCCGGATCGCGGCCGGGCGCTGGCGCTGGTTTGCTCATTGCGCAAGGCGATCTGTGGCGGCGCACACGCCGCACACTTGCGCCCCTGTTCACTCCGCGCCGGGTCGCAGGATTTGCCCGGTCTATGCATTTGCGGTCGCAAGAGCGTGTCGATCGCTGGCTCAAGCGCAGGCCGGGTTCAATCCTGGAAATCGACCGTGAAATGACGGGCCTTGCCTATGATGTTCTTTCAACGACGCTGTTTTCCGATGCATTGGGCGGTGACGCGCAAGGGTTTGAAAAAGAACTCGAACACTTGCTGGATTCCATCGGCCGCATTCATCCCTTCGATGTGTTCAACGCGCCTGCGTGGCTGCCGCGCATAGGCCGTGGGTCGGCACGTCAATCACGTGCCTGGTTCGAAGAGGCGATGAACCGGTTGATTGCCAGCCGCATGCAGGAGATCGAATTGGGAAGGGCTGTTCCTGACGACCTGATGTCGGCGCTGTTGAAGGCGAGTGATCCGGAAACGGGCGCCGGGCTTTCCCGCGATGAAGTTGCGGCCAATCTGTTCACGTTCATTGCCGCCGGTCACGAAACCACAGCGCGTGCGCTGGCATGGACCTTCTATCTTTTGTCCAAGGCGCCAGAGTGGGAAGCGCGTTGTATCGCGGAAGCGAAAAATGCGCCGGGCGATCCTGCCGAGTGGCTAGAAGCCTTGCCGGCCATTCGCGCCATTCTCGAAGAATCGATGCGGCTTTTTCCCCCTGTACCGCACATGAGCCGGATTGCCGGCCGGGATGATGTTGTTTGCGGCACGCCCATATCTGCCGGGACGTTGATCGTCATCGCACCATGGGTGTTGCACCGGCATCGTAAACTTTGGAGCGATCCCGATGCTTTGATGCCCGAGCGCTTCATGCCCGGTGAGCGCGAGAAGATCGACCGGTTCGCATATCTGCCCTTCGGGGCAGGACCACGTGTGTGCATAGGTCAGGTGTTTGCGATGCAGGAAGCCATGATTGTGCTGACATGCGCATTGCGCCAGGTGCGCCTGCGCCATATCGGGGCCGAGCCCAGGCCCTTGCACCGCATCGTGCTGCGCCCGTCCAGCCGGCTGCGCATGGCGATTGAGCCGCATGAAAGCTGACGCAGTGCGGGATCTGGATTTTGGTTACGGATACAAAGGGCCGCGATGTTAGATTGAACGGCGAATCACCGATTGCGAGGGACGCATGTTTATTTTTCGAAGCAAGACCATCGGCCCGTTGATCAAGAGCTTGTCATTGATTGGCGTATTGAGCCTTGTGGCGCAGCCTGCACTTGCGGATTTTGCGGGGTGCCTGCGTGGTTTGCGCGCAAGTTTTGCAAAATCGGGCATTTCCGGCGCGACGTTCGACCGCGTCATGGCAGGTGTGACGCCGGATATGAAAGTGATCGAGGCGCTGAACTCGCAACCGGAATTCAAAACGCCGATCTGGGATTATCTGGCGTTCCTGGTAGATTCGCAGAAAGTTGCTGACGGGCGGGCGCAGATGTCCCGCCATGCGCGCGCCCTTGCATCGGCCGAGCAGCGGTATGGCGTCGATCGCTATACTATTGCTGCTGTTTGGGGGGTCGAATCCGATTTTGGCAGCCTTGCAGGACGGTGGTCTCTGCCGCAGTCGCTGGGTACGCTTTCGTGTGTTTCAAATCGCCGCCAGCGCTATTTCCGCGGTGAATTGTTGTCGACGCTCAAGATCGTGCAACGGGGCGATCTGGCGCCGCAAAAGTTGCGCGGCTCGTGGGCGGGTGCGTTTGGGCAAACGCAGTTCATGCCGTCGACCTATCTGCGGCTGGCAGTGGATGGCGATGGTGATGGCCGCCGTGATCTGGTTTCCTCGACAGCTGATGCTGTCCATTCAACGGCCAATTTCCTGCGCCGTGCCGGTTGGCAATCCGGCGGTGTCTGGGGCTATGAAGTGCAGGTGCCCGGCAGCTATCGCGGGCCGACCGGGCGCAATGCGCGCAAGCCGCTGTCCTACTGGTCCTCTCAGGGCGTCCGGCGTGTGGGCGGTGGGGGGCTCTCGGGCGGAGGTACGGCAGGCCTGTTGATGCCGGCTGGCCGCAATGGTCCGGCCTTTCTGGTCTTCCGCAATTATTCCGCAGTCTATTCCTATAACGGTGCGGATTCTTACGCGCTGGCGATTTCCCTGTTGTCGGACCGTTTGCGCGGCCGGGGCGGTATTCGAACCCCATGGCCGACCGATGACCGTGGCCTGTCGCGTCAGGAACGCAAGGACGTGCAGGCATTGCTGGCGAAGCGGGGCTTCTACAAGGGCGAGGTCGATGGGGCCATCGGTAACGAAACCCGAAGGGCCATTGCTGCCTATCAGGCGCGCATAGGCATCCGGGCGGATGGCCGGCCTGGCGGCAAGGTGCTGGACGCCCTGCGCGCAGGCCGGTAACATTTGATCGGTTCACCGCGAATTGAATAGCAAGTGAGCCCAAAACCTGCCTAAAGTTAGGGCATGAAGAAAGCTGATCTTTCACCGTGCCCTGTGCAACGCCCGTCCTCGCGCAAAGCGGGTCTCGCGTTTGCTGTAGTTGTCATCGCCGGGTGTCTGAGCGCGCCGGTGCGCGTGGCAGCGCAAGACAGCTTTGCAACGCCCGCGGTTATTGAGCTTTTCACCAGCCAGGGCTGTTCGTCATGTCCGGCGGCTGACAAGCTGCTGGAGAAGCTGGCGCGTAAACCAAATGTGATCGCCCTGTCATTTTCCGTCGATTACTGGGATTACATCGGCTGGAAGGATACATTCGCTTCACCGGCTTTCTCCGCACGGCAGAGGGCCTATGCAGCCTCGCGCCGGGACAGCCACGTCTATACGCCGCAGGCCATCATCGATGGAATGCAGCATGCGGTCGGTAGCGATCTGGCGGCGATCAGCAGGGCCGCCAATTTGCATCACGGTGGTAACGGTGTCTTGAAAGTTGCGATGCGCACGCGCGTGCAGGACGGTCGCGTTATTTGCAATGTAGGAGATGGCATCGCATCCGCCCCGGCGAAAGCGAACCTGTGGCTCTTCCGCATCCTCGCCGAACGTGATGTGCAGATTGGGCGTGGTGAAAATCGCGGCCGCAAAATCACCTATGTCAACATTGTGCGATCAATGCAGAAGGTTGGCGAATGGCACGGCAAGGCGGCGCAGTTCGAAATTTCTGCAGCGGATCTAAAAAAGGACTCAGCCGAGGGCTGGGTGCTGATGCTGCAAGCAGGCAGCGAAGCAAGGCCAGGCGCGATACTGGCCGCGGCCAAGGCTAAAGGGTTCTGACCTGTTTTCTATGGGCTAGCGGGCATTGCCGGGGATCAATTCGCCGCCAGTGGTCTCCCCGGAATCTGTTGCGGCCGACAGTTCGGCATCGCTGGTGCGCGGATCGAGCACGGCCGTTTCAGGCGTCGACAGGCGGCCGGGCAATACGGTTACGAAAGCATCCTTGACCTCGTGGGCCACTTCGGCGCGGCTTCCGATACGTTTCATACCATATAGTATGATACTAATATGGGCCGCCAAGGTTGTGAGAAACAGACCGGCGGGGCCGTACCACGACATGATAGCGCCTGCGATCGCCGGTCCGGCGATTGCGCCCATGCCGAACAGCAAGAGCAGGCCACCGCTTATCTGCAGAAAGGTATCGGGTTCCGCCCGATCGTTGGCATGAGCAACAATCACCGGATACATCGCATAGATGGCGCCGCCGAACAGGGCTCCAGCCACCAGATTTGCCAGAGCGCCATCCGGACGCAGAACCAGAAGATAGATCTCGACGGAAGCGGCCAGTGCGGCGAGGGCCGTGAGTATCCAGCGGCGATCAAAGCGGTCCGACAGGTGTCCAACCGGAATCTGGATCAGCGCCCCGGCCAACAAGGCAAGCGCCATGAACATGGCAATTGCGGAAACCGGTAAGCCGCCGCGCTCGGCAAAGACAGCGCCAAGGGTTCCAAACGCGCCGTTGGACACTCCCACGAGCACGATGGCGACGACCGCATAGGGTGAGTTCTTCCACAGTGAGGGGAGATTGAGGCTCGCCTGCACCAGCGGTGGCGGCGCGCGCGAAGAGGTCAGGGCAGGCGGCATCAAAGCCAGGCAGTAGAACATGGCCGCAATGACGAACATCGCGTAGCCGCTCTGGTCACCAAACATGATGGCTATGTTTCCGGCTGTCGTCGCAACCAGATTGACCATCATGTAGAAGCCGAACACCCGGCCCCGATGGCTTGCGCCTGTGCTTTCGTTCAGCCAGCTCTCGACAATCATCGCCGCACCGGAGAAAGCAAAACCGCAGAGAATGCGCAAGGGAATCCATGCTGCTGCGTGAACCAGCAACAGGCTTGCCAGAATGGACAGTGCGGCCATCGCCGCCAGAACGCTGAATGTGCGAATATGTCCGACGCGGCGCACGAGATGGGGCGTGAGCAGGCAACCGGCGACATAACCAATAGCCCAGCCTGCGCCCAGCAACCCCAGGCTGAAGGTCGAAAACCCTTCCACGCTGCCGCGCAAAGGCAGAATGAGACCGTTGATGCCTCCGGCGAACATCAGAAAGCCTGAGCCGGCGATCAACGCAGATATGGGCAGGAGCTGATTCAAGCGACCATCCGAATCAATCCATAGACTGGCTTTAACCATAGCCCGTTATGGCGATGCGCCAAAAAACCAAGCTGGCATGGGAATTGAAAGTCAGTCAGCAAACCCGACAGGTGTGATGCCAGACGATGCGCCTGTTTCTTTTCGGCCGGACTATTGTTCCATCCTGAAACGCGGGAGGGGAGTTAAGCGATGAAGAAAGCAGTTTGGTTCGCGATTGCCATCACCGCAATATTCGGAACCGTTGCGGCAACGACATCAATGGGGAAAGCAAATTCGCCGAGGCATGCCGAGCAAATGCATTTCGCGCTCTATGAACCGCAGAAAGTTGTCTATCACCTGCAGCATGGCGGCGGCTGGTTCGGGCGTGAGCACCGGCATGTGATCACGGTGACAACCAACCACGTTAATGCTGTCGGCGAAGGTTATCTCGATTTGCGTATCATCCTGCAAGGTGACGGGGTTGACTTGCTGTCTGCTGCGAAAAACGACAAAGCGCTCGCCAAGGCGATCACCACGTTGCGAAAACAAGGCGTACGATTTCAGGTATGTTACAATACGCTGTCGATGCGCGGGATCGATTATAAACAGGATCTTCTGAATGTGCGCCGCGAAGACATTGTCTCGGCAGGAGTGGCCGAGGTGGCCAAACTCGAGGCCGAAGGGTTTGTCTATCTGAAGATGTAACGGTATCGCATGGCTTGGCTGCGTATTCGCTCATGTACCAAACGGGTTTGCAGATATATGATTTGTCCGTCAGGGGGGTGGAAACCATGATCGGACATTGGCGTTTGGCAGCATTTTTTACCGGTCTTGCCTTGGCTGGTCCCGCCGCTGCGCAGAACGAATCTGCATCGCTTCATACATTTGTTTCCGGTTGGGAAGTGACCTGCAGCAATGTTCCGCACTGCGTTCTGTTTGCCAAAGGGAAAGAGAGCGAAGATGCGGTGATTAGGGTTGATGTTCCCGCCTACGGCAATGGCCAGCAACTCGTGCGCATTTTTACGTGGAACGATCGTAGTGAAAAAGAACTGGATTTTGCATTATCGGTGACATCCAAATCCCGACGGATAGAAGCCGCCGGTTTTAAAGGGATAGCCAACAGTCATCGTGTTTTCGCTATTCTTTTCAATCAACAAAATAGTGGCTATCTTATCAGCCACCTGCGTAATGGTGCCTCTATCCGGGTTGGCCCTGAAGGCGCGAGGCAGGGCAAGTTCGCGTCGTACCCGGCAATGCAATCAGCGCTTGAAGCGGCCAGTAGTTTCCTGAAGCGCGCGCCCGTATTTTTATCAGCGGCCAAGCCTGCAGGCAGCGCAATTCGTTTGAATAACAAGCCTGGTGAACAAGTGCTTGCGCTGGCCATTGCGCGTTGCGACGATACACAGGGCAAACCGGACGAGATTCGGCTGGGCTGGCGGATGCCGGACATGTCTATCCTTTGGGAAATATTCTGTGCAGCATCCGGCAATGGACAATCGCGCATCTATATCCGCGAGAAGGATGGAACATCTCCACAGCTCATGCCCCTGCTACACGGGAAACAAAAGTTTGGTGAGGAAGGTATCCGCAACGCCAGCTTTAATCCCAACACGCTTACTATAAGCAGCAGCGATCCAGGCGGGTATTCCTGCGGCGGCGGATCGAGGCATGTGTTTCGGTGGATGGGTCCACACTTTCGCCTGCAGACCTGGCAAAAGCTCGATACCTGCGGCCTGATCGATGAGGCGCAATGGCCCTATCTCTGGCAGGCCGAAGGCAAGTAACGGCGGGTCTATGTTTTCGTAAAAATCCGGTTATGCTTTAATTCAAAGATCGACAGGGTGGAAAACATGCCACGCGAAAGCGTTCAGCCGAACATTGTTCCCGATGCTGCCACGATGATCGCCCGTGCGCGTGATCTTGCGCCACGATTGCGCGCCCGTTCTGCGGCTGCAGAAAAAGCACGGCAATGCCCGCCCGAAACAATTGCCGACGTGCGTGCTGCGGGAATTTCGCGCATCGTTCAGCCGCGCCGCTATGGTGGCTATGGCATGGACTGGGATGTGCTGTGCGAAGTTGCCATGGAACTGGGCGCAGGCTGCGGTGCGCAGGGTTGGACGGCAACAGTCCTGTCAGATCATCCGTGCCTTGCAGGGATGTTCAGCCAGCAGGCGCAGGATGACATCTGGCTGCACGACAACGACGTGCTCGTATCCACATCCTACAATCCGCGCGGTACCGTGCAGCGGGCCAGGGGCGGCTTCGTGCTCAATGGGCGATGGATGTATTCGAGCGGCGTCGTCTATACCGGCTGGTCGATCGTTGGCGGATTTGTCGAGATGGACGGCGGCAGGCGACAACATCACTTCTTTCTCGTTCCAGCATCGGACCGTCACGTCGTCGATGATTGGGACGCGATGGGCATGGCGGGATCCGGCAGCCAGTCATTTGATCTCAAGGATTGTTTTGTGCCCGAGCATCGCGCGCTTGATGCAAGCCTTGTTGGCGCAGGCAATCCCCCGGGGGCGGCCGTAAATGCCGAGCCCCTGCACCGTATGCCCATCATTGGTTTTACGGGCACGGTGCTGGTGTCGGTATCCATCGGCGTTGCCATCGGCATGGTGCGTGATTTCGAACAGATGCTGAAGGACAGGCATGGTGCGGGGCCGGCGAAACCGGGACTGGAAGACATGATGTCGCGCGCTGCAGAAGCAGGTGCTGAAACACAAAGCGCCCGGTTGCTCATTCTTGAAACTGCACGCGACAACATGGCTGTGTTGCGATCCGGCAAGGCGCTGAATGAGGGCGATGCGGGCACGACTGCGCGCAACTCGGCCTATGCAGCAAAACTTGCCAAGCAGGCTGCAACGCGATTGTTTGAAGTGACTGGTGGCTCCGGCCTTAATCAGGGCAATCATTTCCAGCGCAGCTTCCGCGATGTCTTTGCCGGTACGGCGCATGGAACTTTGAACTGGGGCAGAAGCGCCATGCGCTATGGCAATCATCTTATGGGGTGGCCGCCGAACTTGCCTTTCTGAGAGTGCGCGTAAAAAAACGCCGGGAATCATCCCGGCGTTTATCTTTTCTTCTGCGCAGCAGATTACGCAGCGAGCTGGCGGATCACATACGGCAGGATGCCGCCGTTGTTGAAGTATTCCAGCTCGTCCTGCGTGTTGATGCGGCAATCGAGAGTGATCGTCTTCTTCTTGCCGTCGGCGTAGGTGATCTCCGCCTCCATCTTCTGGCGCGGCTTGATGCTTGCCTCGAGGCCTTCGATGGTCACCTGCTCGTCGCCGGTCAGGCCCAGCGACTTCCAGGTCGTGCCAGCCTCGAAGGTCAGCGGCAGAACGCCCATGCCGACGAGGTTGGAGCGGTGAATGCGCTCGTAGCTCTCGCGCGATGACGGCGCGTGCGCCCAGCAGCATCGTGCCCTTGGCGGCCCAGTCGCGCGACGAGCCGTTGCCGTATTCGGCGCCCGCGAAAATGCACCAGCGGCACGCCGTCGTCCTTGTAGCGCATGGCGGCGTCGTAGATCGACATCGTGCTCGCCCGACGGATAGTGCATGGTGTTGCCGCCTTCCAGAACGTTGCCGTCCTTGCCCTTGTTCATGAAGTTCTTGATGCGGATGTTGGCGAACGTGCCGCGCATCATCACTTCATGGTTGCCGCGGCGCGTGCCGTACTGGTTGAAGTCCTGCTCGCGAACCTGGCGTTCGGACAGCCAGCCGCCGGCGGGCGAGGCGAACTTGATCGAACCGGCCGGGGAGATGTGGTCGGTGGTGATCTTGTCGCCGAACATCGCCAGGATGCGGGCATTGACGACGTCGTTCACCTTCTCGGGCTTCATGCGTCATGCCTTCGAAATAGGGCGGGTTCTGCACGTAGGTCGACGGTCATGTCCCAGGTGTAGGTCTGGCCGGTCGGGGCCTTGACCTTGCGCCAGTTGGCGTCGCCCTTGAACACGTCCGCGTAGCGCTCCTTGAAGATCTTCTTGGTGACGTACTTGCGGATGAACGCATCGATTTCCTGCGTTGGTCGGCCAGATGTCGCGCAGGATAGACAGCATTGCCATTCTTGTCCTGGCCGATCGGCTCCTTCGTCAGGTCCTTGCGGACCGTGCCGGCGAGCGCGTGGGCGACAACCAGCGGCGGCGAGGCCAGATAGTTCGCCTGCACATCGGCGCTGACGCGGCCTTCGAAATTGCGGTTGCCGGAAAGCACCGCCGCGGCAACGATGCCGTTCTTGTTGATGGCTTCGGAGATCTCTTCATCGAGCGGACCGGAATTGCCGATGCAGGTCGTGCAGCCATAGCCGATGAGGTTGAAGCCGAGCTTGTCGAGATCCTTCTGCAGGCCGGAATTGGCGAGATATTCGCCGACGACCTGCGAGCCGGGCGCGAGCGAGGTCTTCACCCACGGCTTTACGGTCAGGCCCTTGGCTGACGGCGTTGCGGGCCAGCAGGCCTGCGCCGATCAGCACGCTCGGGTTCGAGGTGTTGGTGCACGACGTGATGGCTGCGATGACGACATCGCCATGGCCGATGTCGTAGTTCTTGCGCGGCAACCTTGTAGCGTGTGTCGATGTCGTCGCCCTTGCGATATTCCTTGTCCATCGCCTCGGCAAAACCGGTCGCGACGCCTCTCCAGCGCGATGCGGCCTTCCGGACGCTTCGGTCCGGCCATGGAGGGCACGACCTCGCCGAGGTCGAGCGACATCGAGTCGGTGAACACCGGATCGGGCGTCTTGCGCGGTGCGGATACATGCCCTGCGCCTTGGCGTATTTCTCGACCAGCGCGATGCGGGCCGGCGCGCGGCCCGACAGTCTTCAGGTAGTCGATGCGTTTCGCCGTCGACCGGGAAGAAGCCGCAGGTCGCGCCATACTCCGGCGCCATGTTGCCGATGGTCGCCCGGTCGGCCAGGGTCAGCGCGTCGACGCCGGGGCCGAAGAACTCGACGAACTTGCCGACAACGCCCTTCTTGCGCAGCATCTGCGTGACCGTGAGCACGAGGTCGGTCGCCGTGACGCCTTCCTTCAGCTTGCCCGTCAGCTTGAAGCCGATGACTTCCGGCAGCAGCATGGACAGCGGCTGGCCGAGCATGCAGGCCTCGGCCTCGATGCCGCCGACGCCCCAGCCCAGAACCGACAGGTCCGTTGACCATGGTGGTGTGCGAATCGGTGCCGACCAGCGTGTCGGGATAGGCGACTTCGACCGTCGTCGCCTTGCCGCGCTTGGGCGGTACTTTTCCTTGCGGGTCCACACCGTCTGGGACAGATATTCCAGATTGACCTGGTGGCAGATGCCGGTGCCCGGCGGAACGACGCGGAAATTGTCGAACGCGCCCTGGCCCCATTTCAGGAAGTTGTAGCGCTCGATGTTGCGCTGGATATTCGAGCTCGACGTTCTTCTTGAACGCCTTGGCGTGCCGAATTCGTCGACGATGACGGAATGGTCGATGACCAGATCGACGGGCACCAGCGGATTGATCTTTTCCGGATCGCCGCCCAGACTGGTCATGGCGTCGCGCATGGCGGCGAGGTCAACGACCGCGGGAACGCCGGTGAAATCCTGCATCAGCACGCGGGCCGGACGGAAGGCGATTTCCTTTTCCGTCTTGCCCTTGTTGGTGACCCATTTGGCGCAGGCCTCGATGTCGGCTTTGGTGACCGTGCGACCGTCTTCGAAGCGCAGCAGGTTTTCCAGCAGCACCTTCATGGAGATAGGGCAGTTTGGAGATATTCTTCAGGCCGTTCTTCTCGGCCTCCTTCAGGGAAAAGTAGTGGTACTTCTTCGATCCCACCGTGAGAACTCTTGCGGCACTTGAAACTGTCGAGCGAGGCCATTGGGTGTTTCCTGCTTTGGGTGGAGTGGCAATGGAAAATCGCGCCGCTTATAGATAATTCTTGCGGCAAAGGCTACACGGGTGTTGTGCAAAGTTTGGCCGAATGGACGGGACGGCATGGTCTTTCAGCAAATGATCGAGCGGGCGCGGGGATGAACGGTGCGCAGTCTGACCGGTCCATGCAGCTGGCTGTCCGCGATCTTGCCATCGGCCGGGGCGGACGGGATCTGGCCAGGGGCATCAGTTTCACGCTTGCCGCAGGTGATGCGCTCATTGTTACCGGGCCGAACGGGGCGGGAAAATCGACATTGTTGCGGGTGCTGGCCGGGCTGCTTCCAGCCACCGGCGGCGCGGTCGCGCTGACATCAGGCGATGGGGAGCGCTGGCCCACCTTTGCAGCTGCCAGCCATTATCTGGGCGCGGCCAATGCAATGAAGTCCGCGCTCACGACAGGGGAAAATCTCGACTTCTGGCAGCGATATGGCGGTAAAGCTGCCATACCGGTGGCAGATGCCCTTGCGGCGGTGGATATGGGCCATGCCCGGGACCTGCCTTATGCATGGTTGTCGACCGGGCAAAAACGGCGGGCGGCTATCGCGCGGCTCTTGCTGAATTTCCGCCCGGTCTGGATCCTCGATGAGCCTACCTCGGGTCTGGATACGGCGTCCGCGGGCGGGTTCTCGGCATTGCTGGAGCGCCATCGCGAGACGGGCGGCATCATCATTGCCGCCACGCACATGCCTTTGGGACTGTCCGGCGTCCAGACCCTGGAAATCGGAGGCGGGGCATGATCGGCCTCTTTCTTCGCGATGTCAGGCTAGGCCTGCGGGCCGGAGGCGGGGCGCTCATCGGCCTCGTTTTTTTCCTGAGCGTTGTCACCATCGTGCCCTTTGCCATAGGCCCGGACCTCAACCTGTTGTCGCGAATCGGTCCGGCGGTGTTGTGGATTGCTGCGCTTTTGTCCACGCTGCTGGGGCTCGACCGCTTGTTCCAGGGCGATGCGGAGGATGGTTCGCTCGACCTGCTGCGCATGGCCGACAGGCCACTGGAATTGGCAATCCTGATCAAATGTCTGGCCCACTGGGTGGCGACCTGCCTGCCGCTCGTGATTGCTGCACCATTCTTCGGGTTGATGCTGGCGATGGAGCCCGCCGCGCTTGCCGGAACGACAGCAACCCTGGCGCTGGGTACGCCCGCGCTGACGTTCATTGGCGCCATTGGCGCGGCGCTGACTGCAACCCTGCGGCGCGGCGCCCTGCTTGCAGCCATTCTGGTGCTGCCGCTTTGCATCCCTGTCCTGATTTTCGGCGTGTCAGCCAGTGCTGCTGCCAGTGGCGGGACGGTGCCCTTCCTGACGCCGCTGGCGATACTGACAGCGTTGACGCTGTTTGCTGCCGTTGTCGCGCCGATTGCCGCCGCAGCCGCGATACGGTTGTTGGGAGAGTGAGTGTCGCGGTGCGCGTTGCCTTTGAAGTAACTCAAAACTTTACGAAGTCCAGATCGAGTCTGGATTAACCGCTAACGGCATTGAAGTTTCCGGCAGCTATTAAATAATAAAAGGAATATATTTTGAGGCAGCTTAGTCCGCAAATATCTCATCTGGAGCGTGATTTTGATCTTTTTTTTATTGAAGAAATTACGTTCGCGGAGGGTGTTTTTCAAGCTATGATGGCAAAGGTTGGTTTAGGATCGCATGCGATCAAATCTATCCGGCATTCTGTATACGAGAACTTTAGCGATGACGCTTGGGGCGAAACTGATATCTTCGTCGAACTAGATGGGCCATGTATTCTGCTGATCGAAAACAAGTTGACTGCGGCTTTCCAGCCAGACCAAGCTGCACGTTATCGTGCTCGAGCGAAGCATCATGCGAAAGACGTAGCAGACGTACGGACCCTCCTGATTGCGCCGTCTGTGTACCTAGACGCTGTGCCTCAAGGCGACTGGGATAGTAAGCTTTCTTACGAGGAGATAGCTGATGCAATGCTTGCCAATACGCCGCGCGATACTTGGCGGCAATCGTTGTTTCGCGAGGCGGGTAGCAGAGCGGCGCGGGTGCGAAGCTTGGCAAATAGCGGGTTGGAGCGAAAGGCTGTTTCTCCGGAACTTATCGCGTTCAAATTTGATTGGTACAATGCAATCAAAAATAGTGCTATATGGAATGCAAATCCGCAAATCGGTTCTACAGACGAGTTTCTCTATCGCCCGCAATCAAATCCTTACCGTCTCACGGTTTGGCATCACCCATTTGCTGGATACCTTTCGGTTCAGATACCAAAGGAATATGCTGAGCGGATCGAAACTAGTCTCAAGCGATTATTGCCAGAAAAATTTCGACTAACGAGGCACCCCAGCACCATATATGTGGATGCTTCGGTGCCGGAAATCGACATGTCGGCGGAATTCGCAGATGAATGGGATCGAGTCGATGAGAGCATGAGAGTTGCACGCCAAGCGCTTGATTTAGTTGAAACTGCTATCCGAGATCTGTTTTAGTGGCAAATTTAGAGCCGCGATCAGGTTGCTGGGGGAGTGAGCGTCGGGTTGCGCGTTGCCGTCAAGGCGTTCCGCGGCTAGTCTTCGAGCGCGGGCGCACACGGGAACTGTTGCGCAACGAAGATACGTTCAAGGAGAGTGCCATGACGTGCAATCGTAACACGCCGGTTTTGCGGACTTCATTTGCGCTTGCACTGGCCGTTTGTCTGGTCGATCCCGCGCTGGCGCAAAAGTCGAAAGACACCCTGCGCATTTCGGTTTCCTCACCGATGCAAAATCTCGACACGCATATGGATCCGCATGTCACGTCGCGGTTCTTTTCCAAGACCGTGTTCGACAATCTCGTTGCCTTCGATCCGATCAACCGGCGCTATGTACCTTTGCTGGCGACAAGCTGGAAGCGCGTTGATCCCAAGACGATTGAATTCACCTTGCGCGACGATGTGAAATGGCATGACGGCAAGCCCTTCACCACCGATGATGTTGTCTACACGATCAACTGGATGCGTGCGCCTGCCACGCGTTTCCGTTTCAAGTTTCAGTACGGTTTCCTCAAGAGCGCGGAAAAAGCCGGTCCGAACAAGGTGCGTATTCTCTACAACCGTCCGGAAGCTGCCGACCTGGCAATTTTTTCAGAAGCGCTGCCGATCTACCCCAAGCATGTGCATGAAACCTTCGACAATCCAGTCCGGTTTGGCATCGAGAAACCGGTCGGCACCGGCCAGTACAAAGCCGTAAGCATCAAGCCCGGCGTCGACGCGGTGCTTGAAAAGAACCCCGAATATAAATTGTATTCACCGGCCAATCCGCCCAGCAATGTGAAGCGTTTCCATTTCATCAACATGCCCGATACGGGAACACAGATGGCATCGCTCCTTGCCGGGCAGATCGAGGTATCACGAGACCTGCCACCAGACGATGGCGCAAATCTGCTCAAGTCCAACCCCGATCTGCGCCAGACTGTCGGGCAAGGCGTCGGCATTGTCTATCTTGCCTTTGATGCCAAGGGCCGCACTGGCGTGAAAGCATTGCAGGACATCCGCGTGCGCAAGGCGCTGATCATGGCCATTGATCGCCCGGCGGTGCAGAAGCTGCTTCTTGGTGATGCTGATGCCAAGAGTTTGCGTTCGCCGGACGCCATGTGTTTCCGCGTGCAGGCCGGATGCAAGTTTACCGCGCAGATACCTGCCTACAATCTGGAAGCGGCAAGGAAGCTGCTCAAGGAAGCAGGTTATGCAAGCGGCCTCAATCTGGAAATAACGACGTTCGCCATTCCGATTACCAAGACCATCACACAGGCTGTTGCCGGGTTCTTTGCCAAGGCTGGCGTCCGCGCGGTTATCGACGCGCAACCAATTACGGCATACCGGAAAAAACAATCGGACGGGCGCATTCAGGTGATGATCGGTCCTTGGCCGGGAGGTGGGATACCCGATGTCAACCAGACCTTGAGTTTCATCTTCGCCGTGCCGGATTCACGCGATTATCACGGCGATGCAGATCTCGCCAAAAACGCCCGTCTTGTGCAATCAACTCTCGACGAAAGCGCGCGCGATGCCTTGGCACAGAAGGTGTTTGATCGCGCAACCAGCCAGGCCTACATGATTCCGCTCACCGGCTTTCCGTCTTCGCTTGTTCACCACAAGGACGTAACGATCGGGAAACTGGGCCTGCACACGAATTATGGACTTCTTGCAGGCGACATCAACTGGGTGAAGTGATTATTCGTCAGCGATCAGCGATGGGTGTGCCCTGGCCAGGGGCGCCGCGATTGCTGTCCGCTACTCCCGCATTGCCGCCCGTGCCATCCGGTGCAAGCACCTTGATCTGCATGCCGGGGCGCACTTGCGACAGGCTGGTCAGATTGTTCAGCGCAAGCAGAAGTTGCGGGCCGTAATCGGGATCGCCGTTCAATCGCGCGTATCGCTGCAGCGTTTGTGGACCCTGTGCACGTACGACATCGATGCGGAGCGGGCGGGCAATGGCAAGATCGCGCGGCGAAAGCGTACGGACAGAGGCCACCGCTGTGCGGAAATCATTTTCAAGGCCGGGGTAATTCTGCTTGGCGAATATCACCACTGCATAGGGCTTGCCGTCAGAAATGACGATTGCGACGCGGCGCTTTTGTGCAGCATCGTCACTGCGCGCCATGGCGCCCTTGCGGCCGGGAATGGCGGCATATGTTACTGGAGCTTTCGAACCTGAGAGCCATTGTTTGAGTGCGGCTTCGGGATCGGCGGCGAAGTTGGACTGCAATGGTGAAAACACCAGAAACGCCGAAGCGCCCTTGCGCAGACCACCAACGCCGAGCCTTGTGCTTGCCGGTACGAATCCGGCCGGCATGGTCATTGCCAGGTTTCGCCCGCGATGGAAGAAATTGCGCCCGCGCATAAATCCATTGCGCCCGTCGCCGCCGAAATGCATTCCTTCAATCGACGATAGGAACCGATCTCTCTCATTGCGGCCACTTGCAACGGGAAGTGCGCGCACTTGCCGTTCCGCAAGGGCTATACGCTTGGGCGTCGGTGGATGGGTGGCAAGAGGCGAAGATATCCGGCTGGCGCTGATACGGGCAAGATTGCGGAAGAGATCCTGCATGCGCGCATAGGCGTGCAGGGAACGTACTGCACCTTTGGGATCGAAGCCTGCCTTTGCCATCAGGGCAATGCCGATGCCGTCGGCTTCATGTTCCTGCACGCGGGAAAAGGCAGCCAACGTGCGTTGATTGGCTTCAAGTGCAACGCGTGTCACTTCCGGATCGCGGAACGTGCGCGCAACATCCATGGTGTTTGCGATGGCTGCATTGCGTGCCATGACACGGCTGCGCGCATGGCGGGCAAGAGCATGTCCCATTTCATGGGCCATGATGGCGGCGAGCTCGGACCGGTCGTTCATCAGGGCCAGCAGGCCGCGCGTTACATACAGGCGGTTGCCTTGTAGGATTGCGTTGTAGCTCGAGTCATCGAGAATGGAGACATTGGCGAGCAGGTTGGGCTGCCCGGCGGCATTCATCAGTTCCTGAGCCGTAGCGCGGACCATGGCTTCGGCGCGGGGATGGCGATAGGGCGGCAGGCTTGCCAGATTGATGGGCTGGCTCGATCGAGAAGGCCGGCCCTGGCTGACAGAGGCTCTCGCTGCTTCAGGGGAACCGGTTTCCGGATCGAGGGAACCAGGGGGCATTCCGCCGGCGCAACCGGCCAGCAACAATCCAAAAACCAGAACGGGAATACGCATGGGCGCCAAATCGTTCACCGAAGCAGAACAGGGCAGATGGATAGCCTAACGCTGCGGTTGCAGCAATCGGACCAGTGTGGCCGACCGATCAAACATCCAATTCTTGCGAAAATGTGGTTACCAACGCACTGGATGGAGGACCATCGCCTCACATTTCGCCGGACCGGGCGACATCCGGATTGCGCCAGAGATAAATCGCCATACCGGTCATCATGATGGAGATGAATATGCCGGCGACGTAGAAGGCATATTCGAGCCCGGCCCAGAGGGCGACAAAGCCCATCGCCGTGGGGCCAATAACCGAGGCAATACGGTTGGCCGTGGCGCGCAGACCGATTGCCTTGCCCTGGTTGCTGCGGCCAGCGCCTCCCAGGACGAGTGTGATAATGAGCGGCTGAGCGAGCCCGTTGGCGCCGGACCGGCAGAAGCTGGCCAGCATCAACAGGAAATAACTGCCAAGGAGCGGTGTGAGGCAGATCAGGACGATGCCTGTCCACAGGGACAGGAGCACGATCCAGAGGCCAGGGATGTAATTCGTAAGCCGGGCAGAGGCGAGCGAGAATAGTGCTGCGCCAATGGCAGCAACGGAACTCAATGCACCGATGGCAGTACCGGCCAGTCCGGTTTCCTTGAGCCA
Source organism: uncultured Alphaproteobacteria bacterium (assembly GCA_963700795.1). Taxonomy (GTDB): domain Bacteria; phylum Pseudomonadota; class Alphaproteobacteria; order Rhizobiales; family Beijerinckiaceae; genus Terripilifer. The sequence goes on along the minus strand of CAVOYX010000005.1, from coordinate 168,179 downwards.
GGCGACATAGAAAGAAGATTGTACCGTATTACCGAGGTGCAACATGGAGCTGAGAAGCACGATCACTACAACGGCGGGTCGGGCCAGCAGGCGAAGGGCCGTGAGATAGTCAGCCGGGTTGGGCATCAGGCCGCGCAGGGCGGCATAGCGCCCCGGCAACCGGTGCGCAGTCGAGGCGCTGGCTTCCTTGGGTGGAAGCAACAGCGCACACACCACTGCGCCCGAGGCCCAGAGGGACATCATGATGAATGCGCCCGTTGCTCCCCAGGCGTCCCAGGCCAACCCTGCCGAGGTTGGCGCAGCGAACTGGCCAATGCGAATGATGAAGCTCAGACGCCCGGCGTATTTGGTTTTGCCCTGCATGTATTGCCCGATCATTGCCTGCGCGCCGAGCCAGCCCATGCTCTCGGCAAAGCCGAGAAACATTTGCAGGACAATCAGCACCCAGACAGTCGGGGCAAACGGATAAAACAAGGGCATGATCGCACCGAGGCTGGTCATGGCGAGCATCACGCGGCGGGCGCCGAGCCGGTCGATCAACGCACCGGTGTGGATGGAAAAAAACAAGGGCAGGATGTGCGCGGCGCTGAACACAAGGCCGAATGTCAGCGGAGACGGATTCAGGCTGTATGCGTGAAGGGGTACGATGACTGCAGCGATATAGAAAATCGTCGTCGTGAACAGGCCGATGCCGTACACTGCGGCTTGCACGCGAAATGATACTTCGCCGTCTTTTTCGGCGTGTTGTGTGCCGTCCATGATCCCGGATTTCCTCTTGCCTATCCCTACAGGCAGAATCATTGGCATGGCAAATATTTAGTGGACAGGCCCGAGGTCCGGCGGCAACCTATATGAACGCGCCCGGACTGCGTGGCGTAAACGCATGTGCCAATTGTGGAGGGTGTCATGTCCGCACTGAAATTGCTGATCGCTGCTTTTTTAGTTTTTTTTCCTACTAGTGTGTTTGCGCAGAAACAGACTGCCGTGAATGTGGGTGGATCGACATCGGCGCTGATCATGCCGAAAAAGGCGCGCGGCAGCATCATATTGATGGCCGGTGGCGACGGTTATCTCGGCGTTACGTCCGATGGCCAGATCACGCGATTGCGCGGCAACCAGCTGGTGCGGACGCGCATGGCCTATGCCAAGCGTGGCAAGGCGGTGCTGGTGCTTGATGCGGGTTCATCGCTCCCGGCGGCTGTTGCCTATATGGCGCAAATATCGCGCCCCGTGACAGTGGTGGCGACAAGTCGCGGCACCTTGCGGGCAGCGCAGGGCATCGCTTCAGGCGCGCGGCCGAACGCACTCGTGTTGACGTCGGGTTTCCTCACGGCCGATTCCGGTGGAGGACAATTTGTGTCAGGCATTGTTTCTGCCGGACAATTGCCGCGTACTCTGGTTATCCATCACAGGCAGGATGGCTGCCGGGTCACCTTGCCCGCCGGTGTCGCGCCCTTCGTGGCCTGGTCGCAGGGAAGGGCCCGGGCCACCTGGCTGAGCGGCGGGCGCAATGAAGGTGCAGCGTGCCAGGCAAGGTCCTATCACGGGTTCAACGGGCTGGATGGCCGGGTGGTGTCGCTGGCGGCCGGTTTTCGCTAGCTGCGCCCGTTGACGCAGGTTTGCGTCATTCGGGGACTGACGCTGATTGCGCCATACAACTTGCCATTATGGATGATCCGATAGCTTGCCGGCCTGAGCCTGAGGGGCTGCAGCGTGATGAGTCTGGCTCCGCCGCAATCGCGCGTGCAGATGGCGTTGGGCGGTGGCATGCGATGGATGAGATCCCCGGTGATGCGGATTTCTCCATTGGCGAGGGAGCGCTTGAGCGTTGAGCGCAGGAATCGCTGGCAGGAACTGCTGAGGCATTTGGATGCCGCAATGGCGGTCAAAGCGTAAGCGCCACTTTTGGATGGTCTTATACATATTTCCAGCGCGCCTATGGGAGCTGCGGTGAAGCGCGGCTGCTGCGCCGATGCCGGTATCGTGAGGCAGGCCAGCGCCGCCAGGGCGATCGATATATTATTCATTGTCAGGCCTCCTGTTGGAACCGGAATGGACAAGTGGCCACCAATGCCTGCAAAGCAAAGGCGTGAATTGCAATTCGCCTCACTTCACCATAGATCAGGGCCATGTGGAAATTTGCCAATCCCGCCAATTTTCTCCGGCTTGCGAACGCCACGATCCCGTGGGCGGCGGCGCTGACGGCTGTGCTGGCGGCTGTTGGCCTGTATGGAGCATTTTTCTTTTCTCCGGCTGACTATCAGCAGGGCGAAACCGTGCGCATCATGTATATCCATGTGCCGGCAGCCTGGCTTTCGATGTTCTGCTATGGCGTCATGACGGCGTCGGCTCTGGGTACGCTTGTGTGGCGTCACCCGCTTGCAGATGCGGCGCAAAAAGCTGCCGCGCCGCTGGGCGCCGTTTTCACCTTCGTCTGCCTTGTGACAGGCTCGCTGTGGGGCAAACCGATGTGGGGAACCTGGTGGGTTTGGGACGCGCGCCTGACATCGGTGCTCGTCCTGTTCATCATCTATCTCGGCCTCATCGCGCTCTGGCATACCATTGAAGAGCCTTCCAAGGCCGGCAAGGCTGCAGCAATTCTCACGCTGGTGGGCGTGATCAATCTACCGATCATAAAATTCTCCGTTGATTGGTGGAACACGTTGCACCAACCAGCTTCGGTAATGCGCCTTGGCGGGCCGACAATTCATCCTTCCATGTTGTGGCCGTTGCTGGTGATGGCGCTTGCGTTCACGACCCTGTTCCTGACCTTGCATCTCATGGCGACACGCAACGAAATCTTGCGGCGCAGATTGCGGCGGCTTTCCATCCTTGCAGCGCAGGAGACGTCGCCGGTGGCGTCCGCGCGTGTGGCACGGCAGGAGGCTTGATGGGCCGGCACGGGTTTTTCATTCTCTTTGCCTATGGCCTGACGGCGGTAGCGATCGCCGCCATGGTGGCCTATGTGCTTGCCGACTATCGCCGGCTGCGCAATGGGCTCGCGAAATTTCCCCCGCGCGAAGGAGAAGAGCGTGAGTGAGGCCTCGCCAGGACCGGAAAAACGGCGCCCGTGGCTGGTACTGGTTCCGCTGGTGGTATTTCTGGCGCTGGCAGCGCTTTTCCTGTCGCAGCTGGGCAAGGATTCGGCGCAAATTCCTTCTGTGCTGATCGGCAAACAGGTGCCAAAATTTGCACTGCCGCAATTGGACGGGGTGTCCCTGCCGGGATTCGACGATGCTGAATTGCGCAAGGGCAAAGTAACACTGGTCAATATCTTTGCCAGCTGGTGCGGGCCTTGCCGCGACGAACATCCGCAACTTCTGGCGCTGGCCAATGATGCGGGCCTCAAGGCACAGGGCGTGCGGATTTTCGGGTTGAACTACAAGGACAGCGCGGCCAATGCGAAACGCTTCCTTGAGGGCCTTGGCAACCCGTATTCCCATATCGGCGTCGACAGTGCCGGCCGCGCCGCTATCGACTGGGGTGTGTACGGCGTGCCGGAAACATTCGTCGTGCGTGGTGACGGAACGATTGCCTATAAGTTCATCGGTCCGATTTCGGCTGGGGCGTTGAAGGCCCGCCTTATTCCCGAGATCGAAAAGGCCATGCGCTAGCTGACCTTGTCACGGGCAGCTTTTTAGCTTTCCCGACTGCGGGCAGGGTTTTGTGCACAGCCAAACCCGCTACGGCACGGCTAATGATTTACCTTTCCGGCAGGTGTTGCACACATGCCGCAGTTATTTTGCTATTATGTCCCTGCGATCAAAATCGCGATGTTTAACAAATACAAAATGTGGCTGGGATTTGCGATGCGGACATTTTCGCGTTTGGCGGCACTCGCCGTTTTCACCCTCGGAACTTTTGCCCTGACTGCGGCGTCCACCGCCCAGGCATCATACAAGATGGTGCGTTTTCAGGCCGATTACGCGCCTGGTACCATCGTCATCGTGCAACATCAGCGCAAACTCTATCTAACGCTCGGCGGTGGCCGTGCCATCAGTTACCGGGTGGCGGTTGGCAGGTCTGGTAAAGGCTGGACCGGTTGGACCCGTATTGAGGGCAAGCATGTTCGTCCTGCATGGTCCCCCCCGGCAGCAGTGAAGGCATGGAATCCACGCATTCCTGACGTTATTGCCGGCGGGGCTCCCAATAATCCCATGGGTGAGCGGGCGCTGACGCTGACAAAGTCGGAAATAGCCATTCACGGAACAACCCGCTCGATGCGCCGCTCGATCGGCAGCGCCGCCTCGTTTGGTTGTATCCGCATGTATAACGAGGATGTGGTCGACCTGTACAATCGGGTCAGCGTGGGAACACCCGTCGTCGCATTGCCCTGAATTTATTGAATTTTACAATCATATAGTGGGTTTTCCCCGCCTTTGCGCCGCGCAGGGCTTGGAAAAGCGGAGAATTCGTTATGATCCCCGGCGATCCTGGAGGAACCGGGGATTTATTTGATTCCGGAGGAATTGCAGATGAATACAGGTGTCGATCACGACGGCGATATGAAAAAATACGCGCCGAATGCGGATGCTGGCAAAGTTGCCGCCGTCAAAAAGTATCTCGGCATTGCGCTGCGCAACAAGGATTCCTCGCTTGTGTCCTGCTCCGACCCGGCTGAACTGGGACGTGTCCGTGACGGATACGCAAAAAAGAAACTGGGCCTTACAGATGACGCGGCTATTGACGCTGCGATGAAGGCTGTTTGCGAAAAAATGAAGGGCGACAATACAAAGTCGCGCGTTGCGTTTTATTATTTGCTTGCCGAACAGACCAATACGCTCGGCAAGCTCGGCTAATCGCCAGGCAGTTACGAGACGCTCTATTCGTAGAGACTGGCCCGCGTGGGTGGAAGCCCGCTCGGGCCTTTGTCACGTCTGGAGGCCAGCGTCTGGAAAATTCCGACCGCGCTGCGCTCGAAAGCAAGCGAACAGCCGGCCAGATACAGGAGCCACAGACGCGTCTTTGGCCAGCCGACTTCCGCTGCAGCTTGCTCCCTGTTTTCATACAGGCGCTCAGTCCATATTCGGCATGTGCGTTGATAATGTTCGCGCAAGGCTTCCACGTCATGCACCTCGAAGCCGTGCTGCTCAAGTCCATTGAGCGACATGCCGATTGTATCGAGTTCGCCACCGGGGAAAATGAAAGTCGTCAGTGCCTTGTATTCCGCGCGCTGCTTGCGGAATTTCTTCATGTTCCGTTTGGCCGGACGTGCGATGGAGTGATGCAAATACAATCCGCGCGGCCGCAACAGGGCGTGCATTTGTGTGAAATAGGTATCGTGGTTGTCGATGCCTACAGCCTCGAACATGCCGACCGATGCAATCTTGTCGAAATGCCCCCAACGATCAATGTGGCGATAGTCCTTGAGTTCGATTGTCACACGATCCTGCAGACCGAGCTCGGCAATGCGTTGTTGCGCGAATGCGAATTGTTCTTCAGCCAGTGTTACGCCATGGGCCTGAACGCCATAGTGCTGAGCTGCATGGATCACCAATCCACCCCAACCACAACCAATATCCAGAAAGTTTTCTCCCGGTTGCAAACGCAGTTTCCGGCAAACGATATCCAGCTTGGCCTTCTGCGCTTCTTCGATCGTTGCATCCCACTGGGGGAAATAGGCGCAAGTGTAGACCATGCGTGGATCAAGGAAGAGCGCGTAAAAGGTATTCGACAAATCGTAGTGAAAATGGATCAGGGCCTTGTCGTCACGGCCCTTGTCGACAGATGTTTCTATTGTATTTGCATAAGCCTGGCTTTCGCTGGTAGAGGCGCGCGCGAACACAAATGGTGACATGCATTTGAGCAACAGCATTTTGTCGATGCGCCTGAACAGGCTTTTCGTGCGCATCTGTCCGCGCTGGCGGGCAATATCTATCAGCGTACCACCCTCGATATCGATGTCACCGGCTGCCAGCAATTCTACCAGCGTATTGAAGCGCGGACGGCGGGCAAGGCGGGTGATCGCGGCCGGCGTGCGGATCACGAATCCCAAATTGCCTTGATCGTCCTTGCCGAGCGGCAGGCGCTCCCCGTTCCACAAGCGTATGAACAGTTTGGCGTCCAACAGTTCCGCCAGATGCGAAACAAGTTTGCGGGCAGCGTCGAGTTGTTTTTCTTTGCGGTCAATCATGGATGAAGATGCTATCGTGGTTGAATTCGTTCTGCCGGCTTGGCTTCGAGCAGTATATGGAATCGAGCTGTCTGTCACCGACAGTATGTGAGGGACATCAGTGGATAATGATTGCCAGACAATCGAAATCCAGCGCCGGTATTGCGGGCCGCCGGATTCCGGCAATGGTGGATATTGCGCCGGATTGCTGGCAAATGCGCTCCCTGCAAGTGGGCTCTCTGGTGGCGCTGTGGAAGTCACGTTGAAATTGCCACCACCGCTCGACCGTCCATTGGATATCCGGCATCGGGACGGGATGGCGCATTTGTGTGACGGCGATCTTGAAATTGCTGTTGCGGGCAGAGCGGACCTTGCTCTGGACGTTCCGTCTTCGCCGGGGGTTGCCGCAGCGCAAGACGCAGCCACGCGTTATGTCGGCTTGAAGCATCATCTTTTCCCCGGCTGTTTCGTTTGTGGTCCCGGCCGTGGCGCAGGCGATGGTCTGCGGGTATTTGCGGGCGCGTTGTCTGACACATCCGTCGCCGCGGCGCCGTGGCCTGTTGAACAGCAATATTGCGATGGGCAAGACCTGATTGCGCCGGAGATCATTTGGGCTGCCCTAGATTGTCCCGGATACTTCGGTCTGCTGCAGCCGGGGCTGGTCGCCTTGCTCGGGCGCATGCACGGGCAAATTATTGAACGTCCGCGTGCTGGCGAACAATGCGTTGTTACCGGATGGCGGCTGGGCGTGGAGGGGCGCAAGTTTTTTGCCGGAAGTGCTTTATATGCAAACGACGGCCGCGTGCTGGCAAAGGCGCGCGCGATCTGGATACAACTCGACCGGGAAAGGTTTCAGGTTTCCGCTGGCAGGTAGGCGTTGCGCGATACGTAGCTTTGGTTTGCCTGCAAAATGAGATGTTCCAGATCCGGGCATTGATCAGCGCTTCACAAACGATTCCGGGCACCAATCATCGCGCCTGCCGCCACGATAGGGCCGTGCATATCCGGCTGCCAACAACATGGCGCCGGCTTCTTCCGTGTTGTGATCGTGTTTTGAGGTGACAAAAACCCGTGCAATCACGCGGCCTGCGTATTTTCCGGTGCCAATATCGCGCAGATTTATGCGACCGGATGCAAGAATGTCGGCGAGCGCCTGCTTTGCTTCCTGCGCCAGACGCGTCTCTGCTGCGCAGCGGCCTTTTATTTCCGGGGCATCTATCCCGCGCAGGCGGACATGTGTTGTCACTTCCTGGCCGATCCAGACTGGAATGCGCGCGACAAACGTGTCGCCGTCGATGATCGCCAACACCCGCGCGGGATACGGACCTGCCAGACGCATGCGGCGGGGATTGCTCCAAGGGCCCGAGGAGCTGATGGCTACAGGGTCAAGGCGCGGTGCGGATGTGCTGACGCCCGTCGTATCGCCAGCCATCGCTCCGGACAGCGGTACCAGGCAGCAAATTCCGATCGCGATCACCCGGACTTTGCGATGGGCGACAGCGAATATGTTGCGAATAAGGAACGGAATGGCACGCATCTGCTTTTTATGCTTAAATTCCTAGTAAATGTCAATTTAGTCCTGCAATCTATACGTGTATATAGAACAATATGCAATCAATCTTTCCATGCCCTTTCCAGATGCGCCAATTCGCGGCAAGGAAGCAGCCAACAGGAACCGGGCGCGCGTGCAAACCCGGAGGCGGGCGGGATTGGCGATGAAGCTCAGGCAGATGTTTTCCGGTGGTCCAGGTCTGATCCTCGCGGCCGCGTTTCTTGCATTGTTCATCGGCGCTGCGCGTTTCGTCATCGGATTGACGCTCAAGCCGATGGTCGACGAAATGGGCTGGACGCGCACCGACATCGGGCAGGCTGTTGGGCTGTTTCAGATCCTGACCGCCATCGCAATGCTTATTGGCGGCCGGATGGCTGACACGATGAATTTGCGGCATGTGTTCGGCTGGGGGATCGGCGTGGGCGGCTTGTGTCTGATCGGCATGAGTTATGTGACGCAGCCCTGGCACGCGTTGATCTTGTTCGGTGTTATTTACGCTTTCGCAAATGGCATTTCCACGATGGCGCCGGTAGGCGTGATGGTGACGCGGGCGTTTCCGCAGAATGCCGGTCTGGCCAATGGCATTGCCTCCTCGGGTATGAGCGTCGGGCAATTGCTGATCATTGCTGTCATGGCAGGAATACTGGCTGCAATCGGTTGGCGCTCGGTATTCGTTTGGGTTGGCGTCGCACATTTCATCCTGCTGCCGTTCATCTTGTACGCGTCTCCCGGTGCTGAAGCGATGAGGCGCGAGAGGGCCGGCCCCGCGCGCGAGGGCATGAGCATCGGGGAAGCTGTGCGAACGCGTCAGTTCTGGCTGCTTGCCGGGATTTTCGCCATCTGCGGGCTGGATGATTTCTTTGTCTCCACACATGTGGTCGCGTTTGCACAGGACCGTGGCCTTGGAACTCTTCTTGCCGGTAATCTGCTGGCGCTTATCGGCGTCACCGGATTGGTTGGTGTGATCGTCTCGGGGGCCTATGGCGACAGGTTTGGACCTGTTGCGATTACTGCAGTCACTTTCGCCTTGCGCATAGCTGTCTTCGTGCTGGTGATGTTCGATCAGTCGCCACTCTCCGTAACGATATTTGCTTTTGTCTTCGGGTTCACATTTTTGATGACCGCACCACTCATGGTGCTGTTCATCCGAGATTCCTTTGGCATGAAAAACCTAGGAACGATCGGCGGGATTGTCGTTATGGTGCATCACATTTGCGGTGGTCTTGGCGCCTGGCTGGGCGCTGCGGTGTTCGACAACACCGGCGCCTATACAATGGCTTTCACCATCATGATGATCGCAACGGGCGCCGCGCTGCTGTTGACGTTGATCTACAGACCTCTGAAAAAATAATATTTTTTTGTCTTATCTTGGCGCCTCCCCAAAGTAACCAATCCACTAACAATCGCGACAATGTTTCGATGATTTCTCTTAAAGCTAAGTTTTATCTTGACTATTATCATGGCTATAAATCGTGGTTGGACGGTGCTGGACATGGAAGCAATACGAATATGGGCGATCCGAGCCGGAGGCGCGGATCAGGCGGATAGTATTTTTCTCGAGCAGGGGCAGGTTGCCATCAGTTCGGCGGCCATCGATGACGACATTGGCTCGCTGCCCCGGATGCGCGTGGCGTTCAAGGAATTGCTGACCCAGACAAATGATGGCGTTGATCCTGCCAGTGTCCCGGCCTCGGCGGGTCAGATGTACCGGTTTGTTCATGAGATCAGGATTGGCGACAGGGTGATCTATCCGCGCCGTATAGATCGGACTCTACATTGGGGTACGATTACCGGTCCGTACATGTATGAAGGCGAGTGCCTGCGCGGCTTTGCGCATCGCCGGCAGGTTCAATGGTCAGGCAGCGCCAGCCGCGATGATTTTTCGCCGGGTGCATTGTACGAACTGGGTTCAACAATGGGCCTGTTTCGCGTTCGTGAATTTGCCCTGGAATTGCTGAAGACGTTTGAGCCTGAAGACGCATATGATGTGCTGCGCAATTGCGAACATTACGACGGCGACCAAGACGAGGCGCAGCGCGACATTTTCGAATCCACAAATGATTACATAGCCAAACGATTGCGTACCGAACTCAAGGGATTTCGCATGGAGCCTTTCATCGCCGATCTGTTCCGCGCGATGGGTTACCGGTCCAGCACCACGCGCGCTGTAAAGGACGAGGGCGTGGATGTGATTGCCCATCGCGATGAATTGGGCATCGAGCCGCCGATATTAAAAATTCAGGTAAAATCGACGGAGAGCAATATCAATGCCGATACGGTAAAGGCATTTTACGCGATGGTGCAGGAACGCGATGTCGGAATTTTCGTGTCGATAGGAAATTTCACCGGGCCAGCGCGCGACTTCGCCAAGACGAAGGGCAATCTGAAGCTCATGACCGGCGTGGAACTAATTGCATTGATCATGAAATATTACGACGAACTTGATCTCGGTTACCGGCAACAAATTCCGTTGCGGCGGGTGCTTGTGCCTGAGGTTATGTTGCCGCGGACGTAAAGCGTGTTGCCCGGTTAGTGTGCCGCTCCAGTCAACGGTCTTGAACTGCTGGTCGTTGGCGCGCGCCTTCCGCAGATGCGCAAAAGAGCCAGCCCGTCAGGGGTTGGCTCAATGAGCGTGCCCAGCCTGCTATCATGCCTTCGCATAACAAGTCCGCGATCAACACAATCCTCCCAGACGGTCAGCCGCGGGCAGGACGTGCGCCAGGCGTCCATGACGTCACCATAGGGCCGTGGTTCAGCTGCTACCCATTCGAGAAAGTCGAGAATGAGCGGGGTGAGCGTGTCCTGCATCCGGGCCTCCAGTTGCCAAAGCCTTGCATATTCTAGCCGGGACAATGGCGGACCGAAAGGAATTTGCGGGCCTTGCCATAGGCAAAAGTGACCTCCGCGCGTATATAGCTTGCCATGACAGATATATCCGAAACGATATCCACGCCGGATCGCAGGCCAGATCTGGCTGTGACAGCCAGCGGACCCCTGCCGTCGCTGGTGGGCCTGACACGCAGCGGCCTAACGGACGCCCTGCGCGCCATGGACGTGCCGGACCGTGATCTGCGCATGCGTTCGGCACAGCTCTGGCACTGGATCTATCACCATGGCGTGCGCGATTTCGACCGCATGCTGAACATGTCCAAGGCGATCCGCGCCACTCTGGCGCAAACCTATTCGTTGGCGCGGCCGGAAATCGTCACTGAGCAGGTCAGCCAGGATGGTACGCGCAAGTGGCTTTTGCGCATGCCGCCGACAGATGCCCGCGACAAGGGCGCCGAGGTGGAGTGCGTTTACATTCCTGAAAGCGATCGCGGTACGTTATGTGTTTCCAGTCAGGTCGGTTGCACGCTGACTTGCAGCTTCTGTCATACGGGCACGCAGAAACTTGTACGCAATTTGACGACACAGGAGATTGTCGCGCAGGTTGTGGTTGCGCGTGACAGGCTGGGAGATTTCCCCGGCGGTGAGCGGCCCGACGGTGGCCTCTTGCCCAGCGGGGAGGGTGTCCGTGCGGTATCCAACATCGTGTTCATGGGGATGGGCGAGCCGCTCTACAATTTCGACAATGTGACCGGCGCATTGGGTGTCCTGAGTGACGGCGAGGGATTGTCCCTGTCGCGCAGGCGCATCACGGTTTCAACAGCAGGGGTTGTGCCGCAGATAGGTCCGCTCGGTGAAGAAGCGGGCGCGATGCTGGCGATTTCGCTGCATGCGACCAACGACGAATTGCGTAACAAGCTTGTGCCCCTGAACAAGAAATACAATCTTGCGCAATTGCTGGATGCCTGCCGTAATTATCCCGGCGTCACCAATGCGCGGCGGATCACATTCGAATATGTGATGTTGAAGGGTATCAACGATTCACCTGCCGAAGCAAAGGCGCTGGTGCGTCTGCTCAAGGGGATTCCCGCGAAGATCAATCTCATTCCATTCAATCCGTGGCCGGGTGCGCAATACGAGTGCTCCGATTGGGAGGCGATCGAAAAATTTTCCGACATCGTATTCGATGCCGGATATGCCAGCCCTGTGCGCACGCCACGCGGGCGCGACATTCTTGCGGCCTGTGGCCAGCTCAAGAGCGAGACGGAAAAGCTTCGTGCACGTGCGCGGCTGGCGCTGGACGATTGAATTCTAGACCAGCCACCGCACAACCAGAACCGCCCCCAGTGCCATCAAAACCGCCAGCACCATCTTGCGAAATGTTTCCGGATGGATGCGGTTGCGGATCATGCCTCCCAGTTTCACGCTGATCCAGGTCGGAATAATCCCGGCTATGGAAAGCAGGAATATTTCCTTTGTCATGAACCCGATTTTTGTCAGCCCGGCCATCATGACGAGCGATGACAGGGTGAAAGCAATATTGTTGGTCTGGGTAAACTGATTGGGTTTCAGATCCAGCTTCAGCAAATAGGGTGGCAGCGGAAAAATCTGTGAACCGGTCAGGCCATTGACGAAGCCATTGGCCATGCCAACGGGAACCTGCAATGGCTTTTCGAGTGCCTTGCGCAGTTTCAACGCCGGCTGTGTGAAGGCATAGACGCCATAAACCAGTATGATGGTTCCCAGTGCCGCGCCTGCCAGGGTTTTGTCGATGATGGCCAAACACCAGATGCCCAGCAGCAGGCCCGGTATCAAACTTATCAGCAGCAGCCAGAACCTGCGGATCATCCCGATGAATTCACCGGATTCGATCATCACGAAGATGTTGCTCGACAGGGAAGGGATGAGCACAAGCGGCATTGCTTTTTCGACCCCGAGCGCCAGCACAAGTAATGGCAGGGCGGTGGTAGAAAAGCCCATGCCGGCGGCGCCCTTCACAAGGCCTGCGACGGACAGGCCAAGACAAGCGAGCAGAATCTGGTAGGGCTCGGACATCGCGGTCCTTTCTAGCAATGCGCCCTGTATGCGCTGCCGCCGGGCGTTTCGCAATCAGCCTGGCGGCCGTGCGGCGCCGCCGCAAGGGTGCTTGCGATAGCCAGGCTTTTGTTTCACTCTGTTCCTGATCGAGGCGTCAGGCGGCCGGGCATTGCCCGGCAGGCGAGCAACTGCGACGAGCGGGCGGACGCGTTGCAATTGGGGAGGTATTCATGCGCGCTGAGTCTGGCTGGTTTTTTTCCGCGCGTTTTGGCTGCGGTCTGGCGGTGCTGATGTGGATCGGAGTGGCCGGCGCTAGCGCACAAGCGCAGACCGCCGAGCAATTCTACCGCGGCAAGACACTCAATGTAATCGTCCCCTTTGCGCCCGGTGGCTATTACGATACCGGGGCGCGCCTGGTTGGCAGGCATATTGGAAATCATGTCCCGGGAACACCGAAAGTTGTCGTGCAGAACCAGCCCAGTGCTGGCGGACTGGGACTGGCAAACCGCTTTGGCGCGGGCGTAAACAATGATGGTCTTACCATCGGCGTACTGCAGCGCGGTCTTCCGCTTCTCGCATTGACGGGCGACAAGAACGTCCGCTTCGACCCGTTGACGATGAACTGGCTTGGCTCGATTTCGGCTTATTCTTCGGACGCCTTCGTGCTGGGAATCAACACCGGCAGTAATGTGAAGTCCGCGACCGAACTGATGAGCGGAAAGGTCAAAGTGAAGATCGGTGCGAACCAGTCCGGTTCTACCAATCTTTCCCTGGCGCTCATCGCGCGCGACATCCTGGGATTTAAATATGAAATTGTGCGCGGTTATCGTGGCGCATCGCAGATCAACATGGCGCAACAGTCCAATGAAGTGGACGGGCAATTCGCCGATCTCAGTTTCTTCAAGGTCAACATGCGGGCGCAATGGCAGGCAGGCAAGATCGTGCCCATCGTGCAACTTGGCAGGCGCGAACGCCTTGCGGAATTGAAGGATGTGCCAACGGCGCGCGAACTTGTCACAGATCCTGCCAGAAAGGCATTTCTTGTTTTCGCTGAATCCCCGTTTTTCATGGCTTTGCCGGTCGCTGCGCCCGTGGGGATCCGCAAGGAGCGCATCGACGCATTGAAGAGAGCGTTTATAGCCATGGCAAAAAGCCCCGCATTTCTGGGGGAAGCGCGCAAGATGAACTACGTGGTTGATCCGATCTCCGGCGACGCGGTTCTCGACATTATTCGCGAAGCGGCAAAAACTCCGAAGGAGATCATCGCTCAATACAAGCAGATTATCGCGAAGTAGCGCCGCGCAATGCCAGTACTGCCATTGCAGCAGAGATCACGGCATTCCATCCGGCCAGGGAAAGTCCGAGAATGCGAAGTGCGACTTCATCGCAGCGGACTATCTTGGTTGTCTTGAGCTGGTTCATGAAGTCAGCCATTGTGCCTGCCTTTTGTGGCAAGGTGCCGGTGCACCCAGCCGGGCCGTCCCAGAACTTCCATTCAACGCCTGCGTGATAGACGCCGAATATGGCGCTTCCCACAAACACGACTGCGAGCAGGACCAACAATGATCTGGTCAATGCAGGTGGAGCCTTGCATGCTGAAAGCACAGCAAGGGCAGCGAGCGGCACGGCGACATAATATGCCCAGCGTTGTTTCAAACACAGGTCGCATGGCAGATAGCCGGCTGCTTCGAAAACCCAAGCCCCGGCGATGGTTGCAAAAGCAATGACGAAAACCGCCAGTGCTGCCTGTTGCAGTGAAACTGCGGGGAGTTTCGAGAGCCCTACATTCATGCGATCGGCCTGCGTTTCGTCGAGCCGTCAAAGAACTTTGGCTGCGAGCCAAAACCCGAAGACAACAAAGAACACGATCAAGCCCATGAAAAGGGCGAAATGACGATCCAGCGCCTTGCGAATCGGATCGCCCCATTTGTTGAGGATGCCTGCAAGCAGAAAAAACCGTGCCCCGCGCGTGATCAAGGACAGAAGCACGAACAGAGCGAAATTGTATTCCAGCAGTCCCGAAACAATCGTCACCAGCTTGTAGGGGATTGGCGTGACGCCCTTGACCAGAATGAATGCCCAGCCCCATTCGCCATAAAACGCGCGCAGGGAATCCACCTTCTGGGTATATCCGTACAGAGCTATCAGCCATTGGCCCACAGTCTCGTACAGGAGATAACCGATGCCGTAGCCGACAATGCCGCCAAGGACCGAGGCAATTGTGCAGACGCCTGCGTAGTACCAGGCCTTTTTAGGCTGGGCGAGGGACATCGGCACCAGAACGATATCGGGCGGAAATCGGGAAAAATGAACTTTCCGCAAATGACACGGCTGCCAGGGCTGGGACTGCGTGTTTGCTTTCTGCGAGCGACAGGGTCCATTGGTACAGGCGTTTGAACATTGGCTCGCAAATCTGGGTCGGTCCGGCAGGCTAGTGGCCGGAGAATCACGGTGGTATCGTGTCAGCGTTACCATCCGCCATCGCGCCATCGCAAGGTTTTAGCCATGGGGAAACGCGTTTGTGACCGGACAAATGGACAGGCTGCAGGCGCGCCCCGTGTGTCCATTACCCAGGGGTATCGGACACGGGCTTCAGGCGGCAATTGACTTGCCGGGGCTGTTGCGCATATAGAAGCGGCGACTGGCGCGGGGTTCCCCGCGCTTTTCGTTTGGCCTGCCATGCCTGTGCCGGAAATTCCGGTCAAAATGGCAAAATCGCTGGTTTAACTGCCAAAAAGCCGGTCAATTCGCGGATTTCCGTGAAGAAAGCCGTTTTGAACACGAGGAAGAACGATGTTCGCAGTCATTAAAACCGGTGGCAAACAGTATCGCGTTGCCGCCGAAGACAAAATTACGGTTATGCATCTGGCCGGAGAAGCCGGGGATCAGGTGCTTTTCGACAACGTCCTGATGGTCGGCGACGGCGGTAACTCGCAAGTTGGTACGCCTGCTATTTCGGGAGCAAGCGTCGCTGGTGAGATCGTCGAGCAGGCGCGCAGCCGCAAGATTATCGCTTTCAAGAAGCGCCGCCGCAAGGATTCCAAGCGTAAGCGCGGTCACCGTCAGGAACTGACGATCATCCGCATCACTGAAATTCTCACCGGTGGGGCAAAGCCCTCCGGTAAACCTGCGGCCAAAGCCGCTCCTGTCGAAGCTTCAGACAATTCTGTGGCGGCTGCTGCTGCTGCGGCAGTTGCCGCTGCCAAGGCGGCCGGTGTCGATACCAGCAAGTTCAGCAAGCTGGACAAGGCAATTGGCACAGCAGACGACCTGAAGCTGATCAGCGGCGTTGGACCAGCTATCGAAAAGAAGCTGAACGAGGCCGGTGTCTGGCACTTCTGGCAGGTTGCAGCGGTATCGCAGGCCGATATCGATGTGATCGAGGAAGCAGTCGGGTTCAAGGGTCGCGCCGAGCGTGACGAGTGGAAAGAGCAGGCTGTTGAATTGATGGCAGGCAAGCCACCGCGTGCAAAGGTCGATCAGGATGCCGCTGCCAAGGCCTGAGGCCTTTTCAACGGTTCCCAAATCTTCAAACTTCGGGTATAGACCCGGTAACTTGATATCTCGCCCCGGCAATGTGTGCGCCGTGCGGCATTTGGAGCAAGACTATGGCTCATAAGAAAGCAGGCGGTTCTTCACGCAACGGGCGTGACTCGGCTGGCCGCCGTCTCGGTGTGAAGAAGTTCGGCGGCGAGGCTGTCCTCGGCGGCAATATTCTCGTGCGTCAGCGCGGTACAAAGTGGCATCCAGGCGCCAATGTAGGCATCGGCAAGGACCATACGCTGTTTGCGTTGTGTGCCGGCAAGGTGGCCTTCCAGGATAAAGGCAAACGTACCTACATTGCCGTACTTCCAATGCAAGAAGCAGCCGAATAGGCGGGGGTGACGAAGACCCCGCCGGCTCCCAAACCCGGCGGACAGGTCTTTCAGAATTCAGGCCAAGTCCGAAAACACCCGAAAGGGATGTTGCAGGGGATGGGAGACCATCCCCTTCGTCGTTTGTACTGCCGGAGGAACCCGGCAGCACTCAGGACCGGAGAAAGGCCATGTTCCCGGATTTGTTGCGCGACGATGCTTTCCGACTTGAAACCAGCCGATTGTGGCTGCGCTGGCCGCGTATCGCGGACGCAGTGGCAATTGCAAAACTCGCGGGCAGCAAAGCCGTGTCGCAATATACAGAGCGTTTGCCGCATCCTTATACCGATGGTGATGCAGAAGCCTTCATCCTGGCCTGCCGCAAGGAAAACACCATTGGCCGGGACTTCGGCCTGGCGTTGACCCGCAAGGGCAAGCCGGGCGAAGTCATCGGAATGATCGGCGCCCATGCCCGGATCAGGGACGAAATAGCCCTTGGCTTTTGGCTTGGCGAGCCATTCTGGGGGCAGGGCTTCATGGGCGAAGCGCTCGACGAGATGGTGGCGCTGGTCTTTTCCGTGACCTGTCCTGAGGCTTTGACAGCGATGGTGCGCACGGAAAATGTCCGTTCGCGAAATCTGCTGGCTTCGCGCGGCTTCGAACTCGCCGAGGACAGGCTGGTCAACATGCCGCTGCGCGGCGGAATTTTCCCTTGCGTCAAGCTTCGCCTGGGGCGGGAAGACTGGCAACGCCGTGAGCAGGACAGGTTCCGGCGCATGGCGCGTCCGCCGCAGCCACGCGAAGGGCGCATTGATAGAAGTAATGTAGAGCTGAAGCTATCAGCGTAAACCAACATGCGGCGGGACAGGTGCAAAATCTGCCCCGCCGGTATAGGACTGGGTCATGAAATTTCTCGATCAGGCAAAAATCTTCGTACGAGCCGGTAACGGTGGAGCGGGTGCGGTCTCGTTCCGGCGCGAGAAATTCATCGAATTCGGTGGTCCCGATGGTGGTGATGGCGGTCGCGGCGGCGATGTCATTCTTGAATGCGTCGATGGACTGAACACGCTGATCGACTATCGCTATCAGCAGCATTTCAAGGCCAAGACCGGTGTGCACGGCATGGGCCGCAACCGGTCCGGTGCGAAGGGTGCCGATGTCATCCTCAAACTACCAGCCGGTACGCAGGTATTTGCAGAAGACGATGAGACATTGCTTGCCGACATGACGGAAGTCGGCCAGCGGCAAGTGCTTCTGCGCGGCGGCAATGGCGGGTTTGGCAATGCGCATTTCACGACTTCTACCAATCGCGCGCCGCGCCGCGCCAATCCCGGCCTTGAAGGCGAGGAAATGACGATCTGGCTGCGGCTGAAGCTGATTGCCGACGCCGGGCTTGTCGGACTTCCCAATGCGGGCAAGTCAACATTTCTTGCAAGTGTATCGGCGGCCAAACCGAAAATCGCCGATTACCCGTTCACCACTTTGCATCCCGGTCTTGGCGTGGTGCGTGTGGACACTAGCGAATTCGTGCTCGCGGATATACCCGGCCTGATCGAAGGGGCGCATGAAGGCGCGGGGCTCGGAGATCGTTTTCTTGGTCATGTCGAGCGCTGCCGGGTCTTGTTGCACCTTGTCGATGCTTCGGGTGCGCATGCAGGCAGTGACTACCGCACGGTGCGGCAGGAACTGGCTGCCTACGGGTCTGGTCTTGATGAAAAAGTGGAAATCGTTGCACTTTCAAAATCGGACGCCGTGGATGCGGTGACACTGGCCAAACAGATCGAGCGGCTCAAGCGCGCCATGCGCAGCTACGGGCCCGCGCTTGGTGAAGACGAGCGTCGCAGGCCGCCCATCGTATTGTCGTCGGTAGCACGATCCAATGTTACTGAGGCCCTGCGCGCGCTGGTTGCTGAAATCCGGCAGGAACGCGCCGAAGAAAAAGCCGCAGGTCAGGCCGAGGAAGCCTGGCAGCCATAAGGCCGCCCGGCTGGCGCAGACTTGCTTTTGTGCGCTGTTGGCCGCAGTACTCGCATTCCAGACACGCCCGCGCATCCCATGATCCCTTCGCTCTCCAGCTTCAAACGCATTGTCATAAAGGTTGGTTCTTCGCTGCTGGTGGACAGCAGCAAGGGACAGTTGAAACGCGCCTGGCTGGAAGCACTGGCGGACGATGTGGCAATCCTGCATGGACGCGGTTGTGATGTGCTGATCGTGTCGTCGGGATCGATCGCGTTGGGCCGTTCGGTTTTAAAGCTGCCCAGGCGCGCTCTGAAGCTGGAAGATTCGCAGGCCGCCGCTGCCGTGGGGCAGATCGCTCTTGCCGGCACATGGGCGCAGGTGCTTGGCAGCAAGTCGATTACCGCCGGGCAAATTCTTGTAACGCTGAATGACACCGAGGAGCGCAGGCGCTATCTCAACGCGCGCGAAACAATCGAGCGGCTTATTGGCATTGCGTGCGGTGCCGGTCATCAATGAGAATGACACCATCGCAACAAGCGAAATCCGATATGGCGACAATGACCGTCTGGCGGCGCGTGTTGCGACGATGGCCAGCGCCGATCTGCTCATTCTGTTGTCGGATATTGACGGCCTTTACGATGCGCCGCCGAACGAGAACGCAAATGCAAAGCTCATTCCTGTCGTAGCGCGTATCACGCGGGACATTGAGGCGATGGCGGGCGGTGCGGGATCTGAACTATCGCGTGGCGGGATGCGCACGAAAGTGGAAGCAGCGCGCATTGCAACAGGTGGCGGCACGCATATGATTATTGCAGATGGCCGCGTGCTTAATCCGGTGTCCAGAATTGCAGATGGTGCGCGCTGCACATGGTTTTTGACGCCATCCAATCCTGTAACCGCGCGCAAGAAATGGATTGCAGGTTCGCTGGAATCACGTGGCACCATTACGCTTGACGCCGGCGCGGTGAAAGCGTTGCACAATGGCCGCAGCCTGCTTCCCGCCGGTGTGACAAAGGTTGAGGGCGCTTTTGCGCGCGGGGATTGCGTGATCATCAGCGATGGCGATGGAGCAGAAATCGGGCGCGGGCTGGTTGCCTATGATGCGGCAGAGGCTGCGCAACTGGCGGGCCGTAATTCGCGCGATATCGAAAAAGTGCTCGGCATGCCTGGCCGCGCAGAGATGATCCATCGCGACGACATGGTGCTGAAAGGCGAGTGATCGGCCGACAGTACGATTACATACGCTATCTGGCGTATGGCCAAAGGTGTGATTTTGAGATTTTATCGCAACCTGTTTCGTGTAGGTTGCCAAAATGCTCAATCATTTTCTGTTTCCGCTTTTCTGGCTCAAACCCGGCCTGCGTCGCTGGACGGCGCAACGTCTGGTGTTCCTCTTTCCAGTGCTTTGCCTTGCAGCCAGCCTTGCGTTCTTTGCGGAAAGCGCATGGTTTCAACTCAATGCCAAACGTACGCAAGGGGAAGTTGTGCAAGTCTATGAGTGGAAGAATGACAGTTTGGTCTATGGCGGCGACAAAGTGTATGGCCCAGTCTTCCGTTACACCTGGAGCGATGCAAAGCCGACAAGAGCCAGTACGGGGCAATCGTTTTCGCACCGCTTTACCGAAGGCGAGCGCCACACCATCTTGTTTGATCCGTCGCAAAAGGGCGATGTGCGGCTGACATGGTTCGAGCAATTGTGGGCTGTGCCGTCAACCTTGCTTGCCCTGGCGCTCGCTTCCTTGTTCGTCGCCTGGCCGCTGTGGTCATTTGTTATTCGTCCACGAATCAAGCGCGAAAATGAACGGCGATTGTTTTCCCTGCCTGGCCGCGACCATGATCATTGATGCGGCGCGGCATCAAATCTAGAAATGCTCCGGCGCCTTTTCAGCTTCTTCGCCCTTGAGTTCGTATTTCAGGATCAATGGCACTTGCGAGAGCGCGAAGATCATCGTCAAGGGCATGATGCCGAACACTTTGAAGCTGACCCAGAAATCAGTTGTCTGCGTGCGCCATACGATTTCGTTGATAACAGCAAGGGCCAGAAAGAATACGCCCCAGCGGACAGTCAGCTTGCGCCAGCCCTCTTCCTTGAGCTGCAACACGCTGTCCAGAACGATTGGCAGCAGCAGTTTGCCGAATGCCAATGCACCCAGAAGCGCGCCGCCGAAAATCACATTGACGATCGTCGGCTTCAATTTGATGAACGTGTCGTTGTGGAAGAAAAAGGTCAAGGCGCCGAAGAACACGACAGCAACAGCGGTAACCATTGGCATGACGGGCAGGTGCCTGGTCAGCACGTAGGAAGCGGCGAGCGCAACAATCACACAGACCATCAGGACGCCGGTTGCAGGAAAAATGCCGAACTTCCAGTTCGTGAAAAAGAAAGCAACCAATGGACCCATTTCCAGAACGAGTTTCAGGCCGGGATTGATCTTCATCTGGGGCGAAGCTGCCTGCGCGGAAGGGTTGGCGTCTTGCGCCTTGCCGGATGTGTTCTGTGATTTGACGTCCATGGTTCGTTCGTATCTCTGCTTTGGTCGGATTGATAATCCGGCAAGATGATTTTAGTCGCCGATGCCGGCAATGGCGTGCGCAAAGTCACGCGCGGTGAATGGTTCCAGATCGTCGATACTTTCGCCGACACCAATAAAATGTACCGGCATTTTGAATTTTTCCGCAATGGCGACGAGTATGCCGCCGCGGGCCGTGCCATCAAGTTTGGTCATGACAAGCCCGGTGACACCTGCGGTCTTGCTGAATATCTCGACCTGATTGAGGGCGTTCTGGCCCACGGTAGCGTCAAGAACGAGCAACACCGCGTGGGGCGCCTGGACGTCCAGCTTCTTCATAACGCGAACGACTTTCTCCAGTTCCGCCATCAGTTCGGTGCGGTTCTGCAATCGCCCGGCTGTGTCCATCAACAATACGTCTGCGCCCTGTTTGCGCGCTTCCTCAATCGCGTCAAAGCCCAGGCTAGCTGCATCCGAACCCTGCGGGCGGGTGACTACGTGTGCGCCGATGCGCGAACCCCAAATCTGCAATTGTTCGATGGCAGCCGCGCGAAATGTATCGCCTGCCGCGAGCATGACTTTTTTGCCATCGGCATGAAGTTTTGCAGCAAGTTTGCCAATGGTTGTAGTTTTGCCAGAGCCGTTCACGCCGACCACCAGAACGACATAAGGTGACTGGCCTGGCTCAATGGCAAATGGCCTTGCGACGGGTTCGAGGATTTTTTCGATCTCGGTGGCCAGAATGGCTTTCACCTCGTCGGGCTCGATCTGCTTGTCGTAACGGCCCTTGCCTACAGCTTCGGCGATGCGGGCCGACGCGGAAACGCCCAGATCAGACTGGATGAGAATGTCCTCCAGATCCTGAAGGGTATCGCCATCCAGCTTGCGCTTGGTGAAGATGTCGCTGATGCCCTGGGTGAGCGCCGATGAAGAGCGTGACAGCCCCGAGCGCAGTTTCTGCCACCAGCTCAGTTTCGCCGCGGGGGCCGGGGCAGTATCGGCCGGACCCAAAGGCTCGGCAGCCGGGGTAGCCGGGCCGCGCCCGAACATGCGTCCGAACAGGCCTGGTTTTTTCTCGTCGTTGTCAGCCATCGGTCCCGGAACTGGTTCAAGTGAAATATATGGCGCGCAGATTGCCATCCGGCGAGCCCTGCCCGGCAAAGCCCGGCTTGACTCATGGGGTTAGCCCTTCGATAGCCTGTTTGCCATGTTGCCGCCAGACCCGAAGCCCCTAGACCTTGAAAGCCGCCTGTTACACCGGGACGGCCTCATGCTGATTATCGACAAGCCCGCGGGGGTTCCCGTGCACCGGGGCCCGAAGGGGGGTGGCTCGCTGGAAGATTATTTCGGCCAGCTCCGCTTCGGTCTGCCGCGCGATCCGGCGCTGGCCCATCGGCTGGACAAGGACACATCCGGGTGTCTGGTTCTGGGCCGTCATCACAAGGCGCTGGTTCAGCTGGGCAAGATGTTCAAGGCCGGTTCTATCGACAAGACTTATTGGGCGATTGTGGAAGGCGGTCCGCAGGCCGAAGAAGGCCTGATCGACATGCCGCTGGGGCGGCTCGATGAGACGCGCGGCTGGTGGATGAAACATGATCCGGCGGGGCTGCCCTCACAAACGCGCTGGAAGGTGCGTGGCCGTGGGCAAAACGATAACGGCGAACCTATCGCATGGCTGGAGCTTGAACCATTGACCGGGCGCACCCATCAGCTTCGCGTGCATTGCGCGACCTCGGGTTTTGCCATAGCGGGCGATGCAATTTATGGCAGTGCGCCGCGCGAGGGCGATCTGCGGCTGCACCTGCATGCGCGTTCGATCCGCGTGCCGATTTCGAAAAACAAGCCGCCGGTGCATGTTGTCGCCCCTGCGCCGCAGCATATGCAATCGCTGCTACAAGCTTGCGGCTGGACGGATAGCGTTGCAGACTGAGGATAATCTTCAGGGAGTAACCCATGAATAGCGAGCAACAACGATTCCTGTCCCTTTTCGATGCGATTGTGGAAGCCAATAATGCGTGGATGACAAAAACGCCGAAGGAAAAATGGAACTGGGTTCCCTTCGACAATCCGAACATGAAATTCGGTGACCGCATTTCCACCATCACGATCAAGAGTGTTTTCATCCACACGATTGTCGGCGAAGTGCAATGGGCGAACATGCTGGGCGGCGTTGCCGATGGCGCGGAAATGAAAATGGATCCGCCAAAGATCAAGTCATTGACAAGCGAACTCGATGCAGCAGGCGATCTGGTTGGCGCATCGATGAAGCTGCACGCTGCAAACATGCAGGCCTTTGCCGCATTGAACGACGATCAACTCGCCAGGAACATCCGCTGGTCGGGGCGCGACTGGACGGTGATGGGGTTCCTTTGGGGAATTTATTCGCATCGTTCCTATCATCTGGGCAATATCGATATCTTCATGCGTGAAGCCGATGAGCCGGCGCCGGATTTCTTTTCCAATTTCCGGCAACAAATGGCGTAGCTGTTCCTGCGTTTACACGGGTTCAGCGAACAGCGCCGTATCATCGTGACCGGTAACACGCATCGTCAGCAATTGTCCGGGCATGGCAGCGGGCAGATGTACCGGAGTGAAATCTTCGGCGTGTCCGATGGTGCTGTTTTCGCCCAGCACGTGGATGATTTTGCCATGCTGTCGCGCAAGATGAGTATGCAGGGCGCTCTGTCCCTTGTCCCGCAGACGTCTGGCGCGCTCCTTGATGATCTGCCCGGACTGCGAGGGCAAGCGTGCGGCGGGCGTGCCTGCCCGCGCCGAGAAAGGAAACACATGCAGGAACGTCAGGCCGCATTCATCAATCAGTTTGAGTGACTGATCGAACATGGCTTCGGTCTCGGTCGGGAAGCCGGCGATGATATCGGCTCCGAAAACCATGTCCGGACGCAACTTGCGCACGTCGTGGCAAAAACGAATGGCGTCTTCCCGCAAATGCCGCCGCTTCATGCGTTTGAGGATCATGTCATCGCCAGCCTGCAAAGACAGGTGCAGATGGGGCAGCAGGCGCTTGTCGCCTGCAAGACATTCCATCAGGGCGTCGTCTGCTTCAATGCAATCGATCGAGGAAATGCGCAGGCGTAGCAGATCAGGCACATGTTTCAGAATTTGCCGCACGAGTTTGCCAAAGCTGGGTGTGCCCGGCAGGTCGTGACCCCATGAGGTAATGTCGACACCGGTCAGCACAACTTCCTTGTAGCCGTTGTCTACCAGCCGCTGGATTTGCTGCACGATGTCGCCTGCAGCGGCAGAACGGGACGGCCCGCGACCGAATGGGATGATGCAGAAAGTGCAGCGATGATCACAGCCGTTTTGCACTTCCACGAACGCACGCGAGCGTCCGGCCATGGCATCGAGATCTGTGCCCGTTACAAAATAATGCGCTGTTTCATCGAGCGTCATAATGTCGTTGACGCGGGCACGCGGCGCGGCCGGATCGTTCAGGTCCAGTGCTGCCCATGTTGCCGGCATTGCCTTGTCCGCGTTGCCAATGACGCTTGCAACTTCTGGCATTTGAGCAAAGCCGGCAGGATCGATTTGCGCTGCGCATCCGGTAACCACAATGCGCCGGACCGGATTGTCACGCGCTGCGCGCCGGATGCTTTGCCGGGCCTGCCGCACGGCTTCGTTAGTTACGGCGCATGTGTTCACGATCAGAATGTCCGTGTGACCAGCATTGCCGGCAGCCTGGCGCATGGCCTCGGCTTCCAGCGCATTTAGCCTGCAGCCGAATGACAGGACTTCCGGCGCACTCATGCCTGCGCAACCGTGAAGATGGCCGGATCGAAATGGCCTTCATATTCCAGCTCCACGTCACCGGTCATGATGACGTGGGAATTGGCCTCGCGCCATTCAATGTCCAGATCGCCGCCCGGTAATGCGATTGTCGCCGTGCGGTTGGACAAGCCGCGCTTTGCGGCGGCAACCAGCGTGGCGCATGCTGCCGATCCACAGGCAAGCGTTGCCCCCGCCCCCCGTTCCCAGACCTTGAGGGTGATGTGATCGCGCGAATCCACGCGTGCAATCGAAGTGTTCACCCGTTCGGGAAACAGCGGGTGATGTTCAACAGCCGGGCCAGTTTGCGCCAGATCGAACGCATCGGGATCGGTTACAAAAAATACGGCGTGCGGATTGCCCATGTTCACGGCACAAAAAGCTGGAAGGGCTGTAGCGACTGCAGGTGCATCGGGAAGCCTCACATTGCATGTGTCGCCGGGATCATGCGCAAGTGGAATGTCGCGCCAATCGAACTTTGGTGCACCCATATCGACGGAGAACCGCCATTCTCCAAATCGGCGGCACTCCAGCAGGCCAGCAGCACTCTCCAGCACGAGGTGATCGTCCCTGCTGTCGCGCATCAAGGCCCAGGCCACGCAGCGCGTTCCATTTCCACACGCACCGGAGAGCGAACCGTCTATGTTGAAAATGTCCATCCGGGCCGTCGTCCCGGCGCTGCGCGGATCATGGACAACCATGAGTTGGTCGTACGCCAGGCCGTCAGCCCGTCCGATGGCGCGCGCTTCAGCCGCGCTGACCCGGGCCCCGGAGCCGCGCAGATCCAGAACGATTATCTTGTTGCCGATACCGTTCATTTTCAGAAACGGGCGGCCGCCTAGTCCGCTCATGTTCAATCCGGTCATGTGTGCGTGCCGGCCTGTCAAGGTACAGGTGGGCAATTGGGATCGGGCGCATACATATTCGCAATCGCCTTGCCTGTCACTTTGCTAATATATGCCAATGAGGCAGATTGATTCTGCCGGAGGGTAAACCATGGTTCCTCTGCTTCGAATGACCGTTTGGTTGGGCATCGGCGTATTTGTGTACGCAGCAGGCAATTTGCCAGTAATCGCTGCCGCGCCGGTCCTGAATGCACCAAAACCCGGAGCCGCTGCAAAATCTGCTCCGGGCATGCCCGCTCCGGAGGCCAAGCCAGGCGAGAGAAACGACCACGACGACAAATCGAAGGAAGGGGTAATCCAGACAGTCGATCTACCGTCGTTGCCGGCGCTGGCCAGTACGGGCAAAACGAGTTGGGAAAAGGGCTACGCGGATATCCGCTCGGCAATCGCCACTTTGCGTGCCCAGTCGCAACAGCTGGGACTGGAGCCCAAGGGCCGCCCGTTAGTGGTTTATGTGGAGAGCGATGATCAGGGATTTCGATTCGATCTGCTGTTACCGCTCGCCAAGGCCCCGGCTGCGGACGCAAAGCTCCAGCCGGGAATTCGCGCCGCGACCAATCCCGGCGGGAAGGCGATGAAATTCGAACATCGCGGCGCTTATGCTGAAATTGAAAACACGTATCAGGCGATAACTGCCTTGCTCGACGAAAAGGGCCTGAATGCCCGCGATTTCTTCATCGAAGAATTCGTCAACGATGCGGCCGATGCCAACGATATTACGATGGCAGTGAACATCTATGTATTTTTGAAATAGTCGGTGGCCGGGTTCAGTCCGTACGCCGCTCGAACGCCCAGTCAATGGGTTCGCCCGACTTTACTGTCCCGGTGATCACGATCTGCTCGGTTTTGCGCGTGCCATCAGGATTGGCAAAGAAGATGCTTTCCTCGACGCTCAGATCCTGGGCATTGGTGCGGAATGTCCATTGCTGGCCGTTGGCAGTCACAAGCATCACCCCGTGCCCGTTGCTGATTTGCCCGGTGCGCACGCCAGGGTGCAGATGGAAACGGATAGCAAAGTCTCCACCGGCTTCAGCCGGGCTCTTGTTCGTAGCCGGAACCAAGCGATCACGTCCGGCGATACTTGCGCCATCATTTGCGACCGTAATGGAACGTTCGTGCAACAGACCAAAGCGACGCAGATAGCCATCATGCGTCGCGCGCAGGTGCGTGCCGCCAGGTTTTTCAATCCGGTCCAGGGTAACCCGTTGCGGTCCGCTGATGATCCGCCCTTCGAGCCAACGGTCGGCGCCCTCATAGCCAGCAAAACGGCTTGATGAGGTGTCGGCAAGGGACAATGTGGAATGGGCTCCGGTCAGCCGGGCCGAATCGCGGATCGGACCACGGCCTGTGCCCGGCGCACCGCAATTGACAACAATCCGCTCTCCCTCACAGGACATTTCAAAAGCCAGTGTGCCGGCATGGGCATTGTGTGAAAAGACCGGTGGTGGCGGCTTGCCGGTATCGGCGATCAATACCAGACTGTTTGCTTCAACTCTCTGGTAGCCGGATGCGATGGCATTCATGATCGGCTTCGCGCGGGCGTCGTCATAGGCAAGAACTGTCAGCAATTCATCCTGACGCGTCACGCCCATTCCATTAAACAGTGCAAGCGCGCCGTCGGCATGTCGGAACAGACGCAGCATCGGAAGCATGCGATCGATGGCCTGAATCAGTTCAGCGGGAACTTCAACATTGCGAGCAACGAAAGCCTGCCGCAACGGCAACAGGTCGAGCAGCAATTCGACATTGCTTTGCGGATTGCGGCCAACATGGCCACCATCAAGCAGAACCTGACGGTTGATCTCGCCACACAGCAAGCGAGTGAATTTCTTCTGCTGCCCGCCCATGCCCTCGGCGCACAGGCTTGTTTCGGTCAGCGCAATGGCAGCAAGCATACGCGCCTCGCCCTGAAGTCCGGACGACATCATCCTGCGCAAATATGCAACATGGCGTCCGATGCTTTTCATAAACCGGCGATAGAAGCGCAGATCCGCATTATCCAGGATCAATGGCGAATGTGATAACCAGGACAGCAGGCGGCGCGATGCAATTCTGGTGTCCCAGGCCGCATTGCTTTTAGGCGAACCGCGCAGGTTGATCCATTCATCAACCAGTGCGCTGGCATTGGCCTTGGCCAGCGGCGTTCCTGCTGCGCGGAGGTCGCGCAGCCAGCCAAATCCCATGAGTGCATTTTCCCATTCGGGCGAGGGCGCGTCGACGGTGAACGGGGAGCGGCCGTGCGTGTTGATGGCCTTGGATCCAAAAGCGAAATAACCGGAATAAATTTCCTCAGCGACGGTTGGATCTGCGGTGCGAATATCTTGAGGCGCAATCAACAGCCGACTTGGCTGGCTGGCAATGGTCGATAATATATAGCGCAGGGGCATGGCGGCATTGCGATACACCCGTGCGGCACCGGCGGTGACGCGCATTCCCGCTAGATTGATCCGTTCCGAAACAAACTGCGCCGCCAATGAGCCCTTGTCCTTATGTCCGACCAGAAATGACAATACGACCGGAACCCGCGAAAGCACAAGTTATGCGGACGTTCCAACCAAGTTTATTCAGCGAATACGAATCAGCCTGGACATGAAAAATCCGTCCATGCCCGCGAGCCTTGGATCATCATTGCGCAGATAATGCGGCAATGTCCGAACCTCGCCATCCTTTGTGATGCATTCAACAAGATCGCCCAGCTCGCTTGCATTAACAGGGTCGCGCCGCATGTCGGGATTGCGGCGCAGCAGGGCTGCAATCTGTTGCTCGCCTTCTTCGGGCTCGAGCGAACACGTGCAGTAAACCAGACGGCCACCTGTCTTCAGGAGGCCTGCGGCGCGATCGAGCAGTTTGGACTGCAGGCTGGTCAGGCTGGCGATATCGCCGAGTTTCTTGTTCCAGGCGATCTCTGGGTGACGCCGGATCGTTCCGGTCGCGGTGCAGGGCGCATCCAGAATGATCCCATCGAGCGGTGCTGTCTGAAAATTGAGGGCGTCGCTGGCTCGCACATCAGCGGTCAGGTGCAGGCGCGCAAGGTTCTCACTCAGCCGTTTCAGGCGTTCGGCGGACCGGTCAACAGCGATGACGCTGGCGCCGGCATGGGCAAGTTGAGCGGTTTTGCCGCCGGGTGCGGCGCAAAGGTCCGCGATACGTTCGCCCGGCTTTGCATTCAGGAGACGGGCCGGGATTGCGGCCGAACAATCCTGCACCCACCATTGGCCGTCTCCATAACCTTCCAGCTGGTCAATGGCGGTGCGGGTGTGCAGGCGGACAGATCCTGTCGGCAGGACTATTCCGTTCAGGCGTTGCGCCCACGCTGTCGCATCGGACTTAACCGTCAGGTCGAGTACGGGTTCGGTGCTGTTGACCGCTGCGATGGCTTGGGCAGCTTCACGTCCCCAATTGGCCTGCCAGCGGGTCGCCAGCCAGCCGGGTGTATCGAGAAAGGGATCATCGAGGCTGGAAAGTTCTTCGCGATTGCGGATCACGTTGCGCAATACGGCGTTGGCAAGGTTTGCAAAAGGGGCAGTCGCATTGTCGGATTTGGCGCAACGCACAGCAAGATCGACCGCCGAATGATCCGGGACATCAAGAAAAAGGATCTGTGCAACACCGGTTATCAAAACACCTTCCAGCGCCTGGGCTTTGCGCGGCAGCGGTTTTTCAATGAAGCGCCCGAGCGCCGCTCGAATGGTTCCAAGCCTGCGCAGGGACACCACTACGATGGATCGCAACAGGGACATGTCGCGCGGGTCGATCCCGGACAGCTTGCCCGAAGCCCTGTCGGCAGCCAGGCGCTCATCCAGCGACCTGCCATGGGCCAGTATCCCCGACAAGGCTTCGGCTGCGGCCATGCGCACCTGCTGGCCGGGCACCATGGGTTCGGGAATCGGTTCGCGTCCAGGGCCTCGATGACGATTGTTTGGTCTTTTGCGATCCATACGCGCGTTAACACCGGTCTTTCAATGTGACCGGGTCCGCCCGGATACAGTTTGCTTGCGGAAATCTAGCCCCAGGGGCCTCGCCTGCCGCCGCGCGGGCCATCGTTCCGATCGGATTGCTGGCCGCGACCGCTCCTTGTAGCAGAGGGATCGCCAGCGCCAAAGGTGTGATCGTACGAACTGGTCTGCCAGTCGCCCTGCACACCCATATGGGCCGCCTGGTCTTCCAGGGCGGCAATCCGGTTTTCAACATTGGGATGGGTCGAAAACAGGTTGTCCATGCCCTGACCTGTCAGCGGATTGACGATGAACATATGCGCCATCGCGGGGTTGGCTTCTGCATTCTCGTTAGGAATTTGCGCAGCCATACCGGAAATCTTGGCCAGCGCCCCGGCCAATGCGTGGGGGTTGCCGCAAATCTGGCCACCCATTTCATCGGCAACATATTCGCGCGAACGGCTTATCGCCATTTGCACGAGGCCGGCGGCCATGGGCGCAAGAATGGCCAGGGCGATGGAACCGATTGCGCCGAGGCCGTTGTTGTTACGGTTCCCGCCGCCAAGAAACATCCCCCAGGTCGCGATGGAGGAAATCGCACCGGCGAGCGTGGCCGTGATGGTCATCGTTAGCGTATCGCGATTCTTGATATGGGCCAGTTCGTGGGCGATGACACCTGCCAGTTCCTCGCGCGTCAGCATTTGCACGAGGCCGGTATTGACAGCCACTGCGCCATTTTCGGGATTCCGGCCCGTCGCGAAAGCATTAGGCTGGTCGCTCTCGACCACATAGACGCGGGGCATCGGAAGTTCGGCGCGGTGCGCGAGTTCCGCGACCATCTGCACGAGTTCAGGTGCCGAGTTGGCATCGACTTCGTAGGCGCCATTGGCCGCGAGCGCGAGGCGGTCTGAATTCCAGTAGGCATAGAAATTGCCGGCAATCGCCATGACAAGCGCGATCATGATTCCGGTCTTGCCGCCCAGCAGAGCGCCAACCGCGACAAAAATCGCGGTCATGACTGAAATGAGGATCGCAGTGCGCATGAAGTTCATGGATGATCTCCAATACGGGCCCCATCGGGTGGCAGAGCCCTGCATTCGCGCCTATATGTGGTGAGGCAAGGGGTGTCTTGGCAAGATGCACTGTGTAAATTTATCAAAATCAGGATGTTAATGCCAATGCAGGAGAAGCGCGACGCGCCAGTGGACAGTCCATCCGCCATATCCACAAGCAGCAGCGACCACGAATCTGTACATGGCCCCGTCCAGGACGTCGCCCCTGTTGTCGAGAAAGCTCTGTCTCCGGCGGCGCAGCGGGCGCTGGCAGAGGCCGAGGCGCGTCGGGCGGCTTCGGCTGAAAGAGATGCAGCGCTGGGGCGGGTCCCAAGGGAAATCAACGGCCGGGGCGGGCCTGATCCTGTTCGTTATGGCGACTGGGAGAACAAGGGCATCATCAGCGATTTCTAGCGCCTCTTTGTAGCGGGAAATCACGCCAGAATGGCATTGGTAAAACAGCTTCTGTAAGATTTCTGAATACGAAGTGATCGGCTGCTGGCGTTGCAAAAGCGGTCTATTTTAATCATAATGTTAAGAATAAGTTATTGTGCATTGGCAGTCCGGCTATGTCGTTTGTTTGACGCAGCTGCACCGGGGTAATTAGGCAGATGTTGGACAGTTTCGACCGGACCGGTGCGCTTCATGCCCTGTGGGGCCGTGGCGCAGAATTTCTCGGCGCCCGCACGGCCATACTCAGCGGAGCGATGTCGCAAATTTCGAAAGCGCGTTTCGTCGGCGCGGTGTGTGAAGCAGGCGGGTTTGGCGTTGTCGCGGCTGGCGGTCGCAGGCCATCTTCGATCGAAGCGGAAATCATCGAGACGCGCGCGCTGACCGACCGGGATTTTGGCGTTAACGTGGTGACACTGGATCCGCGTATCGATCAACAGCTTGAAGTCTGCGTAGAACTAAAGGTCAGTCATATTGTTCTGGGCGGTTCCGTGCCGAGCGCTGCGCAAATTGCCCTTGCGAAAAGCAATGGCGCGAAGGTCATGTGTTTTGCGCCGTCGCTGCCTGTGGCCGAACGCCTCCTGAAAAACGGCGCGGATGCACTGCTTGTCGAGGGGCATGAGGCTGGCGGACATGTCGGACCAGTGACAACCGCCAACCTTGTTCAGGAATTGCTGCCGTTAATCCGGCGCGGTGTACTGGTGTTTGCCGCAGGCGGTATTGCGACAGGCGAGATGATGGGCAGTTATCTGGCGCTCGGAATCGCAGGCTGTCAGTTTGGTACGCGGTTTCTCTGCTCCCATGAAAGCGATGCCCATCCGGCGATGAAAAGCGCCTTCATTCGCGCGCATGCGCGCGACGCAATCCTGTCAGCGCGCGCCGATCCGCGCCTGAAGACAGTGCCGGTTCGCGGATTGCGCAATGCAGCCATGGAAGATTTTGCTGCCCGGCAGATTGATTTGCTTTTCCAGGTGAAGAACGAACAAATATCGCTGCAGGAAGCCAGTATCGAAATCGAATCCTTCTGGTCCGGGCGGTTGCGTCGGGCGGTTGTCGATGGCGATGTTGTGCATGGCTCGCTCATGGCCGGCCAGAGCGTATGGGCGGTTGACCGCGAGGAAAGCGTCAGTGATATCGTGTTGTCGCTGACCGATGCTGCGGCCAGCATCGTGGCGCGCCGCTAAGTTCTGTCCAAGACTTTTACGCCCAGATGTAACAGGTTATCTTTCTTGGCTCTGTTCACGGTGGTGTGACTTTCACAGCTGTTGGCAAAGCAGCGCGCGCCTCCCATATCTGGCGTTGCGATCAAAAAGGAAAAAAAATGAAATACGCCAGAAGCCAGGAGACCATTGCGGCCCTTTCACCCGAGCAATATCGCGTGACCCAGCAGAATGGGACGGAACGTCCGGGTACCGGCGAATACCTTAACAACAAGCAGCCAGGAATCTATGTCGACATTGTATCTGGCGAGCCCTTGTTTGCTTCCTCCGACAAATATGAATCCGGATGCGGCTGGCCAAGCTTTACCAAACCGATCGATGCTGATTACGTCAACGAATTGCGCGACAGTTCGCATGGCATGATCCGCACCGAAGTGCGTTCTGTGCATGGCGACAGCCATCTCGGACATGTTTTCGAACGATGGTCCTGCGGACAGGGGTGGATTGCGCTATTGTATCAATTCGGCTTCGCTGCGCTTTATTCATCGCGATGACATGGAAGCGCAAGGCTATGGCGCGTACCTGGATCAGGTAGAGGAGATTTGATCATGGCACAGGAACGAGCAGTTCTGGCGGGCGGTTGTTTCTGGGGCATGCAGGACCTGATCCGCAAATTGCCGGGCGTAGATATCCACCCGCGTTGGTTATACCGGCGGTGATGTACCCAACGCCACCTACCGCAACCATGGCTGGCATGCGGAAGGTATCGAGATATTCTTCGATCCGGAAAAAATTTCCTACCGTCGCATTCTGGAATTCTTTTTCCAGATCCACGATCCAACCACTCCCAACCGTCAAGGCAACGATATCGGTCCTTCCTACCGGTCGGCGATCTACTATGTGCAACGACGAACAGAAGAAAGTTGCCGAAGACACGATTGCCGATGTCAACGCCAGCGGTATCTGGCCGGGCAAGGTTGTTACGGAAGTGGAACCTGTCGGCGATTTCTGGGAAGCAGAGCCGGAGCATCAGGATTATCTGAAACGGTATCCGAACGGATATACCTGTCATTTCCCGCGACCCAACTGGGTGCTGCCCAAGCGTGCAGCAGCGGAATGAAGCTGCAACCGCTAATGCAAAAGGCCCGCTTCAGGCGGGCCTTTCTAATTTGAAATTCATTGGCATTTTTCTTCGGCATGGCAGCGGTCCCAGCGCGGTAAAAATGCCCCGGCATCATGACAATGCCGGGGCCAATGTTGCGGCAGAAAAATTTTACTCTTTGTGCAAACACACAAAAGAGATCAGGCTGCCTGCTTCTTGGGTGTGATGAGCTTGCGCTTGATCATTACTTCGGCGATCTGCACGGCGTTCAGCGCTGCACCCTTGCGAAGATTGTCGGAAACGCACCAGAAGTTCAGGCCGTTTTCAATCGTGGCGTCTTCACGAATGCGCGAAATGTAGGTTGCGTCTTCGCCGGCAGCCTCGTGCGGTGTGATGTATCCGCCATTCTCGTGCTTGTCGATAACGAGTACGCCAGGCGCATTGCGCAGGATGTTGCGCGCTTCGTCTGCCGTGATCGGGCGTTCGAATTCGACATTCACTGATTCCGCATGGGAAATAAACACGGGAACGCGGACGCATGTGGCGGTCAGTCTGATCTTCGGATCGAGGATCTTTTTTGTCTCCGCCATCATTTTCCATTCTTCCTTCGTGTAGCCGTCTTCCATGAAGACGTCGATGTGCGGAATGAGATTGAAAGCAATGCGCTTGGTGAACTTCTTCGGTTCGACCGGATCGGAAACGAAAACCGCACGGGTTTGCTTGAACAATTCGTCCATTGCATCCTTGCCGGCGCCTGAAACCGATTGATAGGTCGACACGACAACGCGCTTGATACCCGCCGCTTCATGTAGCGGCTTCAGGGCTACAACCAGTTGCGCCGTGGAGCAGTTCGGGTTTGCGATGATGTTTTTCTTTCCGAATCCGGCAAGAGCATCTGCATTCACTTCCGGCACCACCAGCGGGACATCGGAATCATAACGCCAGGCCGAGGAATTATCGATCACAACGCAGCCCTGCTGACCGATTTTCGGAGACCAGACCTTGGATACGTCGCCGCCCGCCGACATCAGGCAAATGTCCGTATCGGAAAAGTCATAGTTTTCCAGAACGCGGCATTTCAGCGTCTTGTTGCCATAGGAGACATCCACGCCGTTGGAACGGCTGGAAGCCAGCGGAATGACCTCGCTGGCAGGGAAGCGGCGTTCCGCCAGAATGCTCAACATTTCCCGGCCGACGTTTCCCGTGGCGCCGGCGACTGCAACCTTGAAAGCCATGATTAACCCTATCCCAAAAGTCCCTAACCGGGTTCGGCAAGCGAAGCGAGCCAAAAACACGCTTCATGCGGACGAGTCAATGGCGCATCCGGGCTGAACAGAGGCTGAACCTGCCGAAAACGCGGCGAATTCCGGCCCGGGAGAGGCGCATCCGGGCGTTGCGGTGATTAAGGCCTCGTTGACCCTGCCATCAGATCGAGGGCCGCCGGTTACCGACGGGTAAAGAACTCCGCTCACATTCGATCCATTGCAAAAGAGCCGCCAAGGCCTGGGAGCGTTGTCATGAGTATCTTCGGATCTACCGGCGCAAACGCCGGAAATGTGAAATTTGCCGTCGCGCCGGATGTCATGGCGCCGCCGCGCGCGCGATTTAATCGACGTGTCAAAGCAGGAAGCTGGCTGGGCCGGATATTGTGGACGGCGGTGACCCTGTGCGCCATGGCAGGCACTGTCGATCTCCTTCTCGATCCGCCGGCCTTTTTGCTGCAGCGGCCACACGAGGCAAAGTCGGCAACGCCCGGCTGGAGCGAAATCCGGAAGCCGATACAGGCCTATGGCTTTTCTGGTGGCCAGTTTGGCAGGCAGCCCGATCAATACAGCGCAAGACGGCATGATGACGGAAGCCGCAAGGACACGCTCGGGTTTGGCAGTTTTGCGGCGCTGGAACGGGGTGAACGCGAATGGATGCGCCTGTCGATCCACCGCATGGCAGGAGGTTCGGCGCAGGCAGCGGGTCTGTTTGTGGAATTGGCGCGTTTGGCTGCCGAGGAAGGGCTGTCAGTGACCCGCAAGGATCAGCCGGATCTGGTGCAGACCAGGTTTGGTGCATTTGCTGTGTCCGACATTGAAGTGTCCGGCGAAAAAGCAAAGGTTGCATGTCTTGGTTATTCCAGGGTCATTGACCAGCCAGGACTTGTCATCAAAGGTATTGCCTGCGGACCAGCAGGGCGGCCAATGGACCGCAAGGCCCTGGCCTGTGCGCTCAATCGTCTCGACGCTGTCTCGGCCAGGGATGATGCGCCCGTAAGCGATTTGTTCGCCCGGACTGAATTGAACCGGGACGGGGGCTGTGCGGCCGGTCGTCTGGCGGGAATGCGTGACAGGGCAAGCTGGATGGATCAGCCCAACGCGGGCGAGGCCATTGGCGCCCTTCGCCTTACGCGCGCTCCTGAACGCACTGCGATGCGTCAAACAAAGGCTGCGCGGTGAAATTTTCCGAAATGTCGATAGCAGGCACTGTGCAAGACACTTTTTATGCGTACAGTAGAACGAATATTTGCTGTGCCGACTCAGATTCCGGGGAACCTTCATGCGCCGCTCGTTTTTGACAACTTTTGTTGCCGTTACTGCTCTGGCTTTCATCGGTGCAGCGCTTACACCTGCCGAAGCGCAGCGCAGGTCCAAGAAGAAATCTTTCAAGAAGCAGCAACCGCGTGCGCTGACGGTTCGCGGACGCAGTTTCCTGAATCCCGGCAAGCATCCTCTGCCGGGCGCCGAGCATCGCTATCTCGAGATGGATACAGTGCACGGGCGTTTCCCGACCGTGCATCAGGGCGACCGTTACGGTTCGAGCCTCCTGCCGGGGCCGAACGGGGCTTTCGGGGTCCGCTAATTTCTCAATCCTGTATTTCGGTGGAACCGCAGATGTCCTTGTCTGCGGTTTTTGCTCATCCGGCAAATTTTGGAACCTGTCTGTCCCGCGCGCGTTTTCTCACTCTAACCGGTGGGAGACCGTCATGAACGATACAGACAAGGAAGACGAAAAATCGATGCGCGAGCGCGTTGCGCGGGAGAAAAAGCAACTGGAAGTCGAGTTGACTGACGAGCTGGAGGATTCTTTTCCGGCCAGCGATCCGCCGTCTGTCACGCAACCGAAGTCCGCGGCTGGTGCCCCAAAGGGGCGAAAAAGCGCCGAGGATATCAGCGGAACGTCCAGCGACGACAAGTGAAACGGGCGGGAAGTGTCCCGCCCGGTGCGTTAGAATTTTTTGTCGATTTGCTCAGGCGCCTGCCTTTTTCAGTTCCGCGACGATGGCGTCGCCCATCTGCGCCGTCGAAATCGTAGACGGTGCACTGCCCTTGATGTCTGCGGTTCGCAGGCCTGCATCAAGAGTGGCTGCAATAGCTTTCTCAACCATATCGGCTGCTTCCCCCAGGTTGAAGGAATAGCGTAGCGCCATGGCCAGCGAAGCGATCATGGCGATTGGATTGGCAAGGCCCTTGCCGGCGATATCGGGGGCCGACCCGTGCACGGGTTCGTACAATGCCTTGCGTTTGCCTGTCTTGGGATCTGCCGCGCCGAGGGAAGCCGAAGGCAACATTCCAAGCGAGCCGGTCAGCATCGAGGCAATATCCGACAGGAGGTCGCCGAACAGGTTATCGGTTACGATGACGTCGAATTGCTTGGGCCATTTTACCAGTTGCATGGCGCCGGAATCGGCGAGCTGGTGGGAAAGTTCGACATCGGCAAAGCGTTCCTTGTGGGTCCGCGTGACCACTTCATTCCACAAGACGCCGGATTTCATCACATTGCGCTTTTCCATCGAACAGACCTTGTTCGAGCGTGTGCGCGCCAGCTCGAAGGCGACCGCTGCAATGCGTTCGATTTCATAGGTGTCATAGACCTGGGTGTCGATCCCGCGCTTCTGGCCGTTGCCGAGATCGATGATTTCTTTCGGTTCACCGAAATAAACGCCGCCGGTCAGTTCGCGGACGATCAGTATGTCGAGGTCTTCGACGACTTCGCGCTTCAGCGAGGAGGCATCAGCGAGGGCTCCATAGCAGATGGCGGGTCGCAGATTGGCAAACAGGCCAAGATCCTTGCGCAGGCGCAACAGGCCGGCCTCCGGGCGAACGTCATAGGGCACGGCGTCCCATTTGGGTCCGCCAACCGCCCCGAAAATTACCGCATCGGCGGCATGGGCAAGTTGCATATGCTCCTCGGAGATGGATTTGCCATGCGCATCGTAGGCCGAGCCACCGACCAGGCCATATTCGGTTTCGAATGAGGCAATGCCTGCGTCGCCCAGAAACCCGGCAACTTTTTCCACTTCGGCCATAACTTCCGGGCCTATGCCGTCGCCAGGAAGGAGAAGGAGTTTGTACGCAGCCATGATTGCCCCCACAGGAAAGGATTTGGCCGCGTAGCTAACCGGGGAAGCTCTGATTGGCAAGGGTTGCTCCCGGCAGGATGCCTCTACGCCGCATTGAAATCCTTGGCCTGTCCTGCAAATGTGGCGAATCAGGGCGACTTGGGGCAGGAGTGCGGACGGACATGGATCGGTGTTCCGGCCCGCCGTGTCCCGTCAGGGTCGTTCGTGTGTGAGACATGCTCTGCGGAGCAGCGAAATTTTGCCCCGATTGGGGGCTAGAGCGAGGCGTTGACCAATTGAGAGAGCCCGAGCGGAGGGCTTGCTCATTCAGGTCGGCCGCTTGTAGATGAATGATGAAAAAGAGGCTCATAACAGCATGATCTTCAAATTGCGGAACAAATCCTTCCTCCTGCCGCTCGCAATGGTGGGTGCCGCCACTCTGACGATGGCGGTGCTGAGCGTTGAGCCTGCGGCTGCCCAGTCCCGGTCGAAGGGCAAGGCAGCGGCTTCCTCCAAGCCAAAGCTGGTCGCCACCTTTGGCAGCTGGGGCGCCTATGTGGCCGCAGGAGCATCCAAGACCTGCTATGCACTGGCCAAGCCAAGCAAGCGCGAGCCCCGTAACCTCAACCGCGATCCCGGTTACATTTTCATCTCGACCCGGCCGCGTCAGCGCGTGCGCAACGAGATTTCCATCATCATGGGCTATGATTCCAAGCCGGGAACCGATCCCGAAATCCGTATTGGCACCGCTAAATTCGACCTGGTCGCCAAGGGCAGCAATCTCTGGATCAAGAACGCTGCAGAGGAAGGGCCAATGCTTGCAGCCATGCGCAAGGGTTCGACGCTGGCGGTGCATGTCACATCCATGCGCGGGAACAAGACAGTCGATACCTATTCGCTTTCGGGCGTGACCCAGGCGCTGGCCCGCGTTGCCAGCGAGTGCAAATAAACCGGAAGCGGGCGATTTATCGGATTATCGCACCGCATGCGGCGTGCCTGTGGATGCGGCGTGACGCCACATCCGCGACCAAAGTTTGATCTATTCCGGCTTGTACCGGCTGCTTCCCTCCGCATAATAGACGCGATCAGCGCGTTCTGGCGCGCCAAGGTTAAATGCGAGGGAGGAATTCATGTCGGAATTGCATATCCATGCTGTCCCCGATGCCTGGGCCAAGCGGGCTTACGTCGACAATGCGAAATACAAGGCGATGTATGAGCGCTCGGTCAAGGATCCCGATGGGTTCTGGGGAGAGCATGGCAAGCGCATCGACTGGATCAAGCCATTCACCAAAGTGAAGAACACCACATACGGGCCGCCGGATGTCTCCATCAAATGGTTCGAGGATGGTACAACCAACGTAGCAATGAATTGCGTTGACCGTCATCTGGAAAAACGCGGCGATCAGGTCGCTATCATCTGGGAAGGCGACGATCCCAACGAATCCCGCAAGCATCACCTACAAGGAATTGCATGCAGAAGTGTGCAAGTTCGCCAATGTCCTGCGCAATCGCGAGGTCAGGAAAGGCGACACGGTCACCATCTACATGCCGATGATACCGGAAGCAGCCTATGCGATGCTGGCATGCGCCCGCATCGGCGCCGTGCATTCCATCGTTTTCGGTGGCTTCTCTCCAGACTCGCTTGCCGGACGCATCAAGGACTGCCGTTCGAAAGTCGTCATCACCGCCGACGAGGGTTTGCGTGGCGGCCAGAAGGTTCCGCTGAAAGCCAATGTCGATGCTGCAATTGATAAGGTCAGATCAATGTCGAGGTCGAACACGTCATCATGGTAAAACGCACAGGTGGCAATGTTGCAATGAAAGCCGGACGCGACGTCTGGTATCACGAAGCCGCCGATATGGTGACGGACGAATGTCCCTATGAAGAAATGAGCGCGGAAGATCCGTTGTTCATCCTCTATACCTCCGGTTCGACGGGCACGCCCAAGGGTGTGTTGCACACGACGGGCGGTTATCTCGTCTATGCCTCGATGACCCATCAATACGTGTTCGACTATCACGATGGTGATATCTACTGGTGCACGGCGGACGTCGGCTGGGTCACCGGGCACAGCTATATTGTCTATGGTCCGCTTGCCAATGGCGCTACGACATTGATGTTCGAAGGCGTGCCGAACTATCCCGATGACTCACGCTTCTGGCAGGTGATCGACAAGCACCAGGTCAACATCTTCTACACCGCTCCGACCGCCGTGCGTGCGTTGATGCAAAAGGGCGACGGGCCCGTCAAGAAGACCTCGCGCAGCAGTCTCTGCGCCTGCTTGGCTCCGTGGGTGAGCCGATCAATCCGGAAGCCTGGGAATGGTATTACCGTGTTGTCGGTGACAGCCGTTGTCCGATTGTCGATACCTGGTGGCAGACGGAAACCGGCGGCATACTCATCACCCCGCTGCCCGGCGCCACCGACCTGAAGCCGGGCTCGGCAACGCTGCCGTTCTTCGGATGTCAGCCGCAGATCGTCGATGCGCGAGGGCAAGGTGCTGGAAGGCGCGACCGAAGGCAATCTGTGCATCATCGATTCCTGGCCCGGACAGATGCGTACGGTCTATGGCGACCACGAACGTTTCAAGCAGACCTATTTCTCCACCTATCCCGGCAAGTATTTCACCGGCGACGGCTGCCGGCGTGACGAGGACGGCTATTACTGGATTACCGGACGGGTCGACGACGTCATCAACGTTTCCGGCCACCGCATGGGCACTGCGGAAGTTGAAAGCGCGCTCGTCGCCCATGACGCAGTGTCGGAAGCCGCGGTTGTCGGCTTCCCGCACGACATCAAGGGGCAGGGCATCTATGCCTATGTCACGCTGATGGCGGGCAAGGAAGCAGTCGACGGAACTGCGCAAGGAACTGGTGCAATGGGTGCGCAAGGAAATCGGCCCGATCGCATCGCCCGATGCCATCCAGTTTGCGCCCGGCCTGCCGAAGACCCGTTCGGGCAAGATCATGCGCCGCATCCTGCGCAAGATCGCCGAAAACGAATTCGGCTCTCTGGGCGATACGTCGACGCTGGCGGACCCGAGTGTGGTGGACGATCTGGTGAAAAACCGGCCCAATCATTGACAACACGGGTTTGGGCGGCTGCCCGCCCTGAATTCGCAATACCGCGGTTGCTTGCACCCGCGGTATTTTTTTGCCTATCTGCTGCCAATCCAGTTTCAGCGTGAAGGAACAGTCTCCGTGTCCGAACCCTATGACGTCATCATTGCAGGCGGTGGCATTGCCGGCCTGACAGCCGCCACCACCGCAGCGCGCCTCGGCATGCGCACTTTGGTCTTTACCGGTCAGGTTCTGGGCGGGCATCTGGTGTCGATCGAGAAGGTCGACGGGTTTCCCCGGTCATCCGGAGGGCATTCCCGGTTTCGATCTGTGTCCTGCCACCGAAGAGGCTGCAGTTGAGGCGGGCGCAGAATTTGCGGCGGAAGACATAACTGCACTGAAGCCCGATGGAGACCTATGGAAAGTCACCGGCGAAAGCGGCGAGCACACGGCGCGTGCGGTGATCATGGCGACGGGCACGACACTGTTGCCGCTTGGCGTTGACGGTGAAGAGCAGTTTTTCGGCAAGGGCGTTTCCCAGTTGCGCCTCCTGCGATGCGCCGATGTTGAAGGGCAAGCCGGTCGCCGTGGTCGGTGGCGGCGATTCTGCCTGTCAGGAAGCGCTGGTGCTGATCCCGGTCTGCTCGAAGGTGACAATCATCACCGATGGCGAGGGGCTCGACCGCGCAGGCCGCCTATGTGCGACAGATCGAGGAAGCCTCGAACGTGGAGATCAAGACCGGCGCGCAGGTGGTCGCAATAGAGGGTGACGACGCGGTGACAGGCGTGAAAATCTCCTCAGCCGCAGGCGAGGAAACAATCCTGGTGGAATCGGTTTTCGTCTTCATCGGCCTTGCACCCAATTCCTGGCTGGTGCCGGAAAAATTCCAGGACGAGGCCGGCTTCATCAAGGCAGATGCCGCCATGCGCTGCGAACGCAAGGGCTTGTATGCCTGCGGTACGGTGCGCGCGGGGGCTGCCTTTCGCGCTGCATCCTCGGCTGGCGAGGGCGCCACGGCCGCGATGAGTGTTTGGGCGGATATGGCCCAACACTGAATTGAGTGGGCAGGAGGCCTGCAAGCTTTCTGCATGACAGCCATTTGCTATCCGGGATGCCAGGCAACGCCGTTTGCATTGCCAAAACCTTCGCAATCGGCGAAGTTGAATCCAACGCGATTAATTTTATGGGAGGTCTTCGATGGCCGAGAAAATAAAGGTCCACGATCCGCGCGGTTTTCCGCCCAAGGTGGAGGGCAAGCGGCTGGCGCCGCGGCTCGAGCAGTCTCGACGGCAAGAAGGTCTATCTCGTCGATTGCCTGTTCGACAATTCCCAGGCCTTCATGAACGAGATGCATGACTGGTTCACCACCAACATGCCGTCGGTCAAGGCCACCCATATCAAGCCCTATGAAAGCTGGGTCGATGATCCGGCCATGCGGGCCAAGGTCGCGGAGGATGGGGACGCGGCCATCCTCGGCGTCGGCAATTGAAGCACCTGTAGCCCCACGGTCGTGGGGCTCGCGATGGCTCTCGAGCAAGCAAGGCGTCCCTTCGGTCGCCATTCACACCGATGCGTTTGCGCGGCTGGCAAAGTCCACCGCGCGCGCCAACGGCATGCCGACAACCCGGCAGGCCTATGTGCCGCAACCCGCTGGTGGATCGTTCGCCGGAACAATTGCGCGCCTATATCGAGGGGCCGGACCCGGTCAACAAGAAGCCGTTCATGCAGATATTGCTGGAAGGCCTGACGGGCGAGCTCGACGACAACGACCGCAAGGGCCTGACCTTCGAGCGCGACATTCCGCGCTTCCTGGAGCCCGATACGGAAGACAATCTCCGGCAATTGTTCATGGACAATTACTGGACCGATTTCATGCCGATCGTCCTGCCGACCGAAGAGCGCGTGGAGGCGATGCTGAAAGGCACCAGCCATCCGCGCGACAAGATTGTTGGCCGCCTGTCGCCGACGAATTTCCGCGAGGACTGGGAGTTCACCGTCGAGAAGGTCGCGGTCAACGCGGTGATGGCCGGCTGCAAGCCGGAATATCTGCCGGTCGTGCTGGCGATGACATCTTGCGGCATGACCTCGCTGTCGTCGTCCACCACGTCCTTTGCCGGCCTTGCCGTCGTCAACGGCCCGATCCGCAAGGAACTGGGCATGAACACCGGCATCGGCGTCATGGGGCCCTATGACCACGCCAGCGTGTCGCATCGGCCGGGCGTGGAACCTTGCTTCGCGCAATCTGCAGGGCGGCTCGACGCCGGGCGATACCTATATGGGATCGCTCGGCAACTGGTACGCGGTCGCCTCGTGCTTTGCCGAAAACGAAGAAGCAAGTCCGTGGACGCCCTTGCATACGCAATACGGTTTCAAGCCGGAGGACAGCGCTGTCACCACCTTCCGGGGCGGGCGTTACATGCAATCCGGCTTCGGCCCGCGCGTGGAATGGCAGAACAAGTTCCGCGCTGCCTTCGCTGCCACCGCGCCGCGGCAGGCGCCGTTCATCGTGATGGATCCGATCGTTGCGCGCGGCCTGATCGAAAAAGGCCTGACAACCAAGGATGATTTCATCAACTGGTGCGTCGAGAATGCGCGCCAGCGCGCCGCC
Source organism: uncultured Alphaproteobacteria bacterium (assembly GCA_963700795.1). Lineage (GTDB taxonomy): Bacteria > Pseudomonadota > Alphaproteobacteria > Rhizobiales > Beijerinckiaceae > Terripilifer. The sequence goes on along the minus strand of CAVOYX010000005.1, from coordinate 124,940 downwards.
GACTACTGGAACGACCAATGGGTGCAGACCCTGGTGCATCCGTTGGCGGTGGCCGGCGTCGAGCCCTGGGCGACGAACCTGAAAGCCGCGCCGGACGACATGCTGAAGATGTTCACGAAGGACGAAATCAACGTCGTCGTCACCGGCGGCGAGACGCAGGGCAATTGGCGCATCTACGAAGGCAAGCGCATGAAGAACAACACCGTCTCCATCGACAAGTGGCGGTAATTGTTCGTTTCATCTGACGCAAAAATCCCGGAGCGCATAATGGCTCCGGGATTTTTATTTTTTACTTGTAGGAAATCATGTCGACGCTGGTCAGCTCGGTCTTGTTCTTCACCCGTGCTGTATTGACGAGATGGTACGCAGTGTAGGCCTCCACAAATGCCGTGTTGGACGACATGCCATCGACCGGCGCAACGACGTTGAAGCCGCGCAGGGCGGCTTCGCCACCGGTGTGGAGCACCGTCGACTCCGCCGACGTACCATTGATGATGATGGTCGTGATTTTCCTGTCACGCAGCATTTTTTCAAAATTGCTGTTCAGAAACTTGTCTGGCCCGAGCGACGGCAGAACGGGTTCTCCGGACTTGGGCGTTATGTCCGGCATGATATCTTTTCCAGCGGTGTTTTTAAGCGCCACCGAATAGACCACGTACATGCCGCGCTTGCGCGCGTCGTCGAGAAGCTTTTTCATTTTCGGCATCGACGCGGCACAGCGTGGACGTCGTTGTTGCGAACAGGTCTGCGTTGTGAAATCAAACAGCAGTAACGCTGTCGTTTTCGGATCGACCGTCACCGGCTTCAGTTTTGGCGGTGGCGGAAATTTCAGGCCGGACCAGTCGTTGATCGCGCCTTGCGCCGCGCACACCTGCGACAGCGTCAAGCCGGCAACAAGCGATAATGCAACGGCTGCAACTGAATTGCGAAAAACAGGCATTGCCTCCTCCATTTTTGTTTATGAATTTGGTGTTCCAGCCGCCTGACCATGCGGCTCTGGCGAGCTTATAGCGCTGCGACCAATCGGCAATCGATTTATTGGGGCCTGCACCCGCTCGTCCGCATATTCGGCCAGACCGCGACGATATTTCTTTTTTGCGAGCCGCCAAAGTGCTTTAACCTGCCAAGGAACTCGATTTCACCGAGAGTAAACGATACTGCGCGCCTGGCAGGCGTGAAAACAGACGGAAACGCCATGACTGCAAGTCGCTACCAGATGTACAACAACAACGCCTTCAAGCTCGGGCTGTTCGGGGCGAACTGCTCTTCGGGCCGGGCGTGGAATACTTTGCCCGAACGCTGGATGGCCGACTGGGATTCCTGCGAGACCATGGCGAAGCTGGCTGATGAGGGCGGCATTGATTTCATCCTGCCAATTGGCCGCTGGAAGGGATACGGCGGCGAAACCGACTTCCAGGGCACGACATTCGAGACGATTACCTGGGCGACAGGCCTGCTCGCCCACACCAGACGCATCACCGTGTTCAGCACTGTCCATGCGCCACTATTCAATCCATTGGTCGTGGCCAAGCAGATGGTTACGGCCGATCACGTCGGGCGAGGCCGTTTTGGCCTCAATATCGTTGTCGGCTGGAACCAGCCGGAATTTGAAATGGCGGGGATCCAGCAAAAGGATCATGGCGGGCGCTACGAATATGGCGAGGAATGGATTTCCTCAATGAAGAAGATGTGGTCCGAAACGGAGCCATTCGACTTCGATGGCGATTATCTGCATTTGCACAATGTTGTCGCCAAGCCGAAACTGTATCGGGACGATGCTCCGCTCATCATTAATGCCGGCCAGTCGGAGGTTGGGCGTGCATTTGCCATGCGTCACTGCCACGCCTTCTTCACAAACTTCCGGGAAGCAGATGTGCAGCGATCGGCTGATTTTGTCACGCAATTCAAGGCGGATGCGAAAGCCCGGGAAGGCCGTGACGTAAATGTCTTCACGCAGGGCCATGTCGTGTGCCGTCCAACGCGCAAGGAAGCGGAGGAATATTTCCACTACTTCACAACCGAGGCGGCAGACTATGGCGCACTTACGGAAGCCTTGCGTTTGAAAGGTGTAACGCCGGAAAATACGCCGGATTTCGAGACGCAATTGAAAGCCCTGCCGCCACGTAATGTCGGTTATCCGATTATTGGTTCGCCCGACGATGTTGCGGAAAAATTTGCGCGTATGCATGCTGCGGGACTTTCCGGCGTTGCATTTTCGCTTATTCACTATGTGAAGGAACTTCCTTTGCTGGTTGAGGAAGTGTTGCCGCGCCTGGAGAAAATGGGATTGCGTTCTCCCATGCAGCACAAGGTAAATGCATGACGGAAAGCCGCGCGCTTTTTTCCGACGGCTCAGCCTATGAGCGTTCGATGGGACGCTGGAGCCAGCTCGTAGCGCAACGTTTTCTCACGTGGCTGGCGCTGCTGCCTGGGCTCGACTGGCTGGATGGGGGTTGCGGCAATGGCGCGTTTACGGAAGTCATCGTCCGGCAATGCGCACCATCAACCATACATGCATTTGATCCGTCTCAGGCGCAGATTGATTTTGCTGCCAGGCGGCAGGGTTGCTCAATGGCGCAATTTCGCACTGGGGATGCGCAGCACATACCCTATTGCGATAGTCAGTTTGACGCTGCCGTCATGGGACTTGTTATCAGTTTCATTGCCGATCCCTCCAGGGCCATCGCGGAACTTGCGCGCGTGACGCGACCCGGCGGCTGTGTTGCAACCTATATGTGGGATACGCAGAATGGCGGGCATCCGGCCAATCCGGTCAATGCTGCGATCAAGGCGATGGGAATTGCACGGTCGGGTGCGCCACATAACGCATCGGCGAATATAGACAGGATGCGGGAGCTTTGGATCACAGCGGGTCTTGTAAATATTGAAACCAGCGTCGTCCGCATCCCGGTGACATATTCGGATTTCGACGATTTCTGGCAATCCAACATCATATCGACGGGCCCGTTGGGGCAGACACTTCAAAGTCTTGAACCGCATCAAACACGAGAGCTTCAGGATCGATTGCGCAAAGACCTCATGACCGGCAACTCCGGCGCAATCTCGTACGAGGCATTCGCCAATGCAGTGAAAGGTGAAGCGCCTTCATGACTACATCCGACAGGCTGTGATGTTGGTGCCAAGACTTAATAATGAAGAAGCAGGGAGAGATCATGTCCGATACGCCGAAGAAGAAACTGCCCCGCGTTGCTCTGCCTTTCGATCCCAATCCGCGTCCGGCGCAATGGAACTTGCCGCAGAATGCATGTGATACGCATATCCATGTATTCGGCCCGCCGCATGTTTTCCCCTACGCGGAAGACCGGCGATATGAGCCGCCCGCCGCTCCCATCGAATATTATTTCACCGTGCAGAAAATTACCGGGTTGCAACGTGCTGTGGTCGTCCAGCCGACTGCGCATGGCACGGACAATTCCGCCATTCTTGACGCCATTGCAAAATCCAATGGGCGGTTGAAAGGCATTGCAAATATCGATGACAATACCAGCGATGCGGAATTGCAGTGGCTGAAAGCAGGTGGAGTAGTGGGTGCGCGGTTCTCCCTTATGGAAGACCGTGCCGGAAGTCAGCAGGCCATAGAGGCCGCGCTACCGCGCATGCAGGCACTGGGCTGGTCGCTGGATTTGCATGTGGATCCGGAGAATTTCCTGTCGCACGCCGATTTCATTCGCAGTCTTGCGATCACTACGGTGGTCGATCACATGGCGCGCTGTGAGCCGGCGGGCGGGGTCGAACATCCCGCGTTCCTGCTGCTCCTTGATTTGCTTAAGCGTGGTAATTTCTGGGCAAAGATTGCGTCGGTCAGCAAGATCAGCGCTAACAATCAGGTCAACAACCTCGAAAAGATACCCTATGCAGATATGCTGCCGTTGGCACGAAAGGTGATAGAAGTTGCGCCGGATCGCGTCATCTGGGGGTCGGATTGGCCGCACGGCAATACATTTGAACTGGGTAGCGTACCCAATGAAGGGGATCTTCTGGACTTTCTCGGTGCTGCAGCTCAAAGCGAGGCTTTGCGTCGCCAGATTCTCGTCGAAAATCCGGCGCGGCTGTTTGGCTTCGATCCATAAATCGGTGGTTCAGGCTACATTCAGGCGGAACAAGCCAAAGGCAAGGGTACAGGCCGCCTAAAAGTCGTCACGAATGCTTCGTAAACATGTCGCTTGGGATGGTTCGGAGCTCAGGGGATAGCCGAACAGTCAAGTGTGTTGAGTGCCTTGCGTATCGAGGGGAGAGCCGGGATGATCAGAACCGGAATGTTACTTGGAGCTTTCGCTGCCGCAGCTTTTGCGAGTTCAGCCGAAGCAGCCCGTTGTCCTTCCGGACAAATTTGGCGTGTCTCGAAGAAGGTTTGCATGAGCAAGGATGCCGCCATCAAGGCCGGTATCTTTAAAGGGGGCAAATCGGCGAGCAAACGCCGCTCCGCCACCAAACCAGGCAAGGCATCAAAATCAAGCGTGGCCTCGCGCGATGCGCGGCCCTCCAGCCCGGCTGCCAGGCCAAAGCCCGTCGCCGAGCCCGTCACAAGGGCACCGGCTCCGGTAAGGGCTGCGGCGCCTGTGAGCGAGCCCGTGACAAAACCTGCGGTGATAGCCAAGCCGGCATTAGCTCCGGTTGCGGTGCAGCGGCCTGAAACGTCACCTATTCCACTGCGCCTCGTAAAGCCGATCAGCGTGGAGAGCAGGGCGAAAATGCCGCCTGCGGGTTTCGTAAAAACCGGTCCTGCGACTGCGACGCCGGATTTGAAACCGGTTCCAAAAGACCAACCGGCAGCCAAGGTCACGCAACCGCAGGCACCGGCTGCACCAACGCAAAAGGTGCAATTGAATACGCTCAAGAGCAAATTGCAGCAGCATATCGACAAGAACCGCGGCAAGCTGACGAACCGCGCAGTTCCGGGCGGATAACAACCAGGTTGTTGCCGCTATTGTTTGCGTTTGCGGCGGGTCAGCATTTTCTCGCTGAGGCGCGGCGCTGTTCCGGGAAATGACCACGGGCAACGCGCAATGCAGATCGCGCATCCGAGCGTTTCGCCGAAATACGGAATGCATTTGTCGAAGTCGACAAAATATTTTTCCACGCCGCGCACCATTTGCTTTTCCGGAAAGATGGCCTGCGGCGGGCAAGCCTTTGTGCAGACCTGACAATTGAGACAAAAGTCCTCTGCCCCAATGTCTTTCGGCTCGTCCAGCAATAGGGGCATGTTGGTGGCCACTGCCGACAGACGGAAGCTGGAACCATAAATTTCGTTGATCATGGACCCGTGCTTGCCGAGCTGTCCGAGACCTGCGGCGATTGCGTGTGGTATCATGTTGATGGCTGTCGCATAGGGGCCCTGGAAGGCCTTGGCATCAAAACCCTGCTCCAGAATGAAGTTGGCAAGCTTGCGGCAAGCGCGTGCGGCGCGATTGTATTCGTCCGCTACGACAACGGCGGCTGCCGGATTTTCAAATGTGGCCGGGGCCTGGTTGAGTTCGCCATGATCCATGGCTACGCCGATGACGATGAGCCTGGGTTCGTTGACCTGATAGCCCTCGTAAATGTGTAGCGGATCCACATTTGTTACGCCGGCAAGGTCACTCTCGTTTGAAAGTGCGAATTGTTTTATTTCCGCAGTCCATTCGGCCGCGTTCTTGCTGACAGGTTGCGGCGCTTTTTCGACGGGCCGGGGGCCGCGTCCACCGGGTGCGTCGGGGGCATAGAATTTCCGAACCGCCGCCGATTGCCGGTGATAGGCGGTCACTTCGGCTTGCAGGGCGCCGTGGGTCTGCCGGTCAGGCGGATGCCAGAAGAAAGGTGAGGGGCGGCGCTCTGCGGTTTCACCAAGGCCGTTCACGGCGTTGCCGGATACGTCCGGAAAAAGGTCCGTGAAGCGTTGCATGGGCTGATACCGGCTGCCCGCGTTGCTTTTCTGTTCCTTTTTTTGTTTCCGAATATACTTGCTCATGTTCTTATCTGACCCCAACAATGGCATTCTGGCAAATCGTCTTGCCGCCTAATCTTGGAAAGGCGCGTTATTTGCCGTGGCAAAGGCTGCAACAGTGTGGCAGGGGCAATGTGTTGAAGCGGATCCGATTTTGCCCTAGAAGATGAAGATAATCAAAGGGCAGGAAAGGTTCGTCAGATGTCGTCGGTCACTCCCACCATACGCCTCGTATCGGGTAATGCAGCGCTACCTGATGGGGTGCGGGTCAATCAGATCAAGCCTTCCATCGGGTCGTATGTCTCCGGTTTCCGGTTCAATGGCGATGCGGTTTCAGAGGGTTTTCGTCTGGCGATGCGCGAACTGCTGCATAACCGCGGCATTGTAATTTTTGAACCGGGCACAGTGACGGCGGAGAATTTTACGAAGTTCGCTGGCTTTCTGGGAGAGTTTTTCAACTACGCCGGACCTCATACGCCTCGCGCGCCGGAAAACGCCGACGCCACGATGATCAATTCGCTCAAGGATAAAAACCTGCGCAATCATATCTGGCATGCTGACGGCGGGTTCCGCGCTGATGCGCCCGCCTTTACGGCGCTGTTCGGCAAACAAATTCCGGAGTTCGGCGGCGATACAATGTTTGCCAATGCCGCCTGGGTATACGAACAGCTTGATCCGCTGTTTGCCAAATATCTGGAATCGCTGACGGTAATCCAGTCGCCCGACGCCACTGGCCATATCACGGATCGCTACGATGACCCTGAAAAGGCGACCGAAGCGCGCGTACGGATGCCTCCCTTCGCCATGCCGCTCATTCGCGTTCATCCCGAGAGCGGGCGCAAATGGGTCGGAGTGAACGAATCTTACGTTGGCTACATCCGTGGCGTCAGCCGTGTTCATAGCCAGAATATTCTTGGCATTCTGTTTGACATGATCAAGGCGCCGGAAGCGACCTGCCGTATCGAATGGCAACAGGGTGCGCTGGCGGTTTGGGACAATCGTGTCGTACAGCATAAAGGCATCAAGGATTATGGCAGCGGCCAGAGACGTATTTTGTATCGCTGCACAATGACCGGGTGAGGACGCTATGAGTGAAGCGCGTTCGGATGTACTGATTTCCGTCGGCGAGCTTGCTGCCTTGCTGGATGCAGGCAAAAATGTCGTTCTTCTGGACATCAGCGACGATCTGGAAACGGCGCCGCTGGAACGGCCTGTGATTCCCGGCGCAATTGCCGTTTCGCTTGCTGCGGACATTTCAGGTCCGCCGAGCAAGGCGGGAGGACGGCGTCCGCTTCCTGATATTTCTGTCCTGCAGGGCAAGGTCCGCGCCTGGGGTGTCGATAATGGCAGTCTTGTCGTTGTCTACGACAATGCGGGCGGTGCTCAGGCCGGTCGCGCCTGGTGGACCTTCCGCTGGGCCGGTCATGCGAATGTGCGCCTGCTGGATGGCGGGCTGAAAGCCTGGCTTGCTGCGGGCAGATCAACGGCAGCCGAACCGCGCCATCTGCCAGGTGGTGGCATGGTAAGCCTGAGCGCTGGACACATGCCTACCATTGAAGCCGATGCCGCTGCTGACATTGCACGCAAGGGCGTTCTGCTCGATGCGCGGGGCAAGGCGGCCTATGAAGGGGAAGCGGGCAAGCCAAAGACCGGACATATTCCGGGCTCCATTTGTGCGCCCTCCGCGGGCAATCTTGGTGGTGACGGCTGCTTCAAGCCGACTTCGGAATTGCGCTCGCAATTTGCTTCGCTCGGCATCGACGCATCGACGTCCGCAGGCGTTTATTGTGGCAGCGGAAATGCTGCCTCCCATGCGCTCGCAGCCATCTATGCAGCAGGATTGCAGGCTCCACTTTATGTCGGCTCTTGGTCGGCATGGAGCGAGGATCCGGCGCGACCTGTTGCGCAAGGCCCTGAACGGGGCTAGGCCAAAAGCTGCATTACAATTTAACCGGAGTTTGTGCTGCAAAGCGCGGCTCTATCGCCAATCGCACGACCGGGCAGGGCCTCTCATGGACGACAGAACCGTAATTCACGCGCCACTGGATTTGCGCGAACATCTTGAGCGACTTGATGCAAAGGGCTTGCTGACCCGGATCGATGCGCAGGTCAACAAGGATACCCAGCTTCACCCGCTGGTACGCTGGCAGTTCGTCGGCGGTTTGCCGGAAGATGCCAGGCGCGCATTTCTGTTCACCAATGTAGTGGGAGCGGACGGCCGCAAATTCGACAGTCCTGTTGTTGTCGGTGCTTTTGCCGCCAATCCGGAAATTTATGCCGTCGGCATGGGCGTGCCTGTCGAAGAAATAGGCAATGTCTGGAACAGAGGCATAGCGGCTCCAATCGAGCCCGTGAAAATTGAAAATCCGCCGTGTCAGGAAGTAGTCATCACGGGTGAGGACTTGCGCAAGCCGGGAGGCGGACTGGCCGCACTGCCGATCCCGATTTCCAGTCCGGGGTTTGACTCTGCGCCTTATTTTACCGCGACCCTGTGCGTGACCAAGGATCCTGAAAACAATATCCGCAACATGGGCACCTATCGAGCCGGATTGAAAGCGACGGACAGGCTTGGCGTGCGCATGGCGACGCGTCTGACGGGTGCGGGCGGGTATGCACACTGGCTGAAATACAAAGCACGTGGCGAGAAAATGCCAATCGCCATTGTTCTGGGGGCAGCGCCGATCATCCAGTACACGGGGCCGCAAAAGCTTGCCGTCGACATGGATGAAATGGCCGTTGCGGGCGGACTTGCGGGAGCGCCGCTGCGCGTGTGCAAGGCGCTGACGGTCGATCTGGAAATTCCGGCAGATGCGGAAATTGTTGTTGAAGGCCTGATCGATACGGATGTCGTCGAGCCGGAAGGTCCGTTCGGTGAAAGCCACGGCCATATCGCACTCGAAGAATTCAACATGTCGATGCATGTGACTGCGATAACGACGCGCAAGAATCCGATCCTGCCTTCAATCGTCAGCCAGGTCACTCCGAGCGAATCCAGCGTCATCAAGAAAGTTGCCTACGAACCATTGTTCCTGCATCACCTGCAAAAAGTGCTGGGCGTGAAGGGCGTGACAGGAGTTGTCATGCATGAACCCTTGTCGAACCTGCGGCCAATTATATTCCTGCAACTTGCCTATGGCACGCCGCAGACAGAAGTCTGGCGTGCCTTGCAGGGAGCTTCCACGTTGCAGGCGCAATGCGGCAAGATCGTTATTGCTGTAACCGACGATATCGACCCGCATAATGCGGACGCGGTGTTCTGGTCGATGGCGTATCGCTCCAATCCGATCAAGGATGTCATGATCGTACCGTACCGTTCGCGCACACATGGTCCCAAGCACGACGACACCGCCAATTCGACCATGCTGATCGACGCAACATCCAAGGGACTCATGCCGCCGCTTGCTCTGCCTGCGAAGGAGTACATGGAAGAGGCAAAAACGCTTTGGGAAGAGATCGGCCTGCCGGCACTAAGTCCGCAGGCGCCGTGGCATGGCGTGCATCTGGGCGACTGGGGCGACAGCTGGGAGCAGTTTGCGCAAGCAGCCGTTCGGGGTGAATGGGAACGCAACGGGCAGATTTCGTTTCAGCGCCGCAGGCCATCTTCGGAAGTCAATCCGGAGACACCTGTGCGGCGCGTGGAAAAAAATATCTAGGACGCTTTTTCCATCTTCGCTTTTGCATAGCGGCTGACGGGTTTTTTCAATCCCAGCACATCGCGCAAGGTCGGACCTTCATAGGCGGTGCGGTAAAGACCGCGCCGCTGCAGTTCCGGAACAACCAGGTCGACAAAATCGTTCAGGCCGATGGGATAAACCGACGGAACAAAGTTGAAGCCGTCGCAGGCCTTGCCCTTGAACCAGCGTTCCATTTCATCAACCACCTGTTCGGGTGTACCGATGATTGAATAATGCCCGCGCGAAGCTGCAAAGCGCTGGCATAGCTGGCGCAGGGTCGGCAGGCTGCCGTCCTCATTTGGTTCCTTTGACCAAGCCTTGATCATGTCCGAGCGACTGGAAATGACCTTGTTTTCCGGCAATTCCGGCAAGGGTTGATCCAGAGCAAATCCGGTCACGTCATGTCCGAGGCGGCTGGAAAGCAATGCCAGGCCAAGGTCCGGATGCAATAATTCCTGCAATTGGCTGAACTTTGCCCGCGCCTCATCTTCCGTTGGCGCCACGATGACGGAAAGACCGGGCATGATTTTCATATCATCGGACGTGCGGCCGAAAGCTGCGAGGCGGCCTTTCATATCCTTGTAAAATTCCTGCGCGCTCTCGATTGTGTCGTGGGCGCAAAAGACAACTTCCGCCGTCCTTGCCGCGAGCTGGCGACCTTCTTCCGACAGGCCGGCTTCAACGATGACCGGGTGGCCTTGCGGTGTGCGCGCCACGTTCAGCGGGCCACGCACATCGTAATATTCGCCGTGGTGATCGAGCACATGCATTTTCGACCGGTCGGAAAAAATACCGGTTTCCTTGTTGCGAATGAAAGCATCCTCGTCCCAGGAATCCCAAAGCGCCTTGACGACATCCACGAATTCGGCGCCGCGCCGGTAGCGTTCCACTTTTGGCAAATGGGGGGTCTTGGAGAAATTCTCCGCCTCCGTCTGGTTGCCCGATGTGACGACGTTCCAGCCAGCGCGTCCGCCGCTGATATGATCGAGCGTTGCAAACTTGCGGGCGATCATGAAGGGTTGTTCGAAACTGGTTGTCGCCGTGCAGACCAGGCCAATGTTTTTCGTATAGGCGCTAAGCGCGGACAGCAGCGTATAGGGTTCAAGCCAGGCGGAATAATGCACCTTGTCGATATGGGCTTCCGCGCCGGTCCAGGCAGTCTGACTGTCGGCGGAAAACAACATGTCGAACAGGCCGCGTTCGGCAGTCTGCGCCATTTCCACAAAATGCTGGAAGTTCACACCTGCGTCCGTGTGGCATTGCGGGTGCCGCCAGGAAGCGATGTGATGGCCACAAGGCCTGATGAACAGACCCAGATGAAGGCGTGTATCCGTCATATTCCGTTTTCCTCGCGCAGGCCGATCGCCCGCTGAATGTTAGCCAGTTTTATCTTTCAGCGACAACAGGATTGGACAATATGCCAATCCCTTCGACTTCCACCTCGATACGATCTCCCGGCTTCATGAACAATGGAGGCTTGCGGCCAAAACCAACACCGCTCGGCGATCCCGTTGTGATGATGTCTCCCGGTTCGAAAGGATAGAATCGGGAATAATATTCGATGATCCTTGCGACACTGAACACAAGGTCAGAAGTATTGGCGCTTTGCACGACCATGTCATTCAGCCGTGTTTCTATTTTCAGGTTTTCAGGATCGGCAATCTCATCAGCTGTGACAATGACCGGTCCCATCGGACAGAAGGTCGGATACAACTTGCCGAGAATATTGTGCTCCCATGCCAGAATGGTGTTCATCATGCCAGTTGCGGTAAATGCCGGAGCAACCCAGTCGCGTGCGGACACATCGTTGATGATTGTATAGCCGGCGACATGGTCCAGCGCATCTTTTGCGCTGACACGAAAGCATGGTTTGCCAATGACCGCCGAGAATTCGCCTTCCCAGTCGACCATGTCGGGATGATCGGCCGGCAGGATGATTGGCTCGTTTGTGGCGATGATGCTGCTGAGGCTTTTCTGGAAACTCAATGGCGTCTGTGGAACAGGCGTGTTCATTTCCGCCAGATGCTCGTGGTAATTTGCACCGATAGACAGAACCACACGCGGATTTGGCAGTGGTGCTGCCAGTGTCAAATTTTTCAGGGGCAGGATAGCTCCGGTAGCGCGCAGTCTGGCAGCATCGGTATTTGCTTCACGCTCGAGGGCGCGCAGGCGATCAAGGATTTTCCCGCCAGCCTGAAGAATGGAGAGCATATCGATGGGCCATGCAGCGGGACCATCGACAGGACATTTCAAAATGTCGATGATGGTCTCGCCGGTCACAATGCCGGGGCGGTTCTCGTTGCCGGCGCGGAATGTTGCAAGTTTCATCCGGGGTTTCCTGCTGTATGATTTATTGCTGCATCTTGCGGCAAGTAGCGGATTTTTGCCACTATCGGATTTTCAAGGCTGCCGCGCGCAATTGGCTTGGCGGCTTGCCTGGCGCAATCAGGAGCATAAATGTCGCGCAAACCACGTATCGCAATTATCGGGGGCGGGATTGGCGGGCTCACGGCTGCCGCCGCCTTCAGGGCGCGCGGTCATGAGATCGATGTTTATGAGCGGGCCGGTTCGCTTGCGGAAGTGGGGGCCGGTATTCAGATCGGGCCGAACGGCGTGCGGGTTCTCTATGAGATGGGTTTTAAACCGCAGCTCGACAGGTTTGCTTTTCTGAATCCGGATTTTATCTCGATTGCTTTCGATACGGCAAAGTACCGCCTGACGGAAACATTATCCTCGACATCAATGCAGAAATACGGCGTTCCGTATCTGACTGCGCACCGGGCAGATCTCTACAATCTGCTGGTGTCGGATGTGCCGGAACGGAATGTGCATCCCGATGCTGTCTGTGTTGGCGTCGAGACCATAGGTCAAACAGCTATCGCCCGGTTTTCGAACGGGCGCGAAATAGAGGCAGATGTGATTATCGGAGCCGATGGCGTGCACTCCATCGTGCGCGAGTCGCTTTGGGGCAAGGATTCCCCCCGATACACCGGGCAGACCTGTTTTCGCTGCATGGTGCCGATGGAGCTGGTGCCGCAATCCGTTGGCCCTGACCATGTCAGCATGCACACGCATAATGTTGGCTGGATCGGGCCAAAGGGGCATGTGATTTGTTATCCCATCCGTGCAGGAAAGGTGCTGAATATTTTCGCCGGCTTCGTCAACGACGAATGGGCGGAAGAATCCTGGACCGTGCCAGCCAGCGTGGAGGAAATGCATCAGGTCTTTGCCGGATGGCATCCGGCGTTGCTTGATTTGCTGGCCAAATCCGAAGCGGGTTACCGCTGGGGTCTGCATGATCGCGACCCGATGGCGCAATGGACGAAGGGCCACATCACCCTGCTGGGCGATGCCGCCCATCCCATGATGCCGACACTGGCGCAAGGTGGCTGCATGGCGATCGAGGATGGCTGGTCGATTGCGCGATGCATAGATGAATATCCCGGCGATCTGGAAACAGCTTTGGCCGCCTACGAATCAGAGCGCCGGCCACGCACCACACGTGTGCAATTGCAGGCGCGCGAACAATTCCTCAACAACAAGAAACATCCTGCGCCGCCGCCCATGAGCCGGGAATGGATATTTTCATGGGATGCGACGCGCGGCCGGGATTACGTGGCGGGGTGATCAGGCCACCGCTCCAAGCCCCTTTAGTTTTGGCGCTACCTTCTCCATGAAAGCACGCATGGAGCGTTCACGCTTTTCAGGGGTGGACCAGGATTTACCGATCAGCATCAGCGTTGTTCCAAAGCCGCCTGATTGTTCCCAGGCATCCACCAACTCCTCGGTCACCTGTTCGGCTGTGCCTACGGTGTAGAGCCTGTGTTTGACCATGTCCTCGATGGTGATCGTGTCGCCTTCGAGGGGCAGTTTGTAGACGTTGCGGGCGAAATTCACGAGACCGCGATTGATCTGGAATCCAAGCTCGAATGAAATTTCCTCACGCATGTCATCCATCGCTTCTTCCTTCGAACCGGCGATGTAGATCAAGCGTGAGACGGAGATGTTTTCTCGCGGATTCTTGCGTCCGACGGCGTCGGCAGCGGCGCAATATTTCTCTGCCTTTGTGCGCAGCATGTGCGGAGGCTCAAGAAATGCCGAGAGCAGGGTCCAGCCATTTTCACCGGCGAGCTTGATCATCTCCGGCTGATCGGTGGCCGTCGCCATCGGGATGTCCTTGCCGTTGAACGGATGCGGCTCGGGTACGATGCTTTTGCCCTGCCAGTATTTCCCGTTCCAGTCGAAGGGGTTTTTCTCCGCCCAGATCTTGCGAATGAGTTCAAGCGATTCCATCAGGCGTTCGTGACGATCCTTGAAGCTCATGCCACGTTCTTCGGCAAAGATCGGAGAAGGAAAGCCCGATCCGAAGCCAAAGATGAAGCGGCCGTCGCCAATAACGTTATCAGTTGTTGCGGCCTGGATGGCGACATCCACCGGATGCTGTAAATGTGCAACCTTGATAGCTGCACCAAACCGGATCTTCTTGGTCAGCGCGGCTGCCTTGCACATCAGCAATTCGGGAACGGGCAGTGTATCGACCTTGCCAATGTAGATCGGTTCGCTGTGATGTTCGGATATATACGCATCGCGAAAACCCAATTGATCGGCCAGAATGATTTCTTCCAGATCCATCTGAAAAGTTTGCGCGGGCGAGGTGCGGCGACGAAAGCCGTTAGACCAGATACCGAATTCCATAATGTGATTTTCCCGAGTGACAGTCTTACTTCTTTTCGTCCTTGCGGAAGAAATTCGCAAGCGCATTGATTTCCTTTTTCTGGCCATCGAAGTCGTGTGCCAGCCGGCCATAGAGACCGGCAATACCCTTGTGAACGGTTCCTTCGGCGCGATCTCCAACGAAAGTGGAAATTTCTTCCATCTCTGCGACCCAGCGATAGGCCTTGGAGAACATGTCGGGCACGCTGCGCTGAAGCGAGGCGAAAAGTGCAGGCTGGCTGGTCATCAATTCATTGCGCAGCGCGTCGGCGATACCGGCGCGGGATGCAGCAAGAGCCAGCGTGGTTCCTATGGCAGTGACGCCTTTGGTGATGCCGCCGTAGCACATCTTCAAGGCCGAGGCGGTCCCGACGATTGCATCGAGTTCCTGGCAATTAAGACCCAGTTCCTTGAGGATGCGGGTCGAACTTGCATCTGGTCCCGATACATAGATGACCGGGCCGGCATATCCGTCCTTTGGCGGTCCGCCTATGATTCCGCCGTCGATATAGCGGCATCCGGTTTTTGCGATGACCTCGCCTATCTCGACAGCCGTGTCGGGGTTGATCGCGTTCAGGTCTGCATAATGGGGTTTGCGGGTGCTTGCATTGAGGGCGGGGGCCAAATTCTGTGCCAGCGACAAGGCATCGCCCGGGGGCAATACAGAAAGTATCATGTCGGTTTCGGCAATTTCCGGGATGCCTGCGCCCGTCATGCCGGCATTTTCCGCCCGCGCTTTGGTTTCTGCGCTGCGGCCCTCCAGCAGAGTCACAACCTTTGCGCCGTTGGCTGTGAGGCGGGCGCCAATGGCCGCTCCCATCATTCCCGGTGCTATCACGGCAATCGTTGCGGTCATTGGCTCATCTCCTGTTGGCGGCGTTTGCCCGATTGTGCCCCAGGGGCATTGAATTGGCGAGTGTGGCTGGCGAGCGTTTCGCAGGCGTGTGCAATCTGGTACACTTGATGCTCAAATTGGCGTAGCAGCGCCAGAAACCGGACTTTTGAGGCTATGAACGTACAACAAACTTCGTCTATCCACGATTTGATGGTGGGCATGGGCAAGCGGGCTCGCAGCGCAGCGCGAGCGCTGGGGCTTGCCAGCACGGAGCGAAAAAACCAGGCGCTGAATGCAATGGCTGTCGCGCTTTACGATTTTTCTGCTGTCATCCTTAGCGAAAACGAGCTTGATTTGCAGGCAGCCAAAGAAGCCGGGGCGACTCCGGCCTATCTGGACCGGCTGAAGCTGGACAACGCACGGATCAATTCCATCGCCAAGGGCTTGGAGATGATTGCGGGTCTTCCTGATCCCGTCGGCCGTGTGATGGACGCCTGGCAGCGGCCCAACGGATTGAAAATCGAGCGTGTCCGCACCCCTCTTGGTGTCATTGGCGTGATTTTCGAAAGCCGCCCGAACGTCACCGCCGATGCTGGCGGGTTGTGTCTCAAAGCCGGTAATGCGGTCATCCTGCGTACGGGGTCTGACGCGATGCGATCGGCTGCTGCCATCCACGAATGTCTGGTTCAGGGCTTGAAGGCCGCCGGCCTGCCGCAACATGCGATCCAGCTTGTTCCGGTCAAGGACCGTGCCGCTGTTGGCGAGATGCTGAAAGGTCTGGATGGCAATCTGGACGTGATCGTGCCGCGCGGCGGAAAATCGCTGGTTGCGCGTGTGCAGGAAGAGGCGCGCGTGCCTGTGTTTGCGCATCTGGAAGGCATTGTACATGTGTATGTGCATTCTGCGGCCGATCGCGAAAAAGCCATGACGCTCGTGCGCAATTCGAAGCTGCGGCGCACGGGTATTTGCGGCGCTGCAGAAACCTTGCTGATAGACAAGGCCATCGCAGGGCAAATGTCGGAACCGCTGGTGAAGATGCTGCTGGATGAAGGCTGCGAAGTGCGTGGCGATGCGGCCATTTGTGCTGCGGATGCCCGTGTTGTTGCGGCAACGCGGGAAGACTGGTCAAGCGAATATCTTGACGCGATCATCTCGGCGAAAGTCGTGGACGGTCTGGATGCGGCGATTGCACATATCGAACAATACGGCTCGCATCACACAGACTGCATCATCACAGAGGATGCAGCAGCGGCAGAAACCTTCCTGCGGGAGGTGGATTCGGCGATCGTGCTGCACAATGCTTCGACCCAGTTTGCAGATGGCGGCGAATTCGGCTTTGGTGCCGAGATCGGGATTGCGACAGGGCGCATGCATGCGCGAGGACCGGTTGGCGTCGAACAGCTCACTTCCTTCAAGTACAAGGTGCGTGGCGACGGGCAGACGCGTCCCTAGGGGTTTATCTGGCGGGTCCAGATCCGGGGTTTGTCTTCATATGCGTTGTGGAGGCTACCGGGCGGCAGATAATTCCCTGTACGCCGGAAAAACGATTGCCAAGGGGCAGGTCCTGAGACCATTATGAAGTAAATGAGTATAAGTAATCGCAGCCCACTCCTGCTCCCCCGACAAGAGCATCTGTCCGGACTGCCGGCCGCATTGCCGCCGGTGTCGGACGGGATGTGCATTGGCTTGTTCGGAGGCACATTCAATCCGCCGCATGAGGGGCATCGTCTGGCCAGCATGATCGCGCTGAAACGGCTGAATTTGTCCGCAGTCTGGTGGATTGTGACGCCGGGTAATCCGTTGAAGGAAAATTCCGGCCTTCCGCCGATGCTGCGGCGCATGGAAGCGGCGCAGCAGGTAGCCAATCATCCGGCAATAACCATCACCGGCTTCGAAGCCGACATCCGGACGCGGTTTACCTACGATACGATCAACTATCTCGTGCGCCGCCACAGCGGGGTTCGCTTCGTGTGGATCATGGGCGCGGATAATCTGGCCGGATTTCATCGCTGGCAACGCTGGAAAGACATTTTGTCGCTGGTGCCTGTTGTCGTAATAGACCGGCCGCGTTCGACGCTGCGGGCTGTCAGCAGCCGGGCCGCGCATTATTTGTCGGAATATCGCGTGACCGAGAAGGACGCGGCATTGTTGCCCTACAGCAATACGCCGGCGTTCATGTTTCTGCATGGACCGCGTTCGGATATGTCTTCCACGGAGCTTCGCAATAAAGGTCTGGGCCTGGGCTGAAAACATTGAATGTTGTCGGCAGCCGCAGATGTGACCTTATGCCTTCTGTTGTGGCAATGGCTTGACAGCGCCGGGGCAAAAACGGCCATATTGCCTGTCGCCTGTTATGTCCCGTTTGCGAGGGAGGATTTTCAGCTATGCACACCATCATTCGGCGCTTCTCAAGCTTGGTCTTCATTTTCGCTGTCGCGACACTGGCATTATCTGCGCCCGCTGCCGCCCAGACAAAATGGGGTGCTCTGGCCTATAACGACCGGGGCGCGACCTCGACGGTGTGGAACAGTCCCAGCGAAGATCAGGCGCAGGAGCGCGCACTTACCGGCTGTCGTGAAAATGCTACCGTGCCTTGCCGTGTTTTATCGGGCGCTGATCACGCTTGTCTGGCTGCAAGCCTTGGCAACAAGGGCAATCAGCAGAAAGCATTCGCCGAAGCGCGCGTCGGCTTGAATCAGGCACGCAATGCGGCGCTGGCCATTTGCGCACGCGGTGGGTTTGATGATTGCCGTATCCGGAACTTCATGTGTGCGGATGGCTCGCATCGTAAAGAATAGGAATATTCCCTTTTGCCAATTTGGTTCCGGAGGTGGTTTTGTCAGGTAACAAAAGATACGTCGTAGAAGATGAGCGAGAGCGAAAATTTCTGGTACATCGCGAAGTCTTCGTTTCAGATGGTGTCTTGCGGGCAGAAGGCGAGAAAATTTTCAGCCGACAGTGGATTTATGCAGGGCATGCATCGGAACTGAAAAAGCCTGGTGATTTTCAGACACGCAATGTTGCCGGCCGTCCCGTCATTTTTTGCCGGGACCAGAATGGCCAGATTCGTGTTCTGCTCAATACCTGCCGGCATCGGGGCGCAAAGGTCTGCCGGGAACGCGAAGGAAATGTGCGCGGATTTTACTGCTTCTATCATGGCTGGGTCTACAACACCGACGGTAGCTTGAAAGGTGTGCCGGGCGAGGATGCCTATGGGCCCGGGTTCGACAAGTCCACCATGGGTTTGATCGCAGCGCCACGGGTCGAAAGCTATCGCGATTTCTATTTTGTAAATTTCGATCCTGACGCAGAAAGCCTGCACGATTATCTGGCTGGCGCGCGCGATTATATCGATCTGGTTGTCGAACAATCACCATCGGGTCAGATGGAGATTATTTCCGGTACGCAGGAATATGAAATTCGCGCGAACTGGAAACTGCTCGTTGAAAATTCCGTTGACGATTATCACCTTTTGTCCACGCACATCACGTGGATGAATTACATGAGCAATTCCGGCGTCAGCATGCGCCGGCCGAAAGGACTTCTGTTGCCGTCTGCCGGCAAGGGCATTGATCTGGGCAACGGGCATCTGTGCATCGACAATCCCAATTATCGCGGGCGTCCGGTTGCCGCGTGGATTTCGGTGTATGGCGAAGACGCCAAGGAAGATATTGCGAACATCAGGCAGGAGTTAAATCAGCGGCTAGGTGAAGAGCGGGCCGCGCGTGTTGCCGATACAAATCGCAATCTTTCGATCTTTCCCAATCTAGTTATCAATGATGGCTCGTCGGTCACCGTGCGCAATTTCTGGCCGGTAGCTCCCGATCGCATCAAGGTGACAGCATGGGCGCTTGGTCCGGTTGAAGAAAATGAAGAACAGCGCGCGCGGCGCCTGCACGCATTTTTGACCTTCTATGGACCAGGCGGCTTTGCTACGCCGGATGACGTTGCGGCGCTGGAGTCCGCGCAAGAGGGCTATAACGCCTGGCGCGAGGTTGAGTGGAACGATATTTCCCGCGGCATGCACAAGATTGCGGACGATCAACTGGATACGGACGAGGCACATATCCGCGTGTTCTGGCGGAAATGGAGTTCTCTCATGGAAGCCCCGGTAAAGGGAGAGCGCGCATGAGCAAGTCAGCGACGCATCCCCTGCCTGCGCGTGCTGAAGTAGAGGAATTGTTCATTCGTGAAGCTGAATTGCTGGACAACTGGCAGCTGGATGAATGGCTGACGCTTCTTACGCAGGATGCAAGCTATTTTGTGCCGCCAACAAACAAGCCTTATGCCAGTCATGCCGATACGTTGTTCATCATTGCTGATGATATCATTCGTCTGCGCGAGCGCGTGATCAGATTGAAAGATCCCAATTGCCATGCGGAATATCCGCCCTCACGCACCCGGCGATTTATAGCCAATGTGCGTGTGCGTGAGGCGGCGGACGGGCGCATAGCTGCCCTGGCCAATTTCGTTGTTTACCGCAATAGACGGGGCGGAGACACGCGCGTTTATACCGGCGAATACCGCAATATTCTGGCCTATGAAGGGTCTGCATTGAAGATCGAGGAAAAGCGTGCGGTGCTTGATGCAGAGGAACTGGGCGCGATGGGAGCGGTGAGTTTCATTCTGTAGATAATCGGGCATTGTTGAAGATGCCATTCTATGAAGAGGACACAAGCTGTGGCGAACGACATTCCATTCCAGCTTGTATCTTGCGATGAGACGCGCCGTGAACCTGGAACGATCTATTTTACCACCCGGCCGGGCGGGCTTCCGACGCGCGCCAATTCTGCATGGGTGGTGGGTATTGCGCGTGATGGAACGATTGCCGTGCAGAAAGAATTTGCCGGCACTTCGCAGGATATTCGTTGTCAGCCTGATGGTACGATCCTGTTTTCCCAATCCGCACAAGGGCTGATCAAGCAACTTGATGGCGAGGCAAATGTCTTGCGATGCTGGCATGCGAGAGGAAAATTTCTCGGCAAGGCGCCACCGGCAGGCAGCACGGAATTGCCGGTGAATTTTATTCACCACACCGTCAACTTCATGCCCGACGGCAATTTTCTTATCCTCGATGCGCAATCGCGAATATTCGACAACTGGCCAGGCAGTACGGACGACCCCAACGCTGCAACGCAGGCGGCTGAGGTCGTCGGCGATGTGATCACCGAAGTCACGCGCGAAGGCAAGATCGTTCGACGTTATCCATTGCTGGACTTGCTTGATCCATATCGCGCGACCCACTCCATTCGCGCGAACTATTGGCGCAAGCAGGGTTTCCCCAACGGCTTTGATTGGTGCCACTGCAATGCAGTGACCTATGATTCCAACGACGACACATTCATGATTTCGCTGCGGCATCAGGATTGTATTGTGAAATTCCGCCGAGGAACGGGCGAACTGGTCTGGATACTTGGCAATCACACCCAGTGGCGGAGGCCCTGGTCCGATTACGTGCTGAAGCCGGAAGCTGGGCTGGACTGGCAGTTTCACCAGCACGATTGTTCCGTGCCGGCGCCCGGCCGGGTGATGTGCTTCGACAATGGCAATTACAGGTCAGGCGCGTTCGAGCCCAGGCTGGACGACGTGCGCAATTTCAGCCGGCTGGTGGAATTCGAGGTCGATGCAAAGGCGATGACGGTCCGGCAGGTCTGGTCATGGGGCAGTTCGCCGCAGGACCGGACATATGCCTGTTATCAGGGCGGGGCGCTGCGGCTGCCGAAAACCGGAAATACTTTTGGTACATTTGGCGGTATTTGCCTGAGCAACGGGGTCCCCACGAGCGAAAGCGAAGGCAGTTTCGGTTGCTCGCGTCTTGTGGAGGTCACTCCTTCGGGTGAAATAGTGTTCGACATGCGAATTGACGATTCAGGCGCAGCGCACCCCCGAGCCTTCTCGGCCTTCAGGTCCACACATGTTCCAGCTGTAACGTGACTGGATTTTTCTGGCCGGGAATTGTCATAAATTAACGTCAATTCGCAATGCGGCATTGAAATTGTCACAAATCGGGAGCATCTTAGCTGAATTCGGGACCGGACGTCCGGTTTCCGATTCACAGGAGTTACAGGGCACTGACACCGACAGTTGGTTCCGGGGCGCGCACCAAAGCGCCTCAGCAGATCGATCCGCCGGAGGCGGCAAAGTCTGACGAGCTTGTGAATGTCATCCTGCAAAGTCTGGATGATGCGAAGGCTGAAGAGATCGTGAAGATCGAACTGGCCGGCAAAACCTCCATCGCCGACGACATGATCATCGCTTCGGGGCGCTCCAACGTACATGTGGGAGCGATCGCGGATCGCGTGATCAAGGCATGCAAGGAGCGCGGAATAGTACCGCGGGTCGAAGGCATGCCCAGTTGCGATTGGGTGCTTGTCGATGCCGGTGATCTGATTGTTCATCTGTTCAGGCCGGAAGTGCGGCAGTTCTACAATCTGGAAAAGATGTGGAGCGGCGACCGGCCGGACGAACGCCTTGCCGCATCGCGGCGCAGCGCCTGATTTCACCGTTCGGCCAGACTTTGAATGGCGGGCTTGCGCGATGCGCGGGTGATGCGCCGGTTTATGAGGCTCATTGCCGATGCGAATAGTGCTGGCCGCCATCGGAAAGATGAAACATGGTCCTGAGCGCGACCTGTGCACCCGCTATGTGGATCGTGCTGCTGCTTCTGCGCGACAGGCTGGCCTGACCGGCATAGAGCTGCGCGAGTTTTCCGAAAGTCAGGCGCGCAATACAACCGAACGCATGGGCGAGGAAGCCAAGAGCCTGTTGCCGCTTGTGGCAGGTGGCGCCCGGCTGATCGTCCTGGACGAGCGGGGCAAGTCGCTGACCAGCGAAGCTTTCGCCGATGACATTGCCCGTGCGCGCGATGGCGGGCTTCCAGCATATGTGCTGGCGCTGGGTGGGCCAGACGGTCATGGTGCGGATTTGCGCGACAGGGCCGACATGCTGGTGGCATTTGGAGCCATGACGTGGCCGCATCAACTCGCGCGCATCATGGCAGCCGAGCAAATCTATCGTGCAATAACAATCCTGACGGGGCATCCCTATCATCGGGCGTGACCGCTGCCATCGTGCAGGCTTCGGTGGGAAACGAGCATTTTTAAAGGCTTTACCGGCAGTCTAGCCCGTTAATGGCGGCGCGCCGACTGGCCGCCGACTGTCCCTGACGCTATGGTCGGAAAGATTCGCTGGAAGGCAAAGTACCGCTTGATGACCACACAGATTGCCGGGACAGACCGCCATTGTCCGCGCATGCGCAGACAGGGGCGCTTTGCGGGCATGTTGCTGGCGATTGCGATGGCGGGCGCCGGTGTTGGCGTCACGCATTGTGTTGCGCAGGACGGCGAAATCAAATTGCGTGGTGGAATCGCACCGGGCGAAGCGCATCAGCAACAATTGCGTGATTTGCAAAAAGTCATCGAAGAATCTGCTTCGCAACGGCGCAAGATCAAGACGGAACTCGAGAGTATCCGCAATGACAGGGCAAGGCTGAATGCTGCCCTGCTGGATGCCACCGCCGGAATAAAAAACAGCGAGGGGCGTATTGCTGAACTTGAGCGCCAATTTGCGCAGTCGCGGCGGCGTGAGACGGGGATCCGCAATTCGCTCAATTCACGGCGCGCCGTGATTGGGGAAATTCTGGCTGCCCTGCAACGCATGGGGCGGCGTCCGCCGCCAGCTGTGCTTATTTCTCCGGGCGATATATTGCGGGCCGTGCGCACATCCATCCTTCTGGGTTCGGTCGTACCCGAGTTGCGTCAGGATGCCCAAATGCTGGTGGCCGATCTGGAAGAACTTGAGCGGGTCCGCGCAGGTATCGATCGGGAAAAGGCCAATCTGAAAAAGCAGATTGATGAGCTGGGGGGTGAGCGTATCCGGCTCGCTGCCATTCTGGAAACACGCAAGGGAAGCATCGAATCAGTTCAGGGTGCGTTGGCCAGTGAACAGAAACGGGCGGCGGAACTTGCCTCCCAGGCGACCACTCTCAAAAATTTGATCGACCGGCTGGAGAGCGAAATAGAGGCAGCCAGAAAGGCCTCGGAGGCGGCGCGCAACGCAGAGCTGCAACGCAAGAAAACTGGCGCACCTGAAGCCCGGTTCGCAGGCGGATCCGTTTGCCGACAGGGCCAGATTGGCCCCTGCAATTGCATTTGGGCAGGCAAAAAGCCGTTTGCCATTGCCGGTCGCCGGTTCCATCCATCGGGAATTCGCAGAACCAGATAATTTTGGCGGACGCGAAAAAGGCCTTTCGATTGCCACAAATCCCAACGCACTTGTAGCTTCGCCGGCAGATGGCTGGGTCGTGTATGCGGGTCCCTATCGAAGTTATGGTCAACTCTTGATAGTAAACGCCGGTGATGGATACTATATTGTTCTGACTGGCATGGAACGCCTGGTTGTGGGTACCGGTCAGTTTGTCCTGGCTGGCGAGCCTGTGGGCAGTATGGGAAACGGTACAACGCGAACGGCGGCGACGATTGCCGTTGGAGCGGTGAAACCGGTGCTATATATAGAGTTTCGCAAGGATGGAACGGCAATCGACCCAGGCCCATGGTGGGCCAAGCCGGAATTGGAAAAGGTTCGCGGATAATGCGCAAGATTTCTTTGCTTTTGGCGGGTGCTGCGGTTGGCGCTTCGGTTGCGCTGGTGACTACGCAAACGGGCATGTTCTCGACCAGCCCGGCTGTTGCAGCAGCCTCCGATACCTATCGCATGCTGAACCTGTTCGGTGACGTGTTCGAAAAGGTTCGCTCCGACTACGTTGAGAAACCAACGGAAGACAAACTGATCGAATCCGCGATCAACGGCATGTTGTCGGGTCTCGACCCGCATTCCAGCTATATGACGCCGAAGGCGTTCAATGAAATGCGGGTGCAGACTACCGGCGAATTTGGCGGCCTTGGTATCGAAGTGACCCAGCAGGACGGTTTCGTGAAAGTTGTGGCGCCGATCGACGATACGCCCGCTGCTCGCGCCGGGGTTCTGTCGAACGATCTGATTACCCATATCGATGGTGAATCCACGCAAGGCCTCACGCTCAATCAGGCCGTCGAAAAGATGCGCGGCAAGATCGGTGCAGCCATCAACCTGACGATCGTGCGTGGCAAGGAAAAGAAAAAGCTCGACGTGAAGATCGTACGCGACCGGATCAAGATCCAGGCCGTGCGTTCGCGCGTTGAAGATGGCGACATCGGTTATGTGCGCATTACCCAGTTCAACGAACAGACCTATGACGGGCTGAAGCGCGCAATCGACAAGATTTCAAAGGATCTGCCTGCCGACAAGATCAAAGGCTATATCGTCGATCTGCGCAACAATCCCGGTGGTTTGCTCGATCAGTCGATTGCGGTTTCGAATGCCTTCCTGAACCGCGGCGAAATCGTTTCCACACGCGGACGCAACAAGGACGAAACGCAGCGCTACAATGCGCGTCCCGGCGACCTGACGCAGGGCAAGAAGGTGATTGTGCTGATCAACGGTGGTTCTGCATCGGCTTCGGAAATCGTTGCCGGCGCATTGCAGGATCACAAGCGTGCAATGGTTATCGGTACGCGCAGCTTCGGCAAAGGCTCCGTGCAGACCATCATTCCGCTTGGCCGCAACAATGGCGCGCTGCGTCTGACGACGGCGCGGTACTACACGCCGTCTGGCCGGTCGATCCAGGCAAAGGGAATTGAGCCGGACGTCGAGATTTTCCAGGACGTTCCGGACGATCTCAAAGGCCAGGATTCAACCAAGGGTGAAGCCTCCCTGCGCGGCCATCTGAAAAATGGCGAAGAAGAAAATTCCGGCTCGCAGGCCTATGTGCCGAGCGATCCTGCGAAGGACAAACTGCTGATGGCGGCTCGGGATCTGTTGCGTGGCGCGAAAAGCCCGGCAGATTTCAAGAAAAAGCCAGCGGAGAAGAAAGCCGACGTGCAGAAGAAAGAGGACACTGCGCCGAAGCAGTAACTCAAAGATTGGTTCGATAAAACGGGGCCGGACAGCGATTGTCCGGCCCCTGTTTTTTGCGCCTGCGCGTGGTTCTGCAAAGGCATACGGCTGCGCGCGGATACAGTGGTAATATCCAAGTGATTCGCGGGCTGGTCTGGTTTTCCAATATCCGACACGAGGCTCTGCCTGTGGCTTCCGCCTGGGAGGGGCAGGCTGGAATGAACGTTAGCGGGTTCAATGACGGTTGATGAACTGAATTCTCCACTGGGGCAGTCGCCTGAGCCTGGCCAGAAGCAGAGCTTCAAGCCAAGGGCTGGGTCTATGCTGGCCTTTGGTGCTTTTCTTGCGTTTGGCGGTGGTGTTTTCTGGCTTGTCAGCCAGGATGACGGGCTCGGTGGACGGGCCCGGGCCGTTGCCAAGATCGAGCGGCCCGCAGAGCCGCGAGCAATTGCGCCGGTGGCAAGCGCCGCGCCGCAAACCGGCAATGATGGGTCGCCCACGGGAAGTATTGCGAAAATCATCACACCGCGCAGTACGGGCTTGGAAATTGAGAATTCCAGTGGCGTACGGGTCATTCGGCAGAATGGTGGAGAAGTTCCCGGCGCACTCATCCTGCAAATTCCGCAAGCACCTAAAATCGGTTTGACGCCAGCTCCCGATGCACGCCTTGTCCAACGCAGCCGCTTCGGCCTGTTGCCTGTCGAGGCTAACGATGGCTCCAAGCCATACGAAATTTATGCCCGGCCGATGGTGACTTCCGGCAAATTGAAAGCTTCGGCACCCAAGATCGCGCTGGTCATTGGCGGCATGGGGCTCAATCCGGCAGTGACGGCAACAGCCATCAGGCGGCTGCCGGCGCCGGTGCACTCTGGCCTTTGCGCCATATGGGGAAAATTTGAACGCGCAGGTTTCCAGTGCGCGCGAAGACGGTCACGAAATCATTCTGCAAGTTCCCATGGAGCCGTTCGATCTTGCCGGTCCGGGACCTGGACCGCACATGTTGCGTACGAGCTACGACCGCAAGCAGATGAAAGAGCATCTGCACTGGCATATGGGCAGATTTACCGGCTACATCGGCATAGGCAATTTTCTTGGCGCCAAGTTCACGTCCGATGCGCAGGCTTTAGGTCCGGTTGTCGAGGAAATCCGCTCACGAGGACTTATGTTGTTCGATGACGGCTCTTCTCCACGTTCCCTTGCTGGAACCATTGCCAGTGCTTCCAACACGCCCTTTATCCGGGCTGATATCATTCTGGACGAGGCACGCGATGGTCGCGCGCTGGCCTCGTCGCTTGAGAAGCTGCATGCTCTTGCCGTTCAGCAGGGTACAGCAATCGGTTTTGCAAACGGATTGCCGGATGTTGTCGAAGTTGTCGGCAAGTTTGCGGGGCGGCTCGAAAAGCGCGGGATTTCACTGGTGCCGCTGAGCTCATTGATCGGAAGCCAAACTGCCAGCGCGGGCAAGTGAATCGCGACATCATCCGTGATTTTATCGTTCAAGTGATAGGGTAAAGCATGTCGCTGTATCGTCCCTGCGTCGGCATCGCCTTGTTCAACAAGGCTGGCCTTGTGTTTGCCGGCCGCCGGGCCAACAAGGCCCTTCGCGAACATGTCGCCCCTGGCCACGAATGGCAGTTGCCACAAGGGGGAATCGACGAAGGCGAAGACCCGTATGCGGCGGCCTTGCGTGAGCTTTATGAAGAAACAAATGTGCAGTCGGTTTCGCTGCTGGGCGAAATAACCGAGTGGCTGGCCTATGATCTGCCCAATGACATCGCCAAGGAAGCCTGGAAGGGCCGTTACAAGGGACAGAAGCAGAAGTGGTTTGCCTTGCGGCTTGAAGGGGATGACAGCGCAATCAATGTCGCGCATCCAGCCGGCGGACACAAAGCCGAATTCGACGCCTGGCGGTGGGAAGAACTGCAAAATGTTCCGCAGATGATCATACCGTTCAAACGGCCGGTCTATGAAAAAGTCGTGGAGGCGTTCGCGCGATTTTCAGCAAGGGGATTAGCCAGGGGATAGGCCGTTGCAGGTTAGCGAACCGAACGGAGACTATCGCGTGATTTTTTCTTTGGCCATTTCTCGGCGATGCCAAGCATGTCCTCGCGCTTTTGCATTTCCGCAGCGATGTCGGACAGGCTGACGCCGTTCATCACCCAAAGCACACTGAGATTGTATAGCAGGTCTGCGCTTTCAACGACCAGTCGGCCATGATGGCCGGCATAGCCTTCCATCGCCACTTCCGCGGCTTCCTCTATCACTTTCTTGGCGGCCTTCTTGCGGCCCTGTGACATGATTTTTGCGGTTTTCGAATGGGCGGGAGGCAAGTCGCGCGCCTTGGCTACCTGCCTTGCGAGCCGGGTCAGAGCCGTTTCGAGCTGGTTTGCAGGCGAATCGCGCATGACCAATGATAAGCATTAATATGCTGCTGATTTATGAATGGGTCAGACGGCTGATGTCGTGGAAAACGCGTCGAACACATTTCGCTCAATGGGCTGGGCATTCCGCGAACGGTGGCGCATCAAGAACTGGCGGAGAGGGGCTGTAAATTGTTAAACTCCGTTGCTTCTGCAGGTGTTGATAATACTCAGTTCATAGGTATTTTTATCGATTTGGTCTGTCCTGGACTATTTCATTTTATCCAGCAGCGCCTCGCCGTGCCCGTCGCGCAAAATTCGTTCGATTGATTCAGCGAACCGCTCCAGCATGGCATAGTCAGTATGAAAGCTGGCTGAGTTCATGTTAACCCGCTGATGGGGCTTGCCTTCGCTAACATCGGTAAGCGAAATGCGGGCAAGTAATGTGCCAGTGCTGTCAAAAGGGGTGATTTCGATCCTCATGCATTCTTCATAAGGCAGGCCATCCCAATTGCTTCCTGTAGTCAGGCTGGGTGGACGATCGTTGCTCAGCGGAAAATCACGGAGCCGTGCGGCAAACTCTCTCAGATCTTTGCCGAATACTTCAGCCCCGTCCGTATATCCCGAAAATCGTTCGGTCTGAACTCTCGCGGAATATTCATAGAAGTCCGCGGAATCGTCGAGGAAATGGACATTCAATTGAAAAGTCATGGCCAGCCCGTGATATGAAAACTTGCAGATCGTTTCTGCATGGGGGGCAATGTACCGCGCTTGCCTGAATTTGGCTGTTCCGCCGGGAACATGTGGTGTCTGAGAAGATGGCTACCCGGAATTTTCTGATAGGCAACTTTTTGCCGAGAGCGGGACCCTTGACGTTCATGGCTGCAGCCTTTGCGCGGCTGGCACCGTGCTCCATCAACAACGCGTGTTCTGCCCAGATCTGTGATTCGAGGGGTGTTTTGACGCAGTCCGATGGATCCGAAATTTTCGGGCCCTGTCCAAGAGCAATTTCGATTGTGAGCTAAAGGGCCTGAACAGAAATATTTACATCACTTGGTTGCAAAAATTACTGGCGGAGAGGGAGTCCGACGAACTTGCGTTTTTCATTGCTCGCTAGTGTACACCAAATACACTGTTATATTGCGATTTTCTTTTCTTTCCGTCTTTCTGTGTCCGCTAATATCCGCTACAATCCACGTCAAATTGTAAGACTGATTGTAAGTGAGCTTGACTATGGCGGGCGGCAGGCGAAAACTTTCGGCACGAGCGGCAGCGACCACAAAGCCGGGGCGGTATGGCGATGGCGGCGGCCTGTACCTCGTCGTCGGGCCAACCGGTACGCGCAAATGGGTTTACCGCTTCAGCTGGAATGGCAGGGTCACGGAAACCGGGCTGGGCTCGGCGCATGACGTGTCGCTTGCCGAGGCGCGCGAGGATGCCGCCGAAAAGCGGAAGCTGGTCAAGGCCGGGATCAATCCGATTGAAGCCCGGCGCGAGGCTGCCCGGCGGGCGATGGCCTTGCCGACGTTCGGTGAGGTTGCCGACGACTATATCGCTTCCAAGGCCAGCGAATGGCGAAACGACAAACACGCCGCCCAATGGCGCATGACGCTGGAGACCTATGCTGCACCCCTGCGTGGCCTGCCAGTGGACAAGATTGGCGTTGCTGAAATTCTTTCGGTCTTACAACCGGTCTGGCAGGAAAAGCCGGAAACGGCTTCCCGGCTGCGCGGACGGCTGGAGCACGTTCTGGACGCAGCAAAGGCCAAGGGCCATCGTACGGGTGAGAACCCGGCCCGGTGGCGCGGCCATCTGGACAAGCTGCTGCCGAAGCGCCAACGGCTCACGCGCGGGCATTTCGACGCGATGCCATACGAGGACGTTCCAGCCTTCATGGAAAGCCTGCGGCAACGGGAAGGCATGGCGGCGCTGGTACTGGAATTCCTGATCCTGACGGCTGCCAGAAGCGGCGAGGTCTACGGCGCGCGCTGGTCGGAAATCGATCTGGTAGCGGCAGTCTGGACGGTTCCTGCCGAGCGGACAAAGCCGGGGCGCGTGCATCGGGTTCCGCTGTCCAAATCGGCATTGGCAATCCTTGAGAAGGTGGCAACGGCGCGCACAGGCGATCTGGTTTTCCCGGGCGCGCGGTCCGACAAGCAATTGTCCACGATGGCGATGGAAATGTTGCTACGGCGAATGAAGGTAACCGGCGCGACGGTTCACGGCTTCCGGTCATCGTTTCGCGACTGGGCAGGCAATGAAACGAGCTTTGCGCGGGAGGTTGCCGAGGCGGCGCTGTCCCATGTTATCGGCGACAAGGCGGAGCAAGCCTACAGGCGCGGTGATGCGCTGGAAAAGCGACGGGAGCTTATGGAGGCTTGGGCATCATTTTGCAGTATTTCTGACCGCGGGAATATTGTGCATCTGAATATATCGAAAGCGTGAGTGATATGGTCCAAGGTAAACGAGCAACAGATAGCAGCTTGGAATCAGAGGTCGATCTATTATCGTTAAAACCCTGGATTGTGGGGTATGCCAATGGGGCCGAATGTCCACTTTCGGTAATTCAAATAGCTCGTTTTCGCGAAGCATTGATTGCGCAGTACACTCACGTCATTTCCAAGAATGATAGGGCATTATCCAAAGCTACAGCTCAGACCACTATCGAGCATGCGATCGGATTGGAAGGTATTCTGCGTGGTGAAAGACTGGCAATCGACACTCTCTTAGAGCTGGGAAAAATCACTGACGATGGGCATGTAGAGTTTGGCGCTCAAATCACGATTGCAGAGCAACACTACAAGAGATTGGCAGCGCAACATATTCACGCGATCATTGTCCGATTTGAGAGCATTTTAGCTCGCAAAGGAAAAGGAGGGGGAAGGCCCGCGAGTCGGAAAACGTATAATCCAACTGATCATGAAATCATAATCGAAGCGGCAAAAAAAATGACTCCCGAGCGTGGAGATGCTTCTGAATGGGTCCGAGAGATCAGGCAGGTTGTGAAGGAATATCAGGAGGCGGGCCGCCTGCCGCGCCGGGGGGGAACGGGCAAAGAAAGTATCGATATTCATATGCAGCGGCTTACCCGAGCAAGCCGATCTGCCAAAAAAAGTCGGTGAACTTTTCCTAATTTATCCTCGCATCAATCATGAGCGAACAATGGCACACCCTTTTGAGGAAGCGCGGTCACGATCAGTGTGGCGCGCAAATCAAAGAAAGGGTTCTCTATGGTTTTTGCAGAAAGGGTTTTGCCAGATCAATCTGATGCCAGAGACACCGAACGACTCGCATACCGCGTAAACGAATTTTGTGCGGCAGTCGGAATCGGACGCTCCACCCTGTACGAATTGGTTAAACAGAAGAAAATCAGGACTATCAGAATTTGTGGGAGGCGGCTTGTTCCTGTCTCAGAAGCTAAACGCCTGCTTTCGGGAGGTGCTGACGATGCCGCCTGATACGCGAAACCCCACCGCATGGGCGATGCGGCAGGGCTCCGACAAATCAAAGCGGGCAGCGTTGATTTCGGAGCTTCATAGCACAAAAACTGTCGCGCCGGAAGTTCTCGCGGCTGCGTTAATAGCTCGTAAATACGGGCTTACATTGCCGGTCGCGCGCGTCATTGCGGCGCTGGCGGATTTGGGCGGGAGGCTGGGGTAATGGAACAGTTTCACACTTTCGACGGCCGCCAGGAGCTTCGCGAGTACATCGCCGAAATGGTGGAAATGTGCCGACACTATTTTGCGCTGGCGCAACGTTATGCCGAAATTGGCGACGATACAGGATTGGCCTATTCCGTCCGAAAAGCGATGGCCTACCAGCGGGCAGTAGTCGAAACCTGCTGCGATCTGTTCGCTGCCAATTCGCTCGCTGGGATGATGGAGGTCACGCCATGACTTCCGAGTTCCAAAAGTTTCGCGAAGCCTCTGACGCAATGCTTGCCGGGCGGGAACGTCCGGTGGCAACCGAGTACGTTCCTGCATATGCTGCCAATGGCCTTGTAACGCTCACAGGGGCGGAATTGCTGACAAGGGAATTCCCGCCACGTGAAACGATCCTGTCGCCGTGGCTGCCGTCCAAAGGGCTGACGATGATCTATGCCGAGCGGGGTATAGGTAAGACCTGGATTGCGATGAACATCGCCCATGCCGTCACAGGTGGCGGCAGTTTTCTGCGATGGCAGGCACCGGTGCGACGGCGGGTTGTCTACATTGATGGGGAAATGCCGGGCAGCATGCTCAAGGAGCGCTTTGCCTCTATCGTGACCACCAGCACCTTCGAAGCGCCGGAAGATGCTTTCCGGCTGGTCGCTGCCGATCTGCAGCGAGATGGCTTGCCGGACCTGTCCGACCCTGAGGCGCAGCGCTTCTACGATGGCGCTATCGCCGATGCGGACCTGATCATTGTCGACAACCTGTCCACGGTCTGCCGGTCGCTGCGGGAAAACGAAGCGGATAGCTGGCAGCCGGTGCAATCGTGGTGCCTGCGACAGCGGGCTGCGGGACGTAGCGTGCTGCTGATACACCATGCGGGCAAGTCGGGCGGACAACGGGGCACGTCGCGAAAAGAGGATGTTCTGGATAGCGTGATCAGCCTGAAGAGGCCGCCTGATTACGATGCTTCCGAAGGTGCGCGGTTCGAAATCCATTTCACCAAGAGCCGGGGTTTCTTCGGTGACGATGCTGCACCATTCGAGGCGCAACTGATCGACGGAAAATGGCGGACGGGCGAAATTCAATCCGGCGACGATGATGACGCCATTCGCTCATTCCGGGATCAGGGCATGTCATTGCAGCAAATCGCCGAACGGACAGGCCTTCCTAAAACGACTATCCATCGGAAGCTCGGAAAGGCCAGCCAATGAGCCTGAGAGACCTCGCCCGGAAGGCCCTGAGTGATACCGAAATCAGCGTCCAGCCAGCCGTTCCACCGGAACGTTCCTTAGCAACGTTCCAGTGGAACGTTGCCAATAAGACCGGAACAGACGGAACGAATGGAACAGTTGGAACAGTTGGAACGAGTGGAACGCCGGATGCCCACCTTGACCCGGAAACGTTACTCGCCAGCGACTTCGAGGAACGGGCAGCGATTCTGGAATACGAGGCTGGCTTGCCACGACATTGGGCCGAATACTTCGCGCGGCAGCTTGTTATCGGTCCGCCCGGTGACTTCTCGCCGGTACGCTGGCAGGCGGCCATCGATGCTGCGTTGATGTTTGCTGACCAATGGGCGTCAGAGGCTCACAGGCTGGGTTGGCGAGTGGAGGATATATTCGGCCTGCACCCTACCGCTCCCGCAGCCAGATACGATTGCAGGGGTTTGGCCTGGCTGCTGGGCGACGGGTCTCGCGTGACAGCAATCGACGTTGCGAGCGCCGACGTTGTGACGCCCAGGGGCGGACGCCAGGCCTTCTTTCGACAGACACAGGTAACTATTGGAAGGATCAATGATGGCGGATGAGTTAGCGAAACAGCGCCTGCCGGTGGAAACTGTTGCAATTCGACGGGTAGTCAACCGGCACCCCTCGCCGAAGCTCACGGTCGAGGAAATGGGCAGCAAGGTTGCCCTGGGTAACGATCACCCTGATCAGAACGTCGGTACTGCTCTTCTGATGCAGGCGATAGGCACAACGGATTACGAGTTCTTAGACGGCCTGATGAGCCAGCTAGTCAATGCTGGAACACAGGGCAAAAAGGCCGACGCCCGTGGTCCGAATTTCATGCTGGCGGTTATCAAGGGGATCGAGCCAAGGGATGAGGTCGAAGCGATGCTTGCGGCGCAGATGGCTGCTGTTCACATGGCCAGCATGACGTTCGCCAGACGGCTGGCACACGTTGAAAACATACCACAGCAGGATGCAGCCGAACGGGCCTTCAACAAGCTGGTCAGGACGTTTGCGATGCAAGTGGAAGCGCTGAAGCGATATCGCACCGGCGGCGAGCAAAAGGTCACCGTGCAGCATGTAAATGTCAGCGAAGGTGGTCAGGCGATTGTCGGTAATGTCTCGCAAGGGAGAGGGGCTGAAGAAAAAGGAAGGAACAACCCCATGAAAAGCCGTGATGCTCTCCCGATGCACGTGTCGCCAAGATGCAAGGCAACTTCGAAGCGGACTGGCGTCCAGTGCCAGGCACCTGCGGTGAAAGGCCACAAGGTTTGCCGGTTTCATGGCGCTGGGGGCGGCGCACCGAAGGGCAACCGCAATGCGTGGCGGCATGGAAAGTATAGCAGGAAAAATCTAAAGGGTCTCCGGCTGGTTTTTGCGCTGGCCCGCTTGGCAAGGAAAACTATCGACGAAATTTGATAGTCAATAAATCATTTTCATATGCATCATGCTAAAGGTTACTTCTGATCTACTGAGCGGTCAGGTCTTCGGTAACGGCAGTTATTGACCGGTACCGACGTTGCTGCAAAAAACGGTATCGGATTTTTCGGACGAACCTCTATTCGTGGTTGGCTTGCTCCACAATCTCTCGCAATTTGCGAGGCA
The DNA here is from genome assembly GCA_963700795.1 of uncultured Alphaproteobacteria bacterium. Classification (GTDB taxonomy): domain Bacteria; phylum Pseudomonadota; class Alphaproteobacteria; order Rhizobiales; family Beijerinckiaceae; genus Terripilifer. The sequence goes on along the minus strand of CAVOYX010000005.1, from coordinate 90,994 downwards.
GCACCTTGCCCACCTCGTTGCGTGGAATGAAATCGACACGGATGAACCGGTCCGGGGTCAGGTCGCCAATGGCTTCGAAGCAAGCCTCCCGCAACACGTCGTCCGAAACTTCGGGGTCAGCTACAATAGCAGCCCATATTTGCGCTTCGCTATTCGGGCCCGTTCCCTGCAATATGCCGGCATCTTCGATCCCGTGCAGTCTGCGGACGACCTCTTCGATAATTTGCGGCGCCACCTTGACCCCGCCCCGGTTAATAATTTCAGACCACCGGCCAACGATCCTCAGCAACCCGTCACGACGAAGGCTAGCAAGATCGCCGGGATAAAACCAACCGTTCTGAAAGACGCCATCGCTTTCCGCATCTACCGATGCATAGCCACTGACGACATCGGTTCCTCTTATCCGCAGGCGGCCTTCCTGTTCGGCAGGCAGCGGACGGTCCTTCTCATCGACAATCTGAATGTCCAGCCACGGAAGGCAATAGCCAACAGCTCCATCTATGCCCATGAACCGCGACCCGGGAGCGGTTGCGACCGGTCCCGTCTCGGTCGCTCCGTAGGTATTCAGTATATTGGTACAGATGAGCCGCTGCGCATCTCGTAGCATTGCTTCGGGCAAGACTGCTCCGCCGATGTTGACGTTGCCCAATTCTGGAAGCTGGCGATACATGCGCTTTTGCTCCTGGATCAGCGTGCCCAATTGATCGGGCGAACACCAGATACCTTGCACGCCCGAGGACATGCAAAGCTCCAACACATCTTCAGGAAAAGGAGCAAAACAATAGGCGCCGCCCCATCGCAGAGTGCGCATCAGAAGCAAAAAGCCCCACGCCGTATTCAACTGCAACATTGATAGAGTGCGTCCCGAAGGTGAATTGACCGTTGGCCTATTCAGCCGCGTATCCATGACGGAATGGCTAAGTTCTATTATTTTCGGATAGCCGGTGGTGCCGGAAGACAAAGCAACACGGCAAATCTCGTAGGGTGCGGCCTGATAGCGTTTGAGTCCGAAAGGCATGGCCGACGTCGCATGCCTGATCATCCACTTTTCGTCCGCATGTATCGCTGGAACATCACCGAAGCGAAGTGTCGTGCGGTCACCAATGTAACCTTTCACATCGAGAGTCGTCTGAGCGCCAAGGGCGCTTGAAATATTGATGGACGGGATACCAAGACGGCCCAGCGCTATAATGACGATGATTTGGTAGATAGGAACCGGCAATTCAATCGCTACCAGCTCCTTGGGCCGGAAGCCGGCGCTAGCAATCGCAGCAGAGGCGGATGTAGCAGCAGAGGCAAGCTGCCCGTAGGTCATGTACCCGCCCGGGAATACTAACGCCGGACGATTGGGTTGTTGCATGGCCTGAAAGAAAAACGGATCGAAGATATTCACCGTGCAAGCCCCTGGGGTCGGGTTGTCGTCAAACCAAAAAGTTAAGCTGAGAAAGGAAAAGCCCGGCACTAGGCCGGGCAATTCCCTTAGATCTTACTGACGCTGTTACAACAGCTGTAAGATCAGTACCTAGCTACGACCGAACCGGCCGGTCCGCCGAACCGATAGTTTACGCCCAGCTTCAGAATGATGTGGTTCTTGTTTTTGACGGTGTAGTGCTTGGGACCGGTCAAATCCACGACCCGCTGCGAACCGGTGCTAGGAATGAAGAGCGCTTCGCCTTTAAGCGACCAATTGTTGTTGATTGCGCTTTCGAAACCGCCGCCGATGACCAAGCCGCCTTTCAGCCCGGACGTGCTGCCGGTATAACCAAGCGTAAAACGTGTCTTCTGGTGCATCATCGCGTAACCGGCAGTCAGATAAAGCAGCGTTGCCTGACCAACAACGAAACCGGCGCGGGCGCGGATTGTACCCATCCAATCAATGCTGGTGTTGCCGATCGCGTTCGGACTCGAAGGATTGACAACGCCAAAGCTACTACCTTGTCCAAACGCTGCTGCAATATCGGCTTCCAGACCATAGACAAAGTTGCCGTTCTGGAAGTTGTACCCCGCAGCGATACCAGCCAGGCCGCCCCAGTGACGGATAGTTCGGCATGCACCTTCGCCACCGTTACAGGGGTCACCAACCGTGTTGTTTTCTTCGTTCCGTTCCATCCCGTGGATGCCGCCGAAGGCGCCGACATAGAAACCGGCGAAAGTGAAGGCGGGCAACATGGCCGGCGCCGGAGCGACCGGAGCAGCCCTTGATGGAAGATCCGCGGCCACAACCGGAGCGGAAAGGGCCATCGCTGCGGTTCCAATGGTTGCTCTCATTCTTAGGGTCATTGTGCACACTCCACTCAACTTATAGATTCAATTCAATCACAGCTGAGCCACAACTTCCCATCATCACCAAAGGGTCTCTTCGGGACAATAATTACTAGCACAGCCTTCATATTATCTAAACTTATCTAAAGATGAAATGGTCTTGCTGCAAATTGATTCTGCCTTATTGCCGCTCAAAATGTGGATTTTGTTGTGAAATGTTGTAATTTTACAACAAAAGGCCACGTTAAGGGAAATTCTATAACTGACTGATTTTAAATGATTCTATTCCGATTTAAGTGCATGATGCAGGGCACACATCCTTTTTGATGTAATCAATACTACGACGCCCTTACAAATCCTCCCGCACCCGCGCCCTTTGTATCTTGCCAGTCTGATTGCGCGGAATCTCTAAACGGCGAACTATCCGAACCGGACCAAGTTCCGGGTTGGCTTTTGATATCCGCTCCGCCATGGCATTGGTGTCTAATTCCGCGGCCGCTACAACTGCAATCCAGACCTCTTCGACACCAGTTGCGCCAACCTTGCTGACGGCTGCTGCATCGGAAACCTTTTCGGTCTTTAAGACCATTTGTTCGATAACTTCCGGCGCAATTTTGAGGCCACCGGCGTTCAAAACGTCCCCGATCCGTCCTGTCAAAACCAGCAGACTGTCTTCGCGTACGTGACCGATATCTCCAGGTCTGAACGGTTGTGTTACAGAATCAATGTCGCGGAGATCTGCAGTAAAGGCGGGGCTTACCGCTCCTGTCTCAACCACCAACTCACCTGTGTCGCCCGGCGGCAATTCGTCGCCATTGTCATCCACGACCGATATTCGCGCCCAGGGCGCCACATATCCGACAGCGCCTGGTATACCGCTGATGGCGTGGGCCGGCGCCAGGGCCGAAACCCCAGTTTCCGTGGAGCCGTAGCGACAAAGGATACGCGGACATATCAGGCTGCTTGCCTCGGCTATCAGCTCGTCTGTCATAAAGCCGGCACCGACGTGGATTTCCTCGAGCGAACGACAGTCGAACCGCTCCTTGCGTTGCAATTCGATCAGCTCGCGTACTTGGCCAGCGGTCGCCAGCATCGAACGCAGTCCATATAATCCTGTCATCTGCAATGCAGTTCGCGTGTCGTTTGCGAACGCAACAGTGCCTCCGCAGAGCAGCGGCGTCAGGGCTCCCGTCCAACCGATCTGACTCGCCAAAGTGGGTAGCACGAGTACTTTATCGGAGCCGGTTGCACTGGACATAGAAATACGTGTTTGCAAGCGCTGCTCAAGTATCGCGTTGCTATAGGCAATAGGGCGCGGCGTACCGGTGGTTCCCGACGATAAGATCACCCGGCATACTTGATTGGTAGAGAATTCCTTGGTTGCTGGCGCGATCCTGGCGGCGTGTGCTGATCCGTAGAACCAGTCATCGTCAATGGAGATCGCAGCAGGCAAATCCTTTTCAGTTTGTTCGATATCGGTCAAAACAGCGGCCGGCCGCAACCCGCTTGCCTGTAATATGCCGGGCGCATCGATGCTCACCGATACTATTGAACACCGGTGTAATGCAGCTGAAAGAATGATGTCACGAATTTGGTTGGACACATAGACAGCAACTAGATCGCCTGGTTGTAAGCCTACTGCCTGCAGGTGCTGCTCAACATTCGCAATTCCCTCAGCCAGCATTCCGAATGTAACCATGCGATCGGCTAGGATAATTGCCGACCGGTTGGGTTGCACCTTAGCGTAGTGAAAGAGACTAGTAGGGTAAAGCATGATTCATAGGATAATTCTACCCTCGCGGAGGTCAAGGTGGATTGCAAATACCAGGATTCGCGCAGCAGCCCCAATGTGATCGAGACCTTCGTCCCTTGCAAGCTCGCGGCCGCAACAATAATCTGCCCAACGTTGTTTTGTTCAATCAATTTGATCGTGCGGGCACGGGTGCCAGCTATGGATGCCCTGATATGCGCAGAGTTGGGATGTCGCTGGATCACCGAGCGCCGAAAAACCGCTCAGTGATGTCGATAAGTAATACTGATTGGAAGACCGAAAAGCAAAGCTTGTCAAATGTACGTTTCAAATCATATATTTGTAAATAAAGATGGCGGAGAGGGAGGGATTCGAACCCCCGATACGGTTGCCCGTATGCCGCATTTCGAGTGCGGTGCTTTCAACCACTCAGCCACCTCTCCAGATGCCTATCGTAGCGCAGGCGAGCGATTACCATGCGAATATCTCCCGCACAAGCCGGGCAATTTTGGCGGGATTTTAGCCTGACGATAGTGTTGACCCCGACCCGCAGACCAGTATAGTCCGCCGCGCACGCCTTCATCGGCGGCCCCTGTGGCGGAACTGGTAGACGCGCTCGACTCAAAATCGAGTTCCGCAAGGAGTGCTGGTTCGATTCCGGCCAGGGGCACCATCTTCCCCCATATGCTGTCAGACGCCCGTCCCGGCCCTCCGGGCCGCTCGCACAGCAAACGGTCGCGCCGGAAGCGCAGCCAACCGCGCCTGACTGTGCGCAAGCGCACAGCCCGGGCTTGAGCTCGCGCGCATCACTTGACGCGGGAGTTTCCCCGCCCTGTGGCAGCACCTGCACTCCTCCAGGATACCAGAGCGGGTCAGGCGCGCTGTGCCGGGGCGCACCGACCGTTCACAAGCCCAACCCGCCGGCCAGACCCGGCTTGAGGAGACCAGAATGTCACTGCAATTGCGAATACATCTGCCGGCATTGTTTGCAGGCGTGGCCATAGCTGTCCTGGCAGCATCGCCGGCGAGCGCCTACAGCGTCATCTGCAAACGTGGCAAATACGATGTCGACTCGCGCTCGGAGCAACAGCTCAAGATTGCCTTCGGCACGAGTTATTGCACCTTCCGGCGTTTCAACTATCGCTCGGATGCCGAAAGCTTTGCAAAGAAGAACAATATGCAGCCGGGCAAATCCTGCTCCTGCCGCTGATTGCAAACGCAAGAGAATAGATGGAGGCCGGAGCTGCGAATGCGGATCCGGGCTTTCCATGTCTCAGGGTTTGAAGAATGTCAGGATGCGCGCTTCCATGCTTTGGCGCGGCGGTGCATCCGGCGGCGTGTTGGGGTCTGTAAAGGAACCATGCGCAGTGAAGCGCGCCACATCCGTTCGCGAGTCATAGCATTTGAAAACCAGCGCCTCGTCCCGGGTCATATGCGGCACATAGCCCCAGCGCTGCTCCGGATTGTGGGCGATGTGATAAATTTCGCCAATCCGGTTCGGGAAACGGCGCTCGGCGGCAACGAAATCTTTTGGCGCCATGGAGCGTGCGTCGCAGATCGCCAGCGGATCGGACAATATTGGCATGGCGATCGCACGCCAGACCTGTATCACCTGCACGCGGTGTTTCAATAATTCTTCCGCGTCATCGGGAAGCAGGTCGCGCACACGCTGCGGCCCGGACCAGTCCGTGTAATCGTTATGTACATTGCGCACCGGTCCGCGAATCTTATGCTGCTCGCGCATGGCTTCATCGCCCGCACGCCTTGTATGGTCGAAGACAAATGCGCTTGTGCAGCCAGTTTCGTGTTTTACCAATTCGACGAGTTCGGGATAATAGACATTTCGCACTTCTTCATCGTCAAAGAAGTCGTTCACCTTTGTCGGATGATATGCAAGCCGGAAGCCTTCACGATCAAGCGAGTAAGCGGAGGCTTGATCGCGAATGTCGAAGATGCGAACCGCAACGTCCTCGTAGTTCCCATTGTAGGTGTGGACCGTGCTGCTGGCGCCAAATGTTTGCGACACAGGCTTCACGCCCGTGTCGACGACAAAGGCCATGGTTGCTTCGACAGAGCGCTTGGCTACGGCAATCTCGCTCATCATCGCCTCCTAATTGAGTGACGTTCAGGCCACCATTTGTTTCTGTTTCCATATCACGGACGGCAGAACAGCGACAGCGCCCAGAACAATGCCCGTGACCGCCGTCCAGATACCGGGGCCGATAAGCAGCAAGCCGCCGATGGCTGCCAATATGCGCGATACGGCACCCAGTCTCGCCAATGCCCAGCCCTGAATACCACAGGCAAGCAGCACGGCACCGGCAACAGCCGTCGCGATCGCCAGTACGATGGTGCCCGGAGAGCCGATCATCAGCAGTCCAGGGTTGAGCACGAAAGCGAAGGGAACGATGAAGACAGCAATACCCAGCTTCACTGCTTCCCACCCTGTTTCCCAAAGACGACTGCCACTAAGTGAAATTGCCACAAACACTGCCAGGCACAAGGGTGGAGTGATGAAGGATGCAAGGCCCCAATAAACGACGAACAGATGTGCGGCCATATCGGGTACTCCGAGCTGTATAAGCGCGGGCGCCATCAAGGTTGCAAGTGTTACGTAGACAGGAATTGCATCAAGACCCATGCCCAGGATGAAGCAGGCTACACCGACGAAGATCATCGTCAGAATAAGATTCTTGCCCGAGAGATCGAGGATGAACGTTGAAATCTTGATGCCGACGCCACTGAGTTCAAGTGCACCGATCATGATGCCGACGAACGCGGTTATCGAGACGATTGTAATCCAGTTGCGCACCGCATTGGCGGATGCGTGCATGAAGTTTGCCGGCAAAATCCATTTGCTTTTGTCTTTCGACAGAAAGCTCACGCCTATGACGAACGGCAGGGTCAGAACGCCGGCCATGCCCGGCGGGTAGGCGTCGACGATCAGGAACCAGATTAACGCGACCAGTGGTATGAGATTGTACCAGCCTTCCGCAAAAACACTCCAGAGGGGTGGCTGGTCTTTGCTTGGCACGGGCATAATATTATCGCGGTGGGCTTGCAGATGTACGGATACAAACACGATGAGATAATAGATCAGCGCCGGAGCAAGTGCAGCCAGGGCGACTTCAGCGTAGGATTTTCCAATCCACTCCGCCATGACAAAGGCTATGGCGCCCATGACAGGTGGCAGGATCTGTCCTCCGGTTGAAGCGACGGCCTCAACGCCGCCTGCAATGGCAGGGCGGTATCCGGCTTTTTTCATCAAGGGAATTGTGATGACACCGGTTGTTGCGACGTTGGCTGACGGCGAACCGGAAATGGAGCCGAAGAAGGCGCTGCCAATCACTGCGGCCTTGGCCGGTCCGCCGCGCGAACTTCCCGTCAGAACCAGAGCCAGACGAAGGAACCATCCGCCCGCGCCGCCTACATCCATCAATGCGCCGAACAGCAGGAATATCAGAATAATGTTTGAGGCAACGCCAAGCGGCAGGCCAAAAATGCCGGCTTCACCAACGAAGGAACTGTAGAGCAGACGGTCAATCGTGTAGCCGCGGCCATACAAAACGCCGGGCAGATAATTCTGGAATACGGTCATCACGACGAGGGTGAGCACAAGGACGACAAGTATTGGTCCTGCGGTGCGGCGCACGGCTTCAATCAGCGGGATGCAGATCATCGCTGCGAAGATCATGCCCTTCAGATCGAGAAATCCCATTTCGGAATATTCGATCACCTCCTCGTTAAAAAAGATGACATAGGCCAGACCAACAAGGGCGCTTGCCAGCAAGACCAGATCGGGAATGCGCTTGAAGAATCCGGGGCCGCTCTGGTCGCCGGTTCCTACCGTTCCGTGTCCCTTGCGCGCTCCAAACAGTGGTAGCATCAGAAAGATTACGCAAAGTGCGGCTGCAAGCGAAACAGCGCGATGAACGTGTTGCGGAATAAAAAACCCGGCCATGGCGGCCAGGTTTCCGACGATCAGGATTTGATACAGGCTGATCACGGTTGCGAGTACGGTAAAAACTGTTACCGCTTTGCTCGCGGGCTGGTCGTTCATGCGAGGGCTCGCTCGGTTTGCACTGCTGAAATTGCTATGGCCTCAGGCCGAAAAGAAACTGCATGGCAGCCGCAAAGGCAGCCATGCAGTTTTTTGCGATGGACTATCGCTTGGCCATCTCCATCTGGCGCTTTTCCAGATCGGCGGTCCAGAGTTTCTTTTCCTTGAAGTATCGAACAGCGCCTGGGTGAAACGGTATTTTTGCCTGTTTCAAGGTGCGTTGCGCTGTCCAGTATTTTGCTGCCGAATGATATGTCTTGAACTGGTCGTAATGGTCGAACAATGTTTTCGCGAGCTTGTAGCCATTTTCTTCGGACAGATGTTTTGTCGAGGCGACGAAAGTCGTCGACATGTCCAGAGCGATGTAAGGTTTGGTCTGCCCGACGTAAGTATTTGCGGGCACGGTTTCCAGATCGAAAGCGGGCGGCAGCATTTTCAGCATTGCGTTCATCTTGTCTTCCGGAATTGGGAAGAACTCGATCTTGCCTTCGCGCGAGGCCTTCTGGAAATAACCGGCGCCTGCGCTGCCGGGAAGAATGCCAGCATCCACTGTGTTCGAAGCAATGGCGTCCATCGCTTCGTTGGTTTCAGTTGTGGGGATGATGCGCACACTCTTCGGATCGAGATTGTAGACCTTGAACAAGGCGTCTGTGATCATTGCGATTTCAGGCAGCGCGGGCCGGCGTCCGACAAAAACGCGGCCCTTGAGGTCTTCGATTTTCGTGATGCCGGCTCCCTTGCGGATAACAAGCTGGCGCAGGCTTGGGTTGCCGACGACCAGGACGCCCAGATCAACAGGCTTCTTGAAGCGGCCCTTGGCATGGTAGCCATTGAATGAAGCCATGGCATTTGTGATGGCAACGTCAACGCGGTTAGTATTCAGCGCGTGAACATTGGGGGTGGAGCCGCCGACCGGTTCGACCGTCGAGCCGAGGTTGGCATGATCCTTCAGCATCTTCGACATGGCAACAGCCAAGGTATAATAGACGCTGCCCGTGCTGGACGTGCCGATGCGTATGGTATTCTGGGCAGCGGCCGGTGCGGCCAGGCCCAGAACAAGCGTTGTGGCGATCGCCACGGAAATCTTGCGGGTTGTCTGCATAGTTCCCTCCTGTGCGCCTTCAGCCGTATTGTCCCGGACCGGATGTCCGGGAGACCAGCGTCTGGCTCTGATTTTTGTGGCCCAGTCATACCTGCCTGCGGCGCTTTTGCCAATTCTCGAACTTTTCAAAGCCAATTCCGGCTGCGTTGACTGGCGAGACCGAAGCCGCCAGTGTTGTGGCAATAATCGCAAGTTTGCGAACGAAGCCGAGGGCAGACATGGAAGTCTCGTTTTCCAAGGAAATTGAACAGCTCAAGCTAGGCGATGGCGAGGTATTTCACGGCGAAGGTATTCTTGCTGTGACCAAGGCCCTGCTGCAGGCTGGCGTCACCTATGTGGGGGGCTATCAGGGGGCTCCTGTATCCCATCTGCTGGATGTGATGGTGCAGGCCAAGGACCTGATGGGCGAATTGGGAGTGCATGTGGAGCCCTGCACCAATGAGGCTTCAGCGGCCGCCATGTTGGGCGCCTCGATCATGTATCCGGTACGCGGTGCGGTAACCTGGAAGTCGATCGTCGGCACCAATGTGGCCTCCGATGCCTTGTCCAACCTGTCGTCACCGGGGGTCATGGGAGGCGCGCTGATTGTCGTGGGCGAGGATTATGGCGAAGGCGCCAGCGTCATTCAGGAGCGCACCCACGCATTCGCCATGAAATCGGCCATGTGGCTGACGGATCCCAGACCGAATCTGACCACCATTACACATATGGTGGAGAAATCCTTTGAATTGTCGGAAGCCTCGAATGCGCCGGTGATTATGGAATTGCGTATTCGCGCCTGTCACGTACGCGGCTCGTTCAAGACAAAAAACAATGTCGCGCCGCGGATTTCCTCACGCCAGCTGCAGCAAGAGCCTGCTGAGTTCCTTTATGCGCGGCTGGCGCATCCGCCAGTGACGTATGGTCAGGAGAAACTGAAATATGACGTGCGCATGCCGGCAGCGCGCAAGTTCATTCTGGAAAACAAGTTGAACGAACTCTTCGACGGCAAGCACAAGGATGTCGGCATTATCGTGCAGGGCGGGCTTTATAACGGGCTGATCCGTGCGTTGCAGGAACTGGGTCTGGCTGATGCGTTTGGCCAGACAGATGTCCCGATTCTTGCGCTTAACGTTGTGTATCCGCTTGTGCCGGAAGAAATCTCGCAGTTTGCCGCAGGACGCAAAGCCGTTCTTGTTCTTGAGGAAGGCCAGCCGGAATTCATCGAACACGAGATCGGGACGATTCTGCGCCGTGCAGACATCAATACGCGCCTTGTCGGCAAGGATGTGCTGCCGATGAGCGGGGAATATAACAGCGAGACGATACTTGGCGGATTGACCAAATTTGCACAAGAATATCTTGGCGACGCCGCCGTCAAGGGCGAGACATATGCGAACGAGGTAGCAGGACTTCGAAGCAAGGCGGCGTCCATGCTCGCAGGTCCGTTGCCGCCACGTCCACCGGGTTTTTGCATTGGCTGTCCGGAGCGCCCCGTATTTGCTGCATTGAAGCTCGCGCAGAAGGATGTCGGCAAGGTCCATATCTCCACCGATATCGGGTGCCATGCGCTTGCAACTTTCGAGCCGTTCTCGTTCGGCAATTCGATCCTCGGATATGGCATGAGCATGGCGTCGGGTGCGGGTGTTGCAGGATTTTCGGCGCGCAGGCCCGTGGCTATCATGGGCGATGGCGGGTTCTGGCATAACGGCCTGCTGTCGGGCGTTACGTCCGCGCTACTGAACGAACGTGATCGCGTTCTGGTCATCATGAAGAACGGTTACACGTCGGCAACCGGAACACAGGAAGTGATTTCCTCTCCGGAAGATGCGTCGAAGAAAATCGCCCAGGCCAACAGTGCAACCAATACCGAATTGACGATCGAGAGCACGCTGAAGGGGCTGGGTGTCAAATGGCTTCGCACGGTGCACACCTATCGCGTCAATGAGATGAAGGCTGCACTGAAAGAGGCCATTACGACCAAGACCGACGGCCTGAAAGTTATTGTGGCAGAAGGCGAATGCCAGCTGGAACGGCAAAGGCGCATTCGTCCGCTCCGGGCAAAGAACCTGTCTGAAGGCAAAACCGTTGTGCGCACGCGTTATGGCGTGGATGAAGATACGTGCACCGGGGATCATTCCTGCATTCGCTTGTCGGGATGTCCGACGCTGACAGTAAAAACCGCAAGCGATCCGCTCAAGAGTGATCCGGTTGCGCATGTCCTCAACGGCTGCGTCGGTTGCGGCTTGTGTGGCGAGAACGCCCATGCAGCAACGCTTTGTCCGTCGTTTTATCGCGCGGAAATTGTGTCCAACCCCAGCTGGTTTGATCGCACGCTGGCAAGATTGCGGGCGAAATTCACGGGAGCGGCGTGATGGCCGATGCAATGACTCCCAAAACGCTTCTTGTCGCCGCGCTGGGCGGCGAGGGTGGCGGCGTGCTTGCAGACTGGATTGTGGCAGCGGCGCTGCGTGCTGGCCTGCCTGCACAAGCAACATCAGTACCAGGCGTGGCGCAACGCACCGGCGCGACCAGCTATTACATCGAACTGATGCCGGTGGCGCTAAATCCGGAGCTTGAGCCGGTTTTCGCGCTGGTGCCCACCGCCGGTCGTGTTGATGTTGTGATCTCGAGCGAATTGCTGGAGTCAGGACGTCTGCTGGAGCGCGGATTTATATCGCCTGATCGGACGCTTTTTATATCGTCCTCAAGCCGCGTGCTGACGACGATGGAAAAGATGCAGATGGGTGACGGGCGCTTCGATGGGGAGCGCATTCATGGCGCAGCCAGGGAACTGGCAAAGACCTATATCGCACTCGATCTGGAAAAGCTGGCGCAAGACAATGGCACAGTCGTCAGCGCGACAATGTTCGGAGCGCTGGCAGGCGCAGGCGCCTTCCCGTGGGACCGGGCAAATTGCGAAGCCATCATTGCAGAAGGCGGACGCGGCGTAAAAGCATCGCTCGCCGGTTTTTCGGCGGCATTCGATGCTGTTCAGGATCGTGGCGCCGAAGTCACCAGCATACAAACGACAACACCCGCTGTCGTAACGCCGGAAGGATTTACCGCATTGCCACGCGATGTGAGTGAGATCATCGCTCATGGCGTTGCGCGTGTAAGCGATTATCAGGACGAGGCATATGGCGAGACATATCTGGAGCGGGTGCGGACGCTGGTTGGCGCCGTGCAAGACCCCAGTGATCCGGTTCTTGCCCATGCGCTCGGCGAAGCAGCTCGCAGGCTGGCGTTATGGATGGCCTATGAAGACATTCCGCGCGTCGCCGATCTCAAAACGCGGAAGGACCGGTTCTCGCGCATTCGGCTGGAAGCCGAAATGCAGCCGGATCAGGTTTTGCGTGTCTATGAATATCTGAAGCCGGGCGCTGCCGAAATTGCAGATATGATGCCCAGGAGCATTGGCGCGCGCATCATGTCTCGCGTCAATGCAGGCAAGGGCCTGCCGTTTACCGGCAAAGGTATAGCCCTGTCGACGACGAGTATCCGTGGCCACTTCATGATGCGTGTGATGGCGCGGTTTGCTCGCTGGCGCAGGGGATCATACCGATTTGCATATGAGCAGCAGGCAATCCTTGAATGGCTGGACGCGATGCAGAAATCGCTTGCGGTCTCTGCAGACTTTGCCGGCGCGCTGGCCGAATTGCCGCGGCTGCTGAAGGGCTATGGCGATACGCAGGAGCGCGGCAAGAAAAACTACCGGGCAGTTTTCGACACGATCGTCAAACCGGCTGTTGCTTCTGGCAAACAGGCTGGTGCCGCGGGCTGGTTGCGAAAGGCCGTCGGGGCTGCGCTGGCCGATCCGGAATCCGGCAAGTTGAGCGGAGTACTGGCGGAATCACAGTCCAAGGCCATGCCGCAATCCATCGCCGCGAAATAACCCTAGCGGGTTGTCAGTGCTCGTTTGCGGCAGCCGGTTGCGCGTAGAGGTGACATTCAACCTCGGTTCCTTCGACGATTATTTTTTCGGGAGCCTGCGTCGAACAGTGCGGCATCGCCTTCGCGCATCTAGGATGAAACCGGCAGCCTGATGGCGGATTTAGCGGATCAGGAAAGCCGCTTCCCAGATCGATATGGGGCAGATCAAGCTCGGGATCGGGCGTCAGAACCGAAAGCAACAGCGCCTGTGTATAGGGATGTTTTGGATTGGTCAGCACATCGCGCGCAGGGCCAATTTCCACGAAGCGGCCCAGATACATGACAGCAACATAATCGGCCATGTATTCCACCACGGACAGGTCGTGGCTGATGAAGATGTAGGTCAGGTCCAGCTCATTACGCAGATCCTGTAACAGGTTCAGAATCTGGGCCTGCACGGAAACATCCAGCGCCGAAGTTGGTTCGTCACAGATAAGAACTTCCGGGCGCATGACGAGCGCGCGCGCGATTGCCACGCGTTGGCGTTGTCCGCCAGACATCTGACTGGGATAGGAATGGATCATGCGATGGGGAAGGCCGACTTTCGCCATCGTTTCTTCCACACGGGCCTTGCGTTCCTCGGCTGTGCCAATGTTGTGGATCAACAATGGATCCATGATGATCTCACCGATGGTGCGGCGAGGGTTCAGCGATGAATATGGATCCTGGAACACGGGCTGTACGCGGCGGGCAAATGCCTTGCGGTCAACATCTGCCAGGGCTTCTCCATTGACATAGATTTTACCGGCAGTGGGTGTTTGCAGTCCTAGCATCAACCGGCTCAAGGTTGTCTTGCCGCAACCGGATTCTCCGACGATGGCAAGTACTTCTCCCTGGCGCACCTGCAATGAAATATCATCGACAGCACGCAGCGGCTTGCCTTCATTGATCCAGCCCTTGCCGATATGGAAGACCTGTGAGAGATGCTGGATTTCGAGCGCAAGCGTCTTGCCGTCGGCTGCCAGGTGCTGGGTTGTGTCGTGCGTTGCGGCCATGGCGTTCTAGACCTTTTCCAGTCCGGTCGCGGCAATCTGTTCCGCCGTCAGCAAGCAGCGGTATTCATGGCCTGCCTGAACTTTTTGCAGCGCAACGTTTTGCGTGCTGCAGGCATCATGGGCAAAGCCGCAACGGTTTCGGAACGTGCAGCCGTGGATGTTGCCGACCAGCGAGGGCACGATGCCCGGGATGGAGCCGAGCTTGTTTCTTGTCGACGATTGACCGGGGCGGGGAATGCATTCAAGCAGGCCACGGGTATAGGGATGGGTTGGCCGGCGGAATACATCGCTGGAGGAACCAGCTTCAACAACCTGACCGGCATACATGACGGCAACATGGTCGGCCATGCGCGCAACAACTCCCAGATTGTGCGTAATCAGAATGAGCGCCATGCGGAATTCTTTTTGCAGCTCGCGCAGAAGCTGAAGGATTTGCACTTGCACCGTGACATCGAGTGCAGTGGTCGGTTCATCCGCGATAATCAGTTTGGGTTCGCACATCAGCATCATGGCTATCATCATGCGCTGGCGTAGACCGCCTGATAGCTGGTGCGGGTATTGTGAAAGACGCTGACCGGGATTGATGATGCCGATTTTTTCGAGCAGGAATTCCGCCCGCTCGCGCGCTTCCTTGCGGCCCGCATTACGGTGACGCAAATAGACTTCTTCCAACTGGTCACCGATGGAATAGACCGGGTTAAGCGACGTCATGGGATCCTGAAAGATCATGCCAATGCGATTGCCGCGCAGGCGCGCCATTTGTTTTTCGCTAAGCTTGGTCAGGTCCTGGCCGTCGAAAATTATCTTGTTTGCCGATAGTTTCGCAGATTGCGGCAGAAGCCGCATGATCGCCAGTGATGTGATCGACTTGCCGCATCCGGATTCGCCAACGAGCGACAAAGTTTCTGCCGGGCGAACGGAAAAGCTGACATTGCTGACAGCATGCAATGTTCCTGCGGGCACACGGATATCGACGCTGAGGTTCTCTACCTCGATCACGGGGGGATCGTTCTGGTTGACGTGCAGTTCGTTGCCGCTCATGCGCGACCCTCCGGGGCAGTCACGTCACGAATGCCATCGCCAGCCATGTTGATAGCCATGACCAGAAGGAAGATGGCAATTCCCGGCACCATGATCAAATGAGGCTTGAAGAACATGACGGCGCGCGCTTCGGAGATCATCAGGCCCCAGGACGGTGTTGGCGGGCGAATGCCCAGACCCAAAAACGACAGCGCCGCTTCAATGAGGATGATGACTGCCATGTCGAGGCTCACAATCACGATGATATGGTTCATCAGATTGGGCAGTATGTCGCGAAAGATGATGCGGCCGTGTGAAGATCCTGCTGCCAGAGACGACAAAATGAACTCCTGGCCGCGCATCTGCTGGGTCAGGGATCGGGTCACGATGGCATAGCGATCCCATGTCAGAAATCCGAGCAACAGGATAAGCACTGTTACCGTGCCGCCGGTAATCGCGGCGATGGACAGGGCGACAAGAAAAACCGGCAATGCGAGCTTTACGTTGATGAGATACACAACCAGCGAATCTGTTTTGCCGCCGAAATACCCGCCGATAATGCCAAGGCTTGTACCTATCAATGCGGCAATGACCGCTGCTGTAAAGCTGATCCATAGCGACAGGCGTGCGCCATGCATGAGGCGGCTGAGAACATCGCGGCCCAATGCATCCGTACCCAGAATATGGGCCCAAGTGCCTTTGGGTCCCCATACGGGATCGGCCAGGCGATTGCTCAGGTCCTGCGCATAAGGATCGTGCGGGGCCAGTGCTGCTGCAAAAATAGCAATGAGAAGAAACAGCGCGATGATCGAAAGGCCTGTGATCAGGCCGATATGGCGGCGCGCGCGCCTGCCCATCAACTCGCGCGGTGAGGGCGCGAGTGTGTCGAAATCGGCGGAAGTCTGTGGGCGCACCACTGTTGCGCTTTGCGGGATGCCGGTCATTCCAGCCTCACGCGGGGATCGAGTTTTGCATTGATGAGGTCGGCGATCAGGGTCAACAGTATGTAGGTGCAGGCCAGGAACACGAGGATCGATTGCACCACGGGAAAATCGATCCGGACAATGGACTGGAAGGCCAGATATCCGACACCGTTCAATGCGAAGATGGATTCAACAATGACAGAACCACTCAGCAAGAATCCCAGCTGGACGGCGGCCAGGGATACAACCGGTAATATGGCGTTGCGCAGCGCATGTTTGAACAGGACTTTCTGCGGGTGAAGACCTTTTGCTCGTGCCGTGCGGACATAATCGGAGGAGAGAACCTCCAGCATGCCGGTGCGCGTGATGCGCATGATTGCCGGCATCACGAAAGTTGCAAGGGTTATCACCGGCATCACATAATGCAGCCATGTGGCGCCGCCGGAAATAGGCAAGCCACTCAATTGCACGCCAAAGATGCTGATTTCGGAGAGTTTGATTCCCAACACGGTGGCCTGCCGCCACCATACGCCGAAGACGTAGATCAGAATGAGCGCGAACCAGAAGTTGGGCGTTGCCTGACCCATCACCGCGACGAACAATGCGCTGCGGTCCGCCCATGTGTTGGCTTTCACTGCCGCCAGAACACCCAGGGGGATGGCAACGATCAGGCCGAAAAAGAGTGCTGCAAAAGCGAGAGTTGCCGTCACCGGAAGGCGTGAGACAATCATTTCCCAGACGGGCTCATGGGTGAACAATGACTGTCCCAGATTGCCCTTCAGCGCGTTCCAGAGCCAGTCAGCATATTGAACGTAGAATGGACGATCCAGACCGTATTGTTTTGCGATGCGAGCGATGTCTTCCATTGAGGCATCTTCGCCAGCCAGAACAGAGGCCAGATCTCCGGACATCCGCAGCAAGCTGAATCCGACGACCGATACGGTGAATGCCACCAGTATCGCGATCACCAGGCGCCGGGAGAGAAAACTTGCCATTGCAAAGGGTTCCACCACCGCTAGCCTGTTCCCGGCCAGCGGCGCAATTGTCCGTTATTCGCTTAATTTTTCCAGCGCATGTTGTTGAACTCGACACCGGCAAACAGGCTTGATGTCGATGGCATGGTAACGTCGGTGGAATGAACAAGAACGGCCGGATGGCTTGCGACCGGCAAGACCAGAGCATTTTCGTTCATCGTGTTAAAAGCCTTTTCGTAGATGGCGGCGCGCTTGGCGGGGTCCATTTCGCTGTCACCATCGCGCATGGCTTTCTTCAATTCATCGCTCTTCCAATAGTCGCGCGGCCCGGCCTGATAGAACGCTAGTATCGAGCTGACATCAGGCATGCCGCCGGAGCTGAAATGTGACACCAGCATCTGCAACTGGCCTGCAACCTGCTTTTTGCGGTAGGCGCCCATTGTGGCGCGGCTAATCTTGGCGCGAACACCGATGACACGCAATTGCCCGGCGATGGCCTCTGCAACTTCGTGTGCGCCCGGGATTGACGTGATATCGAGGTCAAAGCCCTTCGCATATCCAGCCTTCGCCAGCAGCGCCTTCGCAGCAACGGGATCAAATCCGGCAGGTTTTACAGAAGCCTTGCAGCCGAACTGGAGTTCCGTGCAAGGTGCGTCGATCACTTTCACCTGCTTGCCACCTGCAATGATGTTTTCCGCGAGAGCCTTGCGGTTGATGGCCATAAACAGAGCGCGGCGCACGTCCTTGTTCTTGAGCGCCTCGAGGCCGGAACGGCCGGCAGCATCGAGATTGGCATAGTAGTAGACGGTGTTCTCGATGGCTGTTGTGGTGATGGCCGGATTTAGGGCGAGTTGCTCTGTCTGATCCTTCGGTACTTCCAGAATGACATCCAGACCGCCGGTCATGATCTGGGCGATCTGGGTCTGTATTTCGGGCATCGGCAGAATGAGAATTTGCTTGATGGAAGCTTTCGGGCTCCATGCGCCGGGCGCCTTGTAGTCTTCGTTGCGAACGAGCTTGATGCCCTTGGAAGCATCTACATATTCAACCTTGTAAGGGCCGGTGCCGATAGCGGACTTGCGTCCGAATTCGCCGCGAACCTCGATCTTGCTATGAATATGCATGGGATAGATCGGTGTGGAGGTCGCCAGCCGGGCCAAAGCGTAGGGCGTAGGCCGCGACATGTTTATACGGACGGTATACTTGCCCGTCTTTTCGGTCGATTTGATAAAGTCCCAATTGCGACTGAAGCGCAGCTTGGATTTGGGATCTGTGATGTAATTGTATGTATAGACCACATCGTCGGCGGTCATTTCCTTGCCATCGTGAAACTTGATGCCCTCGCGCAGCTTGATGTCCAGGACGGTCGGGGAAACAAGTTTCCAGCTTTCAGCCAGCACTGGTTTGAACGCATTTTCCGCCGCGATATAGGCAATCAGCTTGTCGAAGACGGCATCTGCAACAAGGCTCGTTTCCGGTTTGGGGTCGATATAGGAATCGATCGTTTCAATCGGGTCCTTGAAGGCAATTCGAAGCGTGTCCTTGGCCTTTTGCGCCATCGCGGGCGCGTTGCACAGCGCGGTCATCACCAGCGTGGCAAGCAGTGTACGGATAGGTCGCATGACTCTCCCCAATGGTTTTTATTTTTGCTCCATCGACCTGACGCCGATGGGGTGTGTTGTCCTGGCGAAGACTAGCGGCAGACAACGAAGATACAAGCCGAATTCCCCCGCACAGTCCCTTTCCGATAACGCGGCCTGTCTGGAGGCAATTGAGGACTTGCAGATATCCGGCGCTCATTCTAGCCTAACCAGCAAATGATTGTCCCTTTTCACGCCAAAGGCAACCTCGGTATTTTTATCGAGAATTCCGGGGACAGCGGGGAGAGAGATTGTGACTGTTGTGCCAAGCCTGATGGACGACGAGGCCAGTTGTAAAGGCCAAGCCTTGGGCACCTGGAAACAGATTCGACCAACCAAGGCCTCGTCCGAAATTGTTTCCCAAATTCGCGAGCGCCTGTTTGCCGGGGCGCTCTCGCCGGGCGCATTTCTGGGAACCGAGCGCGGCCTGGCGAGTGAATTTGGAGTGAGCCGTCTGACGATGCGCGATGCCCTTCGCATTCTGGAGGCCAGTGGAATCGTAGAAGTGAAGGTCGGTAAAAGTGGCGGGGTCAGGATCGCCGAGGCGGGCGCAGACCGTTTTGCCGATGCATTGGCGATCCAGCTTATGCTCGATGGAATATCGGCAGCTGAAATATTCGAAGCGCAAATCGCGATAGAAGCGCAGGCGGTCCAGTTGGCAGCGGCACGGGCCACGCCAGACGACATTGCCCTAATGGAGCAACAATTGCAGCGCGTTCGCGATGTTTTTGCCGATGCGGACCGGTTTGTCAGCGAAAGCATGAAATTTCACATGTGTGCGGTGAAGGCTTCCCATAATCGCGCGCTGATCGCCCAGTTCCAATCCTTGCGCCACTTGTCCTGGCGCTACATTGCGCGTTCTCATGCACCCGAACGTGCAGGGCCCGTTATCGCGCGTCATGAAATATTGTTGCAGGCCATAGCGGGCAAGAATGCTGCGCTGGCCGAGGCAACAGTCACGACGCATTTGCGCAGCGTCATCGGGACGCTCATGGGACAGCAATTGGAACAGCCGGAAGCGGAGACCTTGCATGTTGACTGACGAGAAAAACCGGCTTCTTACCCAGGTCGGACCAGCGACGCCAATGGGTGATTATCTGCGCCGCTACTGGATGCCGATTGCGGGCATTGCAGAATTCGATGCCATGGAGGCAAAGCCTATCCGCCTCATGGGTGAGGATCTTGTGCTGTACAAGGACCAGTCGGGTACATTTGGCCTGGTCGATAAGCATTGCGCGCATCGTCGCGCCGACCTGTCCTATGGGTTCGTCGAGAAAACCGGAATCCGCTGCAATTATCATGGCTGGCTTTTCAACGAGAAAGGCCAGTGCATCGAACAGCCCTATGACGATACGATCAATCCAAATAATTCGCTGAAGTCCAAATGCTCAATCAAGGCCTACCCGGTAAAGGCCTTGTCCGGCTTGATCTGGACGTACATGGGACCGGCACCCGCGCCGGAATTGCCGGTCTATGAAGCATTTACATGGACAAACGGTTTTGTCGAAGTGATCACGTCGGACATTCCCTGCAATTGGTTGCAGTGCCAGGAGAACTCCATTGATCCCGTGCATTTTGAATGGATGCACGACAATTGGAGCATGCGCCAGAAAGGTGCGCTTGGCCCCTATGCACCGAAACATCTCAAGGTAGCCTTCGACGAATTCGATGATGGATTCGTCTACAAGCGCGTACGCGAAGGCCAGCCCGAAGGCAGCGCCATGTGGACCGTGGGTCGCGTATTCCTGTGGCCGCTCGGCTTTTATCTCGGTGAACATTTCGAGTGGCGCATTCCCGTTGACGACGAGAACACGCTGAGCGTGACCTGGTTTTACTGCCGGGTGCCCAGGGAGCAGGAGCCTTACCAGCAGCAGCATATTCCGCATTGGCATGCGCCAATTTACAAACCGGACGGACGCTGGATCGAAAGCCATGTCATCAATCAGGATATTATTGCCTGGGTTGGCCAGGGCATTGTTGCTGACCGGACAAAGGAAACGCTGGGCGCAAGCGATCGCGGCATCTCGATGATCCGGAACCGCTTCTTTGAAGAGCTGGAAACTGTTGCAAGCGGCAAGGATCCGAAGGGCATTATCCGCGATGCAGAAGCTGCCAAACTTGTGAAATTGCCGATTGCCGAGCGCAAGGCGTTTCTCGATGGCAAGCCACTGGCCGAATATTATAGCCATCCCTACTACAGCAAACGATTGCGCGAGTTTCCCTGGAATGCCGGACAGCCGGGACCTGTGCGGGCGGCTTTTTGTGCAGCCATGGGAGTGGACCAGGCGGGCGATCCCTTGCCGGGAAAGATCAAAGAGCCGGCGGAATAGTGCCTGCTGCGAGCGATAGTAAAATAAGCGGTGAACGGAGGACATCATGCTGACGGCCGAACGCAACAAAATGGTCACCCAGGTCAGCGCGGGAACGCCGATGGGCGATTACCTGCGCCGGTATTGGATCCCCATCGGTGGGGCCAGTGAGTTTGACGACAAAACCGTGAAGCCCATGCGTTTGCTGGGTGAAAATCTGACGCTCTACAAGGATTTGTCGGGCAGCTTTGGTCTTGTTGACCGCCATTGTCCGCATCGCCGTGCCGATCTGTCCTACGGTTTTGTCGAGAAGACGGGATTGCGTTGCAACTATCATGGCTGGCTGTTCAACGAGCGGGGAGAATGCATCGAACAGCCGTATGAAGATACGGCCAACCCGAAAAATCCGTTGCGCGAGAAATGCAAAGTGAAATCCTATCCGGTTCGCGAACTTGGAGGATTGTTGTGGGCCTATATGGGGCCGGCGCCTGTACCGGAATTGCCGGTGTACGAACCCTTCACGCGCAAGAATTGTTTCGTCGAAATCGCTATCTGCGACATTCCCTGTAACTGGTTCCAGTGTCAGGAAAACTCCATCGATCCGGTGCATTTCGAATGGATGCATGACAATTGGAGCACGCGTTTGCGTGCTCAGGGCGAGCCCTATTCGACGAAGCATCTGAAGGTTGATTTCGACGAATTCGACCACGGCTTCGTTTACAAGCGCGTGCGCGAAGGCCAGCCCGAGGGCAGCACCCTATGGACGGTCGGGCGCGTTTTTCTGTGGCCGCTGGGATTTTATCTTGGCGGACATTTCGAATGGCGCGTGCCGGTAGACGATGAAAACACCCTGAGCGTAACTTGGTTTTCATATCATGTTCCCAAAGAGCAGGAGCCATATGTTCAGGATCGCATCCCGACCTGGTTTGCACCGATCAAGAAAGAGGATGGCCGCTGGATCGACAGTCATGTGATCAATCAGGACATTGTAGCCTGGGTCGGGCAGGGCGTCATCGCTGACAGAACCAAGGAAAACCTGGGCGCAAGCGATCGCGGTATTTCGATGATCCGCAACAGGTTTTTCGAAGATATTGAAGCAATGAAACAGGGCAAGGATCCCAAGGCGGTCATGCGTGATCGCGATGCTGCAAAATTTGTTGACCTGCCAAATGCAACAAAATCGCTTTATAGCGACGGCTTGACCCGCGCGGATTTCAAGAAGAATCCATTGCTGGCCAATCGACTGAAGCGGTTTGTGTTTTTGTCCGGACAACCAGCCGATGTTCGTGAAGAGTTTTGCCGGGCTGTTGGCATTGACAAGGACGGCAATTTTCTTGACGAGAAAGTTGGCGAGCCGGCCGAGTAATACGTGTGACCGCCGCTGAAACTCTAGGTAATCGACATAAAAACGGAAACTGGCGGCAGTCATGGCAAACAAGGATATCGGCGGCACGGCGTATCTGCGCAATGCCTGGTATGTTGCTGCGGTCGATGAAGAATTGTCGCAATCGCCGCTGGCTCGAACCATCATGGACGAACCCATTGTGCTCTGGCGCAAGCAGGATGGATTGCCTGCGGCCATTGAAGACCGGTGTTGTCACCGTCACCTGCCACTGTCGATGGGGAAGTGTGAAGGCAATGATATTCGCTGCGGCTATCACGGGCTGCGCTTTGACAGTTCGGGCCGTTGCGTCGAAATTCCCGGGCAGGCAAATGTGCCTGAGACAGCAAAGGTGAAGGCCTATCCTGTCGTGGAGCGTTGGCACTGGATCTGGGTATGGATGGGTGATCCCGATCAGGCTGATCCAGCGCTAATCCCCAATGCATGGTGGGCCGACCATCGCGAATGGAAATTCAGCAAATACATGCCTGAATATCTCCAGTGCGACTACCGGTTGATTGCCGACAATGTGCTGGACGCTACTCATCTGACCTATGTCCATGCCACCTCCATTGGTGCCGGATCGATTGTCGACGTCGAGCCCGTCGTGCAGCATTCCGATGACCATGTCCTGGTCTATCGCTGGGTGTTGAATCGTCCGCCGCCGCCGGCCTATGCGAAGGCCGGGGGATTTACCGGCAATGCGGACCGGTATGCTGCCATCGAATTCCGGCCGCCGAACTTCTGTGTAAATTTTGCCAATTGTTATGATCCGGGCTGCGGCGGGCCCGATGGCGATACGGCGAAAAGCGTTCACAGGGTTGAGCTGGTTGCAATAAGTCTGCCGACCCCGGAGACGGTCACAAGCTGTCACTACTTCTATGCTTTTGCCCGGAATTTTTCGCTCGATGATCAGGAAGTCGAAGCATTCTTTTCAAAGGGCATGTACCAGGTTTTTGCAGAGGATTTTGTCATTCTCAACGCCCAGCAGAAGCGCATGACGCAAAAACCTGATGCCAACAGGATTGATATCAAGACCGACCTCGGCCCGAATCTGGCGCGCAGGCTGCTGGGCAGGAAGATTGCCGCCGAAGGCTAACAGGCGATCATCCGCCACGGACTTTCAGGTCAGACATTTTTAACCATGTCGGGAGGAATTAGACGTGAGGAGCCGACATTCTCTTCACAAGGGACAGTGCGGGAAGAGTTCATTCAATCCTGTTGATTTAAGCTAACCAAATAATTTTACCGGCGGAATCTGGAACCGACTTATGGACGAACATCGTAAAACAGGACGCTCACGGACCGTGTTGCGGGCGATCATCATCTTCAACAACCGGAATTCGTCGCTTGATTGCATGATCCGCAATTTTTCCGATGTCGGAGCGAAAATCCTGATTGACGATACGATCGCGATTCCGCAGCAATTTGAATTGCAAGTGCCGCAGAAAGGCCGCTCCTTCGCTTCGAAGGTCGTTTGGCGGAGCAACGGCGAGATCGGTATCGAATTTGCCAATGAGCTGGTCGGCGGGCAACAGGTTCCGATCGGTCATGATTTGGCGGACCAGCTGCGCGAACTGAAGCGTGAAAATGCGGCACTGAAGAAAAAATGCGCGGACCTGGAAAATCAGATCAAGCGTCACATGGAAATCGCCTGATACAACTCGCAGGCCAACAAAAAAGCCGGGCAGGAGCCCGGCTTTTTATTTTTTAACCTGGCCCGGTCAAGCCAGGTATTGGCCGCCATTGGCTGAAAGGGTTGAGCCGGTGATGAAACCGGCGTCGTCAGATGCAAGAAAGACAACACAGCGCGCAATTTCTTCCGGTTCGCCAAGGCGCCGAACCGGAATGAACGGCAGGATGTGCTTGTCCAGAACGTCCTGCGATATTGCGCGAACCATTTCGGTTCCAATGTAGCCGGGGGCAATCGCGTTGACGGTGATATTCTTGGCTGCACCTTCCTGTGCCAGAGCTTTGACAAAGCCGATCTCGCCAGCCTTGGCGGCGGAATAATTGGCTTGGCCAGCCTGACCCTTTTGCCCGTTGATGGACGAGATACAGATAATGCGTCCGAAGCTCCGGTCACGCATGCCTTCGATCACCGGCCGCGTCATGTTGAACAGTGAGTTCAAATTTGTGTTGATCACCGCGGTCCATTGTTCGGGTGTCATCTTGTGGAAGAAACCGTCGCGGGTGATGCCGGCATTATTGACCAGCACATCAATCGGTCCGACTTCCGCAGCGACTTTGGCGATGCCATCGGCGCAAGCCTTGTAGTCCGACACGTCCCATTTATAGACGGCAATGCCGGTCTGTTGCTTGAACTTCTCGGCGGCTTCATCATTGCCGGCATAGTTTGCCGCAACATTGTAGCCGGCATTTTTCAGAGCGATGCAGATTGCCGCGCCAATACCGCGTGTTCCGCCAGTGACGAGTGCTGTGCGTGCCATTTTAGAGCCTTACGTTTGGGAAAAACGAGCTGCCGGCTGTTCGCCGGCAGCGTGATGCGTCAGGATCTAGCGCTCGACACACATGGCAATGCCCATGCCGCCGCCGATGCACAACGTCGCCAGGCCCTTTTTCACACCACGGCGCTGCATCTCATACAGCAAGGTGGTGAATACGCGTCCGCCTGAAGCTCCGATGGGATGGCCGATCGCAATTGCACCGCCGTTGACGTTGACGATTGCAGGATCCCAGCCCATGTCCTTGTTTACCGCCAGGGCCTGCGCTGCAAAGGCTTCGTTTGCCTCGACGAGTTCAAGATCCTTGACCTTCCAGTCTGCCTTGGCGAGCGCCTGGCGCGACGCAGGTATCGGACCCGAACCCATGACGGCCGGATCAACGCCTGCCGTTGCCCAGGAGACGATGCGAGCGAGCGGGGTAAGGCCGCGCTTCTCGGCTTCCTTTGCAGTCATCAGCACAACGGCTGCGGCGCCGTCATTGATGCCGGAGGCATTTCCTGCGGTAACCGTGCCGTCCTTGTTGAAGGCCGGGCGCAGCTTCTGCAAAGATTCCAGGGTTGCGCCAGCGCGAATATATTCATCGCTGTCGACAACCACATCGCCCTTGCGTGTTGCGATGGTGTGAGCAACGATTTCGTCCTTGAAGCGACCGGCTTTCTGGGCAGCTTCTGCCTTGTTCTGGGAACCAAGAGCAAATTTATCCTGCTCTTCGCGGCTGATCTGCCATTTGGCGGCCACGTTTTCTGCAGTAACGCCCATATGATAGCCGTTGAAGGCATCCATGAGGCCGTCACGGATCATGGTGTCCATCATTTTCATGTCGCCCATCTTCGTGCCCGAGCGCATGTGTGCGGCGTGCGGGGATTGCGACATGGATTCCTGCCCGCCCGCGACAATTATTTTTGCGTCACCGTTGGCAATCTGCTGCATGCCGATAGCGACAGTCCGCAGGCCTGATCCGCAAAGCTGGTTCAGGTTCCACGCGGTCTTTTCTTGCGGAATGCCTGCCTTCATGGCCGCCTGGCGAGCCGGGTTCTGGCCCTGAGCTGCAGTCAATATCTGGCCCATGATGACTTCGTCGACTTCACCTGCCTCTACCTTGGCGCGTTCCAGAGCAGCCTTGATTGCAGTGGCGCCCAGATCATGGGCGGGCACATCTGCAAACGAACCATTGAACGAGCCGACTGCGGTCCTCGCCGCGCCGACAACCACGATATCGCTAGCCATAAAAAGCTCCTTCTTCTGTTTGCTTCTGTTTGCTTCTGTTTGGTTCAAATCCTTGGCCGCTTTCCAATCTGACATTGCCGGTTTGGCCAATCGGCGATGCCTATACTGATTTCTGCCTGCCCTGGCCGCTGCAATTCCTTTGCTCCGGTTACAGGGAAACTTGATACATCATCGTGGCAAACTGCCGTTTCGTCCACGCGAATTAAATGAAACCGGTCATGCAGGCCGGCAGGGACTGA
The DNA here is from genome assembly GCA_963700795.1 of uncultured Alphaproteobacteria bacterium. GTDB lineage: Bacteria > Pseudomonadota > Alphaproteobacteria > Rhizobiales > Beijerinckiaceae > Terripilifer. The sequence goes on along the minus strand of CAVOYX010000005.1, from coordinate 64,735 downwards.
AGCCGGGCGTATGCGCTGTCCAATCCACTGGGGAACATCCATGCTCTCGAAATCGCGGACGGGCTGCCCCGTTTCTGTCACTCCCTCTTTTGCTGCACTGCAGCAAAACCTGAACTTTCTAGACCACATGAATGGGTTGCAGGTCAAGAGAGTCTGACCAAAACCTTAGTCGCAAGCTGCAGATTATCTGGCGTTGCACAATTTTCTTCCCGCATCGTGGCAAAATGCTAATCTGCGCCCGAACCGCCGGCTTGGCGTGGCCTGACAGGGGTGTCAGGCGCGTCGGTCAGGCGGCGCGGGGTCAGGCAGCAAATTACGCACCAATCGGCTTCTGGCTATTGGTGCAGGCAGGAGTTGGTGGGGACCAATGTCAGACGATAAAAAACCGGTCACGATCAAGAAATATGCAAACCGGCGTCTCTACAACACCGGAAGCAGCAGCTATGTGACGCTCGAGGATCTGGCCGAAATGGTGAAGAAAGGCGAGGACTTTGCCGTATTCGATGCCAAAAGCGGCGAAGACATCACCCGTAGCGTGCTGACACAGATCATTTTCGAGCAAGAGGCCAAGGAAGGCCAGAGCCTGCTGCCCATTTCGTTCTTGCGCCAGCTCATCGGATTTTACGGCGACAGCATGCAGATGCTGGTCCCCAGTTATCTGGAATATTCGATCGACAAGCTGGTGGCTGACCAACAAAAATTTCGCGATCAGCTGGGCGGCATGCTGGGTGCCCCGGACCAGACACACAAGTTGTTTGGCGTGATGGAAGAGCACACAAGGAAGAACATGGCCATGTTCACGCAGGCCCTGTCGATGTTCAACCCATTTGCCGGCCGGGGCGGGCTGAATGCAGGCAGCACTGCTGGTGATGACGCCGAAAGGCAACCGGCAGCGCCGTCTGGCTCCGATCTGGATGACCTGCGTCAACAACTGGATGACATGCGGCGCAAACTCGAAGGACTGACAAAAAAGCCCTAGCGAGGATGCGACCGGGCAGGTTCAGTGCGTTGTTACAGGTGCAGGCGCTCAACCCTTGTTCTTGCGCTCGCGCAATTCGGTGAAAACGTCTGCAGGACTGGCGCCGCTCATCCCGAGCTGTGCCTGGATAGCTGCATCGCTTGCGCGCAGAAACGGGTTGGTCTGCAATTCCACTGCCATCGTTGTCGGCAATGTCGGCTTGTTGTCGGCGCGTAACGCCTCGATTTCCGCCATTCGCTTTTTCAAGGCTGCATTGTCCGGATCAACCTTCAATGCGAACCGGCCATTAGACAGCGTGTATTCGTGACCGCAGAAAATTTTTGTGTCTCCCGGTAGTCCTACAAGCTTTTGCAGCGAGGCATGCAATACCGCTGGAGGTTGCTCGAACGCGCGGCCGCATCCAAGGGCGAACAGGGTGTCGCCCGCAAAAAGCATTTTGTCTTCCTCGAAAAAATAAACGATGTGACCGTTCGTATGCCCCGGGGTTTCGAACACGCGGGCATGCAAACCACCTACGTTTATGCGCTCGCCATCTGCAACGTAAATATCTGCGCCGGGTACGCGGTCCTTGTCCCTGGCCGGGCCAACTATTCGCGCCTTGGGGAATTGTGCCTTGACCCCGGGGATGCCGCCGATGTGGTCATTGTGATGGTGCGTGACCAGAATATCGGTCAGATTCCAGCCGGTTTGTTGCAGCGCGGCCAATACGGGCCCTGCCTCGGGAGCATCCATGGATGCGGTCGCGCCGGTCGCAGGGTCGTGGATCAATACGCCGAAATTGTCTTCCAGACACATGAATTGATGAATTTGGGCTGACACGGGCAACTCCCCTTGTGAAAACGGTTGGCTTTTTCTAGTCGCAGCAACCTGCATGGTCAAACCCGCGTCGCAAGCCATTGCATGTGGGGCATTGCAACACGTGCAATGGAATGCCAGATTCCAGCGATGGCCCTTGATGTCGTGGATCTCAGAACATTTTATGCCTCTCCGCTTGGCAAAGTGGCCCAGCGCTTTGTCGGCGAAGTGATTGCCAGGCGATGGTCGAAGAATGCCGGCATGTCGATTGCCGGCATTGGATTTGCAATTCCCTATCTCGACCTTGTCCGCGAGAATGCCGTGCGAACGCTAGCCTTCATGCCGGCCGCGCAGGGGGTGGTGAACTGGCCGGGTGAGGGGATAACCTCGTCGGCGCTGGTCGATCCGGCCATGCTGCCATTGCCCGATAGTTCAATTGATCGCGTGCTGGTGGTGCATGCCCTGGAAGTATCCGACACGCCTGCGGAAATGCTGGAAGAACTTTGGCGGGTGCTGACGCCGGGCGGGCAACTCATGTTGATTGCACCAAGCCGCGGCGGGCTGTGGTCCCGCGCCGACACGACGCCATTCGGCCAGGGGCGGCCATATTCCCGGGGTCAGCTGCGCGACCTGATGCGCGAGACGAATTTTTCGCCCATCTATTGGGACGAAGCGCTTTACGTGCCCCCCTTTGCCCGGGCATCCTGGTTGCGCGCTGCCCCCGTTTTCGAGCGTGTCGGCTGCAAGCTCTCGCTGCCGGGAGCAGGTGTACATGTTGTCGAGGCGACCAAGCAATTGTACCGGCCGGTTATTGCACGCAGGGCAGCACGCAGAATGTTGCCGCAGTTTGAACCGGGCATGGCGTCGTCAAGAACCGGGCAAGAGGAAAACGGCAGATAGTCTGACGGGCAAACGGGAAGCCAAAGGCAGATGGTGATGCCCAGCTTTGGCTGCTTATCTTCGCTGAAATTGCGGGGTGCGCATGTTGAAACTTTGCGCCAGAAAACACGCACCGTGGCGGATGCCCTCCTGATCGATACCATGACCCAGGCCCATGGCCAGATGCCATTGGGAAGGTATGCTGGCCTCGGCAAGTTGCTGCGCCGATGTAAACAGGGACTGCGCGGGAACGACGTCGTCGCGGCTGCCGTGCACCAATAGGATTGGCGGCGGATCTCCCGCAGCATTGCGCGCCGTTGCTTCGGAAATATATTCCGGACCTACAAGCATGCCGGAATAGGCGAGAATTGCAGCAGGCGAAATCCGCCTGCGCAATCCCACATGCAACGCCATCATTGCGCCCTGACTGAATCCGGCAATGGCCATGTCAGCATCCGACAACCCGAGCTTTGCCAGTTCCAGAATCCAGAAATGAATCGACAACAGTCCGCGCTGCAGCAGCGCCGGCCCATCGTTCTTGCAGGCTTCTGTCAGTCAAATTGTACCATTGACGCATGCCCGGCGCCATCGAACAGGGTTCGTGACCATGTGGTGCTACAAAGGCTGCATCGGGAAAGATGGGTTGCCACTGGCGGCCGATCTCAATGAGGTCGTTTCCATCCGCGCCAAAGCCATGCAGAATGACAATCAGTTGCCGCGCTTGTCCCGAAAGTGGTTCGATCCTTGGGCCGTCCAGTGTCTGCGCCATGTAATCTTGCTTTCACGCTCTCTTGTTTTTTCCGGATTTTGACGGCTTCGATACAGAGCGGGTGTCTTGCATACGCCGAATCCGTTCCGCCCCATAATAAGCCCATATAATGCGTGCTGCGACAGCGCGCCAAGGCCGCCAGCGTTTTGAAAGTTTCTCGAGCCGGGCCGCGTCGGGCCGCTTGCGCAGACCAAGCGCCAGCCGGACACCTTCCTGCAACGCCAGATCGCCGGCCGGCCAGACGTCGGGATGGCCCATGCAGAACAAGAAATAGACATCTGCAGTCCATGGGCCGATGCCTTTGATCGCAACCAGTGCTTGCCGTGCGGCCACAAGATCGAGATCGGGTAGCGCCTCGAAATCCAGCCGGCCTTCGCTGACTGCCGCGCACAGATGCCGGATAGTACGGATCTTGGGAAGCGACAATCCGCAAGATTGCAACTCACTGTCGGCAGCCATCAAAAGCGATTGGGGCGGCGTGTTGGTGTAGCGCTCGGTAAATCGCCGGGCAATGGCATCTGCGCTCGCCGTCGATACCTGTTGCGAAATGATGATGCGGATGAGACCATCAAGGCCTCCATCGCGTTTGCGCAAGGGTGGCGGGCCTGCCGTCTCAAGCATCAGGGAAATGCACTCGGGGTCTGCTTCGCGCAATTGCTGAACCGCGTGATGCAGGGACGCGTCGTCGACAATCTTGAAGCCGGGCGAAATCAGCAGTGGCTTACTTGTGGCGGGTTGCTTTATCATCCTGTGACCAAGCGCCAGCACGAATGATACCCGGCAAGAAATGAAGCGCTATTGTCGGGCTGTGTGGTATATGTTGGGCTCGTTGCTCCCAAACACTTCCAAGATACATGCCCAGTCATTCCGGAATTCCCGTTGTCCGCTTCGCACCTTCGCCAAATGGATATCTCCATCTTGGGCACGCATATTCGGCTTTGAAAAATTTTGAGTTTGCCCAACGTCATGCCGGGCGCTTTCTTTTGCGGATTGAAGATATCGACATTGCGCGCAGCAAACAAGAATTTGTCGATGCGATATATGAAGACTTGCACTGGCTTGGCTTATCCTGGGAAGAACCGGTACGCAGGCAATCCAGGCACGTACAGGAATATGCAGATGCCTTGCAGCAGCTTGCGGCCCAAGGCCTGTTGTACCGCTGCACTTGCTCACGCGGTGATATCCGCGCCGCGATCGGCGACAATTCTGCATGGCCGGCTGATCCGGACGGTTCCCCACTCTATCCCGGGACATGCAGGGGCAATCGCGCTGATGGTGTTGGCGACACCTGTCCGGGTGGAAAAGACTTCGCCTTGCGGCTTGATATGTTCAGGGTACGAGATCTGACCCCGCCGGATGTGGCGTGGAGCGAAGTTGACGCAGCTGGCCATGCGAAAAATATACCGGCAGAAATTACACCCTGGGGCGACATCGTGCTGGCCCGCAGGGACATTGGAACCAGCTATCATGTTGCGGTTGTTGTCGATGATGCCTTGCAGGGTGTTACCGATGTTATCCGCGGAGTGGACCTCTACGCGGCCACAGCCGTACACAGGGTCTTGCAATGCTTGCTGAAGCTGCCCGCTCCAGTCTATCGGCATCACCCGTTGATTTTGGACCAGGACGGGAAAAAGCTTGCCAAGAGCGCCATGGCCAAGCCCATTCGCCAATGGCGCGCGGAAGGCGCACACGCATCCGATCTGATATCCATGCTGGGATTTAATGAGTTATGATGCCGGTCGTTGTTCCGTTTCAACCGAAGTGAAAGCCGCGCCGCAAGACGTGGACGCGTCGAAACGAAAATCAAGTTCCGTTCACCGGTCCAATTAAAACATAAGCCGATCTAGTTGGATGTATCGCGCGCAGCAACGCGCGCCAGAGGTGCTTTGGCAATCAGGCCGTCAATGCGATCACGTTCCCTGCGAAACGCTGCCATTTGCCTGTTGGTCAGATTGCGCGAGCGTGCCAGTCGAATGCGCAGCGGATCAACATAGCTGCCGTTGACGATCACTTCGTAATGCAGATGCGCGCCGGTCGACAGGCCGGTAGAGCCGACGTAGCCGATGACTTGTCCCTGGCGAACTTTTACGCCTTCGCGCATGCCTTTCGCATAACCGACCATATGGCTGTAGGTGGTTACATAACCGTTGGCGTGCTGGAGCTCTATCCGATTGCCATATCCGGATTCACGCTTGGCCTTGATAATAGTACCATTACCGGCCGCAACGATTGGCGTTCCTGTCTTGGTCGCCCAATCGACGCCGGTGTGCATGCGGGCATATCGCAGAATTGGATGGCGCCGCCAACCGAAGCCCGATCTTTGCTCGCCTGCTGCGACCGGCTTTCTGATGAGGAATTTCTGACTTGAGCGGCCGTTCTCATCATAAAAACCGATATGGCCATCGGGTCCGGGAGGAGCGCGATAAAAGCGGCGGGATTCATTGCGGGTGATTATGGACGCGTACAATATTTCAGGTCCGGCGTCCTTCATTTCACTCATGCGATAGAAAACTTCGAACGAGTCACCGCCTGCCACGGCGCGATTAAAATCGATCTCGTTGGCAAAAACGCTGACAAGATCGTCAATTACTTCGCGCGGAATCCTGTGTTTCAAGGCGGTTTCGTAGAAGCTGTTGTATAGACGCATCGACCCGTTGGCCCGTGCTGGGCGGGCAATGTTCTGGGATGCTTCACCCTCAAGCGCTTCGACCTGCAGGAACTCGCCTGAATCAGCAATGGCGATGGAAGTTTCGAGCGCTTCATCGGAGTAGACGGATACTCTGGCAATATCGACCTTGTTGTCGCCATCCACATCGCTGAACAACAATTTCAGTTTTTGCCCTTCGCGCACCGGTCGTCCGCGCCGCGCCGAGTTCAGCGAGCGCACAATCTTGTCGATATGATTGGCACTTGCGCCTTCATCGCGTAACAGCACGCGCAAGTTCTGATTCTTGGTTATGACAACCAGCTTTTCGTCACCATCACGCTGGCTTGCCGGCGACGGTGTCTTGCCCTTCACCGTTACATTCTCGGGAATCATACGAACGCTGATCTTGCTGAAAGGCGAAGGAAGTTTTGAATCGCCGATTGTAGCGTAAGGCAATGCTTCCGGATTTCCCGTTGCAGCGCGACTGGTGCGTATGAGCATGAGTTGCGGTGGAATTGGCAGAGGCTTCTTGTCGGGATCAAGCAGGTCGCTGCGAAGAAGTTCCCGTATTTGCGCCTGAATTTCTTCGATCGACAAAGCCGGTTCTGATGGGATTGCTTTTAATTTTGCCAGATCGTGCGTGACAAAACTGACATCGGCATCGGCGCGCTCGGAATCAATATCCGGCGGGGCTTCTCCGCGCGATGGTGTACTGGCGAGTAATTTCATCGGATTGAACGGCGGTACTTCAGATGCCAATCCAGATGGCGCCAGAGCTAATGTGGTTGCAACGCGCGTGAAAGTACGATGCCGGACAATTTCGCGATCGCCGACGCTTACAATCGTCGGCGTTGTGAATGTCTGGCGTGCAGCGACGATATCAACCGGCCGGACAAGCCTGTCGCCCTTTTGCGGATTGACCAGCGTGTCGGGGTCAGCCGTTGGTTGTTCGCGCGGCACATATATGGGAGCGTCCTCGACATGAGTGCGCTCATTGAGAGCTGCATAGACCGCTGAGCCGATCAACATGGCGCCGGCAAAGCCGGTCAGGATGGTGCCCGCCAGCCAGCGGGTCGAGATTTTGCGCCGGTCAAATTCAGTGTGCAATTCGCCGTCAGCCTCAATGGCAGGCTCGACGCCGAGATCGACCTCGCCGCCGCTCTTGTCGAGCCGGCGGTCGGATACTGACCAACGTGTTGTCGTGGGTGGCCGGCTATTCTCTGCCACGTGTCCCTTCCAGCATATCCGGTCCAACCGGCGGATTTGGCGCCTTGGCGCGCGATTCAATCTCGTTTTGCCGCCAGAACATGGGCGCGGCGGGCATTTCAGTCAATTGGCCAGCCAGCAAGTCCAGCAGGATGGTCCTGATTGCAGCATCCGGCAGCAGCGGTGGAATGGGGGAAACTCGCTCCAGGGATCCCAAAGCTACAATTGTGTGACCTGCAGCCTGATTACTTGCAGTGGAGGCCAGAAAGGTGTGCCAAAATGATGCGGTGCACAAAGAAAATACGGACCGAAGCCCGGTTTCGGCGGCACCAATGTGCTTTCACCTCAGCAATTGGCTGAAAATATGGCGTTTTCGGGAAAATGAACATCATGAACTTTTTTTGAATTTGGTTGTTGACAGGGGCTCCGGGGTTCACCTATATACCGCCCACCGAACGCGGCACGCCAGTGTGTGTGCCGCTTCTTCGGCCTTCTCGAGCTTCTCGGGTGTACAAGAGCCGGTAGTCTTGCTAGTATAGCAGGTCGATCCGGACCACTACGCTGCGTTTAGTGAGACTGGTCGTCGCTGTTTGACAATTGAATCGGAAGAAAGAGAAACGTGGACGGCGGATGTCCTTGCGGACCGCCAGCATGAGCAATTTCGGGCTGACTGTCGAAAGAGACGCTGACGGTCACGTTTTCAAGTACACCATCGTTCTGGCGTCGTGAGACGTTGGAAGGTGTGCTTGGGACTCGTCAAGAGACCTCATCTGAGGTTACAGTGACCAGTCAGGATCAAATCTCATCTACAACTTGAGAGTTTGATCCTGGCTCAGAACGAACGCTGGCGGCAGGCCTAACACATGCAAGTCGAACGCCGTAGCAATACGGAGTGGCAGACGGGTGAGTAACGCGTGGGAACATGCCCTTTGGTTCGGAATAACTCAGGGAAACTTGAGCTAATACCGGATAAGTCCGAGAGGGGAAAGATTTATCGCCGAAGGATTGGCCCGCGTCCGATTAGCTAGTTGGTGAGGTAATGGCTCACCAAGGCGACGATCGGTAGCTGGTCTGAGAGGATGATCAGCCACACTGGGACTGAGACACGGCCCAAACTCCTACGGGAGGCAGCAGTGGGGAATATTGGACAATGGGCGCAAGCCTGATCCAGCCATGCCGCGTGAGTGATGAAGGCCCTAGGGTTGTAAAGCTCTTTTGCCAGGGAAGATAATGACGGTACCTGGAGAAGAAGCCCCGGCTAACTTCGTGCCAGCAGCCGCGGTAATACGAAGGGGGCTAGCGTTGTTCGGAATCACTGGGCGTAAAGCGCACGTAGGCGGATCTTTAAGTCAGGGGTGAAATCCCAAGGCTCAACTCTCGGAACTGCCTTTGATACTGGAGATCTTGAGTCCGGGAGAGGTGAGTGGAACTGCGAGTGTAGAGGTGAAATTCGTAGATATTCGCAAGAACACCAGTGGCGAAGGCGGCTCACTGGCCCGGTACTGACGCTGAGGTGCGAAAGCGTGGGGAGCAAACAGGATTAGATACCCTGGTAGTCCACGCCGTAAACGATGGATGCTAGCCGTTAGGCAGCTTGCTGCTTAGTGGCGCAGCTAACGCATTAAGCATTCCGCCTGGGGAGTACGGTCGCAAGATTAAAACTCAAAGGAATTGACGGGGGCCCGCACAAGCGGTGGAGCATGTGGTTTAATTCGAAGCAACGCGCAGAACCTTACCAGCCTTTGACATGCCCTGGACGGATAGCAGAGATGCTTTCTTCTCTTCGGAGCCGGGGACACAGGTGCTGCATGGCTGTCGTCAGCTCGTGTCGTGAGATGTTGGGTTAAGTCCCGCAACGAGCGCAACCCTCGCCCTTAGTTGCCATCATTCAGTTGGGCACTCTAGGGGGACTGCCGGTGATAAGCCGCGAGGAAGGTGGGGATGACGTCAAGTCCTCATGGCCCTTACAGGCTGGGCTACACACGTGCTACAATGGCGGTGACAATGGGACGCGAAGGGGCGACGCCGAGCAAATCTCAAAAAGCCGTCTCAGTTCGGATTGTACTCTGCAACTCGAGTGCATGAAGTTGGAATCGCTAGTAATCGTGGATCAGCACGCCACGGTGAATACGTTCCCGGGCCTTGTACACACCGCCCGTCACACCATGGGAGTTGGTTTTACCCGAAGGCGTCTCGCTAACCGCAAGGAGGCAGGCGACCACGGTAGGGTCAGCGACTGGGGTGAAGTCGTAACAAGGTAGCCGTAGGGGAACCTGCGGCTGGATCACCTCCTTTCTAAGGATGATCCTTCAGGAGATACGATCTTGGTTCGGCCCTCTTATCGGATCTCTTGGAACATAACGGCCAGTCAGGCCGATCTTGCGGGATGCCGCCGTCTTCGTTTCTCTTTCTTTCCTGGACGAGCCCGCGCCAGGGCGTTGTGCGCGTGCCGCCAGCTGA